>NZ_QPMG01000001.1:0-1242037 GCF_003336825.1 Proteus sp. CA142267 | reverse complement strand
GTTGAGCTAACCAGTACTAATGAACCGTGAGGCTTAACCTGACAACACCGAAGGTGTTTTGTCTGAGAGACGAACAGTAGATGAAGTAGGCTTGTTTAAGATTGATATTGCTGGCGACTAACCGAAAGGAAAGAAGCGGGTAATAAAACCGAATTTGCTTGGCGGCCATAGCGCAGCGGACCCACCTGAATCCATGCCGAACTCAGAAGTGAAACGTTGTAGCGCCGATGGTAGTGTGGGGTCTCCCCATGTGAGAGTAGGGAACTGCCAGGCATTAATTAAAGCGTTAGTGTTAAATAACATTAATCGCGCAAAGAATACGCGGAGCGGTAGTTCAGTTGGTTAGAATACCTGCCTGTCACGCAGGGGGTCGCGGGTTCGAGTCCCGTCCGTTCCGCCAACATTAAGAAACCTAAGTCTAACGACTTAGGTTTTTTTTTGCTTAAAATTTAAAATAAACCAAAAATTAATCAGAGATTTTTAAGTAAATATAACTATTATGTATAAAAATAATTACTTTTGTTGATTATAGTGTCCTTTTAAAGGGTGAGAGCGAAGCTTGCCTTTGGTATACTTCAGTTATAGCAAGAGATCTTGCTGTTTATCTGAGGTTGCTAATGGCGAAAAAACCAACTTATTCAGTGCGTTTTGTGGCAGGTCAACCTGTTGAAAGGATTGAGCCGAGCCCGCCTCTAAGTGAAAGAAAGGATATTCTACCTATTGGAATGCCTCTTTATACTGAAGGTACTCTAAAAATTGCGGTTTGGAATATCTATAAACAGCAACGACTCAATTGGCGTAATATGTTGGAAACGCTTTCAACAGATACACATTTACTTTTGTTACAAGAAGCGCAAACCACACCAGAGCTTGTCCGTTTTGCTGGCACTCATCATTTAATTGCAGATCAAGTTCCTGCCTTGGCTTTTCAACAACACCCTGCAGGTGTGATGACATTATCAAGTTCTCATCCTATCTATTGTTGTCCTCTCAGGGAAAAAGAGCCCTTTTTAAGACTACCGAAATCAGCATTAATTACGGTATATCCGCTAATTACAGGTGATCATTTAATGGTCATTAATGTTCATGCGATTAATTTTAGTTTTGGTGTTGATGTTTATCAGCGTCAGTTAAGTAATTTATCTATTCACATCATGCATCATAAGGGGCCTATTATTTTAGCGGGTGATTTTAATGCGTGGAGTCGCCCAAGAGTCAATGTATTAAAACGTTTTGCGAGAGCGTTAAGACTTAAAGAGGTTATTTTTGATAACGATTGGCGTACAACAGCCTTTGGTAAACCCTTGGATTATATTTTTTATCGAGGATTATCATTGAATAAAGCTGAAGTCTTAATCACAGATGCATCTGATCATCATCCTTTAATTGCGACATTTTATTAGTGAGTGATTATAATATTAGTTAATATTAAAGTTTTAATATTTGAATTGAATGTAATTATATTATTCATTGATTAGATATATTATTTTATGGGTGGTTTATTTATCTATTTAATATATTTGTTATATTAATAACTTTTACTATAATTTTTTCGTCTATCTAATATCACTAGGTATAGGAAATAAAATGCCAACAAAAAATATAGTTATTATTGGCGGCGGTACAGGCGGAACTATTCTTGCTAATATCCTAGCTAAAAAGTTAAATGACGAAATATTTTCAAATAAAATCAAAATAACGCTTATTTCAGATAATCCTAATCATTATTACAAACCTGCATTTATGTATATTGCATTCAATCTTTTTTTAAAAGAAGAGCTAATGCGATCAGAAAGAAGTTTATTAAGACCTGAAATTGAATTTGTTATTGATAAAGCAGAACGTTTTGACTTTAATAATAAAGTTATTTATTGCGAGTCTAATAAAAAATACAATTATGACTTTTTAGTATTAGCAACAGGTTGTGTTCCTAGTCCTCATAGAATTGAAGGCTTAAAAGAAGCGGGGAATCATTTCTACCAATATGAAGCCGCTAGAACACTTGCTGATAAATTAGCTAAAATTGAAAAAGGCCGTATATTTATTACGGTTAGCTTCCCTGAAACACCTAATGTACCTCATCAATGTGGTATTGCTCCTATGGAGACTACATTGATGCTGGATGAACTTCTTCGCCAGCGTCGAGTGAGAAGTAATATTGAGATTGTTTATACCTATCCTACAGTTGCTCAATTACTAAGAAACTGTCTGTTTATGCAACAAGAAGTTTGTGAAGTTCTTCCTGCGGTATTCTCTGAGCGAGATATTAAAGCTAAACGAGGCTTTACGTTAAGCCATGTTGATCCTGATAAGAAAATCGCTTACTCAAAAGAGGGTGAGGCAGAGCCGTTTGATATCCTTATGAGTACACCGCCAATTACTGCGGTTGAGGCTATCCGTAACACAGGCTTAAGTGAACATAATAATGGTGAAGGCTGGTTACCTACTGATCCTGAAACATTGCAAGTTTATGGGTTAAATCAAGTGTATGTTCTTGGTGATACGGTTGATTTACCGATTAGTAAAGCCGGTGGTAGTTGTCATAACCAAGCTGGCGTGATTGCAAATAATATCTGTGGTGAGCTTCGCTATGGTTATCCTGCTGCAATTTATGATGGTCGAGTGCAAGCTGTCGCACAAATGGGATTATCTGCAGGTATGCCATTACAGTATGACTATAAACATGACGTAATTCCTACACCACCAACAAAGTTGGGTGGGTTATTGCGTAATAGTTATAACCGAGGCTTATATTGGGCAACCGTTAGAGGATTATTATAGGGGATACAATAATGAGTGAAAATAATTTAAGCCCAGCAGATATTCAACTTTTATCTGATGAAGATAAATTACATCTTCAACATTTATTAGAAAAAGCAAGACCATTATTGGCATTAAAACGGTTTGATAATATCGTCGATTTATTATCTTTAATATCAGATTCAATAGATATTATGGATAATGCAACAGTTGAAAAACTTTCGGTTGCATTTGAAGAAACATTAATTCCAGTTTGGGAATTAAGTGCTGCTTATAATATGGCAAAGAAAGAATCTATTTATCAAGATAAAAAATATACATTAGGTTCAACTTTCGCATTATTAAGAAACCCTGATACTCTTAAAGGAATTTCAATTATTCTAAGAACAGTTCAGATTATCGGGAAAAATAACCAACGAATAGAAAATTAATTAATATTTAGGAGATATAATGATGCAAAGTAATAAACATTTTAATACTCAAGCAATACATTATGGTTATTCTCCGTTAGATTCTCAGGGGGCATTAGTGCCTCCTGTTTTTCAAACATCTACTTTTGTTTTTCCAACTGCACAATATGGTGCTGATTGTTTTTCAGGAAAACAAAAAGGGCATTTTTATTCTCGGATCTCAAACCCTACATTAGAGTTATTAGAAAAGCGTTTAGCTCAATTAGAAAATGGTGAAGGTGCTGTTGTTTTTTCATCTGGTATAGGTGCAATTACTTCTAGTTGTTGGTCATTGCTTAAACCCGGTGATGAACTTATTGCTGATATGACGCTTTATGGCTGCACTTTTACATTTTTCAATCATGGACTCGCTAAATTTGGCGTTAAAATAAAGCATGTTGATTTAACTAACCTCGAAAAATTAAAAGAAGCGATCACAGAGAAAACAAAACTCATTTTCTTTGAGACTCCGGCTAATCCCAATATGCGAGTGAGTGATATTGCAAAGATATCAGAAATTGCGCATCAGCATAATATTTTAGTCATGGTAGATAGCACTTATTGCTCGCCTTATTTACAGCAACCTTTAGGGCTTGGCGCTGATATTGTAGTGCATTCTATGACTAAATATTTATCAGGCCATGGTGATGTAACAGCAGGTGCAATTATTACTACACATGCCCTAGCAGATAAAATACGAGTTGAAGGTTTAAAGGATATGACTGGTGCTTGTCTGTCTCCTCACGATGCCTCATTAATTTTACGAGGTATAAAAACGTTAGGCATAAGAATGGAACAGATCTGCCAAAATGCACAGCGTATTGCACAATATCTTGAAGATAATCCTAAAGTCGAAACTATTTATTATCCTGGGCTAGCTTCATTTCCTCAATACGAACTTGCTAAGCGTCAAATGCGTTTAGCTGGAGGTATGATCGCCATTGAGTTAAAGGGGGGAATAAAAGCAGGCCGAGAGTTTTTGAATCGCTTAAATCTTTTTAGTCGAGCAGTGAGTTTAGGAGACTGTGAGTCTTTAGCTCAACATCCCGCCACAATGACCCATGCTACTTATAGTGCAGAAGAACGACAAAGGCATGGTATTAGTGATGGTTTGATTCGATTATCAATTGGTCTTGAAGATGTGAATGATTTAATTGCTGATTTAAAACAAGCACTGGTTTAGTGAAGATCGCATAATAAAGAAAAAGGCTGTGAATTAATCCGCAGCCTTTATTGTTTAACTCAGAATTGTGATTTATTTCTGGTTCATTCTTGGTTTGATACCTACATAGTAGCCAATAGTTAAAATAGCTACCCATACCATACCGACAACCAATGCCATTCTGGTTGACTCAAAATAGCCTAAGATTGCGATAACAAACGCCATAAAGACGATAGTCAGTGCAGGAGCAACAGGCCATAGTGGTACTGGGAATTTCAGTGTTTTCACTTCATCTGCGCTCATCTTACGACGCATCGCAACTTGAGAAAGTAAAATCATTAACCATACCCAAACTGTTGCAAATGTCGCAATAGAGGCGATTAAAACGAAGATTTGCTCTGGGATTAGGTAGTTAAGTACTACGCCCAGTAACAAGACAACAGACATCACTAGCACAGTCATCCAAGGCACACCATTACGAGTGAGCTTCATAAAGGATTTTGGTGCTTGTCCTTCTTGAGCCATTCCGTACATCATTCGACCAGCACCAAAGATATCACTGTTAATCGCAGAGATTGCGGCCGTGATAACCACAAGGTTTAAGATATTTGCTGCTGAATTGATCCCTAGATTTGAGAAAATCTGTACAAATGGGCTACCGTTATGGCCGATTTGTTGCCAAGGGAAAATGCACATTAGAATGAAAATCGTCAGTACATAGAATAATAAGATACGAAACGGTACGGCATTGATAGCTTTAGGAATGGTTTTTTCAGGATCTTTAGCTTCACTGGCAGTAATACCAATCACTTCAATCCCACCAAACGCAAACATGACAATGGCGAGCGAGGCGATAACCCCTTCAATACCATTTGGCATAAAGCCACCAAACTCCCATAAGTTAGAAATACCAATAGGGTGTTCAGTTTGTTGCCCAAAGCCATACATCATAATGACAACACCGCCAATTATCATGGCGATAATTGCAGTGACTTTAACAATAGAAAGCCAAAATTCCATTTCACCAAATATCTTCACATGGCAAAGGTTTAAGGCGCCAATAAAGCAAACGATGCCTAATACCCATATCCATTGATCAACATCTGGGAACCAGAGTTTCATATAGAAACCAAATGCCGTGACGTCAGCTAAACAGACAATCAGCATTTCAAAAACGTAGTTCCAGCCCGTTAAGAAGCCGGCTAAAGGCCCCATATAATGGCTTGCATATTGTGAAAAAGAGCCTGCAACAGGATGATGAACTGCCATTTCACCTAATGCACGCATAACCATAAATACTGCTGCACCACCAATAAGGTAAGCAAGCAATACAGCTGGACCCGCTTTCTCAATGGCAGCCGCAGAGCCATAAAATAAACCTGTACCGATTGCAGAGCCTAGCGCCATGAAACGAATGTGCCGCCCTGATAATCCTCGTGAAAGTTGATTCTCTTTTTGCATCTAAAGTATTCCCATCTCTGTCCAACGGAGGATATCTATCCTCTTTTTCAGTGTCTTCTCGCACGTTAGCTATTCAAAACAAACCATGTACCTTATCATAAAGCCTCTTACGGTGAGATAGTTATCTGTAATAATCATCAGCATTCATTGGATATCAGAGTTTCTTATGCAATACCCCATTAATGAAGTGTTTCAAACCTTACAGGGTGAAGGTGTTTTTACTGGCGTTCCTGCACTTTTTGTTCGATTACAGGGTTGTCCTGTAGGTTGTAGTTGGTGTGATACCAAACATACTTGGGAAAAAGAAGACCAAAAAAAAGTTCCTCTTGGTGATATTTCTATTAAAACGCAAGAAAGCGATGCTTGGGGAGAAGCCAGCGTTGCTCAGATTTTATCACTTTTCCAACAACAAGGTTATAGTGCAAAACACGTGGTTATCACAGGAGGCGAGCCTTGCTTATATGATTTACGCCCTTTAACAGAAGGGCTTGAGCAAGCAGGTTTTGCCTGTCAGATAGAAACCAGTGGTACTCACGATATTTTATGTAGTGAGAAGACTTGGGTGACACTTTCCCCAAAAGTGGGCATGAAGGGGGGCTTTAAGGTATTAACCAGCGCAATTAATCGTGCTAATGAGATAAAACATCCTGTTGGACGTGAAAAAGATATTGAAGCGTTGGATGCCTTACTGACATTACGCACAGAGCACCCCGCACCTGTTGTTGCTTTACAACCTATTAGTTGTAAAGAGAGTGCGACGGCATTATGTATTAAAACCTGCATTGAGCGTAATTGGCGTTTCTCAATGCAAACGCATAAATATTTAAATATTGCGTGATCGTGTTTTTAATATAAAAAATCAGCCAATAAAGGCTGATTTTCTTCTAGGTGATAACGGTTTAATGTTAAACTCGATTTACTCACCGCGATAAATACATCCTGCTGTACACGTCTCTTTCACCATCACCGCAGATAATAATGGCAATGACGGTTTTACTTGTTGCCAAATCCATTTTGCCAGCACTTCGCTGGTCGGATTTTCTAGGCCTTCAATTTCATTAAGATAGTAGTGATCTAGACGCTCAAGAGTAGGTTTAAATGCGGCTTTCACATCAGCAAAATCAATAAGCCAACCTGAATGTGCATCAACTTCACCTGTTAGCTCTAATCTAACAAGAAAGGAGTGCCCATGAAGACGTCCACATTTATGGCCTTCAGGAACATGTGGCAAATGGTGGGCTGCTTCAAACTGAAAATCTTTAAAGATGGTGGTTGTCATCAAAACTCTCTTGACTTAATTAGTAAAAAAAAGACACAAATAGTACGAAGTCTACCAGTGTAGCCGATTTATCGTATCACGCCTAATCTCCCTTAATCTTAATGGCTTATTATGTTCCTTTTTGCTTATTGATTATATTGGTAAAGGAAACCGATAAATAAATTTAGCATTTAAGGTTATTAGATAGAGCCAACAGGTCTTTAATTCATCTTCTAGTCGTGGGATACCCTCTCAATATTAGAAATATTATCAAAGAACAATAAAGCACAGATAAGTGCTTCGCTTTTTTAAGGCAGGATAAATGAGCAATCAACCTCCATTATTATCAATGCTTCCATTAACACCGGAACAATTGAATAAATTACAGGATGCAACAAAAGATCTCTCAACAGCGCAGATTGCGTGGTTATCTGGCTATTTGTGGGGACAGCTTAATCCTTCTGTTGTATCCGCATCGACAGCGGTTACCTCAGCAACAGTTACCTCAGCACACGTACCAGAGCAGGAAACCATTACATTGATCTCTGCCTCTCAAACGGGTAATGCGCGTCATCTTGCTGAACAGTTACGAGATAATTTGGTTGCTCACAAATTGAATGTAGAACTATATTCCGCAGGCGAATATAAGTTTAAGCAGATCCATAAAACAACAACCTTGATCATCATTGCATCTACGCAAGGTGAAGGTGATCCCCCTGAAGAAGCAATCGCTTTTTATAAATATCTGAACTCTAAAAAAGCGGCTGAAATGAAAGGAACGTCTTATGCAGTATTGAGCTTAGGTGATACATCGTATGAGCATTTTTGTAAGGCAGGAAAAGATTTTGATGAGCGAATTGCACAACTAGGTGCAACACGTTTATTACCAAGAGTTGATGCTGATGTTGAATATCAAGCCATTGCGGATGAATGGATAGAGCAGCTTACCGGGATCTTAAAGGCAAAAGTTCCGACACAAAATACACAAGTCTTACAACAAACACAGTCAGGTACAACAGATACGATTGAGGCATCTATTTATCATCGAGATGCCCCTTTTACTGCCACATTACTGACTAATCAAAAAATTACAGGCAGAAATTCAGATAGAGATATTCGCCATATTGAAATCAGCCTTGAAGGTTCTGATTTGCAATATCAACCGGGCGATGCATTAGGCGTTTGGTTTAATAACTCACCTGAAAAAGTAGATGAACTTATTACTTTGTTGTGGCTAAAGGGTGATGAGCTTGTCACGTTAAAATCTCAAACATTCACCTTAAGGGAAGCGTTACTGCATCATTGTGAACTAACTCAAAATAGCGCACCTATCGTAAAAGCCTATGCCCAATTGACGCGTCATGAAGATCTATTGTCATTAGTGGCTGATAAAACCAAGCTTCAGCAATATGCAGACAAACATCCTATTAATGAGATGGTACGCCAATATTGTGCTCAACCTACTGCACAAGATTTTGTTGATATTTTACGTCCACTGATTCCTCGCCTTTACTCTATTGCATCGTCACAACAAGAAGTCGAAGACGAAGTACACCTTACTTTAGGGGTTGTACGTTACGACGTTAATTCTCGTGCTTATACCGGTGGGGCTTCTGGCTTTTTAGCGGATAGCTTGAAAGAAGGCGATAGCATCAATGTTTTTATCGAAAAAAATGTGCATTTTCGCCTACCTGAAGATAACACCGCCCCTATCATTATGATTGGCCCAGGTACAGGCATTGCACCTTTTCGAGGTTTTATGCAACAGCGCGACAATGACGCCGCGACAGGTAAAAACTGGTTATTTTTTGGTAATCCTCATTTTGTAGAAGATTTTCTCTATCAAGTGGAATGGCAACGTTATGTCAAAAGCGGTCTGCTAACTCATATCGATTTAGCATGGTCACGAGATCAAGCACATAAAATTTATGTACAAGATAAATTACGTGAACGTGGTAGTGAGATTTGGCAATGGTTACAGCTGGGCGCTTATCTTTATGTCTGTGGCGATGCGTCACGAATGGCAAAAGATGTTGAACAGGCGTTGTTAGATATTGTGATGGAGTATGGCAATAAAAATATTGAAGAAGCAGATGAATACTTAAGTGAGCTACGCCTAGAACGGCGTTATCAGAGGGATGTCTATTAAATGAAATCACACACTCAAGCGCCCTTAGTGGTTGAAGGGAAACTGGCTGATAGTGAACGCATGAAAAAAGAGAGTCACTTTTTACGCGGCACTATTACAGAAGACTTACAAAATGGTTTAACGGGTGGTTTTGAAGGCGATAACTTTCTATTGATCCGCTTTCATGGCATGTATCAACAAGATGACAGAGATATTCGCGCTGAACGTGCGGAGCAAATGTTAGAACCTCGTCATGCAATGATGCTACGTTGCCGTTTACCCGGGGGAGTTATTTCGCCTAAACAGTGGCTTAGCATTGATAAATTTGCGACTGGAAATACGCTTTATGGCAGTATTCGTATTACCAATCGTCAAACATTTCAATTTCATGGCATTTTAAAGGGCAATGTAAAACTTGCTCATCAAATGTTAGCCGCCACAGGACTTGATTCTTTAGCAACAGCGAATGATGTTAACCGTAACGTGTTATGTACTTCAAACCCAGTGCAATCTTCATTACACCAAGAAGCGTATGAGTGGGCGAAAAAAATATCAGAACATCTGTTACCTCGCACCCATGCTTATGCGGAAATTTGGTTAGATAAAGAGAAAATTGCAACAACAGACGAAGAGCCTATTTTAGGAGAAACCTATTTACCACGGAAATTTAAAACCTCGGTGGTGATCCCGCCTCACAATGATGTTGATCTTCATGCTAATGATATGAATTTTATTGCGATTGCTGAAAACGGGCATTTAGTGGGCTTTAATGTGCTTGTAGGTGGCGGTCTTGCAATGACACATGGCGATAAAAACACCTTTCCTCGCTTAGCCAGTGAGTTTGGTTATATCTCTATTGAGAATACATTGGCAATTGCCGAAGCCATTGTGACGACTCAACGTGATTGGGGAAATCGAACTGAACGTAAAAATGCAAAAACAAAATACACACTGGAACGTGTTGGCGTAGAGACATTTAAACAAGAGGTTGAACGCCGTTCTGGAGTGATTTTTGAGGCTATTAAACCTTATGAATTTACCCATCGAGGTGATCAAATCGGTTGGTTAAAAGGTGTTGATAATAAATGGCACCTAACTTTATTTATTGAAAGTGGACGATTGATTGATACGACAGATACTCCATTAAAAACAGGCGTGGCGGAAATAGCCAAAATTCATCAAGGTGATTTCCGACTGACTGCTAATCAAAATTTAATTGTGGCAGGTGTATTAGAGAGTGAAAAAGCCAATATTGAAGCGATTGCTCGTCGATATGGTTTGATGAATAGCCAAATTACACCACTGCGTGAACATGCGATGGCGTGTGTTTCTTTCCCAACTTGCCCATTGGCGATGGCAGAAGCTGAGCGCTTTTTGCCTTCATTCACAGATATCCTTGATAGTTTGATGACAAAACATGGTGTGAGTGACGAGTATATTGTTGTGCGTGTAACAGGATGCCCGAATGGCTGTGGTCGGGCTATGTTGGCAGAAGTTGGGCTGGTGGGTAAAGCACCTGATCGTTACAACTTGTATTTAGGGGGTAATCGCATTGGGACACGTATTCCTAGAATGTATCGTGAAAATATTACCTCGCAAGAAATCATTGCAATACTGGATCCGCTGATTGGTGAATGGGCGATTTCTCGTCATAACAATGAAGGTTTCGGTGATTTTCTTATCCGCACTGATGTTGTTAAACCTGTACTGAATTCAGCGATTGATTTTTATGAAGTGCAGGAGGCGATATGAGTTTATTTCAGCTTGCTTCGCTAAAACAGTTACCTGTTGAAGAGCAAACACATGCTTTGAGCGAGATTAATCAACAGCTAGAGCAATTAAGCGCCATTGAACGGGTTACTTGGGCTTTAGAACATTTGCCTAAAGCCTATGTATTAAGCTCTAGTTTTGGTATTCAAGCTGCGGTATGTCTGCATTTAATCACTCGGCAATATCCTGAAATTCCTGTGATTTTGACTGATACAGGTTACCTGTTTCCTGAAACCTATCAATTTATTGATACGTTGACTCAGCAGTTACAACTTAACTTGAAGATCTATCGAGCTGAAATATCTTCATCTTGGCAAGAAGCGCGCTATGGCAAACTTTGGTTAGAAGGCATTGATGGTATTGAACGTTATAACCAGATAAATAAAGTAGAGCCGATGGAAAGGGCGTTAAAAGCATTACAGGCTCAAACATGGTTTGCAGGTCTTCGCCGACAACAAGCTAAAAGCCGTGAACATTTACCAGTGCTTTCAATCGCAAAAGGGATCTTTAAGTTTTTACCTATCGTTGATTGGGGTAATAAGCAGGTTTATCAATATCTTAAAGAGAACAACTTACCTTATCACCCTTTATGGGAACAAGGTTATCTCTCTGTGGGAGATACTCATACAACCCGAAAATGGGAAGACGGTATGAGTGAAGAAGAAACACGATTTTTCGGCTTAAAACGTGAGTGTGGATTACACGAATAACGCCATTATCTACCAATAAATAATTTGGGGGAATAGAGCTTATCTATTGCCCTTTTTGTCATTTATAAAATTATAACCATTTGAAAATACTTTATTTTTCCTTATTCCTTTCTGTTCCATCACATAGCTTTTTGTCATTTCATAACTTCTAAAGCACCTTTTATAGTCGTTAGTTATAAAGTGAACAACGAAGGTGAAATGCGCGTATGGATTACCTACCCTTATTTGTGGAATTAAAAGAACGCCCAGTGTTATTGGTTGGTGGTGGTCATGTTGCTGCGCGTAAAGCTTTGCTGTTGTTAAGAGCTGGCGCTCGCTTAAGAGTGATTGCACCTCAGTTGTGTGATGAATTACACCTTGCTTATCAGCAAGATAAAATTGAATGGGTATCAGCAAAATATCAATCTGAACATCTATTAGGAATGATGCTTGTGATTGTAGCCACTGATGACAGTGTGCTTAACCAGCAAGTTTATCTTGATGCACAAGCACGGCATATTTTTGTCAATGTGGTGGATTCACAACCTCAATGCTCATTTATTTTTCCTGCCATTATCGATAGAAATCCTATTTTGATTGCCATTTCATCGGCGGGAAAAGCACCTGTTTTAGTGCGAATGATCCGTGAAAAGTTAGAAGCCTTATTGCCAAGTTCATTAGGCACAATGGCGACAATAGCCGGAAAATGGCGCAACAAAGTGAAACAGCACTTAGAGACTTTTCAATCTCGTTGCCGTTTTTGGGAGCAAGCTTTCAGCGGTAAATTTGCTTCTTTAGTGGCAAGCGATCAATTAGCACAAGCAGAAGCCTTGCTTGAACAACAATTGAAACAAAAAGAGTGCCAACAAGGCGAACTTGCATTGGTTGGGGCTGGTCCCGGGGATGCAGGGTTATTAACACTGCGCGGTTTACAGGTTATTCAACAAGCTGAAGTTGTGCTCTACGACAGTTTAGTGAGCCCAGAGGTTTTAGAGCTTGTTCGCCGTGATGCTGACACTATTTGTGTAGGTAAAAGAGCGGGACACCATAGTGTTTCTCAAGAAGAAACCAATGCACT
Organism: Proteus sp. CA142267; assembly: GCF_003336825.1. NCBI lineage: Bacteria > Pseudomonadati > Pseudomonadota > Gammaproteobacteria > Enterobacterales > Morganellaceae > Proteus > Proteus sp. CA142267. Next base: position 1,229,282 of record NZ_QPMG01000001.1, on the reverse strand, counting down.
TATCGTGAAATATGCACAACTTGGTAAACGCGTTGTTCGATTAAAAGGTGGCGATCCCTTTATTTTTGGACGTGGTGGTGAAGAAATTGAAGTTGCTATCGCGCATGGGATCTCTTTTCAAGTTGTACCGGGGATCACTGCAGCGAGCGGAGCGAGTGCCTATGCAGGGGTCCCGTTAACCCACCGACAATATGCTCAAAGTGTCACCTTTATGACAGGGCATTGTAAAGCGGATGGGATCGAGCCGGATTGGGCATCGTTAGCGCAAGCTAATCACACACTCGCTATTTATATGGGAACAGCAAAAGCAGAGCTTATTAGCCAGCGTTTAATCAAACTAGGACGTTCTCCATTAACGCCTATCGCGGTGATTAGTTGTGGCACTCGTGGGGATCAGCAGGTCTTCACGGGGGATCTAACACAATTAGCTCAGTTAGCTGAAAAAGCACCGACTCCCGCTTTATTAATTGTGGGAGAAGTCGCTGCACTACATCACCAACTTGCGTGGTTTGGTGATAGATACACTTCTCAATCCTTACCGTCACTCCATTCACCTTTGGTTCATTTTGCCTAAACGAGGTTGTTATGAATGAAACACAGCTAACCCACCTTCAGCAATTAGAAGCAGAAAGTATTTATATTCTGCGTGAGGTTGTCGCTGAATTTGAAAATCCCGTCATGCTTTATTCAATAGGCAAAGATTCCTCGGTGATGTTGCATTTAGCTCGCAAGGCGTTTTATCCCGCGAAATTACCTTTTCCTTTGTTGCATGTTGATACGGGCTGGAAGTTTCGAGAAATGTATGAATTTCGAGATAAAACGGCTAAAGAATATAACTTTGATCTTAAAGTTTATCGAAATCCACAAGGGGTAGAACTTGGGATCAATCCGTTTATTCATGGTAGTGCAAAACACACAGATATCATGAAAACCGAAGGACTAAAGCAAGCCTTAGACAAATATGGGTTTGATGCGGCATTTGGTGGTGCGCGCCGTGACGAAGAAAAATCACGAGCTAAAGAACGTATCTATTCGTTTAGAGATAGAAAGCATCGCTGGGATCCGAAAAACCAACGCCCTGAATTATGGAAAAACTATAACGGACAGATTAATAAAGGTGAAAGTATTCGTGTGTTTCCGTTATCTAATTGGACAGAACTCGATATTTGGCAATATATCTATTTAGAAAATATCGACATTGTTCCGCTCTATTTTGCAAAAAATAGACCGGTTATCGAACGAGATGGCACCTTAATCATGGTAGATGACGACAGAATCGATCTAAAACCCGGTGAGGTGATCTCACAGCAAAAAGTAAGATTTAGAACACTGGGATGCTGGCCATTAACTGGTGCCATTCATTCACAAGCAGAGACTCTACCGGCCATTATTGAAGAAATGCTGATTTCCACCAGCAGTGAGCGACAAGGGCGTTTAATTGACAGTGATCAGTCGGCATCGATGGAACTGAAAAAACGCCAAGGTTATTTTTAATCGGAGGAAATATGGGACTTTTAGCCGTAAAAACGAATCAACTTGTCGCAGGTGAAATTGCACAACAGGGCGGTATAGAGCGCTATCTAAAGACTCAACAGAATAAAGGATTACTGCGATTTCTAACCTGTGGCAATGTCGATGATGGAAAAAGTACATTAATAGGACGTTTACTTCATGACACAAGGCAGATCTATGAAGATCAGCTTTCTACATTACAAAATGAAAGTAAAAAGATCGGGACTCAAGGTGAAAAACTCGATCTTGCTTTGCTGGTGGATGGATTAGCGGCAGAAAGAGAGCAAGGGATCACTATTGATGTTGCTTATCGCTATTTTTCAACTTCAAAGCGCAAGTTTATTATTGCTGACACACCAGGACATGCTCAATATACCCGCAATATGGCGACAGGTGCATCAACAAGTTCACTTTCTATTCTGCTGATCGATGCTCGAAAAGGCGTACAAGAACAAACACGGCGACACAGTTTTATCAGTACACTCCTTGGGATCCGTCACTTAATCGTTGCAATCAATAAAATGGATCTTGTGGATTATCAGCAAGCATTCTTTAACTCGATCCAACAAGATTATCTTCATTTTGCTGATCAGCTCCCAACGGATCTAACCATTGAGTTTGTTCCTATTTCTGCCCTTGATGGTGACAATGTGGTTTCTCCCTCATTGAATATGCCTTGGTATCAAGGAAAACCATTGCTTTCATTATTGGAAGATGCGCCGGTTAAATTAGGTTCAGACGCACAACCACTGTGTTTCCCTGTGCAATATGTGAATCGTCCAGATTTAGATTTTAGAGGATACAGCGGTACGGTGTCTTCGGGCGTGCTTTATCAAGGGCAACAAATCAAAGTACTACCTTCAGGAAAACAGACAACGATTAAACGTATCGTCACTTTTGATGGAGATTTAACACAAGCCAAAGCGGGGCAAGCCATTACACTGGTTTTGGCGGATGAAATTGATATTAGTCGTGGGGATATTATCGTTGATGATAACGATACAACCACCAATATTAGTACTCATGCATTAATTGACGTGGTGTGGATGTCAGAGCAACCTTTAGTACAAGGGCATACTCTAGACATCAAGATCGTAGGCAAAAAAAGCCGCGCCAAAATAGAGAATATTCATTATCAAGTGGATGTGAATAAGCTTACTCAACAAGTTACAGATAACTTAAGTTTAAATGCAATAGGTAGTGTTGAAGTCTCATTTGAAGAGCCATTGGTGCTGGATAACTATCAAACCAATGCCGATATGGGCGGGCTTATTTTTATTGATCGACTAAGCAATGTCACTGTTGGTGCTGGACTTATTCGAGAAACAAGAGATAACGCGATACAAACTACGACACAATATGATGCTTTTGAAATTGAGTTAAACCAGCTTATCCGTCGCCATTTTCCCCATTGGGGAGCAAGAGATCTTCTTGGAGGAAAATAGTGGTGATAAGCAACGATATTGTTTGGCATCCTCATAAAATTGGATTAAATGAACGCGAATCACAACAAACACACAAAGGATGTGTGCTTTGGTTTACAGGCTTATCTGGTTCTGGTAAATCCACACTTGCCGATGCGCTAGAGCAAGCGCTTTATAATTACTCACAAAAGTATTCACTCATTCATACCTATCTATTAGATGGAGATAACTTACGTTATGGATTATGTCGTGATCTTGGATTTAGTGCAGAAGATAGGCACGAAAATATCCGCCGTGTGGGTGAAGTGGCTAAATTGATGGTAGATGCGGGACTGATTGTCTTAACGGCTTTTATCTCGCCTTACCAAAAAGATAGACAACAAGTTAGAGATCGTTTTGAGCAAGGAAGATTTATTGAGATCTTCGTTGATACGCCACTTTCTATTTGTGAAGCTCGTGATCCGAAAGGGCTTTATCAAAAAGCAAGACGAGGTGAGATAAAGCAATTTTCAGGTATCGATTCGCCTTATGAACGGCCCATTGATCCCGAATTACATTTAGACGGCACACTTCCTATAAATACCCTTATCCAACAAATCATCATATACTTACGGCAAAAAAAAATTTACTGTTAATTTTATGATGAGTTTGAATTATCTCTACACAAACACCCCAAAAAAGGGGATATGTGTAGAGATAATGTATGTATTTAAAGTAAAATATGCATATTAAGTCATACTATTTCAAATGCGACTTACGCATTAATTAAGAGCCCATTTATTTATAAATAACCCCCATAGCACTTCATCTTAATAAGAAAAAATCAAACCTTAGTCTGAATTTTATAGAAGTTATCCATGTTTATAGTGAGGATAATGGGAATAATAATGTAATATATTCCAGCACTTTTGTGGCGTCTGTGGTTGAGTTGTGGGATGATTAGCCCATTAATCTTGGGGGTGGTAATGGGGAAATTAACAGTCTTACTTCTGATTTTACTTGGCTGGCTACAATATTCATTGTGGTTAGGTAAAAATGGTATCCATGATTACAACAAAGTAACTCAAGAAGTTGAATCTGCATTGGCGCAAAATACGCAGTTAAAAGAGCGTAATGATCGTCTATTTGCAGAGATTGATGACCTCAATGGCGGGCAAGAAGCTTTAGAAGAGCGTGCTCGTAGTGAATTAGGAATGATAAAGCCTAATGAGACATTTTTCCGTATTGTGAGTGATAAATCTCAACCACGTCGTTAATTTATTGAATTAATAGTGTGTCCTGATACAAATATCATAATGAATATAACAAACTCTACTCTTCCTATTGTTGCCGTTATTCCGGCAGCCGGTATTGGAAGTCGAATGCAATCAGTCTGCCCAAAACAATATTTGAAGATTGGCGGATTGACTATTCTTGAACATACCATTAATGCCTTATTGAAACACCCACGTATAACGCAAATTATCGTGGCAATCAGCCCTAATGACAGCTACTTTCACACTTTATCTTTAGCGCAAGATAAAAGAATAATTACGGTTGATGGTGGTGGTGAACGCGCTGACTCCGTATTGTCAGGTTTAGAATATGTCACTCAACATTTTCCTGAAAACACATGGGCATTAGTTCACGATGCAGCAAGACCTTGTCTACATTTTGGCGATCTTGATCATCTAATTAAACTCATTGATGAAAACGTGATGGAACCCCACTTTTGTGGTGGCATTCTTGCGACACCGGTTCGCGATACAATGAAACGTAGTTATCACCAAGATAACCATATTGAACAAACAGTAGAAAGAACAACGCTATGGCATGCTTTAACACCACAATTCTTTCCTGCATTGTTATTAAAACAAAATATAGAAAATGCACTCTCTCAAAAAGCAACGATCACTGATGAAGCCTCAGCGATGGAGTTTGCTGGATATGAACCTTTATTAGTTAAAGGTCGTGCAGATAATATCAAAGTTACTCAGCCAGAAGATTTAGCGCTTGCAGAGTTTTTCCTCTCACGCCAAATCACCAGTATAAGGAACACATAATAAATGAGAATTGGACACGGTTACGACGTACATAAATTTGGCGGCGAAGGCCCTATTATTATTGGCGGTGTCAGAGTTCCTTATGAACAAGGGCTATTAGCTCACTCTGATGGCGATGTAGTATTACATGCAGTTACAGATGCTATTTTAGGTGCAGTGGCAATGGGTGATATTGGTACATTGTTTCCTGATACCGATCCTGCATACAAAGGTGCAGATAGCCGCGTACTCCTTCGTGAAGCCTTCTCTCGTGTAAGAGCAAAAGGTTACCGAATTGGTAATTTAGATGTCACGATCATTGCTCAGGCTCCAAAAATGCTACCTCATACACCACAAATGCGCGTCAATATTGCAGAAGATCTTCATTGCCACGTTGATGACATCAATGTGAAAGCGACCACAACAGAAAAGCTTGGATTTGTCGGTAGAAAAGAAGGCATTGCCTGTGAAGCCGTTGTTTTACTAATGAAAGAGTCATTACCTGAATGAGTGATTTACCCGAACTCCATTGGTTACATGGAAAACCACAAGCAACAGGTTTGTTAAAGTTAATTCCTGAAGATTTTATTGTCTGTGAAGATCTTGGCTTCACCCTTGATGGTGAAGGCGAGCATGTCATGGTGAAAATCAGAAAAACAGGTTGTAATACGGCTTTTGTTGCTGAAAAATTAGCAAAATTTGTTGGGGTCCATCCTCGTGATGCCAGTTACGCCGGTCTAAAAGACAGAAATGCAGTGACTGAACAATGGTTTTGTCTGCGTATGCCGGGTAAAGAGATGCCTGATTTCAGCCAGCTCGCTTTAGAGGGTTGTGAAGTTCTAGAAGCGACTCGTCAACAACGTAAATTACGTATAGGAACACTAAAAGGTAATCACTTTACATTGGTATTACGAGAGATTTCTGATCGCAATTTTGTTGATGCTCGTTTGACGAAAATAAAAGCAAAAGGTGTCCCTAACTATTTTGGTGCTCAACGATTTGGTCGTAATGGTGATAATTTACGACAAGCCATGCGTTGGGCAACAGACGAAATCCGCGTAAAAGAACGAGGAAAGCGTAGCTTTTATCTCTCCGCAGCCCGTAGTGCGATGTTTAATCATATTGTCAGTAAAAGATTGGAATGCGATTTATATTCAAAAGTGATACTCGGTGATGCAATGCAACTTCATGGGCGAGGTAGCTGGTTTGTTGTTGATGAAGCAGAGCTGACTCAAACACAAATTCGTTATGAAGAGCATGATGTTCATATTACGGCACCTTTACCAGGTAAAGGTGATTTAGGTACACAATCACAAGCATTAGATTTTGAAACTGAAAATCTGGCAGAATATGAAGCCTTCTGGTCGTTGGTTCGACAAGAACGCGTTGATAATACAAGACGTGCTATCAATGTATTACCAGAAAATATGTCATGGAATTGGGTAGACGATACCACTGTTTCTCTGTCATTCTTTTTACCTGCAGGAAGCTTTGCAACTAGCGTTGTACGTGAATTAATTTTATTAGGGAATGATGATGCTGAAAATATTGGTGAGTAATGACGATGGTGTGATGGCGAAGGGGATACAGACCCTCGCTAAAGCATTACGCCAGCGTTATGATGTACAAATTGTTGCACCTGATCGCAATCGTAGTGCTGCATCTAACTCTTTAACAATCGACAGACCTCTACGCAAGCAAGAGCTTGAGAACGGGGATATTGCGATTGTTGAGGGTACACCAACAGATTGTGTTTATCTTGGTGTAAATCATTTAGTGCGCCCTCGTCCTGATATTGTGGTTTCTGGTATTAATCATGGCCCTAATTTGGGTGATGATGTTATTTATTCAGGTACGGTTGCTGCTGCAACAGAAGGGCGTTTTTTAGGTTTACCTGCCATTGCTGTTTCACTTGATGGTGAAACGCACTTTGAGACAGCTGCTCAAGTAACTTGTGATGTTTTAGCAATGTTACAACAAGTACCTTTAAGAGCCGGAAATATTCTCAATATTAACGTACCTGATATTCCTATTGATGAAGTAAAAGGTTTCCGTATTACACGCTGTGGTAGTCGTCATGCATCACAACATGTTTATACGCATACCGATCCTAGAGGAAATAGCCTTTATTGGATTGGGCCTCCAGGTGAAAAAAATGATGTAGGTCCCGATACAGATTTTGCTGCTGTTGATGAAGGTTATGTTTCGATAACTCCATTACATGTTGATTTAACAGCGTATAAAGCACTTGATTTACTACAAAATTGGTTAAATAAAGCAGAGGTCAAAAAAACATGTTAAGTCGGTCAATGAAAGACTTACTGACAATGTTAAAACAGCATGGCATCAAGGATGAGAGCCTGTTGGAAGCAATGAGTAAAGTACCTAGAGAGCTTTTTATTGATGAAGCGCTTTCTCATAAGGCTTACGAAAATACGGCTTTGCCTATTGGCAATGGGCAAACTATTTCACAGCCTTATATTGTTGCCAAAATGACAACATTACTGGAATTACAAAGTACAGATTCTGTATTAGAAATTGGTACAGGTTCGGGGTATCAAACGGCCGTATTAGCAAATTTAGTCCATCATGTTAGTTCTGTTGAGCGTATAAAGATATTGCAATGGCAAGCTAAACGACGTTTCAAACATCTTGATTTACATAACATCTCGACACGCCATGGTGATGGATGGGAAGGTTGGTCATCAAAAGCGCCGTTTAATGCCATAATAGTGACAGCATGTGCAACAGAAGTACCACAACAGTTATTGATGCAGTTAGCCGATGGTGGCAGGATGATAATACCTGTTGGTGAACAACAACAAATACTGAAGTTTATCCGACGTTTAGGTAATGATTTTCACTACCAATCTATAGAAACAGTTAGATTTGTTCCTTTAATTTCAGGCGAGTTAGCATAACTTCCAGATAAATCTGACCGTTTTTTATTACTGCTTTTTAATAGCTTGTCGTAATCTGCACTAATAAATGAAACATTTTCAAAAAATTGCAGTCTTTTTGTTTAACTCGACAAATTGCTAGATGCTAATGCCTTTTTAAAGGGAGAAGGAAGTATGAATTCAGAAAGCCCAATTAAGCATGTCCGCTGGGCAATCATGTGTTCGGTAATTGGATTTGCATTAACAGGCTGTGCAGATACACCTTATCGTCCTGCACCAATTACCTCTGTAAATGATAGCTCTTCAAATAATACGGTATCAACCGCACCTGTAATGACTAACAGTAATGCGACGCCTATTGAAAGAACTACCCCCTTACAATCGTCACCTCCTCCTTCAATTAAGGTGAACTCCGCTTCGTCTAATGGAGGCATGGTTCAGTCTCAAAACCAGCCTCGTCCTCAAACATCTGTTGCTGCGCAAAATGTAAGTACTGATGGCTCTGGACGGATTGTGTACAACCGCAATTATGACAGTATTCCTAAAGGCAATTATAGCGGTAATACCTATACAGTAAAACGCGGTGATACCATGTTCTATATCGCGTGGATAACAGATAGCGATGTAAAAGAGCTGGCATCAATGAATAATATTCCAGAGCCTTACAGTTTAAATGTGGGGCAGGTACTGAATATTGGTAACCGTCAAGTCAATACGGGAACCAATACAAATGTGAACACATCCGTTATCAATCAACCAAGTAGTGCAGGTGTTCAAACGGCTCAAACGAAACCGACAAACAACACATCAATGGGGCCATTGATCACTAAACCGGCAACAACACCGCCGAAAACAACGACTCCGCCACCAACAACCAACACGAATACCACAACGGCAGCGACACCAGCACCAACAGCGGTTTCTGGTAAGTGGATTTGGCCTGCACAAGGTAATATCATCGAAAGCTATTCAAGTGCGCCAGGTGGTAATAAAGGTATCGATATCGGTGGTACAAAAGGTTCACCAATTGTTGCAACCGCAGCGGGTAAAGTGGTTTATGCTGGTAGCGCATTACGTGGTTACGGTAACCTCGTTATCATTAAGCATAATGACGAATACCTCAGCGCATACGCACATAACGACACCATTTTAGTGCGCGAACAACAAAATGTGAATGCAGGTCAGCAAATTGCCACAATGGGTAGCTCTGGAACTAGTTCTGTCCGACTACACTTTGAGATCCGTTATAAAGAAAAATCACTCAACCCAATGAGTTATTTACCTAAGAAATAGATGAGTGATTTTTTACACGCATAGTGAATAATCCTAAAGTTAAGCCCTCTCCTTTACAAAAAGAAGAGGGCTTTTTCTTATCTGTAATTAATTAAAATATTGAAACAAAATAAATTTTACCTAAGTATAAGTGCTTATTTAAAGGTTATTAAAAATGAGAGGTCAATATAAAATTATAGATAACGTTAAATTAGACGGTTGATTCTCAACCAATGAATGCGTATGCTAAAAATTGTTATATAAAAAATGAATAAAGATTCGTTGTTATGAAAAGATGAACTATAAAACAACCTCTTGTTTAGGTAGGTATTTTCTTTATTAGATTATCTTTTTAATAATAGTACGTAATATAAATTATTGGATATTATTTTATTATTATGGATTTTTATTTGTTTTTTTAGATGTAAATAGTCACAAATAGTACATCAAATAGAGTAATTTTACGCATAGATAGATATACGTAAAATATAATAAAAAAACTGTTAATAACCTGCACTCAATAGTTAAGTTATATATTGAATAAAGAAAGAATAAAATTAACAGTAAAATAGATTATGTTATCTTTTATTTTGTAATTCGTTACAAGGGAAAATCAGTAAACCCGTTGTGTCGTGACACAGCGATAAACTGGTAAACAGACTTTAATTATGGGTCGTTTACCTAAATTATCAAGGGTAGGAGCAGCTGATGAGCCAAAGTACGCTAAGAGTAGACGAGTTATATACAGATGAAATTGAAGAGAACATGGAAGAGTTCGATGAAGTTGCTGCAAAAGAGGCAGAAAATGAGTCTGATGCTCAAGATGAAATTGAACTTATTGAAGGAGTCAACCAGCGTGCGCTCGATGCAACTCAGCTTTATTTAGGAGAAATTGGTTATTCTCCGTTGCTGACCGCTGAAGAGGAAGTTTTTTTTGCCCGTAGAGCGTTGCGAGGCGATATTCCTTCAAGACAACGAATGATAGAAAGTAACCTACGTTTAGTTGTTAAGATCTCTCGTCGTTATACAAACCGAGGTCTTGCCCTGCTTGATTTGATTGAAGAAGGGAACTTAGGACTTATTCGTGCTGTTGAAAAATTTGATCCTGAAAAAGGTTTCCGTTTTTCAACTTATGCGACATGGTGGATACGTCAAACTATTGAACGTGCCATTATGAACCAGACTCGTACTATCCGCCTTCCCATTCATATCGTTAAAGAGCTGAATGTTTATTTAAGAACAGCAAGAGAATTAGCACATAAACTCGATCATGAGCCTAGTGTTGAAGAAATTGCACAAACACTTGATAAACCAGTTGAAGATGTGAGTAAGATGCTACGTTTAAACGAACGTATTACTTCTGTTGATACCCCAATTGGTGGTGATTCAGATAAAGCATTACTCGATATTATCTCTGATGAAAATGAAGAAGGACCGGAAGCAACAATTCAAAATAATAACCTCAAGGAAAATATCATAAAGTGGTTATTTGAATTGAATCCTAAGCAACGTGAAGTATTAGCACGTCGTTTTGGGTTATTAGGCTATGAAGCAGAAACTTTAGAAGATGTTGGTAGAGAAATTGGTCTAACAAGAGAAAGAGTTCGTCAAATTCAAGTTGAAGGACTGCGTCGCTTAAAAGACATCCTACAAAGTCAGGGATTATGTATTGAAGCACTTTTCAAAGCATAGTTAGCCACCCTTTTTCTGTTTATAGCTTTAATTGACAGATTGTTATTACCAAAGCCGATTAGTGGATTTACTAATCGGCTTTTCTTTATCTTGTATTATGCGACTCAAAACGATAAAACAAGAACGCAGTCTTGCACCTTGTTAGCCTGATGAAAGTAATAAAGGAAGATATGAAAGATTATTTTTTAAACGTTAAATTAGAATGTTGCGATTTTAACCAACGTAAAATCTCCCCGAATGGAATGGTGAGATTAATAGCATCAGGTAAAAACTTCTATCTTAATGAAGAGGATTTTGCTAATTCCCAAGATTTTCTTAAACGATTAAAACAAGGTGATGAACTTAAAATCTGTGCTGAATTATTGAAAGATGGTAGTTTCTGGGTGCAATGGATTTATCATGATACTAAAGGAAGGCTTGAGCCTGAAAGAAAATTCACGCTAACAGCAAAACAACAAAAATGGTTATTGCTTGCATTTATTCTTACGCTTGTTGGCGGTTATTGGAGCTACTTCTCGATCCTCTATCTTGACGTGAATTTCTTTATCGTTGTTTCTATGGTTATTGCATGTGGTGCTGTGATGGCGGGGGTCAGTTATATCGGAGAAAAAGCTTATCGCTATTTTCAGCGCACAAGACCTAAACATAGAAAGAGAATAAAGGCGTTAGATAAAGTTATCACCAAGCAAGTGTTGATAGCGCCAGATGGCGAGCACCTCATTATTACTGGAATAAAATCAGCACCATTACCTTCATTGACTGTGAGTAAAAAATCGTTTCCTCAAATAAAACAAAGTAAAGTACAACGAGTTCGAGGAATAATACAAATTCATAGTACTAATAGAATTAAAATGCATCACCGCAACGGCGAGACGGTGATAATGCAAGTATCCTGCCTGATTGATAATCATCCTTTCGTATTAAGTTATAGAGAGCGCTTATTTTATTCTGATCATAATCTGTTTCTTGCTGATGGTGATGATGTTGAACTGTTCTTTTGGCAAGTTGAAGATAAGAACTCAGGGCCTGTTGTCTTGGGCGTTTATAATCATACAGATAATGGCGTTTATTCAATATCAGGACAAATGTATATTGGCCACCAGCGTACATATCGTTTATCACTGCTAATAATCGCATTAGTTAGTGTTTTTATTTTCTCAATGGTTGCAAGTTTTTCTATTTCTGATGTTTATGATAATGGCAATTATTGGGATAAATGGGATTGGTATTCTATTGGTGATAGTTTTTTAGGAATGGGAATTATCTATGGCTTAATTATGAGTGGCATTGCTTTTTTAACTGCCTTGTTTTCAAATCTTTATATTTTGTTATCAGAAAAAGGCAATAGCAGTTATCAAACCCATTTTTTACTTCAGCAGCAATGTATTGAAAGCAAACAACCCCTGTATATTACGGAGTTGCGCCAATGAATCCTTTTTTCCGTAAGCCTTTTATCATTATCACAAGTTTATTTATTTTAAGCTTATTGCTTTTTTATGGCGTACTTTTTCATGGATTCGCCTCTAAGTGGCAATGGAAAAATGAAAACTCTTCCGAATTATCTTCATACCCATATTCTCACTATGATTGGCGTAATACTTTTTATGCTTCTAGCGGAATGTTAATTAAAACTGAATCTGATAGTGGCCGATATGATGTAGATATTTATGGCAGACTTCATCGCCAAGATAACCAGAGAAAATATACACTGTACTTTTCTGATAAAGAAGGCATGCGCTTTGTATCGCAAGGTCAAGGTAGCTTTTATAACGCTTATTGTGTTGCCGATAAATGTGTTTTATTTACAGAGCAGGGACGACAAACTATAGATTTAACAGAGTTTACAATAGCAGATTTAATTCCTTGGCAAGAGACTAACAATGGTTATTATCGTTTTCCTTTAGCGCTAATTGGTGGAAAATTACTCTTTTCACAAACAACATCGCAACTAGTACTAGTTGATAATAAGACAATATTAACAAGTTTAGATGAAGGCGAAAGCTGGGAATATTCAGTTAATACAGAAGATTTGGTGAAGCAATATTACGCTGAAGATTTTGGTGAGTTTACTCAATTTCATTACGCTCTATCAGGTGATTCCCTCATTATTTTTTATAACCACCATTACACAACAAATACGTTAGAAATCACGTTAAATTTAGTGAATAAAGAAGTGACAAAAACACGCTGGCTTCCTTTGCGTGTTAAAGAAGTTGCCCAAAATGCTAAAGGTGATATCTATTTTATTGCTCAACATGCTTATCGTGATCTCTATTCTGTTGTTCAACGTCAAGCTGATGGAAATTTAGTGATTTTCTATGAAAGTGGTTATAAATATATAAATCAGTTAATGGCAAGTAATGATAATTTGATTTTAAATAAAGGCCGTAATGATGATGAAATTACGTTAGTCTTTTCATTGAAAACAAAAGATTATACATTTTATGAGAAAACTACTGACGATATGATGTTTAATCCTGCTTTATCATCATTTGTTCGCTTATTTGACAACTATGGTGATAAAGACACTTTATTGTTATTGGGTGAGCGGCTGAAATATAGCCATGCTTCAATTAATTAATGTTGTATTTATCTTTGATTATCTTCATTTGAAAAATTAGAAAGTAAGCCATAAAAAAGGCTCTGAAAAATCAAACAGAGCCTTTTTGCTATCAATATTTAGTATTTGTTATGACTTATTTTACCATCTCTTTTAAACGATAGAGTTGTTCTAATGCTTGTCGAGGTGTTAATGCATCAGGATCGATTTTATCTAATGCTAATTCAATGGCAGAAGGCTCTGCTTCTGTTAATAACATCAGCTGTGACGTTTCAACATGACCAGAGCCAGTATGACCTGATAGCATTTCAAGCTCTTTTAGCTTCTGCTTAGCGCGACGGATCACCTCTTTTGGCACGCCCGCTAATGACGCTACGGCTAAACCATAACTTTTACTTGCAGCGCCTTCTTGGACGCTGTGCATAAAGGCAATAGTATCGCCATGTTCAACTGCATCTAAATGAATGTTTGCAGTGCCTTTAAGTTTTTCAGGCAGTGTAGTTAATTCAAAATAGTGAGTTGCAAAGAGAGTCATCGCTTTAATGCGGTTTGCTAAATTTTCAGCACAAGCCCAAGCCAGAGATAACCCGTCATAAGTGGATGTACCCCGACCAATTTCATCCATTAAAACTAAGCTATTTTCAGTCGCATTGTGCAAAATATTAGCGGTTTCTGTCATTTCAACCATAAAAGTAGAACGTCCAGAAGCAAGATCATCAGAAGCACCGACACGCGTAAAGATGCGATCGACTGGGCCAATTAAGGCTTTTTCAGCAGGTACAAAGCTACCAATATAAGCAAGTAAAGTAATTAATGCGGCTTGGCGCATATAAGTACTTTTACCCCCCATATTAGGGCCTGTAATGATCAATAAGCGACGTTGAGGTGCTAATTGTAATGGATTTGAAATAAACGGTTCACTAAGGACTTGTTCAACAACTGGGTGACGTCCTCCAGTGATTTGAATGCCTGTTTTTTCACTCAATTCTGGGCGAGTATAATTTAATGACTCAGCACGCTCTGCAAGGTTAGAAAGAACATCTGTTTCAGCTAAAGCCTCTGCACTAATTTGTAATGCTGTAAGGTGAGGTAGTAGCTTTTCAAAAATCTCTTCATAAAGCATTTTTTCGATAGCTAATGCTTTACCTTTAGAAGTTAATACCTTGTCTTCATACTCTTTTAATTCAGGAATAATATAACGTTCAGCATTTTTCAATGTTTGACGACGAACATAGTGCATAGGCACTAAATTGCTTTGCCCGCGACTGACTTGGATGTAATAGCCATGTACACCATTAAAGCCAACTTTTAGAGTATCAATACCCCATTTTTCACGTTCACGGATTTCAAGTTTATCAAGGTAATCACTTGCGCCATCGGCTAATGCACGCCATTCATCTAATTCGGCATTATACCCAGAGGCAATAACACCACCGTCACGTACTAATACTGGCGGTGTTTCAACAATAGCATGTTCGAGTAATTCACATAATTCATCGAACTGACTAATACGCTTTTGTAATTCTTTGATGTAAGGCATATCAGCTTGTTCAAGCACTTGATGAATATCGTGATATTGCTGGAAAGCATGGCGCATACGAGAAAGATCACGTGGACGTGCGGAGCGTAGAGCTAAACGAGCTAAGACTCGCTCTAGATCACCTATTTGTCGTAAAAAAGGTTGCAGTTCAAAATAGAGGGGCTGTAATGCACTAATTGCATCTTGACGTTTAACGAGTTGTTCACGTTGGCGCAAAGGCGAATGTATCCAACGTTTTAGCATGCGGCTTCCCATAGGGGTAACACAGAGATCAAGTACGGATGCGAGTGTGTTATCGGTACCACCTGCAAGATTCTGTGTTAATTCAAGATTACGCCGAGTCGCCGCATCTAAAATAATTGAATCTTGAGGACGCTCCATAGTGATGTTACGAATATGGGGCAATGCAGTGCGTTGTGTATCTTTCACATATTGTAATAAGCACCCAGCAGCACAGAGTGCCAAATGTGCATTTTCAACACCAAAGCCTGTTAAATCACGAGTACCAAATTGCAGGTTCAGTTGTTGTCTTGCTGTTTCTGGTTCAAATTCCCAAATAGGACGACGGCGCAAGCCTTGCTGGCGCTCAATCAGTGCCATCGACTCAAAAGTTTCTGGATAGAGTAATTCCGCTGGATGAGTACGTTGCAATTCGGCAGTCATGCTTTCACTATCTGGCATTTCAGTAACACGAAAACGCCCTGATGTGATATCTAACGTTGCATAACCAAATGCGCCATTTTTATCTTGCCAAATAGCCGCTAAAAGGTTGTCTTGGCGCTCTTCAAGTAAGGCTTCATCAGTAACAGTACCCGGCGTTACAATACGAATAACTTTGCGCTCAACAGGGCCTTTACTTGTTGCAGGATCACCAATTTGTTCACAAATAGCGACAGATTCTCCTAGTTGAACTAATTTAGCGAGATAGTTTTCAACAGCATGATGTGGAACACCTGCCATAGGAATAGGTTGACCTGCGGACTGACCTCGTTTTGTTAATGAAATATCTAATAAGCGAGAGGCTTTTTTGGCATCATCAAAAAACAGTTCATAAAAGTCACCCATACGATAGAACAGTAAGATTTCAGGATGCTCTGCTTTAATCTTAAGATACTGCTGCATCATTGGTGTGTGGGAGTCTAAGTGTTGAATGTCAGTCATGTTGTTGTCTGTCTTAACGTATTGAATTTTGAGTTATTTGTGAAAATCTGTTGTTACACCGCATATCGTTCTATTTCACAAGCATTGCGTGATCATATCACAAGGTTTCAGTTCATTGTTTTAATGATCCAAATATCTTTTTAGACCAAAAGCCAAATAATTTCACACACTATAATATCGTTAATTCACCATTAATGATAATCTGCACTTTTCTGAAAACTCTTTATTTTTAATTCATTACATATTGATTTTAATGATGTTTAATTACATTGATAAATAAAGTGGGATACTTTTTACACACAAAATATAAATACGCAAATGACGAAAACAAGGCTAGATATTTAAATGCTAAACATAAGAAAATCATCTCTTTTGCGGTATAACTCGCATAAAAAAAGTTTGTTAGCTATTTTTCGATTTTTAATAGATGTAAAAATCAAGAGTGTGTAAGAGTAATAGGTTATCTTATCGATAATTAAACAAAAAATAGATAAATAATATTTTTTAGTCATCGTCTTACAGTCGCTAGATTTTTTTAAAATAAACATAAAGAGCCACATTATGAGTCGTAAATATTCGCCCCCCTATACAATTACACTTTCAATTCTTAACTCTGTGGCAGAAATTAGTGAGTTATTAGGGTATTGATCAGCGACGGGAAAGGTTGCTTGTCCCCCATATAATGAAGTTCAGGTCAAGATTGAAGTTTTTGAATATTGGCCTTCTGATTTAGCTAAAGTATTTGTTCAAGCAGGGTTACCAAAGCGAATACCACCTTCTACTGCTCACTGTAAAAATGGAGATATTGCTATTACAGGAATGCCTCCTCGTATTTTATCTCCATTACGTAATACCACTTATACTTTAAGGCGTGCTTCATCACCAAATACATCAATTGTATTTAATGCAACAACGGATAATGACAGCAATATTATTTATTGGTTTGTTGATGATGCTTATCTAGGGAATAGTACAAATCAGCGTTCAATAGAATGGTATCCCAAAGAAAGTGGTCGCTATCGTATTCGTGCAGTAGACGATAAAGGAAGAGCGGATACGCGAAATATTCGTGTTGATATTATTGGGGTGATTAACAAACAAGAAATCGAAGCACATTAACATTGAAGTTAAAGTCCGTAGGTTTTACTTAATGTTTTTCTTAACGCCAAAATCTTAATCTCTATCGTTATCTTATCCTAACTGTTATTACCCTATATTGTTGCGAGATAATTATTAGGTAAAATATTGAAAAATTTATTTTATCTCGTGAGCAAGGAAGAAATAACCAGTATGAAAACTAGAATTCTAAAATTAGCTTTATTAGGTGCATTAGCGTTACCGTTAGTGGGATGTGGTGATGCAACACCTAATTGTGATAGCACTGAAGCAAAGAACTTAGTGATTGATATTACAAAAGATGAATTACGTGATCAAAGAATGGCGTCAGTGATCGATCAAATTAAGATCAAAGTAGAAAGCGTACGTACCCGTGAGCATGATGAGAAGAGAGATACTTACTCATGTGCTGCTGAACTTTCTTTTGAAGGTAAAGGTGGTAAAAATTCTATTCCGATTACTTATACCATTGAAAGTACAGATGACGGCAAAGAGTTTTACGTTAATGTATTTGGTTTGTAGTTGACCCAGAAAAAACCAGAATAGAAAGTAGATATATAAGTAACAAGCCTATATATCTACTTGTAATAGAAATTATGCTAGATCATCCAGAAATTCGGGTGATGGAACAAAGAATAATGTACCGGTTACAGGGGTACTGAATTTAAGCAACTTATCCGTATGGCCCTCAGGTGTACCTGCAAACATATTTTCTAACATACGGTTAGTTGTTGAAAAATAACGTGCATAACCAATAAAGTAAGTACCATATTCATTTTTGGATGGATTGGAAAAAGGCATATTGGCTCTGACAATTTTTAAATCTTCGCCGTTCTCATCTTGAATATTGGTGACAACATTGTGTGAACCAGGCTCTTTTTCTTCATCGGTTAATTCCACATCATTAAATTTATGTCTACCAATGACTTTTTCTTGTTCGATAAGAGGCTGTTTTTCCCATGCTTCCATATCGTGAATATATTTTTGTACAAAGGCATAACTGCCACCTGCAAATTCAGGATCTTCATTACCAATAACAGCATAAGAAGCTCGTTCATCTTCATATTCTGGGTTTTCAGTTCCATCGACAAAACCAATAATAGAGCGCCCATCAAAATATCTAAATCCATGTACTTCATCGACAGGCGTAACAATATTCTTTAGCTTTTGGCTGATGATAGATGCTAATTCGTAACAGGCTGAAACCTTGAGAGCTCGAATATGGAAAAAAAGATCGCCTGGAGTTGAAACCGCGGTATAAGTATCACCTTTAATTTCTTTAAAGGTATTTAGCTCTTTGGGTTTAGGCTGATTGGGAAATAATGTAGCCCATGCATTTGCACCGAATCCCATTACACAACTTGTTTCCAATTCAGGAAAACGTGTTCTCATGCTACGTATCAGGCCAGAAAAATTATTACAAAAATCGATCAGAGTATCGCGGTTCTCGGGTGAATAGGTGAGGTTAAAAACTAAAAAATAAGCATTCTCACAGGGTGATTTCGTAACATCTTGGTATTTCATAGTGATCCCTAAATGACGAATAATAGATGAATAAAATTAAGCTATATTTACAAAATATTGTTTTTTAGTTTTACACCAAAAACCTCCCTATTACAAAGAGAGGGTTTGAGTTTTATTCAGATTTTTATCAATAAACAGTATCAGAAATGCTATTGTTTTCTCTATTTTTTTTAATGCTAATACACTGTATTAATTAATATTCTCATGACTTTGATAAACTAAAGATAGGTGCGGATGTTGCCATAAACTAGCTGGAGTGACAGTGGTTCTTTCCCACGGTATTTGCCCAATAAACCATAATTTCCAAAATTGTAATTTGGCATTAGGATTTTTGCTTAATAACTCTTGGAATGTTTCTATTTCACCTATACGAATAGAGAGTGCTGATTTATAAATATCAAAAACAAATTTAGAGCAAAATTGGCGGGAAGAGTCGTATTTAAAACCTGTGTGGTAAAGCTTATTTAATCTTTCAGGTACTTGTGCAACAAGTGCATTTTTTTGTTCGTCAGAGAGTTGTGTGGATAGCCGGCGTATTGCATAACGTTTGCCCGCAGAGCGGTTAATAAAGCGGGTTAATGTGGTTGTGGTTGAGAGCGGAACTCGGCTTTCGGCAACTAAATAATCCTCACCATTATGACCAATAATAATGCCAACATGATTACTCCAGCATAAAGAAGCTGAGGAAATTTGACGAAATAAAGAGGTACCAATACACGTAAATACGATATCACCAACTTCTAATTTTTGTGGATAATCAATTTTTATCATCATTATATGACCTATTAAATAGAAACATAATCACCATTCTTTGACCATAATAAGTACATAAGGTTTCTATTTGATAACTCAATGATCTCAAGATAAAAAGAATACTCGGATTTAAGGTGTTCTTAATTTTAAGAGAAAAATAATTATTTATTTAGAATAAGAAGATAAAATTAAAATATTAAATTAATATTTTAATTGAGTAATAAATATATATTTAAGTAAATTAACTTAGTTGCTCATTTGAAATATCATATTTCACGACCACACTATTTTCATAAAGTAATTCTGATGTAATTAATTGAGGAAAAGCACCTACATTGTTCTTAGTGTAAATATCTCGCCAAATTTCATTACAACGATATACATGCTCTCCCTTTTTGATAAAAGAAGAAGATTTCTCATAAATATGATAACGATATTCTCTTGCTTCACTACAAAGGAGTTCGCCTTCTAACTGATGTTCAGCGACATGTAATCTAATTTGGTAATCATAAGATGTTGGATTATATAAGACTAAATCTACATAATTATAAAAAATAGCGGCTCCTGAGCCAAAAGGAAGCACTCTCCCTTCATCAGGAAAGGGATCAAAACTATGATTAGCTTTCTCGACCACTTTTAATTCAGAATGTAGTGCTAACCAATGTATTAAATTACTCGCCTGACAAATTCCACCGCCTACACCTTTTCTTGCTTCGCCATAGGAAAGCTGCATACCATCAATAAAACCTCTTTTATAGCTAGGTTTACCGACTAAATAGCAAAAAGAGAAATACTCACCCGGTTTTATCACTACGCCATCTAACGCTTTTTCGACTAATTTAAGATTCGTTATTTTATTGTATTGTAATTGAATATCACTTTCGCCACGGCGACTAATTAATTTAGATGTATGTTTTAAATAACGGTAAGAAAGTCGTTGTTCTGGTTGAACGTCTCTGCTGTATTTTCGACCTGAAAAATACCAACGAAGAGAACGAAATAAACGACGCTGAGCCACTCTCAAAGCATAAAGAATAGGGTGATAAGACGAGAGTGTTCTACGCATAAAATCCTTTTAAACAATAGCAAATAGAAAGGGATAAACGTGAGTATAATAACGATCTAATGAGGATATTGATATGCTGATATCCTTAAAATAACAGGGTTAAAAATTTAGTCACTAAATTTACTTATTGATATCTTTAGTTAAAATTTGAGCTTGAGATTGTAAGATAGATAAAAAGTTCTTAGTGGCTGGGGAGATATACTTTTCTTTATGATAAAAGTAACGAATGCCTCGGCTAAATTGAATATCATCAAATGCAATTTCACATAAAAGACCAGATTTTAATTCTTGCATGATAGACAAACGAGATAAAATTGAGATCCCTAAACCGTGAATAACACCCTGTTTTATTCCTTCTAAACTATTTATTTCCATCACATTTTTGAGTTCTTTATTATTTTCTTGGATCCTATCTAATAAAAAATCACGAGTAGCAGAGTGCTCGGGTTTGATCAGAAAAACTTCTGATGCAATATCAGAAAATCTGCAATGTTTCTTTTTTGCCAACCAATGTTCAGGTGAACAAATAAGCACTAAGGGATCGATAAGAAAGGTATCAAGATGATATTCCGTCGGATCTAAATAGATATGATCTGACATGATCAAAAATTCTAATTCTTGGGTATCAAGCTTACGGATAAGTTGTGTTGAGCTTGAAATATCCATACTTAATTTCACATCAGGATATTGCTCTCTAAACTGCGCCATAATTTGAGGTAATAGGTAAACGCCAACAAAATGGCTAGCGCCAAACTTAATTTCACCTTTAGAGGGATCATCAAATTGTCGCATATGCTCAGAAGAAGATTTTACCAAGTTAATAATCTGAGTTGCGTACTGTTGATAAACCTTACCTTGGGGAGTTAAATAAAGCCGATTATTGATCCTTTCAAACAATGTTGTTTGCAATTCTTCTTCTAGTTTTCTGATTTTAATACTCACACTTGGTTGAGTGCAGAATAGGCGTTCTGCGGTTTCCGTAACATTAAAACCGTTGGCAAGTAGTAGAAAAGCATCAAGTTGGCTTAAATTCATATCAACACCATAAATTATTTTTATAGTTATAATATATTAATACAATTATCTTTATACCTCAATATTTCTATACTGGACTTCCTACCCTACACATTAAGAGGAATCGGTTATGGAAAAGACTGCGAAGCGAGATGATATCGCTAAACCAGCGCCATCATCACCAAAACAAAACGGTAAGAAGATAACCTTAAAAACAATAGGAATACCTTTAGCTTTATTGGTATTACTCGTTTTATTTTTTATGCCAACACCAGATGGATTAAGTATTGAAGGGCAAAAAGCCATTGCTATTTTTTGTGCGGCGTTAATTTTATGGGTGTGTGGATCTTTACCCATTTATTTAACCTCAATGCTCGTTATTGTTTTACTTCCAATAACGGGAACTGTCGCAAAAGAGAAAGTGGTTTTCGGTACATTAGGTTATGATGTTATTTGGCTGATGGTTTCAGCATTTGTTTTAACGTCCGCCATGATCAAATCGAATATTGCCAGACGCTTTGCTTTATGGATGATCACCAAATTTGGGCAAACCCCCAAAAAAGCGTTATTTGTTCTTATTTTAATTAACTTCAGTTTAGTTTTCTTTGTTCCTTCAACGACTGCACGCGCAACATTAATGGTGCCTATTTGTATGATCTTATTAGAGATACATAAGGCAATTCCCGGAAAAAGCAATTACGGGAAATTAATGATGTTGCAAGGTGTACAAGCTGATGCTTTGGCAACATCCGGCGTAATGACGGGTACTGCCGCTAATATTATTGCGGTTGGATTTATCAATTCACAAGCAGGTGGTTCTATTGGTTATATGGATTGGCTAATTGCCTCTTTCCCATTAGCTATTGTTGGCATGACTATCTCCTTTTTTATTGGATTAAAATTATTCTCTTTTAAAGGGGAAGTGGATTTTGAAGGCTCGCTAGAGAAATTGAAAAAAGAACGTTCTCAACTTGGTGCATTAACTAAGAATGAGAAAAAAGCCATGTATATCTTTTTAATGGCAGTGTTCTTATGGGCAACCGAAAGCTATCACCAAGATATGTTTGGCTTCAAGATTAGTGTTTATATGACTGCTGTTATTGCTGCCATTCTTTGCCTGATGCCTCGTATTGGCTTATTAACGTGGAATGAAGCCAATATCAAATGGGATCTAATGATATTTGCAGCAGGTGCTTATGCGGCTGGTAACACCTTAGAATCTACAGAAGGAGCACAATGGTTAATTGGTAAAATGGTTTATGGGCTCGGGCTAGAAAATATGAGCACTACAATGGTTTATATTGTGGTTGTCTTTATCTGCATGTATAGCCATTTAATTTTTACCAGTAAAACAGTAAAAACAACCATCTTAATTCCAGCCATTATTGCACTTGCTAAAACATTGGGCATGGATCCGGTTACATTGGCATTAGCTGCGTCATTTACACTGACTTATACCATTACCTTACCACCACATTCGAAAGTAAATACTATCTATTTCTCAAGTGGCTACTTTAGTGTATTAGAGCAAATGAAATATGGATTAATTACTTGTTTTGTTGGGGCATCGGTAATTTCTATTGCGATATTTACTTGGTTCCAAATTCTTGGATATGGTCTTTAAACCATTAAATTAAGGAATAATAATGAGACTAATTTTATTAAGACACGGTGAAACCTTATGGAATATGGAATCGCGCTTACAAGGACATGCTAATTCATGTTTATCACCAAAAGGTATTAATCAAGCAATGGCGATAAAAGAGAGCATTAAATTGTTATCGCCAGTTCGGATTATTACGTCAGATTTAGGCAGAACAGTACAAACCGCAGAAATTGTTGGTCATCCTGAAGCAGTTAAAGAGCCGTTATTGCGTGAGTTAAATATGGGAGAGTGGACGGGGCAACGAAAACCAGAACTTATAAGACACCATGCAGATAAATACAAAAATTGGCGAGCAGGAACATATACGCCACCTAAAGGCGAAAATTGGTTTGATTTTTGCGATCGCATTGGTGCGGCATTACAAGGATGGGTGCATAAAGAAGACAGCGATTTATTAGCAGTTGTGCATAGTGGTGTTATTCGTGCCGCCTGCAAAGTATTTTTAAATTTATCTCCTGAGTTTTTATTACCAGCAACACCAGGCACAATAACGATATTTAATTTTGATCTTAATTCTGACAAAGCACCAAAATTAGAAGCCTATAATATTGGCTCTTATATGCCAGATAAGAATGTCGCTGATTAAGATTAATAAGAGGTGGTTTTCAAATTAATTGTAGTAAATCAATGTATATAACGATCTAAAAAGCACTCCGATATTAAATCAGAGCAAGGGAAACCTTGCTCTTTTTTATGCTCATATCTATTAAAAATAAAAAAAATCCATTAATTACACCGTATAAGTTATTATTCGAAATTAAATCATAAACAAAATAAATTTTTAGTTTTAAAATTTTATTTTGTTTTTATTGATCTACAATAATTAAAAAAAAAGAAAGATATTTAGATCTTAAGTTTATTTATTAACTCATGATGTGTAACTTTAAAATTAACATTTATTAAAGTATATAAATGTATATTTAATGCTGTATTAAGGCAAACTTGTTTATTCTAAAAAATAATATAATAATACTCATATATTGAGTTAATTATTGATGTGGATTAAATTCATGTATTAACCAGTATATATAAATATATTAATAAATATATTAATAATTATTTTTTTGGAGAAAATAAATGAAGAAAAATTTACTTGCAATACTTATTGCTAGTGGTTCTATTTTTACAGTTAATAATGCGTTTGCTGAGGATGGTACTATTGATTTTACAGGTGAAATTATTGATAACGCCTGTGAGCTAGCATCTGGCTCTGATGCTTTAAAAGTTAATTTAGGTACCGTCTCTAAAAAAGCATTACCAAGTACAGGGAGTACTGCTGCAGCGACAAAATTCACAATTAAATTAATTAATTGCCCTAAAACAGTGACTACTGCATCTGTTAAATTTGACGCTGATTCATATGTAGGTGATGACAGTGTTATTGCCCTGAAAAAAGAGTCGGGTGTAGCAACTGGAGTGGGTATTCAAATTACGGATGATGCGAATGTTGTAGTACCTTTATTTACAGCATCTAAAGTCTATCCATTAAAAGAAAATATTGAAAATAATTTAGATTTTAGAGCTCGTTATATTGCTAAAACAGATTCTGTTACTGCGGGTTTAGCAAATGGTAATGCAACATTTACTATTAACTATAACTAAATAAGATTAAATATAAATTAAGGTTTAAAAGGACTTGAACCTTATTATAAATAATACAGTGGTGATAATGTGAAATCTATTATTGTCTTTTTAATTTCTATTCTTTTTTTTATTAGTCAATCTTCTGCTGGCGTTATTATTGGTGGAACTAGAGTTATTTACACAGAGGGAAATAAAAACGTTAGTATTAATGTTGAAAATCCAGATAAAATTCCCTATTTAATCCAGTCTTGGATAGATGATGTTAATGAAAATAAACAGTCAAAATTTACTATTACTCCACCTTTATTTAGATTAAATCCAGATAAGGCGAATACGCTGAGGATTTTTTTAACTGAAGGGAATTTACCTAGCGATAAAGAGTCTCTATTTTGGTTAAATATAAAAACAATACCTGCTACAGAAAAAACAGAAAATTCATTGCAGATTGCTTTTAAGACTCAAATGAAATTAATTTATCGACCTGAAAATTTAAAAAAGGTAAATTTTGAGGAAGAGCAGAAAAAATTAAGATGGTCAAAAGTTGGAAATAAAATTAGTGTGAATAATCCAACACCCTATTACTTTAATTTTCAGATGATTAATTTTAATGGGAAATCAGTCAATGATGTCTCTTATGTTGAACCTTTTTCAACAAAATCATTTGATATAAATGATGATAATAAACACGGCACGATAAACTGGGAAGTTATTAATGACTATGGTGCCAGCGTAAATTTATCAGAAGTTAAAATATAATAAATTATAAATTTAGGTTTTAATATGAAAATTAGCAAAATATGTATTAGCCTAATTTTATATTTGGGCTATACGGCCTCGCTGTATGCGGAAGGGTCTAATATAGATAATCTTTATTTTGATCCTGATTTTTTAGAATTACCTAATAAAGGCTCTATTGATTTATCTCAATTTGAAAATAATGAACAATTGCCCGGTAAATATTATGTCGATATTTATGTTAATACTAATTTAATTGGTACTGAAAATATTAAATTTGAAAAGATAAATAATGGTAAGTTAATACCCTGTTTATCAATCTCTGATCTAGATAAATTTGGTATTAAAACAAAGGAATACCCAGAATTAGAAACAAAAGAAAATAACTGTATTAATTTATCAGCGATCCCTAATGCAAAAAGTGAATTCGAGTTTAATTCTCAGCGTTTGTACTTAAGCATTCCACAAATAGCGATGAATAAGAATCCTAGAGGATTTGTTGATTTAAATAATATAGATAACGGTATTACCGCACTGTTATTAAATTACAGTTATAGCGGTTCTAAAAATTATGATCGTAAAAATGATGGTTCAGATATTACATCGAATTATCTTAATTTAAGACCTGGTCTAAATATAGGGCCATGGCGTTTAAGAAATTACACGACTTGGTCTAATAGTGACGATAAATCCAGTAAGTGGAACACTGTTTATACTTATTTATCGCGTAGTATTAATCAACTAAAAAGCCAATTAGTTTTAGGGGATGGAGTATCACCTTCTTCTATTTTTGACAGTGTACCTTTTAGAGGCGTACAACTCGGTACTGATGATGATATGTATCCTGAAAGTGTACGTGGATATGCACCTGTAGTACGTGGTATTGCGCGTAGTAATGCACAGATTACGATCAGACAAAATGGTTATACCATTTATCAAACAGAAGTGGCAGCAGGTCCTTTTGAAATTAATGATCTTTATCCAACAGGAAGTAGTGGTGATTTATATGTCACAATCAAAGAATCAAATGGAAGTGAACAACACCAAATAATCCCCTTTGCTTCTTTACCTGTTTTACAACGTGAAGGCTATGTTTCTTATAGTATTACTGGGGGGGAATATCGTGCTTATGATAAAGAAATTGAAAAACAGAAATTTGGTCAATTAACATTAATTTATGGTTTACCTTATGGAGCAACGGCTTATGGTGGAAGCCAATTTAGTAACCATTATCAAGCATATTCTATTGGTGTAGGACAAAATTTAGGCGCATTAGGCGCAATTTCAATAGATGTTACTCAAGCAAACTCAAAATTAAATAATGGTGATACATCGCGCGGACAGTCTTACCGTTTCAGATATAACAAAAATCTAAATACGATTGGAACGAATATTGCCCTAGCAGGCTATCGTTATTCAACTGACGGATATTATAGTTTAGCGGAGGTTTTTGACGAATATCGAAATGGTGCTAATGCACCAGAAATAGAACGTAGACGTAATCGTGCTGAAATTACAATTAATCAGAATTTAGGCGAGACATTAGGCTCTCTGTCTTTGGGATACATCAGGGAAAACTATTGGAACAGTGATAGAAAAACACAGTCAGCCACGGTGGGATATAACAATAGCTGGCAAGGTATTAGTTACGGTTTAAATTATACCTATAATAAAAATACAAATAATTATTCTTATAGATCGAGCAGTTACTCCAAAAGTAATGATGACCACCAATTAGCGCTATCGGTGAGTGTGCCGTTTAGTTTCTTTGATGATACGTTTTATTATAACTTTAATACGACGAGTAGTAGTCAAAGTCCAAGTACAGGAAATGTGGGGCTTTCCGCATCTCAATTAAATAATCGATTAAATTGGAGTCTACAACAAGCATTTACAAACCAAGATCAAGGATCTTCTGGAAATTTAAATGCATCTTATAAGGGTAAGTACGGTGAAATGACGGGGGGAAGTGGATATAGTAAAGACAATTATAATTTATATTACGGTGTTAATGGTAGTTTAGTCGCGCATTCTGGAGGGATTGTCTTGGGCCAACAGCTTGGCGAGACCGCAGCTATTGTAGATATTCCTAAAGCAGGTAATGTGGCAGTTTTAAATCAAGCAGGGGTAGAAACTAATAGTTATGGTTATGCTTTAGTGCCTTATATTACACCATATCGTAAAAATACAATCGATATTGATACGACAGCATTACCAGAAAATACTGAAATGGCATTAACGAGCCAGACGGTTGCTCCTAGCCGTGGCGCATTAGTGAAAGCAAATTTCTCTGCGAATGTCGGATATCGTGCATTAATTTCGTTAACATTAGAAAATGGTGAATTAATTCCTTTTGGAGCGCAAATTATTTTTAAAGATAATCCTCAATTAAATAACATCGTTGGTAATGATGGTGAGGTTTATTTGTCAGGATTAAGTGAAAAAGGACAGTTTATTGTTAAATATAATGATAAACAATGTAGTGCAACTTATAATTTATTAGGAGTTCCTCATTATTTAGGACTTTATAAAACTACCGTAGTTTGCCATAAATAAATAACATAAATATTTTATTAATCTAATTGCATTATTACAGCTAATTAAAATATAGCTGTCGATATCTGCTACGTGTAGGAAATGAAAATGAAAAAAATAATCAGTAAGTTATTTTTAATAAATGCTCTGATAATAAGCTCTACATCTGGAGCTTCAGATAGCGTTAATTTAAATTTTACAGGTAATATTAGGATCGCCACATGCAATGTTTCGAGTGGCGATAATATTAATGTTGATTTAAAAAATATACCCGCTGCTAATTTTGAAGAGGCAAACTCAGCGTCTAGCTGGAATATTTTTTATATAGATTTTAAAAATTGTTCCACGGCGATTAATCAAATAAAACTTACGTTTTCAGGTGATTCGGATACTGCTGACCCGAGTAGTCTATATAAAAATCAAGGAAGTGCTAAAAATATTGCAGTGCAATTAGAGAATTGGACAGGCACGTTAAAACTAGGAAATCAACAATCATTAATCATCACATTAAATGGACGAACTGATATTAACCTAGGACTACGAACGCGAGCTTTTAGCCCATCAGGAAAGGGAATGCCAGGAACAATATCGGCGAAAGTGACTGCAAATATTGTCTATTTATAAAAGAGAAATACTATGAAAGCGATAAATTTTTTATTTCTATTTTTCTCATCTTTTACAATGGCGAGTACTGTAAATATCAATATTTATGGAACAGTGACGGTATCTCCTTGTGAAATTGAGAATAAAAACTATTTAATTGATTTTAAGAAAATAAATATTAAAAATTTACAGAATAACCAAAACACAGATTGGATCGATTTTTCAATAAAACTAAGAAATTGCCCAATAAGTACACAAAAAGCGACGATAACAATAGCAGGTGTTTCTGATCCTAATAATGGGAATTATTTTTTAAATAATGGCAGTGCAAAATATGTGGCATTAAATTTAATAGAAAATAGAAATAAAACAACGGTAAAGAATGGTACAAAATTAGAAGCTGTTATTAATAGTCAAACAAAAACAGTTGAATACCCTTTGTCAGCAAGATTAGTTAAAACGGGTAGTGGAATAAGTACAGGTACATTTAAAAGCCATCTTGAATTTACATTACTTTATAATTAATTTTTTCATTGGGGAAAATGAAAATGAGTAGCCGATATCCAGTATCAAAAGCAATAGGTAGAAAGATTACCTATTACAGGAAAATGAAAGGGATTTCATTAGATGAATTAGCCACAATAATTGGAGTCAGTCAACAGCAACAATCAAGGTATGAAAGGGGAGTTAATAGAATTAATTTGGATAGATTAGATCAATATGCACAGATATTTGGTATTCATATAAAAGATTTTTTTATTCTCGATGAAAAAGATAACTTTGAAATAAAAAATATTCTCTTAATACGGAGTGGAATTAAAAATGAAAAATATAATAATTAAATCATTGTTAGTAAGTGGAGTATTAATTTATTCTGCTTATTCCACTGCCGCATGTATACAAAATCCAAATTATAATAATGTGATGGTTGATGTCCCAAATCGCGTTTTTAATATTCAATATGACGATCTAACGACAAGAACACTAGCAACATTTACACTTAATTATAGACCAGCTAATATAACTTCATTTAAAGAAAATAGTGGTAGATGTGGAGATAATGCTTTTATTAAGGGTGATTTCATTAATGGATGGACACCTAATTCCAATAAAATAGCAACAACAAATATTCCTGGCATTGGAATAAAAGTAAAAATGAATAATATGGGTTATATAAATCTTAAATATACTGGTGATAATTATCCTAGCAATGTTATTAAAAGTAAATTTATTATTATTAATCCTACTTGGACAGTAGAAATAATAAAGACAGGTAGAGTAACTCAATCGAATACATTAACGGGAGGAAATTTAGCTCGAATGGTACAACATAATACTTTACCTAATAATCACCAATGGATTTTGTCAACATTAAGGATCCCCGCTGGGGCAATAAAAGTAAACTCATTAAAATGTACAACAAAAGCAACTAGCTACAATATAAATTTAGGAACTTGGTACGATACTCAATTTAAAAATATTGGGGATGTGAGTCAAAATGTTAATGTTCCTATTACGTTGAATTGTGCGGCAGGAACAAATATTAAAGCAACTGTGACAAGTAGTGCAGGATATATTGACGCAAATACAGGAAAATTAAAATTATCTGGTGCTAATAGTGCAACGGGAATTGGTATTCAATTAGTTAATGCCAATAATAGTCCAATTAAATTAAATACAAAACTGACTATGCAAAATAATGTTTCTTCTGGTGATTATATTTTTAATTGGAAAGCGCGTTATATTAAAACAGGTAATACGATAACCGCGGGTAGTGCTAACTCAGTCGCAACAGTTAATATTCTATATGAATAATATATTTTATTTGTTTATGAGGATATTTGTTATGAACAAGAGAATATCAAAGTTAGTTGGAAGAAAGATCCGAAGTTTGAGAGAAATGTATTGTATGAGTGGAGATGAACTCGGCGCACTACTTGGCGTGAGTCAACAACATCAATCTCGTTATGAAAATGGAGACACAAATATTCATGCTGAAACGCTTTATTGTCTATCTTATCTTTTTGATGTGGAGCCTGAATATTTTTTAAGTGATGTGCTTATTGAAGATAATAAGCTTGAGGAAGATAAAATCGATAGTAAAAAAAATCACTACATGGCAGAAGTATTATTTATACAATGAGGTTTCTTTAAAAGAATGCCTAAGGTGTGACTCATTATTTAAATAATGGTGTGATCACGGACACTTAGGCATTAATGTGTTTATAGGCGTTTATTTTTACCAATATCCCAACACTTTCCACCATACACTACCCAAGGTTATCCAAACGATAAGGTTAACTACACTCATCACAAATCCTGTTTTCCACCATTCACCCAATGTGGCATAGCCGGAACCGAAAATAATTGGCGCAGTACCTGTACCATAATGCGTTAATGACATCATTAATGAAGATGAAAATGCCAAAATAAGACCTAATAACATTGGTGGTGCGCCAAGGGCTAAACCAGCGGCATAGAAAGCTGCAAACATTGCGGTAATATGGGCTGTAGTACTGGCAAAGAAATAGTGAGAATAAACATAAATTAGTACCAGTAATATCATGCCACTGACCCAACTTATTCCCATACTATCAATACTTGCCCCTACGCTGAGTGACAACCATTTAATCAATCCTAATTTTCCTAAGAAGGATGCCATCATTACTAAGGCAGAGAACCAAACAACGGTATCCCATGCACCTTTGTTTTTTAAAATATCATCCCAATTTAAAACGCCTGTACATAATAAAATAGATAAGCCAATAAATGCCGCAGTCGTCGCATTAACGCTAAATCCATCACCAAATAACAGCGCAGGGACGCCAGCCCACATAATTAATAATAAGGCGAAGACGGCAAGGGTTATTTTTTCAGGCAATGAAATAGGTCCTAATTGTGCTAAACGTTCTTTAGCAAAATGTGGTGCATTCGGGGTGCTGGTTATTTTAGGTTTATAAAGTAGATAAATAACAATAGGCATTAAAATTAATGAAACGATAGCGGGTACAAAAGCCGCAATAGCCCACATAGACCAACTAAGCTCATGTGTAGGATCAGTTTCACTAATAATTAAACTCACAATGAGTGGATTAGGAGCTGTTGCCGTAATAAACATGGCAGAAGTAATAGGATTTATATTGTAGTTCACTAAAGAGAGATAACGACCTATTTTACCACTTGTACCATCTTCTGCTTTAGAGTTAAAACTGTCTGATATTGAACGCATAATTGGGTGAATAATCCCACCACCACGCGCGGTATTACTTGGTGTTACTGGGGCTAATATTGTTTCAGCAATAGCTAATGAATAGGCTATTCCAATGGTTCTTTTGCCAAATAGTGAAATAAAATAATAGCCAATTCGAGCGCCGAGCCCGGTTTTATTCAGACTCATTGACACCATAATGGAAATACCAATTAACCAGATAAGATCATTGGAAAATCCACTTAATGCATCACCGATAGCGGCTTTGGTTGAATTAGGGTTAGTGACCCCCGTCACAGCAACTAATGCGATAGCAATAATAGAAACAGCACCGATAGGGAGAGCTTTACCAATAATAGCGGCGATAGTACCAACAAAGAGTGCTAATAAGTGCCAAGCATTGGGATCAACACCTTGTGGTACTGGGATCAGAAACCAAATAATAAGGGTAATAGAAACGGCGATTAATGTAGGTATGGGTCGTAATGGAGTTAATTTATTCATCAGGTTATTCCATTAGGTTGCAGGTTAAATAAATAATTGGAAGTAAAAAATAAAGCGAATAAGTGTTTTTATTTAAGATAATCTTATTAACATATTATTAAATATTCATTGATTAGTGTCATAAAAATAAAATTATCTATTAACTTAATTTTAAAACAAGAGGTTTTATGTAACTCAATGTTATTGAAATATAAGGTGACTATTTATCTCTGTGTTTTTATTAGTGTTTTTTTATTACAACTAAAGTTTAATAATAAAAACCAATTCCAATGATAGGTGGAAATAAAATATAATTGTGGTATGTGAATTTATCTCATATCACATTTATAATATTTAATTGATAAGGTTATAACGGATTATGTTATTATTTTTAGTCGTTTTTGTTTTATTA
This sequence comes from Proteus sp. CA142267, assembly GCF_003336825.1. Lineage (NCBI taxonomy): Bacteria > Pseudomonadati > Pseudomonadota > Gammaproteobacteria > Enterobacterales > Morganellaceae > Proteus > Proteus sp. CA142267. The sequence goes on along the minus strand of NZ_QPMG01000001.1, from coordinate 1,196,501 downwards.
ACCTATGTGATTATAATGTTATTAACAATAGCTGAATAATAGCAAATAATATTTACAATTATTTTTACCATGATTACCATAACTAAAGAGTGAGCGAACATGAAAACCATCACCAACCCAATGTTGACGAGGTGCTTTATAAATACCTATGATCTTTTTCATAAAATGTTCCTATAAGATTTCTATCGGACCTATTTTAGAGCGACTAATATATTTAAGTAGTGCCAAAAATAGATTTCATCATCCTAAAAATAGAACAATAATAAAATGTTTTAGTGTTCTATTTTTAGAATAGTGTTTATCAGAATCGCTACTACCGAGCTTTTAATTAATTGATTATTGTTTATTACAACGAAAGAGAAAAGATATAAAAATATTTTTCTCTAATATTGTTCTTCAATCATGTTAATGATCAACTTTATTAATTAAAAGGAATAAATAAATGAGCACTTCAGCAAATTCAATTAACGGCAACTAAATTTAATTGTTATGAAAGCCCTGTATTTAATGCACCTGTATGTGGAGGCGATTTTGAAACGATCATTAAATGTTCAGATTGGGGTGTAGACTTTTTAGTTAAAGAAGGGATGGCTGATAATATGACATTAAAAATTCAAGTAGAAGCTATTAAGCAGTAACTTAAGTCATATATTAAATATTCTTTCTATTTTAAATAGCCTTATTATATACAAGGATTTTTTGTTATTTTATAAAATAAAATGCAATTAAAAATAAAGGTTAATTTAAAAATCCAAGAAAGAAAAATGGCCTTTTTTTATTTGTTGATAATAATAATTTATTACTGTATGTTATAAAATTGTAACTTGCAATTCGGTTGTCTTTGTTTTATTTGAAGTTTATAGTTTGGTGATTGTTTCTTGTTCGTTAGGTTCCTCTCTAAAGTTTGTGGTTTTATTCCAAGATTAATAAACTTTTCTCATCATAATTTATTTAATAAATATCGTTCGATTAAATAAAAATTTTTTACAATAAATAAGTGTGACTTCTATCACTCTACATTTTGATATTTCTTCAGTATGTTTATACGCAGAGATTAGAAATTAATAAATCAAACATTTATTTATATTGCTTAATAACTTAAGCAAATAGGCTTCTTATTATCAAAAAAACGAAATGCAAATAGATATGTGCTGTTACATATATTAAATGCGTTAAGGATATCATAATGATCCATGCTTTTATTAAAAAAGGGAGCTTTCAGGATTCAGTAAGCCTGATGATTATTTCCCGAAAATTAAGTGAAGCCCCAGAGGTGGAAGAAATTTCCGTCATGATGGGAACACCAGCGAATAAATCTCTTCTCGATGTCACCGGTTTCTGGCATGACATGTTTAACGAAGCAACACCGAATGACATTTGTGTTTCGATTAAAGCGGAATCAGATGATCCTGCGATTATCGATATGATTTCAACTGCGTTAGAAGAAGCATTAGCAGAAATTGCAAGTGGTCAAAAAGGCGGTAACAAATTAACGACAGTACGTAGCTGGCGCACCGCTAAACAAAAAAGCACGAATGCCAATATGTTGCTTATCTCTATTGCCGGTGAATATGCTGCTGAGCTAGCGGATACGGGGTTAGAAGATGGCTGTAACGTTATGCTGTTCTCTGACAACGTATCTATCGCAGATGAAAAAGCATTAAAAGAAAAAGCAGCAGCCAAAGGCCTGATTGTTATGGGACCTGACTGTGGTACGGCAAATATTGCAGGTGCTCCTCTTGCTTTCGCAAACATTGCACCGAAAGGCTCAATTGGTATTGTTGGCGCATCAGGTACAGGTATTCAAGAAATTACCTCTCAAATCGTTTTACAACGCCAAGGTATTTCTCACTCAATTGGTTTAGGTGGTCGTGATTTAACAGAGCAAATTGGTGGTATCAGTGCAATCACTGCTATCAATATGCTGGCAGCTGATCCTAATACCCGTGTTATTGCTTTTGTTTCTAAGCCACCAGCACCTGCTGTTCGTCAAAAAATCATTGCAGAAATGAAACGCCATAATAAACCGATTGTGGCTCAATTCTTAGGAACAACACCTGAGAAATTCCAAGACGACAATATCTATTTTACTCGTACTTTAGATGAAACTGCACGTGTTGCGGCTGAATTAGCGCGTGTTGAAGATATCGCAGCAGAGTTACCAAAAGTTGCTGGTAAGAAAATCATTGGTCTTTATGCCGGTGGTACGTTAGCGGCTGAGTGCGCCATGCTGTTATCTGAAAAACTTAATGTTGAAGTCGATAACGAGCATAAACAAGGCACGATGCTAGATGCAGATGGCCACAAAATTATCGATATGGGTGATGACTTCTATACACAGGGTAAACCACACCCAATGATTGACCCATCTACACGTAACAAATTTATCAGTGAGCTAAGCAATAAAATAGAAGCTGGCGTGTTACTGGTTGATTTTGTTATTGGTTATGGTGCAACTCAAGATCCAGCTGGCGCGTTAATTCAGGAAATCAAAAAACTGAATGAGAAACGTGGCGAAGCTAATCCACTGATCACTATCGCAACTATCACTGGTACTGAAGACGATCCACAAAACCGCAGCGAACAGCAAAAACAGCTGAAAGAAGCGGGCATTATTGTGATGGACACGTTGCCAGAAGCCGTTTTATTAGCAAAAGAATTAATCCAGCCACATCCAGCAGAAGCACATGCTGAAGTGTCGCCACTACTTAACGGGATCTCTGTGATCAACGCAGGATTACGTAGCTTTGCAGACGATCTGCAATCAAGTGGCACCCCTGTTGTTCATTATCAGTGGGCACCTGTCGCAGGTGGCAATAAAAAACTGGCTGAAATATTAAAGAAATTGAAATAAGGAATTGCAGATATGTACTCAACTATCGAACAAGCGAATGAAGCAGTTATCGAACGTATCCGTGAAGCCCGTCCTCACTGGTGTGATGTTAGCTTAGCAAAAGAAGTTGTTCCTACTTTAGAGACAGGTAAAAAATTACTTCACGCAGGTCCACCAGTAACTTGGGGAGAAATGAGTGGCCCTGTTCGTGGTGCATGTATCGGTGCTTCTTTATTTGAAGGCTGGGCAGAAACTGAAGAGCAAGCATTAGCCATGTTAGAAGCAGGCGAAATTGAGTTTATTCCTTGCCATAACGTGAATGCAGTAGGCCCAATGGGCGGTATTACTTCTGCTCATATGCCAATGCTGGTTATCAAAAACCATATTCATGGTAACTATGCTTACTGCAACATGAACGAAGGTATCGGTAAAGTGATGCGCTTTGGTGCTTACGGCCCAGATGTGCAAGAACGTCTACATTGGATGCAAAAGAGTTTAGCGCCAGTATTAAAAGCAGCGATTGCAACGTTTGAAAACGGTATCGATCTAACTGCAATTATGGGGCAGGCAATTACGATGGGTGATGAGTTCCACCAACGTAACATCGCTGCATCTGCCCTGTTACTGCGCCAACTGGCACCAGTATTAGGTACTTTAGATTTCGAAGAAGCTGAAATCACAAAAGTGACTAAATTCCTGAGCATTACAGACCAATTCTTCCTGAACTTAGCAATGGCTTACTGTAAAGCAGCGATGGATGCAGGTGCTCAAATCAAGCAAGGTACTATCGTCACCGTGATGACACGTAATGGTAGCAACTTTGGTATCAAAATCAGCGGAATGGGTGACCAATGGTTTACCGCTCCAGTCAATACACCGCAAGGTTTATTCTTCTCTGGCTTTAGCCAAGCTGATGCAAACCCAGATATTGGTGACAGTGCGATCACTGAAACTTTCGGTATTGGTGGCGCAGCAATGGTTGCGGCTCCAGGTGTAACACGCTTTGTAGGTGCATCTGGTGGTATGGATGCAGCGCGTGAAGTGACTGAAGAAATGGCTGAGATCTACCTTGCTCGTAACATGATGTTGCAAATTCCAACTTGGGATTTCCAAGGTGCATGTTTAGGCTTAGATGCACGTCGCGTTGTTGAAACAGGGATCACACCACTGATTAACACTGGTATTGCACATAAAGAGCCGGGTGTTGGTCAGATTGGTGCGGGTACCGTGCGCGCACCTCTAGGTTGCTTTGAAAAAGCGATTGTTGCACTTGCTGAAGAGCTAGGTATCGACGCTTAATCTCGTTTTCTAACGACAAAGTACAGCAATAAAGGGGGGCATTATGCAAATTCAAGCGCTTCAAACCAGCCAGCATATCACTGACTTTGAAGGTGAGATTAAATGTGTGGGCATTTATGATCATGCTTTGAATTTCATTTGCCCTCAGCAACACTTAATAACTTTTCATCGTGAAGGAAGAGGATTAAGCCCGATGGGGTGGTTGCTGAAGCAAGATGATTTTGATTATTTTGCAAAACAGTGCCATCTCTCAATCGTGATGAACCTTAAAAGTCATCAAGCAACACTGACAAATAAGCTCACATTGATCGCAGGTCAAAGTGAGAATTTGCGCTTGCAAGATAAAGCAGATTTAGATTTACGTTGGTTAGAAAGTTTTTTTTCTCTGTTATCACCCGCGATTGCAACGGGATTATATGGATCATTGAAAAATTACCGTCAAATCGCGCAACTTAGTGAAATTAAGTTATTAACTAAGCTGTTTCATAACCAACTATTAGGCAATGCAGTTAACTGGGCTATTTTTACAGGGAAAGGCCCCGGATTAACACCAAGTTCAGATGATATGCTGGTGGGTATGTTATTTGCACATTATTTAGCAGAACCTGAAAAGAAACTTAATAATTTTTTTAATAACACACCGCCTTTATCTGAATTGACCACTATTGTCAGTAAGCATTATTTGGAATATGCCACACAGGGAATATTTTCTACCTATCTCATTCAACTAGGTAAAAAAATAAAGAATAAAGAGATTATTTTTAAGGATATGTTGGAAATACTCTCTATTGGTCATCATTCCGGAGCAGATACATTACTGGGATTATGGATTGGTTACCAAGCTAAAAAACAACAACAGCATATTGATTAAATTTTTTTAATAAAAGAATTTATATAAACATTCGGATACGGATAATTATGAAAACAATTGTTATTGCTTTAGGCGGAAATGCATTATTGCAACGCGGAGAAGTTTTGTCTGCTGAAAATCAATATAAAAATATTGAATTGATGTCAGAGACAATTAATAAATTAGCTAAAGAGTATCGTGTTGTATTAGTACACGGTAATGGGCCTCAAGTTGGATTGCTTGCACTGCAAAACCTTGCATATCAAGATGTTCCTTCATACCCGTTAGATATCTTGGTGGCAGAAAGCCAAGGTATGATTGGTTATATGATGATGCAGAAAATTAATCAAAATCATCCTGAGCAAGCTATTACAACGGTAATGACTCGCGTTTCAGTTGATATTAATGATGAAGCATTTAACGATCCAAGTAAATTTATTGGCCCTATTTATGATGAAGCTGATAAAGAAGAATTAATTGCGAAATATCAATGGACATTTAAACAAGACGGTAAACATTATCGTCGTGTTGTTCCATCACCAACACCGAAAAAGATTATTGATATCGAGGCAGTAAGACTTTTATTAGATAAAGGTCATATTGTTATTTGTGGTGGCGGTGGTGGTATTCCAGTCAACAATTCAAATAATGAATTTATTGGTAGTGAAGCTGTTATTGATAAAGATTTAACGGCGGCTTTAATTTCTCGTGAATTAAATGCAGAGCACTTTGTTATTTTAACAGAGGCAGATGCTATTTATAAAAATTGGGGTACACCAGAACAAGCTGCAATTCGTGAAGCAACACCAGAAGAACTTGCACCAATGGCTGTCGCTGATGGTGCAATGGGACCAAAAATTATGGCAGTGAGTGATTTTGTTAATGCAACAGGGCAACAAGCTCATATTGGTGCATTACAAAATATTCAACAAGTTATTGAAGGTCAGTCTGGCACTTTAATTTATAAGTCTTAATAAGAATTCTTTCAGGAGCGTCATTATGAACGATGCACAAGTGAATGAGAAAGGCAAAGTCCCTTATTGGGTCAAACTGACCATTATCTTCTTCTTTGGCTGGATTGCGCTGTATGGCAGCCGTGCCATTGTTGGTCCTTTAATGGTAAATATTGGTGCTGAGTTTGATCTATCTAAAGCTCAACTTGGCTCCATCATGAGTATTTTCTTTATCGGATATACTGCACTTAATATTCCATCAGGAATGATAGGTGACTATTTAGGTAAGAAAAAAGTATTAGTAACAGGGGTTGTTCTCTTTGGTGGATTTACCATTATTGCGGGGATGATGCCAACTTACGTGACCTTTATGTTTGCATGGGTCATGGTGGGGATATTCCAAGGCTTCTATTATGGCCCTCAGTATGGCTTATCTTCAGAAGCAATACCGAAGCATCGTATTACATTAGGTAGTGCGATTATCAATAGTGGTATGGCATTTGGTCTGTCTATTGGTTACTACATTTCAAGTATTTCTGTCGGTGAGATGGGAATGAGCTGGCGTGCTCCGTTCTATATCATTGGTGTGCCAATTATTATCATTGGTTTGGTGATGTTATGGATCATCAAAGATAAGCCAAAAGCACAACCTGCGGCAGAAAGTGGCGCTCCAAAACAGAAAGTTAAACTGACATTTAAAGATCTATTTGGCAATCGCAATATCAACCTTGCATATGTCACTATCTTCTGTTCAATCTATGGCTTCTTTGTATTAGTCACTTGGTTACCGTACTACTTAGAAACTGAGCGTGGAATTACAGGAACTCAAATTTCAACTATCGCATCATTAATGCCATGGTTTGCTATTCCTGGTTCACTTATTTTTAGCTGGGTTTCAGATAAAATTGGTCGTCGTAAACCTGTATTACTGATCATGTTACCACTGTCATTAGTCGCTATTCTTGCTGTACCAATGTCAGAATCAATGCCTGTATTAATCGGTGCTCTGATCCTTTACGGTATTGTAGGTAAAATCAGTACAAACCCAGTTCTTGTTGCTGTAGTGGCTGATAACTCACCGCGACATGCATTAGGTACATCGTTTGGTGTTTATAACTGTATCGGTATGTTAGGTTCTGTTTTTGCTCCAACATTAACGGGTTTCTTATCAGACAAAACAGGTAGCATGGACTCAGGTTTCTACTTTGCAGCTATTCTGATTTGTATCGGTATTGTGGCAAGCCTCTTTATTAAAGAAAGCAACAACAATAATGAAGAAGCAAAAGCGTAGCACACTATTCAGATAGTCACTGAATAAATAGTTAAAGGGCAAACTTCGGTTTGCCTTTTTAATTTAAAGGATCGTAAAACGATTGCACACTAGGATGATTTTGCTTAAACAACTCCACTAAATAACTTACCACAGCACCTTTTTTATCTTCACACCATGCTAATGAGAGAGGGGAGTTATGACGACGGTTTTTCACTTCTTTCGCAATTAACTGTCCACTATCAATAAGTGGTTTGCATAAACTTAATGGCAAAAATCCTATTCCTACGCCTTTTAAGTGACAGGCTAATTTTGTGTGTAAATCAGGCACACGGATCTCATGCTGACCCGATAAACGCCATGCTGTACGTTTAGAAAGATGGCGAGAGGTATCTTCGACGTTTACAGCAGAATACATACGCATTTGGTCATCACTTAATACACCACTGATATTGGCTAAAGGATGATTAGGCGCGACAACAAATTGCCATTGAATTTCGCCCATCGCACAAATGTTAATATTATTCTTAAGGGATTCATTACCGGTAACGCCGATAGCAAAATGATAATCTTCGTTAATAAGCGCATCCCAAACACCCATATAGACTTGGCGAGTGATATGAAACTGGGTAGAAGGAAAGCGTTGATGAAGACAAGCCAACATACTGGCAACTGCGGTGCGATCATAAAGCAGATTATTGATGACAATGTTGACCTGATGTTCGACACCCGCGTTCATCTGCTGAAGTTCCACAGGCATTGACTCTAACCATACAATCCATTGACGACATTTTTCTAATAGATATTCGCCCGCTGGTGTCAGTGTAACGGTTCTTGTGGTGCGATTAAAAAGTTGGGTGCCGATATTTTCTTCTAATGTTTTGATACGGTAACTAATTGCCGCTGATGTTTTATGAAGCACATCGGCTGCTTTGGTAAAACTTTGGCAATCGGCTACCTGTATAAAGGTACGGATCATTTCTTGGTCTAACATATTTTTTGTCCTGGTAATAAGAGAGGCAAAATATCAGCAGATAAGGCTGAACTAAAAAAAGCAAAAAAAGTAAAAAAAGCAAACAGAGCAAAGCTTACCTATTTTTTCTGAGGTCTATACCGCAAAGTAAGACAACTTCTTGTCGTGTTAATGGATGTTATTATTTTTGGCTTATTGTTGTTCGCCGTATGAAGTTTTGATTATTTATAGATAAGCGATAAAGCATACTAACAAAAATTTCATCAGATGATGGGCGCAAATAAGAATATCTGTATTCTATTTGTGTGATTGCTTTCACGTTTCACTCATCCTTTTACTGACGAAGTTAAGATATCAGTAAAAGGCAGTGAAGATCAGAATAAAAATTAGGCCAGTATTAAATGGTGATAAATAGAGATCACGCGATTTTAAATGGGTAAGTAAAGAAGAGAAGGTGAGTCAGATTAAGTGCAAAGTGAAATAGCGTTGAAACCCAAAGTCGACCACTCCACATCCACGCTAATCCATAAATAATACCTGCCAGTGAAGCAAATATGATCAACAGTAATCCGCCTGCAGAATGTGCTAAACCAAAGATAATGGCTGCTATTAATAGCGCGACATAAGGGGGAAGGTAACGTGATAATGTTTGCTGAATCACACCTCTAAATAATGCTTCTTCAGCAAGTGATACAAAAAAGAGATTCGCGAGAATAAATGCAGGTAGCCATGATGGTAAATGCAATTCAATTGCCAATCCCCCCAGCTTTACAGCGATCAATAATAATGCAGGAATGGCAATAATTAGCATTGCCCAATGTAATTTATTTGCTTTTTTTAATGGATCGCAGACAAAAAGTGTAGGAATAAAAATCAGAAAAATAAAAGGTAATAATGCTTTATCGGCATTGAAATAAAAAGAAAAAGGGGCGCTTTTCATACCTATAATGGCATGTGAAAGGTAACGTAAATTGTTAAAACCAGGAATAAGGTGAAAAGTTAATCCACTGGCAATAATGACAAGTGCGAGAATGATGATAGCTCTAAGTAGAGGCTGTTTTTTATAGCGAGAATAGGCGAATGCGAGTAAGAGAATACTAAAAATAACTGGCAAGGTTTGCCATGTAATAACACCCGTTATAAATGCGCTAAGTGCTGTAAATATCAATGTAATAAACGCAAGCTTACGATTGAAACCCAGAAATAACAAAGAAAAAGCAAGAAGTAGCCAAGTGATCATAATTGTAAAGGATCTAAAATAAAAAAGGAGCGCTAGGGTAAAAGATAGTAGCCTTCTAGGCTATCATTATAAATAAAAATGGAGAGAAATCAGACCTCTTTATTCGCCATGTCTTTATTTAATTGCTTGATTTATATATAAAATGGTTATATTTGATTTTTAATCTAAAATTAAAACAAATGTTTAATTTATATAATAATAGTCAATTCGTGATATTAAATTAGCATGAGCGAAATAGGGCGTATAAAAATGCCGATAGTTTTAATATCGGCATTTGAGCCTACATCGGGCTAGTTTACATTTGATTAAACAAAGTAAAACTAAACATAAAAATAGCGAATAACATGGAAGAAAATAGGCGCTGCAAAACAGAGAGAATCCATTCTATCCATCATGCCACCATGGCCTTCGATCATCGTACCAAAATCTTTTACACCACTGTCTCTTTTGATTGCTGACATGCATAAACCACCAGCAAAACCGGCCAATGTAATTACTAAAGAGAGTAAAAATGCCGCCCACCATGAGAAAGGAGTTGCCCACCACAACATCATGCCAATCAGGCTGGCAGAGATAATTCCACCAAAAAAACCTTCCACTGTTTTATTTGGGCTTAATTTAGGAACGATAGGATGTTTGCCAAATAATTTACCAAATACATATTGAAGTACGTCAGAAACTTGCACCACTATCATTAAAAAGAGCAGTAAATTGATATTACGACCTTCAAAACCTTCTATTGGTAACATTAGAAGTGCTGGTGCATAACTTAGGCAATAAATTGCTATCATCACGCTCCACTGTACTTTCGCCATACGTTCTAAGAAGTGGCGAGTATCACCTGAAAGTGCCATACGTGTTGGTATTAATAAGAAGGCGTAAACTGGGATAAATACCGCCATTAAGTTATACCATTGCACGCCAACAAGAATGTATTGGATAGGTAATATAACGAAGAAACACCAGAAGAGCGCTTCATGATCGCCACGATGTGTGGGTGTTAAGGTAATCAGTTCACGTAATGCAAGCCATGAGATAATGGTAAATAGGACGACAGATCCAATTGCCCCAATTCCTATGGCAACACCCGCAATAATACACATTACCCACCACGCGTTGATCCTTGAATTAAGATTCGTGATAGTGGAGGTTGGGCCTTTTATGGCGGCTAAAATAGCACCAATAATGCTGGCAATAATTAAGAAAGAGAAGAGCCCGATAAAGATCCATAGGACTTCGTTATTAATACGTTCCATTGTGTAGCTCCTCTAACGCACTTTTTGCTCTTACCAGAAACTCTTGTTTACTTTCATTTTCATGAGTGGAGCCAATAGGGGCACCAAAAATCGCACTGCAAATAACAGGAACTACTAAGCGAGAACCTTTAGGAAGGACTCTATTTAAGTTTTCCAGATAAATAGGGACTAATTGTACATTCGGATTTTTACGAGAGAGATGCCAAAGACCCGCTTTAAAATCTTGAATAGACTCGCCGTTACCTCGAGTGCCTTCAGGAAAAATAATTAAAGAATCACCTTGGTCTAAAATTTCTTGCATCAAAGCAAGTGCGTTGACTTTATTGGGTGTAGATGATGTCGAGTCATTAGTGGGTTGTTCTATGATCTCTTCGCCAGAATTTTCTTCTTGTGGAAAATTCATTTTGGCAGCATGACGAGGAATAAGAATAGCTCTAAAGATACGACGAGATAAATAACGGCGTAAGCGATTTTTATTCCAATAATCTTCAGCGGCAACCGGATGAACATAAGGACGAATATTGGGCGAAAGACAAGACCAAATAACTAAGCCATCAAGATGACTAGAGTGGTTAGCGTAATAAATACAAGGTGTATCTTTCGCAATAGGAGAGGTTTGTTTAGCACGAATACCTGTTAAGAATCGGCAAATAGAGACTAAGACAGATGATACCACTTTTGCATCTAAAGCAAGTTTTCCATTTTTCATTAATCAGACACCTTGTGCTAAATCCCGTAAAATTCGACGGGTTCTGAAAATTGTGGTCAGCGTTGAACCTAAAATAATAATCCATAACGAAATAAAAAAGAGCCATATTCCACAAAGACTAGGAATAAATGCAGCAATAACGGCAACAGAGGTTAATAATGCCATTCGGTGTTGTTTTGCCATTGGGCCTGTAAATTGTTGATCTAATCCACAAGCACCACCTAAGACACGAACATAAGCGGTCATTACCGCAAAAAAAGCGCCCACCCAACTTAATGTAATGGCCATAGAAAAGTCAGAAGAGAGCCCATAACCGACACCCAAAATAATTAAAGTATCGGCAATTCGGTCAGGTAATTCATTATAGACAGCACCTACTGGGCTTTTCATGCCCCCTTCGACAGCAACCATACCATCTAATAAATTACAAATTAGGCGACCTTGGATCATGATAGCTCCAAGGATCAATAAAATTGAGCGTAATAATCCAGATGTGTAAAAGAGAGCACAAAAGAGTGATAAGCCAGCAAGTAATGCAAATACGACGCTAAACACAGAAATACCATTAGGGGTAGCCCCTTTTTGTTGTAAAAAGCGACTGCACTTTGTGGCCCAGTTTGTTTGCCTTGCTTTTATAGGACGACGGTTTTTATCTTGAGCGTTCATTTTTCTTTGTAAAAGGCGAGTTAGGAATGTATAGCATAAAGGCATTTGTTCAAAGTGAGAATAAGAATAAACGTATAAGTTTATCTTATGTTTTTTTTATAACGATTGATCTCTTTTTGTTATGCTCGAATTAAGACTATAAATCAAACATTAATAATCATTTATTTTTCTAGGTGTTAATACTTATTTAGGGCTAGTGTATTATACTTACATTGCAAGATCATTTTATGATGCTCTTTATTTGAGTGTTATTAAGTATAGATGTTAAATGATGTATTACATTAATTAAACTATGAAGAGAATAAATTTCTTAAGTAAAAGGGAGTATAAAGGGAAATACTTATTATTATTTCTTATTTTACTGTTTAAATAATCGCAATTAAAATACTTCGATTAGAATATTCTTATAAGGAATTTTTTGTTTAAATCAAAAATCAAAACGCATAAACAGTCTTTAAATGGGCATAAAAAAAAGAGACAAGAATTCCTTTTGTATTATTTTTTAATCGTTAATAATTTTCTTCGTGAAATAAGAATAAAGGAAATGATAAATTAAAAATGAGAATATTCATCTTTATAATAAGTAAAAAATGATTTATATCAAATGAAGAGCTTCATCTGTTCTTATATTGCCATTATTAATAAAAAACAATCATAATAGTTATTAATAATAGCGATTATGAAAATAATATATAGAAGTGTTTTTTATTGAAATAAAACGAACACTAATGAAAGGGTGGCATCAAAATAAGTTGCCGCCCTTTCTATCGTAGAATGGTGTTTAACGTATTAATTATTCCCATATTAGGTGTAATTCATCCAAAATAGAATATTTTTAGAAGTACAGCTTTCTCTCATTAATAAAATATAATGAAAATTAAACAGGTCATATCGTTATATCGCTAGATAATACAACCCATTGATAAATAGAAATCACGTTGTAAATCAACTTGCTCTTAAATCATATTTCTTAAAGAAATCATATTCTTGAACTAATTGTGGTAGTGATCTTATTTTCAATTTTGTATACATATTTGAACGATGTACTTCAACGGTACGAGGCGATAGAGAAAGTTTTTCTGCTGCTTCTTTGCTCGTATTTCCCTCAAGGATCATCTCCATAACCTCTTTTTCTCTATTAGATAACTTACCAAATTTATCTTTTAGAGAGATATATGTTCGGAATTGCTCAACTTCGCTTTCATAATGTAGGAAAGATTCCGAGACAATATTAAGAAGTTCATTTACATTTAGAGGGCGAGTTAAATATTCAAAAGCCCCTGATTTAAATGCGTTACGACAACTCTCAATGGAACTATCCCCTGAAATAATAATAACAGGGATGATGTTTCTCAATTTGTTGAGTTCTTTAATCAGTGCAATTGATGGCGCAGCACTGCTTTTTGTATTAATTATGATGCACTCTTTATGAGCCCCTTTTGTCGATGAAAAATAGTATTTCAAGAAAGCCTGTTCATTTGAATAGGTTTTCACATTAGCCGCTAAAGAAGAAAGAACGGCTTTAAGCTGAACTTTTGTACTGTCATCTTCAAAAGTGATTAAGTGGATTATTGATTCCATATGTTGCTCCTGGTTTTACTCTGCTCTTTCACTAAAAGTGAATGAGTAACGAAATTTGACTAATTTATAAGTTTTTTTGTGTAGGGTGACATTCACGCAACGGAGCCATATTTAGAATATATCAAATTAAAAATGATTAATACTTCTGTATTATATTATAGATAAAATATCAGAACTTTGTTTTGTTTCAATATTTGTATTTTATAGATAAGAATAATTTATTTCTATAATGAAGGAAGGAGATAACTATTATTAATTGTAACTAAGTTTTTTCTCGTAAGTGATTTTAACTATATTAAACTCATTTAATAAGTAAAAAAATAATATATTTAGGTGTCTTTTTATGAGGTAATTAATAGTCGCATTTAGTTACAATACAATTCCCTTTGTGGCTTTTTGACTTTACTTCTTGTAAAATAGCACTTTATTTCTATTGATCTTTTTTAATAAACCAATCGAGCCAATGCTATGGCGTCACTGAAAGATGTAGCTCGACTTGCATCCGTTTCTTTGATGACAGTCTCAAGAGCGATTAATAACCCTGAGTTATTAAAACCAGAAACACTGAAACAAGTCCAAAATGCGATTGATCAACTTAATTATGTTCCAGATTATTCTGCACGAAAAATTCGTGGTCAAGGAACAAAAGTATCATCAATCGGTGTTCTGGCAATTGATACCGCAACGACACCATTTTCTGTGGAAATGATTTTATCCATAGAACAAACTGCAAGAGAATTTGGCTGGAGTTCATTTGTTGTCAATTTGACTGCACAAGATTGTTATGAAAATGCCATTTGGCAACTTTTGGCTCAACGTCCAGATGGTATTATTTATACCACGATGGGTTTGCGTGAAATCACCGTGCATGAAAAGTTGCTTGATAAGAATTTAGTGTTAGCAAACTGTTTGGATAAAACGCACGCTTTTCCTACTTATATTCCCGATGATTATCATGGGCAGTATTTTGCGATGAAAAAAGTCATCGAAAAAGGGTATCGCCGCCCTTTGTGCTTCTATATACCTGAAGAGTCTGTAGCAGGCCCTATTCGCCGTAAAGCTGTTGAAGATGCTTGGCATGAGGCTGGGCTACCATTGGTGGATCTGCAACAATATACGATGATGTTTGGAGATGAACATTACCGTGATGTGATTGAAATATTGAAAAAGCATTGTATTCATCAAAAAGCAGATTTTGATATTCTCATTTGTGGTAATGACCGTATTGCATTTCTAGCGTATCAAGTTTTACTTTCTATGGGGGTACGCATTCCAGAGCAAGTGGCTGTTTTGGGATACGACAATATGATTGGTACAGGAGAGTTATTTTATCCGCCATTAACAACGGTACAATTGCCTCATTATGAATTAGGTAAAGAAGCAACGTTGCATATCATTCAAGAACGGAACCATAGAGATACGGTACACGTACCTTGCCAATTAGTTGAACGTGAGTCTATTTAAAGACTCACGTCTTACTTATCTTATCAATATCAGTAAATACTATTTAACTGCCAATATTCACCATTAATCAGTGTTACATCACCATTAATGGCGAAAAGACGTAAAGTTTGAATATCTTGTTGATCATAATATCGGCTACTAAAAGTGAATTCGCCTTTGTTTACAAAGATTTCAATTGATGAGCGATCAATGAAAATACGTAAATTCAATTCACAACCTTCAGGTAATGGAATACTTCGAGCGCCACTTATATTGTACTGAGGATAATGACGATTAAGAACTAAACGGTGTGATTGATTATCAACAAAGAGCTCAAGCCCTTCGCCTAGCCATAGGCCAAACTTTTCAGCGAGGCTGTCTAAAGATAATGTTAAGTTGAGTTCGATCGCAGAAGTGTTATTGATTAGCTCTATGGATTGATTACTGAGAGTTAATGGCTGGATAGTCTGTTTTTCTTGGCGCAATGATTCGACTTCTTTAACGGGGATCATGCGTAAGCGATTTTTGGATTTATCAAAAGTGATTTCACGAGGGAGTGTAAAACAGCCAGACCAAAATTCAGATTTTGAAGGCATGGGTGAATTCCACATATCCATCCATCCCATAGAAACGCGACGACCATCAGGTGTCATAAATGATTGTGGCGCATAATAGTCATGACCATTATCAAGTTCAATAAAATGCCCTTGTGGTTTAAAGAGTTGGTTTGGCGCCCACTGGCCAATTAGCGCACCAGATTGAAAGAGATTGCGATATTGATATCCTTCGGCTCGTTTTCCTTGTGGTGAGAAGACGATTGCAAATTCGTTTTCTTGGCTAATAGGGAAGAAATCAGGGCACTCCCACATATAGACATTTTTATCATCCGTTTTTCCTAAAACAGTGTAATCGTTGCTCCACTGCTGACCTTCCACAAATAAGGCGTCGCTAGAAAAGAGCAGAACTTGTCCTTGATCTTTTTCATCACGAGCACCAACAACCATCCACCATTTGCCTTCTTGATACCAAACTTTAGGATCACGAAAATGCATATAGCCTTTAGGGGGTTCTAAAACGATCCCTTTTTTCTCAAAATGAATGCCATCTTCACTGATAGCAACACATTGCGCTTCATAGATTTGGCTATCATCACCTTCGTCTGCTAACCAGTTGTGTCCTGTATAGAAAAGATAGAGTTTGCCTTCATGACTAATTGCTGATCCTGAGAAACAACCACTTTTGTCATAGTCATCCCCTGGTGCTAACGCAATAGGTTGGTGTTGCCAGTGGATCATATCCGTACTAGTGGCATGCCCCCAATGCATTGGCCCCCAATCTTGAGAATAAGGGTGGTGCTGATAAAAGGCATGATATAAACCATCATGATAAATAAGACCATTAGGATCATTTAACCAACCCGCTGGTGCAGCCAAATGAAACTGGGGATAAAATTTATTGCCTCGTTTTTCAATCAAAGTATTTAAGGCTTTTGTTGATTGTTCTAAGCGGTGTTTCATATCATTATCCTTATTATATTTCAGAGTTATTAGTGTGTTTTTAAGAGCATAAAAAGGGTAAAGAACAGATGTAATCACACTATTACTCTTATTGTTAACGATAACATTTCGAGTGAAAAAAATACGATGTATGAGATTGACTTTATCATATTATCTCATTATGTTAACGTTATCAGTGTGGATTTACGAGCAATATCTTTATTTATTCGTTATGAATAGCCATAAAAACAGAATATAGTTAATAAAAATAATTGCTTATCTTCAGGAGAGATTATGAAAGTCTGGTCTTTAGGTGACGCTGTTGTTGACTTGATCCCATTGCAAAACATGCAATATGAAGCATGTGCTGGTGGTGCGCCAGTCAATGTTGCTGCAGGCGTTGCCAAGCTTGGTCAACAAAGTGGTTTTATTGGACGTGTAGGTGAAGATGCGTTCGGCCATTTTATGCAAAAAACACTGTTTGATCTGGGTGTCGATACTCGTGCAATGGAATTTGATGAGTTTCACCGTACCAGTACTGTACTTGTCTCTTTACAAGAAAATGGTGAGCGTGATTTTACTTTCTTAGTTGCAGAGTCTGCTGATCAATTTTTAACAGAAAAATCTTTACCTGCATTCGAAAAAGATATTTTGCATTTTTGCTCCTTAGCATTGGTGAATCCTATTTGTCGCTCGACCTTAGATTGTGCAATCAAAAGCATTAAAGAAAGTGATTCACTATTGAGTTTTGATATTAATTTACGACCTCAAATGTGGCGTGATCATGAAGAAATGCGTGAAATTATCGATAATTATGCGCATAAAGCAGACATATTAAAATTATCAGAAGATGAGCTCACGTGGATGACACAAGAAGTGACATTGAATAATGCACTTAAAAAATTAGAAAATTATCCCGCTCGTTTAAAAGTGATCACTCAAGGTTCTAAAGGTTGTTTAGTTTTAACGCCAAATACTCAAGTCGCATTTAGTGCCTTTACTGTTGAATGCATTGATACAACAGGTGCCGGTGATGCCTTTATGTCAGGTTTGTTAGCAGCGCTTGCGGAATATGGTTTTGCTGAAGATGAACAATACCTATCAAAAATAGTGACGCAAGCAGCAGCTTGTGGTGCTTTAGCCACCACTCAAAAAGGGGCGATAGCTGCGGCACCAAGTCGTAAAAAATTACATGATTTTGTTCAGCAACAGCCACCTTTACATGTTAGGGAGATTTTCTAACAATTTACCCATTTTTTCTGGTTGTGGTTTTTACCACGGTTTTCCCTTAATGGTATTTTCCTATTCTCCATTTATAACTACTTTTCTCGGAGTGGTTATTATGGAGATTTTTTTTATCCCGTCTATTTGGTTGTATTGATGTTTGATCAATCAATCAGCGATGCTGATCATATTGTTCTGTCTGTTTTAAGCGTATGATATTAAATCTTATTCACTTTTATTGATGGAACATTAAATGTGGGCTCAATCGGGCGCGATATTAGCCATTTTTTCTTATATTCTTTGGGGAATAACCCCTCTGTTTTATCGGCTGTTACCCGGAGCACAACCATTAGAGATGTTGGCTCAGCGTTTGATCTGGTCTATCCCTCTTTTATTACTCGTACGACTCTTTATTAAAAATAGAACACGATGGCGCGCGGTTTTACAAGATAAGCGCTCTGTTTTTATGTGTCTATTTAGCTCAATGGCTATGGCTGTATCTTGGTGTACGTTTACTTATGCGTTAACACATCAACAAGTATTAGAAGCGAGCTTGGGGTATTTTATTAATCCTCTTTTCTCTATTTTATTAGGTGTGATATTTCTTAAAGAAAAGCTTAATTCAGCAGAAAAATGGGCTGTTACCTTAATTTGTGCGGGTGTGGGCTATCAATTGTGGATGTACGGTGAATTACCTGTATTGGCTATCATGATGGGGGGAGCATTTGCTGTATATGGCTTAATCCGTAAGTTTATTCGTTTTGATGTGATCACCTCTTTATTTATGGAAACACTTTGGTTAATGCCATTAGCAATAGGTGCCACTATTTGGTTGTTTATAACAGATAAAAGTGCACTACCTTCTGAAGATAATCTGACTCGTTTTTATTATATTCTAACCGCACCAGTCACGATACTTCCGTTATTGTTCTTTACCGCAGCAGTCAAACGAACCACATTAACTGTAATTGGATTAGCACAATATATTGAGCCTACTATTCAATTTTTACTGGCTGTTTTCTTATTCCATGAAGCTTTTGATGAAGTAAAAGGTGTGAGTTTCTCTTTAATTTGGTTAGGGCTTTTATGCTGTATCTTAGCACTTATCCGAAAACGCCTGAATTATCTAAAAATCCAAAAAGGAAAACGTAGCCAAACGGTGTAATTGTTTTATTTCCTTGTTTGATTATTTTTTTGTCTGGCTATTTTTCTATCAAGCTAAATCCGCTATGCTATATGAAAAGCAATCGTTTGCGTGATTGTGGTTTTTATTAATGGTGAGGATAAAAAATGACAGTGCTGGGTACGGCTCTTACGGCAAATGCAACAAAAGTGATGTTATTAGGTGCTGGTGAATTAGGCAAAGAAGTCGCGATTGAATGCCAACGCTTAGGCATTGAAGTGATTGCTGTTGATCGCTATCTAAATGCCCCTGCTATGCATGTTGCTCATCGCTATCATGTTATAAATATGCTTGATAGTGATGCATTAAAGCAAGTTATTGAACAAGAGCAACCTGATTTTATCGTTCCAGAAATTGAAGCTATTGCAACAACGTTACTGGTTGAATTAGAGCAGGCAGGACAAAAAATTGTTCCTTGCGCCCGTGCGGTAAAGCTGACTATGGATAGAGAAGGGATCCGTCGATTAGCCTCAGAAACATTACATTTATCTACATCAAACTATCAATTTGTTGATGATGAAGTGAGTTTTAAAAAAGCCGCTTTAGAAATAGGCTTCCCTTGTATTGTAAAACCCGTCATGAGTTCATCCGGAAAAGGGCAAAGTGTTATTCGTAATGAAAACGATTTGGCTCAGGCTTGGACTTACTCGCAAGAGGGGGGGAGAGCAGGAAAAGGACGCGTTATTGTTGAAAAAATGATCCCGTTTGATTTTGAGATCACTTTACTGACTATTCATGCTGTTGATGGTATCCATTTTTGTGCCCCTATTGGTCATCGACAAGAAAAAGGGGATTACCGAAGTTCGTGGCAGCCTCAAAAAATGAGTGATATCGCACTTGCTAAAGCAGAACATATTGCGAGTAAAGTGGTTGAGAACTTAGGGGGCTATGGCTTATTTGGTGTTGAGTTATTTGTTCAAGGTGATGAGGTATTCTTTAATGAAGTCTCTCCTCGTCCTCATGATACAGGGCTCGTAACATTAATCTCTCAAGACTTATCCGAGTTCGCGCTTCATGTCCGTGCTTTTTTAGGTTATCCCATTGGTGGTATTCGCCAATTAGGCCCTTGTGCATCAGCTGTTATTTTACCGGAGCTTTATAGTACAAATATCGTTTATTCTGGTATTGAAAAAGCGTTGAAGGCGGATCGTCAAATTCGCCTTTTTGCTAAACCTGAAATTGCCGGCACTCGCCGTTTAGGTGTCGTACTTGCCCATGCTGATACAATAAAACATGCATTAGATGAAGCAAACGCAGGTGCTAACGCTATCATTGTAAATGATGCCAAAAAATAGCGATATAACATAAGGTTACTTACCGCTAAGATGGGAACTTAGCGGTAAAAATCCAGCTTTAATAAAATACGCTTTAGTATAAGGAGATAATATCTCCTGATATAAACTATAAGCCTGAGAATGAATAAGCGTCGCACAATAGTGCGCGATAACATTAAAGGGTTTTGGAATATCGAAGATCTTTAATTCAGGAAATTGGCTTAATTGTGTTTGGTAGTGCTGGTAACCAATAAACGCGTCCGCTTGGTGTGTGGCAATTAAATAATGTGCAGCCATTCTACCTTGAGGAATGGTAAGTGAATGCTCACCCCCAACCAAAGAGAGTGCTCGCATTTTTAATGCCTGGCTTAACTTTGGGTCAATCTGCGCGATATTATCAAATAGTTGCCAACTATAATCCCCTGATGGATCTGCTTTGGGTGTGGATATCCCTAATTTTAATGTAGTATTTGATAATACACTAAGCCAGTTATCTTCTTCATTCACATCATTACGACGAGTTGTAATACAAAGCTGATTGGCAATAAAAGGAGCATATTGTAGTGCGAAACTTTTATCGATTAATTGCTTTGCATTATTTTCATCAGCAGAAAGAAATAAATGACAGGTTTCCCCTTGTTCAATGCGTTGGCGCAAAAGCCCAGCAGGTCCAAATGTAAGTGTCCACTTCTCGCCTGTTTTTTGCTGATGATGCTCAATAAAAGCAGGTAGTGTAGTTTTTAAACTACCTGCTGCAAAAAGGGAAAATGTCATGGTGTTATATCCTACTCTTTTCCTTGATACTGAGTACGATAGAATTTTTGATACCAATCATTAGCTACTTTTTGCATATCGATATCGCTAAATTTTTCAGGATATAGTTTTTTTGCCATCCACAATTCACCTATTGCCATAGCTTCAGGCATTGGGTATCCCCATGCTTTCGCATACTCAGGCATTAAGTAAATTCGGTTATTTTTAACAGCGCTAATGACTTGCCAACGTGCATCTTGTTTGATTTCATCGACAACTTGAGGATATCTGTCTTGAATAAAAATAACTTCGGGATCCCATGCAATAACTTGCTCTAGCGAGACTTGCTTATAACCTTTAACGGTTGATGCGGCGACATTAAATGCACCTGCATGTTCCATCATTAACCCAGTATATTTTCCTGAGCCATATGTTGTTAAGTCTGGATTAGCCATATAAGCCCGCACTCGTTGCTCTTTAGGAACATTTTGTAAGCGCTGACTAACTTGTTCACGTTGTTTAAAGGTATCGTTAACTAATGCTTGTGCATTTTCTGATTTATTGACGATGTTACCAATCAGCAAAATACCTTCTTTTAACCCTTCGTTATAGGCTTGCTCTTCATTTTGTAATGTTGGATTCAGTGTTGATTTATCATCATTAACTTCTTTACGTAATGAAATCGCCACAACCGGAATACCAAGAGCAGAGATCTTATTAATCATCTCTTTAGGGGCATAGTTAGTAACAAAAACAACTTGAGGTTGCAATTTTACTAAGCTTTCAGCATCAAAACTGGTGAGATCGCCGACTTTAGGTGTTTTTTCTAGAGATGGCGCTAGTTGTGCATATCCATCACCAAGTTGTTGTTTCCAGTTGGACATCACGCCAACAACTTTATCTGTGGCATCCAGTTGAACCAGTAAGTTCAGTGTTTGGTGTTGTAAAACTACCGTTCTTTCTACTTTGTCTGGAATGGTAACAGTGCGACCAATTTGGTCTACGATTTGTCTATCTGCATAAGAGAAAGAAGATAGGGAGAGTAAGCCAATACCTAGTAAACAGTGTTGTAATAAAGTTTTCATAGTAATAAACCTAAGTTAATATCGCTGTATAATAAAATATACAGCTAAAAATATACAGCAAGTATTATTTTGGCTCAAACTTTAATCATATAAGGTGCTTAATCACTTTTATTCGCTTAATTTTTTACTCGACCCTTGAAACTAGCTTAACTATCCCCACTTTTTACTCATATTGATTTTTTTCGCCAAATTAGGATTAATTGAGGTAAAAATGAGTATGAAAGGTCAGGAAACAAGAGGATTTCAGTCAGAAGTTAAACAACTTCTTCAATTAATGATCCATTCTCTTTACTCCAATAAAGAAATTTTCCTTCGCGAATTGATTTCGAACGCATCAGATGCGGCTGATAAATTGCGTTTCCGTGCATTATCAGATGCAGCGCTTTATGAGAATAATGGTGAGTTGCATGTGCGCATTTCCACTGATAAAGAAGCTCGTACTCTGACTATCAGTGATAATGGTATTGGTATGACTCGCGATGAAGTCATTGATAACCTCGGTACTATTGCAAAATCAGGTACCAAATCATTCTTAGAATCTATCGGACAAGATCAAGCTAAAGATAGCCAACTAATTGGTCAGTTTGGTGTCGGATTCTATTCTGCGTTTATCGTTGCAGATAAAGTGACAGTACGCACTCGTGCAGCTGGCGAAAGTGCAGATAAAGGTGTTTTTTGGGAGTCTGAAGGCGAAGGTGATTACACCGTTGCTGATATTGAAAAAGCAGATCGCGGTACTGAGATTACGCTTCATTTACGTGAAGGTGAAGATGAGTATTTAGATGATTGGCGTCTGCGTAGCATTATTAGTAAATATTCCGACCATATTTCTCTGCCTGTTGAAATTGAAACAAAAAATGAAGAAGACGGCACTGTAACATGGGAAAAGATTAATAAAGCGCAAGCCCTTTGGACTCGTAACAAAGCTGAAGTGAGTGATGAAGAGTATAAAGAGTTTTATAAACATATCTCTCATGACTTTGCCGATCCATTAAGCTGGGTACATAACCGTGTAGAAGGTAAGCAAGAGTATACAAGCTTATTATATGTGCCATCAAAAGCGCCTTGGGATTTATGGAATCGTGAACAGCGCCATGGTTTAAAACTGTATGTCCAGCGCGTCTTTATTATGGATGAAGCTGAGCAGTTTATGCCTAATTACCTGCGTTTTATCCGTGGGTTAGTAGATTCTAATGACTTACCGCTAAACGTTTCTCGTGAAATTTTACAAGACAGCTCTGTTACACGTAACTTACGCAGTGCATTAACTAAACGTGCATTACAGATGTTACAAAAACTGGCAGAAAACAAGCCGGAAGAGTATCAAGCATTCTGGAAAGAGTTTGGTTTAGTCTTAAAAGAAGGCCCTGCAGAAGACTCATCTAACATTGAAACAATTGCTAAATTACTACGTTTTGCATCAACGCATAACGATAGTGATGCTCAAACAGTTTCTCTGGAAGATTATGTTGGTCGTATGGTCGATGGTCAGGAAAAAATCTACTACATCACCGCAGATAGCTATGCCGCAGCAAAAAACAGTCCTCATTTAGAGCTGTTCCGCAAAAAAGGTATCGAGGTACTGCTGTTATCTGATCGAATAGATGAGTGGATGATGAATTACCTGACTGAGTTTGATGGCAAATCATTCCAGTCTGTCAGTAAAGCGGATGAATCTCTTGATAAACTTGCCGATGAAGAGAAGCAGGCTGAGCAAGAAGAAACAGATAAACAATTAGCACCGTTCGTCGAACGTATTAAAACCTTACTAGGAGATAAAGTTAAAGATGTGAAATTAACGCATCGTTTAACAGATACTCCAGCAATCGTGACAACCAGTGCTGATGAAATGACAACACAAATGGCTAAATTGTTTGCTGCAGCAGGACAAGAAGTGCCAGAAGTGAAATATAACTTTGAGCTGAATCCAAATCACCCATTAGTGAAGCAAACAGCCGAGCTAACGGATGAAGCATTATTTGCGGATTGGGTAAATTTATTACTCGATCAGGCATTATTTGCTGAAAGAGGCTCTTTAGAGGATCCAAACCAGTTTATTCGCTTAGTGAATCAACTTTTAGTTCAAAAAGCGTAACTGTTTTCGTTTTCAAACATTTAAACCACGTTTATCTGAAAAGAGAGCGTGGTTTTTTCTTTTTCGATAAAAATAAAATGCAATCGCTACCGTGATTTCTTGAGCGATGACCTCACAAAATGGTATGGTAATGCGTTTTCGAGTTTAAATATAAAAAATTAAATGCAAGGGGATTTACGCGATGCGTATCATTCTGCTAGGCGCTCCAGGCGCTGGTAAAGGCACTCAGGCTCAATTCATTAAAGAAAACTATGGTATCCCACAGATTTCAACTGGTGATATGTTACGTGCAGCAGTAAGTGCAGGTACAGAACTAGGACTGAAAGCAAAAGCACTGATGGACAATGGTCAGTTAGTTACTGATGAATTAGTTATTGCGTTAGTTAAAGAGCGCATCAAACAAGACGATTGCCGTAATGGTTTCTTGTTGGATGGGTTCCCAAGAACAATTCCACAAGCTGATGCAATGAAAGAAGCGGGTATCAACGTGGATTTCGTACTGGAATTCGCTGTACCTGATGAAATCATTGTTGAGCGTATTATTGGCCGTCGTGTTCACGCACCATCAGGTCGTGTTTATCATGTGAAATTTAATCCACCTAAAGTGGAAAATCGTGATGACGTGACAGGTGAAGAGTTAACAACACGTAAAGATGACCAAGAAGAAACTGTTCGTAAACGTTTAGTTGAGTACCATACTCAAACTGCACCATTAGTTTCTTATTACCAAAATGAAGCTAAAGCAGGCAATGCGAAATACTTCAAAGTTGATGGTACACAAAAAGTAAGCGAAATTAACGCTGAACTGAAAAGTATCCTTGGCTAATTTCGTCATTGTGATGATTAATCCCGGTTGAGCCGGGATTTTTTTTATCTAAATAAAATAGGGGAAAAGAACAATCCAATAAATTGACAAGCACAATCTATTATTTTCCTTTATTCTTCTACTCTTTGGTTATCCTAATAAAATAACTCTAAGGAGTCATAGTATGAATGATGCTAAGTATGGTGTTCTTTTGGTTAATCTTGGCACACCTGATGCGCCGACAACGAGTGCTGTTCGACGTTATTTAGCACAATTTCTTAGCGACCCTCGTGTTGTTGATGTTTCTCCTTTGATTTGGAAACCAATATTACAAGGGGCGATATTACCGTTTCGTTCACCTAAAGTGGCTAAGTTATACCAACAGATTTGGATGGATGAGGGATCACCACTTTTAGTCTATAGCCGAGCGCAACAACGAGCTGTCGCTGAGCGATTACCTAATATACCCGTAGAGTTAGGGATGTGTTATGGCAATCCATCGCTAAATGAAGGGGTTGAAAAGTTATTACAACAAGGTGTTGAAAAGATTATTTTGTTACCGCTGTATCCTCAATACTCTTGCTCTACTTCTGCTGCGGTATTTGATGGTGTTAGTCGCATTTTTAAAGATATGCGCACAATACCTTCTCTTCACTTTATTCGCAGTTATCCTACTCATCCGCTTTATATCAAAGCGCTTGTCACCTCTATTGAGAAAAGTTTTCAGCAATATGGCAAACCCGATCGTTTAATTCTCTCTTTTCATGGTATTCCTGAGCGCTTTATCAAAACGGGCGATATTTATTATGATGAGTGTTGCCTCACAACAGAAAAACTAAAACAGCAATTAGAAGAACAGTTAGGTTATCCTAAAGAGCAAGTCATGCTGACATTCCAGTCACGCTTTGGTCGCGAACCTTGGCTATCGCCTTATACGGATAAAACGATGGAAAAGCTGGGAAGTGAGGGTGTTGAACATGTGCAGGTTGTATGTCCGGGATTTTCATCTGATTGCTTGGAAACATTAGAAGAAATTAATGAACAGAACCGAGAGTTCTTTATTCATGGTGGTGGCAAACAGTACGAATATATTCCGGCATTAAATGATGATCCAGAGCATATTGACTTGCTAGAAGCGATGATCCGTGAGGTATGCGAAAAATAATTACTGAATTCTATAAATAAAATTATCGGATTTGATGATATATTAATTTGAACATATTTCAGTTATATATAAACTTATCTTTTCTCATTTTTTAAGTCTTTTAGTGGAAACCACTAAAAGTGCTGATAAACGGACACTGCATTACATAAATTTAGGCAGGAAAATGAATAGTAAGCTTTCAAAACCACAATCTTCAGAAATTGATAAAGGACATTTTGACGATTTCTATCTAAAACAGAATGATGAAATCGATCTTTTTGAATTATTTTCTGTTATTTATAAATCAAAATTTGTCATTATTGGTATCACTTTATTATTTGCTATCGTTGGCTTTACTGTTGCAAGCTTTTTGCCACAAAAATGGACAAGCCAAGCTGCAATTACTAAGCCAATGTTAGAGGAAATGAAACAGTTAAGAGCAACTCTAACTGAGCTTAGCTTAGTGGATGTTGATACAGGTGTGAATGGTTCATCTGTTTATCAAAAATTTATCAATAACTATAACTCTCGTGTTTTACGTGAAGAGTATTTGGTCAGTACGGATTATTACAAAAGTTTGCTGGCTAAAATGGAAGATCCAACGCCATTGGATAAACGTAGATTAATCGAAACCATTGTAACTAAAGATATTAATTTAAAAGCTGCAGATGATAAAAAGAGTGAAGACGAGTTTAGTGGTGAAATTAATTTAAGCTTTACAGCGCCAACGCCTGAAGAAGCTTACGATTTACTTTCTGGTTATATTCGCTTTATCTCTACCAAAGTACGTGTAGAAGTAAAAGACGAAATTGATGATCAAATTGAGCGTAAATTAAGTTTCGCACAAAAAGCCTATGAAATGGATTTAGAGCGTATCGCTAATGCGCGTAACGTTAATGTGCAACGCTTAAAGTATGCATTAGAAATCGCAAATGCAGCTGGGGTTAAAAAACCAATTTCCAGTGAAGGCGCACAGATTAAAGATGACCCTGATTATTCTATTGCTATGGGTTCTGATGCATTAAGCAGTAAATTAGCCATTACTGAAGCTATCACTGATCCTACAACGGTGAGTGCTGATCTGAAAAACCGTTTATACAATATGAAGCAATTAGAGAAAGTCAAATTAGATGATCTTCAATTTGTACCGTTCAAATATATGTTGAAACCTTACGAACCGACTAAAAAAGATGCACCTAAACGCGCTCTGATCTTAGTTGGCGCCGCTTTTGTTGGCTTCATTCTTTCTATTATGGGTGTTTTACTGAGCTACATGGCAAGAAGCCGTCGTAAAACTGCATAAAAATATCTTTAAATAAGTAGGTGTACTGACGTACACCTACTGTCTCTCCTATAATATTGTGTTAACATTGCGCATCTTTTTTAGCTGTGTAGCATCGTTCACAATGAAATTCCCTGGCAAACGAAAATCCAAACACTATTTTCCCGTTAGTTTACGAGATCCTCTATTACAACCCATCATCAATATGACGGAGAGCGAATCCTCTCGCGCTTATATCGTGGGTATTGACCAAACATTGGTTGATATTGAAGCGAAAGTTGATGAAGCGTTTATTAACCGCTATAACTTGAGTCAGGGACACTCTCTTGTTATTGAAGATGATGTCGCAGAGGCACTTTATCGTGAATTAACAGACAATAATCTGATAACACACGAATTTGCTGGTGGCACCATTGGTAATACGCTACATAACTACTCTGTATTGGCTGACGACCGCTCTGTGTTATTAGGTACTATGTGTAATAACATTCAGATTGGTAGCTATGCTTATCGTTATTTATGTAATACCTCTAGCCGTACTGATCTTAATTACCTCCAAGGTGTTGATGGCGCCATTGGGCGCTGTTTTACGCTGATCACGGAAAATGGTGAACGCACATTTGCTATTAGCCCTGGTCAAATGAATCAGCTTAAACCTGAAAGTATTCCGGAAGAGGTGATCGCAGAAGCTTCTGCATTGGTATTAACAGCTTATTTAGTTCGCTGTAAACCCGGTGAGCCGATGCCGTTAGCAACCATGAAAGCAATTGAATACGCGAAAAAATACGATGTGCCAGTTGTTCTCACCCTTGGTACAAAATATGTTATTGCAGATGATCCACAATGGTGGCGTGATTTCCTAAAAGAGCATGTGTCTGTTGTCGCAATGAATGAAGATGAAGCGTTTGAGTTAACAGGGCATTCTGATCCTCTGTTAGCCTCTGATGTTGCTTTAGAATGGGTTGATTTAGTGCTTTGTACCGCTGGGCCAGCAGGGCTTTATATGGGCGGTTATACAGAACATAGCTTTAAGCGCCAAACCACACATCCTTTATTACCGGGAGCGATTGCTGAATTTAATCGCTATGAATTTAGTCGTGCAATGCGCCGTAAAGATTGTGATGAACCAGAGAAAGTCTATTCTCATATTGAGCCTTATATGGGTGGCCCAGAAAAGATCATGAATACAAATGGTGCGGGTGACGCAGCATTGTCAGCATTACTGCATGATATCACAGCGAATAGCTATCATCGTATTAATGTGCCAAATTCAAGTAAGCATCCTCGGACTTATTTAACTTATTCATCATTAGCGCAAGTGTGTAAATATGCTAACCGAGTGAGTTATCAAGTGCTAAGCCAGCATTCTCCACGCTTGACACGCGGTTTACCTGAAAAAGAAGACAGCTTGGAAGAAGCTTATTGGGAACGTTGAGTTTATATTGTTTCTAAGCCTTGTTTTATCCGAGTGAAATAAAAAAAACCTATCAACATTTATTGATAGGTTTTTTTATTGACTTAAATTTTATAGGGTTAAGTGGTTATTTGTGTTTGATTATTGTGCTGCACTAGGTGCAATGATTTGTTGACCATTTTCAGGTGTATCATCAATAGCACAACCAAACTCAACTTCTTTAATTAGCATATCTGCCATTGCAGATGCGGTTTGATCTTCATCGATAATGACGTGATTTGCTCCTTTTTCAAGGATAAAAGAAGCTTCTTCATCATAGTTAGCGCGCACGATAATATCGTCAAAATGAGCACGAACAATGATGTTTAAATCAGGGTTCATACTTCTTGCTGTTTCAGCGATATCGGCTGCTTCATAACCATTAGGTATCGTCAGTAATAAAGATTTAGCACAATCAATACGGGCTAAAGCAAGAGACTCTTTAGTTGATGCATTACCCAGTACTGTGTTTAAGCTTTTCTCTTTTAATTCAGCGAATTTATTACGACTATTTTCGATAATAACTAATGGAATAGATTGAGCTAATAATTTCTCCGAAAGCATGCTTCCCGCACGTCCATAACCGACGATAATGGCGTGGCCACAAATATCAACAGGGACTGGCATCTCTTCTTCAAGCTCTTCTTGTTGTAGCTGCTCCATTTCTTCTTTGGTTTCTGTTTTTGCCAGATAACGATCTAACAAAGAGAACAGTACAGGGTTTAGCATAATAGAGACTAAAGCACCGGCTAAAACAAGGTTACGCGCATCGGGTTCTAAAACGTTCAGTGCCACACCAAGACCTGCAAGAATAAAGGCAAATTCACCAATTTGAGCAAGGCTGGCTGAAATAGTTAATGCGGTGCGTCTGGAATGCCCAAACATCCGCACAAGGACTAATGCCGCGGCTGATTTACCAATAATAATGATAGCCAGTGTCGCTAAGATACCTAGTGGATGCTCAATTAATACCATTGGATCAAATAGCATACCGACAGAAACAAAGAACAGTACAGCAAAAGCATCACGCAGCGGTAAAGTATCTTGAGCTGCTCTGTGGCTTAACTCAGACTCATTAAGCACCATACCTGCAAAGAATGCGCCTAATGCGAAGGAAGCATCAAATAAGGTTACAGCGCCATAAGCGATACCTAAAGCAAGAGCGAGTACACTCAGTGTAAATAGCTCACGAGAGCCCGTTGCTGCGGTTTTAGCCAAAATCCAAGGAATAAGTTTACGACCAACAACCATCATGATTAAGATAAAGGCAACAACTTTACCGATTGTAATACCTAAATTGATCATGAGTTCAGAAATACTGGTTTGATCGCTACTTTCCAGCATATTGGCAACAGCGGGAAGTAGTACAAGAGCTAACACCATGGCTAAGTCTTCAACAATCAACCAACCAATAGCAATTTGACCTCGTTGGCTATCAATCAAGCCTCTTTCTTCAAGTGCTCGTAAAAGCACAACGGTACTTGCTGTTGATAGACACAAGCCGAATACTATGCCACTAAATAAACCCCAGCCAAAAAATGCTGATAATCCCAGTCCTAATAGCGTTGCGACTGCAATTTGAGCAATAGCACCCGGAATAGCGATGGCTTTTACCGCCATCAGATCTTTTAACGAAAAGTGTAAACCTACACCAAACATTAGCAGAATAACGCCAATTTCAGCGAGTTCAGGTGCGAGAGAGGTATCGGCAACAAAGCCGGGAGTAAATGGACCAGCGAGTACACCCGCAGCAAGATATCCTACTAAAGGTGAGATTTTTAGCCGTTGAGCAATCATGCCTAAAATGTAAGCAAGTGCTAACCCACCAACAATGGTGGTAATGAGGGGTGTTGAATGCGGCATCAATTCTCCTTCTCTTTATAAAACTACATGTATCGGGGGGCGAGTAATATAGCAGGCTGATAGTTTAACGTATTCATGCAATAAATTCGCTAAAAATTATTGATTATTTATAAAAATAGCAAGTTGATTGAGTTTTTTGATGCAAATGCACTTTTTTATGTTATTTTAATCAGTCTTACCTTTTAAAGTAAGAAATACCCTGTTGCCGGTTCATTTAGATAACAGGGAGAATTACAAGTTATTCGGTTTTATCTACCCCAATGTTAGGGAGAAGAATGGTGAAAATACCTAACAGTGGTAAATAAGCACAAATATGATAAACATATTCAATACTCTTCTGATCTGCAATATAGCCTAAGACAGCGGCACCAATACCTCCCATCCCAAAAGCAAGTCCGAAGAAAAGCCCTGAAACCATGCCTGTTTTACCCGGTATTAACTCTTGAGCATAAACTAAGATAGCAGAAAATGCTGAAGCTAAAATAACACCAATGAATACAGTAAGTACGCCAGTCCAGTACAAGCTGGCATAAGGGAGCATCAACGTAAAAGGTGCAACACCAAGAATAGATCCCCAAATTACGTATTTTCTGCCAATTTTATCGCCTACGGGGCCACCAATCATAGTGCCAGCAGCAACAGCAAAGAGGAAAATAAACAGGTGAATTTGTGCATTTTGTACTGAAACGCCAAATTTATGTATTAAATAGAAAGTATAGTAGCTACTGATGCTTGCAAGATAAAAATACTTAGAAAAAATCAGAATAAGTAAAATGGCTAAAGAGCCCAAAAGGGTTTTACGTGGCAATATGGCTTTGTTATTTAGTGCTTTAGGTTTTTTTTTCTGAGCTTCTTGTTGAATTTTATACCAACGGCTAACTTGTAATAGCACTACAATAGCCAATAAAGCAGCAAGGGAGAACCAACCGACATTTCCTTTGCCATAAGGCGCAATCAATAAAGCTGCCAAAAGAGGGCCTAAAGAGCTACCTAAATTACCCCCGACTTGAAAGAGTGATTGTGCAAGTCCGTGTCTTCCTCCTGATGCCATTCTAGCAACACGAGATGATTCAGGATGGAAAACAGACGAGCCAGTACCAACTAATCCCGCAGCAAGTAATAACATTGGGAATGTATCTGCAAAGGCGAGGAGAATAAGCCCTGTCAGCGTAAAACCCATACCAATAGGTAATGAGTAAGGCTTAGGGAATTTATCAGTATAGAGGCCAATAAAAGGCTGTAATAAAGATGCTGTAATTTGATAGGTCAACGTTATCATCCCTATTTGCACAAAACTGAGTGAAAACTCTGATTGCAACATAGGGTAAATAGCTAATATCAATGATTGGATCATATCATTGAGAAGATGAGAAAAACTGATAGCAGTTAAAATACTAAAAACAGTATTACGCTTATTGGCTTTTCGTTGTAAAACATCGGTTTCTTCTATGGGAAGCGTTGGATCGGTATTGCTCATTTTAGTTCCCTGTCACATCATTTTGTTAATGAATTGTTTCTATTTTTATTGGTCTAGTTTACATCTATTTGGAGTTGAGTGCTTTTGTGAGAAATAGAGTTTGATTCATGTCTCAAAAAAACTATTGGATCAATGAAATAATAAAAAAATTATATAACCTACGTCATAAAATACAGCAAAAGTATTTAACTTCTGTCTTCTTTTTCTACAGTAGAACCATGGCAGAACCTTCTCAATAAATAATATACATGGGGATATACCATGAGCTTATCTTTTAAATTATCAGCATGCGCATTAACAGTTTCTTTAGCGATGGCGCCTGCGATGTCTCAGGCATGGGAAAAGGATAAAACCTACGAAATTACTATTTTGCATACCAATGATCACCATGGCCATTTCTGGCATAACGATCGTGGCGAATATGGTTTAGCGGCACAAAAAACGGTTGTTGATGACATTCGTAATGAAGTGGCTAAAAAAGGCGGTAGCGTACTGCTGTTATCTGGCGGCGATATTAATACTGGTGTACCAGAATCTGATTTACAAGATGCAGAGCCTGATTTTAAAGGTATGAATCTTGTGGGTTACGATGCAATGGCACTGGGTAACCATGAATTCGACAATCCATTAGATGTTTTACGTCAACAAGAGAAATGGGCAACATTCCCATTCTTATCTGCAAATATTTATCAAAAAAGTACGGGTGAGCGTTTATTCAAGCCTTACACCATTTTCGATAAGCAAGGTGTGAAGATTGCAGTATTGGGCTTAACGACTGATGATACTGTGCGTATCGGTAACCCAGCAAACTTCCCTGATACTGAATTCCGTAAGCCTTCTGATGAGGCTAAAAAAGTGGTAGAAGAACTGCGTACAACAGAAAAGCCAGACATTATTATCGCTGCAACTCATATGGGTCACTATGATGATGGTAATCACGGTTCTAACGCACCTGGCGATGTAGAAATGGCGCGTGCCTTACCAAAAGGCTACCTTGATATGATTGTGGGTGGTCACTCACAAGATCCTGTTTGTATGTCTCAAGAAAATAAAAACTACAAACAAGCTGATTATGTGCCAGGAACACCTTGTGCACCAGATAACCAAAATGGTACATGGATTGTTCAGGCTCATGAATGGGGTAAATATGTTGGTCGTGCAGACTTCGAATTCCGTAATGGTGAATTCACGTTAAAACATTACCAATTAATCCCAATCAACTTAAATCAAAAAGTGAAGAAAGACGACGGTACAACTGAGCTTGTTTACTATACAAAAGAAATTCCTCATAACCCTGAAATGATGAAACTGCTGACGCCTTACCAAGAAAAAGGTGGCGAGCAATTGAATGTTAAAGTGGGTGAGGTTGTTGGTAAATTAGAGGGTGATCGTAGTAAAGTTCGCTTTGTTCAAACCAATATGGCACGCCTATTATTATCAGCTCAAGCTGAACGTGCAAATGCAGACTTTGCCATTATGAGTGGTGGTGGTGTCCGTGATTCTATTGAATCTGGTGATATTACTTATAAAGATGTACTGAAAGTACAACCATTTGCGAACGAACTGGTTTATGTTGATTTTAAAGGTGAAGAAGTCGAGCCTTATCTATCAGCTGTTGCATGTATGAAAGTAGACTCTGGTGCTTACGCACAATTCTACAATGTTAGCTTAACTGTAGATGCAGACTGCAAAGTTAGCGATGTTAAAATTGCTGGTAAACCATTAGATAAAACTAAGACTTACCGCATGGCGACATTAAACTTTAATGGTATTGGTGGTGATGGTTATCCTAAGATTGATGTTCATCCTGCATATGTAAATACTGGTTTTGTTGATGCTGAAGTATTAAAAGGTTATATCGAAGCACACTCTCCATTGAAAGCTGCTGATTTCGAACCTAAAGGTGAGATCGTTTATAAAAAATAAGCTCAGTAAATCATGATGATATAGATAAAAGGCGACATTAATGTCGCCTTTTATTTTAGGTCTAAATTAGGTTAATTTCTTATTTTGAGGATGCGCCTTAAAATAAAAAATCATTAATGATTATGACGCTTTACGAATAAGTGCAAATTGAGCACCTAATACAGAACCTAAATCTTTTGCTGATAATTCAATATCTAAACCACGTTTGCCACCAGAAACAAAGATAGTGTCAAATTCAAGGGCTTGTTCATCAATTACTGTCGGTAGGCGTTTTTTCTGACCCAATGGGCTTATTCCACCCACTAAATAACCCGTTACCTTTTGTGCAATCTGTGGATCTGCCATATCTGCTTTTTTTGCCTTAAAGCACTTAGCAACAAGTTTTAAATCTAACTGACCAGAAACCGGTGTTACTGCAACAGCAAGATTCTTAGCATCACCATTTAAAGAAACTAACAGTGTTTTGAATACTTGGCGATTATCCAAACCTAATTTTTCAACGGCTTCATCACCGAAATTATGGACATTCGCATCATGCTCATAAGGATGAAGGGTAAATTTGATTTTTTGTTTTTCCAGTAAATTTACAGCGGGAGTCATAGCTATTCCTATTTATAAGGTTAGAACCATATTTTTATTCTTGGTGCGTTAATAAATCGATCAAATTCTCTTCACCAAATAAATGAAGGGCACCTACAGTCACTACATAACGACCAGCCGGTAATTTTGATAATATGCTTACCCATTTTTGGTTACGGCTTTCCATTAAAATATCAAATACAGCTTTACTAAAGGTATTCGGTAAAGGCGGTTGTTTTTCTCTACTATTATAATTTAACCACCAATTGATCATGATTTGCAATGTACGCGCGTTCTCGTGCCAATTTTTTAATGTGTCTTCGAGTAATTGCTGACCATCCTCAGGAAAACTCAATAATAATGCGACCTGACTCTCAATGCCTTCGAGTTCAATAATCCTTTTTTTGTGTTCATTAGCATGTTGGATAACTTGATAATCAACGCCGTATTGTGGTTGTAATCCAAGTTGCATCGCTTGAGTAGATTGTAAAATCAAAGCAATTTGCCAAAGAGGCTTATTCTCAAGTTGATAAAGCGAGAGGGAGAGATCTTCACAATAGCGTGTCACTTGAGAAAATAGAGGAGTATTTAAGCGTGTTTCTAGTGACTCTCTAAAAAGGGATGCTTGGTCAAAAGGTTGAACGTCAGTTGAAATATCAGCTTCAACAATAATAGCATCTGCATTTTTTATTTCGTTGATAAGCACGTTGGAGAGCGGTGACATTGCAGGAACCCCCATATGGATACTACCCACAAGGTGTAAAGAGACATTATTAGGCAACGCAATATCAACAGCGGGATAAGGGTAATGGACCGTATTTTTTATTCCTACCCAATGTTTGATTTTCTGAAAAATACCCGTCATTGATATGCTCCTTTGAGTATAGAATCGCAAAGTTTTAGCATAACGGATTTGAACTGGAATGAAACAACGAAAACTAAGCTTTACTTAGCTTTCGCTGTTTTTACGTTATTTACCAGCTTATGCCAACACCGCCAGCAGAAACCCAATTTGATTCATTCCATGCAGTAGAGGCTCTCACTTTAATATTTTCGTTAATACGGTATTGCATACCCCAAGCAAGCGCTGTTGCATTACGATAATTACCGATACCAATTGCGGTACTAAATGTGGCAGAATCAGTAAAGGGCAAATTACTCATGGCTGCCACAGATGCAATACCTTGATTGGCACGTTTCTCAACTTTATAAAAGCGGTTTTGAGTATCTGATTTAAAATGTTCAAAATTAGTTTTTAGATCTTTAAATTCATTTCTTGCTACTGATTGTTCAATATAAAGAGTAGAAAAATGATTTTTTAATGAAAGATCCCTTCCACTAATATTTAGATTATCAATATATTTTTCTTTAATATTATCAATGCCTTCTTTGTTGGTTTCGATATTTTCTTTATTAGCTTTGATATCGGTCGAGTTAGTGTTTATTTTGTTTCTATTGCTTGTAATATTATCTTTATTAATGTCAATGTCAGTTTTGTTGGTAATAATGTCATTTTTATTAGTGGCAATATTGTTTTTATTGGTACTGATATTGCTTTTGTTAGTGTCGATTTGGGTTTTATTGTTTTCAATATTACTTTGAATGGTATTATTTTTAGCCTCTATTCTATTTTTGTTACCATTGATTTCATTTACATGTTGATCTAGTTTAGCTATTGTATCATGTATTTTTTCATTTAATTCATTATCAGTTTTTTGTCTTTCTCGATTGTCTTCGGTTCTTTTTTTCTCAACATTTGCAAACTTTTCTACGACACTCTCTTCTAGTTTGAAAATTATTTTTTTTGAATGAGGTGGAACTTTCATTCCTCTTTCTATATTTTCATTTAGCTCGCTAAGTTTCGAGGTTGGTTGGTAATGTCTTTGGATTTCAATAGGTTTTTTAATGATCTCATCTATTTTATTTTTATTAAAAGAAATCGTTTCTTTTAATCCGGAATTTATATTTTCTTTTTGATCTGAAAAATTAGAAAGATAATTCAATATCGCTGTTTTAAAATCAGGCGGCATACTATCTAACTTTATTGAGTTATTACCTCGTTGGTTATCTGTGATGAGAACTTTCTCTATATTTATATTTGTATTTTCTTGAGATACGTTTTTTTTTATTTCTTCATTCATCATCTTTATTATTTCATCTGTGATTTTGATGACTTCAATATGTTTTTTTGAAGATGCTTCGGCATCATGATAGATATATATATCACTCACAAATTCATCAAAAATAGGTCTGATAATGTCATTTTTCATGGGGTGTGAGTTTAGATATGTAGAATTAGAATCGGTGTTGTTAGGGTAATTATTTGCAGGATAGCTGTCTTCAAGTGAAATAATGTTTTTATCGGTTGTTTTTTCTGTAAAGGAAAAAGCATTTATAGAATAAATTAAAGATAAGCAAAATATAGTGGTATTTTTTAATTTCATGATTAATTCCTTTTAATATAGATTCCTTTGTTACTTTTTAATTCTAAATTTAGAAAAATATACTGGCAACAATAATATCTTTTAAAATATTTTTATGGCTATTTTATATAAACATTTAATTTTATATATGAATAATAAAGTTAATGAAAAAATTATAATATATTGCTATTCTAGCGCTAAGAGGGCGGAGTGATGACTCTCTTGTATAATGAGAAATTCCTCTTTGACTGGCCGATAGTAATATCGGCTTTTTTTTTAACCTTTTGATAAGGTTAAAAATCATTAAATAAGAATTCAACAATAAGATAATAAAAAACCTCTTTAACTAATAAGCAAAAGAGGTTTTAGGGAAATGCTTAATATATTATTAAGTATTATTGCTTGGGTTTGAATCGTAACAAGCGATTCGCATTACTCACAACAGTAATTGAAGACAATGCCATTGCCGCACCTGCAACAACTGGATTTAACAGTGTGCCAGTGAAGGGATAGAGAATACCTGCTGCAATAGGGATACCTAAGCTATTATAGACAAAGGCACCAAATAGATTCTGCTTCATATTACGTAGTGTGCCTTTTGAGATCTCAACTGCATCAGCCACACCATGCAAACTATGACGCATTAGCGTGATTGCTGCTGTTTCAATGGCAATATCACTACCGCCTCCCATTGCAATACCGACATCTGCTTTGGCTAATGCTGGGGCATCGTTAATACCATCTCCAATCATTGCAACACGACGTCCTTCAGCTTGAAGCTCTGTAATCGCTTGTGTTTTGCCTTCTGGCATCACACCTGCAATAACCTGATCAATACCTGCTTCTTTTGCAATTGCATTGGCCGTAATAGGGTTATCCCCCGTTAACATCACGAGGCGATAACCTTGATTATGTAAACGCTGTAATGCACTTACGGTATCATCTCTAAGAGGATCACAAATAGAAAGTAATGCTGTAATTTTGCCATCTTGTGCTAATAAAACAGGAGTCACCCCTTTGGCAGCTTGGGAATCAATCAATGAATTAACTTCGCTAATATCAATACCAGATCCAAGCATTAATTTAGGGTTACCTAAAAGCACTGTTTTACCATTAATTTCGCCACTTAATCCCATACCGGCTAATGTACGGAAATTGTTTACTTCTGGTAAATCAATACTTTCGGCACGCGCTAAAATAGCTTTAGCTAATGGGTGATTAGAACCATTTTCTAGTGATGCCGCCAATGCAAGTGCTTGAGTGTCATCTACTTGATTAAAAGTATGAATTTCAGTGACTTGAGGCATACCTTCTGTCAGTGTTCCTGTTTTATCAAAGACTAAAGTGTCTAGTTTACTGGCTTGTTGTAGTGCATCTGCATCACGGACTAGCACACCATATTCAGCAGCACGACCGACACCCGAAATGATCGACATAGGTGTCGCTAGACCTAAAGCACAAGGGCAAGCGATGATAAGAACAGTTGTGATAATCACAAGTGCATAGGTAATTTGTGGAGAAGGGCCAAAGAAATACCAAATAGCTCCTGCAACAAGAGCAATAGCGACAACGACAGGTACAAATACCCCCGAGATTTTATCCGCTAACTGACCTATTTCAGGTTTACTGCTTTGTGCTTGGCGAACTAATTTAATAATACGAGCCAGTGTTGTTTTACTTCCCACTGCCGCTGCTTTAAATAGAACAGAGCCGTCTTGAACTGTTGTTCCGGCATGAATAGTATCACCCACTGTTTTTTGCTGTGGAATTGGCTCGCCTGTTAGCATAGCCTCATCCATCCACACTTCACCTTGGATAATTTCACCATCAACGGGTACTTTATCACCTGTTGCTAAACGTAAAGTCATTCCTTGTTTAACATCAGCCAATGGCATTTCGACTTCACCATGTTCAGTTATCACTCTTGCTGTTGGTGGAGTTAAATCTAATAGTCGTTCTAGCGCTTTAGATGAACGTTGGCGCGCTCTTTGCTCAAGCATATGCCCTAGATTGATTAACCCGATAATCATCGCACTAGCTTCATAATAGAGATGTCGAGCTTGAGCTGGGAACACTTCTGGCCATAAGTTTACGGTAATGGAATAGAGCCAGGCTGTTCCTGTTCCTAATGCAACGAGGGTATCCATTGTTGCACTGCGGTTTTTTAAACTCTGCCATGCGCTACGATAGAAGTGACCACCAGCAACAACCATAACAAACAGTGTCACAATACCAATACCTAACCAGATGTTGTGATTGGCTTCTGTCAGCATCATATTGTCGCCGATCATTCCCCAAATCATGACAGGAATACCAACAACTAAGGCCAACGCAGCTTGCCAGCGAAAACGTTTCATATTAGCAACAGCAACTTCTTGCTGACGTTCTCTGCGTTTTACATCGTCTTGAATAATTTCAGCGCCATAACCTGCTTTTTCAATGGCAGTCACAAGTGCATCATGATCGATGTCACCCGTTACTAATGCACTACGTTCAGCTAGATTCACACGCACATTTTCAACGCCATCAACGGATTGTAATGCTTTATGAACCTTGTTTACGCAACTCGCACAAGTCATGCCATCAATTAAAAGCTGAACACTGTCGTCATCGTCAGTGTCGATTTCAGCGCTATCATCAATATCAGTATTCTCAGCTGGAATATTACAAACAGCCGCTGACGATGCTTCCAGTTGTGCATGCGTTTGCGTCAGCGGCTCAGTTTTTGGGAAATCAGTACCTGCTAGTTGAGCTTCAAAACCAGCTTCTGTAATGGCGGTAATTAAGGTTTCAGCGGTTGCAGAACCAGTCACTTTTGCATGAGTCAATTCAACTTCAGCTGTTTCAACACCCGCAGTATTTTCTAGTGCTTTTTTTACTGAACCGACACAGTGACCACAATTTAAGCCCGATAGAGTTAAGTGAATTACGTTGTCAGCGGGTGCTAAGCTTGCTTGAAAACCTTCAGCCGTAATCGCTGAAATTAAAGTATCCGCATCTGCGTCACCAAAAATTTCAGCTGACTCTTTTGTGACATTAACGGCTGCAACACCTTCAACAGCTAATAATGCTTTTTCAGTTTTACCAACACACTTCATGCAGTTAAGTCCGCTTAGGCTTAATTTTACATCAGGCTGTGTTGCAACACTTGCTTCATAGCCTGCATCTTCAATTGTTTTGATTAAGCTTTCAGCAGTTGCATCACTGTCAATTTTAGCGTAATGAATAGTCACAATTGCCTGCTCTATGTCATTGCGAGTATCAAGTGCTTTTTTTACACTGTTAACACAGTGAGAGCATGAAAGTCCTTTCAATGCGAGTATTATAGTTTTTGCCATGTTAATTATCTCCGTCATAAAAGCGTTACCTCTATTATTGCGCAATATTCGGTAACTCGCTTTCTTTAAAGGTTTTTTCTTATCAGAGATAAAGGCTAAACCTTTCCGCAAGGGGAAGGTCAAGGGGGAATTTTGAATATTAGTGAAATCGCAAGTAAAACAGGATTAACGGCTAAAGCTATTCGGTTTTATGAAGAAAAAGACTTGATAACACCACCGGGAAGAGGTGAAAACGGCTATCGTTATTATCAGGCTCAACATATTGAAGAGTTAACATTATTGCGCCAAGCAAGAGAAGTTGGCTTTAGTTTAGAAGAGTGCCGAGCTTTATTAATGTTGTTAAGAAATCCTTCTCGTCATAGTTCAGACGTGAAAGAAGCCACCTTAAAAAAAGTGGCTGAAATTGAGAAAACAATTAATGAGCTTAATGGCATTCGCCAGCGATTACTTTTGTTGGCCAGCGAATGTCCTGGTGATGACGGAGCAGATTGCCCGATCATCAATCATTTGTCAGGGTGTTGTCATCACCAGAAACAGCCGGTTTAAGTGCAATCACTCGTAAGGTAATACCATCAATTTCGGTTACGGTTACTTTATCGCCTGCAAGTAATGGCGTGTCTGAATAAACGCGCCAACTGCCATCAGCTAATTTAACGCGACTAAAACCGTTTTCTGTATCTGATAATAAAACAGCATGAACACCAATTAGTTGATGACTTTTCTGATTTAAGTTCTCGGCTTCTTTTGATTGTTTTCTGCGTTTAAGCCAAAGGTGCCAAAAAACAGCACTAATAACTGTTAATATCGCAAATAAAACACCTTGAATAGGCCAGTTAATAGGCAATATCCATGTGATCAACGATACACATAGAGCAGCCATTCCTGACCATAAAAGGTATCCTGCTGTTCCTAACATTTCTGTAATTAACAACAAGCCACCAAGACAAAGCCAGAAAAGTGCAGGTTGAGCACTAATCCATTCAATCATAATTAATTGCTCTTGTTGCCTGAGTCACTTTTTTTGGTATTGAGTAATTCAGAAATACCGCCAATCGCACCCATAAGATTACTTGCTTCTAGTGGCATCATAATAACTTTACTGTTATTAGCTGAACCAATTTGAGACAGCGCATCAGTATATTTTTGAGCAACAAAGTAGTTAATTGCTTGCATATCACCTTTTGCGATGGCCTCAGATACCATTTGTGTTGCCTTAGCTTCAGCTTCTGCCGCACGTTCACGGGCTTCTGCTTGTAAGAATGCAGATTGACGCTCACCTTCAGCCTTCAGAATTTGCCCTTGTTTCTCACCTTCAGCTTTTAAGATAGCTGCTTGACGAATACCTTCAGCTTCAAGAATGTCGGCACGTTTAGTTCGCTCAGCTTTCATCTGCGCATTCATTGCAGAAATCAATTCTTTTGGTGGGCGGACATCACGAATTTCGATACGGGTAATTTTGATACCCCAAGGGTTTGTTGCATCATCGACAATCAGTAACAGGCGACTGTTGATTTGGTCACGCTGAGAAAGAATTTCATCAAGTTCCATTGAACCTAACACTGTACGAATATTCGTGAGTGTTAAATTAATAATGGCAAGCTCAAGATTATTGACTTCATAAGCGGCTTTTACAGGATCGATCACTTGAATAAAGCAGACTGCATCGATGCTGACGTTGGCGTTATCACGAGAAATGACTTCTTGAGAAGGAATATCAAGCACTTGTTCCATCATGTTGATACGACGACCAATACGATCGACAAATGGCACGAGAATTTGAAGACCTGGAGTCAGAGTACGAGTGTAACGACCAAAACGTTCGACAGTCCACTGGTAACCTTGTGGAACGGTTTTAACTCCGCATAAAACTAAAATAATAGCGAATAAGATGATAATACCAATGACTATTTCCATATACCTGTCCTAAGTCTGCTTTAATAAGAAAGTAAAATTAATAAAGTAAAGAATACACCATACGACGATATTTAGACGCTAAATTATCATTAGTGCCTAAGGCTGACAGAATATCCATCAGGGTTTTCTTAACTTGACCATCACCTGCATTTAGATCTTTTTTGATAAAGCTAAATAGCAACTCTAATGCCTCTTCATTACGAGCAACTTCATGTAATTTTAGTGCAAGTTGAATAGCAAGATCGGTATTTTCAGGCTGTTGATTAAAATCGTTCTGTAATTGTTGAATTTCAGGCGTATCAGCAGCCTGTTTTTGTAGTTCAATTTGCGCTAACAAACTATGGTAGTAGCTGTCTTGATCTTGTAATGGAATGGTGATTAATAGTGTTTGAGCTTCTTCACTTTTATTTAAAGAAATTAAAGCACCAGCCAATGCAAGTGTAATTTCACTATTTTTAGGTGCGAGCTGGTGAGCTTCTTTTAGTAGCGGTAACGCTTCCTCGGCTTTTCCTTCAGAAAGTAGTTGTGCTGCTTGTGCTGCTTTCAACTCTTCTGGCTTAGGTAATACGTTGGCTAAAATTTGACGGATTGCTTCTTCTGGTTGAGGGCCTTGGAAGCCATCAACTGGGCGACCTTCTTGCAATATATAAACAGTTGGAATAGCACGTAGACCAAACTGTGAGGCAATCATTTGTTCAACATCACAATCCAATTTTGCCAAAATAAATTGATCAGCAAATTCGGCTGCAAGTTTATCTAATGTTGCGCCAAGCTCTGCACAATGAGGGCTACGTTCTGAATAGAAATACATCATGACCGGTTTCGTCATGGATTGTTCTATAACTTGTTGAATATTTGATTCATTTACATCAACAATATGTGCAGTTGCTAACATTAACTTGCCCCTTTTTGAGAGTTTTAAAGATAGATGCTATTTATAAAGCTATTTTATTAATAAGTAAGGGTGGATACTGAAAAATCAAGCCTTGCCACTCTGGCGACTGAGAATCGCATCCATTAAAATATCAGGTAGAAAACGCTTTAGTATTCTAACAGCGTGAGTTAATAAGGTTACGGGATAACGTATCTTAGGTTTTGGGCTTTCTAAAGCATGAATGAGCTTTTTCACGACATCTTCAGGCGTTAATGTGAAACGACTCGCAATCCCCGGATTTTTTACAGGTTTATCTTTTTCGGCTTGAGCGACATTTTCAGTGAAACAAGTTCGTATTGGGCCTGGCTCTATTAAACTCACCTTAACTCCAGTATGCGCTATTTCCATTCTTAGCGCATCAGACCATGCTTCTACCGCATATTTACTGGCAGCGTAAGCACCTCGACCTGGCGTTGAGATAATCCCCATTACAGAACTCGTTTGAATAATGCGTCCCTCTCCATGAGGTAACATTGCGGGTAGAAGTAATGTAGTAAGCTGATGTAAACCAAAAAAGTTAGTCGAAAACTGTTTTTCCATTTGTTGGCGAGTAATAGCATCTAATGGGCCATAAACACCAAATCCACCATTATTAAATAATCCATATAAATGACCGTTTGTTAGGCGAATAACTTCTAATGCCGCATTTTCAACACTTTTTGGATCATCAAGGTCAAGATGAATGGGTTCTAATCCCAATGTTTCCATGCGTTTAAGGTCTTCACCTTTACGGCAAGCAGCAAGAACTCGATAGCCTCTTTTCTGTAGTGCTTTTGCCGCACAGAGTCCTATTCCACTGGAACTTCCTGTAATCAATACCGTTTTTTGCATAATTTTACAATTAATCTCGTTTAATCTACGTCAACTACTGTCAGAATAGTCTAACGTGTTAGGTAAGGGGATAATGTTTCATCCATCCACTGCGTAATAAAAGGCTGAGCATCTTCATTGGGGTGTATGCTGTCATTTTGCATCCACTCAGGCTTATCAGCGATTTTCTCCATATAAAAAGGAAGCAGAGGAAGCGCATTATCTTCAGCGAGTTTTGGATAGATCGCTGAAAACGATTGTGTATAACGTTTACCGTAATTAGGTGAAATCATTATTTGCATAAAAAGTGGCATTGCACCGGCATCTTTCACTTGTGTAATGATGTTTTGTAATGCCTCTTTTGTTTGTGCAACAGGGTATCCCTGTAAACCATCATTTGCACCTAATTCAATTAAAACCCAGCGTGGTTGATGCTGTTTTAATAAATCAGGAAGCCTATCTTGTCCCTGAAAGGCTGTTTCACCACTAATGCTTGCATTAACAACATTAATTTCAGGGTAGGTTGTTTTCCATTTATCAGCAAGGCGTTGTGGCCATGCGCTTTCAATCGGAAGACGGTATCCTGCACTCAAGCTGTCACCAAAGATCAAAAAGGTATCAGCAGCAATTGCCTTAAAGCTAAACATCATCATAACGATAAGGAAAAATGTATGTCGACGGAAAAGGTTCTTGAAGTTCATCAGTTAACCAAAAAAGTAGGACAAGGTGATAGTCAGATCTCTATATTGCAGGGTGTTGAGTTAGTTG
This sequence comes from Proteus sp. CA142267, assembly GCF_003336825.1. Lineage (NCBI taxonomy): Bacteria > Pseudomonadati > Pseudomonadota > Gammaproteobacteria > Enterobacterales > Morganellaceae > Proteus > Proteus sp. CA142267. Next base: position 1,151,602 of record NZ_QPMG01000001.1, on the reverse strand, counting down.
TCGAGCCTGCACAAACAATTGCGTTAATTGGTGAGTCAGGATCGGGTAAATCGACATTGCTAGGGATCATCGCTGGATTAGATGATGGCACCTCTGGCAGTGTACATTTGATGGGTGAAGATCTCACAAAAATGAATGAAGAAGCGCGTGCCAAGTTGCGTGCTGAACATGTTGGTTTTGTTTTTCAATCATTTATGTTGATCCCAACATTGAATGCTCTTGAAAATGTGCAGTTGCCCGCATTATTAAAAGGTGAGTCAGAAAAGCACAGCCATGCGCGTGCAGTTGATTTACTTAAGCTGTTGGGGTTAGGCGAACGTTTATACCATATGCCAGCACAGCTTTCTGGCGGTGAGCAACAGCGTGTTGCATTAGCAAGAGCATTTTGTACTCAACCTGCCATTCTTTTTGCGGATGAACCAACAGGGAACCTTGATCGTAAAACTGGCGATAAAATTGCTGACTTGTTGTTCTCTCTTAACCGCGATTATGCAACAACCTTGATTTTAGTGACTCATGACAATGAGCTAGCTGCTCGTTGTCAAAGACGATTACGATTAGTTGATGGACAACTTAAGGAGGAGTCATGATTTGGCGTTGGTTTTGGCGTGAATGGCGTTCTCCTGCATTATTAATTGTTTGGCTTTCTTTAGCGCTGGCAGTTGCTTGTGTGCTCGCTTTAGGGCGGATAGGTGATCGCATCGATAAAAGCATTTATGCTCAAAGCCGCGATTTGATCGCTGGTGATTTAGTCTTACGTGCATCTTATCCTGTTGATGAAAACTGGCTTGCTGAGGCGAAGAAAGAAGGGTTAACTCTCAGTCGCCAAATGCAATTTACTACCATGTCTTATGCGCCAGAAGGTGATACACCTCAGCTTGCGTTGGTGAAAGCTACAGATAATTTATATCCACTGTATGGTGAGTTAGAAACAGAGCCAGCAGGCTTAAAGCCTGAAAAAGGAACTGCGCTTGTCGGTGCTAGATTACTTGAATTACTTGATATAAAAGTCGGCGATAACATTGATGTAGGCGATGCCTCATTTACTATCAGTGGTGTATTAATTCAAGAGCCAGACAGTGGGTTTAATCCTTTTCAAATCGCGCCCCGAATTTTAATTAGTCTTGATGATGTTGAGGCAACTGGAGCTGTGCAACCCGGAAGCCGCCTGACTTATCGCTATATGTTTGCGGGCGATGAAGCGGTGATTGATAGTTATCAGCAACGCTTCGACCCAATATTAAAGCCAGATCAGCGTTGGAATAGTTTAAAACAAGATAGCGGGGCACTTTCACAATCAATGGAGCGTGCAAAAAACTTTCTTTTGCTATCAGCTCTATTGACATTATTGCTTGCTATATCAGCGGTTGCTGTTTCAATGGCTCATTATTGCCGGACTCGTCATACCTTAATCGCGGTATTAAAAACACTAGGTGCAGATAAACGGGCATTGAGAAAGTGGATCGTTGGGCAATGGGGAGTGATCCTTGTTGGTGCTATTGTTGTAGGCTCATTAGTCGGGCTTGTTTTTGAGGCAATATTGCTACAAATTTTAGCACCAGTGTTACCTAAAAGTTTACCTGAAGCGAGTTTCTTACCATGGGTATGGTCAGTGGGTTCCTTGTTGTTAATAGCTTTATTAACAGGATTAAGACCTTATTATCAACTAATGGCGACACAACCTTCTCGTGTATTAAGAAGTGATACCACGGCACCTATCTGGCCTCTTCGTTACTATTTACCGATTGTAGGCTTAATTATTGTTGGTGCTTTGACGCTTTTTGCGGGAACGGGCGTTTTACTCTGGTCAATTCTATTTGGTGTTGTTGTTATTGCTTTTTTATTGGGGGGGATTGGTTGGCTTGGATTGTGGGTGTTAAAGCAGTTTAAATTTCGCCAACTCAGTGCGCGCTTAGCAGTAACTCGCTTGTTGCGACAGCCTTTTCAGACCATGACTCAATTGGCTGCTTTTGCACTTTCATTTATGTTGTTAACACTATTGGTGCTGATCCAAGGTGATTTATTAGATAAATGGCAAAAACAGTTACCCGAAGATAGCCCTAATTACTTTCTGATCAATATGTCTGCACCTCAAGTTCAAGAAGTTAATACCTTGTTGGCAAAGTATAACGTTGAACCAACGGATGCATTTCCTGTGGTATTAGCGCGCTTAACGCAGATTAATGAGAATAATGCTAAAGAGTGGGCTGATAAACGTGATGCTGGTAATAACACTGTTCGTCGAGAGCTTAACTTAACGTGGCATAGCGAGTTGCCAAAAGATAACGTGATTGTTGAGGGAACATGGCCTCCAGTGGGAAATGGTGTTTCTCTTGATCAAGGTGTTGCTGAACAACTCGAAATTAAATTGGGTGATGAATTAACATTTGTTGGTGATACTCGTGAATTTAAGTCGATTGTTACTAGCATTCGCCATGTTGATTGGGAAAATATGCGTCCTAACTTCTTCTTTATCTTCTCTGAAGAAGGGTTAAGTAATCAGCCAGAAAAATGGATGAGTAGTTTTTATTACAATGGTGAAGGGACGTTAATTACGGCACTTAATCGGCAATTTCCAACTGTAAGCGTATTAGATACAGGCGCATTAATTCAGCAAGTTCAACAAATCTTACAGCAAGTCAGTCGAGCATTGGAGATTATGGTTGGATTGGTAATGATCTGTGGTGCGTTATTGTTAATTGCCCAAATTCAGGTAGGAATGACACAGCGACGTATTGAGCTAGTGGTATATCGAACATTAGGCGCAGGTAAGTCATTATTAAGACGGACTCTTTGGGCTGAATTTGCATTATTAGGTTTAATGGCGGGATTAGCTGCGGCGATTGGTGCGGAGGTTGCATTAAGTTTATTACAAATATCGGTGTTTAATTTCCCTTGGCAACCGCAATGGGGAATGTGGATCATCGTACCTATTGTTGCTGCACTATTACTTTCATTATGTGGCAGTATCTTAGGGATCAGACTGTTGCAAGATAAAGGGCAGTATCGACGAATTCAAGGTGAATAGTTGAAATAAGTTGGGCTTATAAATAGAGTTAAATAAAAATGCTGATGTTATTAAACATCAGCATTTTTTATGGGAAAAGATAAGACAATTATTCTTTTATAACATAAGCATAAATGCGCTTGCTGCCATCATCTTCATCATAAATATAAACCCCTTGAAGTTCAGTTGAAAAACCAGGTAGTTGATTAAGCGTGACTTCAAGTGCCTGAAAATAACGTAAAACAGCACCATCCCAAATTTCACCGGGCACAGCACATAAAACACCTGGTGGATAAGGTAAAGCACCTTCCGCGGCAATTCTGCCCGCTAATTTATTTAAAGGTAAAAACTCAACATTACCACGAACAAACTCAATATTAGCTTGTTGCGGACTTAGTGCTCGCTTAGGGAAATGACTTTTTCTAAACATCTGTTTTTGCAGCAACTTGATATTATATGTGACACAAATATCATGCATTTCCTGACAGAGTTGACGCAATGTATAACCTTGATAACGAGATTGATAGCGATGACAAACAGAAGGCAATATTTGTTCTAATGGCACATCTTCAACTAAGTGCTTTTCAAATTGAACAATCAAAGAGATTAAGCGATCAAATTTCGCTTGATGCTCTGCGGGAGTCAGCAAAAATAAGATTGAATTAAGGTCACTTTTTTCAGGAATTACACCGTGCTCACGTAGATAATTTGCCAAAATAGAGGCTGGTACACCAAAGGATTCATATTCCCCTGTATGAGGATTGATCCCCGGCGTTGTAAGCATTAATTTGCAAGGATCAACAAAGTATTGATTGGTGGCGTAACCTTCAAATGAGTGCCAATTATCATCAGGAATAAAATTGAAAAAACGTTGATCGTGAGCGATTTCATCTGTGTCATGATCTTGCCAAGCAAGTCCATCAATTACTTCAGGAATAAATGGCTTAATAAATTGACACTGTTTTAGTAATGATTTACGAGCTTCGATGCCTTGTTTTACACAACTCATCCACATTGCTTCACCACTTTTACCCGAATGCATTTTTGCATTGACATCAAGAGCCGCAAAAAGGGGGTAAAATGGGCTGGTGGACGCATGCATCATAAAAGCATTATTCATACGTTTATGATTAACATAACGTGATTGCCCTTTAAGGTGCGCATCTTTTTTATGTATCTGCGAGGTTTGTGAAAAGCCCGCTAATTGCTTATGAACGGATTGAGTAACCAAAATACCGGGATCGTCTTTATTAAGCGTTAGTAATAAAGGGGAACACTGTTTCATCATCGGAATGAATTGTTCATAACCAACCCATGCAGAATCAAATAAAATGTAATCACAAAGATGACCAATTTTATCGACAACTTGTCTTGCGTTGTAAATCGTACCGTCATAAGTGCCTAGTTGAATAACGGCTAAGCGGAAAGGGCGTTTATCGAATTGGCGTTCTGGCGTAATCTCTGCGATTTGTTGGCGTAAATAGCTCTCTTCAAAGCAATGTGCATCTATACCCCCGATAAAGCCAAAAGGATTACGAGCCGTTTCTAAATAAATAGGTGTTGCTCCCGCTTGAATTAACGCGCCATGATGATTGGATTTATGGTTATTCCTATCAAATAGCACTAAATCATTTGGTGCCAATAAGGCATTTAAGGCAACTTTATTAGAAGAGGATGTCCCATTTAAAACAAAATAGGTTTTATCGGCATTAAACACTTGTGCTGCAAAGGTTTGGGCATCATAAGGCGCACCTTCATGAATAAGTAAATCACCCATTTCTACATCAGCATTACAGAGATCAGAGCGAAATAGATTCTCACCAAAATATTGATAAAACTGTTCGCCTGCGGGATGACGACGGAAAAACTCTCCGCCTTGATGGCCGGGACAATCAAAAGCAACGTTCTTTTCGGCAACATAATTCACTAAGCGTGAAAAAAATGGTGTTGTCAGACTCTTTTCATATTGTTGTGCAGCTTCATTAATCAACGCACTATTTTTTTGATGCGCGCTTTTATCTGTAATCACAATCCCTGAAACTTGATTAAGTAATTCAGCACTGACTGTATCATTAAGATTAACTGCAATAAATACGGGGAGTTGAAAGCCTGTTTGATGAATGCGATATAGTTCGCCAGACTCAATATCTGACAACGACAATACTACTGCTGACACTTGCGTTAAATTTGCATCAACAATATCAACAATCGGACGTTCACAATAAAAATAGTGTGAAAGAGTCGGGTGACACGCCAACTTCATTTTTTTCATTATACTCGCGTTTTTATCAATAGAAGAATTGGCGAACAATATACTTGGTTGTGAATGTGATTGAAATAAATTAAAAGATAAATGAGGTGTTTCTATGCACTTAAAGCGCATAAATTACCATTTTAACAAGTGGGTGAATGGATAAGTTTATGAGAAAATAAACTTATCCATTTTGTATTATTGGGTAATTGGCGAAGGTTTTTCGATATAGACCGTTTGAGATGGAAAAGCAAAATCAGCGCCATGTTTATGCACAATCTCAATTATCTTTAAATAGACTTCTTGCTGAGCTTCAAGCCACTGTGCCCATACCGTTGTTTTAGTAAAACAATACACCATGATATTGAGTGAAGAGTCTGCAAATTGATTAAAGTAGACTAACAATGTTTGTTGTGTATCAATTTTGTCATTTTGCATCAGCATGGTGCGAATATCTTCAACGATCACGCCAATTTTATCTGAATCTTCATAACGTAAACCGAGTTCAGTTTCAATACGTCGATTAGTCATTCTTCCCGGATTTTCCACACTAATAGAGGAAAAAATTGAGTTAGGAATATAAAGTGGTCGATGATCAAACGTGATGATTTTGGTAATACGCCAGCCAATCTCAACTACTGTACCTTCAATATTACGATCAGGAGATCGAACCCAATCACCAATATTAAAAGGACGATCGAAATAGAGCATGACACCCGAAAAAAGATTACTTAATACATCTTTACTTGCCATGCCAATGGCGATACCACCTAATCCGCCAAATGTCATTAAGCCGGATAAGCTCATACCAAAATGCTCACCAAACAATAAAATGATAATGACAAATAGAGTGATTTTAAATATACGAGAAATAATACGAGCAGAAGTAGGGTCACTACCTTTTTTAATTTGAGCTTTTTCTAATCGATTAATTAGTAAGAAAAACTTTCTCATTAAAATTAATGCAATGCCAACATAGGTGAAAAAATTAATCATTCTAAAGGAGATAAAGTGGAGATTAAAATCGACCACAGCCATTTCACAATATTGGCTTAAGATAAGCACTAAACTACAAAGCAAGATAGCTTGGCTGATATGAATAATAATATTTCTACGGCGTTTTTTCTTTTTGTCATGAAAAAGAGATACGACGACAAAACCAACAAAACAGGCTAAAGCTATGCCAACACCTATCGAGTATTTTATTATTAATGCATCATTCATCAGCTTAATATCTCCTTAGAAAATGCGTTCTTATAATACGAAACTCACTATCTTGCTTATTTAATGGTTACTTTTCTTGCTCACTTGCATGCTGAAATTTAGGATAGACTGGTGGTTTCATAAACAGTGTTATCGCTAAAATAAGTAAAACAGGGATGGTTAAAATCAAGAACGCAGGTGTAAAACTACCTGAAATATCTTTGATTGCTCCAGCAAAGAAAGGTGCTAAACAAGCCAGTGTTGAAATTAAATTCATCACTGAAAACAGCTCAAGGTAAGGAGAGCGGCCAAAATAGTTAGCAAGCAAAATACTTGATGCTAAGAACGTCATGCCATAACCGATGCCGACACAAACCGTAAATAAGATCAGATAAACCCAAGAATTAGCCATACTTAGTGCAAGCAACCCAATGATAATAATACTTAAACTTGCGATAAGTAATTTTTTAGGTTCTAACCATTCACCAATAGCTCCACCTGCTAGGCGCGAGAAAGCATTAATAAATGCCATACTACTCAATAGTGTTGCGGCAATGGTTTCACCAAAACCATTTTCAATAATATGTGCAACAGCAAAACTATTGACCGTGATCCCACACCATAAAAAGGCCGTATAAGTCGCAGCAATAACATAAAATTGCCATGTTCTTAAAGCATGACGAGCCGTCCAAATCTCTTTAGTTTGATAGATACGTTTTGTGGTTTGAAGTTGGTTAATTTTTTTTGCGTGCTCTTGCTCTTTAGTGCCTTCGCGTAAAAATAAAATAGTGAGAAGAGTAACGATAGTAAGTGTGATCGCTGAGATAAGCCAGTGCATTCGCCATGTATGCCATAAATGGGTTGCTAAAAAATAGATCCAAGGCCCAGCAACACCACCTAATCCACCAATGGTAAAATAAACACCAAAGGCAAAGGACTGCTTTTCAAATAAGCGGGAAATAACATAAGTACCGGGTACGGTAGCCAGTAGCGTAAAACCAATACCTAGTAGTGCAGTACCGAGAAAATAACGTGCAATGGTGTATGTTTCATAAAGAAAGTAGAAACCACTGACAAAAATGATTAATCCGATAAGTAGTGTAAGACGAACACTTAATTTACGGATCAGCAAGGTAGGTAAAAAACTCGCAAGACCGCAGGTTAATCCTAATAACGTAAAGCCAAGGCCTGCTTGAGTCCAGTTCCACTCTAGCTCGTTTATCATACTAGGAAGAACAACGCCTAAAGAAGTAAATGTGGTTGCGGTAGCTAAAAAATACACAAAGCCCAATAATATCAGCATACTCCACTGATAAACGGGCCCAAAAATCTGTTGCGTGGCTTGCATCCTGACTCCATCAAATGGGTGCAGTAACCTGAATAATCAGGAGAAAATAGCGAATAACAGACCTCTTTATCTAAGGTCTGTTCGTTTAAAGGCTATTATTCTCTAACTTTATGAGTCGGACTGCTAGCTTAATTTTTCTAAAGCCCATTTGATAGGGTACTGATAGGCATCATCAAGCATCAAGCTTAATGATTTGAGTGTCTCTTTCAGTGGTTGATTATCACGATGTACAAGATTGAGATGGCCCACTTTACGGACAGGGCGAACTTCTTTTTCATACCAATGTAAATGAACTAATGGTAATGAAAGCCATTGAGGGTTGACATCAGTACCAATCAAATTAACCATTACTGCCGGTTGGCAAACTTCAGGTTTTGGCATAGGTAAATCTAAAATTGCACGTAGATGTAACTCAAACTGGCTAATTGAGGCACCATTTTGTGTCCAATGACCACTGTTATGAACTCTAGGGGCTAATTCGTTAATAAGTAATTTATCACCAACGATAAAGCACTCCATCGCCATTACACCCACATAATTGAGCTTATTAAGGATGGCGGTCAGCATTTTTTCCGCTGATTGTTGTAGTTTTGACGCAGGTGTTGGTAAGGCGACACTCATGCGTAAAATGCCATCTTGGTGCAGGTTGTGAGTCAAAGGGTAGAAAACACAATTTCCGTTACTATCTCTTGCACCTACTAATGATACTTCACCTGAAAAAGGGATACCTTGCTCAACAATACACTCACCATAAATTTCAGCCGGTAATTGTTGTTCTTCACCGGGATGAATGCGCCATTGGCCACGACCGTCATACCCACCAACACGGCGCTTCACAATAATAAAATCACCCAATTGAGCGAAGATATCAGGCCATTGTGTTGGCGATGTTAATGGTTGCCAAGGTGCTGTTGCTAAACCTAGCTCATCAAGAAGTTGTTTTTGAGGCAATCTATCGGCAAGCAATGGGAATATGTCACGGTTTACAAAGTTAGTATGGCGTTCTAATTCTTTGGTGAGTGCGGTTTCAGGCCAGCGTTCAATTTCAGCTGTGATGATGCTTTTTTGATAAGGAACTGCTTCAGGCTCTGCATCTAATCCTACTGGATAAACTGCAATTCCTAAAGGCTCACCGGCTTGTCTTAGCATTCGCCCTAGTTGGCCATTTCCAAGAACACAAACTGGCTTCATAGTGCCTCCCTTGGATCAGGGTTATTTAAGACATCATCAGTTTGTGCTGTACGCCATGCTGTTAGTGCTTCAAAAATAGTAGAGGAGTGTAATGCTAAAATTTGAGCAGCTAATAAAGCGGCATTGGCGGCACCTGCTTTACCAATCGCTAAGGTTCCCACAGGAATACCTTTCGGCATTTGTACAATAGAGTAAAGGCTATCAACACCGCTTAATGCAGCACTTTGAACAGGAACACCTAATACAGGGACGAGTGTTTTTGCTGCGAGCATACCCGGTAAGTGGGCAGCACCGCCAGCTCCTGCAATAATGACATCAAAGCCATTACTTTTGGCTTGTTCTGCAAAGCTAAATAGCTTATCAGGGGTACGGTGTGCAGAGACAATCTCAACATGATAAGGAAGTTGTAGTGCGTCTAGTACATCAGCGGCATGAGACATTGTTGCCCAGTCACTTTTAGAGCCCATTACAATAGCGATACGAGCGGAAGAGGTATTTAGACCAACTTGAGAAGACATTACTTAACTGCTCCTGTAAGCATAAACGGATATAGCCTAATAAACTGAGCATGATAGTATCACGCTAACACACATAGGAAAACGTTTGCGTAAAGAAAAAACAGCCTTTTTATGAAGAAAATAAGCAAAACAACTTAGAAGGGGAAATGAATAAGTTCTATTTTTTCAGCCGTTACTTTAAACATAGAACCTTCAGTATGCCAAGCACCTAATACACCTCGATAATGTATTTTATCATCAATATTAACAGTATGAATTGCTGGACGATGAGTATGACCGTGGATCATCCATTCTGTATTGAAATACTTAAAAGTATCAATCACTGCCTGCGGGTTAACATCCATAATGGCATCAGACTTATACTGATTTTCGTGCTGGCTACGTGAACGCATTTTGTCAGCGATACGCAGTCGAATAAATAGAGGCAGTAGTGAGAATAAGCGCTGAATAAATTTATTATGCACTTTTTTACGGTAACGTTGATACGCATCATCATCTGTACAAAGTGTATCACCATGCAAAATTAGGATGCGATGCTTCTCAATTTCGAGCACTTTTTCTTGTGGAAGTAAGGTGATACCACTCTCTTTTGCAAAACGAGAGCCAATTAAAAAATCACGATTTCCATGAATAAAATAACAAGGTACTCCTGCATTTTTTAGCGTCATCAGAGCTTGAGCAATTTGTTGATGCAAAGGATTAGGATCATCGTCACCTATCCAAAAATCAAAAAAATCACCTAGGATATAAAGTGCTTTTGCATGAATAGCTTGTTCTTTTAAAAAGCGAAGAAAACCGGCAGTGATTGCCGGTTCATGTTCACTTAAATGCAGGTCTGCAATAAAAAGCGTACACATAAAAAGCGAGGCTTATTCGCTAACCGTTACACTTTTAATGACGATATCTTCACGAGGAACATCTTGGTGGAAACCGCTACGACCTGTGGAAACAGCTTTAATTTTATCAACAACGTCCATACCTTCAACAACTTCAGCAAAGACACAATATCCCCAACCATTTGCGTTTTCAGCACGGAAGTTTAAGAAATCGTTGTCTGCAACGTTGATAAAGAATTGAGCAGTAGCAGAATGTGGATCGTTCGTACGAGCCATTGCTAATGTACCGCGGTTGTTTGCTAGGCCATTGTTTGCTTCGTTTCTTACAGGTGCTTTGGTCGCTTTTTGGTTCATACCTGGTTCAAAACCACCACCTTGGATCATAAAACCATTGATGACACGGTGGAAAATAGTGTTATCGTAGAATCCTTCTTTACAGTAGTCTAAAAAATTTTCTACGGTTGCAGGTGCTTTGTCTGCAAATGTATTAATCACGATATCGCCGTAATTGGTATGAAAAGTAACCATATTCAGATCCTAATATAATTTTAGCTTTACCCAGATTTGGGCATAAACAACAGTCCCGTTTTTATATCACAGTTGCCTAATTTAGTCAGTATGCATCTTTTTCTCGCTCTACTTTTTCTTGCTAAATAAATCAGTAATGAAAGGAAAAAACACTTTTCGCCAAAATTTAGCAAATAATAGAAGTTTGATTGTTCACTATCAACGATTGAACAGTGAAAATAAGTGTTAAGCAGAGTAAGATGAAAACCCTAATCTTGCGTTTGCTTTGGCTGCAAGATCCAATATCCTTATTAATATCATGCTATAGTAGTTGTTATTTTCTTTTATATAAAAACGTAATAAACACGTACAGTTGAAAACGGGAACGTCCACTGATGCTAAAGATTTTTAATACTCTCACTCGCCAAAAAGAAGAATTTAAACCTATCCATGCAGGAAAAATAGGTATGTACGTGTGTGGCATCACTATTTATGACTTATGCCATATTGGTCATGGGCGTACATTTGTGGCTTTTGACGCCATAACCCGTTATCTGCGTTACTTAGGATACGATGTTAACTATGTTCGTAACGTAACGGATGTGGATGATAAAATCATCAAACGTGCGATTGAAAATAATGAAACATGTGAGCAATTAACTACTCGTATGTTAGCTGAAATGCATAAAGATTTTGATGCATTAAATATTGCTCGCCCTGATTCAGAGCCGCGTGCAACACACCATATTACTGAAATTATTGAATTAACAGAAGCGTTAATTAAACGTGGACATGCTTACGTTGCCGACAATGGCGATGTGATGTTTGCGATTGATACTGATCCTGATTATGGCTTACTTTCTCGCCAAGATTTAGAGCAGCTACAAGCCGGTGCTCGTGTTGAAGTGGCTAACGTAAAACGCAATCCAATGGATTTCGTCTTATGGAAAATGTCTAAACCGGGTGAACCAAGCTGGGAGTCTCCTTGGGGAGAAGGTCGTCCGGGCTGGCATATCGAATGTTCTGCGATGAATGGTAAAGAATTAGGACATCATTTTGATATTCATGGTGGTGGTTCAGACTTAATGTTCCCTCATCATGAAAATGAGATTGCACAATCAACTTGTGCCCATGATGGCCCTTACGTTAATTACTGGATGCACTCTGGTATGGTGATGGTAGACAAAGAAAAAATGTCTAAATCACTTAATAACTTTTTTACTATTCGTGATGTATTGGCTTATTACGATGCTGAAACTGTGCGTTATTTCTTATTATCAGGCCATTATCGTAGTCAACTTAACTACACTGAAGAAAACTTAAAACAGGCTCGTACGGCATTAGAACGCCTCTATACTTCATTACGTGGCACTGATGCAGATGCACAACCTGTGGGGGGCGAAACGTTTGAAGCGCAATTTATTGACGCAATGAACGATGATTTCAATACACCAGAAGCTTATTCAGTCTTGTTTGATTTAGCGCGTGAAGTGAATCGCCTAAAATCAGTTGATATGAATACAGCGAATGGCTTAGCCGCGGTATTACGTAAGCTTGCTAAAGTATTAGGTTTATTAGAGCAAGAGCCTGAGTTCTTCTTACAAAGTGGTGCTAAAGCAGATGATGCTGGTGAAGTTGAAAAAATTGAATCGTTAATTCAGCAGCGTAATGATGCTCGTAAAAATAAAGATTGGGTAGCAGCTGATGTTGCTCGTGACGCATTAACAGCGATGGGGATTGTTTTAGAAGATGGTCCTCAAGGAACAGTTTGGCGTCGTAATAATTAATACAATGATTGAGTGGTTACTCTTAATACGTGTTTAATATAAAGATATCGGATATTAAATATCCGATATTTTTTTGTCTGATGATTAATTTATTTACTAATAATACTAGTTTCTCTTTCGCTATCTTTTTGTTTATCTTCAAAATAAGAAATCACATTTTCAGAGAAAAAAAGTCGATGCGTTAAGATTACGATAATAGAAAAAATAACAAAGCTAATCTCTGACATATTTGTTAATGACATCGAAATACTAAGTATAAAAAAGAGCGAAATAGATAAACATACCCATGAAATCTTCAAAAAAGAGTAAGCATTTCTACTATTTCTAGCTAGTTTTATCCATGCTGTAACTTGCATTATCATCGTTATAATTAGACACAGCATGATTAAAAAACCCACTAGCATTGTTTGACCGCCACCCATTGCCATTGCTAATAAATAAATTGGTGCCCCGGCAACTAATATAAATAAACTTACACCTAAAAATAATACCGAAATAACTTGGATCCATAAAAGCACTATGGGCCTTTCCATAACTTCTCCTAAAAACAGAAATAAGTTTTTATTGGCTTTAGAATATCTTTATCAATTTTTATTAAAGTGAAGTTTATCGAATAAATAGAAAAAATAAAGTTTGATTTAATAATAAAAAAATATTAATCAATTAAAGAGATTCTATTTTAGAGTTTTATAACATAGCGTTAATATATTTAATGAAGGTAGTGGTAATTCTACTTAATATTATTCGATTTACCACCAAGTGTTATTACTCATAATTTTAGAGGGGTTAATTCTACTTCTGCCATCATTTTTGCTAATTGTTCACGATCGTGAATACCAACATTGGTTTGGCTTACAGCAAGTGCAGAAACAGCAGTTGCTAGACGTAAGGTATGCTCACTGGTTTGTCGCATCATTAAACCATAAATTAAACCACCCACCATTGAATCTCCAGCACCAACTGTACTTACAACATCACATTTAGGTGGTTTTGCCATCCATGCACCTGATGCATTTACCCACATAGCACCTTGTTCACCTAATGAAATAACAACATGAGCAATACCTTGCTGACGCAATGTTTGTGCCGCTTGTACAACATCAGAAAGTTCAGGTAAAGGTCTGCCTGCCCAAATCTCTAATTCATGATGATTAGGTTTAACTAACCAAGGAGAGGCTTTTAATCCTGCGACAAAAGCATCTCTGCTACTGTCAAAGATCAAGCACATACATTCGCTACGTAAGCGTGTCATCCACGCAGTGAAATCATTGAGATCAACACTCGGGGGAACACTACCGCTGACACAAATCATATCAAATTGACCCGCCCAACTTAGCGTGTCGTTAACAAAGCGAGTCCAGTCTTGTTTTGTGATTTCAAAACCTGAAAAATTGAAGTCAGTTACTTTGCCATTAGGTTCTGTGAGTTTGACATTAATACGAGTACGTCCTTCAACCATTTGAAAACGGTTAGCGATACCGGAGTCACTGAACTCTTTTTGGAATCCATCTTGGTTTTCTTTACCTAAAAAACCGCCAACAGTAACATCAACGGCAAGGCTTTTTAAAACCTTAGCCACATTGATGCCTTTACCAGCAGCATGGAAGCCAGCCGTTTTAACACGATTAACTTCACCAAGTTCAATGGGATTACTTAAACCAACAAGATCATATGCAGGGTTAAGTGTGATGGTTGCTACTCTGCGTTTCATGCTAGTTCCTTACCTTAAATAAAAGAACAGGCATCGATTTTTGCTGTAATTTAGCAAAGACAAAGATACCTTGAGTGGGTAAGCCGAGCATAAAATCTCCTGTTAGATAAAGGGCAAAAAAGACTTAAATATTACAAAATAACAGCTAAAATAGTACCATTAGGCTGAATCGTTTCAAATTATAACCTGTAATTTAGTACAAACAATGTTCTTTTGCCTAATGAAAGTAGAAATAAATTAGATCTAAATCACACTTAAGGGCATTTAAACATGAATAAACGGATAAAAATATCAATAAAAAGGGTTGTTGCTGAAGTTTTACAGTAATGGTTGAAAAGTGTTATCCATATATAAAATAATAACTTATAGCACTTCTTTTTATCTATTTTTTTATAAAATGTACAATTTGCTGAACTGTGAAAGGAGATTATAACCATAGATGGGCTTAAAAATGATGATCTAAATTTAAATATATTAAATTAAATTTTGTGATTTTATTTTAATTCAATGAGTTATGTTGATTTGTTTTTTTAGAATATGATTAAATAAGAAAAAAAAGGGAGAAAATGCAGATTAAAGATAAAAAAGGATTAAAAAGAAAAAAAGCGAGGCTGAGATAGCGACGCTTTTTCAATTTTAATTAATTTGCTGATTATTTGCTGACGCTAACGGAAAATTCACCAAAGGTGACCACTTTCCCTGCAACAATTTTACAGCGTTTACGGGTTTCAACTTCTCCGTCAACACTCACCAAACCTTCAGCAATGACACTTTTAGCAGCAGCTCCGCTTTCAGTCCAACCTTGAAGTTTTAATAAATCACAAAGCTCGACATAGTCGTGCCCATCTAATTGAAATGTTTCCATCGATTAATTATTTCCTGTTTCAGGGTCGTGGTACTCTTCGCATGCTTGCAAAGTATTTTGAATAAGTGTGGCTACGGTCATTGGACCTACACCACCAGGTACAGGAGAAATCCAGCCCGCACGTTGAGATGCTGCCTCAAAATCAACATCCCCGACAACTTTACCACTTTCAAGACGGTTTATACCGACATCAATCACGATTGCACCCGGTTTAATCCACTCACCAGGAATAAAGTTAGGTTTACCTACCGCCACAACAACTAAATCCGCGTGCTCAACATGAAAGCGCAGATCTTTAGTAAAACGGTGAGTAACCGTTGTTGTACAACCCGCAAGTAATAGTTCTAAGCTCATCGGGCGACCAACAATATTTGATGCACCAATAATAACGGCATTTAAGCCATTCATAGGAATATTACAACGCTCTAGTAGTGTAACAATACCACGAGGTGTGCAAGGGCGTAATTTAGGTGCTCGTTGGCATAGGCGGCCGATATTGTAAGGATGAAAGCCATCCACATCTTTATCAGGATGAATGCGTTCTAAAACCTTAACATTATCAATTCCGGCAGGTAAGGGGAGCTGAACGAGGATACCATCAATGGTGTTGTCTGCATTAAGCTGGTCAATAAGATTTAATAAATCAGCTTCACTGGTAGTATCTGGTAAATCATAAGAGCGAGAAATAAATCCTACTTCTTCACAAGCACGGCGTTTACTTCCAACATAAATCTGTGATGCTGGGTTATCCCCCACTAAAATAACAGCTAAACCAGGTGCTCGTTTTCCTGCATTAATACGTTGTTTTACTTTTTCTGCAACTTCGCTTCTGATGGTCTGCGCAATCGATTTCCCATCTATAATTCTTGCTGACATCTATACATCCAAATTATTCAATTACGGTATTGGTCTATTTTGTCAGATCAAGAGCAATCTGTCAGTCGAATACTTGCCATATTTTGACCATATAGTTTGATATCGTTGAAAAAGCGTTGACTCTCAGAATGTTGAACGTATAATTCACACCCGTTATCAGCAGTGATTGCTGACGTCTAAGTTCCTCTAGGCGCCCTTAGCTCAGTTGGATAGAGCAACGGCCTTCTAAGCCGTAGGTCACAGGTTCGAATCCTGTAGGGCGTACCATTTAAAATCAATGAGTTAAGCTAATTTTAATCCAACTTGGTTTTTGCTTTGTGTCGTATTTGTGTCGTTATCATTAAAAACGTCATCAATTTTACGTGCGTGCTCTGTCAAATGGTTTGGTGCTAAATGAGCATACCTTCTAGCCTGCCTCATTAATCCGTTCAGCAATAATGCGTTTGTTCTTTCTGGTCGATGTTTCATTATCTGCAATAAAATTACCATTTCTATATTTTCCATCTCCTTATTCTTTGCTGTACTATTAATGGAATGTTGATTTAATTAATCTCTATTTTACTGATATGAGATGCAATTAATAGACATACTAATAACGGAATTTAATATTTAAATAGTAAAAATATTTTAGAGAAAAACAGTTGGAATGGAGGATTAAATAATAATAGTTTTAACTAAACAGTTAAAGAATAGCTAATAAAAACTATATTAAGATATACTAATTTAATAAAAACAGTATAAATGGAATAAAATATGTCTTTACCTAACAGATTGAAACCAATAAAAAGAAGTAAAGCTAAACTTAATGAGTTGATCGATTTACTACGGAAGATAATTAATAAAATCGATAATGGTGCAACTGAAGACGATCCTGATATTAAAATCATGATGACAAATTGGAACACACAAGTAGTAACACCTTGTGAATTTTCAGATTTTCGTGATTATAATTCTTGGACAAGCGCAAAAGAGTTTACAAAAATAGCGTTTAATCAGGTCAAATATTTAGATGACCTGACTTATGAAGAGTTAATTAATATTATTGATTTTATATGTTTAGATGAAGGCAGTGAATCTGAACATTCCTATGCAATGAAGTTACTCAAAGTAAACTTCAAATCCTTTTCTTCAGATCTTATTTATTGGCCAGATGAGTATTTTAATATTGAAGAGGTCGATGATTTATCATCAGAAGAAATAGCGGCTTACTTGATGGAAGGATCTAATCGAAAATTATCTAATACTCCAGAACTTCGATTAAAATATTCAATTCCGAAAGATATTAACAATTGATTATTTATTTTAACAATAAATCAAGCGATTGATTTTATAAATAGATGAGATTTTATTTAAATAAAAGAAGATGAAAAATTGCGATATTCTTTAACTAAAATAGTTTAAATATTAAATCAGATAGCGCTAAACAATATTATTGCATTCTTATCTAAGATTACGGCGTTTTTTATTTCTTGAAACAACAATTTCATTTGATGACAAAGTTGTTTCAGCCCAAGCATTTAGCATTGGTGACATTATTTCGGGTGTAATCAACAAACTTTGTGGCGATATTCCTAATATTAAAGCAATAGCAATAAGCTGATCGACGGTTATCTTAAGATGCCCATTTTCCAAACGCGAATAGTGTTGCTGACTGATACCAAGCCTTCTTGCCATCTCGATACCTGTTATTTTTAATTGCTTTCTTTTCTGTTTAATTCTCTGACCTACAACAATATTAATTGAACTCATATTAATCCCTCTTTTTAAAAGAGATTACCGTAAAAATACTTAGAGATCGATATAAACGATCAAAAATAGATTATTAATAGTCGCTATCTATCGATTTTTATTTATTAAAAGATTTAAACCGTTTTACCTAAATCAAATAATTAGATAAATTACATTAGTCTTTAGCAGTATTTTTGTTTGTTAATGACGAAATAAGAGTGTTGAATAAGAATAATATGAGTTAATTGGAGGTTAGTGAGAATGGAAGGCTCCATTTTGCAGAGCCTGTTTGAAACAATGGATGATGATCCGTATCCGATAAGAATAAGTTAATGTTTTTTAACTGGTTATTTGATTGAGTCATTAGCTATTCAGATTTTTATCATAAAATAGTGTTTTCTTTATCCCAGTTTTCTACCCAATCAATTAATTCACCCAACTGATTTTCAGAAAATACCTTTATACCATGTTGACGTAATAAGGCCGTTGCAACACCTTCACCTTGCTTTGTCACACCAGAAAAATTGCCATCGTAGATATATTGGCTACCACAGGTTGGACTTTTATCGGTTAATAGGGCAACGATACAGTTAGAATCTAAAGCTGTGCGCAAAGCAAGTCATGCTGCAAGTTGGTAATGTGCAGTTGCATCGTTACCCGTGTTTTCAATCACTTTTGCGTTATTTTGCATAACTTGATAACCATCAGATCCTAATATTTCTGCTGAGGCTCTGGACGTTGGTAACCCAGCTGCAAGTTCAGGGCAGTGGATCACTAATCGTTGCTCTTGTTGCCACTGTTTAAGTATTATATTTAATCGTGCTTTTTCTGTGCCATTATAACGAACCTTAAATCCCATCAGGCAAGCACTAACGTTTCATATAAATTTAGTGATCTTATATCCACTCAATGAGATATGTGTTTTGATAGAATTTATATTCTTGACGTTATCGTTCAATGCATTTATAGGATACAATTCTATTTAAGCACAAAAAGCCACGGTATTTCAGTATTTATAGAGCTACTGTGATAAAGTTTCAAATAGAGCATTAATAATACCAAGATAGTAGGAAGAAAATATGAAAAAAGGATATTGGATCACTTTATTTCTACTGACTTTATTTTCCATTCTTATTTTTGGGATATTAAAAGATATTAAAAATACAAAAGAAAGAGGTTACACCTACACTGAATATAATATTTTTTCTTATTATCTTAATACTTCCTCTGTAATTAAATCAGTACCTAGAATATCAAATGATTATTTTTTTACTGGTGATGGCATTATTGATAGAGGATTTAGAGATGGTAGTGTGACATTTTGTCTTATTAATGATTGGAATAAGGCATATCAACAATTAAGAGAGTATACCGATAAATTAGATTTTCCAGTTTATTATGGAAATCCTAAAGTAAGAAATAGTGAGCAATATCTTGAGGTTTATAAATATGATAATTGTTTACATATAACTTATTCTGAAAATTATTTTTGATATTAGTGAGTTGTTTAGTGTTTTAATTAATTTTATGTAGTTATTTAATAACAGTAGAGAAGCTTTTGAAAACATTTTATTTAAGTCATTAGTTGAACGTTGTGCTGAGCGCTTTTTAGCTAGCCTCTTAGAGGCTGTGACGCTATTGGGATCGAATGTAGTTCGAGATGCAATAGAAAGGGCTACCGCATAGGCTTTTTCTTTTGCACTATTATTAATTTTAGCCATTTCTTTTGCTCCTTATTTTTTATTTAGATGAATTCTCACATAAAATAAATTTGTTATAAATAGATGAGTACTTAACTCAATATTTTTTTATTTCTCTTCTTAAAATTTGGTTATATAAAGAGATAAATATGATCTTAAGTGTGGTAATTCCAATTATCTCCTTCTGAATCACCATCGGATAACCAGTCCCTTGTTATGTTTCTTATCATTATCTCCTTTTTATGTGCTCAATTTATTGCTTTAGTAACATTAGTGATTTTGTGGATTATTTGTTAACCAATTTATTTTATCCAGCTTGTTTATTTGTAATTTTAATGTGTAATCAACCTATGTTTAACAAATGGTTTGTAGGTCTTTAATAGTGAAAAATTTTATATTTTGATGAAAAAACCAAGAAAACAACTAGTTTAATATGTTCTCATTTTACTTAGTGTGCTTAAATAATCGATAAAAAACAAAGTGATAATTAATTCCCTTGTTTGTATAAGTAAATTAAATAGTACGGATTTTTAAGAAAAAAACAGACGAAAGGATTTACAAATACTTTACTAATAGTTTACAAATGAAATAAGATATCGTTATTGTTTTAATGCTAATAATTCATTGAGTAAAAGGAACGTGTAAAATGGCGATATCTAGAAGAAAATTTATCATTGGTGGAACAGTAGTGGCTGTCGCTGCTGGTGCGGGTATTTTGACACCAATGTTAACTCGCGAAGGGCGCTTTGTTCCGGGTACGCCAAGACATGGCTTTGTTGAAGGCACTGAAGGTGCTTTACCAAAACAAGCTGATGTTGTTGTTATTGGTGCTGGTATTCTTGGTATTATGACAGCGATTAACCTTGTAGAACGTGGTTTATCTGTTGTGATCGTTGAGAAAGGTAACATCGCCGGTGAGCAATCTTCAAGATTCTATGGTCAGGCGATTAGCTATAAAATGCCTGATGAAACGTTCTTATTACACCATTTGGGCAAACATCGCTGGCGTGAAATGAATGCAAAAGTAGGTGTTGATACTACTTATCGTACACAAGGTCGCGTTGAAGTTCCTCTTGATGAAGAAGATTTAGTTAACGTAAGAAAATGGATTGATGAAAGAAGTAAGAATGTTGGCTCAGATATTCCATTTAAAACCAGAATTATTGAAGGTGCTGAATTAAATCAACGTCTTCGTGGCGCGACAACAGATTGGAAAATTGCAGGCTTTGAAGAAGATTCAGGTAGCTTCGATCCAGAAGTTGCAACTTTCGTTATGGCTGAATACGCTAAAAAAATGGGCGTTAGAATTTACACTCAATGCGCGGCTCGTGGCTTAGAAACACAAGCTGGTGTGATTTCTGATGTTGTCACTGAGAAAGGTGCAATCAAAACCTCTCAAGTTGTTGTTGCGGGTGGTGTTTGGTCACGCTTATTTATGCAAAATCTCAATGTTGATGTGCCAACACTGCCTGCATATCAGTCTCAACAGTTAATCAGTGGTTCACCAACGGCACCGGGTGGTAACGTCGCCTTACCAGGCGGTATTTTCTTCCGTGAACAAGCTGATGGTACTTATGCAACCTCTCCTCGTGTTATTGTGGCGCCAGTAGTGAAAGAATCCTTCACTTACGGTTATAAATATCTGCCATTATTAGCTCTACCTGATTTCCCTGTGCATATTTCTTTAAATGAACAATTAATCAATTCATTTATGCAATCAACACATTGGAACTTAGATGAAGTTTCTCCGTTTGAACAGTTTAGAAATATGACTGCATTGCCAGATTTACCTGAGCTAAATGCTTCATTAGAAAAATTAAAAGCAGAATTCCCTGCCTTTAAAGAATCGAAATTAATTGATCAATGGAGTGGTGCAATGGCTATCGCACCAGATGAGAACCCAATTATTTCAGAAGTTAAAGAGTACCCAGGTTTAGTGATTAATACTGCAACAGGTTGGGGGATGACAGAAAGCCCAGTATCAGCGGAGTTAACGGCTGATTTATTACTTGGTAAAAAACCTGTTTTAGATCCAAAACCATTTAGCCTTTACAGATTCTAATCGATATAGTTTAGAAAAAGCCTTCAAATTTGAAGGGACTCCATAAAGTTGGGGTCGTTTATTAAGTGGCTAACAAAGCCTGATTTCGATATTTAATCGGAATCAGGCTTTTTATTTTTATTAAATTTTACTTTTATAAAAAACTAAAGAATGAAAATATTATAAATATTAAATTTATTTCATCTAATAAATGACCAATATATTTTCATAAGATTTATTGTTTATTAATAATAAATAATCCCACATAAAAACCATTGATTGTATCTATGGTTTTTAGAGTAAATATCTCTTTTTCTATAAAATGACAACTAAAAATCATCTAACTTATTGATATTTACTAATTATATATTCGATATTTAATACTATTGTGTTACTCTAAATTTGATGTATGTTAAAATAACATATAGAAATGTAAATTATTTTAAATTTTAAATATCGGAATAACCTTATTAACAGAATTAGTAAAAGTAAGTAATGTTACGGTTATCCAACAACTAATGATTAAGTATTTTCAGTTTATGGTTTGATGGTTTATAAACTATAATTCGGTGTTTTATCGATGTAATCATCTAATGAATAAAGGAGAGTAAAGGGATGATTAACACCAAAGTTGGGAATAGAATAAAAATGATAAGAAGACAATTGAAAATAACAGAAAATGAGATGTCTGAACGATTGGGAATAAGTATGCTACATTATTCTCAATTAGAAGATGGGCATTTAAAAATAACAGTAGATCAATTGATTGCTATTTCTTATATACTTGGTGTCACACCTCAAAGTCTTATCTTAGAAGCTAAGAAAACAGATTTTATGGTTTTTGAAGATAAGCAGTCGATAACACAGCCAAGTGAGATAGTTATATTTAGAAAGAAGAAAGTAGTTTAAATGTAGTGTTAGGATATTGTTTATATTGAGTTCTGATAAATATATTGAATCGTTTTTTTAGTTGTTTTAATTAAAATTCTATTTTTCAAAACTCAATGACTAATAGCACAAAAGCCATCTTATTATAGGATGGCTTTTGTGTATTTAATGGCAGGATGTTGTACCTGTTATATGATTTATAGCGCCGTTTCTGATCAACAGTCTCTGCATATCTTTTAGATTATTTTGGCAAGCATAACTTAACGCACTGTGGTTATAAGAAAATAATGATTTATCTTGCGTTGTAGTAACAAGATTAACATCTGCACCTTTAGAAATAAGGTATCTTACGGTATCAAGACGATTATTTCTGGCTGCAATCATAATAAATGTTTCACCATCGTCTTCTACTCTTTGGTTATTGAGTTCGATATCGCTTCTCATTAGGTCGTGAATTTTTTTTACCACATTGACATTATTTCCTAAGATCGCTGATTTAAAAACATTATAAACATCGTCTTTATCCGTAGCCCAAAGGCTTGCACCTTGAGAGATAAGGTATTCTACCATCTCTTCATCACCAATAAACACAGCCCATCCTAGAGCTGTTTGTTCTAAGCTTCCCGTGTCTTTTGCTTCAATATTTTGGCCATTGGCAAGCATCTTTTTGACTTCATTTAAATCACCATGTTTTACAGCATCAAACCATAGTGCATTTCTGCCTGTACTTGGTGAAGTATAGAATATTCTATGTGGTAAACGTGATTTATTAGCCAACTCAATCATATCAGAATAATTTGATTTAAAAGATTGATACTCGGGTGGATTATTTTCATTAATAATCAATGCTTGTGCGCCAAAAGAAACCAATAACAATGAAATAACAAACATTTTTATATTCATTTAAAACACCTTACAATCTAAATAATTAACAAAACTTATTACAATTAGTTTATTAAAAATTAATATTTATTAGTGTTGATAATTGAAACAGAATGTAATTAAGGTGTGTTTTATTAATACGTATTTATAATAAAGATAAATCTTATTAATTGATTTGTTGCTTTAGTGATTAAAGACACGTGTTTTTACTTGTATTTTCTTGAATATAATGAGAGTTATTCCTTTTTAGTCATTGTGTGATAATTAAATTATGTCATATACTGATGGCTTAATACTGTGATTTTATTATTATCTACCTTTTTAATTCTTAATTTAAAAATTATTTTGTAATAACTCGTTACTTTTTAATGGGTATTGCTATAAATATTAAAAATAGCGCAATTATGATGATTTTTTACTTTTCAATGTTTAAATTAATGATAGGCTATTTTGTCTATTTTATAGTCTTTTTCATCTATTATTATTTTTGATTTTAATATTGAATAATTGTTTTTAATTATCAGTTCTTCATTTGAACTGTAATTTGTTTCTGATTGAGTATTTTTAGATGGGCTTATTCTTTCATCTTTAGATTTAAAAATTATTTTAATAAAATCTATAGGAGAAACAAAGATAGCCCCTCCATAAGGTGAACCCATAATACAACCACTTAATAAGCTAACAATGGCAATAATGATTAAGCTTCTTATAAAGTACATATTGTTTTCGCTATTTAAAACGCAATAAAGAATATTGATTTGATGGTTGTTTGAAGTGATTATCTATTTATTGATATTCATAGTCTGAAATTGCATTTTGTGTTGGTTGCTTTTCAAGTAAGCGTAGCTCTTCTTCTAAGGGTTTGGCTTGATTGAGATGTTGACGAGCTTTAAAAATGATCGATTTTAATTCAGGGCCTGTTATGTAATTTTTAGGGTTACCATCAAAGCTATGTGACTGCTCCCCGCCCATATTGGGCGATGGTTTACGGCAGATTTTGCTAATCTTTGACTTAATCCATCAAGTTCAGCCATACCTTTAGACCATTGATTGAGTTGTTCATCCGTGGTGGCATTTATTTTTAGATTATTTTTCCAAAGCTGCGTAAATGATAAAAGCTCTGGATTATCGTCATACTGCGCATTCAAATAACTGATGACTTCAAGTCCATAACTCTGTGCCCATGTGGGAGAAAGTAATGCGAGTTCATCTAAACGTTGTTGTATCACGTCAATCTGTTCAGAATTGAGCGTTCTTATTATGTTTCTACCATTTGCGGTTTGTTGTTCAATAAGAGAACCTGCGTGGGCATTAATGGTTGGTATATAAGGAAATGCATCTATTAGATTGTTATTTTTTAATTCAGATAACCAAAAATAAAATAGGATAACAAAAATAAACTACTGGTTAGTGTGCCAATTAAAATCCCTCGCCATAACTCCTGTCGATATGCCTTTTTTATGGGCGGTTGTAATGAGATGGAAGAAGATATATAGGCTTTGGGTGGTGTAATGATTTCATTAATATTCTGGGGTGTAGATAAAATCACATCGATAATTTCAGATGGCTTTTCTTCTTTATTGACTGTGGAGGATAATTTAGGAGCGTTAAAATTATTATCTAATGTATCTGCATTCTTTAATTGCCGCGCTTGAGCAATAACTAAGTTCTCTAAATAATCAAATTGAACAAGATGTTTAATTTCTAATGTTTGAAGGTGATGATTGATATTCTTTAATAATTCTTCAATTTGATAAAGAATAGATAAGTCGGAATAAACAAAAATTGTACCACGAATACCAGAGACTAAATGTTGGCTTAAGGATGAAAGAATATTGATACGAGTATGTGTTTGCACTGGCCATAATATTTGCCAATGTTGAGTCAATATATTATGAATAAGGTGAAGTCCTTCATTTAGGCCATCAAGTCCAGCTTGGTGTTGACGACATATAACAAACCAAGAGGCGGTTTGAAGATCGACACCATTTTGATTAAATAAAGAGATACACAACTCATGGATATACTGCCAATTAATATCTGGGCGAGCTGGATGAAAACGTTTATTAAGTTCTTCTTTAATAGCAAGAAATTGATTAAATATACGAGGATCACCTCCAATTGAAAGTGAATGTAAGTAAGAATTCATAGTTGCCTCAAGTTAATTGAAGGTCTAAATAAAATAATATAAATAAAGAAAATTAAGAATAAATAGAAAGAAATAACATCATGATAAATAAAATTGTTTTTTTAAATGGTGGAGAAATATTTTTCCATCAGGTGAAAACTCAGTACCATAACGTATAAGCCCTCTTTCATGTAATTCAATATCTAAAGAATAACACAATTTTCCAAATTCATTTTCAGGCAATATACCTAGTGTTACTGATTTTATTCTTGGTTCATATTTTAGTAATGTTGTTGATAATATAGACATTACTTTATGCGAACTTCCAGGTAATCCTTGAATTATTTTACTCATATCAGGTAAACCATAATCAGGCAGATGTTTTAATGTTCCTGCTCGTGAATTTAATATTCGACGAATATTATCCATAACAGAAAGAATAACCTGATCTTCTTCTGATATAGAATCAACAGGTAACCCACCTGAAAAATAACCCGTTAGCATTTCATAAAGAGATGGTTGTGGCATCGTTATTTTTTATCCAAAGGTTGTAATGTAAGTGTATTCTCAGCAAGTTTAATTTTACGTGCTTTATCAGGATCGAGTTCGTTTTTAGGAATAACAATTCGCCAGCTATTTTTAGCTTCATCTGGTGTGTGAAACATTGTGGCAATAGCAACAAATTCGGTTTCTTTTTCCATTGGCATATCTAAAGAAATAGATTCACCTGGTCGAATGCGTAAATCTTTTTGTGCTAATAAAGAGGATTTTAAAACATCGTTATTTTGATTAAATAGTGAGAGGTAGTCACTATCATTAAAAGTATCCGCTGATTTTAGTTGGAATACTCGAACAATAACGGAAAGTGATGAGCCATTATCATCGGTATTAAGTGCTTCTCTCGCAGTGAAATCTAAATGCAATATTTTGATTTGTTTATAAAAAATAGACTTAGTTAAAGAGGCAGTACCATCACTGATGGTTTGAGTTAAACCGCAACCTGCGATTGAAAATGTTGCTATAAATAACAGTGCTAATCGGTGGGCGCGAGAAAGAAATGTTTGCGATTTAAAATTGATAATTGCCATATTCATCACTTTTATAATGTTGAGTGCGGGGGGGGAATATATTGGTAAAAGCCAAGTCCAATGGTGATAAA
The DNA here is from genome assembly GCF_003336825.1 of Proteus sp. CA142267. Classification (NCBI taxonomy): domain Bacteria; kingdom Pseudomonadati; phylum Pseudomonadota; class Gammaproteobacteria; order Enterobacterales; family Morganellaceae; genus Proteus; species Proteus sp. CA142267. The sequence continues at coordinate 1,124,976 of NZ_QPMG01000001.1, read as the reverse complement.
AGACGCTGTTAGTGTTTCAATCTGGTTGTGAGGTCGCATGACAGCGGTTCTACCCAATTGCACGCCTTGGTTTTTAGAGGTACTCAATGTTGCATCCGGTAATAAATTTCTAGGTAATGTTAAACGGAGCCGCGCATTAACCCTTGATCCTAAATAAACGCGAAGTAGTGCCATAAAGTCTTGATAAATACTGCCATCAGGTAACCAGCCTTTTGCTTCTTCTTTATTTTCAGTGTGTAGTTTTATTAATACTTGGCTATTTACATCAATAGCATAGCGGCCTAAAACGGGCTTATTTTCTAATGTTATTGGTTGTAAACATGACATGATTGTGGGGGGAGCTAGTGCAATTCTTCGTGGATCATGAGGCACAATACTGACTTTTGTTGATGGCGCTAATAATTTTACTAACGCGCTAATGCCTTCGGCTGTACGAGTTGGTAAACGTAAGATCCCTAATAGCGCTAAAAAGCGAGATAGGGGGGATTGCACATGATTAGCGCAACCGGGAATACCTAAACCAATTAGGCCATAAAGATATTGCGATGTTTTATCTGATCCTCCTTCCCCAAACGTGGCTGGATAAGAGTATTTGCGCCAGACCCGATAAAACTGGGTCGTAAGGCGATGGTTAAAAATATCTAAAAAATCAGTTAGTGAATCCGTACCATCTCGATATTGTGCAATATCGTCAAGGTAAGATGTTGGAAGTGGTGATGTGATACCATAAAGTCCCAAAAAGGTAGATGTAAGCTTGGTATTGTGCTTTTTCGGTATTTATCTAGAGGATCAGTTCCTTTGATTTCAGTCGCAGGAAAGCCCATACCACGATGTGGACGAAAGCGAATAGGATCGGTTTTTGGATCATGAGAACTTCCTAATTCAGGTAATTCGGGGCTGTTTTTTTCCAGTAATTGACAAAAGCGATAGAAATTCACATAAGGTAATTTTTCGCCTAACGCCTGAATTAACGGGGTAGCTGTGGATTGTGGCTTTCTTTCCATTGAATTCGTTTTCCTGTTGGCAAGATAACCAGTGTTAATTGATTAAAAAGATGAACATCGGCATAAAGTGCAAAAAAGCGATTAAGCATTTCACCAAATAAATGAATATCACTATCACCATTAAAGCCATTGCTATCAATAGTGACTTCGATATCAATACCTCGTTGTAAAAAACCTTTTTCAAAGCGTTCAATTAAATGATGTTCAACATGAATAATGGCATCGAGTTTTCGATGGTTCATATCATCATCTCGCTAATCATAAAGTGCGAGAGTGCCTCGCAGTACTTCGGCATTGTCCATCATGTTAAGAAAGCTTGAACCTAAATGGCTCAGCACTCGCCAGTGGAAACGATCTTCTGAAGGAGGGTAAAGAGGAAGTGTTGGTTTACACAAATTACATACAGTTAATGGGATTTGTAAGGTTTGTTCAGTTCTATCAAGTAAGGTACTTTGTAGTGCTTTGCGCGGTAATTGCCCATTAGTGCCAGTGAGTTGCAATGAAAGGGTTTCTGTCTGAGTTGCTAAATCAATCTCTTGTTTTTCCCCCCCCCTAATATAAGCCAAGTATCATGAAGTCCCGTAACACCACGCTTTATTCGGGTATGATAATAACGTTCAGGCGCATTATGGCGTAACATGCCACCACGATGGCGAAAGCTGGTAAAGGGTACATAAATTGCTTCTTTTATACGTTGAGAGCCATGTACGCTATCAACACTATAGATTTCAGTGTGTCCATCTTGAACACGACGCGGTCGTAATAAATATTCGCTTTCTAATCCATTAACAGTGAGTGGATCAGCTTCTATATTGAAAAGATTAATAACGGGTACGCAATGTAAACGGATATTTTCTTCATTTAATGTAAGAGAGCTATCCCATGATATATTGAGAACAATATCTAATTCAAAATCAGGTGTTTCTTCAGGAAAATGAATATCATCTAATCCATTAAGTGAAACAAACATAAATTTTTCACGGAAAGAAAAATATTCGAGTAATAATTGATAGCCACTAAATGTGGTATCTCCTTTAGGCCAAAGAGTGTCTGTATCCTGAAATCCTCCCGGTGAAAAATAGAGAGGGATTGCTATTCTATCTTTTGATTGAGGGAGTTTTAGATAAGTTTTTGCAACTTGTTTAGTTAATGCCAAATGCAGTGCATTGGTTGTCGGAATATCGCCAGATAAATAAAATGAAAGTTTATGAAGGCTAATTTCAAACCAATTAATCATTTCACTGCATTTAAATTTCAGTCTAATAGTTGAACGACCATCGAGCTCCGTCGTTAAATTTACAGCGACAATTTTTATTGGATTAAGCGTTAAATCTTGAGTTGTTCGATAATGACAAATCGTTCTTTTAGGGCCAATAGGGCGAGAGAGAACCTCAAATTGAGCAGGGATCTTATCTGCTATTTTCATTTTTTGAATATCTGGGGCCAATTCAACAATTGATAGTGAAGGGATTGTTTGTAAATAGTGAGGCCATAATAAGCTGACAAGACCTTCTGTTAATTCAGGCAAATCATCATCAATTTTTTGTCTTAATTGCCCCATTGAAAAAGCAAAGCCTTCAAATAAGCGCTCAACAAAAGGATCGGGAGTACCTGCTTTATCTAAATCGAGCATCACAGCTCTATCGGGGTGTGCTTGTGCAAATTCTTTGGCAGCTTCTCTAAGATAGCGCATTTCTGCATCAAAATAGCGAAGGGTTAAATCATTCATTAATTTAAATCCTTGATTTATATAATAAAATATTAGTGATATAAAATCGCAGAGCGAACGGGATCGATAGCGGTTAGCTCACTGAGTAGCAGCTCCATTTGTTGTTCTATATAGGGCTTATCTGAGGTATTACGTTGGATTTTTGCTCGGTAAAGATGAAGTTGTCGTGCTTTCACTTCAAAAATATAGTTAGGCTCCCATTGTGTTAATGACATCGAAAGTGCTTTTTTATCGAGTTCTCTTAATAAATTTAATGCCAGATCGTGACGAGCAAATTGTTCTGCTACTCGCGCCATAACGAGGTTTAATAGCCATTTTTGCCTTGAAGTGCTGATATCAGGACGGTGTTGTAGCCATTTTAATGCAACCTCTATACCTTCATTATCCGCTTGAGTGATAGCTTCGGTTTCTAATGCCAATATCGGTTCATCTTCAGATTGATGAGAGTAACTATTTGATAACCCTTGCATGGCATCAAAGTTTTCTTCCATAACATGTTGTTTTATCCAACTTAATGTTACTTCGTCGGCAAAGGGCGTGCCGTCTTCCCATGATAATTTTTCTAAATCAGAAAGGCGGGTAAGAAACTGTTTTAAATCATTTTTTATAATATCAGACCATGCATTCCAAGGAGCAGGTGATTTACTGAGTGCTTGATAGAGATACCACTGCACATCTAACCAAAAATGGTTAACACCTTCTGCAAAAAGCTTATCAGCTTGTTCTGCAAGCTCTCCCCAACTTTGTTGTAAATAAAGTCGTTTAAGTTGTGCTCTTGCATCAGTTCTTGGGGGAGAAAGGCGAGTACAACCTTGCTGATCTTGTGGGGGAAGTTGATGAAGCGTATCCCATCTCACTACTTTCATTAGTCTATGCCCAGCCAACCAGCCGCTAGGTTGATTGCGTAAGTAGTTAGCAAGCATTTTAGATTGATCTAATAATTCACGGCCTGATTGTATAATCTCTATTGGTGTGCTTTGTGATAAAGAAGAAGGCGTTGAAGATGAGTTATAAGTGGATTCATTTCTGCTGATATTTTGTGGTACTAATGAGCTTGTGCCACCAGATTGAGCAAGGCGTTTTTCGAGTGCTTGATGTAACCCTGTAAGCTGTGGTCTTTCAGTTTCATTCCATGTTTCAAGCTCCGCTTCAATGGTGGCTAATAAGGCGATAATACGAGAAAACTCATGACGATCGACTTCAGGATAAAGCGATAAGCTATCTAAAACGCGTTGTCCTGATAACCACTCTAAAGCAGACTTTCTACTCGTGGCTCGGCTAGGTAATAGCGTGTCGTGGTAGCGAATAAGCAACCTTGGCATCTTCCAATAAACGAATAATTCCCCAGACACCACGATAATCACCATAAATGCGTGTACCTGTATTGGTAGTGACCCAACTGAGTGATGCACCAGAGGCAACGGTATCAGCCGGCCAAACAAAGCGTTGCCATTGAGGTTGTTGGTTATCATAGATAAGAGACTGTTTATCTATCATTAGATGGGTTTGCATGATGTCTGGTGATGTACCTGGGCGTAACTCAAAGTAAAGACGCGCTTCACCATTCGCAAAAACGACATCACCTAAGTAGCTTAGTTTATCTAAGGCTTTTAAGAACTCAAGGTTAAAGGAAATAGAAATGAAGAGAGTGAATTAAAATAAGCGTAATATTTTACACTTATTATTTTATAGTGATTAATACTTATTTTATTAAGTATGAACAACCAGAATAAAAACTTTTTACTTGTACTATTATATAAAATATATTGATCTCTAATTGTTACTGTTTTATCTTTTTTTATAATAAATAACTATTTTTATAAACATAAATTAAAATTATTCATTTAATTTTTTATTTCTGATTTATAAAATTAAAAATAATTTATCAATCTCCTTATGACAGTATTTTCTACCGTTAAGTGAAACAAAATAAGTGTTAATAATCTTTTTTTGATGAATTAGTATACAGTTTCTTTTATGTATACATAGAGAGAAAGAAGCAGAGAATAATTAATCACTAGATTAGTGTTTTTAGTGTGATAGACAATGGCTTTGATAGGCATAAAAAAGGGGAGTTAATCCCCTTTATATCGTTAATAATAATTAATTTAGCTATTTTAGGTAGTCTAACGGCCAGTGTTTAAAATAAATATGATTAGCTTGCCAGTCTACTTTTTCTGTATTGTCGCTTAATAAATAGCGAGCTACGGTAAAGGCAAATTCAAAACTTACGCCTAATCCTTTTGCACTGATAAATTTACCATCAACAACAACATCTTGATCAAGATAATGACCATCGTCATATTTATCTGCCAATTTATCGCCTGTGCTGTAATTACGACCTTCAAGAAGATGATGTGCTGCTAATACTTTTGCTCCAGAAGAGCATAACGCACAAATATATTTATCTTCGGCAATATGACGTTTAATAAATTGAATAACGTGCTCGTTAGCGCATAAACGATCGGTACCTTTAGGGCCACCCGGCATCATTATTGCGTCATAGCTGTGTGTCATTTTTTCAGTTAATAGAAAATCAGCACTGATTTTAGTTTCAAAATAAGTATTTAATACCAAGGTATCCATGCAAGAAAGCACATCAACATGAATATCAAGACGGCGCATGATATCAATAAAAACAACAGCTTCACCTTCTTCAAATCCATCAGCTAATAAAACGGCAACCTGTTTCATTTTATTTATCCTTTATCTGTTTTTAGTAATGAGTGGATATTCTGAATATGATTAACAATGGTTTCTTTATCTTGCTTATCAATCGTATCAGCTGTGGCAATCCAGCTTCCTCCGCAAGCAACAACTTGTGGAATAGCAAGGTAATCACTCACGTTATTTAAACTAATTCCACCCGTTGGCATAAATTGCATTTGTGAGTAAGGTGCCGCAAGTGCTTTTAGCATTTTTATACCGCCAGAGGCTTCTGCTGGAAAGAATTTAACTAAGGTTAAGCCTCTTTCAAGGGCAACTTCTATTTGGCTTGGATTGTTAATTCCCGGCACAATGTCGATGCCATTATTTAGACAATAATCAACTGTACTTGGGTTATAACCTGGCGAAATGACAAAGCTTGCTCCGGCTTCTTTTGCCATATCAGCTTGTTGTGCCGTTAATACTGTTCCTGCGCATAAAATAAGCTCAGGAAAATGCTCATGCATTAGCTTAATCGTTTTAACTGCCGCAGGTGTACGAAAGGTGATTTCAGCAATAGGTAATTGATTTTGGGTTAGAATTTCACCCAGCCAGATTGCATCTTCAGCGCGATTAATTTGGATCACGGGGATCACTTTCAGTGAGGAAAGTGTATCAACAATTGACTGTGTCATGGCTATCCTTGATTAATGTATAGAATGAATCGGTGACTTTGTGAGGAATGATGGCACCGTGATGTTGAATAACGAGCCCGGCTAATGTATTTCCCCATAAACAGCAAGTTGGTAAGCTGTGATTTTGTAGCCAAGCAGCAATAAAGCCAGCATTAAACGAGTCGCCCGCAGCGGTAGTATCAACAACAGGATCAACCGATTTGGGAGAGATATAGCCCGTATCTATGCCATCGGACCAGAAAGCGCCATGTGCACCGAGTTTGACAATCACGTTTTGATTGCCCCATTGATGAAGGCGTTGTGCAATATCTTGTTCTGTCAAAATGGGTTGTTGCCAAAGCATTTGCTCATCATCACCCGTAACTAAAGCGATATCGCTAAGTCTGTACAATTTTTCAAACCACTCTTGTGCATGAGGTATTGAATCCCATAAGCGAGGTCGATAATTTGAATCCACAATTAAAGTGATCCCACGCTGTTTAAGGTGGATTAATTGCGTGAGTAGAGACTCTTTTCCTTCCGGCGTTAAAATAGCAAGAGAAATTCCGCTGAGATAAATCACACTATTATCAGGAAGAGCATTGAGATGTGCTACAAAGCGACTATCAGTAGCAATATAACGTGCCGCTGCATCATTACGCCAATAGTGGAAGCTACGCTCACCATAAATATCGATTTCAATGGCATATAGGCCGGGAAGTTTTTCGGGAATAGTAATAACAGACTGGCAGTTAACTCCTTCTTCTTCCCATGCTTTTTGCATTAAGGCACTGTAAGTATCAGTGCCTAAACCTGTCATATAGCGAGGATGTAATGTAGGGATAAGTCGCGCTAAGTACAGCGCTGTATTTAGCGTATCACCACCAAAGCGCTGCTGTTGTGGTAAAAAAGGTTGACCACTAAGCTCTATCATACATTCGCCAATAATGGCGACAGCTCTATTTTTTTTCACAGTTTCCCATCACTTTTACAGACACGAATTTTATCTGCAACCACAGCTTTCATTGCGGCTTTACCCGGTACAAGGTAATGACGAGGATCACTTGCATCAGGGTTATCCAAGAAGTACTGCTTGATTGCGTTAGAGAAAGCTATTTTCAGTTCAGTTGCGACGTTAACTTTGCAAATACCCAAGTCAATACAACGGCGCACATCTGCATCAGGAATACCGGATGCACCATGAAGAACTAAAGGGATGTCTGTTTTTTGACGAATAATTTCTAAGCGATCAAAGTCGAGATGAGGTTCATGCTTGTACATCCCATGTGCTGTACCGATTGCAACAGCTAATGAGTCAATTCCTGTTGCTTTGATAAATTGCACCGCTGAATCAGGATCGGTGAATAAGGCATCTTTTGTATCAACGATAAGGTCATCTTCTTGTCCTCCAAGACGGCCTAATTCAGCTTCTACAGTGCAATCCCAATGATGGCAGAAATTGACCACTTCTTTGACGATGCGAATATTTTCTTCGAAATGAAAATGAGAGGCATCGATCATAGCGGATCGCACACCTGAAATGACTTTATGACAGATATCAGGAATATCTTCATGATGATCTAAATGTAGGGCAACAGGGATACGATATTGTTCTGCGGCTTGCTGACAAATAGAGATCAAATAATCACTACCTGCATAAGCAAACGTGCTTGGTGTACCAGCTAAGATAACAGGTGATGCCATCTCAGCAGCCGTTTCCATCACAACTTGAATAGTTTCCAAATTATGAATATTAAAAGCAGGCACAGCATAATTTTCACGCTGTGCTTTATTGAGCATATTACGAGTAGAAACCAGATACATGTTTGCCTCTCATCTTTCGTTTAATTACGAATTATAATAAACGAAAGAAATAGAAAGGTAAAAGATCTAAATCACATTTTTATTGCCTTCGCACTGAAAGCAAATGAAAGGTAACTAGAAAAAATGAGCCATTTTAGAGCTATAACTGGTGATCCCTTTGCGTAATAAGTTGTTTTTCGGTCGTCTTGACTGTCCTATCACGGTTTCGGCGACTTTTTGTGCTAAGGTCTGTTTTTCTAAACGGCGAGTTAACGGTGTTTGTTTTTCCGTATATTCTTCACAAAAAATGACACTCACTTCTTGTGTTGCTTTCACTCCAGTTACTAAAGCTTGGATAGATGGAATTTCGAAACGAAAGTTATCTTTTTCGATAGGCAAAGGAAGTGAAGGCGTTTGCCATAAATTGATACGATCAGCACAATAAAGCGCGATAATCACGGCGCGTAATGACCAAAAACTACTAGCAGGACCACTGTAGTTATCAACCAAACGTGGATCGTGAGTAAATAAGCCTTGAGTAGGGGCGCCATTTTTTAATGCGCCTTGAGAAATGAAATAACGTAAACTACTTTCAAAAGCGCGTTTTGCCTCACCTATCTTCACTGAAGGACAGTGTAAATCGACACCTGCTAATAATGGAGCAGAAACCGCAAGGCGATAGCAGGCACTACGACCAAAAAAAGGAATACCTTTTGGCGTCATAAAATAAAGGTAGTGCTGATTAAAGGTATTAAGTGATTGAGTAATAAATGTCGTATCAAATTGAGGATCAATTTGCGCTAACCAATACAACGAATAGTAAAAACCCCACGCATTGTAGTAATCATAATTACCTTTTGCACCATCACGAAACCATCCATCACCAACATAAAACTCTTTTAATCGTTCATAGCGCCAATGAGCAATCGTGTCTTTTCCTGTGAGTGCTTTAATAACAAATTGGACGGTAAGAGGAAAGAAATGCCAGTTATTATCGACAATCTTGCAGTGATTAACTTGTTCGAACCAAGCAATAATTTGTTGTTGTGTTGTGGGTGATAATGTATCCCACACCCATTCACGGCTTATCCAAAGAGTAAGCGCTAAATCAGATGCTTCACAAATTCGTTGATCGTAATCTTCAAGTTTCCCCCAATATCCTTTATGAAGTGGATCAGTGCCATGAATAAAGCTTTGTTTGATCATTAAAGGTAAGTTGAAAGGTTGCTGATTTAATCCTATCAACGTACTTTTTTTGCTACTAACAGTCCATGCAGCAAGTAGAGGGAGTACCCTGCTAACACCTTCAAGAGCATCAGTTCTTGCCGTTTGTTGCCCCGGACTTCCTGGATAATAAGCATGAGAGTAGCCCCAGACTTGGTAATGATGAAAAGCCTGTGTGACATACTGTGTTAGCATTTCACATAAAGAGAAAAGCGACCGACTTTCATCATTAAAAAAGTCAGTGATCGTTTTATCATAGCGACGATAAGCAGATTTTCTGACTAATCGTCGAATGATATTTTCCTTAAATAAGCGTTGGTAGATTTCTACGTTTGGGTGCTCATAAGGGAGTTTGGGACGTGCTGAAGATGCAATTTTAATAGCCATTTTCGTATCTCAGAAAAAAGACGCATCCTTGCGAAACAAAACGGATGTTGAATATTAAGGTTTTGCAGAATCCACTAATATTTGATAATGATCTTGTCCCCAAAGAACGGGCTTTGGCTTATCCTTGATCCACTGGTAATACGCATTTTTTAGCTCTATCACTTTTTGTGGATTTTGTTTGGCAAGATCAATCGATTCGGACGGATCGTTTTTATCGTTAAAAAGCTGAGGCTGATTTTTCCCGTCATCATAAAAATAGAGCGCCCATTCACCATCACGTACAGCCCAAGCACCTTTAGAGAGTTTTTCTAAATTAGGATTTGTAGGCGGTGTTTTACGTTGATAGGTTATCCATTGGTGATATCCATGCCAAAACTCTTGGTTTTCTTCGCTGTAATGTTTAGTGCCAGGACCTGCCCAATAAAGATAGCTGTGAGGGGATTTTTTTGTTTCTCCTTTCAGTAAAGGCATGATGTTTTTCCCTTCAACATTTAAATTGGCAGGAATAGTAATACCTGCTGTTTGTAGCGCAGTCGGTAAAATATCAAGTGCAGAGATCATCTCATCACTTTTTGTACCAGCAGGAATAGTTCCGGGTTGATAGGCAATAAAAGGCACTCTAACGCCACCATTAAACATTTGCCCTTTAAAGCCTCTATCCATCGCATTCATTGGCATTGGCGATTCATTAACTGCGCCATTATCTGATAAGAAAAAGATCAGCGTGTTTTCTAACTCACCGTTTTCTTTTAACTTTGCAATAATTTGACCAATTCCTTCATCAGCTGCATTTAAGGCTGCGAAGTATTTGTCTGCTTCAACATTACCAGTATCAAATTTCTCCATATATTTAGCGGGTGAAGCTTGTTCTAGCGGAATATGAGGAACACTGTAGGAGAGATTAATAAAGAAAGGTTTATCTTTATGTTCATCAATAAATTTTAATGTTTCATCTGTTAAAAGATGCGTGGTATAGCCCGGAGCTGGGACATTGACACCATTACGCCAAAATGCAGGCGAATTCCATAAAGCTACACCTGATGCGTAATAGCTAAAGTCATAATCAAAACCACGCTCATGAGGCGCATAACCTGCTTCTGGCGTTGAAATCATGTTGTCGTGATAATCACGAGTTTGCTTACTTTCATTAATTTTCGGTTTGCGAATAACTTTTGCATTATGCCATTTACCAATACTGGCGGTGGCATAGCCATTTTCTTGGAAAAGTGAAGGTAATAGTTTGATATCTTGGGGAATACCTAAAATGGCATCGTCATTACTGTAAGTACCAAAACTTGCTGGAGAGCGCCCAGTAAAGATACCCGCTCGGGAAGGGCCACAAACAGGATGGGCAACAAAGGCATTGGTCATTTTAGCGCCATTTGTGGCCATTTCACTGACATTGGGCATAGCAATGCGCGCCGCTTCTACCATTTTATTTATATCGCCTTCATAACGTGGCGGTGTGGATCTTTGCGCTAATGCATCAACATCTAAGGTATCCAGTACAAAATCAAGTTGTCCTGTACCTAAATCATCCATCACTATCAGTAAAATATTCGGCTTTTCAGGTGTACCACCTGCATTGGCTGATATTGGGATGCTTAAACACGACGTGGCAATCAGCCCCGCGAGTAAGCTTTTTTTAACAGAAGGTAAGATCACGGATTGTCTCCAGAATAAACAAGATAAAATAAAAAGAGTTACTTTAAGTAGTTTTTTTTCATCGCAGGAAGTGCATCACTAGCAAGGCCTCCGCGTGAAATAGCTTGTTGCATTAATTGCATTCCTATCGCGGTATGGTGAAATATTTTTTTATAAGAGCGACATAGGTAGTTATGGCGATGTTTTTCGCCTTCAATAGCAATAATGCGATGTTTAGGGCAACCGCCATAACATAAGCTTTGCACTTCACACTGTTTGCAAAGGCTAGTTTGTTTATCATATTTATTTTGACCAAAGCGCTGTTGCTGTTTTGATGTGGCTAAATGAGCAAGGCTATTTTGATGAATATTGCCCAAATTATTGGCGGGATAAACATAGTGATCACAAGAGTAAACATCACCATTGGCTTCAATGATCAATGCCTGACCACAGGTTTTAGATTGAATACAGGTTGATGCGGGATAACCCATCCATGTACCTAATAAACTATCAAATAAGCGGATATATATTTTCCCGATATCGCCTTGCCGTACCCATTCATCAAATACTTCAGCCATAAATTGCCCATAGCCTTCGGCAGGAACAGAAAATGGCGCTAATTGTGCATTAGGGCCCGGCGCATAATGTCCTCCGTGAGTATGAGGAAAGCGTCTATCGACTTCGACAATGGGTATAAATTGAAAGAAAGTGGAACCTAATTCTTTTAAGGCTTGATAAGTTTCTTTTCCTTTATTCCAGTTTTGGTCATTAACGACAGTGAGTGTGTTAAATTCGACGCCATATTCATTGAGTAACTTAATTGCACGTTTTACTCGTTCAAAAGTAGGGCTTCCATTGACCGAAATACGATATTTATCGTGAACAGCTTCAATACCATCAATTGAAACGCCTAATAGAAAGTGATTATCAGCAAAGAATTGTGCCCACTGGCGATTAATAGCGATTGCATTAGTTTGTACACTATTTGTAATCGTTTTGCCGTTAGCAAATTGCTTTTGGTATTTGACTACCTTTTCAAAGAAGGCTAGCCCCGCAAGCGTTGGCTCTCCACCCTGCCAAGAGAAATCAACCTGATCGCCACCGTGTGATTGAATATAATCTTTAATATAACGACGCAGCACACCATCAGGCATGACTATATGACCAGCCTCTTTTTCTTCATCTTGAAAAATATTTTCTTTTTCCAGATAAAAGCAGTATTCACACTTAATATTACAGTGGTAGCTTGTAGGTTTTGCCATCATATGAAAATAAGCAGGTTGATTTAATGCCATTAGTCATTTCCTGAGTTTCTTTTTTATCCTGTTACATTACGTAAAATTTATCAAAACAAAAGAGATTAAAATCACAAATACGAAATATCGAAAGTAATTGAAAGTTATTTTCGAAAGGTTAGAGTGTGTGTTTTCGATTTTAGTACTTTCGGTTTGATACTATTTCAGGATTTATTGACTATTTGAGCTATTTATCTTGATTTGTTTTTCGAAAATAAATGAATGCAGTGAAGTTTTACTCTGTATTTTCTGATATGTAGCTGTATTAAATCTATATTATTGTGTTTTATATAGCGATATATGGTGTAATCATAAGTATATCGTTGCGTTATATCATTTTATTTATTGGAAACTGGTGGCCTCAAGGCTATTATTGAAGCTACACGAAAATAATCGTAAGAAATCGATGATGATTCGAAACTTTGTGAAAGAGATCAAAAGTTTTGTTTTTTTGCATTGTCGGTAAAAATTGGCGTAGTAAACTACATTCGAAACCAATCGAAAGAAAGTCTTTTGGTTTCGTAAGGAGACGAAAGTGAAAGCGGCAGTTGAGAGGCGTATGGAAATCCTCGATATGGTAAACCAACAAGGTAAAGCCAGAGTCGAAGATCTCGCTGAATTATTTAAAGTCTCAAGTGTCACTATCCGCAGCGATCTAAGTTTTCTTGAGAAAAATGGTTATATCGTTCGCTCTCATGGTGCAGCAATTCCTAATACAGGATTTATTGCCGAATTGAGTATCCACGAAAAACGTGGGCAAAACGCGGGCATAAAAACATTAATCGGGAAAGCTGCCGCAACGCTGATAAAGGATGGAGACACCGTCATTCTTGACTCGGGGACAACTACTCGCGAAATCGCGACACATTTAAAGTCGCGCGAAAATGTAGTGGTCATGACTAACGGTCTGGATGTCGCAATGGAGTTAGCAAATACCTCAGGTGTGGAAGTATTAATGACCGGTGGTGTATTGCGAAAAAGTGCGTTGTCTTTTTCAGGCTCACAAGCTGAAAATAGCCTTAGAAATTATCGGTTTGATAAGGTTTTTCTGGGGGTTGACGGATTCGATTTACGCGTTGGTATTACCACACACAATGAACAAGAAGCTAGTCTTAACCGTTTAATGTGTGATATCTCAGAAACGATTATTGCGGTTGCAGATTCTACGAAATTCAGTAAACGCAGCTGTCATATGATCAGAGAATTTGGTGATATCGATATATTAGTGACCGATTCAGGTATCCCTGAAGAATATATTCAGGAACTGAAAGAGCACAAAATCGAAGTGATTATCGTCGACGATAAGGCATCGTAATTTGCTAACTCCATTAGCAACACCGCCGGTGTTGATTATGGAGTTAGTATTTAATGCATCCTTTAGAAAAGATTGTTCAGCAACACAAATCAGGCAAACAGAATGGCATTTATTCTGTTTGTTCTGCACACCCTTTAGTAATAGAAGCAGCTCTATTACAAGCGCTGGATAATGATTCCTTTCTGCTAATTGAGGCCACCTCTAATCAGGTTGATCAGTTTGGTGGTTATACGGGAATGACTCCCGCTGACTTCTACCAATATGTCATTGAACAAGCTGAAAATGTGGGTTTTCCTATCGAGAAACTTATTCTTGGTGGTGACCATTTAGGGCCTAATCGTTGGCAACATCTTAACGCTGAAAAAGCGATGGCAAATGCAGATGTGTTGATTGCACATTATGTTGCCGCGGGTTTTAAAAAAATTCACCTCGATTGCAGTATGTCTTGTGCTGATGATCCTATTCCTTTAACGGATGAAATTGTGGCATCTCGTGCAGCACGCCTTGCTGTGATTGCAGAAAACACAGCAAAAGAGGCATTTGGCACAAGTGATATTGTTTATGTTGTTGGTACAGAAGTACCCGTTCCGGGCGGTGCCGCTGAAGAACTTGATACTGTTGAAGTGACTTCACCTGATGCTGCACGTAAAACATTAGAGTGCCATCGCCAAGCTTTTCAAAATGTGGGTGTTGGTGATTGTTGGGAACGCGTTATTGGTCTGGTTGTGCAACCCGGCGTTGAATTTGATCATACGGGTATCATTGATTATCAATCAGAAGAAGCACAAGCATTAAGCCAAGTGGTAAATGATTATTCTCATCTTGTTTTCGAAGCACATTCTACGGATTATCAAACTAAAGAAGCTTATAAACAGCTAGTTCATGATCACTTTGCCATTTTAAAAGTAGGGCCTGCATTAACTTTTGCAATGCGCGAAGGTTTATATGCACTTTGCTCTATTGAAGAAACATTATTCCCTCAAGAACAGTGCTCTAAATTACGTGAAAAAATGGAGCAATTGATGTGCCGTGAACCGGGCTTTTGGCAAAAGTACTATCATGGTGATGAGCGTCAACAAGCCTTTGCTCGAGTATATAGTTTTAGTGATCGTATTCGCTATTACTGGCCAGATGCTGAGATTAATGCCGCCATCGACACATTAATGGATAACTTATCCGTTAAACCTATTCCATTACCGTTACTAAGCCAATATCTGCCTTATCAATTTACCCAATTTAGAGAAGGCATGATTGACGGATCGCCTGAGTCTTTTGTTATTGCAAAAATTCGTGATGTGTTATCGGTTTATGCCGATGCGTGCTATGTCCATTAATTGAGGGAAACTATGGAATATTTAAGTTATCAGACCGCTCAATTAGAGCAACTGAATGCATTTTGGACTGCGAAAGAAATTGAGCAACAACCAGAATGTTGGAAGAAAACATGGCAATCAGTAAAAGAAAAACGTGCTGATATTGAAGCCTTTCTAAATGAAGCGCTGGCAGTACCTCATGCGCGAATTATTTTGACTGGAGCGGGTACGTCTGCATTTGCTGGGAAAGCATTGGCTCCTATTTTAAGTGGCCATACAAAACGTCGCGTCGATGCGATTGCAACAACCGATTTAGTGGCTGATCCACAAGAATATTTAGCAGAAGACATTCCTACTTTATTGATTTCTTTTGCTCGCTCCGGAAATAGTCCTGAAAGTGTGGCTGCATTAGATGTTGCGACTGAATGCCTATCACAATGTTATCACTTGGTGCTGACATGTAATGCAAATGGCAAGCTTTATGAGTACTGCCAAAATAACAGCAGTGCGTTGGCATTGTTGATGCCTGAAGAATCCAATGACCGTTCTTTAGCAATGACCTCTAGCTTTTCATCCATGATGATGGCTGCGGTAACCATCTTTTTAGGTGATAACGTTTTTAGTGACTCGATTGCTCCTTTTTTTAGTCACTATAAAGCGCAGTTTAATAAAGCAAATCAAATTATTAGGGATAAATACGCGGGTAAATTTAAACGGGTTATTTATCTTGGAAGCGGTGGATTGCAAGGTTTAGCACAAGAAGCTGCGTTAAAAATGTTAGAGCTTACAGCGGGTAAAGTGGTTGCGAGCTTTGATACTCCACTAGGCTTTCGACATGGGCCTAAGTCTATCGTAAATAAAGAAACTTTAGTGGTGATGTTTTTCTCTAATGATCCTTATACACGTCAATATGAGACTGACTTATTACGAGAGGTTATTCACGATAATGCATCAGGCAAGGTGATCGCGATCACCGCACGAAATGATAACGCTTTCTCACCAGAGAGTTTTGTTTATATTCCTGCGTTAGAGAACTGTTCTGATGTGGCGCTATTGTTCCCTTACTTGATGTTGGCGCAATCATTCGCATTTCACAGTTCCATTGCACTAGGGAATACGCCTGATAACCCGTCTCCAACAGGAGAAATCAACCGCGTTGTACAAGGCGTCACAATTTATCCGTTCTCACACAAAAAAGACGACACACAGTCTGCTTTAAATTAATAAAATATAATAAGAGAGCTAATCATGAACACACCGAATATTGTCTGGACCCGCATTGATGAACGTTTACTCCATGGTCAAATCCGTATTACATGGGGTAAACATACAGAAGCAAACCTGATTTTAGTGGCTAATGATGATGCAGCAGAAGGCCCTAATGCCGCATTTATGCAAGCGGGAATGAAAGCGTCAGCGGGTGGTGAATACGCTGTTCGCTTCTTCTCTATTCAAAAAACTATTGATGTTATTAGTAAAGCATCTCCTCGTCAGAAAATTTTTGTTTTGTGTAATAACCCGAAAGATGTTGCCCGTTTAGTGGAAGGTGGCGTGCCCATTACTCATTGTAATGTTGGCAATATGCATTTTCATGAAGGAAAACGCCAAATTGCGAAAACCGTGTCAGTCAATGATGCCGACATTGAGGCATTTAAAAGCCTCGTTGCAAATGGGGTCACTTGCACAATCCAAAACACCCCCGATCAGACACCCGTTGATGTGTTAGCGCTCGCATCAGCCTGATAATTTCCTGAACAAAAAAACCTGCATTAGCAGGTTTGAGGATTATTTATGATTTTTGAAGCTTCTTTAGTGGCTTTATGGGCCTTTTTTTGCGGTATAGATAAGTATGACGTTGCATTAAATATTCACAGACCACTCATTACAGGGCCTGTTGTTGGTCTGATTATGGGTGATATGCAGGTTGGGTTGATTGCAGGTGCAACGTTAGAACTCGCGTGGTTAGGATTAGTTCCTAACGCAGGCGCTCAGCCACCTGATGTGACTTTAGGTACGATTGCTGCGGTTGCTTTTGCGGTAATGACAAACCAATCACCTGAAGTTGCTATGGGAATTGGTATGCCTATTGCGGTGTTAATGCAAATGCTCGTGATTGGTTTCTTTGCTATGACAGCTTTCACAATGGGGAAAGCGGATAGATATGCGGAAAGAGCTGATGCTGCCGGAGTTTCTCGGCTACTTATTATCACAATTACAGTACGTTCATTACTCTATGCTTTAGTCGCCTTTGTGACGGTCTACTTTGGTGAACATGCGGCTCAATGGATTGATGAGAATACCCCAAAAGTGTTGCTTGAAGGCTTAGGCATCGGAGCGAAAATGGTTCCTGCTATTGGTTTCGCAATGTTGTTGAAAATTATGTGGTCAAAAGAAGTTGCAGGTGTGTTCTTCATTGGTTTCGTGATGACAACCTATCTAAAACTCCCAATTATGGCAGTCGCTATTTTAGGCGCATCAGCCGCCGCGCTCTACTTCTTCTTTAGTGGTAACAACAAAAATACAAGTCAGCAGAATGAGGATTTCGAAGATGGTATCTGATAATAGCACCGCATTGAAAACGCAGGATAAAACAGAAACGGGTTCTTTGATTGATGGCATTGACGAGTATCAAGATACCACTGTCAGAAAAGTTATCACTAAAGGCGACCTTTGGAAGTGTGCATTCCGCGGTTTATTTATGGAAGGTAACTTTAACTTTGAACGTATGCAAGGTGGTGGATTTGCCTTCTCGATTATCCCAGCCTTAAAGAAAATTCATGGGAACAATAAGCGCGACTATGCAACATCACTGAAAAACCATCTGCAATTTTTTAATGCCAGTCCTAAGCTGTTTACCTTTTTATTGGGTACAGCCGTTGCAATGGAAGAAAACAAAGAAAAACCATCGACTGTTAACGTCATGAAAGTTGCGGGAATGGGGCCAACGGGGGGGATCGGTGATGCTATCGACCATATGACTTTGATGCCACTGACATTAGCATTGGGTGCATCTATTGCAATGGAAGGTTCGATTGCGGGACCTTTTGTTTTCTTCTTTTTATATCAAATTGTGCACTTTTTAGTGTATTTCGGACTGATGTTTATGGGTTATCGTGCGGGAACCGCTGCGATGGTCAATATGAGTGATGCCACTGAAAAGCTGGCTAAAGCCGCCAATATTATGGGGATCTTTGTTATCGGTGCGCTGAGTGCAACTTTTATCAAGGTGCAAACCACCGCCTCGCTGGAGCTGGGAGGAAAGGTGGTTGAATTACAAACTGCGCTCTTTGACAAAATCATGCCGAACTTATTACCTCTGTGCTTGGTTTTCCTTATGTACAAAATGGTGAAAAGCACCGGTTTTTGGGGTAAGCCTCCAGTATTGATTTTCTCAACTCTTGCATTTGGCGTTGTCGGTCACGTATTAGGGTTCTTATAACAAAAAGCCTTTATAGCCGTCGTTATTGTCAATCGAAATACATTATTAACTTGCTATAAACGGGCAGGAGAGTCTTCTGCTGCCCGCAAGGAGTCACTCATGATAGGTCTTATTGTTTCAGGACATCTTAATTTTGCCTCTGGTATGGCATCAGCCGTAAAAGCGATTGCTGGCGAGCAAGAAGATATCGCATTTATTGATTTTGTTGAGTCAATTTCTCCTGATGAACTTGAAGAAAAAATGCGTGAAGCGATCAACTCAATGTCATGTCAGCAATATCTATTCCTAACAGATTTACCTGGTGGAACACCTTGTAATCGTGCAATGGCCATTATGATGCAAAATCCTGCCGTTGAAGTATTAGCGGGTGTAAATCTACCGATGATTGTTAATGCAGCTTTCGAACGAGAAGGGTGTTCAACATCAGAGTTAGTGCAAATATTACGCGAAATAGGCCAAGACAGTATTCAAGATATTCGTGAGCAATTGGCACAAATAGACAGCAATGATGTTGAAGAAGAAGACGGTTTATGAGTCAGCAATATGCCATTTTAGCCGATCGAACTTTTACACCAGAAGGTATTCGTTATCTTTGCTATGTCTGTGTTAAAGACGATGTCATTGAGTCAATCACCACGCAAGCACCAACAGATTGCCCCATTATTCGCCTAAAAGGGAAATCGTTATTACCCGGTTTTGTGGATATTCATATTCATGGTCGTGAAGGTGCAGATGTAATGGATGCGACTCAACAAGGATTACAAACCATTGCTGATGCTTTAGTGAAAACAGGTGTGGTTGCATGGGTTGGTACAACCGTTACTGCGCCTATGGATGATATTCGCCAAGCATTATCACAAGTACGTGAGTTTTTGTCGGAGCCACAAACTTCTGGCGCACAGTTACTTGGGAGCTTTTTAGAAGGGCCTTATTTTACTGAGCGCCATAGAGGCTCTCATCCTGTGAAATATCTAAAAGCACCAACGATATCAGAGCTAGAAACATTGCTTGAAAGTGCGGGGGACACATTATTGCGTGTCGCTGTTGCGCCGGAAGCACAAGGTTCGATGGAGGCGATTGATTGGTTGGTCAATCGAGGCATTAAACCTAGTGTGGCGCATACAGCGGCAACTTATGAACAAACATCAGATGCTTTTTTACATGGCGCTGATTGTGGCGTGCATTTGTATAACGGAATGACGGGACTTCATCATCGCGAACCGGGATGTTGTGGTGCCGTGTTGTATCACAATGTATTGGCGGAATTGATTGCAGATGGCATTCATGTTCATCCCGTTATGATGCAATTAGCGTATCGCATGAAAGGTTATCAACAACTCGCTTTAATTACAGATTGCATGCGTGCTGGGGGACTACCTGACGGTGATTACACGCTGGGTGCTCAAACAGTTAGCGTCTCCCAAGGTCAGGCAAAAACAGCAGATGGCTCTTTGGCAGGGAGTACATGTAGCTTAGACAGTGCATTAAGAAATATGGTGCAATTAGCACATGTTCCTGAATGGGAAGCAGTACAAATGGCGAGTGCGATCCCCGCTGAGTATCTCGGTATCGGCGACAAATTGGGTTATATCAAAGTTGGGCGACAAGCCAGCTTTGCTGTGGTGGATGAATGTTTTCATCTCACCGATACATTCATCAGAGGAAATCATATTTACTCTGTATCCGGGGAAAATGTGTAGCTTTTCAGTTATGCACCCATCAGTAAAAATGAGGTATTTATAATGGAAATTCGTCAGCCAATTCATAGTGAACATGCTAAAAGGCTTGATACAGAAGGACTTCGCAAGGAGTTCCTGATAGAGAACCTATTCTGTGAAGGGGAAATGAATCTCACTTATAGCCATATAGATCGTATTATTGTTGGCGGTATTGTTCCTACAACACAGCCTTTAGCATTAATGGCGGGTAAAGCCTTAGGCGTTGATTTCTTTTTAGAAAGACGTGAGTTAGGTGCCATTAATATTGGCGGTGCTGGTAAAGTGGTTGTTGATGGTGATGTCTTTGACATTGGTCCTCGTGAAGCGATTTATATCGGAATGGGCGCTAAAAGTGTCGAATTTACCAGTGACAGTGTAGAAACGCCTGCACGTTTTTATATGAATTGTGCACCAGCTCATCATACTTACCCAACACGTAAAATAACGCAGCAACAAGCATCACCAGAAAAAATTGGTAATGCAGAAAACTGTAACGTTCGTACTATTTATAAATTCTTACACCCTTCTGTTTTGCCAACATGCCAATTATCTATGGGGATGACGGTTCTTGAACCGGGTAGCTTATGGAATACCATGCCTTGCCATACTCATGAACGCCGTATGGAAGTGTATCTCTATTTTGATATGAAAGATGACAATGTGGTTTTCCATTATATGGGGGAGCCAACGGAAACTCGTCATTTGGTTGTTCGTAACGAGCAAGCAGTGATAAGCCCTAGTTGGTCAATTCACTCCGGTGTGGGCTCAGCATCTTATACTTTTATTTGGGGAATGGTCGGTGAAAATCAGGTCTTCCACGATATGGATCATGTGGCAATGAAAGATCTGAAATAACCATAAATAGTTATATTTTCTTCTTACCCTACATATAAAAAGGTGTGGCTATAAAGCCACACCTAAGAGGTTATTGTTATGAATTTATTCGATTTAAATGGTAAGGTTGCTATTGTTACAGGTTGTAATACCGGGTTAGGTCAAGGCATGGCTATTGGTTTAGCCAAAGCAGGTGCAGATATTGTTGGCGTTGGGATCCAAGATGCACCAGAAACTCGCCAACAAGTAGAGGCTCTGGGGCGCCGTTTTCATTACATTACGCAAAATTTAATGAAACAAGATGGATTACAAGCGCTGGTGGATGAAGCAATTTCTGTTATGGGGCGCATTGATATTTTAGTAAATAATGCCGGTATTATTCGTCGAGAAGATCTTTTGGAGTTTGGTGAAAAAGATTGGGATGATGTGATTGATATTAATCAGAAAACACTATTCTTTTTATCCCAAAAAGTGGCTCGCCAATTTGTGAAACAAGGAGAGGGTGGCAAGATAATTAATATTGCTTCTATGCTCTCTTATCAAGGTGGCATTCGTGTGCCTTCTTACACCGCAAGTAAATCTGCAGTAATGGGACTAACTCGCGCATTGGCGACTGAACTCTCTCAGTACAATATCAATGTAAATGCAATTGCTCCGGGCTATATGGCAACAGATAACACGGCTGCTCTGCGTGCTGATGATGCTCGTAATGCCGCTATTGTAGAGCGTATTCCTGCTGGACGTTGGGGAACTCCTGAAGATGTTGCAGGTCCTGCGATTTTCTTAGCCTCTAAAGCCAGTGACTATGTTAATGGATACACCATTGCCGTTGATGGTGGTTGGTTAGCTCGTTAATTTCATGGAGAAATAGGATGGAACACGCTAATACAGAGACTTTGCAAAGAGAGCTTGTATTACAAAACATGAAGCGAGTGTATCGTTATCAATCGGCTAATCAAGTTCGTAGTGTTCGTCGCCGTAGTGGTAAAACCCGTTTTATTAAAGACACAGATTGGGAACGTGGTGTTTTATGGAGTTGTGTAAGTGCAGCATGGCAAGCTACACAAGATGAAGAATATCTTAATGGCATATTGAATTACACATTACATACAGGATTTAGAACAGGTCCTAATGCGCGTTTTGCTGATGATCATGTTTGTGCACAAGCTTATCTCGCCATTAGCCCGCTTTTTGAACAACCTGAAGTGATTGAACCAACAATCAAAGCATTTGATATCATGCTCAATGAGCCAAAGCCTGGCCGTGAAGATTGGTGGTGGTGTGATGCACTTTTTATGGCGCCTCCAGGATTTGCAGCATTAGCCGAAATCACCAATGAGCGACGTTATTTAGATTATATGCACACAGCTTATTGGGATGCGATTGACTATTTACGTGATCCTGAAACAGGGCTTATCTTCCGTGATCATCGCTATATTCCTGATGGTCAAGGCAATGAATTGCGTGAAGCTAATGGTGAAAAAGTATTTTGGAGTCGCGGTATTGGTTGGGTTTTAGCTTCGATACCGCGTATCTTAAAATATATGCCTGATGATTATCATGGCCGTGAACGTTATATTGCATTATTTAAAGAATTAGCGACCTCCATCCTAGATTATCAACATGAAGATGGTTTTTGGCGGACTAGTTTACTCGATCCTGATAATTTTCCTGCACCAGAAAGTTCAGCAACAGCACTATTTTGTTATGGGCTAGCATGGGGAATTAATCAGGGAGTATTAGAGAAAGATGTGTATTGCCCCGCATTAAATAGAGCATGGTCAGCATTACAAACCTGTATTCATGACAATGGCATGATAGGTTGGGTTCAACTTCCGGCATTTAACCCTCGTGAAGTGAAGTTCGAACATAATATGGATTATGGTGCTGGTGCTTATTTATTAGCAGGAAGTGAAGTTTTAAATCTTTTGTAAAATTGCTAGAGCTTTGATATTGACGCTTTGTTGTTTTTCTTGCGCTTTACATGCCTTCCGCGCAATATTTTCCTATCTAGGATGCCGACCAAAAATAAGGTCGGCTTTTTTATTTTTAATATAATAAGAGGTAACAATAATCTGTTACCTCTTATTATAAATTTGGGTGCTTAGATTAAACCGTAATCACTTAATGAGAAAACTGCGGGGGATTACTCCCCCACAAGGCTAGTGTTTATTATTGATAAACTTAACCTGAACATTTATATATTCACTATTAATGGTGAAATTCTCGATTGGATTATTGTAGAATAAAATTATCAGTAATACCGTGATATTTATACTAATAACAATCACACTAATCAGAGAATATTTGTTTATCTTCTTGACAGCTCCTTTATAAGGAGGCAGAATCAAATTGTTAGGGTTTGAGTCCGCCTCGGTGAATATAAAATATATTTTCCGGGGCTTTTCTCTTTCTGGTGTTTGCAAAATGCTTGAACCAGATTGATCCAAGCACCCGCGCAGAGAATAACAAAATAATCATCGAGCACAACACATTTATTTTTAATAATAAAGCTAGCGATTTGTTTTTGCTTTTTTAAATAATTAATTTATTTATTAATTGAGATAAATAATAAAATAAGAGGTAAAAATAATCTGTTACCCCTTATTTTAAATTTGGGTGCTTAGATAAATACACAACTATTGAAAAAGGAAACTGTGGGGGAGTGCTCCCCCACAAGATTAATATAAAGTAAACGTTATATTAACCTGAATAGTTAAATATTCAGTAGTTGGTATGAATAAATAAGGTATTTACTCTCTAATAATACGCGATTCGATATTATCATCGTCACGATCATCAGTCCGATTAAAGAATATTTTTTCATTTCCTCTTGCACTCCGATAAAGATAGAGGCAAAATCAAATTGTTGGGTATGATTTGGCCTCGATTAATGTTAAATAACGTAATCGGGGCTTTTCTCTTTCTGGTGTCTGCAAAATGCTTGAACCAGATTGATCCAAGCACCCGTACAGAGAATAACAAAATAATCATCGGGCACAACACATTTATTTTTAATAATAAAGCTAGCGATTTGTTTTTGCTTTTTTAAATAATTAATTTATTCGTTAATTTATATTTAATAAAAAAGAGTCTCGATATTTTTATTTCGAGACTCTTTAGTTTATAAAGTTACGAAATTTACTTAACTAAATTAATAACAGTAGGTGTTGCCTGTATTGTTGTTGTCGTAATAAGAGTATTGTTATTGTGGTGCTTAATAATAACACCGGGTTGAGGTGTCGTTAATTTCCATATTCCTTTTACGGTAATAGTACTATTTGTTGATTGCGATTCTGCTGTAAGCCAATGACGAGAATAAACACTAACTTCGATTTGATCACCTTTATCATCAAATTGATCTTTTTCTCTACCTTGATATAAATTTAAATCAGGATTAACAATACTTAATGTTAATTGCTGATTTTGTATTTTAGCCATGACCATAACCGGCGCATCACTGGATAATAATGTTGCATCCGCTGACTTTAACTTAGTGGCTTCAAAAAAAGCATATCCCTCTTCTTGGGTTATTTTATCTTTTACCGCATGAAGCTGATCATTATGTTGTAATACTGTGTATTCGGGAGCTTTATTATTTTGTGCTTCGATAGCTATTGCATATTCATAATTTGCATTACTCGGTGCTTTACCATGAGAAATAACAGCTGTTGCAAATAATTGTTCTGTTGGTTTTGAATTTCTATCATCAAGTGAATGTTGTTTTTGATAACTAAACTCTACGGTTTGTCCTTTAGTCAGCTTATATAAATTACCGGCAGGATCAATTAAAGTATCTGCATTATTTAAAGTTAACTGAGTACCTAATTGATTAATCTCTTTGCCATTAATTATCACTGATTGTAATTTAGGAACAGCGAACTGGAATAGTGTTGTTTCTGTTGAATGTTGCTTATCATCATTTTCAATACCTGAGCCTAAAGCGATCACTCTATTATCAAATAAGAAATAGGATTTATTTGCCTTCAAACTCTGTTGTTGATATTTACTGTGGCCATGTAATTTCATAGCAAACATACTGTTGTTATTTAATGTATTGGCACCAGAATAACTCTCAGTTGAAAGCAACATTTCTTCAATACCCGCACTAGGTAATTGATTAAGTTTTGCTTCAAGTTCGTTATATGGAAGATGGATTGTGGTTGTTCCTGGGTATCGATTCCAATCCCATCCGGCATGGCTAAACCCTGATTGAGTTAAATCAGCTGGAATAATTTCTAATTGTCCATATTGTAAATAGCGTCCATAACGATTGTTATTCTCATAACTTTCATTACCAACAAGATAGCGACTAAAACCACGAGCAATTGCAAGCCAGCTTTGTTGTGGTGACTGGGCTGATGCTCTGCGTTGTATTGCCATTGACGCATAATTCATTGCCCATGCACCAACAGGTTCATTTTCAGCCTTAATACCTTCAAAATGTGCTTTGTTATCTAATTTTGCATAAGCGGCAGATAATGTGGGATCTAACTTCTGTTTACCATCAGGAGTTCCTGCTAAGGCCATCCATTTAAATGGAGCTATTCCAATTTTATGTAATCCTGTGGGATGACGGCCACTTAATACCACAGGAATTTGTGTCTCTTTAGTGTAGATCCGCATTTTTAACAGAACATCTTTTAAACGCTCATGAGCTGAAGTTGATAAGCGAAAAGGAGAGTCACTTAATGCATAAACACTCGGTGCTAAACCCCCAAATGCGTCTTTAGCGTAGGCTGGATAATGTTGTGAATGATGAAAAATAGAACCATCGGATTTGAAACCACCGGCAACGCCTTTTGAACTTAGTATGGTTTTATTGAGCCAGTTTTGCAGTTGTGCTAAAGCTTGTTGGCGTTGTTGATAATCTGGCAACATCAGTAAGCTTTTTATCATCCACTGTAATTGAGTATTGAGAATATCAACGTTCGCATCAACGATTTCATCATCTTTTTCGAAAATTCGTCCAGTGGCGTTGTACCACATCATCGCTTGTTGAGTGGGTGCTAAAAGGTTGTTTTTTGCGAGAATATGACGACCAATAAACCATGCATCAAAAAGCTCTCTGGTTTGATAGCCAACATGAGTAATAATTTGATAACCACTACCTCGTGTAAAACCTTGTTCAAGTACGTAACGAGTTCCTAATAAATAGAGATCTTCTAATTTTTTTCGATCGGTTGCTGATAAGGAATTACTACGCAAGTAAATAGCAGTTTGAAGAAGTGTTTTACCCACATCTCTTAGCATATTAGCATCAAGCAATGTTTGTTTTGTCTCATCACTAAATACACCTTCGACTTTCATAAAGTTTTGCCGGTTAGGATGATCTAGTGCTTTCCCTGTTATTGAACCATCAGCGTGTTGTGTTAATTCTAATTTCTCCCAGAGCGCTAAATTTTTATTTAGCATGTCAGAGGTGATTTTTTTCTCACTACTAATTCCCTGATAATACTCAAAACGCTGGTAAATTGATGCCATCTCAGATTGATCGTCATGAAATTCGGTATCGAAATTTAGAGTTGGATAATGTGCTTTAAACATCTGATCGTACATCAGTAAAGCACTCCAGTTTTTACTGACCATCGTATTTACTGCATTATTTACGTACGGTGTTTGATAGTCAGGAACTGCCCAACGATTATCTAAAGGTACACTCATAATAATTTGATCAAAAAAGAGAGTTCCAGCCTGATTTGGGGCTGCTATCACTAATTGATCAAATTGACCTGTTGCTGTGCCTTGCATATCACGAAAAGGAATTGCAATACCTCTCCATCCTGTAAAATCAAGTTGAGTATCGAAACTTAATGCAATTTTATTATTTTGTTTAAATGCAAATGTTAATGGGGAAGATTGAGGTTTTTCATTATAAATCCACATCATAAAAGTGAGTGGTGTCGCTGTATTTTTATCATCTTGGTAATTAACAATATTATTTAGTGTTAATGTTGTTTGTGGTTGATATTGCCATTTGAGTGATTGTTCACCATCTTTAGCATGCTGTTTGCTCAGTGATAATTGATTATTATCTGAAGTGGTGAGGGTATTAGGTATTTCACTCTCAAAGAGATAAATATCACCGAAAGTTTCATGGGAAAGAGAAGGTAATGCTTGTGCGGGTAATGATAAACATAAGCTTAATGCTATTGCATGTGCTAAAGGATTTTTTATTAGCATAATCAGATTTCCTGCAAATAAAAAAGGAACGCGAGTGCGTTCCTTTTAGTAATATCAAGAGAGAGGTGAAAGTTTGATTTCTTGTGGAATACCAAAGTAACTGGTAAACGTCAGTTCAGTGTTATCACCTGAAACGTTATATTTTACGTCACTATTTTTATCAGTAGGTTGCCATTTCCCGTTGATGATGACATTGATAGTAACGGCAGTTGCTGCTTTCTGACGTGTCATGTTTAAATCCGGTGTAACAGCACTAACAGTGAGTGTATTTCCTTGATGATGAGTCATCACAATCGCAGGTTTATCAACCTTTTTGATCCATTTATCTTCGATTGAAGCAGATTGATAAAAGGCGTATCCCGTCACGTTGCTGAGTTTATCGTAAATAATATGAACATCTTTATCTTTACGAAGAACCTGATATAACCCATTATTTTCACGGAATTTTTTAGCCATCTCTCCCATTTTTTCAGGAGTCGCATCTAAAAAGACCATATACTCATAACTGGAATCTTTAGGTTGAACACTGTGATCAATCCACGCTGAACTGAAGTTTCCTTCTGTTGGCTGGCGATTTTTATTTTCAGCCGAAGTCTGGTGTTGACGACTGATATTCACTTTTTCAGCTTGAGTAATTAAATAACCATTACCGTTACTATCAATTAACCAATCACCTTGTTTTAGTGTTGCTTGATAAGGAAACGTTTCAACTTTTTGCCCATTAATCCAAATGGTATTTAATGATGGCGTTATGGCATGTTGAAATAAGGTCGTTTCAACATCTTTATTCTTATCACTACTGTTTATATTGCTACCAATAAAAATTAAGTGGTTATCAGCGGCTAATACACTCTTTTTCGCAGTAAAATTAGGATCAAAACGCTCAAGATTAGCAGGATAAATCAGATCGAATGCCATCATGCCATATTGACCTTCAAGAGCTGATGTTCCGCTAAATCCACGCTCGCCACGTTGCATTAATGTATGAGGTTTAGGGCTGTCTAATTCTTTAAGAGGAAGATGAATTGTGGTTGCCCCTGGCATCCTATTCCAATCCCAACCTTCTTGCTGATAGCCCTGTGAAAGCTGCGAACCATTACTCACTATTTGAGCGACACCATGACTTTGATAACGACCATAACGGTTATCTTTGTTATAAATTTCAGATGACCAAACATTGGTATTATAAGCTTTCAGTGTCACCATTTTATCTTGCCAGCGATGAATACCAAAAGCCCCGCCATTAAAGGAATAGAAACCTTGAGGCAAAGCAGCTGGCGCAATAGTTTCTCCAAAAATAGCATTCGATTCGCTTTGTGTTTTATCACTTATTGCAAGATAAATAGACGCGAGTGTTTTATCTGGAGACGGTTTTGCAGACATGGCAAGCCAGTAGTAGCCTTGTGCGACGGATTTTAACGAAGGTGAGTTAAAGGGGTGTCGCCCAGCAAGAGGTAACCCAACTTCAGGGTTACTGTAAATCCACGCTGAGACCATTGCTTTTTTCAGGTTATTCCAACCGCTTTCACCCACTGAAAATGGTGTGCCACGTAGTAAATAAATGAGCTGAGAGGCATTTTTAAAGGCAGGGAAAGAGTAACCTGGATAGTTACCTTCATGGCGCCACGCTGTGCCATCAGGACGTAAACCATCTTTACCGCCTGGTGGTACCTGAGTTAACGCCCCAGTGATGTAATGACTGAAAGTATTAACTAAGTTGATGCGCTTTTGATCATCAGGCTCTAGCAGTAATAAGGCTAAGTGCTGACGAGATAAGGTGTTGAAATAATCTAAGTCTGAACTATCTGCTCCTACCTTCATATCAAAACTACTTTTAAACTCTCGTGAATACCACAGTAATGAGTCATAAACTTGAGTTTGTAGATTTGCTTCTTTTAAGGCATCAGACATTAATAGTGTAGAAATATACCACCAACGAGAACTGTATCCCCAGTGATGGGTTGTGACTAATGCACTTCCCTTAACAAAGCCTTGGTCTAATAAATGCTTTGTCATTAATAAGTACATCTGTTTTAACTGGGCTTTTTGTGACGGATCTTTTTCAAGGACATAAGCACGGCTGATATTAAACATTAATGTTGTGTAATTACCAAGAATGACATAATTATCAAAAAGTGGCTTATCTTGAGCATTAAGATTTTCTGGCTGATAAATAATAGTTTGTTTATCCGTGATCAGATGTCGCCCTTGTATTCCACCATCCGCTAAAGTGCGAATATTGAGTGCATCAAAGTCACTTTTTAATTTACTAATATTTTCTTCTAGCGCGAGATTTGTCTCTTTTTCACCACCGACAAATTCATTAATCAAGCGTTGACGAATAAGATCAATCGCCGCTAAGTTTTCAGGTGTCACGGGTAACTGAGGTTGTACGTTATGAAATTGGATCTCAGGCTCTGATAAGCGTGTTTTAACTTGATAATCAGACCATTGATAGCGAGCATCATCGATAGAAAACATAATACGATCGATATAGATTTCACCCTGACCTACATTTGATGGGGCTTTAAATCGAATGCTATCGACATTAGCACCTAAAGAGCGCCCAATGCTGTCTTGAGTACCATCGGAAGAGGTATTCATTGCATTTAAGGTCATCTCTCGATTTTCAAGATCGTTATTTAAAGAGATCCCAATAGCACGCCAGCCAGTGAAATTTAGTTTTACTTTAAAACCTGCTTGCGCTTCGCTCGTTGAATTCAGCTTCTCTCCAAAATCGATAGTAAGATAGCCATCAATGGGTTTTTCATTATAAAGCCAAAATGATAAAACAGGTGTTGATGCACGTCCCCATGCTTTAGACGCTTCTTTATCTGTTGGGACAATAAGTTTTTTATGCAAAGTAAAACTGCTACCACCTTTCCATTTCCACAAAAGGGATTGGCTTCCCATAACACTACGCTTATCAGATAACGTCAGTGTTGAGTTTTTATCTGATGAAAAGTCCGCTAATGGGTTACTTTGCGCAAAGTGATAGATTTCTGACTGCATCAGATTTTTAGGATCAAATGCAGGATTGCTGGTAGCTGCAAGTGCATTATAAGGGGCTGATAATAGCCCCAGTGTCATAGCAAGTGCAGTAAAGCGAAATATCGGCATTATTTTTCTCCTTAGAAACGTTGGCTAACGGTGAAGCCAATGCGTCCTTCATTGAATTTGTCATAACGCTGATATCCCATTGTTGTGCCTAAATTTAACGATTGGGTAATATCAAGATTTGCCCCTAATTCAGCACTAATAATGTCGCCACCAACACGATTTCCTTTAATATCGAAGGTACTTGCTCCAGTATTAAAATAAGTGAGGCTATGACGTTGATTAATATTATTGTCACCTGCAATATCTTTGAAATAACGCAGATTAAGGGATGGAGTTAATTTGCCATAAGCGGTTTGATAGCTATTCCATAAAGCAACTGAACCACCTAATTGATTAACAGCATAGCGTTGACCATAAGTTCGCATAGATAAAGCAGAGCCTGTTTCTTCCCATGAATCAATATTTAGCCATTGATATTGGTAAGTCAGCATTGGTTTAATATGGATAAAATCAAAATCAAAATAGGTTCCAGCGTTAATTTGATAACCTAATTGAACACCAGAATAGTCACCTTTTGCTTTGGTATTTCCTTCCCATCCAGTATTACCACCGATATCTCGTTCACTATCGACAGTGTAATAACCAATATTTAAATTACCGTTTAGGAATAATGTGTCACTATACCAACCGGTGTAAGGCATAAATTCAAAATGGTTAATTTCTTTATTTGCGTTACGTTGTTTGGCATCAACTTTTGCGTAGTTATAAGCAAAAGAAACACCGATAAGAGCATCTTGATTAATTTCGTAATCAGTACCGATTTGAATGCCTGTGCGGTAAGTGTTGTAACCGTTAACTCCACCTTGATTGCTTTGCGTACCATAACCGTACAGCACATTAGCCCAGCTATTCCAGCCAGCTTCTCTTTCTTCAATCGGTAATTGGTTATCATAGCGTAAATAGCGATGAGCAATATTATTGCGCATATCTTCAACCATGATTAATCCCGCTTGAATATCACTACCATCAGCTATAGGGGCTAAATCATTCGATAATGCAGCAATATTATTATCGTCATTTCCAGCTGCGACTAATAGACTCAGTGCTTCATCTGAAACTTGGTTACGCGTATTATTAAATTCATTTAGTACAGTTGGAATAACATAGTTGGCTGCTGCTAATCCATTTTCACTGACACCACCACGTTCGGCAGCACTAATAAAGTTATTACCACCTTCGTAGCTAATACCATAACGCGCAACTAACTGGTTACCACTAACACCACCGCTAATATTAGGTGGTGTAGTTTCTAACCATGAATCTGTTTTTTCTAATAAAGGAGAAACATCGGGTGCAATAGCATTTGCATCTGTAACCGTAATCCCAGCTTCATCTTTAATGGCTGAATTGGAAGAAATTAAAACAATATCTTTATTTATGATGTTATCGACACTGGTGCCTTTAAAATCTAGCTTGGCTTGGCTACCTTTCTTAAAGGTGACATCACCGTCAACATGAAGAATGGTTTCATCGGTATTGGTATTGTCATCAAGGCGGAAAATAAGCTGGCTATTTTCCTTATTCATGAAATTACCTTCCCAGTGGATCGTTCTATCTTTTCCTTGGATAGTTAAATTGCCGTGGTTTTCAATTAATGGAACACCTGTAATTTTATATCCATCAAATAGGGCATTTTGAGCACCACCTTGATAAGCGAAATTTATTTTAGTATCTGCATGGCCATTTCCTAAAATATCACCGTGGATCTCACCATTTACATCACTTCTAAAACCTGTTTTCAGTGTTCTAAAATCAATGGCTGCGGTTTTTCCACGAATAATGGCACCGTCTCTGATATAAACTCCCGTACCTCGTTTAGGGAAATCACCTTCAACCAATATGGCTGTACCATTTTCACTGGTCACATTAGCGCCATTTAAGTTGATATTACTGCTAAAAGAAGCCCCTTGATTTATTTTGATGGCACTGGCTCCATCACCAGTAACAGTAATATTTTTTGTAATTGCTTGAGCTTTGTATTCTGTTGATGAGCCATTAAATACAACACCATCACCTTGAGAAACAGTAACATCTTTATTTATTTGAGCCGTATTCCCGTCATTAATATTAACTGTTTCACAGATATTTAAAGTAGGATCACATTCTGCCGCCCATGCTGAACCATAAATAGCTGATAAAATAGCAGCGCTCAAAAATAACAATTTTTTATTTTTCACAATATAACTCCATGAACAATTATATGATTTTAATTATTAGAATGTTGCTCGGAATGAAACTTTGAAATAATCTTGAGTTGATTTACTACCATCATTTTTATTTTCAACTCGTTCATTATAATATTCCGTCATGACTCGCCATTGAGGTGATATTTGATAAGCCATTTGTAAGGTATAACGTGTCATATCTTTTTCGATATAAACGCCTTTATTTGTTCTATCCTCTAATTTCCCGAAAATAGATTTACGCATTGATGGAGAAACAATTAATCCTATTGGAGTTGTCCAGTTTACATACATACGTAATTGTTGATTATGGTTTGTTTCTTTTGTGTCGTATTCTTCATGTCGTATTGCTTGTTTACCACCATCAAAATAAGCCACAGTTGTATTAATATTCGGAGTGACAAAATAACGTAGACCAGGTTCAATTTCCCAGCCTAAGTAATCCGTATTTGTGATGCCATTACTGCGTTTGTCTTCTTTCTTTTGTAAGCCAAATAAAACGCTACCCGTTAAAACCCAATCTTTATTAATTGGAAATTGGTAATTGGTTTTTGATTCATAAAAATCAATAGTTAAGCGGCTACCATTATCATAGTTAGTCAGATCTTGACGTACTTTTAAACCAGGTTGGATCCAACCATTATTTAATTTAAAGCGATAACTACCCTGTAAATCATAACGCTGATAACGATTTTTATTGTCATGCTCACGTTGACGAAAACCAACATCGAAATACCAGTTAGACTTATCTGGATTAATATTAAAATCTACACGATAACCAGCATAGTTATTTGGTGTATCGTAATCTGCCGTTTCCCAAGAAAACATGGCATTGACATTAGCTGCCTGAGAATGAAAAGAAGTTAAACCTAAGCCAAGAAGAGGTAAAAAAAGAGCAATACGAAGTTTGTTCATGGTATATATCCAATTCTTTATTCGCTTTTATTTGTGTCAATTTTTAGGTGTAGGACATTTTTCCCTTTATTTTATTAAAAGGATTTTTTATATCAGCGAATTGGGTTTATATATAGCGCCATAAAATTATGGCGCAGATATTTTTATTATTTTTCTTTACATGTCGATATTGTTTTATTTAATTTATTGGTTGTTGCCGTAATGAATTCAGTGGCGCGCCAAGAATCTCCTGTTTTTTCCAACCAAGGGGTTAATTCTTCTTTAATTAACTTCTCAATTAAAGGCATATTATCTTTGGCAATATTTTTCATTTGATATGGATCGTTCACATTGTCATATAAAGTATATTTCAATGGTTGCCCATCTTGTCTATCTATAACCAAAGTATGAGTTTTGGTTCTTACTCCTCGTTTACCAAATGAAGGTTCACCATAAGGAATAAAGAGATAAAGCTGAGAGTTTGCTGTGTCGCCTTTGCCTGTCACTACTCTATCTGCAAGATCAGTACCTTCTACTGAATCAGGTATCCATTCTGATAAACCAAGTAGCCCTAAGATAGTTGGATAAATATCAGGAGCTGACATTAATGCATCGTCAGAACCTGGTTTAATTTTACCTGGTAAACGAAACATCATAGGAACACGCATGGATTCTTCATAAGGATTATTTTTTGTTGCTTGTCCATTTGCCCCTAAGCAACTGCCATGATCAGAGAAGAAAACAACGAGAGTATTATCTGCAAGGCCTTGTTTTTCTAATTCATCTACGATGCGACCAAATTGCTCATCAACACCGTTGACCATTGCCATATATTCTTTGAAATATTGAGGGCCATAGCCTTCTTGATATTCAGTATCCCACTGTACATTAGGGCGCGTATTTAGCTCTTTTGACGTCTTACCTTGATAAGCATCGAGGTATTTTTTCGGTACTTGATCATAAGGTGAATGAGGTGGATTCATTGAAACCACTAATGCAAATGGTTTCGAATTGTCTCTAAATTGATTGTTTTCATTTTTGAGGAACTTGATTGCCATATCAGCTTCATGTTCAGGTCCCCATTGATCAATGTAAATTGGCTTATCACGAGGGGTATCGTTTGCCCAATACATTGGTTTTAAATGTAAATCGTAAGTACCATAAGAATACCAAAAATCAAAACCATGGCGTCTATCTGGTGCAGCCCATTCATTCCAATAGCGACCTTCCATTGGATTGTTGTAACTTTCGATAAATGGCTCGTAAGGCGCATCAAGGTGCCATTTACCGATATAACCAGTACTGTAATCGAGAGATTTTAAAACATCAGACCAACATTTTGCATAAGGAGATAAATCAATACCCACTTTGCCACCATAGTCATGTGCATTTCCTGTAATGCCATTACGAACAGGGTATTGACCTGTCATAAACATGCCACGGAATGGAGAACAAAGAGGGTAGTTTGAAGCCATCTGCGTCATTACTTTGGCTTGCTTCGCAAATTTATTCAAATTAGGTGTAATTGAAGGGTCTTCCCCCATAAACTGTAATGCATGAGCACGCATTTCATCTGGGAAAACAATTAATAGGTTAGGGGCATTCTCTGGACGCGATCGCGTGTTAGAAGCCGAATTCCCTGAATTAGCAATAACAGGGGTAGAAACAGTCATTGCTGCACCGCTGGCTGCGAGTCCTTTGATAAAAGTTCTGCGGGAAACAGTCATTGCTTCCTCCTATTTTACGTTTACTTTCGAATTGGTGTCTTTTATCTTATTTATACTTTTGTATAAGATCAAAAAGTAAGTTAACGAAAGATCGAGAATTGAAAGGGAGATCACAGAATGATGTCAAATTGTAAGCAATTTGACAGCCAAAATAGGAGTTGAAATATTGTTAAGAATAGATTAACTTTTTATTGTTTTATGTATTACACTGATTTATATGGTTATTATTTATTTTGTGATGGCGATAGCAAAAATACTTAAAAGCCTCCATTTTTAGCCAGAAAACTAAATAACAGAAAGTGTAAGTATTTTTCTTTCGTTTGTTTTCATTATCCTTTAATGACCCACCAAGATGTGCCTTTAAACTCAAAGTTTTTAACGATCTCCATACCTAGTTTTTGATGGGCTTTTAGTGACCGAATATTTTCACTATTCACAAATGCAATAGGATGCCCGCCATGTAAAGAACAGATCTGCTGGTAGAGATCTTTTAATAGGGATTTTCCACGGTGCAATTTATCTATACAAACAGGGCCGTAAAACCAATTGTTTTGTGTTATTTCTGGAAAGTGTTGATTAATAGCTTGAGCAATTGGAGGGATCGAAAAAGAGGTAACAGGAAAGCTAAAAACAACAGCTACAATATTTGCTTGGTAAAGTGCAATGATGGCGTTAGTGCTACTTTGATACATCGCCTCAACTTTATTTAGAGGGTATTCGCCATATAATCCACCTTGCTGAGATTCGGAATTTGCCTGTAATAATAGTGCGACTGCATTAATATCTTTAGCGGTCATTTTTTGAAATATATAATTCATTTTTTATTCCTTTTTTCTCTAGCTTATAATCCTAGTATATAAAAAATAGTCTATATTACAAAAAATATATTAGAGATACTAAAGTTAAACTTATCGATCTCTCTTTAAATAGCTCATTTTTATTAAATTGCTAATTACGTTTTTTATAAACAAGCAGTAATATTATTTAGATATTACCGCTTTAATTATAAAGCTATTTTTTAATAATAATCTGATTCTAGAAAAGAAAATCGATTACCAACCATAAGCTAATCCACCGCCAATAATAATTTCCTTTTCACTATTAATGGAGGAGTTTAATCGAAATGCAATATCGTTATTCGGTTTATATTGTACACCTCCAGCAAATGCTGTGCCTGTTCGATAATTACTAATACCGATTCCGCCACTTAAGGTGTGATGAGTAAGATAAGGAATGCTAGTCATTGCAACAGATGAAGCAATACCCGCAAATACTTTATTCTCTAACGCGATAATTTCTTTATCTAAATTTGCTATTGAATCTGTGATTTCAGCTTGTCTTTTTCTATAATAGTTATCAAAATCATTAATATGGGTTTTAAGATCACTGATATCTGTACTGACAGTTCTTTTTAATTGATTGATGGCGTTATTTGTTGTTATTCTATTTTTATCTACCAATTTTTTAGTTTGAATAAGATTTACTGCATCTGTATTATTTTTACCATCACTAATATTGACTAATCGAGAAGTATGATTATTTTCAATATTACCAAATGACACTGTATTTTCTTCTGTTGCTAATGAATTAGCTCCTATAGCAACTGAATGTGTATTTTTAGCTTGGCTATTTGTTCCTATTGCAATTGAACCGTTACCAGATGCTTTACTTTTGTCACCTAATGAAATACTGGGAATATTCACGATTATTGGTTTTTCTTTATTTTCTTTTATTAAATGAGAGTTTGAATAGGAGAAGGTTGGAAATAAGAAAACAATTAAAAATAATTTTTTAAATAGCATTTAATTTAACCCTTTAATGATCTTTGGTGGTATGAATTAATGCTAAATGATTGCTTTTATCATCACAAATGAAACATTCTGTATTTACTCTTAAAAATAGTTTTCAATAAGATACTAAGCTATTTAATCTTTGGTTAATAGTTGAGGTTATATTCAATTAAATAGCATTTTAAAAATTATTTATTTTATGAAAAACTGCACCTCAATTAAGATGCAGTTTGGGGTAAAAATCATTAACGTTTTTTTCTAAAAGCAAAAGCGACGGAAATTGCTTGTAGTAAACACATTGTTGACGTTTGAGAACGAAAGGTTTTTATTTGAGCTTCTTTAACTGTTAAACAAACATCGCTTAGACTCGCTAATGGGCTAATTGGACTATCAGTAACAATAATCTGTTTTGCTTCTTTATAAGTCGCCATTTCACACATTTTTTGCATTTCATCTGAATACGGGTGGAAGTGAATGCCAAAGAGCACATCACGATGTGTAATATTTC
The DNA here is from genome assembly GCF_003336825.1 of Proteus sp. CA142267. Taxonomy (NCBI): domain Bacteria; kingdom Pseudomonadati; phylum Pseudomonadota; class Gammaproteobacteria; order Enterobacterales; family Morganellaceae; genus Proteus; species Proteus sp. CA142267. Next base: position 1,087,546 of record NZ_QPMG01000001.1, on the reverse strand, counting down.
TCAATTGCTCTTTGTACATCCCACCTAAACTGTTAACAAAAACAGTCTCACAAGGGATATGCGAGAGAGCATGAAAAAAATAACTTGCAGCACTGAATGAGTGATGAAAGCCACAAATATAAATTGTTTCAGCGTGTTCCAGTAATTGTAATGTTTTATTTAACATTTCTCTGTGAGTCTGATTTGCCAATTGTTGCAATGAATGGCTATTTGCTTGCGCAAATTCTTGCAAAATATAGGCAGGCTCATTCAGATTAGGAGGCTCCTCTTTATATTTTTGTTTATAAGTTAAATTTTCATTTTCGTTTACCATTTCATTCATCAGATGGTTTTGAAATAATTGTTTCATTTCATTAAAGCCATTGAAATGAAATGCATTGGCAAAACGAATTAATGTCGATGGAGGAACATTTGCTTTATCTGCAAGGATCGCAATTGTATCAAATGCCACACTGTTTTTATTATCAAGTAGATAATGTGCAACCTGCTGTAGCCTTTTACTTAATCCATTATAGCGGGAGCGAACTTGTTCCTGTAGTTCATTCAGATTTGTTGCAGTAGACATAGTGCCCTCAATAAAAATACTATTGTAATTGTAGTGTTTTTTGCTTGGGATTTGAATGTTTTTAGCTAATAGTAATTAAAATGAAATATAGAGTTAATTCCAAGTAAATGAATAACCTAAAGGTAATTATTTGATGTTTAAAACTCTATTTTATTTATTCTTTATTACTTTTATTATCACTTTGTGAAATTAATTTTCTTTATTTGAAATTAAATGAAATTATTATTTCGTTAAGCTAAGGTGATATTAATAATGATATTGGATTTGTTTGAGTGAATTAACTGTATTTGACATTATTCATTTTATATTATTGGAAATTTAACTTAGATTATTATTTTTATTTACTAATGTTGTCTCTATTTAAAATGTGAAGTGTTTTAATATCTTTGTGCGCGATGATTGATATTTATAATACGACGCTTGTTTTATTTGTTAATGATAGTAATTTATCACTATCTTAATTTAAATTTATTTTTATTGGTTGAAATTTTTATATGCAAAACGATCACCCGTGGATTAATTTATTAATGCACTATTGTCATGATCACTACTCAGAAATGATGCCTGTTATATTTTTTGTTTGTATTGTTGGTATTATTTTTGGTGTTGTACGTGAAATGCGCTGGTTATCCGTTTTTTTTACGATTCCTCTCATCATTATCGTATTTTGTTTAATAAGTTCTAATTTAGAATAAGTGAAAAATACAATTGTTTTTATGGTTGGACAATTGTTTTTATGGTTGGACAATTGTTGTATTGATCTTATTCCGCTTCTTATTTTTACTTCTCTATTTATTTTTTATTATGTATATAAACACCTCCCAATACACCTATCTTATTTTTTTTTGAAAAAAATCTGATCCAACAATGTCATTGATTAGATAATCAACAGAGTGACTAATAAGAGCTCATTACTTATTGATTATTATTGATAATGATAAGCAAATTATTTGTTGAATTATGGACTAACAATTTGCTCTCAATATACTAAACTAGATAACATTATTTTAATGAATTAGAAACTATTGGATTTTTATTATGCAATGGCGAAATAATGTGTCTCGCTATGGGCACTTATCACTCCTTTTACACTGGGGGTCAGCGTTGGCTGTCTATGGCATGTTTGCTTTAGGACTGTGGATGGTAACGTTAGGATATTATGATAGCTGGTATCATTCTGCACCTGAAATACATAAGAGCATTGGTATTCTTTTATTTATTATTCTGATAGTGCGTGTGATTTGGCGTTGGGTCTCACCACCTCCTAAAGCTTTATCAAGTTACAGCCAATTGACTCGCATTAGTGCTCATATTGCACATATGCTTTTATATTTAATCTTATTTTCTATTCTGATTAGTGGTTATTTAATTTCAACCGCAGATGGACAAGCTATATCTGTATTTGATTGGTTTTCTGTACCTGCCATTTTTACAGGGGAAGCCGAACAAGCGGATTTAGCGGGTGATATTCATCTTTATTTAGCTTGGGCAGTGGTTTTGTTATCGCTGTTACATGCTGCTGGTGCTTTAAAACATCATTTTATTGATAAAGATGTCACGTTAAAACGCATGCTAGGAATGCGAACTAAATAATTAAACTTATAAAACGAAATTATGGAGATAACAATGTTTAAGAAAGCTTTATTAGGTTTAACCGCAGGTGCGTTGTTATTTAATGCAAGTACTGCTTTAGCAGCAGATTATGCTATTGATAAACAAGGCCAACACGCATTTGTACAGTTTCGTATCCAACATTTAGGCTATAGCTGGTTATACGGCACTTTTAAAGATTTCGATGGTACATTTAGTTACGATAAAGAAGATCCATCAAAAGACAAAGTTGATGTTGTGATTAAAACAGGAAGCTTAGATACTAATCACGCAGAACGTGATAAGCACTTACGTAGCGCTGATTTCTTTAATGCAAGCAAATATCCTGAAGCTCGATTTGTTTCAACTCAAGTTACTCGTGATGGCGAAAATTATGTAGTTACAGGTGATTTAACATTAAATGGTGTGACTAAACCTGTTTCATTAAATGCAAAATTAATTGGCGAAGGTACCGATCCTTGGAAAGGTTATCGCGCTGGTTTTGAAGCAACAGGTAAAGTGAATCTGAAAGAGTTTAATTTTAAATCAGATTTAGGACCAAAATCACAAGAAGCAGAATTAATTATCTCTGTTGAAGGTGTAAAAAAAGCGTAATTAAATGTTTTTTTTAAGGCAATAAAACCTCTTATTACCTAGACGATTTATAAACCGATACTTTAACGTATCGGTTTTTTTATGCACAATTATGATGAATGATCTTATACTTAAGTAATAATTCTTATTTTTTAATAGGATTAATATTTATGTTGAGGCTTTATCTATTCTAAGTCGGTGCCAAGAAAGGTCATAACAAAGAAGCCATCCATTTGTTTAACAGGAAAGAGTCATAATGAAAAAATTACGCCATACTTTTTTGGGTACTCTACTTATCTCTGGTTTTTTCACAGTAGGTATTACAGATGTTGACGCATGTACTCGGCTTGTTTATTTAGGCGACAATAACCAAATTATCACAGCTCGCTCAATGGACTGGAAATATGATATAGGAACAAATTTATGGGTGTTCCCACAAGGAATGCAACGCTCAGGAGAAGCGGGCGATAACTCGATAAAATGGATATCTAAATATGGAAGCGTGATTGCATCAGGTTATGATATTTCTACGACTGATGGTATGAATGAAAAAGGTTTAGTGGCTAATTTATTGTGGTTGGCGGAATCAGATTATCCAGCGTATACCAAAGAAAGACCGGCGATTTCAATTTCTGCATGGGCACAGTATGTATTAGATAATTTTGCTTCAGTTGAAGAAGCTGTCAATGCATTAGACAGTGAGCCTTTTATTGTATTAACAGATAAAGTTCCTGGACAAGATAGAATGGCAACGTTACATCTCTCGCTTTCAGATGCAACGGGAGATAGCGCCATTATAGAATATATTAATGGTAAGCAAGTGATTCATCATAGCAAAGAGTATCAAGTGATGACGAACTCTCCTATTTTTTCAGAACAATTAGCGTTGAACAGTTATTGGCAACAAATTGGTGGAACTGTGATGTTACCGGGGACTAATCGAGCCTCAGATCGTTTTGCTAGAGCTTCTTTTTATGTGAATGCCATTCCTAAAGCTCAATCGAGTAAAAAATCGCTTGCCAGTGTATTTGGTGTGATCAGAAATGTATCTGTGCCTTATGGGCTAAGTACGGCTGAATCACCAGAAATTTCATCCACACGCTGGAGAACTGTCGCTGATCATAAAAACCAATTATATTTTTTTGAATCAGCATTATCGCCAAATACCTTTTGGGTTAATTTAAAGGAAATTGATTTTTCAAAAGAGAGTGGGAAAGTAATGACATTACCATTAGGTGAAGAGCAGTCGATAATCTATTCTGCAAATGCGACAAGTCATTTTAAACCCGCAGAACCTTTTAGATTTCAAGGATTAGATAATATTCCTTTAAATAACTAGCTGAGTATTTACGATATCTAATATGAAATTATCCGCAATACTGAATGTAATAGAGACATCTAAAGTGACAAGAAAAATGATGTCTTTATTACTTATCTTAAATGGTATTTTTATCATTTACTCTATTTTGCTGTCTCGTGGTATTTATCTGGATTGGGAAATCCATGGGTTTTCAGCATGGCTTAAATCTTTAGGCGTATTAAAACTTCTTGATATACCCAAGGTCATGTTAGCTTGCGCATTGATCTTGCTTTCAATATTTATGTATCTTGGCGCCAGAATTGCGTGGTGTGTCTCTTTGATTTTATTAGCCACCATTATTTTTCTCGATGTTGCTGTTTATCAGCAAATGGATTTTCAATCCTATTTTTCTTTTATTTTAGCGATTGGGCTGTTGATGAGTTGGCGCGCATTTCCGCATCATAGTTTAACTAGTGCTGGCTTTGTGGCTTTTATCTGTATCCTTTCTTTGCTGTTATTCTCAATGCTGGGAAGTCTTTATATTGGTGATGAGTTTAAGCCACATATAACAACGCTGATGGATGCGTTCTATTTTTCTATTGTCTGTATGACGACGCTAGGATTTGGCGATATTGTGCCAGTTAGCACGAATGCACGTATTTTTACTCTTACTGTTGTTATCTTGGGAATAACTGTTTTTACCACGTCCATTGTGTATGTCATGGGATTTCTTGCGCGTGGTACTCGCGATATTGTTAAGAAGAGGATCGCTAAAATGCATAATCATTTTATTATTATTGGTTCATCGGCATTAGCTTCTCAATTAGAAAAAGGGTTAAGAGAGCAAGGGAAACAGGTTATTGCGATTTGCACCGATAAAAGCAAAGCCTCTTATGATGCGCAAGCCAATATTATTGAAGGCGATCCTACTAATCTTAAAACATTACTATCTGCCAATATTGCAAAAGCGAGTTGGGTGGCGACTTTATCTGAAAGTGATGCAGAAAATACCTTTATCTTACTGACTATCCAAGAATGTTCTAATGTTGATGCCAAATTGATCACTATTATTAATCAAGATGAGAATAGAGATAAAATCAGTCGGTTACGCCCAGATATGCTGTTTTCTTTAGCATCATTAGGTAAAGAAATTATGATGAAAGTTTTGTGTGGTGAATCTATTTCTTCATCAGATGTGACTGATTTGCTTTTAAACAAATATTTAAAATCATAATTTTGATAAAACCTTCTTTACGAAAGATAATGATTGCCATAAGATGTATTTAAAATGCATCTTAAGTGAGGTTGAATTATGGAACTTGTAAGTTATAAAACAATGCCTGAGTGGACTCGTACATCCATTCCTTTAGCGTTATTAGAACGTCACAATACAAAGGAAGGCACTTATGCCCAAATGCGGGTATTGCAAGGTAACATGACATTTGTTGTTTTTAATGATGATGGTTCACAGATTTCAGTGGAGTGTGATACTGACAATCAGCCACCTTTAATTCAACCTCAACAGTGGCATAAAATAGATAAAGCGAGCGATGATGTTCGTTGTCAACTCTCTTTTTTATGTGCTCCAGAAGATAAGCTATTTAAAGTAAACGAGTTATCATTACCACATTCTGAAGTACGTTATATGGTAACATTTACCCAGCCTTGTAAGGTGTTAGATTTAGGTGCTGGTCGTGGTCGAAATAGTTTCTATTTGGCATCTCAAGGTTATGATGTAACAGCGTTAGATATTAATGCCTCGCATATTGATGCTATTGAAGCTGTTAAAACCAAAACAGGGTTAGCGGTAAAAAGCGGCTTATATGATATTAATGAAGCTTCACTGACAGATAAATACGATATTATTCTTTCAACTGTTGTCTTGATGTTCTGCCAACGGGAACGTATTGAAAGTATTATTAAAAACATGCAGGAATGTACCAACTCTAATGGTATTAATGTGATTGTTTGCCCTGTTGAAACGCCAAATAGTGATCCTGCTGAAATTCCATTTAAAACCTTTTTACGTCCAAATGAATTAGCTGATTATTATAAAGAATGGGAGATTATTAAATATAATGAAAACCCAGGGCATCTACATAAAACAGATGCAAATGGCAATCGTATCGCCCTAAACTTTGCTACTTTAATCGCACGTAAAAAATAGTTAAGTACAATCATCTCTTTTTAAATACCCCAAATAATTGGGGTATTTTTTTATCTATTTAAGCGAGTTTTATTGTTGTGGTAATTTATCGCTTTTAATATCATCGGCTTGATTTGCTTGTTCTTTTACCTCAGATTTTTGTAATATTCGTTCTAATAAAACGGTATAAATAGGGCGACCACCTAATAGTTGTGCCAACATTGTTGCACCTAAACAGGTAATGATCATCGGTAGGATAAGTTGATAATTATCAGTCATTTCTAACACGAGGACGATCCCTGTTAGAGGTGCTCTTACGGTTGCTGCAAATAAAGCTCCCATTCCAGCAATGGCAAATGTACCAATTTGGATTTGATAATCAGGGAAAAGTAAGGTTGCAGTTAATCCGAAGGCGCTACCAAATAACGTACCTAATGCCAGGGTTGGGGCGAATATACCGCCAGGAGCACCCGAAGCAAAACTGATAATGGATGTTATGGTTCGTAAAACAAAGAAAAGTAATAGGGCGATAAGAGAATATTGCCCTGCGCTTAATGCTGGAATAATACTAAATCCACCACCGGTTATTTCAGGAATAATTAATGCTAATAAGCCACAAAGCCCACCGATGATCCCACCTGTTAAAACAAAACGTGATGTTTTATCTTGATAAAAATGTTGAAACTGGGTTTGAACATAAAAAAGTAATTTACTAAAAATAACGCCAATAACACCAAATAACATTCCTAAAACTAAATACAACCAGAGTGTGTTTAGTGGTGCAGATGAAAACTTACCGATATGAATAACACCACCTTCACCATTAAATAGGCGAAAAACAATGCAAGACATAATAACGCCAATAAATACCGCTTTAATTGAAATAAGGCTGTATTTAAATTGAGGACGCATCTCTTCAATAATAAATAAAATACCAGCCAGAGGGGCATTAAAAGCCGCGGTTAATCCTGCGGCGGCTCCGGTAGCTAATAGAGTATGGCGCGACTCTTTATCTTTTACTCGAGAAATATCATTTACGAGCTGGCCGATATTGGCACCCAATTGTACTGTTGGGCCTTCTCGTCCTAATACCATACCAGAACCTAACGTCCCAATACTGGCAATAAATTTTACAGGTAATACTCGCCACCAACGAACAGGGCGAATATCTATCATGGCACCTTCAATTTCAGGTATTCCTGATCCCCCTGATTCGGGTGAAAATTTCTTGACTAAATAGTATCCCAGCATTGCCAGAATAGAGGAAAAAAGTAATGTACAGATCGCTAGAATATAAGGATTAGTAAAGGTTTTAATAAACTCTTCTTGTCGAAAATGAATCACCCAACTAACACTTTTTTCAAATAAAACACCCACTAGCCCAGCCAAAGAGCCGACTACAGCGGACAATAACAGGATCTTTAGTGGTGCAAGATTGGTTTCTTGCGCTTTTCTGAACAGATTAAAGCGTCGCTCATTTTGGCTGTTTTGTACTGATTTATGATTATGCATAACTTTGATTGAAGTATTGTAACGATGAACCTAATGATAGCGTAATTTAATAATGAAGTGATATTTCTCACATAACTAAGCCAATTTTAGAGTTAGTTGTTTTTTTTTCTAGCATATTTTCCCTTTTTCATCTTTAGTGTAATTGATAACAAAAAATACATATTTAGATAACATTTGGACGAAAAAGGGTAAATTATGGATTTCATCACAAATATATTAAGCGCTATAAATGGCGTGGTATGGGGAGTTCCGATGCTTGTCGGCATTCTCGGTATCGGCCTTTTTATGCAGTTTCGACTTGGATTTTTACCTATTAGGAAGTTAGGAACAGGCTTTAAGCTTTTATTTGAAAAAAATGACAAAAGAGGTGAAGGGCAAATATCGCCATTTAATGCCTTAATGACCGCGCTTTCTGCCACTATAGGAACTGGTAATATTGCCGGTGTTGCAACAGCTGTTGTCTTAGGTGGCCCCGGTGCATTGTTTTGGATGTGGATGACCGCATTAGTGGGAATGGCAACCAAATATTCAGAAGCCGTGCTTGCTGTACGTTTCCGTGAAGTTGATAAATACGGAAACTATGTCGGTGGGCCAATGTATTACATCAAAAATGGCTTAGGTAAAAATTGGGTTTGGTTAGGTACTGTTTTTGCTGTTTTTGGTAGTTTTGCGGGTTTTGGTATTGGTAACACAGTACAAGCAAACTCTGTCGCTGATGTACTGGAAAGTAACTTTGGTATTTCGACAACAATAACCGCTATTGTGCTCGTTGTTTTAGTCGGAGCCGTACTCATTGGAGGCATTAAGCGTATTGCTGATGTTGCCGGTAAATTAGTTCCTATTATGACCGTTGGCTATTTTGGTGCAGGCATTATTGTTCTCGCACTGAATGCGACTGCGATCCCAGATGCAATTGTCCTTATTGTTAAATCTGCGTTTACACCTGTTGCTGCTCAAGGTGGTTTCGCAGGGGCAGCTGTTTGGGCTGCGATCCGCTTTGGTGTAGCGCGTGGTGTTTTCTCAAATGAAGCAGGATTGGGTAGTGCGCCAATTGCCCATGCGACAGCAAAAACACAAAATCCTGTTCGCCAAGGTTTGATTGCGATGTTGGGGACTTTTATTGATACCATCATCGTCTGTTCTGTTACAGGATTAACCATTGTTATTACAGGACAATGGCTAACAGGGCAAAGTGGAGCAACATTAACCGCTGCATCATTCTCTATCGCTATTCCGGGTGGTAACTATATTGTGGCAATTGCATTAGCTATTTTTGCCTTTACCACCATTTTAGGCTGGAGTTTTTACGGTGAAAAATGTGTGCAATATCTTTTTGGACCTAAAGCGATTATGCCATTTAGGGTTGCATGGCTAATTGCGTTACCAATTGGTGCGACACAATCGTTAGAGTTTGTGTGGTTGTTAGCCGATACACTCAATGCAATGATGGCTATTCCTAACTTAATTGCATTAGCTTTATTAAGTCCCGTTGTTTATCGCTTAACAAGAGATCATATAAAAGATGTTAATGCCGATAATATTGAATTAGATAAAGAAACTCACTCAGTAAGTAAAAAAGAAGCCGAAGCAGAGTAACTCGTTCTTACTTATTGGCTAACAACACAACATAAAACCGCATGCTTTATCGCGATAAGTATGCGGTTTTTTTATGGTAATAACGTAAGGGGGAGAAATTACAGATAATAAAAAGCCTTCTGGGGAGAAGGCGAAGAGATGAGTATAGATATTATCTTTATAAGAATTTAGAAAAGAGAGAAAATCTTATTCTTTCATACTGATGAAGATGTTTTTCACTTGGCTATAAGCATCTAACATCATTTTATGTGTTTCACGTCCTAAACCTGATTTCTTGTAGCCCCCAAAAGGTGCGTGAGCAGGGAGTTCGTGATAAGTGTTAACCCACATACGACCGGTTCTTACTGCTTTTGCAACTCGTAAGGCACGGTTAATATCTTGAGTCCAAACACCACCACCAAGGCCATATTCAGAGTCATTCGCCATTTCGATCACTTCATCTTCATTATCGAATGGAATAACACATAACACAGGTCCAAAAATTTCTTCTCGGGCAACACGCATTTGGTTTGTTGCGTTGATGATGATGGTTGGACGAACAAAGAAGCCGTCATCATAACCTTCACCAGTAATACGCTCACCACCAGTTAAAACAGTTGCACCTTCTTTTTTCGCGAGTTCAACGTAGCCTAAGATGGTATCCATTTGATCTTGGCTAACTTGTGTACCCATTTGTGTATTCGGGTCAAGTGGATCGCCGACACGAATACTCTCAAATTCAGTTTTTAATGCTTTCAAAAATTCATCATGAATATCTTTATGTAAGAACAAACGTGAACCTGATTCACAAGCTTGTCCTTGGTTCATCAATATTGCCAATGCTGAATATTTGACTGCTTTTTTCATGTTCGCATCAGGGAACACGATATTGGCTGATTTACCGCCTAGTTCCAATGTTGCTGGAACCATTTTTTTTGCTGCGGCTTCTGCTACGGTATAACCCACATTGGTAGAGCCAGTAAATGCAAGTTTATCAATATCTTCGTGCTCTAAAATAGCTTGTCCTACAACAGATCCGCGTCCGGTAACAATATTAATCACACCCGCTGGTAATATTTCATTTAAAATACGACCTAGTTCTAATAATGAAAGGGAAGTCAGTGTTGCTGGGTTAATAACCACTGTGTCACCCGCTGCAATCGCTGGTGCCAATTTCCATGCCGCCATTAATAATGGGAAGTTCCACGGAATAATTTGACCCACGACACCAATAGGTTCGCGAATAACAAGGCTAATGGTATTTTCGTCTAGGACGGCACTTTCATCGGTATGAGAGCGTATCACGCCTGCAAAATATCGAAAATGGTCAATAGAGGCAGGTAAATCTATGTTTTTCGACTCATTGAGTGGCTTACCATTATCTAATGACTCAATCCAAGCAAAGCGTTCTTGTTCTTGCTCTAAGCGATCTGCGATTTTTAATAAGAGGGCTTGACGCTCAGCAGGTGACGTTTTACTCCATGTTTTGAATGCATTACGTGCAGCACTGACTGCGCGTTCAACATCTTCAGCACTACCAGATTGGTATTCACTTAATAATTCACCAGTAGCTGGGCTATAGGTTTTCGTTGTTTTTTGCGATGTGCTAGATACCCATTCTCCTCCAATTAGCATTTTATAACTTTCTAGAGGACGAAATTCTGATGGAACATTATTTAATTTAATCATTTTTAATCTCCAATGTAGGGATGAGCATCATTCAAATGTGTAGTTTCATTTCGTAATACTCGTGCTAATAACATATCTCAATTGAAATAATTTGATTAGCTATTGATGCAATAGGTGATATTAACTATAAAAAATAGTAATGAATATTACTGACTTAACAAAAATGGATAAACTTAATCGTTTCATCTCTCAGTATTTATATGATTAAACAAAAAATAACCGTCAAAAATCCTTAAACATTCCTTCTTATTTAGTCATCATCGGCACAATGCAATAGCGCTCTCTTTTTTGAGAAAATTATTTTGAGGCTTAAGCAAAATCAAAGGATAAAAAAGGGATATTAAAAAATTTGCTAGAAATTGCGTTAGATCAAACAACATTTAAATTGTTCAATATTGCACTTTCGCTCTTATAAAAATGGCGTATTCTTATGTTGCATCTGTAATGCAACTTATAAAAATAAAGCGTTATCTTTTATTAGAAGGAATACGATATGTATTGTGTGCAATGTGAACAAACAATGAAAACGCCTGTAGGTAATGGTTGTGCCTATGCGCAAGGTATGTGTGGTAAAACAGCAGAAACTTCAGATCTTCAAGATTTACTCGTTGCAGTATTAGAAGGACTTTCAGCGTGGGCTTTGGCAGCGCGTAGTGTCGGTATTATTGATCATGATGTAGATAGCTTTGCTCCTCGTGCTTTTTTCTCTACGTTAACTAACGTCAACTTTGATTCTGATCGTATTGTCGGTTATGCGAAAGAAGCTATCTATTTCCGTGAAAGCTTGAAATCTCGTACTTTAGCGAAAAATGCAGCAATTCAAGTCACTAACCCAAGAGCTGAAATTCAATTAGCGGGTAGCGATTTAGACAGCTTACAAAAACAAGCTCAACTTTTTGCTTTAAATGCAGATAAAGCGCAAATCGGTGATGATCTTCATGGATTACGTATGCTGTGCCTGTATGGCTTAAAAGGGGCGGCGGCTTATATGGAGCACGCGCATGTTTTAGGTCAGTATGATAATGAAATTTATGCAGAATATCACCGTTATATGGCGTGGTTAGGTACTGATCCTTCGGATATGAATGAGTTGTTAGAAAATGCAATGGGTATTGGTCAAATGAACTTTCGCATTATGGCCATTCTTGATAAAGGCGAAACTCAAGCTTACGGCAACCCAACACCCGTTACTGTTAACGTGCGCCCTGTTGCAGGTAAAGCTATTTTAATTTCAGGTCATGACCTGAAAGATTTGCAAATGCTTCTTGAGCAAACTGAAGGTAAAGGGATCAACATTTATACTCATGGTGAAATGTTACCTGCTCATGGTTACCCAGAACTTAAAAAATACAAACACTTAGTGGGTAATTACGGAAGTGGTTGGCAGAATCAGCAAATTGAGTTTGCGAAATTCCCTGGCCCTGTATTAATGACTTCAAACTGTATTATTGATCCAAATGTAGGTAATTACGGTGACCGTATTTGGACACGTAGTATTGTTGGTTGGCCGGGTGTGAAACATATTACTGGTGATGACTTCTCTGAAATGATTGAACAAGCACAATCATTAGAAGGTTTCCCATACAATGAAATTGAGCATTTAATTACTGTCGGTTTCGGTCGTGAAACACTATTAAATGCCGCTGATACTGTGATTGATTTAGTCTCACAGAACAAATTACGTCATGTTTTCTTGGTGGGTGGTTGTGATGGTAGCCGTGGTGAACGTAGTTACTACACCGATCTTGCAAGAGAAATTCCACAAGATTGTTTAATTATGACCTTGGCGTGTGGTAAATACCGTTTCAATAAACTGGATTTCGGTACTTTAGAAGGCTTACCTCGCTTACTTGATGTGGGTCAGTGTAACGATGCTTACTCAGCGATTATGCTAGCTGTTAACCTTGCTGAGAAATTAGGTTGTGGTGTGAATGATTTACCACTGTCTTTAATTCTCTCTTGGTTCGAGCAAAAAGCGATTGTTATCTTATTGACTCTGCTTTCATTAGGCGTGAAAAACATTTATACCGGTCCAACAGCACCAGCGTTCTTAACTGACAATCTGCTAGCGGTATTAAATGAGAAATTTGGTATGCGCTCTATTACTACACCAGAACAAGATCTTAAAGATATTCTTTCTGCTTAATGTTTTAAATTCATTATCATTACCGAAGCCTACGGGCTTCGGTGAAGGATCAATATCCATGACGATGCCTACTTCTCTTTGTCCTAATCGTATGCAAGTTCACTCTATTCATCAGGAAACACCTGAAGTGTGGACGCTAAATTTAATTAATCATGACTTTTATTCTTATAAACCAGGTCAATTTGCACTGGTGAGTATCAATAATAGTAATGAAACAATGCGCGCTTATACCATTTCATCTTCTCCGGGGTTAAGCCCATTTATCACTTTAACCGTTCGTCGTATAGAAAATGGCGTGGGTTCAGGCTGGTTAACATCACAAGTAAAACCAGGTGATTATCTTTGGTTATCTGATGCTCAGGGTGAGTTTACTTGTGCAGATAAAGAAGGTGCGCGCTATTTAATGTTGGCGGCAGGATGTGGTGTGACACCGGTTATGTCGATGACACGTTGGTTGTTAAATAATCAACCTAAAGCGGATATCACGGTTATTTTTAATATTCGCGAGCAAAGCCAGTTTATTTTTGAGAAAGAGTGGATCGAATTAGCAAATGCATATCCATATAATCTCAATTTTATCATGATGCCAAAATTGCCTGATAATAAAGGGTTATTTAGTGGGCGCATTTCTCAAGAAAAATTAGCTGCATTAGTCCCTGATATTGCGAGCCGTACTGTCATGTGCTGTGGTCCAAATAGCTATATGGAAGACACAGGACGTTTTGCAAGAAATCTTGGTGTACCTGCTGAGAATATCTTTATGGAACGTTTTGGTGATGAGCCTGTTTGTGTTGATGAAAACGAACAATTAACCATGACTATTCGTCACCCATTATCACAAATTAAAGTTCCTGTTGGTGTAACTTTATTATCGGCAATGGAAGAAAATAAAGTTCCTGTCTTTGCTGCTTGTCGTGCAGGAGTTTGCGGTAGTTGTAAAACTCGCATTGCGAGTGGTGATTATGATGTCAGCAGTACCAGTACATTAACGCCTGAAGAGATAGCTCAAGGTTATGTCTTAGCATGTAGCTGTCGTTTAAAAGGAGATGTTGAGCTCGCTTAACCTCTTTTTATTAAGTATTTCCTTCTATTTTCCTGTTTTTTTACCCTGTTAATTTATTAACAGGGTTTTTTATGCCTATTCCTCCCATTAAAAAAACGAATAATCTGGAAAATGCTTCCCTTCATTTTAAATTAAAGACGGTTTTTATTTATTCAGAATAATAAAAATATTGGAAATGATGACTCATTAAAAATATATTTTAGTTAGTGGGGAGTTTCCTTATAAACATTCTGCTATTATTTAAACTATTGACTGGGTAAGGGGGGATATATGAAAAAATTGTTAGTTATTTGTTTATTTAGTGTCATGTTATCTGGCTGTGAAAAACCTCAACAAACCCTTGATGGCTCTAATGTAGAATCGCTACGTATCTCAATTGTTGAAATGCGCAATTCACTCCCCCTTGATGAACAAACGCGTTTTGATGAAGCAATAGAATTAGCTATTCTTAATGATATTAATTTTAATGATTTAGTTATCGCAGGGAGTCATAAAAATGCGGATATTATCACTCGTAAAATGTGCCAATCATTAGATGGTAAAACGGTAAAAGAGATATTTTTGCAAGCAGAAGAAATAAGAGTGCAAAAATTAGCATTTAAATAATCAATTAATAAACAAATTCCTTCTTACTATACGATTTTAACTTTCGTAGGAAATCTTCATTTCTTTTTTATATATTAATTTCTAATGGAATTATATTATTTAATTGTATAATGAATATCGTGGGTTATTTTTCAATAGAACTTAAACAAAATCGTTATCGTGCTTTTCATTATATTGTGAATGGTTATAATGCGCGCCGCATTCGCAAGAAAAGTGCAGTATCTCGTTAGGCGAGGCTCCTATACAAACACAGGTTACTGATCTGACGACGTCGAGAGACGCCCAAGATTAGGACAGGATATATCGACCGAAGGTATATCCCCATGTAACTTCCAGTATTCATCGGATACGTTGTATAGTGCTAAAACCGAGACGTGTAGATAGCTTTTGCATTCTCGCTTCTGGTTTCGCCCCTATGGAGAACTGATTTGCTAAACACAAACAGTAATAGGGAACCACAAAAATGAAATTCAATACTCAAAACAAAATGGATGCTGTATTAGTTGCAGATGCATCCTTAAACACACCTAAAAACAACTCAACTCAAGACCAATACAATCGTTTAAAAGATGATGCAACTGTTAGCGCATATATGAGCCAGTCCTATATCGCTGTTTCTGTCGCTGATTCTGTTGAAAATGTGAAAGCTCAATTGGTTAATGATTTAAAAGATGAATTAATTCCAACCTATTTATATGTGGTGGATAAAGATAACTATCTAAATGGGATTTTGCCTGTTAAATCATTATTAACAGCTGCGAATGATCTGTTTGTCTCTGATGTGATGCGTCAAACCTTTTTTTCTGTTTCACCAGAACAGAATCGACATGATGTTTATCAACTGATTAGCCATAGCGGTTTAGACAGCGTACCGGTGATGCATTTTGGAAAGTTAGTCGGTGTTTTACGTCCTCAAGATATTGCTGAATTAATTGAAGATGAAAATACACTGGATGCACAAATGCAGGGTGCAACCTCACCTTTAGAGCAGCCTTATTTAGAAACCAGTCCGGTGACATTATGGCGTAAACGTGTTGTCTGGTTATTGATGCTGTTTGTGGCAGAAGCGTATACCAGCACGGTATTACATGCCTTTGAAGACAGATTAGAAGCTGCGATTTCATTAGCTTTCTTTATTCCATTGCTAATTGGTACAGGTGGGAATAGTGGTACACAGATCACCTCAACATTAGTACGAGCTATGGCATTAGGGGAAGTGAGCTTACGTAATGTTTGGTCTGTATTAAGAAAAGAGATAACCACATCCATAATGGTCGCACTAACTATGGGTATTGCCGGTTTTGTGCGTGCTTGGTTCTTAGGTGTGGGTATGGAAGTGATGATTGTTGTTGGCTTAACACTCATTTCAATCACTGTTTGGAGTGCGATTGTTTCGTCTGTAATTCCAATGGTATTAAAGCGTTTAGGTATTGATCCTGCGGTTGTCTCAGCACCGTTTATCGCGACCTTAATTGATGGTACAGGTCTTATTATTTACTTTGAAATCGCATCTCATGTGATGAGCGAGTTTGCTTAATACAATCCCACATATTTATTCTCAAGATAAAGCCGATGTGACTTAATCAACACATCGGCTTTATTTTTATCTACACAAGTTCGTGTTCTATAAATTGCAAAATTGACTGACAATGACGGCAACGATATTGAGTTTCACCACGTAATACCTTGTTATGACGTCGAATTGTAAGTTGATGTTCTTCTTCACATTGGCAAGCATAAGGAAAGGTCTTAGCTTTAACTGCGCTGACATCAAAATGATGAGTACGTTTAGCTGAAACTTGTAATACAGTTTCCATCATCCATTTCCACTCTTTCCCATGAGGTGCTACACGACCAAAATGGCGATTAACTAATAAATGCGCTAATTCATGAGGAATAACTTCTTCAATAAAATTCTGTTTATTTTCAATCAATAATGTAGGATTAATACGGATTTCCCAATTTGCATAATAGGCACTGCCTGCAATAGTTCCTCTCTGATTATAATGTAGAGTAGGTTCTGGGTAATTTGTATTAAGATAAAGATTAGCCTGCTGCAATTTTTCACGCAGTGTTCGCATAACGCTTTGCACTAAGGCAATGGGGACTCTTACCGTTTTCATGTTACAGAGCATATAGCGCCTTATACAAACACGCAATAAAAAGAAAACTTGCACAATATATAAATTAACATATTATTAAAAAGTATATTGATTATGGAGTTTACCATGACACAACGAGTTCAACCTGATTTATTAGATGCAATGAAATTGGCGGCTAATGAAGCGTCTAGCATGCTTAAGACGCTAGGAAATGGCGATCGCCTCTTATTATTGTGTCAGTTAAGTCAGGGCGAAAAAAGTGTGAGTGAGTTAGAAGAGAGTTTAGGTATTCGTCAACCGACACTTTCTCAACAACTAACCGTTTTGCGCAATGAAGGGTTAGTGAATACTCGTCGTGATGGAAAACGTATCTTTTATTCTATTGCTGATGAAAAAGTTCTTGTGCTACTCAATACGCTTTATCAGCTTTATTGTCCGATAGCAGGTTAATTTATGAATATAGATTGGGTTCACTTTACGCCTTTAAGTGCGGCAATTGGTGGGCTTATGATAGGTGCAGCTGCCGCTATTTTACTGTTATTTAATGGTCGCATTGCCGGAATAAGCGGTATTTTAGGTGGTGTGTTATCAATAAAACAGCAAGGAAATGGTTGGCGTTGGGCATTTTTACTTGGCATGCTAATCGCACCTACACTGTTTTATTTTTTTGATAAACCTTTATCACCTGTGATTGAAACGTCACCTTGGATGCTAATTATTGCCGGGGTGCTGGTGGGAGCAGGCACTCGTTTAGGTAATGGTTGCACTAGCGGTCATGGCATTTGTGGGTTAGCTCGATTATCACGTCGCTCGATGGTGGCAGTTATAGTCTTTATGGTGACTGCATTTATTACCGTTTATATTCAGCGCCACGTAATAGGAATAGGAGGCTAAGAAAATGACTAAGTTTGTTGCTTTTCTTTGTGGTCTTCTATTCAGTGCAGGATTGATTGTTGGTGGAATGAGCAATCCGCAAAAAATTCTAGGTTTTCTGGATATTACGGGAAACTGGGACCCTTCTTTATTGATCATTATGGGGGCAGGATTGGTTGTCAGTGTGATTGGTTACCAATTAACACGTCGTAGACAACAAAGTATTTTAGCGTGCCCTTTAAATATTCCAACCAATAAAGTGATTGATAAACCATTAGTGTTGGGCAGTGTATTATTTGGTCTTGGTTGGGGATTAGCTGGAATTTGCCCGGGGCCTGGTTTGGTATTAGCAGGTGCTGGATTTTATCAAGGTATTTTATTTGTCCTTGCCATGATAGTGGGTTGGTTGCTAGTTGGGCTTTTTCGTAAAACGCAATAATGACAACTTGCTATCATAACTTTAGCGAAAATGTTAAACGGGAAGCCTGTGCTTCCCGTTTGTGTATTTAATACATTTGAGCGTTATTTAAAATCTGCATAAGGAATAAGAGGATTTGGCGGTAAATCTAAATCACCATTCCAACCATCAAATGAATAACGTAAGTACATTAATGCATGGCTTGGGGTATAGTTTTTTGCTTGTTGAATATCAATAGCCGCACCAATAAACCAATGCGGTGTAATTCGATGCTCAACTAATGCTCTTGCGGTATAACCAAAACCATTGCTGGAGTCTCCTTCATCAACAGCATCACGCTCTTGATAATAAAGCCTCATCATCTCTTCTCGATCTTCAGGGCTAAGTCCATTTAGATAGCGATTGAATTTATCGGGAGAAATGAGATTTTGTAAAGGATAGCGCTTTCTGTCATCTGTTTGGGAGTAAGACCAAGAAAGAGAGCCTGATAATTCCCAAGACCAATTTTCAGTGCGTTCACGATAATTAATCGGGATACCTAAAGAGACATATTTTTGAGGGCTATAATAACCACCTTGACCTAAAGTGTATCCGCTTAAGTCTTTATCATAATGCCAAAGCATTGTGCTTAATCCCACGGAAACGCGGCGATTGTTCTCATTGATAAGTTTGTAATAGTAGCCACCCATTCCTCGAACACTGCTATTATCTTCAACGTTTTTACCCGTCAGTTTATCAATAGAAACTTCGCCCCAATAACCATCTTTTCCACCTAAGTCATAGCTTGCGCTTAAACGAATGCCGGTTCTTCTCACTCCGCCCCATATTTGGTTAGTCCAAATATCTCGTTGACCAGCAAAAGCCAGTTGAGAGCTATTAACTGGACGACGGTGAATATCAAGTGTCCAGCCAACATTAAAAAGATCATGACTATAGGCGATTCTACCGACCCAATCAGTTACCTCGAAACCCAGTGGTGTTGTACCAAGATCCCATCGCCATTGATCATTTTCCCAGCCGATTGCCGGGCTAACACCAAAGGATTTCTGCTCTAACGGGAAACAGCCAGTACGATAACAAGTCCCAAATTTAGAATCATAAGGTGATGCATCCAGTTTACCACTGCTGAGATTAACTAAGTCTGCCCGCCAAAAGAAACGACCATCATAAACAGGGTGATCGAGTTGTAACATTGTGGTGTGAGCGCGTAGTTTCGAATAGCCTTCGCTACCACTAGAGCCCCAATAATCATGTTCAAGAGTAAAATGCCACTCTTGTTGACGATAAAGAGAGTGAGCGTCAGCTCGTAGGCTTCGAGATAACCAGTTATCTTTTTCGTCATTACGCATTAATGTGGTGTACTCAATATTATCTTTTGGCAACCTATCTGTTATTCCATCCTTGATCATCGCTTGTTGATAATAATAGTGAGCTTGTTGACGATGTTGCCCATCACGCTGAAAACGAGCAATATCGCGTAATATTAAAGGATCAGCACTGTCCGGCTCTGTTTCAATTTGTTGTGCCAAGTAAGCGAAATAGTGTTGCGCTTTTTCTGTATTACCTACCTCTTTTTCTGCATTGGCGACACGTCTAATAGAGTTGCTATTAAACTGGTTGGGTGAAAGTGTTTCTATTTTCGCAAGATAGTATTTTGCCTGAGATTCTTGTCCTTGTTCCAAGGCAATATCTGTTGCACCTAATAATGCCGTTTCATTATTAGGTTCTAGGTTTAGTGCGGTATGGTAATAACTTAAGGCTTGTTCAAGATTATTTCGCTCTTGAGCCCAGTTCGCTAGTAGTAAATAGGTCTGAATTTTCTGCTCTGGCGGAATATGAGCAAAAAGATAATCAACAGCTTGTTGTTCTTGTCCTTTTGCGCGTAGAGACTCTGCATGCACTAATATTTCACCAAAACGTAATCGACTATCTAACGCTTTCATACTCTCACTTCGTTGAGACAAAGGAATTGCTTTTAGCGTATCGAGTGCTTGAGTTTCTCGCCCTGTTTTATTGAGATATAGCGCATAGGCGTAAAGACGAGATGGATCATTAGGGAGACGGCGATTAAGTTGATTAAAATACTCTTCAGCTTCAGAGATTTGTTGAGTTATTAATAAATCATCAGTAAGGCGATAAATATTCCAAACATCATTAGGATAATCTTTAGCGATTGCCTTACGTTTTTCAATCGCACTAAGGTATTGCTCTTTATGTTCATCATCAGCGGCTAAATCTTGTCTTATGCCAGAGATAATATAGCCATAATCTTCTGCCAAATTTTTATATTGTCTTGGCGTTAAGTTATTAATAAATTGTTGAGCTTTATTATGTGACTGTTGGCGATAAAGTTTTGCGAGACTATGTAAAGTCGCGGGGTGATTGGGTTGATATTTTAAGGCTTGTAAATAATGGCTTTCAGCAACATCCAATTGGTGCAGTGCAACGGCAATGTTACCTAAACCAATATAAGGCTCACTTTCATAAGGACTTAACTTATTGAGTTGGTTAAAATATCGTTCAGCTAATTCATAATTTTGTTTTAAGAGTGCTTCATCACCTTTTGAAAGCAGATGCCAATATTGATTAGCCTGCAACATGGCTCGCCATTGACCGCTATTATCATGATTAGGTGATAATTTCAGGGCTTGTGAAAGATAATAAATAGCCACACCACGTTGATTTGCGCGAGAATAACGCACACCCAATGCACCTACAACATCCGCATTATCAGGCTGTTGTCGTGCTTTTTGTTTTAAGGTCGCAATAGGCAATGAGGCAACCTCTGTTTTAGATTTTACAGAGGAAACCGTACTGGTTGTGCTTGTTGCAACCGTCGATTTTATTGTGGATTGTTGCCGATAGAGACTGGCTAGTTTCGCATTCTGAGGATATTGGCGATAAATATTATTAAGTCTATCTACCTTATCATCATGGGAAGATTGCATAAGCACTTGAATATATTCCAGTGCTAAAGTCTCATCTGGTGGCATTCCTCGATAAATTTCATCGTATAAATTTAGTGCATCATCATAGCGTCCAGCTGTACGGTAAAGTTGAGCTCGCTGTAATTTTTGCCGATTAACATCCGTTGTCAGTGATAAGGTTTTTATTGCACGTTGATATTGCTCTGATTGAGGAAACTGAGTACCTAATTGAGTAAATAGCTGTTGTGCTTTTGCATTATCTTTCTGTTTAACGGCAAACTGAATTTGCATTAATAAGATATTAGGATCATTGGGTTTAATTAACGCTAAACGATGCAACGATTGAGCCATTAAAGCTTCATTTCCCATGGACGTTCCTAATCTCACTTGCTCTTGTAAAAAGGCTTCCGTTGTCTCTTCGCTGGCTTGCGTGACAGGCAAAATGCCTGTCAGCAAAAAGAGAGCGATAACAGAGTGGCGATGTGTGTGACCAAATTGCCACATAGCTTAATCCTTAGCCGCTAAACGACGTTGGCTTCTTATTTTCATTGCTCGCCAAATAAGAAGAGAGACAAGAATAATGCCGATAATTGCTGCTAAACCAAGCCATATAGGGTGAGATGCAAATACATACCAAACTTCTTCCCACCAAGGTAAATAACCGACGAAATAAGTGTCACCCACACGCAAGCTATTTACACCAGACTCTCTGACTAATACCACTGAACCATGCATTGCATCGCGCTTACCGCTATCACTAATTGCCTCATTTAACAGTTTGTAACCTTGTGTACTATCGGCTAATAGTGCGACAACGCTACGTTGTGAAAAGAATGGAGATTGGAAACCAATAATTGCACCCATTGAGCCTTTAGACGTCAGGGAGATACGGCTATCAGGACGTTTATCAGTGGGTTGATAACTTGTGTGGCTAAAGATACTGATCTCACGAGAAGGCAGAGTGATTTCACTGCGTGCTTTATCAATCAGTACATTCATCTGTTTATCATTATTTAATGCAGGTGGAATGGTGCCGATAAGTAGCAGATCCGCATCCCTTTTTTGCACTTCCTCTAATGAATCGGTTAATGAAACGTTCAGCGCAGGATAACCTGTTTGAGCACCGATATTCCCGATTGAAATTAATAGAGTAGACAACTGAGTTGGAGACGGTTGCTGATTAACAAAAATCAGAGTTTCGGACAGATCCGCATAACGGCTAAATGGGAAGCCAGCATGGCTGTAAACTCGCAAATCAGGCAGTGCAATGTAATGTCGATAGTCACCAGTAAAATTAAAACTAGATAAATCATCAATTGCCACTGCATTTGGAACAGGTTGATAAGTAATACATTGATCTACTGAACCACCCGGAATAGGGTTGGTGTAATCAAAGGCAAATGTAATTTGGTTACGTTCACCCAGTTTTACAGCAGGAATATTCAATAAATTCTTATGCTCAATCCAACCTTGAATAAGCGGTAAATAAGCGATAACAAGATTATCTTTTTTATCTTTCTCGAGAGGATAAGCTTTAATGAAATGGTCGTTCACTGAGATAGACATACGAGAGTCATCTTGAAATGCAGGTGCGGTATAGCGATAACGCAATTGCATTTGTAATCCCGTATTATTAAACATAAAGAGATCAGGCGGTAACGTCATATTCAACGTAATAGGATTCGGTTTTAATCCGCGAGATTGCAATTGGCCTTCGTAGTCTTGTAACGTATTAAAATAGATAGGTTTATTCAACTGTACCCATTTGGGCGCATCATAAGGCTCACGAGGGATCAATTTTTCTACTTCATTAATTGTAACGATATTTCCTCTGAAAATAACTTGTCCGCGGGCTATTCCGTTTACGGCAGTGATCAAATCATTATCATCACGTCCCAGGATAAGAAGTAATTTAATATAAGGATTGGTTGGGTGTGTCAGCATTTCGATGGTTGGTGCTTTAACATCGGGATGCTGTTTTAAAAATGCGGGTTTTTGTTTATTAGTTGCAAAAATAATACTGTGTTGATTTGGTAAAGCATCATAATAAACAGGGTAATTTTGCTTACGCCAATCAACTTGAGTACCAAACCAAGAAGAGAGTATAGCAGCTGCCTTTTGTTGAACTAAATTAGGCGACTGACTGAATACCATCGGCAGTGTTAATTCACCAAAATCACGGCTGTCAAAAAATGGCTCTGGGAAGTGCGCTAATTCATTACCTAAACGGAGTGATTGAAAGGTCAAATTTAATTGACTGCTTTTACTCACATCAAGCCAGAGTGTGGTATTTGCTTGGTTTTCACAAATTTCACGATAATGGCCAATAAAAGAGAGTTTTATATGGTTAAAATCTTGAATAAATAAAGGAACAATCGGTATCGTAATTTGGTTTTTCTTACCTAAATCTTCCTGCTTTAAGGTAATAACTCTCATCAATTCATCATTCAAATAGACATTAAGATGAGATTCCACAGGAAGGAGTGACGGAGACGGTGTAAATTCTAAATCGAGAGTCGCTTTTGAAACATATTCATCACTACGTACACCAAATTCTAAATAGCCGTCAGGGCTAACGCCTGTTAAATGAATAGCGCCATAACTAGGTGCTGTCTCTGCAAATTTTAATATCTTCTGGCGAGCGGAAGGTATGACATCAGCAGAAGGCAGTTGTGCATTTCCAAGCGCTGTTTGGGAAATAACTTCAGGAGCCACTTCGGTTATTGTAACGGGTGGCACTGAAATATTATTTTGCGCTTCTTGCATTTCATCTCCATGAACTGAAGAAGTGAGCATAAATAAGGCAAATATGAGAAAACGTTTTTTCATTATTGTTACCCATGATCTTATTGTTTATGAATAAATTCCCAGAAAACTGAATTTTTCCTTCAAGACTGATGAAATATTTGTGAAACATTAACGCGTTGAGGGAGTAACGATGAAAGCCACAGCAAAAACAAACCGAGTAAGCGAAAAGTGACGTAAATAAAGTAAGGAGCACGCTTTAACAAGGTGTTATAACCTTGCATGCTGATAAAAATAATGTTCTTGAGACTGCTTAAAGGCCTGTCGGCTGGAAGTTCGTTTTGCCACTCAGCCCAAGTATCGGCTCGCTCAAAAGTACAAGCGGTAAAATCGATAGCTTTTTGTGTTGTCATTTCAAGGAGTTGTAACCCAATAATTTGCCCATTAACACGTGAAATATTAGCTTTAAAGGCGTGTTCACGCTGATTTTCGCTGAGTAATAGAGTGATACTTTCATTTGGAGAGAGTGAAAGAGTGACGTTATCAGGTAATTGAATGGCACAGCTATTATCAGAAAAATCATAGAGATAACAGCGATAGAGAGAGCCATTATTTAACAGCAACATGGCAGGAGCTTTAACGCGAACGCGAGGGAAACGGCGTTGTTGCTTTGTTTCGACAGAAACTGCAATAGCAACACCGAGTAAGATAAGGTTATAGCAAACCCACAATAAACACATAACAACAGCCCAAGCTTCATCAGGATCGCCTGTTGTAATGCGCCAAAAGGCAAACAAAATACCCAGTAAATTTAGGTTGAGAAAGAGTAAATAAGGACGGTTAATTCGCCAATCGACAAAGCCTTCTTCCATCACGCCACCTTTGCCAGTAACGTTGAAAGTTCCTTTATGAGGAGAAAAAAGGGTACTTAACACTGGGCGGGTGGTGTACCACGCCAAAATCGTTTCATAAACTTCACCCCAAAATGAGTGGCGATAAGCGCCTTGTAACTTCGCACTTGCGAGTGAAATATGGATCAAATAGGGTACAACATAGAGGGCGATGGCAACTGCAGGCGCATAAATGATATAGGCATGGAAAAAAAGAAACGTCAGCGGTGCAAGTAAGAAAATCATCCGTGGAATACCAGAGAAAAAGTGCAACATGGCATTTAAGTAACAAAGCCGTTGTGGCAGGCTTAAGCCTTTACCAAAGAGTGGATTATCAAGTCGGAATATTTGCACCATTCCTCTTGCCCACCGAATACGTTGACCTATATGTGCGGATAATGATTCAGTCGCTAAACCTGCGGCTTGTGGAATACGAATATAAGCAGATCTCCAGCCATGACGGTGTAAGCGTAATGAGGTATGTGCATCTTCTGTAACTGTTTCAACGGCAATACCACCAATTTCATCCAGTGCAGTACGACGTAAAACGGCACACGAGCCACAGAAAAACGCTGCATTCCAAGTATCATTTCCATCTTGAACTAATCCGTAAAAGAGAGTGCCTTCATTCGGCGTTTCACGGAAGTTACCTAAGTTACGTTCAAAAGGATCGGGTGAGAAAAAATGGTGAGGTGTTTGTACCAATGCCATTTTTTCATCTTTTAAAAACCATCCCATCGTAAATTGTAGAAATGAGCGTGTTGGAATATGGTCGCAGTCAAAGATAGCGACAAATTCGCCAGAAGCGAGTGTTAAGGCATGATTAATATTACCTGCTTTAGCAAAATCGTGTTTTTCTCGTGCGATATAACGAATACCTAATTCTTGAGCAAATGCTTTAAATTCAGGACGATCCCCATCATCAAGCAGATAAATAGTGAGCTTATCTTTAGGCCAATCTAAATTTAAGCTGGCATAGATTGTAGGTTTAACAACTTGTAAATCTTCGTTATAGGTAGGAATGAAAATATCAACGCTTTGCCATTGTATAATGTCTTCAGGCATAGAAACGGGTTTTCGATGTAGTGGCCAAATGCATTGCATAAAACTGAGGAATAACACACACCAGGCATAAGTTTCAGCCAATAAAAGCAGTAAACCGCAAAATAAGCTGAAATTATCAATCCAATAAAGGGTTGATTGATAACGCCACCAAATATATCGACATGCAATTGTCAGTGCCAACATAACCATTGCGATTGAAGAGAAACGCCCCGGAATATCGCGGATAGCTAAGGCAACTAACCAAAGAACAATCACAAAAACAAACTGAAACGTAAGATCAAACGGCTGAGTGATACTGAGTAAAATAAAGAAAATGGCAAAAATAGCGATGGCGGAATAGAGAGCATACTGCCAAAATGGTGTGTTTTTTTTCTTATGTTCAATGATGTCAATCGCGATAGGAGTGACATGAATAAAGAGTTTTTTGTATGTTTTTCGAATATAGGAAATCAGTTGTGTGGGTTTTTTAATCAGCAAATGCGAGACATAATGACAAGCTAGCCAAATGCTTTGCAATAAATAGCGTAGAGGATCGAAAACTTTGGGGCAACGAGGATCAATATGGGGATATAGCTCTCGTTGTTTTCTGGCAATTCTCCGCCAAAAAGGGGATTCCATCCGTAAAAAAAACCACATAATGCCCATAAATAGCTCGCTAATAATAGCCGCGCTACGAGATGCACCGTTATGGCGATAAAACTTGTAGTAACGAATAAGAATGTGTTGTGTCATATTCTTTTCGACTTTTTTCGTGGCATCGTAAGATGATGGCATTATGGCTGTCCTTCTTTCCTCTCAAATAACGAAAAACACCATTGAGCGAGTTGCGATATTTCTTCTACTAACATGCAATTAGCTCGGTAATCATATAAAGGTAAACGTGAGGCACAGGCCTCTAGTGAGGCTTCATCTCGATGAAGAACGACAGGGCATAATGGAAATGGCGTCGTTTGCCAAAATTGATAAAAATCTTGGTGGATTTGGCTGGTGGCACGAAATTGGCTAATCAGTACGTATTCATTTTCAATAAATTCGTGCTGGTTAAGGCGAATATGGCAGTTGCTTTCTGCCATTGCTACGGTGAAAAAAATATCCGCTTTTTCTATCCAAGGCGTGAAAAGAGCGTCTTCTGCATGCTGTAAATCCATTAAAATAATGGCATCAGGGTGTAGCTGAATAAATGTCGTTAAAAAATGGGTAAGCTGTTGTTTTGCTGAAAATGACAATTGTAAGAGCAAATTATCCTTCATATTAACTAAACCAAAAGGTAACACTTGGTAGTGTGGTCGATAGTAAAAAATACTCTCCTCTATTGGTGTTTCTGCTAATAAAGCCTGACTTAATGTGGTGTTTTTTTGCTGTGCAGGAAAATAAAAAGACAAAATATTTTCAGTGCAATTATCAATAATAAGCACTTCTTTATTTTGTTGATTAAATTGTCGAGCAAGCGCAATTGCTGTGGACGTTGTACCCGCTCCACCTCTGAGTCCTTTTAATACAATAAGTGGCATAGTTAGCCTCATTTAGTCATGTAATGAAATGAATTAAGTAATGGCCAGCGATAAATAAGCACACTATTTCCTTCTTCTTTATTGATATCCTGATAGTGATAGTTATTTAATGAAAATAATTTTTTTAGTTTATCAATGTCCTTATTTAGATTATTTTTTTCTATTTTTATATTTGAGTTAATAAAACTTTCACTTTTCATTTTAATAACCTCTGTAAAAAAGAGAAATAAATTTCTATCAAAATTAAAATCTCGATAAAAATAGTGATTAATTAATTATGCATTCTATTTATTTAAGGTTCCTATTTTAGAATATGCTTTAAAGTACATTATTTCAATTACGTAAAAACACATAAAATAGATATTTATTATCTTATTTGCATAAATGATGGCTATCGATTTTCTTTTTTATTTATATTTATTTGTTTCTTTAATCACGTTAATTAAATAACAACTGAAAGAGTTTAGCTACAAAATAAAGCAATAAAAAAGAAATGTAATTTAGCTGTTTATAACAAAATATTAAATTATTCAAATTCGATGATCATTATTGTATATTGATCTGTATCATTTTTAATATAAAAACCATTGTTTTTTAGTCTTTTAGTGATTACTTATGTTCTTATATTGAGGTTTTTGTTTGTTTATTGCTGTTTGTGTTTATTGATTGTTATGTATTGTTGTTAATGTGTACTTTGTTTTGTATTTGTTTCGAAATATAAAAATAAGATAACTCTGTGTTTCATTATTTAATGTAAATAAAGCATCATTTTTGAAAATAGAAGCTATTCTATAAATAGAACGTTTAGTATTTTGTTTTTAAATACAGATTAAATAAATTGGCTATCGTAATTATTTTTATTTTATATAAGAGGTCAGTACTTTCTGACGAGATTTTCTTTTTCGTTGTTTTTTATTTAAGGGTTTTCAATTAGTTTTAAACAAATATTCTCTTATATGTTTGTTTAGTAGTTAATTAAATATCAGAAGTAATAAAAAGACAGATATGAGTAATCATATAACTGTCGAATTGGATTTATTTATACTAAAGAGTAGGAAATCAAAATGAACAAATCTAATACAACCCAGTTCGATTTTTTACATTACTGGCATGGGTTGGGAGCATGGAATTTCTATTTTTTACTAAAGTTTGTTTTACTTTGGTATGGTTATTTAAATTTTGATGCTTTTAGCAATTTACTTTTCCTTGCCTTTTTATTGTTCCCATTACCAAAGAATATTTGGCATAAAATGCGTAATTGGGTCGCTATCCCAATAGGGATAATATTATTTTACCACGATACTTGGTTACCCAGCTTTACAACAGTACTTGCTCAAGGCGGACAGCTTAAACAGTTTTCTTTCGATTACCTTGTTGAGTTAACTGTTAACTTTATTAATATCAAAATGATAGGTGTCGCCTTTATTTTATTAGTGGGATACCTTTTTATTGAACAGTGGATGAGGATATCCGTTTTTATTATTGCGGGGGTGTTGTGGCTAAATCTTGGTGGGTTTACTTATTTTTCTCAAGGTGTAGTGCCTGCTGTTTCCGCTAATTCTTTTACGCAAGAAAGTAACATTAGTACAGAAAAAAACACGGTAGTAGCCAAAGCACCTGAAGTATTACCAGCATCAGTTGAACCGCGAGTTTCCCCTGAAGTTGTACCAACTAAAGAAGTAGAGACTGTATCTATTAATACCGTTTATCCACCACAAAAATTGAAGGTCAATAATAAGGTATTGGATGATTGGTTAACACAGTTTTATGGTTATGAGAAAAAACGTACAACACCATTTCCTGCGCAATTAGCAGCCAATGCTCAGCCTTTTGATATCTTAATTATTAATATTTGTTCACTTTCTACTGCAGATGCGGCAGCTGTTGGGCTACAAGAACACCCTATTTGGGGTAACTTTGATGTGTTATTTAGTCACTTTAATACCGTATCTTCTTATAGCGGTCCTGCATCATTAAGATTATTACGTGCGAGTTGTGGCCAGACTCACCACTCTGATTTATACGATCCGGCAGATGCACAATGTTTGCTGATGAATAATCTGTCTTCGTTGGGATTTGCCAAGAAATTGGTTCTCGATCATAACGGAAAATTTGGTAATTACCTCAAAGAAGTTCAGCAACTCGGTGATCTTAATATCGCCTTACAAGATCAAGAAAATCTTTCTCATCAAATTACCGCATTTGATGGCACTAAAATTTATAACGATAAGGAAACATTACAACGTTGGTTGAAAGCGCGTGAAGAGTCTAATGAGAGCCGTTCTGTGACCTTTGTGAACTTGGTGTCATTACATGATGGTAACCGTTATGTAGGCGAAAATAGCACTGCTGATTACGGCAAACGCGCCTCTACATTACTTGATAACTTAGATAGCTTTATGAATGAGCTAGATAAGAAAGGAAGAAAAGTGATGGTGGTGATTGTGCCTGAGCATGGTGCGGCGTTACAGGGTGATAAGACACAAATGTCAGGGTTAAGAGATATTCCAAGCCAAAGTATTACTACCGTTCCTGTTGGTATTCGTTTCACAGGAATAAAAGATAGAGCACAATTTTATCCTCCTGTGATTGTCGATGAACCCAGTAGCTATTTGGCTATCTCTGAGCTTATTTCTCGTAATGTGAATGGTGATGTTTTTAACCAATCTGTTATTGATTGGAACGCCTTAGCCAGTGAACTTCCTCAAACTGCCAATGTTGCGGAAAACCAAGCTACGGTTGTAGTTGATTATCAAGGACAGTCTTATATCAAGTTAAATGGAGGTGAGTGGATTAACTACCCTAACTAATTTTTTATAGGAAACAGTTTCATCATAAATCTATGTTCTCGTTTTCTCTTATTGAGGCCCCCGTATGATTGCGGGGTTTTTTTATGGGTTTTATAAATAGAAGCCCATAAAAAAACCACATCTATTCAGATGTGGCCTTATCAAAATCAATTACGTGATGTTATTGGCAAGAGACTTATTTTAAGCCTGCTGCTTCACGTAAGATTTCAGCTTTGTCTGTTGCTTCCCAAGGAAATTCAGGACGACCAAAGTGACCATAAGCAGCCGTTTTTTGGTAGATTGGGTGCAGTAAATCTAACATTTGAATTAATCCATAAGGACGTAAGTCAAAGAATTCACGCACTAACAGAATAAGCTGTGCTGTTGGGACTTTTTCAGTACCAAATGTTTCTACCATAATTGATGTTGGCTCTGCCACACCGATTGCGTAAGAAACTTGAATTTCACAACGATCTGCTAAACCTGCTGCCACGATATTTTTAGCAACATAACGAGCAGCATAAGCTGCTGAACGGTCAACTTTCGATGGATCTTTACCAGAGAAAGCACCGCCACCGTGACGAGCCATACCGCCGTAAGTATCAACAATGATTTTACGACCGGTTAAACCACAGTCACCCATTGGTCCACCGATAACAAAACGGCCTGTTGGGTTGATGAAATATTTAGTTTGTTCATTTAACCATTCTGCTGGCAGAACAGGTTTAATGATCTCTTCCATCACGGCTTCATGCAGATCTTTTTGTGAAATCTCTTCAGAATGCTGAGTTGATAATACAACTGCATCAATACCAACAACTTTATTGTTGTCGTATTGGAAGGTAATTTGGCTTTTCGCATCAGGACGTAACCAAGCTAAAGTACCGCTTTTACGTACTTGTGCTTGGCGTTGAACTAAACGATGAGCATAAGTAATTGGAGCAGGCATTAATACGTCAGTTTCGTTGGTTGCATAACCAAACATTAAACCTTGGTCGCCAGCGCCTTGTTCTAATGGATTTGCACGGTCAACGCCTTGGTTGATATCAGGTGATTGTTTACCAATCGCACTGATAACTGCGCAGGAATTAGCATCAAAGCCCATGTCGGAACTGGTATAGCCGATTTCACGAACAGTGTTACGTGTAATTTCTTCGATATCGACCCAAGCTTTGGTGGTAATTTCTCCGCCTACCATAACCATGCCTGTCTTAACGTAAGTTTCGCAGGCAACGCGTGCTTTTGGATCTTGTTCTAAAATTGCATCCAGAACAGCATCAGAAATCTGATCTGCAATTTTATCTGGATGACCTTCTGAGACTGATTCAGAAGTAAAAAGGTGTGTAGTCATTATATTTCGTTACCTTAATACAAACGGTTTAAGGATGGATGTTTTAACATCTAGACGTCTATTTTATGACTCTTCTCTCTTTAATTCCAGCTTTTTTTAATCAAATATAGGGATAAAGCAGAATCAAACAGTTAATCTTATTTTTTGTTGCCCACTATTTTTGTATCAAAAAAATAGGGATGAGAGAAAAAAAAGTTTTTTGTACTTTTTGCTTTGCATTTTTAACTAACTAAAGGTATAACCTCGCGGTTACTGTGAAATCTGAACACAGTGTAAACCGCAGGATTTCTGATCCTGTTTCTCTGTTAGGGAAATGGCTTATAGGTTTAAGCCATGTGTGGAGTGAATGGGTAATGATCCATTGTCTACAGGTTAGTCTTTTCAAAAACCAAAACAGTACTCGCCAATACTATACACGTAGTATATCTAGAGTGATTTCCTCTTTGAGCTCTTTCTCTTTAGAGCGAAGTTGTCTGTTACTTGCCAATAGGTGATTGTGTTAACTCGTTATAGGTTAACTCGAGAACTTTCTACTATTATGTCCTGCGTATAGCTGGATAATCATATAAAAATATATAGTGAGCCATTACTTCCAACTGTTATTTATCAGTCGTTTCAGATTTTTGTCGGATAATTGACTACTATGGTGACAGGCAAGGTATAAACTCATACTCCCTAAGGAGAATGTCATGAATGATAACATCGCTCGTAAGATGCAGCAGACCTATAACATTGCATATTGGGGGGGCGGTTACTATTTAGCGAATAATCGGGGAAATATTAGCGTTTGTCCTAATCCTGATGTTCCTGATGCAACTTTTGATTTAACCGAATTGGTTAAACGAGTTCAAGAAGAGCAATCGAACCTGCGTTTACCTGCGCTTTTTTGCTTCCCTCAAATACTACAACATCGTTTACGTTCAATTAATGCCGCGTTTCATCGTGCGCGTGAATCCTATGGTTATAAAGGTGACTATTTTTTAGTTTATCCAATTAAAGTTAACCAACAACGTCGTGTTATTGAGTCATTAGTAAATGCAGGAGAGCCTTTAGGTTTAGAGGCTGGCTCTAAAGCAGAATTAATGGCAGTACTTGCTCATGCTAATATGACAAGTTCTGTGATTGTTTGTAATGGTTATAAAGATCGTGAGTATATTCGCCTAGCACTCACTGGTGAAAAACTTGGGCATAAAGTTTTCTTAGTCATTGAGAAAATGTCTGAGATTAAAATGGTTCTTGAAGAAGCTGAACGTTTAGAAGTTATTCCACGTTTAGGCGTTCGTGCTCGTCTTGCTTCTCAAGGATCAGGCAAATGGCAGGCTAGTGGTGGTGAAAAATCAAAATTTGGTTTAGCCGCGACACAAGTTCTGCAATTAATTGATATGTTACGCCAAGCTGACCGCTTAGATAGCCTGCAATTACTGCATTTCCATTTGGGATCACAAATGGCGAATATCCGTGATATCGCAACTGGTGTTCGTGAATCTGCACGCTTCTATGTTGAACTGCATAAACTGGGCGTGAATATTCAGTATTTCGATGTGGGTGGCGGTTTAGGTGTGGACTATGAAGGTACACGCTCACAATCTGATTGCTCTGTTAACTATGGCCTTAATGAATATGCGAATAACGTTATTTGGGCGATTGGTGACGCGTGTGATGAAAATGATTTACCACATCCAACCGTTATTACTGAATCAGGCCGTGCATTAACAGCACATCACACTGTATTAATTTCTAATGTGATTGGTGTTGAACGTAATGAATTTACGGCAATTACACCACCTGAAGATGATGCTGCAAGACCGATTGCAAGCCTTTGGGAAACATGGGAAGAGATGCAAACAAAGGGGCATAGCCGTTCATTACGTGAATGGTTACACGATAGCCAATTAGACTTACATGATGTGCATACTCAATATGTTCACGGTATGTTAAGCCTGACAGAGCGTGCATGGGCAGAAGAGCTGTATTTGAATATCTGCCGTCGTATTCAGTATGATTTAGATCCAAGCAATCGTGCCCATCGTCCTATTATTGATGAGTTACAAGAACGTATGTCAGATAAGTTCTATGTTAACTTCTCATTGTTCCAATCTTTACCTGATGCATGGGGTATTGACCAATTATTCCCTGTATTACCTATTGAAGGGTTAGATAAACCCCTTGATCGTCGCGCAGTGTTACTCGATATTACTTGTGACTCAGATGGTATTATTGATCATTATGTTGATGGTGACGGTGTTGAAACAACAATGCCAATGCCAGCTTATGATCCTGAATATCCACCAATGATCGGCTTCTTTATGGTAGGGGCTTATCAGGAAATTTTAGGCAATATGCATAACTTATTTGGTGATACTGCAGCTGTTGACGTTTACCTTGATGAGAAAGGCAATCTAACTTACGTGCAAAGTGAAGAGGGCGACACAGTTGCTGATATGCTTCAGTACGTTAAGCTAAATCCTACCGTGCTGTTAGATCGTTTCCGCACCCAAGTAAAAAATGCACAGTTAGATGAAGCGTTACAAGAGCAATTCCTGACTGAATTTGAAAGTGGTTTATACGGTTATACGTATCTGGAAGAAGAAGAGTAATTCTTCACTTTCCAATGCAGGAGTGATGTTATTAAACATCACTCTTTATCTATCATATTGATTTGTATGTTGCTTATTTTAAATAAGTAACAGAGGTAATAGCATGAAAAATAGTACGTTAGGTAATGAGACTGATAATTCATTGATCTCTAATGCATTTGGTTTTTTACGTTTTCCACTGAATTTTCAGCCTTATAGCAGTGATGCAGATTGGGTTATTACGGGTGTGCCTTTTGATATGGCAACATCGGGTCGTGCAGGAACTCGTCATGGGCCAGGCGCTATTCGTCAAATTTCAACGAATTTAGCGTGGGAAGGTAATCGCTGGCCGTGGGATTTCGATATGCGTGAACGTTTAAGCGTTGTTGATTGTGGTGACTTAGTGTTTAACTTCGGTGATGCGCAAGATATGAGCGATAAATTACAAGCTCATACAGAGAAGTTATTAGCTGCAGGTAAAAAGTGCTTAACGTTTGGTGGTGACCATTTTGTCACATTGCCTTTATTACGTGCCCATGCAAAACACTTCGGTAAGATGGCATTAGTTCATTTTGATGCGCATACTGATACTTATGGTAATGGCAGTAAATTTGACCACGGTACAATGTTCTTCCATGCACCAAATGAAGGATTAATCGATCCCAACCACTCTGTTCAAATTGGTATTCGTACTGATCATGACAGTGATAATGGTTTCACTGTATTAGATGCCGCACAAGTTAACGATCGTGGTGTAACTGATCTTGTTGATCAGATCAAAGGTATTGTTGGTGATCTACCTGTTTATCTGACTTTTGATATTGATTGTCTTGATCCTGCGTTTGCACCAGGAACAGGAACACCCGTTGTAGGTGGTTTAACAACAGATAAGGCACTGAAGATCTTACGTGCATTACAACCGTTAAATATTGTCGGCATGGATTTAGTTGAAGTTTCTCCAGCTTACGATCAATCAGATATTACAGCACTTGCAGGGGCAACCATTGCTCTTGATATGTTGTATCTGCAAGCCGCAAAAAAATAATTTCTGTTAATTTCAGAAAATAAAGACAAAGCGATATCTGTTAGGTATCGCTTTTTTTACATCTTATCTATGTGCAAATTAAGTATTTTTGAGAGCTAAGAATTAAAGTTGAAAATAACGAGCAAGCAGAGGGGCGGTAAAATTCTTTTTTAAATAGAAGCCTCTGGGTAAGGTCATAATACGTTGTCCATCTTCACCAATAGCTTCTGTTAATGCTTTACTGTTTGCGGCTTTAGGGCGGATTTGTAAGACTTGCCCGTGACGTGCGGTAATGCTTTCTATTTTACCTAACACAATCATATCCATTAGCTCTTCCCAATCATGACGTAATAGTTCTTCTTCAGTACTATTTGGGCTCCAAAGTAACGGAGAGGCGACGCGACGTTGTGCTAATGGTATTTCCCTTTCTCCTTCAACAGGCACCCATAATACTTTTGAGAGCTTACGTTTTACGTGGCTATTTTCCCATGTAATACCGCTGTTTCCGGTCAACGCTGCGACACAAACAAAAGTGGTTTCTAAAGGCATACCCAATCTATCAATTGGAATTGTTTTTAGCTCAATGCCCAATTCACTGAAATCTTGTTCAGGTTTGCTACCTGCACTTGCGCCTAAATAATATTCCAACAACATACCTACCCAGCCTTTATCTCTTTTAAGATCGATTGGAATAGGGAGTTGTGCAAAAGCGGCAAGTTCACCAAAAGTATAACCCGCAAGCGCTTTTGCTCGTTCGAATAAAACCTGCTCATTTTCGGGTGCGACTGGTGGTTTAAACATAGTTATTATCTTCTTGTATAAATAATAGGCAGAAAAAACGGGTTGTTGATAACGTATTTAGCTTTATTTTATTTAAATCATAATAGCATGATATATCATCATTTTTTTGAGTTAATTCGCTAATTGAAATTTATAATTCCAAGTTGTGCACGGTTATCCTGAAATCATAAACAGGCTTTTACACTAGGTTATCCACAGCTTTATGGGATAACTCACAGAAAGTGAGATCACTGTTCTGATTTACAGCCTTGACTTTTACAGATATTTGCCAAAATTATCCTATTTTGTCTAACTAATCGGCATAACCTGTGGATAAAACATCCTTTGATTGTTTTTTGTACGATTTAAGCAGGGGGGGCTTTTAATTGTTTTATCCAATCGCTGAAATAGGCATTAAATTTTAGCTACTAATTTGAATTATAAGTGATATTTTAAAATTTGTATCAACAGCCTTTCTAACAATACAAAAACTATACCCTGATTATCTCACTCTTTTTCACATAGATATCCACAGAAAAAGTGAATAAATCCCCTAAGTGTTTATGTGGGTGTTTATAACTTTCAAGGTTTCTGTGAATTAACATAAATAATGGTTAATTTGAACACTGAAAAGAGACGATAACCTATTTTAGTTTTGATGTATCGATATCAGGCGTAAACCATGCTGATTTAAAATCAAACCAGCCAAAGGTATTCATTTTGACACCTCGTATGGTTCTCTGCCCTTGTAGCTCTAGTAAATGGTGAAATAGAGGATAAAGCCAAATATCTTGTGTTAATTGGCGACACCACTCTTCCAGTGGCAAGGATTTTTGGTGCCATAGTGTGAGCTCTTGTGAAAACGATGCTCCTAAACATTGGTGAAAGAGAGGTAATTCATAAAGTGCGGCAAAAATTGAGAACTCTAAAGGTTTATAAAAATTCACTGTCGCTAACCAAATATCACTGTCAGCTTCACCGTAATACCACTGCTCATAGTCAAGTACTTGAATGGTAAGTTCGATATCATACTGAGATAAAATGCTTTTTATTAAATCTGCAATAGTGCTGTATTCATGATGCTCTTTATAAAGAGTGACGGTCAGTTTTGTTAATGAAGCCGGTTTGGGATGTTGGCGGATTAATTTACTGTGATGCCAATGAAGTAATAACCCATAAGCAGGAGACCAATGGCGTTGATAGAAAGGATCACAATGCGTCAGCATATTAACAGGGGTTAACACACTGCTTAACCATTCCCTTATTTCAGTCTGTTGGCACTGCTTTGAGCGACTATCATAGAGAAGAAAATAACATCCTTCCTCTTTACGGCTTTCTAGCGAATCTTTATTAGTATCATCATCTGTTAAATGAATAGTTGAACAGACCATTTTGTTATTTAGTTCTGGAACTACCCAAATATCAATTTCATCTAATAATGCTCGTAAGCCAAAATAGCGATTAAAGGCTTTGATTTGTAGCTTATGTTTATCATTAGCGATAACCTGATAGGCCCCCGTACCAATAGGACGTTGTGCAAAAGAAGGGAGTGATGCCCATTCTTGCGGTAAAATAACGGCTTGTGGACTCCCTAATAACGTTGCAAATTGCTTATCTACTTCGCTTAAGAAAATATCCAGCACATAAGGTTGAGGCGAGGAAATTTGTTCTATATGCGCATAAAGAGGATTGCAGTGTTTCATTCTCATTAAAGAAGTACTGATATCTTCAAGGGTGAGCTCACGGCCATGATGGAAATAGATAGAAGGACGTAAATAAAATCGCCAATGTTGCTCTGTGATCATTTGCCAATGATGAGCTAACTCGGCTTCAACTTCCC
The DNA here is from genome assembly GCF_003336825.1 of Proteus sp. CA142267. NCBI lineage: Bacteria > Pseudomonadati > Pseudomonadota > Gammaproteobacteria > Enterobacterales > Morganellaceae > Proteus > Proteus sp. CA142267. The sequence goes on along the minus strand of NZ_QPMG01000001.1, from coordinate 1,049,869 downwards.
CATTTTCCTCTTTTAGATGCACTAATGAGTTAAATATCTGACTCATTAAATGCAATTCAGAACGTCTTAATGGTGTTCCGGGTAATAAATTTCTAAAAGGACGATAGTAAATAATGCGCAGTAATTGTTGACCAGGATGAAAGCTTTTTTCAATCTGTGAAAGCACCATTTGACGCACTGAATCTTTATCGCCCATTAATGCGACAAGCTTTTCAATATCATTCTCTGCTATCAGTCTTTCAGCGCGATTTTGTTGGATCTCGAGTGCATTAGAGTGAAAAATAAGCGTGGATTTTTTACCTCGACCGACTTCTGCTTGCCAATTTATCCAACCTATTTCTTGCATCTTATTTAATAAAGAGCGGACATGACGACGCGTGCAATGCAGGGTTTGTGCTAATTCTTGTAACGTTGTTTCAGTTGCTTTTCCCTGAAAGGCTTGCCATAAGCGAATAAATTGTAACTCTAAGCGGGGTGAGGTCATAAAAGAGGAAATCCCTTGATAAAGTGATCAATTTTAATTTCCTTATATTAGACCGATAATGATTGCGTTTAAAGTTAGCTCTCATGTTAGTTATCACAAATTACGAATACTGACAGACTCCCCCATTTGAGCATTCGGTGATTACCGGCCAGTGATGATTGATCACTGGCTTTTTTATTGGTTATTTATAGGAAGGGTTTTGTTGGGGCAAAAAAAAGCCGTAAACGAATTTACGGCAAGAATGACAAAGTAAACATCACAGAAAGTAGAAGAAGGTAAAAATTGCTCTAATTAGCGCATAAAGGCAGGTTGTTTTGCCTCGTAAGCACTAATATCATCTTGGTGTTGCAGTGTTAATCCAATGCTGTCTAATCCTTCAATCATGCAGTGACGGCGAAATGAGTCGATTTCAAAAGAGAAATGTAATTCACCCGCTCTGACCTCTTGCGCCACTAAATCTACGGTAATGGGGGTGCCTGCATGTTCTTTCACCCAATCAAATAACTGTGAGACTTCATCATCACTTAATTTGATTGGTAATAATTGATTGTTAAATGAATTCCCGTAAAAAATATCAGCAAAACTGGGTGCGATAACAGCGTGAAAACCATAATCAGTTAATGCCCAAGGTGCGTGTTCACGAGATGATCCACAGCCAAAATTTTCTCGTGCCAATAAAATAGAAGCACCTTGGTAAATTGGCTGATTCAAAATAAACGCAGGATCAGGCTGAGTACCTTCATCATCCAAAAAACGCCAATCGTGAAACAGGTGCTTACCAAAGCCAGTACGTGTTACTTTTTGCAAAAATTGCTTAGGAATAATGGCGTCGGTATCTACATTTGCTGCATCTAAAGGAACCGCAATACCCGTATGTTGAGTAAATTTATTCATCATGTTCTCCCTTAAGATGCTACTGCAAATGTACGAATATCTGCAAAATGACCATTAATCGCTGCCGCTGCCGCCATTGCAGGACTGACTAAGTGTGTTCGACCTCCACGACCTTGGCGACCTTCAAAGTTACGATTGCTGGTGGATGCGCAACGTTCGCCCGGATTTAATCGGTCGTTATTCATCGCTAAACACATTGAACAGCCCGGTAAACGCCATTCAAAACCTGCTTCAATAAAGATTTTATCTAAGCCTTCTGCTTCAGCTTGCGCTTTAACAGGGCCTGAACCCGGAACTACAATCGCCTGAACATGAGACGCAACTTTATGGCCTTTTGCGATTTCAGCAGCCGCTCGTAAATCTTCAATACGTGAGTTTGTACAAGAGCCAATAAAGACTTTATCGATAGTGACATCTGTTAAGTTGACACCTTCATTTAATCCCATATAGGCCAAGGCTTTTTCTGCAGAAGCGCGTTCAACGGGATCATTAAAGCTATTTAATAACGGGACTATTTGGTCAATAGCAATAACTTGCCCAGGATTGGTACCCCATGTGACTTGTGGCGCAATATCAGCCGCATTAATAGTGACAGTGGCATCAAAAGTTGCATCATTGTCAGACTTTAAGGTTCTCCAATAAGCGACAGCTTCATCCCAAGATTGATCTTTAGGTGCAAATTGGCGCCCTTTTAAGTAGTCAAAAGTGGTGTCATCTGGCGCTACTAAGCCTGCTTTAGCCCCCATTTCAATCGCCATATTGCATAAAGTCATTCGACCTTCCATGCTTAATGCTTCAATGGCTTCACCTGCAAATTCAACGATATAGCCTGTACCACCGGCACTACCTAATTTGCCGATAATGGCTAATACGATATCTTTCGCAGTGATCCCAGTGGCAGTTTTACCCTGAACTTCAATTTTTAATGTTTTAGCGCGAGACTGTTTTAAAGTTTGAGTTGCTAAAACGTGTTCGACTTCTGAAGTTCCAATCCCAAAAGCTAATGAACCAAAGGCACCATGAGTTGCAGTATGTGAGTCACCACAAACAATGGTCATTCCCGGTAAGGTTAAGCCTTGCTCTGGCCCCATTACGTGAACAATCCCTTGATATGGATGGTTTAAGTCATACAGCGTAACGCCAAATTCTTGGCAGTTTTTCATCAACTCTTGCATTTGAATTCTCGCCATATCACCACAAGCATTAATGTCTTTGGTTTGTGTTGATACGTTGTGATCCATTGTTGCAAAGGTTTTATTCGGTTGACGAACAGGGCGACCTTTTGTTCTTAATCCATCAAAGGCTTGAGGCGATGTCACTTCATGCACTAAATGTCTATCGATATACAAAATGGGTGTTTCATCACTCACTTCTCTGACAACATGTGCATCATAAATTTTTTGATATAATGTTTTACCCATGTTATGCCCCTTCACGAATATACTGAGCGATACGATCACCCATTTCGTCGGTTGTGATTGCGTTGCCATCACCGGCTAAATCTGCGGTGCGATAGCCTTCTGCTAATACTTGTGTGATAGCATCTTCAATGGCTTGAGCTGCATTATCTTCATTAAAGCTATAGCGTAATAACAGTGCAGCAGACAGAATTTGTGCAATTGGGTTTGCTATGTTTTTACCTGCTATATCAGGCGCTGAGCCTCCTGCGGGTTCATATAAACCAAAGTGCTCTTCGTTAACACTGGCCGATGGCAACATTCCCATAGAGCCTGTGATCATTGCGCATTCATCCGATAAAATATCGCCAAAAATATTGGAGCACAGCAACACATCGAATTGAGAAGGATCTTTAATTAACTGCATTGTCGCGTTATCGATATACATATGCTGAATTTCAACATCTGGATATTCTTTTGCGATCCCAGTGACAACTTCACGCCATAAAATAGAGCTTTGTAATACGTTAGCTTTATCAATAGAGGTTACTTTATGACGGCGTTTACGTGCCGACTCAAACGCAAAGCGTGCAATACGTTCAATCTCATAACGATGATAAACTTCAGTATCAAAAGCATGCTCTTGTGCGCCTTCACCTTCACGACCTTTAGGCTGACCGAAGTAAATACCGCCTGTTAATTCACGTACACATAAAATATCAAAACCACGTTGGGCGATATCAGCACGTAATGGGCAGTAGGCTTCTAAGCCTTCATATAAGCGTGCAGGGCGTAAATTGCAGAACAATTTAAAATGCTTGCGTAATGGCAATAAAGCACCGCGCTCTGGCTGTTCATTTGCGGGTAAGTGTTCCCATTTAGGACCACCGACGGAACCAAATAAAATCGCATCAGCTTGTTCACAACCTGTTAAGGTATCTGCTGGCAACGGAGTGCCATGATTATCAATGGCAATGCCACCGATATCGTATTCTTTTGTTGTGATATTAAGTGAGAAACACTCGCTGATCGCCTTCATCACTTTTTGTGCTTGAGCCATGACTTCAGGGCCAATACCATCTCCGGGTAATACTGCAATATGATAATTTCTTGACATAATTAAACCGCTTCTTGTGTTGTGTGTTGTTTGCGTTTTTCTATTTCGACTTGCTCAGAGCGCCAAATGCTATTGATAACGTGGATCATGGCATTCGCCGATGAACCTACGATGTCAGTTTCTAAACCCATTCCATGAAATTTACGTCCTTGATATTCAACGACGATGTCAACTTGTCCTAAAGCGTCTCTACCTTCACCTTTAGCGGTTAATTGGTAAGTGACTAATTTTAATGGATAACCTGTTGCACGAGAGATAGCTTGATAAACTGCATCAACGGGACCATTACCGGTTGCTGCTTCAGTAATTTCTTTGTCACCATGGGTAATACTGACACTTGCCGTAGCAACGGTTGATGAACCCGATTGAGTATTAAAATAGTTCATTACAAACTCATCAGGCTCTTGTTGCTGTTGTCCCATAAATGCTAAAGCTTCCAAATCGTAATCAAAGACTTGGCCTTTTTTATCGGCTAAACGTAAGAAGGCAGAATATAAAGTATCCAAGTTATAATCTGTTTCGCGATAACCCATCTCTTCCATTCGGTGTTTAACTGCAGCACGGCCTGAGCGAGAAGTTAAATTCAATTGCACTTCTTTTAATCCGATAGATTCTGGTGTCATGATTTCGTAGGTTTCGCGATTTTTCAAAACGCCATCTTGGTGAATACCCGATGAATGCGCGAATGCATTGGAGCCAACAACAGATTTATTAGCATGAATTGGCGTATTACATAATTGGCTGACTAATTGACTGGTACGATAAATTTCTTTGTGATTAATCCGTGTTTGAACCTTCATCATTTGTTCACGGACTTTTATCGCCATAATGACTTCTTCTAACGCACAGTTGCCTGCGCGCTCGCCTAAGCCATTAATTGTCCCTTCTACTTGTCTTGCACCTGCTTGTACTGCGGTAATTGAGTTAGCAACTGCCATACCCAAATCGTCATGACAGTGAACAGAAATAATGGCTTTATCGATATTGGGAACACGCTCAAACAAGTTGGTGATAATGCCACCAAATTGATAAGGTGTTGTATAACCTACGGTATCTGGAATATTAATGGTGGTTGCGCCAGCATTAATTGCACTTTCAACAATTCGACATAAATTATCGATATGAGTACGACCTGCATCTTCGCAAGAGAATTCCACGTCATCGGTGTAGCGACGTGCGCGCTTTATCGAATTCACGCCCATCTCAATAATATCTTCGAATGATTTTTTTAATTTGTGTTCAGCATGCAATGCCGAGGTTGCCAAGAATACGTGGATACGAAAAGCTTCAGCAACTTTTAAAGACTCTGCTGCAACATCAATATCGTTATCAACACAGCGCGCTAATGCACAAATACGGCTATTTTTGATTTCGCGTGCAATGGTTTGTACGGATTCAAAATCACCAGGAGAAGAAACAGGAAAGCCCGCTTCAATGATATCCACACCTAAACGCTCTAAAGCGTAAGCAATTTGTAACTTCTCTTTTACGCTTAAGCTCGCCTGCAATGCTTGTTCGCCATCTCTCAATGTGGTATCAAAAATAATCACGTCGTTGCTCATAATCTGTTCCTTTCTCTTTTTATTGGCTGTTTGCGCTCTCCCAGGTATAAAAAAACCCGCGACTAGCGCGGGTTTTCTCTCTAAGGGCAGGTGTGTTTCACTTTTTACCCATAAGCCGACCGCGCATAAAAGTTGCGAGTAGTAGTAGGCTTGATAGTAAAATTGCGTTTAACATGAAACATCCTTAGATAAGTTCTCAATAATCTGTATTTATTGATACCTAATACCAATAAAGATGTCAAGCGTTGGAATTTATTAATTCATTTATGAGTGTTATTTATAAAATATATATAGTGATTCTGACTAATATCTAAATTTTTACTAATGATTATAACTATTAAGTATTCATTGATTGGGTTAATGTGCCATACGTTGTTTGAAAAAGAGTGAAATGAAAAATTAAACGATTGTTTGCTTTTTTTTTAACCAGCTAGTTGAGAGAGAGAAAAGAGCCAGTTAGAGAGGGGAAGATTGAGGAATGTGAGCAACGTTTTGAATGTAAGAATAAAAATCATTGTATTATTAATGATGATGGCTATCAGATACCTATTTTAGGAATGAAAGTACATTATTTTATTATGATTTTTATCATACTTTGTTTTATTATTTGCAAGGCAGAAGGTAAAACAGGTTGTAATATATATTGATATAATCATTTTCTATACATGTAATTTTAATGCCAAATTTCATCACTTATATGAAATACGTTTTTTTATTGATATGAAACTTATATGTTTAGTTATATTCATGGATGATGAATAATAAATTTTAATAAATAGTTTAAGTAATAGTTGAAGCCTATCTATTATTAATAATATCTCAGTTAATAATATTTATTTTGCTATTATGATAACATAGTGGAGTAAGAAATGACGGATTACACATCAGCAACAGTTACCAGCAGAGAATCAACAGATATGCATTTACGTAATGTTGATCTTAATTTATTAACGGTATTTGATGCTGTTATGCAAATGCAAAATGTCACCCGTGCTGCACAAGTATTGGGCATGTCACAACCCGCAGTAAGTAATGCAGTGTCTCGCCTTAAAATTATGTTTAATGACGAATTATTTGTTCGTTATGGACGAGGAATTCAGCCTACGTTAAGAGCTAAACAACTTTTTGGTCCAGTGAGACAAGCCTTACAATTAGTTCATAACGAGCTTCCAGGAGCAGGATTTGAACCAGAACAAAGTGAGCGTATATTCAATTTATCTATTTGTAGCCCTCTAGATATAAAATTAGCACCAAAAATAGTTGAACAAATTAAAAATGAAACACCTAATATTAATGTTAATATAAAATCTTATTTAAATAGCAATATAGAACACCAATTAAAATATCAAGAAGTTGAATTTTTTATTAGCTATAAGGAATTTGAAAAGTCTGAATTTCATTCACAACCACTATTTAACGATGAAGTTGTTTTGGTCGTTTCTAATAAACATCCTCGTATTAAAGATAGTGTAACCCAAGAGATGTTATTAAATGAGCAACATTCTATTGTTTCTTTAGATGATATTGGTTCATTTAGTACATCTTATTATAAAAATAATCAATTGGAAGATTTAATCACTTATCAAGGAACTGATTTAAATAGTGTACTAAATATTGTTTCTAGAACTTATTTGGTTGCCATTGCACCAAAATGGTTAGTTGAGAGTTATTCTGAACAATTAGATATTAAAGCCGTGTCGTTACCTTGGGAAAAAACAGAGCGTCCATGTTATTTGATTTGGCATGAGTCAACAGCGCGTGATAAAGACCACTTATGGATGAAAAATTTATTAAGTGAAGTTTGTCAAAACTAGAGTGTTTTTACTCATAATTAGGATTTATTACTAATTATGCAGAAATAGTGGCAGATAACGTTAGTTAACCAGCTAATGACCAAAATGGCGTTTATGTAGTTAGATAAACTAAATTGGATTGCTGTCACTATTTTTGCCCTTTCTTTGTAATAATGACTCTTATTCGTATTATAACTATGTTAAACCTATTTTTTTACAATAATATCCCTCTCTTTCTATTGTCATTGATTAAGTTATGATAATTACCCATTGTTATTTATCAGCTTTTCTTCTTAGCTTTCCATAAAAAATAAGATCATAAAATTTAATTACCTCACTGTGATGAGATAGCCTTTTCTGACAAAACTTTTCATAACTCACAATTTTACAAATTTATGTAAAATTGAATTCCTTTATTTTGGCGGATCACTTAGACTTTTATCCGACTCAGCGAACAAGTGTAAGCTGAAATTGTAAGAGAGGGATTTCCTCCATTTCAGTTTCATAACACGATCGCTTTTCCATAAATAGCAGGAAAATTATGATAACTAATAATAATCTTCATGATTATCATATAATTAGAAGATTGCAGATGCAGTTTTTGCACAGCGGGAATAAAATTGCTTATCGTCAATGGGATGCTAAGCGCAATATCGAAATGTCATGGGAGTTGGTTGAAAAGAAAACACATGCGCTCTCAAATGCATTGTTAGAAATGGGTGTAAATGTCCAAGAAAACATTGGGATCTTTTCTCAAAATACCATTGATTGGTCTTTGGCTGATATTGCTTCTTTACAACTACGTGCAGTAACCGTTCCTCTTTATGCAACAAGTGGTGTTGAACAAGCCGCTTATATTTTAAATGATGCGAATATTCGCATTCTTTTTGTTGGCGACCAAAAGCAATACGATATTGTTTCTGAATTATTAGCGTTATGTCCTCAGCTTAAACATATTATTGTGTTTAACTCCGATGTTGTGTTAAACGAAAATACACCTTCATGCTATCTGGAAGATTTAATTAACCAGACACAATTTCAGCATGATGAAGTGTTAAAACAACGTATTAATGAATGCAGTTTAGATGACCTGTTTACTTTGATTTATACATCAGGAACAACAGGTGAACCTAAAGGCGTTATGCTTGATTATACGAGTCTGGCATCACAGCTTTATCTTCATGATGAACGTCTCTCATTATCTGATAAAGATGTTTCGCTCTGTTTTTTACCTCTTTCTCACGTTTTTGAACGCGCGTGGAGCTTCTATGTGATGCACACTGGTGCGGTTAACGTGTATTTAACAGATACTCATGCAGTGAGAGAGGCTATGAGTGCGGTTAAGCCTACGGTGATGTGTGCTGTTCCTCGCTTTTATGAAAAAGTGTATAGCGCTATTCAAGATAAAGTGTCTCAAGCTTCTGTGTTTCGCCAATTTATCTTTAAATGGGCGATAAAGCAGGGCGAAAAACAGCGTGAAGCACAACTGAATCAGTGTCAGCAAGGGTTTATTTCCCGCTTATGTTATCGCTTTGCAGATAAAAAAGTATTAAATCCATTGCGTCAAATCTTAGGTGGGCGTGTTCGCTTTTTACCAGCGGCAGGGGCTCGTTTAGATGATGCAGTGATCCGTTTCTTCTTGGCTGCCGGTATTAATATTAAATACGGCTATGGTATGACAGAAACCTGCGCCACAGTTTCATGCTGGGAAGAGAATAAATATAAGTTAGGCTCTATTGGTACACCATTGCCGGGTGTTGAAGTGCGTATTGGTGCAGAAAATGAAATCCAAGTACGTGGTAACATTGTCATGAAAGGGTATTTCAATAAGCCTGAAGATACGGCGGCTGCCTTTACAGAAGATGGTTGGTTACGTACAGGTGACGCAGGCGCACTTGATAGTGATGGTATGTTATTTATCACGGAACGTTTGAAGGATTTAATGAAAACGTCAAATGGTAAATATATTGCACCACAAATGATCGAAGGAACATTAGGGCAAGACCGTTTTATTGAGCATATTGCGGTGATTGCTGATACGCGTAAATTTGTTTCTGCACTTATCGTGCCTTGTTTTGATGCATTAGAAGAACATGCGCGTGCATTAAATTTAAAATATCAAGATCGTATGGAATTATTACGCCATACTAAAATTAAAGAGCTATTTGATGAGCGTTTACGTGAAATGCAAAAAAACTTTGCAAGTTTTCATCAAGTTAAGCGCTTTACTCTTCTTGCTGAAGGCTTTTCAATGGAATCGGGTGAGTTAACACCAACATTGAAACTTCGCCGTAAAATTATTTCTGAACGTTATCGAAATGAAATCGAATTAATGTATCAAGATTAATTTTTATTGATGAAAAAGCACCTAAATGGTGCTTTTTTCTTTTGAAATTACTTATTGATAGATAACGATGATTGAAATAATTGATAAAAGACATAAACGGAAACGTTGACGCATACGGTTTTATCAGTAAATTGTGTTAAAATGCAAAATCAGATCAGCATGATGACTGAAATTCATAGCAATATGTAATAAATAACACATTTAATAATTAAAAGAGGCTAATGTGAAACTGGATGAAATCGCCCGCTTGGCTGGTGTTTCACGAACAACAGCAAGTTATGTCATTAATGGTAAAGCGAAACAGTACCGTGTAAGTGACAAGACTGTTGAAAAAGTGATGGCGGTGGTCAGAGAGCATAATTACCACCCGAACGCTGTTGCCGCGGGATTACGTGCTGGTCGTACGCGTTCTATTGGTTTGGTTATTCCTGATTTGGAAAATACCAGTTATACCAGGATCGCAAATTACCTTGAACGACAAGCACGTCAACGCGGTTATCAATTATTGATTGCCTGTTCAGAAGACCAACCAGACAACGAAATTCGTTGTGTTGAGCACTTACTGCAACGTCAAGTTGATGCCATTATTGTTTCAACAGCATTGCCACCAGAGCACCCTTTCTATCAGCGTTGGGCTAATCGCTCATTACCGATTATTGCATTAGACCGAGCATTAGAAAGTGAGCATTTTATCAGTGTTGTTGGTGATGACTTAGAAGATGCCAAAATGTTGGCAACAGAACTAAAAGCATTTCCTTCGCAATCTGTACTCTATTTAGGCGCACTTCCTGAGCTCTCTGTGAGTTTTTTACGTGAACAAGGTTTTCGTAATGTATGGAAAGATGATCCTAGAGAAGTTACCTACCTATATGCAAATAGCTATGAACGAGAAGCTGCTGCGACTGCTTTTTCTGAATGGTTAAATAATAATCCAATGCCTGATGCATTATTCACGACTTCTTTTGCTTTATTACAAGGGGTTATGGATGTGACATTACAACGTAGTGGTCGTTTACCAACACAATTGGTTATTGCGACTTTCGGTGATCATGAGTTATTGGATTTCCTTGAGTGTCCCGTTTTATCTGTCGCTCAACGACATCGTGATATTGCAGAGCGTGTGTTAGAGCTTGTTCTTGCAAGTCTTGAAGAAGAACAAAAACCACAAGCGGGTATTACACGTATTCGTCGTGATTTATGCCGTCGAGGCAGTTTGGGACGTGCACGTTAATTGATATCACTCTGTTGGTAATTATCTGCATTTATACTCATCCCTGTTTTATTAAATTAAAACGGGGATGTTTTATTTGATTTAAGAATGTCGAATAGCTTAGAGAATATTAAATTTGAGATTAATCTTAAGCCTTTTTTTACTATTTCTCTCATTTTACTAAGTTAATAGATTAAATTTTGATATATCCATAAGTGATATTGCTTAAATTTAATAAGTAATTAATTTTATTTTGGGAAGCTTAAGAAAAAAATAAATAACTATCCTCATGATATTGAATTATTTTTTTTTGTCTTGCTATTTTTATTTATATAAAAGCAACCCCAAATTATTATGTTGGCTAAAGGTAAATGAACTGCAATAAATTAGTTTTTTATAATAAAAATCATGATTTACTGATTATGATTTCTTTATCTGTTTTTCCTCCTTGTAATCGTTATAAATAATTACTTTTCGTGATTAAAAATAGAATTGGAAAAATAATCTCTATTAATCATAGTGTTAATGTTTTCCTTTTCCTTTTTGTCGATAATTTAAACATTTCGGTGTGCCTATCAAATTACTGTAAATATAAATAAAGCTTCCTATATCTGGCTTGACAACGTTTTCATACCATCCGTAAACTCTATTTGTGGGGATTTGTGGGATAATGTGGTGTAAATTACAAAGCTGAGGGTAATGAGGATGTTTCGTGGAGCAACACTCGTTAATCTTGACAGCAAAGGGCGAATAACAGTTCCTTCCCGTTATCGAACAACGCTGAGTGAGATTTCTGAAGGTCAAATGGTTTGTACCATTGATCTCAATCAGCCATGTTTATTGCTTTATACCCTTCCAGAATGGGAAAAGATTGAGTTAAAATTAGCGGCTTTGTCCTCCATGAACCCTGCGGAACGTCGAGTTCAACGTTTGTTATTAGGCCACGCCAGCGAATGCCAAATGGATAGCGCAGGACGTCTTTTGTTAGCTAGCACGCTAAGACAGCATGCAGGGCTAACAAAAGAGGTCATGTTAGTTGGTCAATTCAATAAATTTGAATTGTGGGATGAACAGGTCTGGTACAAACAGATCGAAAAAGACATTGTAGCCGAGCAAACCTCACAGGAACCGTTATCGACACGACTATTGGATTTATCACTTTAAATAATGACAACAAATAATTTTAGTCATACCAGTGTATTACTGGATGAAGCAGTGAATGGCCTGAATATTAAACCTTCAGGTATCTATATCGACGGAACATTTGGTCGCGGAGGTCACTCTCGTCTAATTTTATCGCAATTGGGTGAACAAGGTCGCTTGATAGCGATAGACAGAGATCCGCAAGCCATCGCAGTTGCTAATGAAATTGATGATGCTCGATTTTCTATTGTTCATGGGCCTTTTTCAAATATTGAACAGTATGTTAATGAGCTCGATTTAGCTGGAAAAATTGACGGCGTATTATTGGATTTAGGTGTTTCTTCTCCTCAACTTGATGATCCTGAACGTGGTTTCTCATTTATGCGTGATGGGCCTCTTGATATGCGTATGGACCCAACATCAGGGCAATCAGCTGCACAATGGCTGATGACAGCAGAAGAAGACGATATTACATGGGTATTGAAAACATTTGGTGAAGAACGCTTTGCTAAACGTATTGCTCGCGCCATTGTTGCTCGTAACAAAACAGAAGAGCCTTTGACTCGAACCAAGCAATTGGCGGATTTAATTAGCGATGCAAGCCCAGTAAAAGAGCGACATAAGCACCCAGCAACACGCAGTTTTCAGGCAATTCGCATCTATATCAATAGCGAGTTAGATGAAATTGAAAAAGCACTAAAAGGTGCCGTTTCTGTTTTAGCACCAGAAGGGCGTTTGTCGGTAATTAGTTTCCATTCGTTGGAAGACCGATTAGTGAAGCGTTTTATTAGAGATGAGAGCAAAGGGCCTGTTGTCCCTGCTGGTATTCCTCTCACTGAAGCGCAGATAAAAGAGTTAGGAAGTGCTCGCTTATCGAGTATTCACAAGATGAAACCGACTGGCGTGGAAGTTGAAGAAAATCCACGCGCACGAAGCTCTGTATTGCGTGTAGCACAACGTATTGAGGAATAAATGTCTACTGAACGACACTCACTACCGGGAGTTATAGGGCAGGATTTACTGCGTCACGGCAAATTACCTGTATGTTTACTAATTGCTGTGATTATTTCTGCGGTGTATGTCGTGACGACAGCACATAAGACACGTTTATTGACAGCAGAGAAAGAGCGCTTAGTGCTGGAAAAAAACGTATTGGAGATCGAATGGCGCAATCTCATTCTTGAAGAAAATGCTCTAGCAGACCATAGCCGAGTAGAGCGTTTTTCAAGTGATAGTTTGGGCATGATCCATGTCGACCCAACAAAAGAGAACATCGTGGTTACTAAATAATTAAGGCAAGTATGAAATTTTCACGTTCGGCAAAAGCGAAAGCAAAGACAAAGTCAAATGCCAAACTACGCAAGCCTGAAGAAAAAACAGGATTTGTGAGTTGGCGTTTTGCGTTGCTTTGCGGTGGTATTGGTATCGCTTTAGCCGCGCTATTAATCCGTGTTGCCTATTTACAGGTTATTAATCCCGATCCCCTTATTCGTGAAGGGGATATGCGTTCTCTACGTGTGCAAAAAGTACCAACGGCAAGAGGCATGATCAGCGATAGAATGGGGCGACCTCTTGCTGTCAGTGTGCCTGTTTATGCTATTTGGGCTGATCCTAAAGTTGTATTAGATGCAAATCCTGATATGACGGACTCTCGTTGGTTAGCACTTGCTGATGCACTGAAAATGCCAGTGAATCAAATTGAGCAAAAAATTGTCACAACGCCTTCTGCTCGCTTTATCTATTTGGCTCGCCAAGTGAATCCTGAAATTAGTGATTACATTAGCAAACTAAAAATCACTGGGATTAATATGCGTCAAGAATCAAAACGCTATTATCCGTCAGGTGAAGTCACAGCTCACATCATCGGCGTAACAAATATTGATGGTGATGGCATTGAAGGTGTTGAAAAAAGCTTTAATCAGTGGCTGACAGGTGCTCCCGGTGAGCGTGTTGTTCGCAAAGATGGTTTTAACCGAGTTATCGAGAACATCGCTCAAACAGATAGCCAAGCTGCTCATAATCTGATGTTGAGCATTGATGAACGTTTACAATCTGTGGTTTATCGTGAATTAACTAATGCGGTTATTAAGAATAAAGCAGAGTCAGGAACTGCTGTTTTAGTTGATGTAAATACCGGTGAAGTGTTGGCGATGGCAAACAGCCCATCGTATAACCCAAATAATTTAACAGGTACACCTAAAGACGCGATGCGCAATCGTGCTATCACCGATATTTTTGAACCAGGTTCTACCGTAAAACCAATGGTTGTGATGAGTGCACTTCACAATCATATCATTAAAGAAAATAGTGTTATTAATACTGTTCCTTATCGTATTAGCGGGCATCAAATAAAGGATGTGGCGTTATATCATGAGCTTTCGATAACAGGAATATTACAGAAATCGAGTAACGTTGGTGTTTCAAGACTGGCGTTAGCGATGCCTGCATCTGAACTTGTGGATGTTTATTCACGATTTGGATTCGGGAAGCCAACTAACTTGGGGCTAGTTGGCGAAAGTAGTGGCATATTTCCAATAAAAAAACAACGGTGGTCCGATCTTGAAAGGGCCACCTTCTCATTCGGATATGGGCTAATGGTAACGCCGTTACAGTTAGCGCGTGTCTACGCAACGATTGGTAGTTTTGGTATTTATCGTCCTCTCTCTATTACGAAAGTTGATCCTCCTGTACCAGGAACACGAGTCTTCCCAGAATCTGTGATGAAAACTGTCGTGCATATGATGGAAAGCGTAGCATTGCCCGGTGGCGGTGGTGTGAGTGCGGCAATTAAAGGTTATCGTGTTGCGATTAAAACAGGGACAGCGAAAAAAGTAGGGCCTGACGGAAAATATATCAATCAATATATCTCTTATGCGGCGGGTGTTGCACCTGCAAGTCGTCCTCGCTTTGCGTTGGTTGTGATAATCAATGAACCTAAAGCAGGTAAGTACTATGGGGGCGCAGTATCCGCACCGGTGTTTGGCACAATTATGGGCGCAGTTTTACGCACAATGAACGTAGAACCTGATGCATTGACGCCAGACGATAAAAGTGAATTTGTAATTAAAAAAGAAGAGGATACAAGTGGCCGATCCTAACTTAAGTGACCTATTAGGGGCACTCGGGATACAAGCACCGTCATTGATGCTCAAAGACATGACACTCGACAGCCGAAAAGCGGCGAGCGGTGATCTTTTTATCGCCATTAAAGGTCATGAAACTGATGGTAGACGCTATATTCCTCAAGCAATTGCTCAAGGTGTTTCTGCGGTATTAGCGGAAGCGCAAGATGTTGCAACGCATGGTGAAATCCGTGAAAGTCACGGTATTCCAGTTATTTATATTAATAATCTTAATGCAGAGTTATCAAAATTAGCTGGGCATTTTTATCATCAGCCTGCGGAAAAACTGAAACTGATTGGTGTTACTGGGACTAACGGAAAAACGACAACAACACAATTGTTAGCACAGTGGGCACAAGGTTTGGGTGAAACCAGTGCTGTGATGGGAACAGTAGGTAACGGGCTTTTAGGTCATGTTGTTCCTGCGATGAACACCACAGGATCAGCGGTTGATATTCAATTAGAGTTACAACAATTATTAAATCAAGGCGCGACATTAACGGCTATGGAAGTTTCTTCTCATGGTTTAGTTCAAGGTCGTGTCAGTGCGTTGCCTTTTGTGGCGAGTATATTTACGAATTTAAGCCGAGATCATCTTGATTATCATGGTGATATGGCAAATTACGAAGAAGCAAAATGGTTACTGTTTTCCACGCATCAAAGTGGTGAGAAAATCATCAATGCAGACGATGCTGTTGGTCTAAAATGGCTGTCTCGTTTACCTGATGCTGTTGCATTAACAATGGAAAATAAATTGCCACAAAATTGGCAAGGCCGTTTTGTTAAAACAACCCATATTAATTATCACGACGCAGGCGCAACCATTCACTTTAGTTCTAGCTGGGGTGATGGTGAAATTGAAAGCCCACTAATGGGTGCTTTTAATGTCAGTAACCTCTTGTGTGCTTTAGCGACATTATTGGCATTAGGATACCCATTAAGTGCTGTGATTAATGCTTCATCTGCACTCACACCTGTTTGTGGTCGCATGGAAGTGTTTAGCGCGGATAATCGTCCTACAGTTATTGTCGATTATGCTCATACTCCAGATGCTTTAGAGAAGGCACTTCAAGCTGCTCGTTTACACTGCACAGGTAAACTTTGGTGTGTATTTGGTTGTGGCGGAGATAGAGATAAAGGTAAGCGCCCACTAATGGGTGCGATCGCAGAAGAGCTGGCTGATAAAGTTGTCATCACTGATGACAACCCGCGTAGCGAAGAGCCTCAAGCGATTATCCAAGATATTCTTTCAGGTTTAATGGATCCGGGGCGTGCGATTGCTATTGAAGGCCGTGCTGAAGCAGTCACTAACGTGATTATGCAAGCAGATGCCAATGATATGATTTTAGTCGCAGGTAAAGGGCATGAAGATTATCAGTTGGTTGGCTCTCGTCGCCTTGATTATTCAGATAGATTAACCGTTGCTCGGTTATTGGGGGTGATGGCATGATCCCTCTATCTTTAGAAAATATTGCACAAGTTACCAAAGGCACATTGAGTCATATCGCTCAAAGCCAAGTGGATCAACTTATCATCAAATCGATTTCAACGGATAGCCGTAAAATTGATGGAGATTGTCTGTTTATTGCATTAGCGGGTGAGCGTTTTGATGCTCATGATTTTATTGCTGATGTAAAAGAAAAGGGCGCTGTCGCAGTTTTAGTTAATCGTGAGATTGATGTTGATTGCCCGCAAATCATTGTGAAAGATACCCATCTCGCAATGGGGGAAATAGCAGCACATATTCGCTCGCTAAGTCATGCTAAGATTGTTGCGCTGACAGGCTCTTCTGGAAAAACTTCCGTTAAAGAGATGACCGCTTCTATTTTGCGTCACTGCGGTGAAACCTTATATACGCATGGCAATTTAAATAACGATATTGGCGTACCTTTAACGCTTTTTCGTTTAACACCTGAACACCGTTTTGCAGTTATCGAATTGGGTGCAAACCATATCGGTGAAATCGCCTATACCGTAAATATGGTAAAACCAGATGCTGCATTGGTAAACAACCTCTTTTCTGCACATATTGAAGGTTTCGGCTCACTGGAAGGTATTGCTCAAGCTAAAGGCGAAATCTTTTCGCACTTAAAAGAGCAAGGTACAGCCATTATTAATCTTGATAGTAATGACTTACCTCTGTGGCAACATCATTTAAATGCGCGCCAAACACAATGGTCGTTCTCTTTATCCGCACAAAGCGACGCAGATTTTTATCCGACGGATATCGTTGTTAAGCAATTCATTACAAATTTCACCTTACACACACCAGAAGGTTGTGTTGATGTCACTCTTCCATTGCCGGGACGTCATAATATTGCGAATGCTTTAGCTGCAAGTGCACTTGCACTATCTGCTGGGGCAACGCTTGAAGATATTCGCCTTGGTTTATCGACATTAAAAGCGGTACCGGGAAGACTGTATCCTGTTGAGTTAACTTCAGGAAAGATGGTGTTAGATGACACTTACAATGCGAACGATGGTTCGATGATTGCGGGCTTACAAGTGCTCTCTCAATTACCGGGATATAAAATTTTTGTCGCTGGGGATATGGCTGAATTAGGTAAAGATTCAGAAAAATGCCACCGCGATGTTGGTCGTTTTGCTCACAGTGCTGGTATTGATAGTGTCTTCACTGTTGGGCATTACAGTCATTTTATTAGTGATGAAAATCAAGGTGGTCAGCATTTTGCATTTAAAGCCGACTTACTTGCTCAATTAATTCCATTATTACAGCAGCATGATGTTGTTTCAGTTTTAGTAAAAGGTTCACGAAGCTCCGCGATGGAAGATATCGTGAACGCATTAAAGGAGTGCTTTGAATGTTAGTTTGGCTAGCCGAATATTTGGTTAAATACCATACATTTTTTAATGTGTTTTCTTATCTGACATTCAGGGCGATTGTTGGTTTATTGACGGCATTAATTATTGCTTTGTGGATGGGGCCTCATCTCATCGCATGGTTACAAAAAATGCAAATTGGACAAGTGGTTCGTAGTGAAGGACCTGAGTCGCACTTTAGTAAACGTGGTACACCAACAATGGGCGGGATTATGATCCTGTTCTCTATCTCCATCTCTACACTGTTATGGGCAAGATTAGATAACCCTTACGTTTGGTGTGTATTGCTGGTTTTAATTGGCTACGGCGTAATTGGGTTTGTTGATGATTATCGCAAAGTTGTTCGTAAAGATACCAAAGGCTTAATCGCACGTTGGAAATATTTCTGGCAATCCGTATTAGCACTTGTTGTGGCATTTAGTATGTATGCCATTGGCAAAGATACGCCAGCAACACAGTTAGTCGTTCCATTCTTTAAAGATGTCATGCCTCAATTAGGCATGCTTTATATTTTATTGGCTTATTTCGTCATTGTGGGAACAAGTAACGCCGTTAACTTAACGGATGGTTTAGATGGTTTAGCCATTATGCCAACTGTTTTTGTTGCCGCTGGTTTTGCATTAGTTGCGTGGGCGACAGGTAACGTTAATTTTGCAAGCTACTTAAAAATTCCTTACTTGATGCATGCGGGTGAATTAGTGATTGTCTGTACCGCTATCGTTGGTGCGGGCTTAGGCTTCCTTTGGTTTAATACTTACCCAGCTCAAGTATTTATGGGTGATGTAGGTTCTCTTGCATTAGGTGGTGCATTAGGAACGATTGCGGTGTTATTACGCCAAGAATTCTTATTAGTCATTATGGGGGGGGTGTTTGTAGTTGAAACACTCTCCGTTATTTTACAAGTCGGCTCATTTAAGTTGCGTGGTCAACGTATTTTCCGTATGGCTCCAATTCATCACCATTATGAATTAAAAGGCTGGCCTGAACCTCGTGTTATTGTTCGCTTCTGGATCATCTCACTGATGTTAGTGCTTATTGGTCTGGCGACATTAAAGGTACGTTAAGATGGCAAATTATCAGGGAAAAAAAGTGGTTGTTGTTGGGCTTGGAATTACAGGCCTTTCCTGCGTTGACTTTTTTATCCGCCAAGGTGTTACACCTAAGGTTATTGATACACGCCAAAAACCAGGAGGCTTAGATAAGCTTCCTGCTGACGTCGAATATCATACAGGTAGTTTTCATCAAGCATGGCTCAACGATGCTGATTTAATTATCTCAAGCCCAGGTATTGCACTTTCAACACCTGAGCTTGTTGAAGCGGCAAATCATGGTGTTGAAATTGTTGGTGATATCGAACTGTTTTGCCGTGAAGCCAAAGCACCTATTGTCGCGATTACTGGCTCTAACGGTAAAAGCACTGTGACAACGCTAGTGGGTGAAATGGCAAGCGCGGATGGTATTCGCGTTGGGGTTGGTGGCAATATTGGCGTTCCAGCTCTGACCTTATTAACGGAGCCTCATGATTTATATGTATTAGAACTATCAAGCTTTCAGTTGGAAACGACTTATAGCTTACAAGCCTCGGCTGCAACGGTATTAAATATTAGCGAAGATCATATGAATCGCTATCCGTTGGGATTAGAGCAATACCGTGAAGCAAAACTGCGTATCTACGATAATGCTAAAACCTGCGTTTATAACGAAGATGATGCATTAACGTTACCTTTAGCAGGTAAAGATAATCGTTGTGTTAGTTTTGGTGTTGGGCAAGGTGATTACCAGCTTGATAACACAAATCGCATTTTAAAAGTGAAAGGTGAGAAAGTCCTTTCAATGGCTGAGATGTATCTGTCAGGACAACATAACTATACTAATGCATTAGCGGCATTAGCACTTGCTGACGCAGTGGGTATTTCTCGTAAAGCAGCAACTGAGGTACTGAAAACGTATCACGGTCTTGCTCATCGTTTTCAATTAGTTTATTCACATCAAAATGTACGTTGGATAAATGACTCGAAAGCGACCAATGTGGGAAGCACCGAAGCGGCATTACGAGGGCTTGAAGTTGAAGGTACATTACACCTTTTATTAGGTGGTGACGGGAAATCGGCTGACTTCTCTTCTTTATTGCCTTATATCAGCGGTGACAATATTCGTCTGTACTGTTTTGGACAAGATGGACAAGCATTGGCAAATCTACGACCCGATGTCTCTTTATTAACAGTGACAATGGAAGAAGCCATGCGAGCCTTAGCACCGACTGTAAAATCAGGAGATATGGTGTTGCTCTCTCCTGCATGTGCAAGCTTAGATCAGTTTAAATGTTTTGAGCAGCGTGGTGATGAATTTGCACGTTTAGCAAGGGAGCTTGGCTGATGAGCATATTCGCAATACGAAGATTAAAACAGTGGCTAGTGGGCAGTTATCAAACTGAGAATACGGCATTTGTGCCGTATGATCGCACTTTGCTCTGGTTTACTTTCGGATTAGCGGTTGTCGGCTTTGTTATGGTGACATCGGCTTCAATGCCGGTAGGTCAACGTCTTGCAGAAGATCCTTTCTTATTTGCGAAACGTGATGGTATCTATATCGTTGTCGCATTTTGTATTGCGTTAGTCACCATGCGTATTCCTATGGCAATTTGGCAACGTTATAGCAGCTTAATGCTATTTGGATCGATACTCCTTTTATTGGTGGTATTAGGTGTCGGAAGTTCGGTTAATGGGGCTTCACGCTGGATTGCTGTGGGGCCATTAAATTTCCAGCCTGCTGAATTATCAAAACTTGCACTGTTTTGTTATCTATCGAGTTATTTAGTTCGAAAAGTTGAAGAAGTAAGAAACAACTTTTGGGGTTTCTGTAAGCCGATGGGTGTGATGTTAATACTGGCTGTTTTATTGTTATTACAGCCAGACTTAGGAACGGTTGTGGTTTTATTCGTAACAACATTAGCGTTGTTATTTTTAGCGGGTGCTAAAATTTGGCAATTCTTAGCTATTATCGGCTCAGGAATTGCGGCTGTTGTTATGTTGATTATCGTTGAACCTTACCGTGTTCGACGTATTACTTCTTTCTTAGAGCCTTGGGAAGATCCATTTGGTAGCGGTTATCAACTTACACAATCTCTAATGGCTTTTGGCCGTGGGGATTTACTAGGACAAGGTTTAGGAAATTCAGTACAAAAATTAGAATATTTACCTGAAGCGCATACCGACTTTATTTTCTCTATTCTTGCTGAAGAACTTGGTTATATCGGTGTGGTTTTGGTGCTTTTAATGGTATTCTTCATCGCTTTTCGTGCGATGCAAATTGGGCGACGTGCACTGATCCTCGATCAACGTTTCTCAGGTTTTTTAGCTTGCTCTATCGGGATATGGTTTACATTCCAATCATTGGTCAATGTAGGCGCAGCAGCAGGCATGTTGCCAACAAAGGGATTAACCCTTCCTCTTATTAGTTACGGTGGTTCGAGCTTGATTATTATGTCAACTGCCATCGTGATGTTATTACGAATTGATTATGAAACACGTCTAGCACAAGCTCAGGCGTTTGTAAGGAGCCCGAAATGAGCGAGCGTAGACGCCGTTTAATGGTTATGGCTGGTGGTACTGGGGGGCATGTATTCCCGGGACTGGCTGTTGCTCATTATCTACAATCCCAAGGTTGGGAAATCCGATGGTTAGGAACGGCGGACAGAATGGAAGCCGATTTAGTACCTAAACATGGTATCGAAATTGAATTTATTCGTATTTCAGGCTTACGTGGCAAAGGGATTAAAGCGTTAATCACAGCACCTATTCGTATTATTAAAGCGATTTTCCAAGCTCATGCCATTATGAAGCGCTATCAGCCAGATGCTGTACTTGGTATGGGTGGCTATGTTTCAGGTCCGGGGGGTGTTGCTGCTTGGATGTGTGGGATACCTGTTATTTTGCATGAGCAAAATGGTATCGCTGGATTAACCAATCGTTGGTTATCTAAAATTGCGAAGCGTGTATTGCAGGCTTTTCCGGGGGCATTTCCTAAAGCACCTGTTGTAGGAAATCCTGTTCGTGAAGATGTATTGGCACTTGAAGCACCTTCAGTACGATTAAAAGAGAGAACAGGGCCTGTCCGTGTACTGATTATTGGTGGTAGCCAAGGCGCTAGAATTTTAAATCACACCTTACCTGTAGTTGCAGGTTTGCTAGGTGAACATGTTACAATCTGGCATCAAGCAGGAAAAGGTGGCGAAAGTGATACAAAAACACGCTATCAGAACGAATTAGCAAAAAATTCAGTTAAATCTGAATATAAAGTTACTGAATTTATTGATGATATAGCGCAAGCTTACCAATGGGCCGATGTTGTGGTGTGTCGTTCAGGCGCATTAACAGTCAGTGAAATTGCCGCAGCGGGATTACCCGCTATTTTTGTTCCTTTCCAGCACAAAGATAGACAGCAATATTGGAATGCACTACCGCTAGAAAAAGCGGGTGCCGCGCGAATTATCGAGCAAAATGATTTAACTCCAGAAGTCATTGCACAAACCCTGAAAAATTGGGATAGAGAAACTTTGTTAGCGATGGCAGAGAAAGCAAAAAGTGTTGCGATTACGGATGCCACAGAGCGCGTAGCAAATGTGATAATCGAAGTGGCAAAAAAATAAACGTAACTTGTAACCATTAACTTAGAGTGAAGAAGTAAATAGTGAATACACAACAACTGGCAAAATTAAGATCGTTTGTGCCTGAAATGAGAAAAGTTAAGCATATTCACTTTATCGGCATCGGTGGTGCGGGTATGGGTGGAATTGCTGAAGTGCTGGCTAACGAAGGTTATGAAATCAGCGGTTCTGATTTAGCACCAAATGTAGTCACACAACAGCTCGTTGCCTTAGGCGCAACAGTCTATTTTAATCATCGCCCTGAAAATATTCGTGGCGCAAGTGTTGTTGTGGTTTCGACAGCAATCAGTGCTGAAAATCCTGAGATTATTGCAGCGAGAGAAGCGCGTATTCCTGTTATTCGTCGTGCTGAAATGCTGGCTGAATTAATGCGTTATCGTCATGGTGTTGCGATTGCCGGAACACATGGTAAAACCACGACAACAGCGATGATTTCAAATATTTATGCGCAAGCGGGTTTGGATCCTACGTTTGTTAATGGTGGGCTTGTTAAGTCGGCAGGCACCCATGCTCGTTTAGGGTGCAGTCGTTATTTAATTGCTGAAGCTGATGAAAGTGATGCATCATTTTTACATTTACAACCAATGGTTGCTGTTGTTACGAATATCGAAGCAGACCATATGGACACATATCACGGTAATTTTGACAATCTAAAAGAGACATTTATTACCTTTTTGCACAATTTACCATTCTATGGTCGTGCTGTGATGTGTCTGGATGACGATGTGATCCGTTCGATTATTCCTAAAGTGGGTCGTTACATTACGACTTATGGCTTTAGTGAAGATGCGGATGTTCGTATTACGCATTATGAACAAAAAGGTGCTCAGGGCTTTTTCACTATTTCTCGTGAAGGTATGCCAGATTTACAAGTTGTCTTAAACGCACCTGGTCGCCATAACGCATTGAATGCGACGGCAGCGGTTGCTGTAGCCACAGAAGAAGGTATTGCTGACGAACATATTTTAGCCGCATTACTTAACTTCCAAGGTACTGGACGTCGTTTCGACTTCTTAGGTAACTATGGTCTTGAGCATGTTAATGGCCAAGAAGGTGAAGTCATGCTAGTGGATGATTATGGTCATCATCCAACAGAAGTTGATGCAACGATTAAAGCAGCGAGAGCAGGATGGCCAGACAAACGTCTAGTGATGATTTTCCAACCTCATCGCTATACACGTACTCGTGATTTATATGAAGACTTTGCCACTGTTCTCAATCAAGTTGATATTTTATTATTAACAGATGTTTATTCTGCTGGGGAAGCGCCTATTGCTGGTGCCGACAGTCGCTCACTTTGTCGAACAATTCGCCAACGTGGGAAGCTAGATCCTATCTGGGTTTCTGATGTGGCTAAAATTTCATCAATATTAGCGGGTGTATTAACAGATAATGATCTTGTTTTAGTTCAAGGTGCTGGAAATATTGGTAAAATAGCGCGTCGCTTAGCAGATACGAAATTACAGCCATCATTCAGCGAGGATTAAGGCGGATGTTTGAGCAAGTGAACATCATTTATGGTGAAATAGTTAATAAACTAACTGTAATGATGGGGTGTTATGAAGAAAGTAACACTGAATTGGCGAAAAAAATGATCGAGAATTCGCTTGCTCAAATCTGTGTTGAGAAAAAATTTCAGTTAAAAAGTAAGAAAAATGCAGAAAAATTCGCTATTTCTTCTTTTAAAGTAAATAATTCTCAACAGATTGAACAATTTAGTGATTTAATTATCAAATCTAAAAGTGTTCATAAAGTATATATATGTAGGAAAAGTATTAATCGCTGGAATATCGGACAAAAGGATGGGCGATTCTCTTGTTTAAACGTTGCTCAGGAGTTAGTGGGTTAATATGTCACAAGCAGCGCTAAATATAAAAGAGCATAAAGAGAAGCAACATTCTGACAGACCGAGTAATGGTACTTATTTATCAGGATTAATCTTTTTCTTATGTGTGATTGCCACCATCGTTTGGGGTGGAATACAAGTGGTTAACTGGATGAAAGACGCAAATCGTCTGCCAATCTCAAAACTTGTATTAACAGGCGAGCGGCATTACACAACGAATGATGATGTGCGTCAGGCCATTTTGTCTTTAGGACAGCCAGGTACATTTATGACACAGGATGTGAATATCATTCAGCAACAAATTGAACGTATGCCATGGATTAGGCAAGTCACTGTGCGTAAACAGTGGCCTGATGAACTTAAAATCCATCTGGTAGAGTATGTTCCCTTTACCCGTTGGAATGATACTTACTTTCTTGATAAAGAAGGGCGTGTTTTCAGTCTACCAACGCAGTTGGAAACCAAAGGAAGTTATCCTTTGCTATATGGCCCACAAGGAAGCGAAAAAATGGTGTTGTCAGGTTATGTTGCAATGAGAGATCAGCTTCTTGCAAGTAACCTGAATTTAAAAGCAGCGTCAATGTCTGCCCGTCAAGGATGGCAATTAGTTTTAGACAATGATGTCCGATTGGAGTTAGGTCGTAAGGATAACGAAAAACGGATCGCTCGCTTTATTGAGTTGTATCCGATACTGCAACAACAAACGGATAAACGAGTTGATTACGTGGATCTGCGTTATGACAGTGGTGGTGCAGTCGGATGGGCTCCTTTATTACTTGAGAATGAATAAACAAGACGTGGCAGATGACACGATGAAGGCGAAGGCAGAACAATAATGATCAAAGCGACGGACAGAAAATTAGTAGTTGGTCTTGAGATTGGTACGGCCAAAGTAGCCACCCTTGTCGGTGAGATCCTGCCTGATGGCGTAGTGAATATTATCGGGGTGGGAAGTTGTCCATCTCGGGGCATGGATAAAGGTGGCGTTAACGATCTCGAATCCGTCGTAAAATGTGTACAACGGGCGGTAGATCAGGCTGAATTAATGGCTGACTGTCAAATATCTTCAGTATATTTGGCGTTATCAGGCAAGCATATCAGTTGCCAAAATGAGATTGGTATGGTGCCAATTTCAGAAGAAGAAGTAACTCAAGATGATGTTGATAGCGTGGTACATACCGCGAAATCCGTCAAAGTAAAAGATGAACACCGTGTTTTACACGTTATACCGCAAGAGTATGCCATTGATTATCAAGAAGGGATCAAAAACCCAGTTGGATTATCGGGCGTGCGTATGCAGGCTAAAGTTCATTTAATTACCTGCCATAACGATATGGCAAAGAATATTGTAAAAGCAGTTGAACGCTGTGGGTTAAAAGTGGATCAACTGATTTTTGCGGGACTCGCTTCAAGTTTCGCTGTATTAACAGAAGATGAACGTGAATTAGGTGTGTGTGTTGTTGATATTGGTGGCGGCACAATGGATATCGCTATTTATACCGGTGGAGCATTAAGACATACCCGCGTTATTCCTTATGCAGGCAATGTTGTAACCAGCGATATCGCTTACGCTTTTGGCACACCGCCAAATGATGCAGAAGCTATCAAAGTTCGCCATGGTTGTGCATTAGGTTCTTTAGTTGGTAAAGATGAAAATGTCGAGGTTCCAAGTGTCGGAGGCAGACCACCAAGAAGTCTGCAACGACAAACTCTTGCTGAGGTGATTGAGCCTCGTTATACCGAATTGCTCAATCTTGTTAATGAAGAGATTTTAAAAGTTCAAGAACAGTTACGTCAGCAAGGGATTAAGCATCATTTAGCCGCAGGTATCGTGCTAACAGGTGGTGCTGCACAGATTGATGGACTTGTTGAATGTGCTCAACGTGTTTTCCACACGCAAGTACGGATCGGTAAACCGTTAAATATTACCGGGCTAACAGATTATGCGCAGGACCCCTACTACTCAACAGCGGTTGGGCTCTTGCATTACGGTAAAGAATCTCACTTTGGTGAGGAAACTGAAACCGAGAAACGCTCTGCTGTCGGTGGTTTATTTAAGAAACTCACTGGTTGGCTAAAAAGAGAGTTTTAATAATCAGACAAATTTAAAAAGAGGTCGTTTGAGCAAGCGGCCCTGAGAAGGCACAAAACGGAGAGAAATTATGTTTGAACCTATGGAATTAACCAACGATGCGGTGATCAAAGTCATCGGCGTTGGCGGCGGCGGCGGTAATGCGGTTGAGCACATGGTTCGTGAACGTATTGAAGGCGTAGATTTCTTTGCAGTCAATACGGATGCTCAAGCGCTACGTAAAACAGCGGTCGGACAGACTATCCAGATTGGTAATGCCATTACGAAAGGCTTAGGTGCAGGTGCAAATCCTGAAGTGGGCCGTAATGCTGCTGAGGAAGACCGCGAAGGGTTACGTGCAGCACTTGAAGGTGCCGATATGGTCTTTATCGCAGCAGGTATGGGCGGTGGTACTGGTACTGGTGCTGCGCCTGTTGTTGCAGAAGTGGCTAAAGAATTAGGCATTTTGACCGTTGCTGTAGTAACTAAGCCTTTTAATTTTGAAGGCAAAAAACGTATGGCATTTGCGGAACAAGGTATTACTGAGTTATCAAAACATGTTGACTCATTAATCACGATTCCAAATGACAAATTATTAAAAGTACTTGGTCGTGGAATTTCATTATTAGATGCATTTGGTGCAGCTAATGATGTATTAAAAGGTGCAGTTCAAGGTATCGCTGAGCTAATTACTCGCCCAGGTTTAATGAACGTTGACTTTGCTGACGTAAGAACTGTGATGTCTGAAATGGGTTATGCCATGATGGGATCTGGTGCTGCGAAAGGCGAAGATCGTGCTGAAGAAGCAGCAGAAATGGCGATTTCAAGTCCCTTATTGGAAGACATCGACTTATCTGGCGCTCGTGGTGTGTTAGTCAACATTACAGCAGGCTTTGACTTACGTCTTGATGAATTTGAAACAGTGGGTAATACCATTCGTGCATTTGCATCAGATAATGCGACTGTGGTTATCGGTACATCCCTTGACCCAGAAATGAATGATGAATTACGTGTGACTGTGGTTGCAACAGGTATTGGTATGGACAAACGTCCAGAGATTACGCTGGTAACTAATAAACAGAATCAGCAAAGCGCAATGGAGAATCGTTACCAGCAAATGCAAAATAGCATGTCTTCTTTCTCTGCCGTAGAAGAAAGCAAGCCAGCTGCAAAAGCCGTTAACGAACAATCTACTCAGGCAAACAAAGAACCGGATTATTTAGATATCCCTGCGTTCCTGAGAAAACAGGCTGATTAATCGCCAAAAAGATTGGCATCTCCGCTTTTTGTGCTAAACTGTCCTGCCAATTATAAGTATAATGATTGGTAGGACGGATAACATTGCGAGATAAAATGATGATCAAACAACGGACATTAAAACGAATTGTACAAGCAACTGGTGTGGGACTTCACACGGGTAAAAAAGTTACGCTTACAATGCGTCCGGCGCCAGCAAACACTGGGGTCATCTACCGTCGTACTGACTTAAATCCACCGGTGGATTTTCCAGCAGACGCAAAATCAGTTCGTGACACTATGTTATGTACTTGCTTAGTTAACGAAGACGATGTGCGTATATCAACCGTTGAGCATTTAAACGCAGCACTGGCTGGTTTAGGCATTGATAATATCGTAATTGAAGTGAATGCACCTGAAATTCCAATTATGGATGGAAGTGCAGCACCTTTTGTTTTCTTGTTACTTGATGCAGGCATCGAAGAACTTCGTACTGCGAAGAAATTCATTCGCATCAAAGAAACAGTACGCGTAGAAGATGGCGACAAATGGGCAGAAATGCGTCCATACAACGGGTTTAAATTAGATTTTACTATCGATTTTAATCACCCTGCCATTGATGCAAGTACACAACGTTATAAATTAGATTTCTCCGCTGAGTCTTTTATGAGCCAAATTAGTCGTGCTCGTACTTTCGGATTTATGCGTGATATCGAATACCTGCAATCTAAAGGATTGTGTTTAGGCGGAAGCTTCGATTGTGCAATCGTAGTTGATGACTATCGTGTTCTCAACGACGATGGCCTGCGTTTTGAAGATGAATTCGTTCGTCACAAAATGTTAGATGCAATCGGTGATTTATTTATGTGTGGCTATAACATTATTGGTGAATTCACCGCGTTTAAATCAGGTCACGCACTGAACAATAAATTGCTCCAAGCTGTATTAGCAAAAGAATCTGCGTGGGAATTCGTCACATTTGAAGACGAAGCGCAAATGCCAGTGGCATTCAAAGCTCCCTCAATGGTCTTTGCTTAATTCCTGCGAAGGAAAGCACGTTAATTATCTCTAATTAACGTTCATCTTTGGCTGTACTTGTACTCTCTCCGGCAAGTGCAGCCAACCGTTCTAATCTCTCTTTTAATTTCTTCGGGCTTTTCTCTGCCAAATACTTCAATGATTGTGCGCTTTCTAAACTTAAGTGACGTCTCTTTATAGGCTCTTGCTCTTTTAATGATGATATTAAAGATCTTTTTTCCTGTTTTATTCCCAAAGACGGATTTATTTTGATGTCTATTGAGGATAAGGATGGTAAAATTTCTTGTCTCAATGCAGAAAGTAATGATGGAGTTTCATAACGTAAACGAGTTAACCAACTTGCGTTTGCAACTTCAATAATTAAAATAGCACTGCGATAATTTGCGACACGGCACTTATCTCGTAAAGGAACAGGTAAAAGAGCCATGACGGCGCGATTTAATTTTAGTAAAATCGTTGCACGCTGTTGTATAAGTTGTAATGTACTCTTATTGGAACCTTCAAGTTCAATGAAGATTTTTTCCAATGATTGTGGGTAACTATCCCGCATAGATTTTGACTCCACAAAATAAAGATTAATGAGCAACGAAGGTTAATGAGCATTATAAGTTTTTGGCGACAGTTTGGCAGGCGATATTTTTGGTCGCATCTGCTTTTAGGGGTGGTAGCAGCAGGTATTGGAATACCTTCGCTGTTGTCTGCTCATGCCGAAAACCCACAGCAAACTGATACCCCTTTATCTCAAAACCGCCAAAGTCAGGCACTTATTGCGTTTGATAACTTATTTTTACGTCAAAGTGTACAGAATCCTGCTTCATCCTTCACCTTTAATTACTGGCAACAACACGCAGTAAAAAATGTGATTAAACAGCTCTCTTTTGCATTCACCATTAATTCACCTGAATTGATGGTTAAAGTCAAAGATGAACCGTTACCTGTTTCTAATGTTGCAGAGGTTATGCTTGATACTCTGTATGCCTTATTAACAGAGACTCCATCATCGGTACTAAGCAACTTTCCTCTTTCTGGCTATGTTTTAGTACAGAATACAAACTCCTATCATACCGGATTATGGCTTGCACAAACCCGCGGTATTCGCGCAGGGCCTTACCTAACAGCTTAATGAGTCACTTAATCTAATAAGATTATGATTATCTCTGTTTATTGATAGATACAGAGGCTGTTTTCGGCGTTTGACGCCATAAATGAGAATAAAGATTTATGTTAGGTAAAATTGTAACCAAAATTTTTGGTAGTCGTAATGATCGTTCAATCCGCCGTATGCGCAAAGTTGTTGTTGAAATTAATAAATTAGAACCAGAATTTGAAAAGCTGACTGATGATGAGCTAAAAGCGAAAACAAATGAATTTCGTGAGCGTTTAAAAAATGGTGAAAAAGAAGAGGATATTTTACCTGAAGCGTTTGCAACTGTACGTGAAGCAAGTAAGCGTGTCTTTGGTATGCGTCACTTCGATGTGCAGTTAATCGGTGGTATGGTGCTAAATGAACGTTGTATTGCTGAGATGCGTACAGGTGAAGGTAAAACATTAACTGCAACATTACCGGCATATTTAAATGCGTTATCAGGTAAAGGGGTTCACGTTGTTACCGTCAATGACTATCTTGCACAACGTGACGCCGAAAATAACCGACCTCTGTTTGAATTCTTGGGTTTAAGCGTTGGTATCAACTTGCCAAATATGGCGCCACCAGTAAAACGCGAAGCCTATAATGCTGATATCACTTACGGTACGAACAACGAATTTGGTTTCGACTACCTGCGTGACAACATGGCATTTAGCCCACAAGAACGTGTTCAACGTAAATTACACTATGCATTAGTGGATGAGGTTGACTCAATCTTAATCGATGAAGCGCGTACTCCGCTGATCATCTCAGGTCCAGCAGAAGATAGTTCTGAGCTTTATATTCAAATGAATAAAGTGATCCCTCACTTGATTTCTCAAGAAAAAGAAGACTCAGATACTTTCCAAGGTGAAGGCGATTACTCTGTTGATGAAAAAACGCGTCAAGTGAACATCACAGAACGCGGTTTGGTTAAAATCGAAGGGTTATTAGCAGATGCTGGCATGATGAAAGAAGGAGAGTCTTTATACTCACCTGCTAACATTATGTTAATGCACCATGTAACAGCAGCATTACGTGCTCACGCGCTATTTACCAAAGACGTTGACTACATTGTTAAAGATGGCGAAGTTATCATTGTTGACGAACACACGGGTCGTACAATGCAAGGTCGTCGTTGGTCTGATGGTTTACACCAAGCGGTTGAAGCAAAAGAAGGTGTGAAGATCCAAAATGAGAACCAAACATTAGCGTCAATCACATTCCAAAACTATTTCCGTTTATACGAAAAATTAGCAGGGATGACCGGTACTGCGGATACTGAAGCGTTTGAATTTAACTCTATCTATCGCTTAGAAACCATTGTTATCCCAACTAACCGCCCAATGGTACGTAAAGATCTACCTGACTTAGTCTATATGAATGAGCAAGGTAAATTTGCAGCCATTATTGAAGATATTCGTGAACGTACTCAAAATGGTCAGCCTGTTCTTGTGGGTACCATTTCAATTGAAAAATCAGAAGAAATTTCTAAAGCGCTGACTAAAGCGAATGTTCACCATAACGTGCTGAATGCGAAATTCCACGCAATGGAAGCGGACATCATTGCTAACGCAGGTTTACCTTCAGCGGTAACTATTGCAACTAACATGGCAGGCCGTGGTACTGATATCGTGTTAGGAGGTAGCTGGCAAACTGAAGTGGCTAAACTTGAAGAGCCAACTGAAGAGCAAATCGAAGAAATCAAAGCTAAATGGAAAGAGCGCCATGATGCAGTATTAGCATCAGGCGGTTTACATATCATTGGTACTGAGCGTCACGAATCTCGTCGTATTGATAATCAGTTACGTGGTCGTGCGGGTCGTCAAGGTGATGAAGGTTCTTCTCGTTTCTATTTATCTATGGAAGACTCCTTAATGCGTATTTTTGCTTCAGACAAAGTGTCTGGCATGATGCGTAAATTAGGTATGAATGAAACCGAAGCGATTGAGCACCCTTGGGTAACCAAAGCGATTGCAAACGCACAGCGTAAAGTAGAGAACCGCAACTTTGATATTCGTAAGCAACTGCTTGAATATGATGACGTAGCAAATGACCAACGTCGTGCAATCTATACTCAGCGTAACGAATTACTGGATGTGGCAGACGTAAGCGAAACTATTGATAGTATTCGTCAAGACGTCTTCACTTCAATGATTGATAACTATATTCCACCCCAATCATTGGAAGAAATGTGGGATATTGAAGGTTTAACGGCATGTCTACAAAAAGACTTTGATTTAAATTTACCAATCAAAGAGTGGTTAGATAAAGAGCCTGAATTACACGAAGAAACATTACGTGAGCGTATTTTAGAAAAATCTATCGAAGTCTATAAAGCGAAAGAAGAGATCGTTAGCGCTGAAATGATGCGTAACTTTGAAAAAGGCGTGATGTTACAAACGCTGGATTCACTGTGGAAAGAGCACTTGGCTGCAATGGATTATTTACGTCAAGGTATCCACTTACGTGGTTATGCACAAAAAGATCCAAAACAAGAGTACAAACGTGAATCGTTCGCGATGTTTGCTAATATGTTGGAATCACTGAAATATGAAGTGATCAGCACGCTAAGCAAAGTACAAGTTCGTTTACCAGAAGAAGTTGAAGAGTTAGAACGTCGCCGTCGTGAAGAAGCTGAACGTTTAGCTAAACAACAGCAATTAAGCCATGAAGTGACAAAAGAGTCTCAAATGTCAGCAGTAGATGGTCAAGTTGCTGCAGGTAAAAAAGTGGGTCGTAACGAACCATGCCCTTGTGGATCGGGTAAGAAATTTAAGCATTGCCATGGTCAATTAGGTTAATTAACTATTTGATAATAAGATGTAAATATGAAGCCACTTAGTAATAAGTGGCTTTTTTTGGTATTAAATTGATTAAGCGTTTAAATAAAAAACCCGCTTATTATGATAACAAGCGGGTTTGGCTTACAAAAGAATAGGCATTACTCTTTTATGGGATATCTATTATTTTTCAGAAATAGACGATTTTGTGTTTACTGTTTCATTAACTTTAACAGGTGATTTTAATGATAAGTCACCACCTGCAAGTTGTTTCACTAAATCAACAGCAGATGATTTCAGATCAAGATCTGCACCTGCTTCATATTGATGACCTTCAATATTATTTAATTGAACGTTGCTACCACCTAAATCAACCTGACCTTGCTCACTTTTAATTTCAGCACCTGTAAGCTTAGTTGTACCACTTACATTTAATGAAATATCATTTTTGCTAGTTAAGGTTGTAGTTTGAGTCACCGCATCATTATCAATATGAGAAACTTTGATATCCGCATTGGCTGTATGACCTTCAGCACCGGTTACAATATTTTTGATACCGTTACCCACTGTGCCAACGCCTTTATCAATTTTGGCTTTTGTTTCGCCACTGATACCCGCTTTATCTGCGATAGTTGAAGAGAGTGAATTATATTTATCAGAGATAACATCTGTTGCAGATTTAATACCTGAATCAATGGTCTCTTTGATAGTGTCTTCTAATAGTGATCCACCTGCTTTAGCCGTTTTATCAACTTGGCTAGATTTAGGATCATTGTTGTGGTTATAACCGACATTTACATCAACATTAACGTGACGATCGCTATCTTTTTGGCTAGTCACTGTAAAGTCACCGCCCACATTACCCGTTACATTATCTGCAGAAATATTTGCACCAGAAAGAGTGAGGTTTTTGTCACTATTTATAGTTAATGTGCCTGTTTCTACTGAGGCATTTTGGTGTGTGGACTTTTGTTGATCTTCAACATTCACTAAAACTTTGCCACCAATATCATGGATAGAGGTGGCTGGGTTTTCTTCAGTCACTTCTTTTGGCGTTGTATTGGTTTGCTTGCCATTTAAAGAGATATCAGTACCCCAGTTATTTTTGTAATCAGTTGATTGTGCTGATGTCAGCGTGGTATCACCAGATTGAGAAGTTAATTGTGTATCTTTGCTATTAATTTTAGTACCTTGAAGATTAACAGAGCTACCATTAACGGTTAAATTACCTTGGTTAGCAATGGTTCCACCTTCACGAGAAACACTCTTCTCATCTTGCTTACCAATAGCAAATTCAGCACCGCCTAAGCCATTGACAGAAGATGATTTATCACCTGTTTTTTGACCGAAGCCCGCTTGTAATCCACCCGATAAGTTCTTACCTGTTTCAGTACGTTGAGATTCTGTTGCTTGGAAATCAACTTTGTTAGTTGCAGTCAGAGCAACATCATTTTCGCT
Source organism: Proteus sp. CA142267 (assembly GCF_003336825.1). Classification (NCBI taxonomy): domain Bacteria; kingdom Pseudomonadati; phylum Pseudomonadota; class Gammaproteobacteria; order Enterobacterales; family Morganellaceae; genus Proteus; species Proteus sp. CA142267. The sequence goes on along the minus strand of NZ_QPMG01000001.1, from coordinate 1,015,735 downwards.
GGTTAAATGAGTGCCTTGTAAAGTCAGATTATGGCCTGAGTTTAACTCAATACCTTGAGAGCCATTCACTGAACCCGCTTTTGCTGTTGTCTGATCTTTTTGATGATTTGCACCACCTGCGTTAAAGCCACCACCGTAATCTTTACTATCTGGTGTTGTACCGACTTTCAGGTTTGCACTGCCATTCACGTTATGTTGGCTTTCAGTGTGGGTATCTGCTGCTTGTGCAAGTGTTAAATCACCGCCAGCATTAATGACAGTTTTTCCATCTTGAGCATCAAATTTAGCGCCTTCATAATGTGCGTCTTCACGTACATTAATATTGATATTACTGGCTGAATTAAACTGGCTACCTTCAGCTTTGGTTGTGGTTAGGTTTGTGTCAGTGGTTTTACCTTCACCTTTAATCGCTACGGTAATATCACTACCTGTTTTGGTGCTGACACCTACTTGACCGCCACCTGTTGTTTCATGGAAGGACTCTTGGTGTTTGTTTTGAGTCGCTTCACTGGTATGAGTGTTAGCTGTTAGCGCAATATCACCTTGGGTAGATTGATAATGAGTACCTTGGTCATGTAGCGTTTTATTGCTGTCAGTATTAATTTTACCCGCAGTAATTGATGTTGAAACCGCTTGGCTATCACTTTGTGATTTCTGGCTACCGCCACCTTTAATACCAACTTCAACACCCACATTAGGTGCTTCTAAATTACTTAAGTTAGCAAGATTGCTAATAGCATCTTTAAAGGTAACCTTCTTATCCATATCGGTATTGTTACCCGGTTTTGTGGTATCAATTCCGTCTTCTACTGCTTTTTTAATCGGTTTAGTCACACCGCTATAATCAAGATTAACACCCACATCGACACCGATATTTAAGGTATCTGTTTTCGATGTTGCACTGTCATTTGCCGCAAGGTGATTGATATTTTCACCTGATTCTTTATACGCACCATCAACTTTGTGTGATGCACCTTGATGCGTCACATCATTGTTTGCCGTAATGGTTAAATCACCTGCAACTTGAGTTTCGCTACCTTTATTTTTGGTGAGTTCAGTTGTTGTATGCTGTTTGTCATATTGGAAATCAGCTTTACTACCAATCTTATCAACACCACCGGTATAGCTAAAGCCACCTGAAATAGTTCTATCTGTACTGTCAGTCTCTTTTTTGTTTTCTGTTGAAACAAAAGCAACATTGTCACCAGAAACAGTGGCATTACCTGCGGTTGTTTTTAAATCAGAGCCAGCAAAAGTGACATCTTTATCCGCTTGAACTTTAACACTGCCACCACTGAGAGTAGATCCTACTTGTTCCGTTTCAGTGCTATTGTTTTTGTTGGATGTATGAGTGATATGAAAACCGGCGCTATATTGCTTGTCTTCAACTTCTTTGGCATGACCGGTGATCTCTAATGATGTTTTTTCATCATTGATTTTCGTGGTTTGCTGTGCAGATCTAACGTTGATATCACCTAAAGATCTAATGCCTAACTCATCAGCGCTTTTAATTAAGCTACCAATTACATTGACATCTTTGCCACTGACTACAGTTAACTCTGCATCAGAAACTAATTCACTACCCGTTGAATGCTGTTGGTTAGTTTCATTCTTGTGGGAGTTTTTAGTAATGTTAAATGCAGTACCTGTACGTTCATCTGTTTTAGTGATGGTTTCACTAATCGCATTATCAATAACAACGTCACCTTGAGTCGTTTTAACAAAGGTGCCTTGATTGCCTTTGACTTGACTACCTGTGATTTTGACACTGTTATCTGCTGCAAGTAACAGTTGTCCGTCAGCCGTTAATTGTGTTGAATGGCTGACTTCTTGTTTATTGTTATTGTTCTTATTATTACCACCGCCGATACCACCCCAAACGACATGATTGTCAGTTACTGTTTTATCATTGTTGGTATTTTGAACATTAAGATTGATGTTCTCTTTAGCATTAACAATAACATTCTCATTAGAATGTAATTTTGCACCTTGAGCAGTAACAGAGCCTTCAGCATTTAAACCTAGTGTTTTACCCGCAGTCAACTCACTGCCTTTTAAGGTTTCTGTTTGATGGCTATTGCTCCAGCTACCGGTTTCTAAGCGGGAAGTATGGTTACGCTTGTAGCCATTTTCACTGCGATTTTCTTTCTCAACTAATCCGTTGATATTAATATCTTGATTAGCATTAATTGCCAGTGTGTTACCCGCATTAATTTTGGCACCTTCAAGTGTTACATCACCTTTAGTTGCTGTTAATGTCGCACTGTTTTTGGCATCAATATGGCTACCAACTTGCTGTACTAGCTCTTTTTCTTTAGTCACATCATATTGCCAAGAATAGAACCAACGATTGTCAGTATCGGTATCTTTTTGCTGTAACTGTTTGCCATCAACTGTTAAATGAGCGCCTTGTAATAAAATATCATCACCTATTAAATCAGAGGCTTTGATTTGGTTTTTATTATCAGCAACTAATGTGATGTTTTTACCTTTTAACTCTGTTTTTGTCAGAGTCTGGCTTGAACCACTGTTATTAACAGCAATACCGCCACGGTAATTTTGATAGTTTTCACTACCCTCTTTATCGTAGCTGTCATAGCGAACTTGGCTATCCGTTTGAATATTGTCCGCTCTAACACTTAATTCGTTATCAGCAACAAATTTACCTGTTAATTTAACACCACTACCTTCTGCAGTATTAATAATACGGATACGACCAGATTGCATACTACCAAAGAAATAGCTATCTAAGGCAGAAGCGGGTTTTTGTGATGAAAGAATATCAAAGCGTTGAGAGAACGTATTTTGACCTGTTAATGCAGAAATTTCTGCTGCAGTTATTTTGCCTCGGCTATCAATACGAGGTGCAATTAAATCTAAAAGGCCGGGAGCGTGTAATCCGTTTTTACCAATAGAAAGTAAATTCGTATTGTTAAGCGTGCTATAACCTTTTAACTCACCATTTTCAAATAGTGGGTTACCGACAACCAGAGAAGAGCGGCTGGTATTGATAAAACCGCATCCATCACAGGTAATACCATTTGGGTTAGAAAGTACATATTCCGCAGCGATACCAAAAACTTCTTGCTGACCTAATAAGAACGAAGGATTTCGGCTAACAACTTCATTTAAAATTAAAGAAGCCGCTTGTCCATTTAAATTGCTGTTGGCATTTAATTGTCCTGCAAGTTGTGATTGTCCCGCCTCTAAGGAGTTGTTAAAAACAGCGCCTGGTTTACCTACATTAAAATCTTGATATTGGTTATGAGAGATACCTTCGTTATTTGGTGTAACGATATTAATGACTTGAGTGCCACCATTGACTGATGAAACATTCGGTCCTTGATTGCCCGCATCAGGAACAATACCGCCAGCATATGCATTTAGTGATACGAAAATAATCGCTAAAGATGCAGCAAGCCTACCCGAAGGAGAGAGCTTGAAGTTTTTTGATTTCATAGAGTTTTCTCCGTTTATTGCTATGAGTGTGAATCAAAATAAATATGAAAATCTAACTAACACTTGAGTAGGGTCTTTGGTTTTATTGGAATTCGTTTGGTTGTAAAGCAAATACCCCTTGGCGACTTCAATATCGAATTGTGTTTTTTGATATTGGAGATTTAAGCCTGAACTTAGCCCATAGCCACTACGCCATCCTTCATAGTTACCATGTTGTTGAACTCGGCCAGCATCGAGGCCAATTCGAGGGGTGAGTGAAAATGTGTTTATCCGATAAGGATAAGAAAGCGTATTACGTAAATAGCCGCCGTTATCACCAGAAAGTGTACTTTGGTCAAAACCACGGATTGCGTTTTTATCCGTTAAACTAAGCCATTCCACACCCGGTAAGGTGTCAGGGCTATATTGACCAAAGAAGGCGCTATTGAATAAAAATGTAGAGTTCGATAAGGCAAAACGATGTTGCCAATTGGCAAAAAGCTTAACTTTTGTAAAGCGATAGTCATTACCATTATCATTAGCAACACGAGGTGATTCATCTGCACCAAACCAACTAATGGCTTTCTCTGCACTTAAATTAACGCTGATGACACCATTTGGAACAATATGTAAATGGTTGATACCTAACTCTACCGTTGTAAGTGCAGGGCTACTGAGATCAAGGCGGATTTGGCTGAAATAGTTACGTATTCGCTTATGTGTTATCTGCATGTTTAAGGTATCAATCTGTTTTTGACTACGATAAAAAGCGTAATCTCCCCTTAAACCAACTTGTGTCGTATCGCCAGATAAACGTACGGTACGTGTTTGTAATGCTTGATGAAATTCATACTCTGAATAGCTACCAAAAGTACTGAATGTCAATGCCCCATAAGGCAAAGAATAGAGTAGAGTGTAAGCACGATTAAAGCGTGTATTAGGATTATCAGTGGTAATACTGGCATTTAAGCTGACAAAGTCAGATAGCCCTAATGGACTGTCTAAGCTTGCATTGGTTCGAACTAACCAGCGCCCTGAGTTTTTTTGTCCATAGTTATCACTTGAAATATTTAGATGCCACGGTGCTTGTTGCTGATTGGTAAGCTGAATAATCGAGCCACCTAATTGCGTACCAGGCAATATATCGAGTTTAACTTTATTCGACTGTAAGCGGTTTGCTTGATCAAGCCCTTGATCCAGTTTTGAAAGCTTAAGAGGTTCTCCTTCAACATGAGGGAAAAGTAGTGCTGTGTTAACGCCTCGATCACCGCCTTCAATTTTTTCAATAAAGCCTTCAATAACATACAACCCAAGTTGTTGCTCTTGATTTGGGCGTAAAAATTGAACCCTGGCAGTGATATAACCATGTTGAAGATAGCGTTGGGTTAACTCTTTGACTAAACGGTTAACGTCAGCACTTTTTATACATTGCTCTGGTAATGGTGTTAAGGAATCAAGATCTTTTTCATTAAGTAAAGTAATTCCTTGAACATATACACCATTAATAGGCAAACAATGTTCTGATTCAGTAATAAGTGCGGGGGTAGGTGAAACCTCTAATGCATTTTCTTGAAGTTGTTGATAGCGATTTTGTTCAATAAGTTGGTTTATTTCACGTTGGCTATCTTGTAATGCGCGCCGCGATTCTCCCATCGAGCCTAAATAGCTGGCGTCATTTGCTGTTAATCCACAGGTTGAAAATCCACTTAATAGTGTTAATAAAATAACTTTTTTTCTCATTTTACCTCAATATAAAGGTATTAATTCAAATATAAATAATATTGCTTAAATATATAAAGATAATAATTAATGTTTTTATATTATCGTTAATTTTAGAATAATAAATACCGGGTACTCTCAATATGAAAAGAAATTAAAAATCGATGAAATAAAGATAAATTTCCATCTCTTTCGATATTAAATAGCGACATAACTAAAATGATTGATATCTCAAATAGCATTATTTAAACAAATGATTCATTTAAGTGGATTGTATTGTGTTGATTTTCATGGTTATAATCTTCCGCGTTATTTTTTTCTTGCTTAAATTACCATCGATTCCGCTATGTTAATTGAAACTTTTTCATTTTTTATAAAGAGAAGATAAATAATGAGAAGGGATTCGAAGATATGAAAAAGAAGCAGGTTAATTAACTTTTCATTTGTTATTTATAAGTTTATTAATGTTGTGTTCTGGAATAAATATTTCATGAATTATTATTTCATTTTAATGAATAAAACGATCGGTAGAAAAGTAAAGAGATTAGGGGGTTGTTGTTAAATTATTATTCATGGTAAAAAGTAGGGTTATTTAAATACAGCTTTCATTTTGTGAAAATGCAATATAAATACATGTATTACCACTTAGTGTTATCAATAAAAATTTAAATTATAAAAAATATTTAATTAAAAATTAAAGTAAGTGATAATGATCACGTTAATATATTATTTATTATAAATAGTGTGATTTTTGTCCAAAATATACTATTGTTATATTACTAATCGTGTTTAACTGTTATATAAATTAGCATGTAAATTGTACTATTTCCTGACTATAAGGGTTAAAGTATGTTCTCATCATTTAATGTTTTGATAATATTAAGAGGTTTCTTCAGATTGAAGAAATGGTTTAATATTGATTCTGAACTCGCCTTCTACTTTCCTGAAAAATAATCCTTTTTTATATCCATTCAAAATAATTTAATACTCTTTTTCCGTTTAATTTAAATGGGAAGATTATTTTATTTATTCTAATTTTATTATTTAATTTATATTAAAGGTATTATCATGGCTAAAAGAATCGTAGAACCATTCCGTATTAAAATGGTAGAAAAAATCCGTGTTCCTTCAAGAGAAGAACGTGAAGCTGCATTAAAAGAAGCAGGATATAACCCATTCCTATTACCAAGTCATGCTGTTTATATTGATTTATTAACAGACTCTGGTACTAACGCAATGAGTGATCACCAGTGGGCAGCAATGATAACTGGTGATGAAGCTTATGCTGGTTCAAGAAACTATTATGATTTAAAAGATAAAGCCAAAGAGTTATTTAACTACGATTATATTATTCCTGCTCACCAAGGTCGTGGTGCTGAAAATATTCTTTTCCCAGTATTATTAAAATATAAACAAAAAGATGGAAAAGCGAAAAATCCTGTATTTATTTCTAACTTCCATTTCGATACAACAGCAGCACACGTTGAATTAAATGGCTGTAAAGCAATTAATATTGTTACTGAGAAAGCGTTTGATTCAGAAACCTATGATGATTGGAAGGGCAATTTTGATATTGCTAAATTAAAAGAAAATATTGCCAAACATGGTGCTGATAATGTTGTTGCCATTGTTTCAACAGTGACCTGTAATAGTGCTGGTGGTCAGCCTGTTTCAATGGACAATTTAAGAGAAGTTTACGAAATCGCAAAACAACACGGTATTTTTGTTGTTATGGACTCAGCGCGTTATTGTGAAAATGCGTATTTCATTAAACAACGTGATCCTAAATATAAAAATGCGACCATTAAAGAAATTATTTTAGATATGTATAAATATGCTGACGCATTAACAATGTCAGCGAAAAAAGATCCACTGTTAAATATTGGTGGTTTAGTCTCAATTCGTGATAATGAAGAAGTATTCACACTAGCAAGACAACGCTGTGTACCAATGGAGGGTTTTGTTACCTATGGTGGCTTAGCTGGCCGTGATATGGCTGCAATGGTACAAGGTTTAGAAGAAGGTACTGAGGAAGAATACCTGCACTATCGTATTGGTCAGGTTCAATATCTGGGTGACCGTTTACGTGAAGCGGGCATTCCGATTCAATATCCTACTGGCGGACATGCTGTTTTTGTTGACTGTAAAAAACTGGTACCACATATCCCGGGCGATCAATTCCCAGCGCAAGCTGTCATTAACGCACTTTACTTAGAGTCTGGTGTTCGTGCTGTTGAAATCGGTTCGTTCTTATTAGGTCGTGATCCTGCAACAGGCGAGCAAAAACATGCAGATATGGAATTTATGCGTTTAACCATTGCACGTCGTGTCTACACCAACGACCATATGGATTATATTGCTGACGCACTTATCGGCTTAAAAGATAAGTTTAAAACGCTTAAAGGTCTTGAGTTCGAATATGAACCGCCTGTATTAAGACACTTTACTGCTAGATTAAAACCTATCAAATAAATAATACTCCACAATAATAATGGCTCTCGTGCAATGCGAGAGCCCTATCCTTATTTCAGTAAGGACTAAAAAATGGAAAATAAGTCGGTAAATAAAGAACCCTCAATTATTGTAGGGGGATTTGTGTTGGGTGGCGCCATGATCGGTGCGGGAATGTTTAGCCTACCAACAATAATGTCAGGTGCTTGGTTTATTAACTCACTCTTTATATTATTTATTGTCTGTTTCTTTATGTTTCATTCTGGAATTTATATTCTTGAATGTATATCTAAATATGGCGCAGGAACTAACTACTTTCATATATCGAAAGAGTTATTACCTAAATGGGCGTGTTATCTTGCGAATGCGTCTTTGATATTTGTATTGTATATATTAATTTATGCTTATATCTCTGCTGCAGGTTCGGTCATTTATGAAGCTTCGTCTTTATATGGTCTTAATTTAAACCTTAGAGTGATATTCTTTGTATTTACTATAGTGCTCGGAGCAACAATATGGTGGGGAGGCGCTTGCGCCAGCCGTTTAACCTCAATATTTTTATTTATTAAGATTGTTCTATTCGTGTTGGCATTCTCGGGATTATTCTTTAAAGCGAGAGGTGATTTATTATTTACTGCAACCTTTGAAGGTAAAAGCCAATTATATCTTTATCCTTTTATTTTTATCATTATTCCTTATGCTATCACCTCTTTTGGTTATCATGGTAATGTTTGTAGCCTTTATAAGCTCTATCATGAAAATGAAAAAAAGGTTGTAAAAAGTTGTGTTATTGGTTGTGTTTTAGCTCTGGTAATTTATTTACTTTGGATGATTGGCACGATGGGAAATTTACCTCGTGAGCAATTTATTACAATTATCCAAAAGGGTGGTAACTTAGATGCCTTTATTGATTCTTTATATACTGTATTAAATAGTAAATATATTGAAGGATTTTTATTATGGTTTTCTATTAGTGCCGTATTCTGTTCATTTTTAGGGGTAGCGATTGGTCTGTTCGACTATATTTTAGCATCACTAAAATTTGAAGATAACAAAACAGGGCGCTTAAAATCTGGCGTTTTATGTTTTACGCCGCCGTTACTATTATGTTTACTTTTCCCTAATGGATTCTTAATTGCGATTGCTTATGCAGGAACCGCCGCGTGTGTATGGGCAATTATTTGTCCTGCGGTTATGGCACTGAAAGCACGCGAGAAATTTCCAAACTCAGGTTTCAAAGTGTGGGGTGGCAAAGGGTTAATTTATGCTGTTATCACTTTTGGTGCAGTAGGGATTATTTGCCAAACATTAGCACAGTTCGGTTTCTTACCTATTTATCGTTAATTAATCGAGATAGTCAGGGAAAGAAAACCAGAGTAGCGCCGTTGGATATACGTTATAATATCGTTAAGTTGTTATAATAACGTGACTATTCAATAGGTTGTCTATGATGGATAAAAAGAAGCTACATATTGCTGCGGGTATTATTTGTGATCAACACAATAATGTCTTTATCACCCAACGCCCTTTAAAATCGCATATGGGGGGGTTTTGGGAATTTCCGGGAGGGAAATTAGAAGATAAAGAGACTCCAGAGCAGGCGCTAGTACGAGAGTTACAAGAAGAAATCGGTATTGATGTAACGCAATGCTCACTTTTTGAAACAGTAGAGCATGATTTTCCAGATAGACACATTACCTTATCCTTTTTCTTAGTCACACAATGGGATAGTGAGCCCTATGGTAAAGAGGGACAAGAATTCAAGTGGACATCGATTGGATCGTTAAATGCTGATGATTTCCCGCCTGCTAACCGTACTATTGTGGCGTTATTGCAAAAGTAAGCAAAAGTAGAATAGTGCTAAATAAGCACCTATAAATAAAATAGCCACTCAGTCGAGTGGCTATTTTTATGTTCAGGATTAGCACATTAAAAGTCTTTAGGCTCTTGCTGTGGCGCTTCACTCCAATCATCGCTGTCATTAATATCGCTTTGGCTTGGAATGCGTTTTGATTCATCAGCCCATTCGCCTAAATCAATAAGTTGGCAACGCTTACTACAAAAAGGGCGATAAGGGCTACTTTCATTCCAAACAACTTCTGTTTGACAGGTTGGACATTTTACAATTAATTCTTCGCTCATTATCTCTCCTAGATCTTATGGGTGCTATTTATGCTCATATCTATAAACATAATGTTAGCAACAAGCGATCTCAAAAGGTAGCTCTAGAGGTACGGTTCCATTTTCACTATCAAGTGGTAAAAAGCGGATCGCATAGCGATTTTTATGCCCTGAAACTTGAGGATAGATTTGGTGATCAATGGCTATCTTAAGACGTAGCAATTCACCTTCTTCAGCGCTGTCTTGGTAAAAACCACGGTGACTAAGAGCGGGCTTAAATGTATCCGATTGGCGAATAAGCATGAGCAAACTATTTAATGCATTTTGTAATGGCAATAAACCTGCCAGCCAGCTGTGTAATCTTTCATCACGAGTTGCTTGAGGTAAACTTAACCATAGATGTAATGCTGGTACATCAAAATTACAGCATCCACCAGGAATACTTAGACGTTGCTTGACTAAACTAATGACTTTATCTTGTTTCAAATGCTGACCTATTCGAGGGGCTTTACTTAATACGGCTGCATTCTCAGCTAATTCATCAATAATCTGAGTGACAATCGCTTTATCAACATTAGGAAATGAAAGCCATTGCTGTAATTTTTTTTGTCTTTTTTCTAATTCTTTAAGTAATTCAGCACGGATTTCACCACGATCAAGGACTTCAATAAATTCTGATATCGCACGAAAAAACGAGAGTGCTGTGGGTAATGAATCAATTGCACGAAAACTGTTAATTTGAATCAATGAGTTTTCAATTCTAAGCCATGAACGCATTTTTTCATTAAGGGGATGTTCGAAGATGATTGTTGTGATGTCATCACTCATGGCAATTGTCCTGTAACGCTTGTTGAGCTAATTCTAAGTAATGCTGATGGAGTTGCTTAACTTTTTCAATCATATTTTGGCTATTATCGTGATTTTCAATAATATCATCAGCGACGGCTAATCGTTCCTGTCTTTGAGCTTGAGCTTTTAAAATATTGAGAACTTGCTCTCGACTTACGCCATCTCGTTTTATGGTTCTTTCTATTTGCTCTTCTTGTGTGACATCGACAACAAGAACACGAGAGGCGAGATGCGTTAATTTATTTTCGACTAATAATGGAACAACCCAAATAAAGTAGGGTGCTTTAATTTGCTGTATTTGTCTTTGAGTCTCTTGTTGTATCAATGGGTGAAGAAGATTGTTAACCCAAGTTTTTTCTTCATTATTTTCAAAAATAATCTGGCGCAGCTGTGTTCGGTTTAATGAACCATCGGGTAGCAAAATGCAGTCACCAAAATGCTGATGTAATGCATTTAATCCTAAAGATTGAGGCTCTACCACTAATCGAGCAATAACATCAGCATCGACAAGTGGTACACCTAATGAGGCAAAAGCATTAGCAACGGTAGTTTTACCACTGCCTATTCCGCCTGTAAGAGCAACCGTATAAGCCATTTGTATTTATCTGTTTTTAATGAATTAAAATTTACTATTAGTCTAGACATTCTAAAGCCTAATTTTGTTTTTATCACAAGATAATAACCGCAATATTTGGGTTTTATTCGGTTATTATGATAGATGATTTTCTGCTACCCTGACATCCTACCTCATAATGCGTAATAGAATTACCATCAATCAATAAGTTAGTGCTACACATAGTAACAGCATGTTACTCATAAAATTTGTGATTTACTGTATAGTATCACCTAACTGTAATATAGGAAGATACATAGCAATGATTAATGTGCCAATAATCAAGGCTATGACCGTCATCAGTATTGGCTCTAACCAAGCACTAATGGTATTTAATTGCTCATCGAGTTGATGATAAAACCAATCACTTAATTGCTGACAAAAATAGAGCAACTGCCCCGAGTTTTCTGCACAACTGATAAATTGATAACAAATAGGCGTAAAAAGAGGTTCATTTTTCATAAATAAGCTCAACGATTTACCTTGCATAATGTGATCGCTCATTTGAGAAATTACTTGCTTATAAATAGGGTGTGTAAGTTGTTCTATTCCTATTTTTAAACCTTGTAATAAAGGCAATCCAGCTTGTTGTGTAATACTTATTATCTGAAAAATAAGGTGTAATTGCTGATACTTCAAAAGCTTACCTACATAAGGAATATGAAGAAATAAAGTTTGTTCAACAAAATGAAATAGTGAAAAAGAGTATCGAATTAAGCGATAAGCAACTATTAATCCTATAAGGATAAACACTATTATACTGATATAATCAGTAAGCCATTGCGAAAAAGTAATTAAGGCGAGTGTTAAAATAGGAAGTTCTGTATTAAAGGCACTGTATAAAGACTGATATTCAGGTAAAACATAGAGCAACATAATACTGGTAATAAAAGTTAATACAGTGAGTAAAAAGGTTGGGTATTTAAAGGCTTTTTTGATTTTTTTAACAATTTCTCGATGTTTCTTTAATTGTATTATTTGAAGCGTAATAACTTCATCTAACTTTCCACTTTCTTCACCAATAAAAATAAAGCGACTCAGTGCAATTGGGAAATAAAGTGGATAACGAGTTAATTGTTTAGAAAAAGAACCTCCTTGCATTAAGTTGAAAATGATATCTTCTAATACGCATTGCCAATGTGAGTAACGGCATTCGTCTTTTAATAGTGTTAATGCAGGAAGAAGCGCTAAACCTGAATGAAGTAATAGAGCTAATTGTTCGAATAATTGAATTCGATATTGCTGATCAGTATCTTGAAATAAAATAATTTTGAATAAACGTATTTTTATGGGGAGTTTTTGTTGTTGTGTTAGTTTAATAAATGCCTCGTTATTAGAGGATGCCAGTATATTTCCAGTACACCATTCTCCTTGATAAGTTAATGCATCATAGCGATAAATTAGCTGTAATCTCATTCAATATCTCCTAGTGTTTGATAAACCTCCTCAAGTGTCGTTATTCCTTGTTTAATTAATGAAATGCCGGAATAGAGTAAGTGATAAGGGGATGAGTGTGTTTGTTTTAAGGGGACAAAGCAGTCATAAATAGCCGTTCTTCCGTTATAGCCTGAATAGCATTGCTGGCAACCAATAGCTTGCCAATTAGGTAGTTCGACTATTTCTTTGTTTATATTTATATGCTGTTTATTGGGTAGGCATATTTTGCAGTGTGGACATAAACAACGAACTAATCGTTGTGAAATAATTAAGCTAACACAGGAGTGAATAAGATCTTTTTCAATTCCTAAGTTATATAGACGCATTAATGTGGATGAAGCTGAATTAGTATGTAAGGTTGATAATACAAGATGCCCTGTTTGTGCTGCTTTTATTGCCATTTCAGCAGTCGATTGATCACGTATCTCACCTACCATAATAATGTCAGGATCTTGGCGTAGTAGTGCCCGTAATATTGTTGTGAATGAGATCCCTGATTTTTCGGAAATTTGGATCTGATTAATACCCTTTAGAGGTAATTCAACCGGATCTTCAACACTATTTATATTTAGGTTTTCTTTATTTAAATAACGTAAACAACTATATAGTGTGAGCGTTTTTCCGCTTCCCGTAGGCCCTGTAACTAAAATCATTCCTTGCGGTAAATTTAAATATTTCTTTAATAGCGTTAAATGTGAGGGTTGAAAGCCTAGGTGATTTAATTCCGGTTGTTGTAAATTATTGATAAGCCGTAAAACTACTTTTTCGCCATATAATGTGGGAAGTGTCGCAATTCGTATTGAATAGTTTTTTTCATGATAAGACCAATTAAACTGCCCATCTTGAGGTAACCGCTTTTCTGCAATATTTAAGTTAGCGAGTACCTTTAAGCGAGTCACTATTTCTTCAGAAAATTCATTTGGAGGTGGCGAAAATAGATATAAATGATTATCTATTCTGGCTCGGATTCTTACACTGATTTGCTGTGGCTCTATATGTAAATCAGAGACACGCTTTAAAATACTTGTACGCAATAGATGCTCAATAAATTCTGTTGCAGAGTGTGTGATATCCATTCTTCACCTCTTTAATACTTTTTGACTTATCTGTGTTGTCTTCAATGTTTAAAGTGCACAATAGGAACACTCGATACGAGTGCTCCCTTTATATAAGAGCATTAATATGATTTTAAAATCTCACTACACTGTTTTTGCAACGTAAGATTTGTTGTAGAACATTGTGTTTTCCATATCGGAACGAGATCGTTAACTCCTTTCTCTGACGACATTGTGATTGTCAGACCATCAAGCTGAGTTTTTCCTGTTGCACTAATCACACCGTGTAACACATTTATATCGGATAAATATCGACTACGAAATTGTTGCGGCATAAAAGAGGAATCAGAATTACAGTGTTGAGGTTCATTTTCATAACGGCATAATTCTACCGCAGAACGATAGGGAGACAGTGTTTGTAAGACATCGGTTAATGCGGCTTTTTGGATATAACCTTGATAGGCGGGAATAGCCACTGAGCTTAAAATTGAAATGATAGCAATCACAATCATAAGCTCCATAAGGGTAAAACCATTTTCATTAGAGTGATAATTAAGTACATTCATCTAGCGTCCTCCTTGAGTAATAGACACTAGAAGTATGAAAAAAAAAGACTTTATTAGCGAATAGATAAGATAAAGTTTGAGTAAAATATCGAAAAGAAAAAGGAGATATACATATTTAACTTTTATTATTGAGGGAAAGTTCGCATTTATTGATGAGTATGAGTTAATAAAGTTATTGATAATGACTAAAACAAAATAAAAGAGGGTTGATGTGAAAATTAAACAAGGTTGGCTAATCGATGCTAGACAGGTTCCTTCACCTAATCATGATAAGAGACCTGAAGGTGAGATCCCTTCTTTATTAATTGTTCATAATATCAGTTTACCTCCTGGTGAATTTGGTGGGCCTTATATTGACCAACTTTTCACCAATACATTATCAGAGCAAGATCATCCTTTTTTTAGTGAGATTGTTAGCTTAAGAGTATCGGCTCATTGTTTGATTCGGCGTGATGGAGAAATTGTGCAATATGTGCCTTTTACTGAAAGAGCATGGCATGCTGGCGTTTCTTTATATAAAGGCAGAGAAAAATGTAATGATTTTTCAATCGGTATTGAGCTTGAAGGCACTGATGAGTGCGATTTTACCCAGCAGCAATATCAACAATTAGTGAAGATAACTCAATCTCTTATTGTTCTTTATCCAGCCATTAAAGAGAACATTACTGGGCATAGTGATGTTGCACCAAATAGAAAGACCGATCCGGGGCCTCACTTTGATTGGGCCTATTACCGCAATTTGTTAACAAAATAACCACTAAAATTGTATTTTAATTCACTTAATTAGAATTTAAATTCAAAATAGCATTGCTGTCACGCTTCAGTTTGACTGTTTATGTGTTTAAAAAACGTTAAAAAATTTATTTTTAACGTTTCTAGATAATGCGATCTAGTTATCACTTTTGATGAATTTTTAAAATAATTTGTTAAAATTTGCAGGTTTTTATGATTTCGCTCAACAACTGTATGGACAGTTAGTGAATACTTTGTTACTTTATTATCCGTTATATTAAATTGGTATTACCAATTGACAACTCAATCACTAAGGTAATAGTTATCCAATAATGGTTTCCAGCAATATGGCTTATACAAAAATCCGCCAACCTAAGCTTTCTGATGTTATTGAGCAACAGCTTGAGCATCTGATTTTAGAAGGTACTCTGCGTCCGGGAGAAAAACTCTTACCTGAGCGTGAGCTGGCGAAGCAATTTGATGTATCTCGTCCTTCATTGCGTGAAGCTATCCAAAAATTAGAAGCTAAAGGCTTTTTACTCCGTCGCCAAGGCGGTGGTACTTTTGTTCAGCACAATCTCTGGCAAAGTTTTAGCGATCCTTTAGCTCAACTGCTTAGCGGACATCCCGAATCTCAATTTGATCTTTTAGAAACTCGTCATGCACTTGAAGGTATTGCCGCATATTACGCTGCATTACGTGGTACTGATGAAGATCTTGAACGTATCAAAGCTAGCCATGATTGCATTTTGAAAGCCCATGAAAAGGGTGATTTAGCCGCTGAGTCTGAAGCTGTATTGCAATATCAATTAATTGTCACGGAAGCTGCTCATAATGTCGTTTTATTGCATCTATTACGATGCATGGTGCCAATGCTTGAGCAAAATATCCGCCAGAATTTTGAGTTTCTTTACACTCGTAAAGAGATGTTAACTGCAGTAAGTGAGCATCGTCGTCAGATTTATCAGGCTATTATTAATAGAGAGCCAGAAGCTGCGCGTGAAGCATCACATCGCCATTTGGCCTTTATTGAAGATGTTTTGTTGGATATGAGTCGTGAACATACTCGCCGTGAGCGCTCTCTGCGCCGGCTACAACAACATCCTGATTTATTTTAGTAGCACAGATCCTGACCGCTGAGTCTGTACTACCTATCGCCCTGTGATTTTCAGGGGAAGCGGTAATAACAGCAGGGCCTATCTTCCCGTCATATCAGATGGGTATAACGGGAAGATAGGCTCCCATAACCATTAAAAACAGATAACAGATAAGGAATACACCATGTCAGATATGCTGAAAAATGACGTGGATCCGATCGAAACTCGCGACTGGTTACAAGCGATCGACTCGGTCATCCGTGAAGAAGGTGTTGAGCGTGCACAGTTCCTGATTGATCAGGTATTAAAACAAGCCCGTAATGGTGGTCTTAATATCGCTTTAGGCGGTTCTGTACACAGTGATTATATCAATACCATTCCTGCTGAAGATGAACCCGCTTACCCTGGCAATCTGGAATTAGAGCGTCGTATTCGTTCTGCTATTCGCTGGAACGCAGTAATGATGGTTCTGCGTGCATCCAAAAAAGATTTGGAACTCGGCGGACACATGGCGTCATTCCAATCTTCTGCAACTTTATATGAAGTGTGCTTTAACCACTTCTTCCGTGCGCAAAATGAAACTGATGGCGGTGACTTAGTTTACTTCCAAGGCCATATCTCCCCAGGTATCTACGCTCGTGCATTCTTAGAAGGTCGTTTAACTGAAGATCAATTAAATAACTTCCGTCAAGAGATTGGTGGTAAAGGTTTATCTTCTTATCCGCACCCTAAATTAATGCCTGAATTCTGGCAGTTCCCAACAGTTTCTATGGGTCTGGGACCACTATCTGCAATTTACCAAGCTAAATTCCTGAAATATTTGAATCACCGTGGCTTAAAAGATACGACTAAACAAACTGTTTATGCGTTCTTAGGCGATGGCGAGATGGACGAGCCAGAATCTAAAGGTGCTATCACCATCGCAGTTCGCGAAAAATTAGACAACCTGTGCTTCGTGATTAACTGTAACTTACAGCGTCTTGATGGCCCAGTTACAGGTAACGGCAAAATTGTTAACGAATTAGAAGGTATCTTCGCGGGTGCTGGCTGGAACGTTATCAAAGTAATGTGGGGCGATCGTTGGGATGAGCTTCTGCGTAAAGACACTTCAGGTAAACTCATTCAATTAATGAATGAAACTCTGGATGGTGACTACCAGACATTTAAATCTCGTGACGGCGCTTATGTTCGTGAGCACTTCTTCAATCGTTACCCAGAAACAGCTGCATTAGTTAAAGATATGACTGATGATGAAATCTGGGCATTAAACCGTGGTGGTCACGATCCGAAGAAAGTCTTTGCTGCATTCCAAAAAGCAAAAGACACTCAAAATCAACCAACTGTTATTTTAGCTCAAACCATCAAAGGTTATGGTATGGGTGAAACGGCAGAAGGTAAAAACATTGCTCACCAAGTTAAGAAAATGAACATGGATGGCGTTCACCATTTCCGTGATCGTTTCAATATTCCGATTGCTGATGAGCAAATCAAAGACCTGCCTTATATTACTTTTGATAAAGACTCAGAAGAATACAAATATCTGCATGCACGTCGTCAGGATTTAGGTGGTTATCTGCCAGCTCGTCGTCCACGTTTTGAAGAAAAACTGGATATCCCAGCACTGGAAGATTTCAGCCAATTACTGGAAGAACAATCTAAAGAGATTTCAACAACTATCGCATTCGTTCGTGCTCTGAACGTAATGTTGAAAAACAAATCTATCAAAGATCGTTTAGTTCCAATTATTGCGGACGAAGCACGTACTTTCGGTATGGAAGGTCTGTTCCGTCAAATCGGTATTTATAGCCCGAATGGCCAACAATATACGCCTCAAGACCGTGAGCAAGTTGCTTACTATAAAGAAGACGTTAAAGGTCAAATTCTACAAGAAGGTATCAACGAACTGGGTGCTGGCGCATCTTGGTTAGCAGCTGCAACATCTTACAGCACTAACAATCTGCCAATGATCCCATTCTATATCTACTACTCAATGTTTGGTTTCCAACGTATTGGCGACTTATGCTGGGCTGCAGGCGACCAACAAGCTCGTGGTTTCTTAGTAGGTGGTACTTCAGGTCGTACAACACTTAACGGTGAAGGTTTACAGCACGAAGATGGTCATAGCCATATTCAATCACTGACTATTCCTAACTGTATCTCTTATGATCCAGCATTCGCTTATGAAGTAGCTGTTATCATGCAAGACGGTTTAGAGCGTATGTATGGTGATAAACAAGAAAACGTTTATTACTACATCACTACACTGAACGAAAACTACCATATGCCAGCAATGCCAGCCGGTGTTGAAGAAGGTATCCGTAAAGGTATCTACAAACTGGAATCACTGGAAGGCGCGAAAGGTAAAGTTCAGTTACTGGGTTCTGGTTCTATTCTACGTCACGTTCGTGAAGCAGCACAAATCCTGTCTGCTGAATACGGCATTGGTTCTGATGTTTATAGCGTAACTTCATTCACTGAATTGGCTCGTGATGGTCAAGATTGTGAACGTTGGAATATGCTACATCCATCTGAAGCACCGCGTGTACCTTACATCGCTCAAATTATGAATGATGCACCAGCTGTTGCCTCTACTGACTACATGAAACTGTTCGCTGAACAAGTTCGTACTTATGTACCGGCAGATGATTACCGCGTGTTAGGTACAGATGGTTTCGGGCGTTCTGATAGCCGTGAAAACCTGCGTCACCACTTCGAAGTTGATACTTCTTATGTGATTGTTGCTGCATTAGGTGAATTAGCTAAACGTGGTGAGATTGATGTGAAGGTTGTTGAAGAAGCAATCAAAAAATACAACATCAACCCTGAAAAAGTAAACCCACGTCTGGCGTAAGAGGTAAAGTGAATGTCTATTGAAATTAAAGTCCCAGATATCGGTGCTGATGAAGTTGAAGTCACCGAAGTGATGGTGAAAGTGGGCGACCGCATTGAGGAAGAACAATCCTTAATCACCGTAGAAGGCGATAAAGCTTCTATGGAAGTTCCATCACCACAAGCGGGTGTGGTTAAAGAGATCAAAATTGCCGTGGGCGACAAAGTCCAAACAGGTTCTCTTATCATGATTTTTGAAGCAGAAGGTGCCGCGCAAGCAGCACCAGCTCAAGCCGCAGCACCTGCACCAGTAGCAGCGCCTGCAACAGCTGCATTGAAAGAAGTTCACGTTCCAGATATCGGCGGTGACGAAGTTGAAGTTACTGAAGTAATGGTAAAAGTGGGCGATAGCGTTGCTGAAGAACAATCACTGATTACTGTTGAAGGCGATAAAGCTTCAATGGAAGTTCCAGCACCATTTGCTGGCGTAGTGAAAGAAATTAAAATTGCAACCGGTGATAAAGTGAGCACAGGCTCTCTGATCATGGTATTTGAAGTTGCAGGTAGCGCACCTGTTGCTCAAGCAGCACCAGCACCAGTTGCATCTGCACCTGCAGCATCTGCTGTGAAAGAAGTGAATGTTCCTGATATCGGTGGTGACGAAGTTGAAGTTACTGAAGTGATGGTGAAAGTAGGTGATTCCATCTCTGAAGAACAATCACTGATCACTGTTGAAGGTGACAAAGCTTCTATGGAAGTTCCAGCTCCATTTGCTGGTGTGGTTAAAGAGATCAAAATTGCAGTGGGCGACAAAGTGAAAACGGGCTCACTGATCATGACTTTCGAAGTTGCCGGTGCAGCACCTGTTGCTCAAGCACCAGTGGCAGCAACGCCAGCGCCAGCAAGTTCTGCTCCGGTAGCACCTGCTAAAGCACAAGCGACTGCGCCAACAGCGAAAGAAGAGTTTGTTGAAAATGACGCTTACGTTCATGCAACACCCGTTATTCGTCGCTTAGCGCGCGAATTCGGTGTGAATTTAGCGAAAGTGAAAGGTACTGGTCGTAAAGGTCGTATCTTACGTGAAGACGTTCAGTCTTACGTGAAAGAGTTAATTAAACGTGCTGAATCTGCACCAGCAAATGCAGGTGGTGGATTACCAGGCATGTTACCTTGGCCAAAAGTTGACTTCAGCAAGTTTGGTGAAATTGAAGAAGTTGAATTAAGCCGTATCCAGAAAATATCTGGTGCTAACTTAAGCCGTAACTGGGTGATGATCCCTCACGTAAATCTGTTTGATGAAGCAGATATCACTGAGGTTGAAGAATTCCGTAAACAGCAAAATAAAGAAGCAGAGAAGAAAAAACTGGATGTTAAGATCACTCCGTTAGTCTTCGTAATGAAAGCAGCAGCGAAAGCACTGGCAGATATGCCACGCTTTAACAGCTCTATCTCTGAAGATGGACAGAAACTGATCCTGAAAAAATACATCAATATCGGTATTGCTGTAGATACACCGAACGGTCTTGTTGTTCCTGTTTTCAAAGATGTTAACAAAAAAGGCATTATCGAACTGTCTTATGAGTTAGCTGAAGTTTCTAAGAAAGCACGTGCAGGTAAACTGACAGCAGCAGATATGCAAGGCGGATGCTTCACTATTTCTAGCCTTGGTGGTATCGGTACTACCGGTTTTGCACCAATCGTTAACGCACCAGAAGTTGCGATTATGGGACTTTCCCGTTCTTCTATGAAACCAGTATGGAACGGCAAAGAATTCGTACCACGCTTGATTTTACCAATGTCATTATCTTTCGATCACCGTGTGATCGATGGTGCTGATGGTGCTCGATTCATCACTCTGATTAATCAGTACATGAGTGATTTACGTCGTTTGGTAATGTAATTTTAAAACCGGTGCTTAGCGCCGGTTTCTCTGATTACAGTGATGGATTTTACAGTCATACATCTTAGGTTGTGAGATCCGTCATGTTAGAGCGCTTTTCAGTTTATTAACATTTCTGTAAACTGCATGCGGTATGTAAGTCTCGGTGTTAAATATGGATTATCGTCTGACTCGCCGGACAAATAAATAATGAGGTCACGATGAGTACTGAAATTAAAGCACAGGTAGTGGTTCTCGGTGCAGGCCCTGCGGGTTATTCCGCGGCGTTCCGTTGCGCTGACTTAGGTTTAGAAACAGTTTTAGTAGAACGTCACTCTACTTTAGGTGGTGTTTGTCTGAACGTGGGTTGTATCCCTTCTAAAGCGTTACTCCACGTTGCTAAAGTTATCGAAGAAGCGAAAGCATTATCTGAACACGGTGTTGTATTTGACGCACCAAAAACAGATATCGACAAAATTCGCATCTGGAAAGATAAAGTTATTTCTCAGTTAACGGGTGGCTTAGCTGGCATGGCTAAAGGCCGTAAAGTTACTGTCGTTAATGGCGAAGCACGATTCACAGGTTCTCATACATTGTCTGTTGAAGGTGCTGAAGGTACAACTACCATCACTTTTGATAATGCAATCGTTGCTGCCGGCTCACGTCCAATCGAATTACCATTCATTCCACATGAAGACCCACGTGTATGGGACTCAACAGATGCGTTGCAACTGAAAACTGTACCAGAGCGTTTACTGGTTATGGGTGGCGGTATCATCGGTCTGGAAATGGGTACGGTTTATCACTCTCTGGGTTCTCAGATTGACGTAGTTGAAATGTTTGATCAGGTTATTCCTGCTGCTGATAAAGACGTGGTTAAAGTATTTACCAAACGTATCAGCAAGAAATTTAACCTGATGCTAGAAACCAAAGTAACTGCAGTTGAAGCAAAAGAAGATGGCATCTACGTAACAATGGAAGGCAAAAAAGCCCCAGCAGAACCACAACGTTACGATGCAGTATTAGTTGCTATCGGTCGTGTACCTAACGGTAAACTATTAGACGCAGGTAAAGCAGGTATCGAAGTTGATGATCGTGGCTTTATCCATGTTGATAAACAAATGCGTACTAATGTACCTCACATCTTTGCTATCGGTGACATCGTTGGTCAACCAATGCTGGCTCACAAAGGTGTGCACGAAGGTCACGTTGCAGCAGAAGTTATTTCTGGTAAGAAACATTACTTCGATCCTAAAGTTATTCCATCAATCGCTTATACTGAACCAGAAGTTGCATGGGTTGGTATGACTGAAAAAGAAGCGAAAGAGAAAGGCGTTAGCTATGAAGTGGCTTCTTTCCCTTGGGCAGCATCAGGCCGTGCAATCGCATCAGATTGTGCAGATGGTATGACTAAACTGATTTTCGACAAAGAAACTAACCGTGTTATCGGTGGTGCAATTGTTGGTTCTAACGGTGGTGAACTGTTAGGTGAAATCGGTCTGGCAATTGAAATGGGTTGTGATGCTGAAGATATCGCATTAACTATCCACGCTCACCCAACGTTATACGAGTCAATCGGTATGGCTGCGGAAGTATTTGAAGGTAGTATCACTGACCTGCCAAATCCAAAAGCGAAAAAGAAAAAATAAGCAACTTGTTTACTGAAAACAGCTTTACTGAAAATAGTTTTGCTGAAAACAGTTTGCTAAAGTAGTTTAAATGATAAGGGCTAAGTTCTTTATAGAACTTGGCTCTTTTTTTATGTCTTTTTGTTGAAGCTAGCGTTGCTTAATGAAGAGGAATATTAGCGATTAGGCATTTTTGTCGTTTATTTAACCGCTAATTTGGCTTTAGTTCTAATTTGAGGATGAAAAAAACTATAAAAAGTGTGGTTATTAACCAAAATCTTGGTTAAAAGTCCCTGTTATATATTTTGTTTAAGTGTTTTAATCTGAATAAGTGGATATTTGAATCTGATTAATGTTACTTTTATGTGAACGAATTAACATCGTGTTGAAGATTTGCTATGCTGATAGCCCTTAGCTGGGCATAATTTTACAACCTCTTATGTTTTATGCGAGCAAAAGATCCTCTGACCTGGCATCCTTCAACAGACAGGGTGCAGACAGCCGGGTTATACAAAATGACAAAGAAGCGAGGAGACAGTCGTGCTAGAAGAATACCGTAAGCACGTAGCAGAGCGTGCAGCTGAAGGTGTCGTTCCAAAACCTCTCGATGCCACACAAACAGCCGCACTTGTTGAGCTATTAAAAAATCCCCCTAAAGGTGAAGAAGAATTTCTTCTTGATTTAATTGTTAACCGCGTTCCACCCGGAGTTGATGAAGCTGCCTATGTTAAGGCGGGTTTTTTAACTGCCCTCGCGAAAGGCGAAACCACATCACCTCTTATCACACCAGAAAAAGCAGTCGAATTATTAGGCACCATGCAAGGTGGCTATAATATCCATGCTTTAATTGACGCTCTGGACAACGATAAATTAGCTCCAATTGCAGCTAAAGCGCTTTCTCACACATTACTGATGTTTGATAACTTCTATGATGTTGAAGAAAAAGCGAAAGCAGGCAACGTCTATGCTAAGCAAATCATGCAATCTTGGGCTGATGCACAGTGGTTTACTGAGCGCCCTGAATTAGCAGAAAAAATTACTGTTACCGTATTTAAAGTCACTGGTGAAACCAATACCGATGACTTATCTCCAGCACCTGATGCTTGGTCTCGTCCTGATATCCCATTGCATGCTTTAGCAATGCTGAAAAATGCGCGTGAAGGCATTGAACCAGATCAACCAGGTAGTGTAGGCCCTATCAAACAAATCGAAGCGTTAAATAAAAAAGGCTTCCCTTTGGCTTATGTTGGTGACGTTGTAGGTACTGGCTCATCACGTAAATCAGCAACTAACTCTGTGCTTTGGTTTATGGGAGACGATATTCCTTTCGTTCCTAATAAACGCGGTGGTGGTGTTGTTCTTGGTGGCAAAATCGCGCCTATCTTCTTTAATACTATGGAAGATGCAGGTGCACTACCTATCGAAGTTGATGTTTCTAAATTAAATATGGGTGATGTCATTGATATTTACCCATACAAAGGTGAAATTCGTAACCATGAAACGAATGAGTTACTGGAAACCTTTGAACTGAAAACTGAAGTATTAATTGATGAAGTTCGTGCAGGTGGTCGTATTCCATTGATTATTGGTCGTGGATTAACGTCGAAAGCGCGTGAATCACTAGGTTTACCTGTTAGCACACTGTTCCGTCACGCTAAACCTGTTGCAGAAAGCAATCGTGGTTTCTCGCTAGCTCAGAAAATGGTAGGTCGTGCTTGTGGCCGTACAGGTATTCGCCCAGGCGAATATTGCGAGCCAAAAATGACTTCAGTAGGTTCACAAGATACAACAGGCCCAATGACTCGTGATGAGCTAAAAGACTTAGCGTGCCTTGGTTTCTCTGCTGATTTAGTAATGCAATCATTTTGTCATACCGCGGCTTATCCAAAACCGGTAGACGTTACAACTCATCACACTTTGCCTGACTTTATTATGAACCGTGGTGGTGTTTCACTGCGTCCGGGCGATGGTATTATCCACTCATGGTTAAACCGTATGTTACTACCTGATACTGTCGGTACAGGTGGTGACTCGCATACTCGTTTCCCTATTGGTATCTCATTCCCTGCCGGTTCAGGCCTGGTGGCTTTTGCTGCGGCAACTGGGGTAATGCCATTAGATATGCCAGAATCTGTTCTGGTACGTTTTAAAGGCGAAATGCAACCGGGTGTGACGCTGCGTGATTTAGTTCATGCTATTCCCTATTATGCAATTCAAGATGGTTTACTGACAGTTGAGAAAAAAGGTAAGAAGAATATTTTCTCTGGTCGTATTCTTGAAATTGAAGGCTTACCAGAACTGAAAGTAGAACAAGCATTTGAGCTTGCCGATGCATCAGCAGAACGTTCAGCGGCGGGTTGTACTATTAAATTGGATAAAGCACCAATTATTGAGTATCTGCAATCTAATATCATCTTGCTGAAATGGATGATTGCTGAAGGTTATGGCGATCGTCGTACTATTGAACGTCGTATCACTTCAATGGAAAATTGGTTGAAAGATCCGCAATTACTTGAAGCTGATGCAGATGCAGAATATGCAGCAGTGATCGAAATTGATTTAAATGAGATCAAAGAGCCAATTCTATGTGCGCCTAACGATCCAGATGATGCTCGCTTATTATCCGAAGTGGCAAACAGCAAAATTGATGAAGTGTTCATTGGTTCTTGTATGACCAATATTGGTCACTTCCGTGCTGCAGGTAAACTGCTTGATCAACACAAAGGTCAATTACCAACACGTTTATGGGTTGCTCCACCAACAAAAATGGATGCGGCGCAATTAACGGAAGAGGGCTATTATAGCGTCTTTGGTAAGAGCGGAGCTCGTATCGAAGTGCCGGGTTGTTCACTATGTATGGGTAACCAAGCGCGTGTTGCTGATGGCGCAACAGTCGTTTCAACCTCGACACGTAACTTTCCTAACCGTTTAGGTACAGGTGCTAATGTGTATCTTGCTTCTGCGGAACTTGCAGCAGTCGCTTCATTACTAGGTCGTTTACCAGAGCCTCAAGAGTATCTGGATTTCATGAATAAAGTGGATGAAACCGCAGAAGATACTTATCGCTATCTAAACTTTGACCAACTAGAGCAATATACCGATAAAGCAGACCAAGTTATTTTCCAAACAACGGTATAACAGTTAATTTATTGCTTTAAAGTATTTAATATGAACAAACGGGAGGCAAATGCCTCCCGTTTTTTGTTATTTTTGTCATAATAAGAATAAGATATTTTTTTATTAAAAAAGCAAGAGCTTTATAAGGGGCGTACACCATGGATTATGAATTTCAGCGAGATCTCACTGGCGGTATACTAGCCCGTTTTTCGATGGATCATGAAGCAATAGGCTATTGGCTGAATGATGAAATTCAGGGCGACATTAGTCTTATCGATCAAATTCTTGAAGAAATGGAAGGTATTAAAGGTAGTGAAAGACAGTGGGAACTTATCGGTAAAGAATACAGTCTTTCTATTGATGATGAAGAAGTGATGGTAAGAGCTAATACCTTGCATTTTGAAACAGATGAAATGGAAGAAGGGATGAGCTATTACGATAACGAAAGCATCTCTTTTTGTGGTTTAGATGATTTTGCTACCATGTTACAAAAATATCGGTTATTTATTCTGGAAAATAGAGGAAATTAACAATTCCTATATATTTTTTGAATAAATCTGCCACAATATACTATTGAATTACTATTCTTTTCATTACGTTTTTAAGTTTAAAAGGTGGTCTAATGAATGAATTACCCGCTAGTTTAGATGAAGCAACAGGTTGGTTTGTGGCAAATCAGGATCTCTTTATTCAATATGCTGTGAATATTGTAGCTGCATTCTTGATCCTGTTTATTGGTCTTTTTGTCGCAAAAATGATTGGTAAAGGTGTCGCAAGAGTTCTTACATTGCGCCATATTGATGCTACGGTTGTGACATTTTTATCTGTTTTAGTTCGTTACACTGTTGTTGCTTTTACCTTAATTGCGGTATTAGGACGATTAGGGGTTCAAACAGCATCTGTTATTGCGGTATTAGGTGCTGCCGGTTTAGCTGTTGGCTTGGCCTTACAAGGATCACTGTCTAACTTTGCTGCGGGTGTATTAATTGTTATCTTCCGTCCGATCCGTACAGATGAATAT
The DNA here is from genome assembly GCF_003336825.1 of Proteus sp. CA142267. NCBI lineage: Bacteria > Pseudomonadati > Pseudomonadota > Gammaproteobacteria > Enterobacterales > Morganellaceae > Proteus > Proteus sp. CA142267. The sequence goes on along the minus strand of NZ_QPMG01000001.1, from coordinate 989,183 downwards.
GTGATGATTGGCTCTGTAGAAGGTACGGTAAAAGATGTACAGATTTTCTCTACAACATTACGCTCAGCCGATGACAGAATTATCGTTATTCCAAATAGTAAAATTATCAGCAGTGAAGTGATAAACTTAAGTCGTGAGCCTAATCGCCGTACACAAATTATTGTTGGTGTGGCTTATGATGCTGATATTGATAAAGTTAAACAAGTCTTAGGTGATGTTGTTGCGAAAGACAAACGCATTCAACACGATAAAGGCGTAACTATCCGTTTACATGAAATGGCACCGTCTTCATTAAACTTTGTGGTGCGTGTTTGGACAACTAATGGCGATGCATGGCCTGTTTATTGGGATTTAATGGAAGATTTTAAACGCGCATTAGATGCGAATAATATCGGTATTCCATTCCCACAAATGGATGTTTATATGCATCAAACACCAAGTGCGGCAGCGAAAGCAGAATAGTCTCACAAGAATAGATGACATAAAGCCACGTTAATAACGTGGCTTTTTTGTATGATAAGACAAGAGAAATAATAAGATAACACAGACTATAAAAGGGATTGGATACTAAAGATGGAGATAATATTAAGGAGTTTCTTTTTTGTTTTGCATTACGTTGATAGTTATATTGTGTTTGTTTTGGCGCTCTTATTATTGTGGTATTTCCATAAAGCAGAGAAAAAACGAGCACGTATTATCTTATTTATTACTGCACTAATTGTGGTAACACCTCATGTCACAATTTGGTCTAATTTTATTTTTATGCTATTAGTGAGTATGGCTATTTCATCCTATTAATCTTATTAGCACTTCATTTTTTCCTATTTTATCACTATTAGTTTTTCTTATTCTCAATAAGAATGATTCATTTCCTCTAATATCAAAATCCCTCTATTATTCATCTAAGATAAAATGAATAACTATTAAGGTATTTTGCATGTTCACAACTTTTTTTCAGGGGTTCTTATTAAGTGCAGCAATGATCCTACCAATTGGTGCGCAGAATGCCTTTGTTTTACAGCAAGGAAGTAAAAAGCAGTTTCACTTAATGAGTGCATTTTTATGCGCTTTAAGTGATGTTATTTTAATTACGGCGGGTGTCTTTGGTGGAAGTGCTCTACTCAGTCAATCAGAAATACTTTTATTATTGATCACATGGGGAGGTGTGGCGTTTTTACTATGGTATGGCTGGAATGCATTTAGAACTGCGTTTTCAAAAGATATTGAATTATCACAAAGTGAAAATCAGGTAAAAAGCCGTTGGCGCGTGATTGTGACATTAGTTGCCGTGACTTGGCTTAATCCTCATGTTTACTTAGATACATTTGTTGTGATAGGTAGCATTGGCGGGCAATTAACATCAGAATTACGCCCTTGGTTTACATTTGGTGCGGTATTTGCCTCTATAAGCTGGTTTTTTGCGTTATCACTACTTGCGGCTTGGTTTTCTCCAATATTAAGCAAAGCGCACTCTCAACGTATTATTAATCTATTTGTAGGATGTGTAATGTGGTTTATTGCTGTTCAATTAGCAGCACAAGGATGGAAAACTCTCTTTTAATCTTAAAGAACTTTACATCAGATATGCTAAGGTTCTTCTTAGCTATAAAAAGATGGTCTTAAAATTTATTATGTCGGGGGTTTTTGTGAAATTAAAAGCAATTGTATTAGCATCCGTGTTTACGCTGGGATTACCTTCATTTGCATTAGCTGCTTCTGAGCCAGAAGGACCACATATTACAACATCGGGTAATGCGACAATTAAAGCCGCTCCTGATATGGCGACATTATATATTCAGGTTAGTGAAAGAGCGAAAGATGCCGCTCTTGCTAAGAAGCAAGCCGATGAACGAGTCGCAAAATATTTTGCTTTCTTAAAAGAAAATGGTGTTGTGAAAGAAGATATTGATGCTGCTAATATCCGTACTCAACCAAACTATGAGTATGATAAAAAAGCAGAGCGTTCAGTAATTAATGGTTATACTGCAACACGAACTGTGAATGTCAAAATTAAGAAACTAGAGCAGCTTAATACACTACTTGATGGTGCATTGGCGGCTGGTTTGAATGAGATTAATAACGTTGAGTTTGGCGTAAATAATCCAGAACAATACAAATCAAAAGCACGAGAAGTTGCGATTAAAAATGCCATTGATCAAGCAACGTCAGTCGCAAAAGGTTTTGGTGCTGATTTAGGTGCTGTTTATAGTGTGAGCTATCGTGCTCCAGAAGCCACACCTTATACTATTGGGCAAGTTCGTATGGATTCAATGGCATTAAAAGCGCAAGCACCTGCTGCTGTGCAAGAAACCTATGAACAGCAAAGTATCGAGTTTAAAGATTATGTTGATGTGGTTTTTGAATTAAAACGCACTAAATAATCATGCTGTGATGAAATTAAAATAGGCTTCAATATGAAGCCTATTTTTTTGAGTTAATAAGATGAAAGAGCATATTACTCTTCATCCTGTTTTAAAACTTTACGACCAAAATCAATGAGTGCGTCTGTCACTTTTCTCATGGTTCTACTTTCTGGCGCAAATCGGTGCCAATAAAGCATACGTCGTTGGCAAAGCCCCGGTGTCAAATCAACCAATTCTCCACTTTTTAGTTCATTAGCAATTTGCAGATGAGGGATCATACAACAGGTTGAACCTTGTTTAGCTAATTGCACAAAGGCTTCAGAGGAGTTCACGATATGGCACGGTACACTGCCCGGAGATAAACCGAAGTTTTGTTGTAAAAATGCCTGATGCATATCATCAAGATGGTCGAATGCCACTGCCGGTGCTTTTAATAATGAAGATTTTGTTACGCCGTTTGCAAAGTAGCGTTGAGCAAAATCAGGAGAAGCAACAAATAGATAATCGAGAGCACCTAATTGATCGACAAGACAACTTGGTAGTGCTTGTGGCTGAATACTGATTGCACCAACGACTTCACCTCGTCTTAATCGTTCTTGAGTGCGAGTTTCATCTTCAACTTGAATATTGAGACGAATAGGCAGTTGCGTTAATACAGGATGTAACGCGGGCAATAGCCATGTTGCTAAACTGTCCGCATTCACTGCCAAAGAGAGTAAAAGGGGGGTGGAACCGCTGTTTTCATCACCCAACCATTGTTCTTCAAGTAATTCTACTTGATGCAATAGTGCTAATAATTTTTGCCCTTGTTCTGTAGGTTGAGGCGGAACAGTTCTGACTAATAGCGGTTGTCCAAATAAATTTTCTAACTGTTTGATACGCTGAGAAACGGCAGATTGTGTAATACATAACTTTTGCGCAGCTCGTTCAAAGCCACGTTCTCGAATGACGGCATCAAGGGCTTGTAATGCTCGATAATCAGGGCGTTTCATTAACAGACTCTCTTTGATTTTATATTCTATTGCTTACTATGCCATATTTTTCGTTGTAATGAGTTAAAATGTTGCTTCTCAGTTTTTGATGTGTCTCGTGCTAGTTTTGAATGCAATATGCTATTCTTAGTCCATTAACGTAATAAATAAGGTTTTTTTAAATGACTCAGGATGAATTGAAAAAAGCAGTAGGTTGGGCAGCGCTTGAATATGTAAAACCAGGCACGATTGTTGGTGTCGGTACTGGCTCTACGGCTTCTCACTTTATTGATGCATTAGCAACAATGAAAGGTCAAATCGAAGGCACAGTTTCAAGTTCAGAAGCATCCACAGCAAAATTAAAGAGTTACGGTATTCCTGTTTTCGACTGTAACGAAGTTGATTCTTTAGATATCTATGTTGATGGTGCTGATGAAATTAACCATCAAATGCAAATGATCAAAGGTGGTGGTGCTGCATTAACGCGTGAAAAAATCATTGCAGGTGTAGCGAAAACATTTATCTGTATCGTTGATGAATCTAAACAAGTCGATGTGCTAGGTAAATTTCCATTACCAGTAGAAGTTATTCCAATGGCGCGCTCTTATGTTGCACGTGAACTCGTTAAACTGGGTGGTTTACCAGAATATCGTGAAAATGTGGTAACTGATAACGGTAATGTTATTTTAGACGTTCATAATTTAACAATTCTTAATCCTATTGAGCTGGAAAACAAAATTAACAGTATTCCGGGTGTTGTAACTGTAGGATTATTTGCTAACCGTGGCGCGAATGTTGTTTTAATGGGCACCTCTGAAGGTGTGAAAACCATTAAATAATTCTTTTTAAGATAGGTAGCTATGGCTACCTATTTTTTTAAATTATTTTAGAAACTGCAAATTCAGTGATATATATCACACGATAGTTATATTTCTCTTTAAAATCCTGCCATTTTCAAAGTCAAAATCATTTTACTCGGTAGAAAATCACTTTATTTACCGCTTATTCTGTCATCACTGCAATCGGTTGTATTGCCACAAAATCTATTTTTGTTATGTTGATGAGACAGGATTTTGTTTTTCATTAAATGTAATAACGATAGGGCAGGGTAAATGGTCAAAGTATCTTTGGAAAAAGAAAAGATAAAGTTTCTACTCCTTGAAGGTGTGCACCAAAGTGCAGTAGAAAATTTAAGAGCGGCGGGTTATACCAATATTGAATATCACAAAGGCGCATTATCGGACGAAGAATTAAAAGAAGCTATCCGTGATGCACGTTTTGTTGGTCTTCGTTCTCGCACTCACTTAACAGAAGAAATTTTTGCAGCCGCTGAAAAATTAGTTGCTGTGGGATGCTTCTGTATCGGCACTAATCAGGTTGATTTAGATGCCGCTGCTCGTCGCGGTATTCCTGTATTTAACGCTCCTTTCTCAAACACCCGTTCCGTGGCAGAGATGGTGCTTGGTGAATTACTGTTATTACTGCGTCGTATTCCTGAAGCAAATGCGAAAGCGCATCGTGGGATTTGGGATAAACAAGCTAAAGGCTGTTTTGAAGCGCGTGGTAAAAAACTGGGTATTATTGGTTATGGTCACATTGGTACACAGTTAGGTATTTTGGCAGAAAGCGTGGGTTTAGATGTCTATTTTTACGATATTGAAAACAAACTGCCATTAGGTAATGCAACACAAATTCGTCATCTTTCTGAACTGTTGAATATGTGTGACATTGTCAGCTTACATGTGCCAGAAACACCATCAACCAAGAATATGATTGGGCATGAAGAAATTCAGCGCATGAAACCTGGCTCAATTCTTATCAATGCTTCTCGTGGTACTGTGGTTGATATTCCTGCGTTATCACAAGCACTAGAATCTAAGCATTTGTCAGGTGCAGCAGTTGACGTATTCCCATCAGAGCCAGGTGCGAATAACGATCCTAACGATCCGTTTATTTCTGAACTTATCAAGTTTGACAATGTGATATTAACACCGCATATCGGTGGTTCAACCCAAGAAGCACAAGAAAACATCGGTTATGAAGTTGCGGGCAAGTTAGCGAAATATTCAGATAACGGCTCTACATTATCTGCTGTTAACTTCCCAGAAGTATCACTGCCAAGCCACGGTGATGATGTAAACCGTTTACTGCATATTCATGAAAACCGTCCAGGTATGATGAACAGCATCAACAAAGTGTTTACTGAAGAAAACATCAACGTAGCCGCACAGTATTTACGTACATCAGGTAACGTAGGTTATGTTGTGATTGATATTACAACACAAACGAAAGCTCAAGCTGAATTAGTGTTACAAAAAATCAAAGCATTACCGGGAACAATCCGTGCTCGTATGCTTTACTAATTATTGATACATTATCGGTAATATATTGAAGGCTCGAAATATCGAGCCTTTTTTTTGTATTTATCAAATTTTAATTATTGAATTTGTTGCTTCCATAATTGGTAATAGAGTGCTCGATTTTCTATTAAATGAGCATGTGTTCCTTCTTCTAATACCCTACCTTTATCTATTACATAGATATAATCTGAATGTACTAATGTATTTAGACGATGTGCAATGCTAATTACAGTTCTGTTTTTACAAATCTGAGGCAAATTCGCTAAAATTTGTGCTTCTGATCTGTAATCTAATGCTGAAGTTGCTTCATCTAAAATAAGAATACGCGGATCAGTTAATAAAGCTCTAGCAAGCGCAATACGTTGACGTTGTCCTCCAGATAAATTGCGACCTCTTTCTCCAACTTGGGTATTAAAACCTAAAGGAAGTTGCTCAATAAAATCTAAAGCCCCTGCAAGTTGAGAAGCTTCTATTATCTCTCTTTCACTCGCGTTGGGTTTTGATAAACGAATATTTTCAAGGATCGAGCCACTAAATAAAAAACTCTCTTGTAAAACAAGACTAATACTTTGGCGTAAAGAGAGTGGATCGGCGATAGCGAGATCCATTCCATCAATATAAATTTGCCCTTGTTGAGGCGTATAAAGACGTTGGATCAAACGTGTAAGAGTACTCTTTCCTGAACCAGAACGCCCCGTAATACCGATAAACTTACCAGCAGGAATAGATAATGAGAGAGCTTCAATGACATCTGGTGTGTTATTAGCGTAACGGAAATAGACATTTGAAAAAATAATGCTCCCTGTGATTTTAGGAACGGTTGCAGTTCCATAAGGATGATGTTCGGTAGGGGTATTTAAAATATCGCCAATACGACGCAAAGAAATGGTTGCTTGCTGAAAATCTTGCCAGCATTGCGCTAAGCGTAAAATAGGTTGTGTAATATGCGCAGCAAAAAGATTAAAAGCAATAAGCTCACCCACACTCATTTGTGCCTTGATAATTAAATTAACACCTTGCCATAAAATAATGGCTGTCGCGATTTTATGAATGATAGAGATAAGTTGTTGTGCAAATAACGCTTTTTTAGCTCCAGAAAATCGTTTGTTAATATGATCTGTAAGTTTGTATTGCCAGCTTTCTATAAATTTATTTTCTGTTGCTGTGATTTTTATTGTTTCGATACCATTTATTGCTTCTGTTAGTAGACTGGTATTATCCGCATTGGCCTGATATTCCTGCTCAACCCAATAACGAATAAAAGGGCCACAAATAAGCCAAAGTAGAAAGTAGAGTGTTAATGCACCTAAGGTTATCCATGTTAAAAGTGACGAATACATGAACATGACAGAGATAAATACGATGATAAAAACCAGATCTAGTATTCGCATAAAAGCAGAGTTAGTAATAAATTGCCGAATATGTGAAAGCTCTTGAATACGGGTAATAATCTGCCCTGATTGGCGTTGATTAAAAAAATGGCTAGGTAAGCCGATAAGATGTTGAAATACCTTTCCTGAAAATTCAGCGCCTAACTGACAAGAAATAAAAATATATAACTTATCGCGCAAATAAAGATAGAGGGGTTCTGTGACAGCAATCAGTATCAATAAATAACCAAAAAGGTGTAGGTTAGATAAATTTCTTCCTGTTAGTACTTTATCAATCATAATTTCGAAAATTAAAGGACCGACTAACGCAAACAGTTGACAGCAACAAGCCAAAATAAAGATAAAAAGTAATGCATTTTTTTGTCTTAACAGGGAAGGAATAAACCAGCGAAAATCAAATTTAGCTGATAATGGTGAAGGCTCTTTAGTAATAAGTAATAGTGTATTGAGCTTCTTTTTTTTATCAATAATAAACTCACTTTTAATACTATTTCTAGGTTCTAAAATAGTAAGCTTTTCCTTTTTTATATCTTTTAAAATATACCAATGCTTATCTATTTCAATAAGGGTATTAATTATAGTTTTTTTCTCTTTATCATAATCAAAGGTATCAAATTGACATTTTAAATTTAGTAATTGAGCGGTTTCAAAAATATTCCATTTGTTAAGATGATTATCACAACCAAGAAAATGAATGATCTGTTCTTTTTTTATATTTCCTCTGCCTTTTTTAGAAAAATAAAGTAATCCATCAATAATAGAGTGGTGATATTGGTTTTCTTCCATGTTAATTATATTATCCATAATATGAGGGATCTTATTTTTCAGTAAGTGCGTTATGGCGATAAGCTTCTATTGGACTTAAAATATAATCAATGACACGACGTTGTTCAGTGATTATTTCGGCAGTTAAAGACATACCAGGGATAAGACGATATTCTCGTTGGTTATTTTTAATTGTTTGTCTGTTTAATTTAATAATTATTGGATAAATTGAGCCTAATTGATCGTGCTGAACCGCATCTTTAGCAATATTAATAATTTCGCCTTCCATGGTGCCATAGAGTGTATAAGGAAAAGCATCTATTTTTATCATTGCTTTTTGCCCTAAATGAACAAAACCAATATCTTTATTGAGCAAATTAACTTCAGCAATGTTCTCTTGGTTATCAGGTACTATGACCATCACACCTTGTGATGGTTGTAATATACTGCCTAGTGTATGAGTTGAAATTTGTTGAACTGTACCTGTTATTGGAGAACGTACTTTTTTCAGTTGCTGTTTTTTTTGAATATGGTTAAGGTTTTGATTGTAAATGATCAATTCGCTTTCATACTGTTTATATTTATCATGCCATTCTAGATGCTTTTGTTTTTCTAATTGATTTAGATTTTGCTTTTTCTGTTCTTTTTGGCTTTTTAGTAGGTTATATTCTGAATCTTTCGTTTTTATCAGTCTGTTTATTTCTAGTAACTCTTTTTTATTTTCCAGATATTCTATCTTACTAATAAATTTTTTTATATACAGTGTTTGTTTTAATGTAAATCGTTGCTCAATGTTTTCTTTTAATTCTTTTAATGATAATAAATCATTGTAAGTCATTAATTGATTTTTATTATTTACTTCAATCTCTTTCTCGATTACTTTTATATTACTATCAAATTCTTCCTTTTCTTTTTTATAGCTAGTTAAAATATTTCTTTTTGCTTTTTTATCTAACGTATTAAAATGGTAAAGATTTTGAGGGGATATATCTTGGCTTAATGCTTGATAGCGTATTTTAAGCTGTAAGATATTATCTATCTTCTTTTTTATTCCTATTATTTCTTCATCAATACCTAATATATCAAGTGTTAATAATATATCGCCTTGATTGACTTTTTGTCCTTCCTTTACATGAAGTGTTGCTAATCGACTATGTTCATATATTTGAACAAGTTGAGAATGCCCAATAGCAATAAGTTTACCTGTTGCAGGGGATTGTATATTTAATTTACCGAAATAAGCCCATAGAAGAAAGGCAATAACATGTAATGAAATAAGTATCGCAATATAACGACTATAAGGAGTGATGGGTTTTTCGATAAGAGCAATATGGTTAGGGTAAAAATCGTAATTGTTTGCTTTATTTTTACGCTGAAAAAGAGTGAGAAAAATAGAGGATATATTTAGTTTCATTCTTAACATCCTTGTTGAAGTTGCCAAAGTTTTTTGTAGTAGCCACTGTTTGCAATTAATTCTTCATGGTTTCCATCTTCAATAATTTGCCCTTTATTTAACACAATAATACGAGAACAATTTCGAATAGTTGAAAGGCGATGAGCAATGATAATAACGGTTTTATCTTTAGCAATAAGAGGGAGGTTGTTTTGAATTATGGCTTGGGAGTTATCATCTAAAGCGCTGGTGGCTTCATCGAAAATTAAAATTTTGGGTGAGGGTAATAAGGCTCTGGCAATCGCAATACGTTGGCGTTGACCTCCTGATAATGATGTTCCTCCTTCTGTAATAAGTGTGTCATATCCTAAGGGAAGTTTTAAAATAAACTCATGAGCACCCGCCATTTTTGCAACGTGAATAACTTCCTCTAAAGAAGCATGTTGATGAGTTAATCGAATATTATCAAAGACACTTAAATGAAATAAAAAATTCTCTTGTAACACAAAACCGATTTGCTGGCGTAGATTAGTTAAATTAAATTGTGTAAGTGAAATATTGTCAATTTTTATACAGCCTGATTGTGGAATATAAAGACCTAAAATCATTCTCACTAAGGTACTTTTACCCGATCCTGAAGTACCAACAATACCAATAACTTCATGTTTTTTAATATGTAATGAAATATTATTTAAAATAGCAGGAGTATTGTTTTGATAATAAAAACTCACCTTATTAAAGACAATTTCACCTTTGATATTGGATTGTCGTGTTGCAGTATCCTGCTCTTTAGGAAGATTAAGAATATCTTGTAAGTTATAGATAGCCGTTTTTGTTCTGATATATTTACCCCAAACATCGATTGCCGTCGCAAAGGGTTGTAAACAGAATCTAAGGAGTATCATGAACGCAACAAGTTGACCTATTGTCATCGAGAGAGAAATGACTTCATAGGCACCTCGCCATAACAGTAATGCTATTGTTGTTTTATTAAGAAATAACACAATAAAGCGCGAGAAATTATCAATATTTTGAAGTGCTAAGCTTTTAGAGGTGACCTGATGAATTTGTGTATACCACTGTTGTGTAAATCGAGGTTCAAGCGAAAGGCTTTTAATTGTTTCAATCCCCCCTAAACTTTCGGTAAGAAATCCAGTATTAATTGCCGCTTTTTGATAAAGCTGTTGAACAGAAAGCTCTATTTTAGGTGCGAGAAATTTAGCTAAAATAAAATAAAAAGGGATCGTGGTAATGAAAAACAAAGTTAGCTTTAACGAAAACATTACCATTGCAAAGATAAATATAAAGATAAAAGAAAAATCGACAATTAACATTAATAACGTATTAGTAATAAATTCTCTAATAATGTCTAATTCTTTTACTCGAGTGACAATGGCACCAGTTTGTCGAGATTTAAAATAACTAATCGGTAATCTAAACAAGTGTTCAGTAAGTTTTAAGCTTAAGGCGATATCGATTTTATTTGCTGTATGGTGATAGATGTACTCTCTAATCCCTTTTAGTACTCCTTCATAAATAGCAATAAAAGCCAAAGTAATAACTAATACATCAAGTGTTAATTGTGCTTGATGAACAATGACTTTATCCATAATAATCTGTGTAACTAAAGGCGTTGCCAATAGTAATAATTGCAAAACTAATGAATAAAATAAGATACTATAAAAAGTAGTTTTATATTTTTTAAATACAGGAAAAAACCAAGCAATACTGAATTCATCATTTGATTTAAAATCAAGATAATAGGCGGATTTTATTTTAAATAAGTCATCTCTACTGATAGTTTCTGTTTTATTTTTTTGAGTGTTGTAAATAAGAACATTGTTGTTATTGTTTTTTAGTAAAATAAATAAATTGTCATTATTATCTATAAGAATTAATTTATGATTAATTTGTTTTTTTAATAAGCTGTATGCTTTTATTTTCTTTAATTTAAAACCATGCTCTTTTTCTAATGAATTTACAGTGTGATTGTGTTCTGTTTTTACTTCTTTATTTTTAATTAGGTTGATAATAATGTTAATGCATTTAATTAAATGAATATCTTTTTCATTCATTAGGATAAATACCTTTTGAGTAGGGAAATGTAAAAGGTATTTAAGAATGTTTTTTTTATAAAAAATATAAAAAAACACAGATAATTATTGATGCTAAAAAATAGAATAGTTTAAAAATGCCACTTTTTTTCAGGAGTAATAATTTCAGGTAATGGAACATCCCAATTAGTGGTAGGAAGATAATCAACTTGTTGGCAAGTATGAGCAAGACCCATTGGGTAAAATGATTTTTGTTGCCAGTTTTCTAACGTTCTATCGTAAAAACCACCTCCCATACCTAATCGTTGGCCTTGTGCATCAAAAGCCACTAAGGGTGTAAAAATAATATCAATATCAGCGATGGGAATAACCATGTTCACATTTAAAGGAGGTTCAGAAATATTAAAACGATTTTTTACTAACACTGTAGAAGGTGTGTAACGTAAGAAAAGGAGATGATGGCGATGAAATGGGTGTAATACAGGTAAACAAACTTGTTTATCTAATGCCCATAACTGGGAGATCAGCGGTGATGTATCAATTTCACCGTCAAAAGAAAGAAATAGTGCAATAGTTTGTGCTTGTTTGATTTTAGGATGAGTAAGAACTTGTTCACATAATTTATCAGCTGCTTGTTGTTGTTCTTCTAATGTGAGTAAACGACGTTTTTGGCGAATAGCTTTGCGGATCTCATCTCTTTGTTGAAAAAGTGAAGTGTATGTCATTCATCAATCCATCAATAAGCGGTTGGTATTAAGTGTAAACCATCATTTTAATCAATTTATCACATTTTAGAGGTAAGAAAGCGAAGAAGTTGAAGATATGAGAATGAAGGCATAAAAAAAGTTCTAAACATTAAGTAGTTATAAAATACTTAGTGTTTAGAACTTTAGTAGGAGGTCTCCAAGATGCCGCCGCAAGCTGTAACCCTTGAACCCATGGTCCAAGGTGAACATAGTGTTGCTACCATTAGGCTGCCTGAACGAATCAGGTATGCTCACAAGCAACAGATCACCACGTTCTATGTGTTTCGAATATCGGCTCAGGGGACTGGCCCGCTGGCAAACATCTCAGAGAAATTTGGTGGGTGCGCTAAGCACCTTATCTATGAACTATTGTATTATTTTAATTGTAGAAAGCAACCTATTATCTGTGAATTTCGTGGTGTACGCATGCTTTCTGAACAAATCTACTTCGCAGTTGAAAAAGTGCGATCATGGTGCTTGCCTTGATCGTGTAAAGCTTGTTCAATGGATTGTTGTAGCATTTTTATTTTCTCTTCCATGTTGTAGGCATAGTCTCTGGTTTTTAACTTTTCTTCTGCCAACTCATGACTCATATTTAATGCCACGATAAAAATTAAGTGCTCTGTATTGGAAACACCACTGCGCTCTTTGAGATCCTGTAATCGTTGTTCCAGTTCAGCAGCAGAAGCCAGTAAAGCATCTCTTTGTTCTGGTGGGCAATTGACACGTAATGAGCGCCCAAAAATTTGAAGATCAACGGGTTGTGCGGACATGATTCCTTCCTGACATAAAATCTGTGCTACGTGTTTAGTAGTGTATACGGTTATAACGCTGTATTAAACGCTATTACTGCAAAAATTCCAATGATTAACATGGCTTAACTGGTACAGCGACTTCTATTGATGGTAGCATATCTTGAACTATTCCCCTAAATGCGACGTTTATTCTTATGTCAAAACAGAACACATTACCGAATTATCAAACTATTGATGCATTATTACAGCAACATACAGTACCTTTAACCGCGGCTGAAATGCATGGTTTGATCACGGGATTTATTTGCGGTGCAGTGCGTGATAGCAGTTGGAAAACCTTATTACACGATCTGACCAATGAAGGCTTAGCTTTTCCTAAAACGCTATCAGAGCCACTTGAAGAGCTTTATCACATCACCTTCGAACAACTCGATGACAGTGTGTTCAATTTTTCGATGTTAGTACCTGACGAATCTGAATCCGTTTTTCCAAGAGCCGATGCCCTTGCAGGTTGGGTTAATCATTTTCTTTTAGGTCTGGGGGTTGCTCAACCTAAGTTGTCTGATCATAAAGAATTGACCGAAGTGATTACTGATTTACGTAATATTGGTGCGCTAGGTTATGAAGAAGACGAAAACCAAGAAGAACTTGAAGATGCACTTGAAGAAGTCAGTGAATATGTAAAAGTATCCGTTCAACTTTGTTATATCACTTTTGTCGCACCAAAAGACAAAAGAAATGACGAACAAAATGAGCAACGTATACTACATTAATTGCATCATTAATTAGATAACCATAAAGATAAATGAAAGACAGGAGTGGGTATGAATAAGCAAGAATTTTTATCCCGTCGTCAGGCATTATTAGCACAAATGAAGCCTGCGAGTGCAGCTATCTTTTTTGCCGCACCACCAGCGCAACGTAATGCCGATAGTGAGTATCCTTATCGCCAACATAGTGATTTCCTTTATCTAACTGGTTTCAGCGAGCCTGAAGCTATTCTTGTGCTGATTAAAAGTGATGAGACACATAACCATAGTGTACTTTTTAATCGCGTTAGAGATTTAACTGCTGAAATTTGGTTTGGTCGTCGCCTTGGACAAGAAGCTGCACCTGAAAAACTAGGGGTTGATAAGGCGCTACCTTATGAAGATGTGGGTGAACAACTTTACCAATTATTAAACGGGTTAGATGTTGTTTATCATGCTCAAGGTGAATACACGTTTGCTGATGAGATAGTCTTTAGTGCATTAGAAACTTTAAGAAAAGGCTCTCGCCGTAACTTAAAAGCACCACAAACTATTATTGATTGGCGTCCAATGGTTCATGAGCAACGTCTATTTAAATCTGATTTTGAACTTGAATTGCTGCGTAAAGCCGGAAAAATTACAGCATTAGCACATACGCGTGCGATGCAAAAATGTCAGCCAGGTATGTACGAATATCAACTTCAAGGTGAGATTGAACATGAGTTTGTTTCTCATGGTGCACGTTTCCCTTCTTATAACAGTATTGTCGGCAGTGGTGAAAATGGTTGTATTCTTCATTACACCGAAAATGAAACCAAAATGCGCGATGGAGATTTAGTTCTCATTGATGCAGGCTGTGAATATGAAGGTTATGCTGGTGATATCACCCGTACTTTTCCTGTTAATGGCAAATTTAGCCGTCAACAACGCGAAATTTATGACATCGTCTTAAAATCCATCAATGTTTCTTTGGAATTGTACAAACCTGGTACAAGTATCAAAGAAGTCACAGAGCATGTCGTGTATATCATGGTCGAAGGGCTGGTTAAACTGGGCATTATGCACGGTGAAATCGATCATCTTATTGAAACAAAAGCCTATCAGCGTTTCTTTATGCATAGCTTAAGCCACTGGTTAGGTCTTGATGTTCATGATGTTGGACATTATGGCACTGAGCGTGACCGTATTTTAGAACCGGGTATGGTACTGACCATTGAACCGGGACTTTACATTGCACCAGATGCAGATGTGCCACAAGAGTATCGCGGTATCGGTATTCGTATTGAGGATGACATTGTTATCACGGAAACAGGCAATGAGAATTTAACGGCATCTGTCGTTAAAGATCCTGATGAAATTGAAGCTCTGATGGCAGGAAAAATTTAAGGCTAAAATCAGCATGAATGTGATTATTGTGGGTGGTGGGATGGCAGGTGCGACATTAGCACTTGCACTTTCTGCATTAAATAAAGGTAAGATTTCAATATCGTTAATTGAAGCAAGAGAGCCTGACAATGGGCATCCTGGGTTTGATGCAAGAGCGATTGCATTAGCACATGGAACAGCGAAACGGTTAGAGCAAATCGGGCTTTGGTCAATATTAAAACCTTTTGTTACCCCTATTAATCACGTTCATGTCTCTGATAGAGGGCATTGTGGTTTTGTTAATATTCATGCACAAGACTATGATATCTCAGCACTGGGTTACGTTATTGAATTGCATGATTCCGGACGTCAGCTTTTTGCAAAGTTGAAAAAACAATCTAATATCACGCTTCATTGCCCTGCTAAAGTTGAACAAGTTCAGCGTAATATCGATTCTGTTGAGGTAACACTTGATGATGGTACGCAATTATCGGGTGACTTACTGATTGCCGCTGATGGTACGAATTCACATATTGGCCACCAATGCCATATTCAATGGCAACGAGAGCCTTATAACCAAGTGGCTGTGATCGCTAATGTTAAAACGCAAATCGATCCTCAAGGTAAAGCTTTTGAGCGCTTTACAGAATTTGGTCCATTAGCCATGTTACCGATGAGTGAAGGGCGTAGCTCATTAGTGTGGTGTCATCCTATTGAAAAGCTGGATGAAGTTTCACAGTGGGATGATGAAACTACTATTGCACATTTACAACGTGATTTTGGCTGGCGTTTAGGAAAGATAGAGCATATTGGTAAGCGAAATTGTTACCCTTTAGCACTACAAAAAGCCAATCAAATTATTGGTCATCGTTTAGCGTTAGTTGGAAATGCCTCGCAAACACTTCATCCTATTGCAGGACAAGGTTTTAACCTCGGTTTACGTGATGTTATGGCGCTCGCTAATACGGTCACTCAAGCGATTAATGCCAATGCGGATATTGGTAGTTATCGAGTACTCTCTCAATATCAACAACTTCGCCAGCAAGATAGAGAAAAAACAATCTCTATTACTGATGGGTTGGTGAAAGTGTTTGCAAATCGTTGTGTGCCGCTGATTGTTTCTCGCAATTTAGGGTTAATGACGATGGAATTGTTCCCAATGATGAGAGATAAATTGGCGTATCAAACATTGGGCTGGACAGACTAGACAAGCAGAAAGAACAGTGCGCTCTAAAATAGTCGCTTTTTAGGATACTTTTATTATGAAATCATTTGATGTTGTTATTGCTGGTGGTGGAATGGTTGGGCTTGCATTAGCCAGCGGATTACACGGGTGTGGATTACGTATAGCGATAATAGAAAATCACCCAGTAACGAAGCTTTTTCACCCACAGGATGATTTTTCATTACGGGTATCTGCTATTAATACAGCCAGTGAGATGTTGCTGAAAAAATTAGGTGTTTGGGAAAACTTACAAGCACTACGAACCGCACCTTATCAAGGCATGGACGTTTGGGATCAAGATAGTTTTGGTCGTATTGAGTTTTCAGCACAAAAAGAAGGGTTCAGCCACTTAGGCTCTATTATCGAAAATAACCTTATTCGTGAAGTTCTTTGGCAAAAATGTGAAAGCCACAGTGATATTACCTTCTATTCATCAACGCAGATTGAGCGTGTGGCGTGGGGGGAGAATGATGCATTTATAACTCTGAATGATGGTGAGATGTTGACGGCAAGATTAGTTGTCGGAGCTGATGGCGCTAATTCGTGGTTACGTAAACACGCAGATATTCCCCTGACTTTTTGGGATTATGAACATCATGCCTTAGTTGCTACTATTCGTACTGAACAGCCTCATGATAATGTTGCGCGTCAAGTATTTCATGGTGAAGGTATTTTGGCATTTCTACCTCTTTCTGATCCTCATACTTGTTCTATTGTTTGGTCTTTACCAAGTAACCTCGCTGAAAGTTATAAAAACGCAGAAAAAAACTTATTTGAACGCACATTAGGTGTGACCTTTGATATGCGTTTAGGTAAATGTGAATTGATGAGTGATCGCATGACCATACCATTAACAGGTCGTTATGCTCGCCAATTTGCCGCTCCTCGTTTAGCACTATTAGGTGATGCTGCACATACAATCCATCCTTTAGCTGGACAAGGCGTTAACCTCGGTTTTATGGATGTTGCAGAGTTAATCGGTGAGATCCGTCGCTTAAAAGCAGAAGGTAAAGATTTTGGTGAATATCTCTATTTGAGACGATTCGAGCGTCGTCGCAAACATGCAGCAGCCGTAATGCTGGCAAGTATGCAAGGATTCCGTGAACTTTTTGCTGGCAACAATCCAGTTAAAAAGCTGGTTCGAGATATCGGTCTTTCGTTAGCAGATAGTTTACCGGGGGTAAAACCTAAGTTACTTGAGCAAGCAATGGGGCTTTCTGATTTACCTGAATGGTTAAGTGATAAAAATTTCACTTCAGTTGAAAAAATCTAATTCCTCGCTTATTTCACATTACTTTTATTTATATTTGACTGAAGAAATAGAACTAAAAAAATCTATTTTTTCAGTCTATTCTTTGTACTAATTCCTTTTTTTCAGTAATTCCTCGCTAAAAATGAGCGCTGATACGCATAATTGCAATCATTAGTTCTGCATACCCATATGTCTACATTATGATTAAGAGACGCTATACCCTATTTTAACTTATGGTTTATTTTTTCTCACAATGCTAAGTTCAAGGGGATGGTATCGTTTGCGTTGTACGTTAATTGCTCGTATTTGTTAAATCTATGTTTAAAAATAAACTTAAACTTGAGATTAACACTATGATTTTAAATCAAATTTAATTTTATATTTAACAAATGCGTTCTCTGAATAATCTAAAGTAAAAGTAGAAAGAGGGAAGAATGGCAAAACAGACTCCGTTGTATGATGAGCATGTAGCCTGCGGTGCTCGTATGGTCGATTTTCATGGTTGGATGATGCCTTTGCACTATGGCTCCCAAATAGATGAACATCATATTGTACGTCGTGATGCAGGTATGTTTGATGTTTCTCATATGACCATTGTTGACTTACATGGCTCACAAGTTAAAGATTTTCTACGTTATTTATTAGCGAATGATATCGCTAAACTCACCGAAAAAGGTAAGGCGCTTTATACCGGTATGCTAAACGCATCAGCTGGTGTAATTGATGATCTTATCGTCTATTACTTTGATGACTCTTTCTATCGTCTCGTTGTGAACTCCGCTACTCGTGAGAAAGATCTGGCATGGATTGAACAACATGCTTCAGATTATGTTGTGGATATCACTGTTCGTGACGATTTGGCATTAATCGCTGTTCAAGGTCCTCATGCACAAGAGAAAGTACAACGCTTATTAACTGAAGCGCAACGCCAAGTTGTTTCTGCTATGAAGCCTTTCTATGGTGTAGAACTTGGAGACCTATTTGTTGCAACAACAGGCTATACCGGTGAAGCCGGTTATGAAATCGCAATGCCAAAAGAGCAAGCTGTCGATTTTTGGAAAAAATTATTAGCTGTAGGTGTTAAACCTGCAGGATTAGGTGCGAGAGACACATTACGTTTAGAAGCCGGAATGAACCTCTATAGCCAAGAGATGGATGAAACTATTAATCCACTTGAAGCGAATATGGGATGGACGATTGCATGGGCACCGGAAGATCGTCAATTTATTGGTCGAGAAGCATTAGAAAAATTACGCGCAACAGGCACAGATAAACTTGTTGGTCTTGTAATGCGAGAGAAAGGTGTGTTGCGTGCAGGTACTGCCGTACACTTTACTGATGATGTAGGTGAATTAAGAGAAGGTATTATTACAAGTGGTACTTTTTCGCCTACATTAGGCTTTAGTATTGCATTAGCAAGAGTTCCCGCAGGTATAAAAGATAGCGCAATTGTATTAATGCGTAATCGTGAGATGCCAGTAGAAGTGGTAAAACCTGGTTTTGTTCGTTCAGGTAAAGCATTGGTATAACACGCACAATTATTTTAAATGGAGAGTAAGGTCAATGAGTCAAATACCTAGTGAATTAAAATACGCACAATCTCATGAGTGGATACGTTCAGAAGGCAATGGTGAATACACTATTGGTATTACTGAACATGCACAGGAATTATTAGGTGATATGGTGTTTGTTGATCTACCAGAAGTAGGTAGAGAAGTCGCAATCGGTGATGATTGTGCCGTAGCGGAATCAGTAAAAGCTGCATCAGATATTTACGCACCATTATCGGGTGAAATTATCGCAGTAAATGAAGGGTTAAATGACTCTCCAGAGCTTGTGAACAGTGCACCTTACGGAGAAGGTTGGTTATTTCGCATTAAAGCAAATAATGAAAGCGAATTAGATGACTTACTTGATGCCGCAGGTTATCAAGAACTGGTAGATAGCGAAGAGTAAAACGAAGCGCCCCGTCAAATCAATGCCGGGGCGTTTTTATTTGTTAGCTTGTTATCGTAATGCTATCTCAACGCGCTTTAAGCCGTGTGCTATTTACCTATCCATTCATAGTGAATTCAGGAAATTACTTGCAATGACACAGACTTTAAATCAGTTAGAGTATCGTGATGAATTTATTCGTCGCCATATTGGTTCATCACCAGAACAGATTAAAGAGATGCTCAGTGCTGTTGGCGTCTCCTCATTAAATGAATTAACTCAAAAAATTGTTCCAGATAATATTCAATTAGAGACACCACCGAATGTGGGTGCAGGAGCAACAGAGCAAGAAGCCTTGGCTGAACTAAAAGCGATTGCTAGCCAAAATAAACGTTTTACTTCTTACATTGGAATGGGGTACGCGCCTTCTGTATTACCTCCTGTGATTTTGCGTAATTTATTAGAAAATCCGGGTTGGTATACTGCTTATACACCGTATCAACCAGAAGTTTCTCAAGGTCGTCTAGAATCACTACTGAATTTCCAACAGGTTACAATTGATTACACAGGAATGGATCTCGCCTCTGCATCGCTGCTAGATGAAGCAACGGCAGCAGCTGAAGCAATGGCAATGGCAAAACGTGTAAGCAAATTAAAAAATGCGGATCGTTTCTTTGTTGCTGATGATATTCACCCTCAAACTTTAGATGTTGTCAGAACTCGCGCTGATACCTTTGGTTTTGAAGTGATTGTTGATAAGGCTGAAAAAGTATTAGAGCTTGAAGGTGTCTTTGGTGTGCTATTACAACAAGTCGGCACAACGGGTGAAGTTCATGATCACAGTAAGTTATTAGCAGCACTAAAAGAACGCAAAATTATTACCAGTGTTGCCGCTGATTTAATGGCGCTGGTGGTACTCACAGCACCAGGTCATCAAGGTGCTGATATCGTATTAGGCTCAGCGCAACGTTTTGGTGTTCCAATGGGTTACGGTGGACCACATGCGGCATTCTTTGCTTGTCGTGATGAATATAAACGTGCGATGCCGGGACGTATTATTGGTGTTTCTCGTGATGCTGCGGGTAATCGTGCATTACGTATGGCGATGCAAACGCGTGAGCAACATATTCGTCGTGAAAAAGCGAACTCCAATATTTGTACATCCCAAGTTTTACTTGCCAATATTGCGGCGATGTATGCGGTTTATCATGGGCCTGAAGGATTAAAAACTATCGCTCAACGTATTCATCGTTTAACGGATATTTTAGCCGCAGGTTTACAACAAAACGGTATGGTATTACGCCATAAAACTTGGTTTGATACCTTAACGATTGATACCGCAGATAAAGCGACTGTATTACAACGTGCTAAAGATGCTGAAATTAACTTACGTACTGATATTGTGGGGGCCGTGGGTGTAACGCTAAGCGAAATTACAACACGTGAAGATGTATTAAAGCTTGTTGAAATTATCAGTGGTAAAGCATTTTCCGGTGATATTGATGCACTCGATAAACAAGTGGCATCTGAATCAGCATCAATCCCTGCTTCTATGCAACGTAAAGACACTGTGCTGACGCATGAAAACTTTCATCATTATCACAGTGAAACAGAAATGATGCGCTATATGCATCGTTTAGAAAATAAAGACTTAGCATTGAATCAAGCGATGATCCCATTAGGCTCATGCACAATGAAACTTAATGCTGCCGCTGAAATGATCCCGATCACATGGCCTGAATTTACAGAGCTACATCCATTCTGCCCAGCTTATCAAGCGAAGGGCTATCAAATGATGATTGGGCAACTCTCCAGTTGGCTTGCTGCATTAACAGGTTATGATGCGATGTGTATGCAACCAAACTCGGGTGCCCAAGGTGAATATGCTGGTTTATTAGCTATTCGTCGTTATCACCAAAGTCGTGGAGAAGGTGCACGACATATCTGCTTGATCCCAAGTTCAGCACACGGTACTAACCCAGCGTCTGCCCATATGGCAGGAATGACAGTGGTTGTTGTCGGTTGTGATGATAACGGTAATATCGATATTGCGGACTTAAAAGCCAAAGCAGAAAAACATCAAGCTGAACTCTCTTGTGTGATGGTGACATATCCATCAACGCATGGTGTTTATGAAGAAGGTATTCGTGAAGTTTGTGAAATCATTCATCAATATGGCGGACAAGTTTATCTTGATGGTGCCAATATGAATGCGCAAGTGGGGATCACCACACCGGGCTTTATTGGCTCTGATGTTTCGCACTTAAACTTACATAAAACCTTCTGTATTCCTCATGGCGGTGGTGGCCCAGGTATGGGACCTATTGGTGTGAAATCACACTTAGCACCATTTGTACCGGGACATTCTGTTGTTGAAATGGAGAATGTCACTACACAAGGCGCGGTTTCTGCGGCTCAATTTGGTAGCGCTTCAATACTACCAATTAGTTGGATGTATATTCGTATGATGGGCGCACAAGGGCTTAAACAAGCCAGCCAAGTGGCGATCTTAAATGCGAACTATATCGCACAACGTCTGAAAAATGACTATGACATTCTTTATGCTGGCGCTGATGGTTATGTCGCACATGAATGTATTATCGATATTCGCCCATTAAAAGCGAATTACGGTATCAGTGAAATGGATGTAGCTAAGCGTCTAATTGACTATGGATTCCATGCTCCAACCATGTCATTCCCTGTTGCAGGTACATTAATGATTGAGCCTACAGAATCCGAAAGTAAAGTTGAAATTGATCGCTTTATTGAGGCTCTGCTGTCTATTCGTGCTGAAATTGCACAGGTAGATAAAGGCGTATGGCCAATTGACGATAACCCATTAGTTAATGCGCCTCATACACAATATGAATTAGTGCAAGAGTGGCCACATAGTTATAGCCGTGAATGTGCGGTGTTCCCAAGTGAAGCAACGAAACAAAACAAATATTGGCCAGCGGTTAAACGTCTTGATGATGTATATGGCGACCGCCATTTACATTGTTCATGCGCACCAATTAGTGATTATGAATAAGCTTTAATCTAGCAATATTCCTAAATAAAATACCGATGGTTAAGTTAGCCATCGGTATTTTTTTATTAATAAATTCAGCATTGAATATATTACTTCAGCCAGCCTTTTTTCTGCGCCTCTAATAATTGAGGGTAGAGATATTGCCAAAATTCCGGCCACTGTTTTTCAATAAACAGATTACGCGCCAATACTTGCTCTAAGCGGATATTATTCTCAACCCAACTTTGGCCTTCATTATGCAAATTCATCAGCATTGGCATGGTACGATCAAGAATATTGGCAAACTGAGATTCTGGTGTTTCAGCCGCATCATATTCCAACCATAAATTGAGAAAATATTCGCTTTGTGGAGAAGGTAATAAAGCAAAAATACGTTTTGCGGCTTTTTGCTCGTGCTCTTTAATCGCTTCACGAGCGGCAACATCATAAACCATCACATCGCCAGCATCTATTTCAACGATATCGTGAACAAGCGCTAACTGAATAGCGCGCCCCATATCAATATCACCCGCGTAGGGCTGAAAACTCATTGCCGCAACGGCAAAGTGCCAGCTATGTTCTGCAGTATTTTCAGAACGACTATTATCTAATACATTATTTTTACGATAAACACGTTTTAGTTTATCTAACTCCATAATAAAGTTAATCGTATCAGAGAAGGGGCCAAATACCCCTTTAGGTAATTGTGTCATAAAAATCCGTATTTGTATGATAAATAAAAATTACTCTTCTTCTAAAGAATAAGGCAGTGGTTTAATGGATAGACGGCTGATGTTATCGCCTTGAACTCTAAATACACTATCGAGTTCCATATCGTTATTCATAACAACTTCAGCCAAAATAGTATTATCAGCCATACGTACAGTACTTAATACTGTTCCTGTTTTACGCCATTTATCTTCGCCTAATTGCCATTCAACGCTACCGCCAATCTCAGGTAATTCAGTACCACCACCTGATAATAGGTACATTGCACGTTTGTTGGCACCCCTGAATTTTGCGCGAGATACCATTTCTTGTCCGGTATAACAGCCTTTTTTAAAGCAGATGCTCAGTGGTAATGCTTGCAGATTTGTTGCTTGAGGTAAGAATTGCTCAATATTTGGAGTATCAATAATAGGATATCCAGCCTCGATATCTAAGGCTAACCATTGCTCGCTATTACTGGTTTCTGCTTGTAATGTTGTTGCAAGATTTTTTGCTGTTTCTTCATCTGTTACGATTAAAAAGCGTTCAGTAGGTAAAGGTAGCTGAAGAATATAAGTATTATGGTGATTAACAACTTCATTTGCTTTACGAGGGATATTTGGAAAGTAATCGGCCAATGCAAGAGCAGCACCTTGACCGGCTAACCCTAATAAAACGCTATTTGTATTTTCAGCTAAAGTTACTTTTGAAAATACGGCATATTTTTTTAATTCAGCAAGTTGTTTTTGCGCGACATTTTTACGCAGAATATAAGCAAAACCTTCTTGCTGGTGGAATAAGCGAAGCGTACTCCACATTTTACCTTTTGCTTCACAGTGTGCAGACAATGTATGTGTCGTTGTTGGAAGGGCTGCAATATCCGTAGTTAGTTGACCTTGTAGATATTTTTCACTGTCAGCACCTGTTGCTGTTATCAGTGACCATTCATCTAAAGAAACCAGTGTTAATGGCAAATTGATTGCTGCATGAGGGCGTTTAGCCTGAGTAGAATTTTGAGTCATGATGTCACCAGCTATTAAATTAATCAGATACATCAGTTATGGTAAAAGAGTGACAAGACAATGCAAGTCATTATTATTTTTAACGCACAGAAAATGAACCTGATAAATAACAAATGAAAGCGTGTTCAATAGGTTGTCTATGAGACTAAACCTGCAAACTGTGATCATTTTGATGTTAAAAATTTTGCGATAAGACTATCATCAGGGCTAGGAAGAAATAGTGGTATTTCTTGATTTGAACAATGTAAAGAGCAGAGTATGACTATCGATATAGAGAATAAAGCACGAATTAACTGGGCATGTCGTCGTGGAATGCGTGAACTAGATATTTCTATCATGCCTTTTTTCGAGAATGAGTACGATACGCTATCTGATAACGATAAAGCGCTTTTTGTTCGTTTACTAGAGTGTGCAGATCCTGATTTATTTAACTGGTTAATGAATCATGGACGCCCTGATGATGATGCGCTCTATTATATGGTGAAATTAATCCAAGAGCGTAATAAAGCGAGAATGGCGGAGATCGTTGATAAATATTAATAAAATAGATTATCAAATCAGCGATAGATCAAATAGTAATTAAGATTGATTAAAAATGACGCTTTTATTTTCTCATCAAATAAAGGCGTTTTTATTTTTTTATAAAAATTTAATAATACTAATAACACTCTAAAATTTACTGAACTAACAAATGTAGTTACGTTAAATTTGCGCACTATCTCTAAAAATGATGGCTTAAATCGCCTTTTTTCAATGTTTTTCGTTTTATACTGAATAAATCAGGTATGCTGAATTTATTAAAACAACGATTAAAAAAGAATATGAATTATGTATTTATTATTAAGTTATATTTTTTGAACACATATTAAATAGAAAGGGTAGCCATAAATAATTGAGCTAAAATGTAAGATAAATTATTTGCAAGGTTAAGAAAGAAGTTACATTATAAATAGGTTGGTCTTTATTATCTTTAACTTATTTATATCCGTATAGAATTACAGCTGGAGTTAATATAACTCGTGATTTTATGGAAATCGCACCTCACAGTATCATGGTTCACTCAACTCTTCTCAACGGTTGCTTATGTTGCCTTTGTGATAGGCTTACTGTTGTATCCGTGGCCTCTTGATTTTATTTATGTTTGGGTGCCATTGTTACTTTTCCTGATCGGCAGTTGGTATTTCACACAAAAGAATATTAGTCGTATCAAAGGAGATTTTGTTTTACTGAATGGTAATCGAATTCAATGGAAACAGCATGAGTGGCAAATAACAAAACATCCTTGGATTAGCCGTTTTGGTACTCGAATAACGTTGACTTCTATTCTAAATAAAAAGCAAATCACGTTATGGGTCGCTTTTGATAGTATGACTGAAAATGAGTGGCGTAACTTCTCTCAGCTATTAATGCAATATCCAGATATTTAATACCTGGATATTAAATTTATAAGTTTTCTTCTATTTCACGTAGAATTTGCATACACCATTGTGATAAACGTTCATCAGTTTCTTCAAACTGGTTAACGTCATCTAATGCAAGACCAACAAAATGCTTACCATCATCCGATAAAGGTTTTGGGCTGACAAATTCATACCCATCAACAGGCCAGAATCCAATAAACTTAACACCACTTGGTAATAAATGATGGTAGAGCATACCCAGCGCATCAAGAAACCATTCGCTGTAATCAACTTGATCGCCCATTCCATACATTGCAATAAGTTTATTTTTTAAATTTAATGTCGGCAATGTATCCCAAATATTGAGCCAATCTTCTTGGATCTCACCAAAATCCCAAGTTGGAATACCTAAAATAAGGATGTCATATTGCTCCATAAGCGTGATATCACACTCTTGAACATTATGAAGATCAACAAACTCTTCACCGAGAATATCGCGAATTTTTTCTGCTGCCATTTCGGTGTAACAGGTGCTAGAACCGTAAAATAGACCAATTTTCATAAAGGTTTTTAGGATATTTTTGCCAATAAAGGTCACTATTGTACCAGAAAATTTTTTTTATAAGGCATAATGTAAAGCCGATAAGCTAAAGAGAGGGAGAGTAAGACCGTGTCACAAACCAAATTATCGACAAAAAAGACAACTCATACCAATGAAGATACTGATATTATCATTGAACAATTTCTCGACAATATTTGGTTAGAGCAAGGCTTATCCGCTAATACACTTAGCTCTTATCGTTTAGATTTACAAGCACTAGGGCAATGGCTTGCACATCACCAATTAGATTGGTTATCAGCCACTACTTTGGATTTGCAATCTTTTCTCGCGACACGTTTAGATGAAGGCTATAAAGCCAGCAGTGCCGCTCGATTGCTGAGTACAATGCGTCGATTATTCCAATATTTATATCGTGAAAAATTACGTTTAGATGATCCTAGTGCATTACTTTCAACCCCTAAGCTTCCCCAACGTTTACCAAAAGATTTAAGTGAGCGACAAGTTGATGATTTACTCAATGCACCTTGTATTGATGAGCCACTTGAATTGCGCGATAAAGCAATGCTTGAAGTTCTTTATGCGTGTGGACTTCGTGTTTCTGAATTAGTGGGATTATCCCTCTCTGATATCAGCTTACGACAAGGCGTGCTACGTGTTATTGGTAAAGGTGATAAAGAACGATTAGTTCCTTTAGGTGAAGAAGCTATTTACTGGCTAGAGCAATATCTGCAATATGGAAGACCCACTTTAATGCAAGGGAAAACGGACGATATTGTTTTTCCTAGTTTAAGAGGGCAAAAAATGACACGACAAACGTTCTGGCATCGGATAAAACATTATGCCGTGATAGCAGGGATCGATACTGAAAAACTATCACCCCATGTGTTGCGTCATGCATTTGCGACACATCTCTTAAATCATGGAGCAGACTTGCGTGTTGTACAGATGTTATTGGGGCACAGTGACCTCTCTACAACACAGATTTATACCCATGTTGCAACAGAGCGCTTGAAGGCGCTTCATCAGCAACATCATCCAAGGGGATAGCCACTAATAGCTGGCGTTAAATAGGAATTCAAATGAAAAAGAAATTATTCTGGTTGCCAATATTATTAAGTATGGTGTCAATGCCAGTGCTTGCTGACAATACTTCTATTGAAGCGCAATTGGCTAAAATGCAAATTAAAGCAGAGAGTATTCAACCAACCCCGATTGTTGGATTAAATGCAGTGTTATCAGATAAAGGCATTTTTTATATTACAGATGATGGTAAATATCTGACTGCAGGGCCTATTTATAATATTAGTAGTGGTGAGCCAGTTAGTATTGCTAATCAAGTTATCATGAAAAAAATAGACTCACTTAAAAATGAAATGATTGTTTATAAAGCGCGTAACGAGCGCCATATGATCACCATTTTTACTGATATCAGTTGCCCTTATTGCCAAAAACTTCATCAAGAAGTGCCTGAACTGAATAAACAGGGTGTAACAGTGCGTTATTTGGCATTTCCTCGTAACGGTGTTGGCAATAATATTGTGAGTAAAGAAATGAATGCCGTGTGGTGTAGTGGTTTTCCTAATAAATCATTAGATAGTGCATTTAAAGGTGACAAAATTATCCCTATTGATGAATGTGCAAAAATCAATATCAATGAACACTTTAAATTAGGCACCATGATGGGTATTCAAGGCACTCCCGCTATTGTATTACCTAATGCCAGTATTTATGGTGGATATATTTCTGCTCAAAACCTTGTTGAATTATTAGATAAAAAAGAGAAGTAATTACGTTTTATGGTCACTATTGAACCGACACTGCGTCGTCGAATTGCACAGGCAACTCAATTACCGGATAACTTAGATCCCTTATTACGACAAATTTATGCTAATCGTGGAATAACATCTGAAGTTCAACTAGAACGATCGTTAAAAGGCTTACTTCATTATCAAGCATTAACAGGAATAGAAACAGCAATTTCATTACTGATTGAGGCGTTAAAGCAACAATCTCATATTGTTATTGTCGGCGATTTTGATGCTGATGGCGCAACAAGCACTGCACTTGCGATTAAAGCATTACGCCAAATGGGATTTAAGCAAGTTAGCTATCATATTCCTAATCGTTTTGATGATGGCTATGGTTTAAGCCCTCAAGTAGTTCATGACGTTGCTAAAAAGGGGGGGGATCTCATTATCACCGTTGATAATGGGATCTCATCTTTTGAAGGTGTGGATACAGCTCATGAATATGGTATTCGTGTCCTCGTTACCGATCACCATTTACCTGGACAAACCTTACCCGCTGCTGACGCGATTATTAATCCTAACCTGACAGATTGTTCTTTTTTATCTAAATCATTAGCTGGTGTTGGCGTTACTTTTTATTTAATGACGGCATTAAGAGCTGAATTAGAAAAACAAGGTTGGTTTGAGCAACAAAACTTAGCTCGCCCCAATATGGCGGATTTTCTTGATTTAGTTGCATTAGGCACAGTGGCAGACGTTGTTCCTCTTGATGAAAATAATCGTATTTTTGTTTATGAAGGATTACGCCGAATTAGAGCTGGTCGTTGTTGTGTAGGAATAAAAGCGCTAACAGAAGTCTCTCGAAAAGAACTCGCTCAACTAGTCAGTAGCGATTTGGGTTTCTCTTTAGGGCCTCGCTTAAACGCAGCCGGGCGTCTTGATGATATGTCTGTGGGGGTTGCTTTACTTTTAACCGACAATATTGGTTCTGCGCGTGAAATTGCTAATGAACTTGATGGATTAAATCAAACTCGGCGTGAAATTGAAGCGAGTATGCAAGAAGAAGCTTCAACCATTTTCCGTCAATTTATGGGAACACAACATGATTTACCAAATGGTTTAGCGATCTATCATCCTGAGTGGCATCAAGGTGTGGTGGGTATTTTAGCTTCTCGTATTAAAGAAAAATTGCATCGCCCTGTTATTGCTTTTGCCCCTAGCGGTGATGGCCTGTTAAAAGGCTCTGGTCGTTCAATAAGTGGTGTACATCTTCGAGATGCATTAGAACGATTAAATACGTTAAATCCGGGTTTGATGGTGAAATTCGGTGGCCATGCAATGGCCGCTGGGCTTTCACTTGAAGAAGATAAATTCCCACTGTTTCAGCGTCATTTTTCGTCTTTGATGGCTGAGTTGGTTTCCGATGAACAGTTACAAGGCGTAATTTTATCGGATGGTGAACTAACCGATAATCAACTTTCATTGCCTATCGCCGAAATGCTAAGAGAAGCTGGGCCTTGGGGACAGGCTTTTCCTGAACCTCTATTTGACGGTAAATTTACGCTGTTACAACAACGGATTGTAGGTAGTAAGCATTTAAAAATGATGCTTCAGCCAGTAAATAGCCATCTAATGATTGATGCAATTGCATTCAATGTTGATATCAATATGTGGCCGGATAACAGCATTAAAACGGTAGAGTTAGCCTATCGATTAGATGTAAATGAGTTTAGAGGACAACGTAGTGCACAACTGCTTGTTGAGCACATTTGGCCTTGTTAACGCGAATAATTAAACAATTTATCGTGATATAAAAGATAACGCTGTTATGGTAACAACTATCTGGAAGACAATTGTATATAAATGCTATAAACCCGCTGATATATCCGTTACAATATGCGGTTCAAAATTTATTCCAATTGTTTTTGAAAACAACATAAAGACGAAAAAGTATGTTTGAAATCAACCCCGTAAAACACCAAATAGAAGAAGTCTCTGAAAGAACAAATGTTCTCAGGGGGTATCTTTGACTATGATGCCAAGAAAGAGCGTTTAGAAGAAGTTAACGCTGAATTAGAACAACCTGATGTATGGAATGAGCCAGAAAGGGCTCAAGCATTAGGCAAAGAGCGTTCATCTCTTGAGGCTATCGTAGAAACAATCGACCAGTTAGATCAAGGACTAGAAGATGTTTCTGGTTTACTTGAATTAGCAGTTGAAGCTGATGACGAAGAAACATTTAACGAAGCTATTGCTGAATTAGATGGGTTAAATAAAAAGCTTGAGCAATTAGAATTCCGTCGCATGTTCTCTGGCGAATATGACAGCGCGGATTGCTACCTTGATTTACAAGCAGGCTCTGGTGGTACAGAAGCGCAAGATTGGGCAAGTATGCTGATGCGCATGTACTTACGTTGGGCTGAATCAAGAGGCTTTAAAACAGAAATTATTGAAGAATCTGACGGTGATGTTGCAGGATTAAAATCAGCGACTATCAAAATTATTGGTGAGTACGCTTATGGTTGGTTACGTACAGAAACAGGTGTTCATCGCTTAGTTCGTAAAAGTCCATTTGACTCAGGTGGCCGTCGCCATACCTCATTTAGCTCTGCCTTTATTTACCCTGAAGTTGATGACAATATTGATATTGAAATCAACCCAGCTGATTTACGTATTGATGTTTATCGTGCTTCAGGTGCGGGTGGACAGCACGTTAACAAAACAGAATCTGCGGTGCGTATTACCCACGTTCCAACAGGTCTTGTTACTCAATGCCAAAATGATCGCTCTCAGCATAAGAACAAAGATCAGGCAATGAAGCAGATGAAAGCGAAATTATACGAGCTGGAAATGCAGAAGAAAAATGCAGACAAGCAAGTAATGGAAGATAACAAGTCCGATATTGGCTGGGGTAGTCAAATTCGTTC
The DNA here is from genome assembly GCF_003336825.1 of Proteus sp. CA142267. Taxonomy (NCBI): domain Bacteria; kingdom Pseudomonadati; phylum Pseudomonadota; class Gammaproteobacteria; order Enterobacterales; family Morganellaceae; genus Proteus; species Proteus sp. CA142267. The sequence continues at coordinate 958,482 of NZ_QPMG01000001.1, read as the reverse complement.
TTATGTTCTTGATGATTCACGTATTAAAGATTTACGTACTGGTGTGGAAACACGTAATACGCAAGCAGTATTAGACGGTGATCTTGATAAATTTATTGAAGCTAGCTTAAAAGCGGGCCTGTGAGGAAAAACATGTCGCAACAGCAACAAGGTGCGGAGCAGGCACCTGATTTAAATAACGAACTGCAAACACGCCGCGAAAAATTATCCGCTTTACGCGATAATGGTAACGCATTCCCAAATGATTTCCGCAGAGACGCTCTGTCTGATGAATTACATCAAAAGTATGATGCAATGAGTGCAGAAGAGTTAGAAGCAGCGAATGTGGAAGTTTCTATTGCAGGTCGTATGATGACTCGCCGTATTATGGGCAAGGCATCTTTCGCTACATTGCAAGACATGGGGGGCCGTATTCAGCTTTATGTTTCTCGTGATGATTTACCAGAAGGTATTTATAACGAGCAATTTAAAAAATGGGATCTGGGCGATATTTTAGGTGCTCGCGGCCGTGTTTTCAAAACGAAAACGGGTGAATTAAGTGTTCACTGTACAGAAGTGCGTTTATTAACTAAAGCACTGCGCCCGTTACCGGATAAATTCCACGGTTTAGCTGACCAAGAAATGCGTTATCGTCAGCGTTATCTAGATCTGATTTCTAACGAAGAATCGCGCAAAACTTTCCAAATTCGTTCACAAGTTATGGCGGGTATCCGTCAATTTATGGTGAACAAAGGCTTTATGGAAGTTGAAACGCCGATGATGCAAACTATCCCTGGCGGAGCAAGTGCGCGTCCGTTTATTACTCACCATAATGCGTTAGATATCGATATGTATCTGCGTATTGCGCCTGAGTTATATTTAAAACGTTTAGTTGTCGGTGGCTTTGATCGCGTATTCGAAATCAACCGTAACTTCCGTAACGAAGGTGTATCACCACGTCATAATCCTGAGTTCACCATGATGGAACTCTATATGGCGTATGCAGATTATCGTGACCTGATTGAATTAACTGAGGAGTTATTCCGTACATTAACTGAAAATGTACTGGGTTCTTCATTAGTGAAATATGGTGATCAAGAGTTTGATTTTGGTAAACCATTTGCCAAATTAACCATGAAAGAAGCTATCTGCAAATATCGTCCAGAAACCATAATGGCTGATCTTGATGATATGGATAAAGCGGTTGCTATTGCTCAGTCTATCGGTATTAAGATTGAGAAAAGCTGGGGCTTAGGTCGTGTTCAATGTGAAATTTTTGAAGAAGTTGCAGAAAGCCACTTAATTCAGCCAACGTTCATCATTGAATATCCAGCAGAAGTTTCTCCACTGGCTCGTCGTAACGATGATAATCCATTTATCACTGATCGCTTTGAATTCTTTATTGGCGGTCGTGAAATTGGTAATGGCTTCTCAGAGCTTAATGATGCTCAAGACCAAGCAGAGCGTTTTGAAGATCAAGTTCGCCAAAAAGAAGCGGGTGATGCAGAAGCGATGTTCTTTGACCATGACTACATCACGGCATTAGAACACGGTTTACCACCAACAGCTGGTTTAGGTATTGGTATTGACCGTATGGTGATGTTATTTACTGACAGCCATACCATTCGTGATGTTATTTTATTCCCGGCAATGCGCCCTAATAAATAATTGTTATTTTAAATAAATCCTTAATTTAACAATAGCATTAACGAAGAACAATCTAGTTATAAGGCCACCGAAAGGTGGCTTTTTTGTTTTTAAAAACAGTTGGTTATCTTTTTTGCGATGATTAAATAATCATTTGAATAAGAAGGGGATTGTCGTTCAATTAGGGAAGCGTATAATCAGGAAAATCAATTGCGGGCGTAGTTCAATGGTAGAACGAGAGCTTCCCAAGCTCTATACGAGGGTTCGATTCCCTTCGCCCGCTCCAAACAAACCTCAAACTCATCTCTAATCTCTCAACTTCTTGTAAATCAACTAGTTTATTAACTCATCATCTTCAAAATTTGTGACTGCTTTGGAAATTTATATAATTCACTACTTAGTATTTTTTATGCCATTTAGTCTATACAATAAATTGATTTACATGGATTTATTTTTAGAAGTAGGATTGAAAATATAATAAGATGATATGATTTAGTGAGTTTTAATAAGTATTACCTTAGAGTATTGATATTCACACTTAACATATTATGTAATTTAGGAAATTATATGCATTTAGAGTTCAAAAAACTCTCACAGATAGATCCTTTACATATTGTAGAACTTAACAATCATCCTGCGGTTTTACGACAAATGCCTTTGGGCAGTCCTGATTTCGATATCGAAAAAAGTATTTTATGGGCAAAAGATAAAGACTCTCAATGGGATGACAATGGGTATGGTCCTTGGGCATTTGTTATTGATGGTGTGTTTGCTGGATGGGGCGGACTTCAAAAAGAAGGGGATGATGCAGATCTTGCATTAGTTCTTCATCCCAATTATTGGGGAGTAGGTAAAGTAATTTATGCTGAGATTATTCGTAGAGCATTTGATGAAATGAATATTGAAAGCATCACAATTTTACTTCCTCACTCAAGGAAGGTAACAAAAACAGTTTCTCGTTATGGATTTAAACCTGATGGGGAAGTTTGTTTTGACAATATTAGTTTTCAGCGATTCAGATTATTTGCAGATAAAAATAGAACCATTTAATTGGTTAATATCAATAGGTGAGTCAGATGATGGCAGATCCTTATATCAAAACTTATTTTGTAAATGGTCCTTATAACCGATGAAATTGAGAGTCATAAAACAACATAGAACAGAGTATCCCAATCCCATTACCTTTACGAAAGGCACACGGCTCACTGTCGGTGAAAAATATAAAGGGGAAGAAGATTGGGATAACTGGTTTTTTTGTACCACACTTTCTCATTCCGGTGGTTGGGTACCTATGCAGTGTATTCAGTTAGATATGAATTCCAATCAAGGAATTGCGATAAAAGACTACACGGCAAGAGAGCTGAATGTTGATATTGGCAATGAGCTTTTGGGTACAGAAGTGTTAAATGGTTGGGTTTGGTGCATCAGAATAGCAGATAATCAAAGTGGTTGGGTGCCATTGAGTCATCTATCACGAGTCTAAATACCTCGCTTTAAAAGATTAAGAACACCTTAAAATCTATTTTCTCTTTAAATATTCTTTCTTTAACTATCCTTATTTATTTTTATCGCAATCATTATGTCAATATTATGATTTTAAATGGCTTTTTGTTTTTTATTTAAGATTATAAAAAATGATATATAAGTAACATTTTTGCTTATTTCATCTAACTCTTTTTATGTATAGAAAATTAAAAACCAATTTATAAAAAACTTTAGTAAAAAATTAAAATAAATTGAAAAAGTGTCGATAAGAGTACATTACGCCCTATTGGGCTTACTTTATCTTGTTAGTTGAGAAATTCGATGCAGAAACTTCGTAACATTACTATTCGTCTGATGATGATAATCATTCTGGGGACATTATGTGTGTTATTTGGCAGTGTTAGTCTTTATAGCGCATGGTCACTATCACAAATATCTGAAGGCAATCAATCTGATAATCAAATAATAAAGCAAATGGCTGCACTCAGTCAGGGAAATGATCAGTATTTTCGATTCACTTCTCGATTAAATCGTCTCGTTGAGGAGAAGGCTGAAGGCAAAGAAGTCGATTTTACACAAGCACAACTGGCGATGGAAAATATGGAAAAACAGATTACGTATATGAAATCTGTTTCTCCAGGGCCGATGGATGCAAAAGTATCAAAAGAGTTAATGGATGTATGGCAAGCTCTTTTTGAGCAAGGAGTAAAAAAGCAGATGGAATTAGCGCTCAATGGCACCATTGAGCAATATGAACATCACGCAAAAAATGTAACACCTGCGTTGAGTCGTGAATTAGGCAATGTAAGTGAAAACTTTAATAATGCTGCAAATATAAAAATTGATAGCACTATTGAAGAAGTGGATGAGCTTATTGAAGTGACACAAATTGTTATTATTATTAGTGCTATTTTAGGGGGGGTTATTCTGATCCTCACTGACCGTTATTTAGTGGCAATGTTACAAAAGCCACTTGAAAGTATTCGCCAACATTTTGTAAAAATTACAGAAGGTGATCTGAGTCAGTCCCTCGAGCCTTTTGGTAATAATTGTGCTGGGCGGTTAATACCGTTATGAAATGATATGCAAAACAGTTTGCATGAAGCGGTAAGCACTATCCGTACGGGAAGTGAAAGCATCTATCGCGGTGCATCTGAAATTGCCAAAGGGAATAACGATTTGGCTTCTCGTACAGAAGAGCAAGCCACGGCATTAGAGCAAACAGCTGCAAGTATGGAAGAGATAACTGCTGCTGTTAACCAGAACATGGAACATGCTTATCAGGCGAGAGAATTAGCTGAAGTTGCATCAGTGACTGTTGAAAAAGGCAATGAATTAGCTGAATCTGTTGTTACAACAATGGATGGGATCTCTGATAGCTCAAGTAAAATTGCAGATATCATCAATGTCATTAATAACATTGCGTTTCAAACGAATATACTTGCTTTAAATGCATCAGTGGAAGCAGCAAGGGCTGGATCTTATGGGCGAGGATTTATGGTCGTCGCTAATGAAGTGCGTAATTTAGCAGGAGATAGTGCCAAAGCCGCTAAAGAGATTGAAGTGCTTATTGCTGACTCCACTACGAGAGTAAGAAAAGGTGCAAGCTTAGTCAGTGATATGGAAAAAACGATGGAAGACATTTTGACGGGAGTTAAACAGGTAACGTCAATAATGAAAGAAATCACTATTGCATCTGAAGAGCAAAGTAAAGGTATTGGTCAAGTGAGTGTGGCTATTACTCAAATGGATGGGGTAACGCAACAGAATTCCTCTTTAGTTGAACAAGTTTCAGCAGCAGCCATTTCATTAGAAAGACAAACCGAGGAATTACAGCTATCGGTACAAAAATTCAATCTAGCTCATCGTTGATATAGAAAAATTTATAAAGTATGTGTCTAATGTGGTAAGTTTTTACTCGTTAGACGCAAAAATATAATAAATCTAAAGGTTAAATTTTTATTATTCTTGTTGTTATTTAACAGTATAAATGAGTTTAACTTGCTCATTGATTGAGTATTAAAGTGATCATGATTTATGATTTTTATCATGTAAAATAGAAAATTATCATCCAAATTAAACGATCTATAAATAACAATGTTATTTTATTTATACTCAATCAATTAAAAAGTACTTTCCATTTTAATTTTCATAATCAATCAATCAGTGATTATGTTAAAACTTGAAGCGATTTAATTTTTTAAAGATGTAGATATAAATCCTCTCTAATATAAATAATAATAAAGAGAGGGTGATGAAGAATAGTGCCTCAATGCTTAGAGCATTTTTTTTATATATTGTTCTGTCTTGCTTATAACATCTTGGTATTGAGGATGATCGATATAAGCATCATTGATGGTCTTATTTACATCCTGGATCACTATTTCTTTTTGTTTATCTGTCAAAGTCAATAACAAGGCTTTCAAAACTACTTTTACTGCCGCAATTTCATACTCTATATTGACAACTTTTTTTTCCATAAGATCCTCAAAAGAACGACAATTTATTGCTGTGTGATAAATTATTTTTCATATTAATTAATTGTTTAATTAAATCCAAGAAAAAATTAAATTGATAAAAGAATATACGATTTTATCGTGTTTTTTCATGAAAAAAGTAAATGTGAGGATATTTTAGATGTGGGAAATAGACACTCAGTAAATTTAACTTAGTGTTGTATTAATGAAAGAAAAATCACGGTATATCCTATATAAAATAATCAATAGGATGCTATTAGCACCCTATAAAATTAGGGTTTAAGCTTAATTGCAAATGTCGTTTTCGTTAGGCTTGAGTAAGTTTCTTCACATATTGCTCAGTTAAGTTAATAACTTCATTGAGCTGAGGGTATTTGTTTGATGTGTCCTCAAGCACTATAGATATATTGCCCAACATATCCCTTCGTTGTTTATCACTTAGCGTGGAAAGTAAAGATTTGATAACAATTTTTAGAGCAGCAATTTCGCATTCAATTTCTTTTAAATTTTTATCCATGATTTACCTGCCAGTATTTAATGGATGAGTAATATAGGTAATTTTTTTGTTTATCACAATTATAGAAGCATATTATTTAGATATGTATCGCACATTATGGCTAATGTTTTAGTCTAATATAAAATATTAAAAATATTTATCAAATTGTAAATTTCATATGTGCAGTAAGTTGAAGTCTTATTGATATTCTCTAACTTTAGGGCTAATAAGATAAATGATTAAAATTGATCTCAGATCTGGTTCTATTTAAATTTCTTTATTTTTGATTATATAACAAACAATCTTAATGGTGATAATAAGAAACATATCTTTTAAAGATAATCTATTTTTGTCTTGTGTTATTTAATAGCGAAGTGAACAAGAATATTGTTACTTTTTATCTATGAAATACTAAAATTTTTATTTGTCAGTAGAGATATTATAACCAAATAAATTACATTAACTTTGATGATAAAAAAGAAAAAGAGCTTATGTTTTTTACATGAAGCTCTTTTTAGCGTGTTTGATTATTGATTATTTTGCTTCACAAAAGCAACGTAGGCATCAACCCAGTTTTGCATAAAAGTTGCTGTTTTCTCTGAAAACTGCCCATTTTCAACCATTCCGTCATACCATTTTAGATAACATTCTGGTTGATTTAGGGTTGGCATATTCAAGAAGGCTAACGAATTACGTAAATGCTGTTGAGCTATTGCTGTACTAATATTACCCGTTGAAACCCCAATAATACCTGCTGGAATTTTATCCCAAGCATTTGTTCCATAAGGGCGAGAGGCTTGGTCAATAGCATTTTTAAGCACCCCAGGTATTGAACGGTTATATTCAGGGGTGATAAAGATAATGCCTTGACATGCTTTTATTTGTTGTTTGAAATCGACAACAGAAGAGGGGGTATGACTGTCATCGTCTTGGTTATAGAGAGGGAGAGTACTAATATCGATAAACTGACAGGTAAATTCTTGAGGAAATAACTTAATTAAGGCATGTGCTGTTTGTTTATTAAACGAATCTTTTCTTAAACTACCGACAACGATACCAATTTTAAAATGACTCATCTTAGTTCTCCTATTTTGAAGGATAAAATGAATATCAAAGCCTATATTAGATATTCACTTTTTGATTTTATCTCGGTATTAAAAAACAGCAACAAAATATAAGAGTATTTTGTACACGTAAATTACGTAAATAAATGATAAAATTAGTATTATTATTTTTATTATTATCTGGTATTATTCCATCAATATAAAAAACGATCAGTTTATATGACAACATTTTTACTAAATAAATCCGATATTCAAGATTTGATGCATTTAGTGTGATGTAAGTAGTATTTTAAGAAAAAATAAATGAAATGATAGGAACACTCATTGCAACCAAGGGTGTTAGCCTATTTATTTAGTATGCAGTAGGTAATAGAAAATTATAATAAAATGGCTTAAAATGCGACAACTCATATGCTCTTATTTAAGTCTGATCGGAATTAAGGAAAAATGATGTCCTTATTACAAAATAAAAAGAATGTCCTCGCTGTATTTATGGCAACCAGCGTCCTCGCCCTATCAGGGTGTGCGTGGACTGATCACTCTCGTCCAATTGAAACGCCAGCGCCAGCACAAACCACACAGCCTGTAGCAACTACTCAACCAGTGGCTGTTGCGCAACCACTTTCTATGGCACCAGCTACAGAGCCTGCTGATAGTGGCGTAGATGCAAGAAAATTGGGACTGGCACCGCAAAGTGCTTGTATCAAACAACTTGATTCTTTGAAAACTTTTTCTCCATCTGATTATCAATCCATGATGAGCTCATTTAAAGAAATTAGCGAAATCAATGCGATGTACCGTAGTGTTCAAGGTACAGCAAGTAAAGATAGTTTAGATTTATTAAAAATGAGTATTGAATCAAAAACAGAAGTTTTATGTGCAAAAGTTCGCTATTTGTCGATTATGTCAGTTAATTCGACATTAAAAAAATTAGGTGAATAATTACTATGAAATTAAAGCAGAGTGTTTGTCTCGCTTTTATGCTGTTTCCAACACTATCGTTTGCCAATAATGAGTTTAATTCTGTTATTGAAGATTTTGACCGTTATTTTGAAACACAAAAGCCAATTAAAATTGAGCCTAAAACATCTGCTACAATTTCATCGTCAACGAGAACCGACCAGGCTAATCGTGGAGTAAACCGCACCACAGCGACTCAACAAACAAAACCAGAGCAACGAGTTAAACTTTCTACGCCAGCTAAAACAGATAATCAGGCAGTCGAACCTGTTAAAACTCCTGATATCACGCTGGCAGAAAATTGCCCTGTGTTACCTGCTGATTATTCAAAATTAAAGAGTGACTATACTCGTTATTTAACACCGTTGCTTTCATTTATTCCGGTTAAACCGCAATTTACACCAGAGGATCTTAATCGTTATAGCTACAGAAATAATGCAACGGTTTATAACCCATTAGCTCTGTATTCAAAAGAGAGTTATGCTAGGCCTCAACGTAATGACAATTTCTTGTTAGATATTATTCCAGGAACATTTTATTCTGTTACGGCCATTCCTTTCCACTTTGTATATCAGTTCAATCGCTCTGTGCTCGATCATAAACAACCTCTTTTTAATAAAGAGCTATTAAATCGTTTAGCAGATACGAGAAATAAATACCAAACGTTATATCAAAAATACACTGAGCAGGCAGCTATAACAAAAGAGCATTTAGAAAAACTTCAAAATGCAAATAGCCAAATTAAACAACTCGAATTAACGCTGGCTGAAACAGAAGAAAAATTAGCGACGGCGAACAACTTGCTTACTGATGACACGTTAAAACAGACTGTTACCAAGCTACAGAGTGATTTAGAAACGATAAAAAAAGAACGTGACTTATTAGTTAAGCAACTAGCCGAAAAAGAGAATGTATTACAGGCAACCACAGTAAAAAATACAGAGTTAGCAAAACAGCAACAAGATTTTGAACAACAAGCGGGAATACTTAAAACCTTAGAGGCAAAATATACTCAGCTTGAGCAAGAAAAAGAGCAATTACAATTTCAGTATCAACAGGCTCAAGCTCTGTTAAAAGATGATAGTGCTAAAAAAGAGATTGATAAATTACAAAGTTCACTTGAGAGCATAAAAGTAGAGCAAGAAAAGCTAATTAGTCAGTTGAATGAAAAACAGATACTGCTTGCTAAAATTGAACAAGAAAAAGAAGCCATACAAGCTCAGTATATCGAATCTCAGCAATTGCTAAATGGTAATAATAAGCAAAAAGAACAAGAATTAACTAAATTAGAAGCAGAAAAAAATAAAGAAATAGCAGTGCTAGAAAAGTCATTATCAACAATAACGGCCGAGCAAGAAAAATTAACCAAACAACTTTCAGATGTACAAAATCAATTAGCAACGATAAAGAAAGAAAAAGAAGATGTGCAGACTCAGTTTGCACAGGCTCAACTATTGCTAAAAGATGACTCTGCGAAAAAAGAGATAGATAAATTACAAAGCACATTATTGAAGATCACATCAGAACGTGAAGATTTATCTAAAGAGCTTGCATTAAAAGTCGCAGAAGCAGAAAAGCAACAAGATGCAAATAGCAAACTTGTTGAGGATCAACGCAAAGAAATAGCACAACTAAAAACACAAGTTGAAAAAAGCAATCAGGAACAAACTCAACTTAATAAATCGCTTTTAGCTGTTCAACAGCAAAAAGAGCAAGTAGATGAAAAATTAAAAGCGATCCCAGAATTAAAAGCACAGTTAGATAACAAGGTCACGGAACTCGCTGACTTGAAGAAGAGTTTATCTGCTGGCGAAAAAGCCGTTGATAATTTAATTACTGATAAAAATAATCTGATAGCTAAATTAGAGAAAGCGCAAAGTGAGCTATCGAATAAATATCAAACATTAGATGCACAATTTAAAGAGAATAATATTGCACTAGCTCAAGTCACCACGAGCAAAACAGAGAGTGAAAAAACTTTAGCATTGTTAGAAAAGCAACTCACTGAAAAGCAAAATACAACGGATAAATTGAGTGCTCAATTAGCTGAAGCAAAAGTACAATTAGAAAAACAAAATACAGAAAATGCACAGCAAGTTAGTACGTTAAAGCAACAACAAACAGAATCTATTGCTAAATTAAATGAGCAAATTAAAGCAAAAGATGCTGAATTAGCGAAAGTTAACACAGACACTAGTAATATTTTAAAAGAGAATAAAACGCTAAAAGAGCAGCTTGAGAAAATGGCAGGTGAAGGGCAAATGATTGCAGGGCAACTTGCTTATGCTTATTCAATTATTGGAAAAGATAACGCCCAGCGTAATAAATCCATTTTATCTGAGATCCAAAAACAGAATTACGTACAATATGACGATAATACCTACTTTAAAATATTAAAACAGGGTAAGCCTGTGGTTTCAATTGCAGGTAAAACCGTTGTATTTACAATGCATGAAGAGTTAACTGATGGCACTGTAACGCTTAATTATGATAAAGCTAAGCCACTTATTTTACCTTACCGACAATTGCCATTACCACTGAATACCTTTATTGCAAAAGCAGGTATCAATGGTAAAGCCAAAATTTATATAAAACCAGGTGGCGGTTATGGGAAGAATGGTGTACCAGGACAAGTGCCACCAGAATCCATGTCCATCGTAACAATTGAGATCTTAGATATTAAATAGAATAATTAATAAGTAATAGATAATATCAGCTCTTCTCTTTTATTCAGAGAAGAGCTGATATTTTATTATCGCCATAAAAATTCATCGTTTTTTAAACAAAGTTCTCTTTCTAGTAGCCAATCTTTTAATTTCTGGCAGTTTTCAGGACATTCTGGAATGCTATTTAAAATCGTCCATAATGGTTTTATTAATTCAGAATTTGGCGTTATTTTTTGGATGTAATCTAGAGTGTTATTAATTTCAATATTAAAGATAGGTTCATTTTTCCAATTATCGAGCAGTAATTGGATATCTTTCTGTAATAAGTCATTGATAACAATTAGTCTGACTTTATCCGCATTAAGCTTAATATTGATATCATCTAAAGATAAAAAAGGATCACTTTTATTTGATAGTTGTTTTTCTTCAAATGACTTAATATTTTCACACTGTTTAATTTGAAGTTCGAGCTCTCTTTTAGTTTCATAAAGTGTAAAAAGCTGGGGAGTAATGTGTTGAGCCCACCAAATAAAAAGCGGTTTTATTACGGCTTGAATTAAGCGCATATGTTCATTGATATTGACTGTTGCTCTTAATGATTTATCCCAATCTGCTGGTGTTATTGTTGGATGCGACTGTTCTGCATGAAATAAATGTGCAAAATTAATAACATCACGTACTTCTTCTTTAGATATAACAACAAAACAGTATTTTTTTCGTAAAAACCAAGTGGACTGTAATAAACTGTCTAAGCTTTCACGGCACAAAACACGGGATAGTATTTTTATTTGTTGCTCATTAACATCATATGCAGTAACAATATTTTCATTAGAATGAAAAGAAAACTGTAGATTAAACAAGTTATCTACAGTTTCTTCATTGTTGGGTGCCATTATTTTTTTCAGTAAGGCTAAATAGTCATAATAATGGGCTTTGGTGCTATATGTATTTTCTTTTATCACGATATACAACTCACTCATAAGAACAAATTTTAAGTATTCTAACTATGAATGACTTTTAGATATTATGATATTCAGTCGGATTTTTTATAATTTTGATTTGATATTTCTCGCTTTACTTGGTGTCATATTAAAACGACGATGATAGCTTTGTGTAAAGTAAGACTGACTTGAAAAGCCAGATTCCATTGAAATATCAACAATACTCATTTCAGTGGTTAGTAGCAGTTGGTGTGCATAGATAATGCGTCTTTCACAAATCCATGTTCTTGGTGAAGTACCATAAACATGATTAAAAAGCTCTTTAAATGTAGTTAATCCCATTCCAAATTCACGAGCAAATTGTTTAAGCTTCCAATTTTTTAAATGATTTTTTTCCATAAAAATCTTTAAGCGATCAACTTGACGATGGCTAAGTTGGCGCAATAACGCCATTAAGTCAGAACCTTGATCAGTTGAAAGTAATAGAATTAAAAGCTCTTCAATGCGTAATTGTATGAAGGCTTCAGGACAAGATTGAACAGTAAGATATTCAAAGCCATTACTACAAAATTGAATAAGAGGTGAATTTTGAAAACAAATAAAGGCACTTGAAAACTCTTCGTCTCTTTCTATTTGGCACAAGATCTCATTATACTTAGACATGAAATCTCTTAAAAAATCATCAGAGAGTGGGATACAAACAATATCGGTAGGCTCTGTACCTTGTGTTTTTATTGTATAGTTACCTTGTTGTAGAAAAAGAACTTGGTTATCACTCACCGTCACTGTATCAGTGCAATTTTGCAATATGAGTGCATTTTTTCTGATAAGAAAAAGCGCTTTTTGTTCATTTTCTAGTATTTGGTATTGTGGATAAAAATAAGATTTTTTCTGAATAGCACAATCATATCGATTGTTTTTTTCATATTGTATTGTATTCATGGTTCGCCCAAAATTATTATATAAGTATCACTGTATTTTTATAAAAATAAATAGAAGAATATTTATAAAAATACCTCTTTATTATTGAGTGCTATTAAAAATAAAAAAGAGACTATTTTCTTCAATTTGATGCGGTTTTTTTTTAGATATTAGGCATTACATTTCGTTTTGATAATTTAAGATAAGTCACCTTGTTAATTTAAAGATATTCCTTATAAATTGCAAAAAGAAATTAAATACGAATAAATTCTTTTTCAAGATGTTAGCTAATAGCATATGTTCGAATGTAATTAATAATTTACATTTTGTATTCATTTAAATAAAGTTATTATATTACAATTGGTTATTATCAACCCTTTACTTTACAGTGTAAAAAAACTATAAGTGCATTTTAAATGTTAATTTTATTATAAAGCGTTTTATGTAACTTTTATGAAAATTAATTGTTATGAAAACATTAAAAAAATAGAGTGTAAAATATAAATAAAAAGAAGATTAAAATTGAATGATAAGTTGATTTCTATGGTGATATTAACTTAAGTTATCATGACAATGTTTTTCTTTTATATGGAGTAGGCAATAAATTATAAAATAAAAAATGAAATATAAAAAAAATCACTATTTACTTTTTGTTTTAATTTTATTTTTATTGGTGTTGTGATGATGTTATCGTTTTTTTTATCAAGATTTAGATTGAATTATATTTTGAATGTTGAATTTTTTTGAATGATTTTTTATAAAAAAATGGAATAGAATATGAAATGTTAATTTTTTAATAAAAAATATTTATCTAAGTAGACTAGTAGTTATCACGATTTATTCACATCGAATGTAAATTATTAAAATAGTGATTTTATCACTTAATTTAATTAAATCTTATTTCGGTCAAGGAACAAATCAAAAAACTAAAAGGTAATAATAGCCTTATTGCTGGCATTATGCTTGTCATCTATTTATTAGAATGGTGAATGCATAAGTGTATTTATTGTCAGGGAGGTAAGGATATAGCTAATTATGGAGAATAAGCGAACACTGCGAAATATTATATTCAGCGGGATATGGATCATTTGGACTCTTGCCTTAATTGCCTTTTGGCGTTATCAGATGGCAGGCGAGTTTTTGATTATTCTAATCCTAATTTTTAGCATTATTATTTATTCTATGACGTTGAGGTTAAAAAAAGCCACTATGTTTAGTCGTAAAACTGAAACACCAAAAGCAGCAGAGCCTGTTGCACCAGTAATAACAGAAGAGAAAAAACCGATGCCAGAGCAAAAACTATACACGATTATTGCAAAAGGAACGGTATTCCAAGGCGATATTAATGTTGAAGGTGATATCCAAATTTGGGGTAAAGTAGCCGGCAATATTAATGTCAAAGATGGCGTTATTCGTGTTATGCATGCGGGACAGGTTGAAGGTGAATTAACAGCACCTGATATTATTATTGATGGTTTTGTAAAAGGCATCTGTGCTGCAAATAATTTAGATATCTTAGAACACGGTGAATTACGTGGTACTAGTCGTTGTGGCAGTATGTCTATTAAGCGTGGTGGTATTTTTACTGGGCAATCAGAGCAAGTTGAACATCAAGCAAAATCAGTTGCTCAACAACGTGTTGTTTCAATAAAAGAAAGCTCTAATGCAAATAAAGACAAAGTTGTTGCTCCAGTAGAAAACCAACTAAAAGAAAACAAAAAATAAAGTACCATTTTTCTTTTCATTGTTCGTTGCTTATCCTATTTTATCGCTATTGTCTTAATTTTATATAAATAGAGAATAACGATGAATTTAGATACTCCCAGACTACACCTAAGAGAATGGCGTGAGAGTGATAAAGCGCCATTTTTTTCTGAAATCAACTCTTCACCTGAAGTGATGCGCTACTTTCCTTGCACTTTATCTCAACTAGAAAGTGATAATATGGTTGAGACTATCCGAGAAAAATTTATTCAGCAAAATGGATGGGGAATGTGGGCTGTTGAATTAAAAGAAACTCAAGAATTTATTGGTTTTGTGGGGTTAAATATTCCAGCAGCATCTTTGCCATTTTATCCCTGCGTAGAAATTGGTTGGCGGATTGCGCAAAAATTTTGGCGAAAAGGCTATACCTATGAAGCAGCTTTAGCTGTATTTAAATGTGCGTTTGAAACGTTGGGATTAGAAGAGGTTGTCGCTTTTACCGCAGTTTCAAACCTTCCATCTCAAGGAGTAATGCAAAAACTAGGTATGCATCAATCTAATAATTTCTTTCATCCAGCATTAGATAAAGCACATCCTCTCGCTGAGCATGTTTTATATCGTCTGAAGAAGTCTGATTTTACTTTTCAGTCGAACGAATAGTCCGTTTTTTTTCAGGAAGAGGGGGAACGGGTTTTTTATCATCAATAAGATGACGTATTGCTAAGATTGGATGATAAATCAACATTCGTGGACCAGCCCAGCGCATGATCTGTTTCATTGTTTCTCGTTTGGCTGGCTGATAACAATGAATAGGACATTGTTTACAGGCCGGTTTATCTTCACCATAGCGACATTTATCTAATCGGTTATAGGAATAATTGATTAATTGTTGATAATAATCTGAGTCAGCTTCAGGATGCGAATGAGCATAAAGGTGAACCATTTTTTGAATAGTTTTTTTCTCACGATTTATTCTTTTTCCTGACATACCTTTCTCTCTTAGTAATATGTTGCATTTATTATACATCTTATCATTAAGCCTATAGAGACGCTAAAATATTATTTAATGCGTAATCATAAAAAATTTTGTCAAAAAGACTTTTCTTTTTTCTTAGAATATAATACTGTATTTATATACAGTTTATTTGCCTTTAAATGGTGAAACCAATGCGTGTGGAAATTTTATTTAATAAACAATCTAAGATAACTGACTCATTATTTCCGCTCTTAGAACACGAACTGAGAAAAAAGATCATTCCAGAATATCCAGATATGCAGTTTCGTATTGCCTTTAGTAGCATGAACTCAATTCAAGTCACAGGCATAAAAGATGAAACTAAGCATGAACACATAATGGAACTTATTCAAAGCGTTTGGGAAGATGATGGTTGGTTGCAAACAGACGATGAATAAAGTGCAGTAAAATTTAGCAAATAAAGTAATTACGATTGTCAGAATGAATTGGCTTTTTACTTGTTTATATAAAAAGCCAATAACATAGAAAAGGAAATCACTGACAATCGGGCTTTAAAACTGTATATCTATCAATGATGACAAATCTTATTTTCACTCGTTGTAAATCCACCCTCTGCTGGAATAAATTTACCTTTCCTTTCTAAGAAATCAACTAATTCAGTTGCTGTCATATTTTCAGCTGAGCACGTATGAAAACGTGAGTCATTACCGAATTGTTTATGGATAGCATCAATTAGCGATGTTTTAGTAAATGCAGTCTCTGAAGAAAGGATCATTTGTAAAACTTCATGACCATGTATTGATGACATATTGAGTACCCTAAAAAATAAAAGATACATTAATTATGCATCTTTATAAGAGGGTATCTTTGTTTTTAATCATAAAAAGCGATGACATTATATCATCGCTTAAAAAGAATCTTATTTTTCACTTCGCTGAAGTATTTTTTGCATTTCATCTTTGAGATGAAGCTTTTCTTTTTTTAGTTTGGCAACTTCGTCGTTATAGCCAGCTCCGTTTGGGCCTTCTAGTTTAGCAATTTCTTGATCGAGTCGATGATGTTTATCGTAGAGCGCTTCAAAGCGGGGATCACTATTTCTTAATTGAGAAACAAGGGATTGTTGATCTGAGAACATATAACCTCCTATGAAAAGAAATTGGGTCTCTATTTCAGTATAATCATAGATTGGTTATCTGCATGGTAGAGCATCACAAATTTACATTTCATGAAAAAACGTGATTTTTCTTTTTAAAACATTCGGAATTATCCACTCATAGTATTATTTACTAAGATGTTAGCATTCAAACACTAAAAATATTAGTATTCGGATAACGAGTAATAAAAACATCTGAATAATTTTGTTAGCGGCGAAGTGTTCGCTGTAAATATGGAGAGAGTGATGAACAAAGTAATATTATCTTTAGTAGCAGCAATGTCTTTATCTGCGTGTGCACAAGCTACCGACAGTTTAGATAAAGTTGCACCTTATCCTAAGGCTCAAGAAAATCAAGTTCGTCATGTTATCGAGTTAGAGAAAAAAGATAATGAAAGCAATTACCAAGTTGAATTAATTATTGGTAAAGAACTGAAAGTAGATTGCAACCATCAGTGGTTTGGTGCGGATCTAGATGAAAAGAATTTAGAAGGTTGGGGTTATAGCTATTATGTTGTTGGCGATTTAAATGGCCCAATGTCAACAATGATGGGATGTGCTGACAATACGAAAAAAGATGCCTTTGTACAAGCAAATATGGGATCAGATGCCTTTATTCGTTATAACAGCAAATTACCTATTGTTGTTTATGCACCAAAAGATGTTGATGTGAAGTATCGTATTTGGTCAGCAGCTGAGACGACTCAAGATTCAGTTAAAAAATAACGACCAACTTTATTTAGTGTTTACTAAAAAGCCCTTTGTTGTTGAGACAAAGGGCTTTGTTGTTATTTTAGCTAGATATTAGCGAATAACTAAAACTGACATTTTGGCATGGCGTACAATTGATGACGCTGTTGAGCCTAATAAATAAGAAGAAACATTAGGTCTATGTGACGCAATCGCAATTAAATCAGCATCAATGTGACGGGCATATTCTAAAATTTCATCTTTTGCGTTACCAACGCCAACATTACATACAATTTGCTCATCAGGAATTTTTGCATCTTTAATCATTTCTTGTAGTGCAACAAAAGCAAGACGAGTACGTTCTGACGAATCTTTGAATTTTTCAGGAATTGCAGCAAACTCGATACCAAAGAAAAGTTCAGCATTAGGAATAACGGTGAGGAAGTGGATCTCAGGTTTACCCACCTTTGCTATTTGTTCAATGTGAGCGATTAGTTCCTGAGAAAGTTCATCTTCTAAAATATCAATGGGAACTAGGATTTTCTTATACATTACAAACCTCACTTAGCGTTAGTTTAAAATATTTACCATTATCGCTTAATAGTAAAAAATAGCTGTGATCTGTGTTTTAAATAAGAGTGAGAATGATTATTTACTGCTTTACATTATTAAGCATTAAAAATTAAAAACAGACTGAAATAATATTAACAATATAATGAAAAATAAGTTATATACCTTAACTTGTTGACAGAAAAGCACATTAATAATGTCGCATTAAAAATAAATTTCTCTTTTTTTCATTAAAAATAGAAAATGCATAAAAGAATGATTATCAATTATATTATTGTTTTGTATCTATAAGATTTTATTGATAAAAATAAGAGACAGAAAGATTTAAATATGGCATATTAATAGGCAATGGCATCTCAATATGATGTCTGGACAGCAATCTTAGTCCCTAAACTGGATTGTTATTCAGAGTCGTCCTTTATCCTCACCAATGAGTTATGGAACCTGAAATAACCTATGGAACTCTATTTATCTATGGCAATAGAGTAGGCTATTTAAAACCAAATAAGATTATTATTATGACACATAATCACATTGATGATATTGAGTTGGATCGGGCTGATAATAAACAGTCTGAAAAATTTAAGGCAGCTAAAAAAAGCACGTTAGTGAGTGTTTTTGTCAATATCGTTTTATCCATTTGGCAAATTACAGTGGGCTTTTTTTCACACTCTCAAGGTTTAATTGCTGATGGTATTCACTCGCTTTCTGATCTTATTGCTGATTTTGTTGTTTTAATTGCCAATAAAGGTAGTCAGAAACAACCTGATGCTGATCACCCTTATGGGCACTTTCGTTATGAAAATGCGGCATCACTTATTCTTGGGACTATTTTATTAATTGTTGGTTTAGGAATGGTATTTTCTGCCATTCATAAAATTTTAGATCCATCTACTATCCCTGAAGTTCATAGTGTTGCTTTATATGTGGCTTTACTTGCATTAGCTGCTAAAGAAGGATTATTCCGCTATATGCTTGCGGTTGCAAAAAAAGTGGACTCAAATATGTTAGTCGCAAATGCTTGGCATGCGCGTTCTGACGCAGCTTCTTCATTAGTTGTTGCAATTGGTATTATCGGAAGTTTGGCGGGATTTAAATTTTTTGACCCATTAGCAGCATTAATTGTCGGACTATTTGTCGGTCGTATGGGATGGCGTTTTACTTATCAAGCTCTGCAAGATTTAATGGACAGAGGGGCAGATGAAGAAACGCTAGAAGAAATTAAACAGATGCTGGTTTCAACACCGGGCGTGCAAGGCGTTCATGATTTAAAGACTCGTCGTTCAGGTGATTATTTACTTGTAGATGTTCACCTTGAAATCAAAGGTGACCTCACTGTTAGTGAAAGTCATGAGATTGTTGTAAATGCACGTAATAAGGTTTTGCAAAATAAACAGATCCTGAGTGTGATGGCGCACGTTGATCCCGCTTAAACTTATTTGAGTACCTAATAAAAAAGGTAATGATAGATTTTCATTACCTTTTTTTGTATCTCAAAAAGCGCTATTTACCACTTTAGAAATTGATGCAGTTTTCTTTTATATTATTACTCAGTGCCGCAATTAGATTATCTACTGCACATTCAGCCATCGCATAGCGAGTCTCTTTTGTTGCAGAGCCAATATGTGGAACAGCGACGACATTCTTCATCATTAATAAAGGTGAAGATGAAGATAGAGGTTCTTTTTCAAAAACATCCAGTCCAGCACCAGCGATCTCTTTTTGTTCTAATGCTCTGATGAGTGCCAATTCGTCCACCACAGCTCCACGCCCTGCATTAATTAAATAAGCATCAGGTTTCATCATAGAAAATTGTTTTTGACCCATTAAATGATGCGTTTCTGGTGTTAATGGTAACGTGATACATACGAAATCAGATTGCTGTAATAAGTCTTCTAAAGAGCAATGCTTTGCAGAAAACTTATCATTCACATCTGTATATTCTGTACGTGAGTGATAAAGAATATTCATATTAAAACCAAAATGTGCACGTTGTGCCAAAGCCTTTCCTATTCGACCCATACCAATAATACCCATAGTTTTATGATGAACATCAGTACCATACCAATCAGGTGTGATACCTTTAACCCATAAACCTTGTTTAATATTATCAGCAAGTTCAGGAATACGTCTTGCTACGGCAAGTACTAATGCCATCATGGTATCTGCAACGGTATCTGTTAACACGGTTGGAGTATGCATTAGTTTGATATTACGTTTGGTGAGTGCATTAACATCAACATTATCATAGCCAACAGAAACTGTTGAAACGGCTTTTAAATGAGGTGCTAGGTTAATAAAGTTTTCATCAATATTGCCACCAGCACCTAGTAGTCCAGTAGCATTGGCAAGTACGGAACGAAAATCATCAGATTCTAAAGAGAGCGTTTTAAATTGTTTGATATCAGCAAAATCAGATAGTTTTTTGTACAGCTTTTCAGGAAGATCTTGGTAGAGCAAGACAATCGGTTTCATTATGTTCTCCATTCGATACTCGTCATTCTTCGATACTCGTCATACTTCAAGCCACAGCGTTGTTGGCTACGTTCATTCTGCATTAGTCACATACTTCGATACTCGTCATACTTCAAGCCACAGCGTTGTTGGCTACGTTCATTCGCACTAGTCACATACTAATGTATGCTCCTAGCGACTCATTCACTTGCCGCCTAGCTGTGACTTGAATTATTTAGAGTATCTATGCAATAAAACACTTATTAAGTTATTCAATAAAACACTTATTAAACTGTAAGCATTTTATTGAGAGTGTTCTTACCCCGCTTAAACATATTAGCAGGGAAGTTAATAAGGTATGATAAAGCGTATTGAATGTCAGTTTTATCATGTAATTAAGTAATTGATTAGGATGTAATCGTTTACTTTTAACGGGTGTTATTTTTAGTGATGAAGAGGTGGGGAGTATTACGTATTTTATTAACGTACTGTAATACAATTCTAAACTAAGATTTTTATAAAATTTAAGTGCGTGCGAAAAGCGTGTAAACGTTTACACTAAATGTCGGTTTGATCACGAAATGATTCGATTGATCTTGCTAAACTCTGTGTCAGTGAACAGAAACCGTCTTGCGCTTTTCCTTTGAATTGAATCAAAAGAGGTGAATGTGGAAATATTAGTGACAGGTGGTATGGGATATATCGGTAGTCATACTTGCGTACAAATGATTGAAGCAGGCATGACACCAATTATTTTAGATAACCTTAGCAATGCGAATGAAGAAGTACTTAACCGTGTTGAAGCCCTAACAGGTAAACTCCCTCTGTTTTATAACGGTGATATTCGTGATGACCAGCTATTGGCATCAATTTTTGCTAAGCATTCTATTGAGTCTGTTATTCATTTTGCGGGATTGAAAGCAGTTGGTGAATCTGTTCAGAAGCCAATTGAATATTACGACAACAATGTTAATGGCACATTGGTGCTAGTGCGTTGTATGCGTGATGCGGGCGTAAAAAGCATTATCTTTAGCTCATCTGCAACAGTTTATGGTGATCCTCAAGTTGTTCCTATTACTGAAGATTCGCCAGTAGGGGGCACAACTAACCCTTATGGCACCAGTAAATATATGGTTGAGCGCATTTTATCTGATTTATTTGTTGCGGATGAAAGTTGGTCTATTAGTTTGCTACGTTACTTTAACCCAGTAGGGGCGCATCCATCAGGTACGATGGGGGAAGATCCTAAAGGTATTCCTAATAATTTAACCCCTTATATTTCTCAAGTGGCAATTGGTCGTCGTGAACAAGTGGCTGTTTTTGGCGATGATTACCCAACAAAAGACGGTACAGGTGTTCGTGATTATATCCACGTTATGGATCTGGCTGATGGTCATATAGCAGCATTAAATGCGTTAGGTAAAAAAGCGGGCTTACATATTTATAATCTGGGAACAGGTAACGGTACTAGTGTGATTGAAATGATTGAAGCATTTCGTAAAGCTAGCGGTAAACCTATCCCTTATCAATTACAAGCTCGTCGTCCTGGTGATATTGCAGAATGTTGGTCAAGCCCTGCAAAAGCAGAGAAAGATTTGCACTGGAAAGCTATTCGTTCAATTGATGATATGGCCGCAGATGCGTGGCGTTGGCAGTTACAAAATCCAAATGGTTATCTGAAATAAGATTTTAAGTATTCAGATAATCTTGAATAAATAAGAGAGAAGGTTATGTCGAAACTGATTTTTGATCCTGTTGAACATCCTCATCGTCGTTATAATCCGCTAACTGGCCAGTGGATTTTAGTTTCACCACATAGAGCGAAACGACCTTGGAATGGTAAAGATGAAAAGCCTCAGATTGCGACACTTCCCTCTTATGATCCTCACTGCTATTTGTGTCCGAATAACACCCGAGTCTCTGGTGATAAAAATCCAGATTACACCGGAACGTATGTCTTTAATAATGACCACTCTGCGTTGTTACAAGATGAATATTATGTTGAGCCTTCATCAAATCCTTTATTTCAAACTCAAGCAGTAAGAGGAATTAGTCGAGTCGTCTGTTTCTCTCCTGATCATGGAAAAACTATTCCTGAATTACCCGTCAGTAGTTTACGTAAAATTGTTGATACTTGGGATAATCAAATAGAAGAGCTCAGCAAAGAATATCTTTGGGTTCAAGTATTTGAGAATAAAGGCGAAACGATGGGGTGCTCTCAACCTCATCCTCATGGACAAATTTGGGCGAGTGATTTCTTACCTAATGAGTTAGCGCGAAAAGATACACAATTAAAAGCTTATTTTGAACAATACGGACGTAATTTATTAATTGATTATGTTGAGGCTGAATGTAAAGACGCGAGTCGTACTGTCGTTGAAACAGAGCATTGGTTGGCGGTAGTACCTTATTGGGCTTCTTGGCCTTATGAAACGATGTTATTACCTAAAGTACATATTCGCAGAATGAGTGAGTTAAATAGTGCTCAGCGAGATGATCTTGCTATTGCAATGAAAAAATTAACAAGCCGTTATGATAATTTATTCCACTGTTCTTTCCCTTACTCCATGGGATGGCATTTTGCGCCTTCTTTTAAAGATGATAGAAATATCGATCATTGGCAATTACATGCGCTTTACTATCCGCCATTATTACGTTCCGCCACTGTGCGTAAATTTATGGTGGGATATGAAATGTTGGCGGAATCGCAAAGAGATCTAACGCCAGAACAAGCTGCGAATAATTTACGTCAATCAAGTGACATTCATTATAAAGAGCAACGTTAATGACCTGAAATATGGCAAGGTATTTTAATTAATCTGCTTTTTGCGCACGAAATAAATTAAATCAAACATCTCATTATTTACATAATGTTGTGGTGGGATTCTTATTACTTAATTTTAAGCTAAGGATTTATTATGCAGGCACTTATTAATAATGTGACTCATTCATTTTCATCTATTTTTGGTTACGCACCTACACATTTTATTCAAGCGCCTGGTAGGGTAAATATTATTGGTGAACACACTGATTATAATGATGGGTTTGTTTTACCTTGTGCCATTAATTATCAAATGGTTGTTGCCGCAGCAAAACGAGAAGATAATATTATTCGTGTTATTGCGGTTGATTACCAAAACGAAGTTGATGAATTTAACCTCGATAACAGTATTGAGTTTTTACCTAATAAAATGTGGGCTAACTATGTTCGTGGTGTTATTCATTTTCTACAAAAAGATAACTACTCTTTTCATGGTATGGATATCGCGATATCTGGAAATGTTCCTCAAGGTGCAGGGTTAAGTTCTTCTGCTGCGTTAGAAGTTGCCATTGGTCAAACGCTTAAAACACTTTATCAATTACCTATTAGCCAAAAAGAGATCGCCTTAAATGGACAAAAAGCAGAAAACCAATTTGTTGGTTGTAACTGTGGCATTATGGATCAGCTTATTTCGGCTTGTGGTGAAGAAAATCATGCACTATTAATCGATTGTCGTTCATTAGAAACGTCAGCCGTAACGATGCCTGAAAATATGGTTGTGATGATTATCAATACCAATAAAAAGCGTGGCTTAGTTGATAGTGAGTACAATACCCGTCGCCAACAGTGTGAAGAAGCTGCTCATATTTTAAATGTGACTGCATTAAGAGATGCCACACTAGAGGATCTGCTCGCTAAAAAAGCATTAATGAGTGAAGTGGTTTATCGTCGGGCACGCCATGTTATTACTGAAAACAGCCGTACATTAGATGCTGCAGAAGCCTTACGCCGTGGTGATTTAACCACATTGAGTCAGCTAATGATGCAATCACATCACTCAATGCGTGATGATTTTGAAATCACAGTCAAAGAGGTTGATTCATTGGTTGAAATCGTGAAATCGGTGATTGGTGATCGTGGTGGTGTGAGAATGACTGGTGGTGGATTTGGTGGTTGTGTCGTAGCATTAGTAACACCAGATTTAGTGAATAAAGTCGTTGACTCTGTTAAAGCACAATACGAAGCTAAAACAGGATTAAAAGAAACTATCTATGTCTGCTCTGCAAGCCAAGGAGCGGGCTATTCGGAGGCAAAATAATGGCGACTAATGAGCTTCGTTTTCTTGAACCTGAGCAAATGACAGCACAACCTGCATCAGATGGAAAACCTGCACAAATAGTGGTGCTTAAAAATCGTTTTGGTATGTCTATCTCTTTAATGGATATTGGCGCAACTTGGTTAACTTGTATTGTATCGGTTAATGGATATCGTCGAGATGTGTTATTAGGCTCTGCGGATATGAATGCCCATAAACAACAAACTGCGTATTTAGGCGCAACGGTTGGGCGTTTTGCTAATCGCATTGCAGGGGCTAAGTTTGTAGTAGAAGGTCAAGAATATAAAATTAGTGCGAATGAAGGCAAAAATACCTTACATGGTGGTAAGCAAAACTTTAGCCATCTTCGCTGGGGGATCACTGCGCAATCTTCTCAATCTGTCACTTTTTCACTGATTTCTAATGACGGTGACCAAGGTTTTCCCGGTACTGTGAAAGTCAGTGTAACCTATACACTGACAGATAATAATGAAGTATGCATTGATTATCAGGCGATGAGTGATAAAACTACACCATTAAGCTTAACTAACCATGCTTATTTCAATCTTGCGGGTGAACATACTGAGCGAACAGCACTTGAACATGATTTAAGAATTTGTGCGACTCATTATTTGAAAAATGGTGAAGGCAATATTCCCACAGGCGAGTTTGCAAGCGTAATAGGAACAGGGTTTGATTTTCGTAAATTAAAACGTATTGGCCTCGATTTTATGGCTGATGAGTGCCAAAAAGACGCAAATGGCTACGATCATGCGTTTATTTTAGATAAGAAAGTGATTGAAGATAAAACGCCTGTCGCAACCGTCATTGCACCTGAAGGTGAACTCAAAATGGATGTCTTTACAACCATGCCTTCTGTCCAATTCTATACAGGCAACTTTTTAGTGGGAACAAGAGGAAAGAGTCGTCATTACGGCAATTATTCAGGCTTAGCATTAGAAACACAATATTTCCCAGATGGTCCTAATCATCCAGAATGGCATGAAAACCAAGGTGTTTTACCTGCAAATACAGCGTGGAATAGCCAAACAATCTATAAGTTTTACTCGTAACAATAAAAGGAAAGTGTAAACGCTTTCCTTTTCACTATTTATTTGATCTTTTTACTTTTTAAATTCCACTTCTTCGCTGATAATCAAGCCACTTAAATTCTATTACTCCCTTTTTTCTTTGTTTGTAGATTAACGGCTCGTTATTTCTTAACCATGAATAAAGGTGATCCATAAGGGGTGGATATGGCGACTATCAAAGATGTAGCAAAAGAAGCCGGTGTTTCTGTTGCGACTGTGTCTAGAGTCATTAATAACTCGCCGAAAGCAAGCCGAGCATCTATAGAAACCGTTAATGCAGCGATGCAAAAATTAGGTTATCGACCTAATGCGGCAGCAAGGGCTTTGGTTAGCCAAAGTACGCAAACCTTGGGGGTTTTAGTGCATGATGTTTCCGATCCCTTTTTTGGCACACTAGTAAAAGCGGTTGATAACGTTGCAAGACAATCAGGAAAACACATCTTGGTCTGTAATGGTTATCATGATGCTCAAGATGAACGCCAATCTATCGAGCTATTGATTAATAGTCGTTGTGATGGTCTGGTGATCCACTCAAAAGCACTCTCTGATGAAGAATTGCTAGCTTATGCTCATGAAGTTAAAAGCATGGTGTTGATTAACCGCTTTATTCCTGAAATTGCTGAACGTTGTGTTGCTTTAGATAATTATAAAGGGGCATGGATGGCAACCGAGCATCTGATCCGTCAAGGTCATACCAAAATTGCTTATATTTCATCTACTCATCATATTGAAGATACAACCCAGCGTCTTGCAGGTTATAAAGCTGCATTAGAAGCCAATAACATCAAGTTACCTGAAAGCTATATCGAGTATGGTGAGCCAGAAGGTGAAGGGGGTGAAAAGGCAATGATGCATCTGTTAACCAAATCAATCGATTTTACAGCCGTAGTGACTTACAACGATTTTATGGCAGCAGGGGCTCTATCTGTTCTTGATGAAAATGAAATTCCTGTTCCTGAAAAAATTTCCGTTATTGGCTTTGATGACGTATTAATTGCACGCTATATTCACCCTCGTTTAACCACGGTGCGTTATCCTGTACAAATGATGGCAGAACAAGCCGCAACACTGGCTATCAGGCTTTCTAAAGGTGAAATACTCGAACAAAAACAACGTATTTTCTCACCAACATTAGTTCAGCGTAATTCTGTTTTTAATCTTAGCCACCTCTCTTAATCTTAATTACCTCATTTATTATTCAACCTAGTCGATCCTCTTAATGGGCTTAATAAAATTAAGAGGTTATTCTTACTTAATTTGTGTAATCGTTCTCATTTTTTGAGGCTTTTTAACGATTATTTAGATCTCTGAAATTTATTAAATAAAATCGTTATCGTGTTTTAGGCGTAAACTTGGCTTTACTCATCATGGTAATCGTTTGTTTTCCTACTTTATGATCCATTTACGTAACATAATCGATAAAATTGTGAACAGAGTAACGGAAAAAGACTGTGAAAACGTTTACATTAAAATCCTATTCTCTCTATGGGTCTGAAAGGAAAATATTATGCATACAGAAGGTGTTGGGTTAAGCACAATAGACTATGCAATTTTTGCCCTCTATGTCGTGATTATTATTAGTCTAGGATTATGGGTTTCTCGTTCTAAGGATGGTGAAAAAAAAGGAACAAAGGATTATTTTCTTGCGGGTAAAACCCTTCCTTGGTGGGCAATTGGTTCTTCGCTTATTGCAGCTAATATTTCAGCAGAACAATTCATTGGTATGTCTGGTTCTGGTTTCTCCATTGGTCTTGCTATCGCATCTTATGAATGGATGGCAGCACTGACATTAATTATTGTTGCTAAATACTTTTTACCTGTTTTTATCGAAAAAGGTATTTATACCATTCCTGAATTTGTTGAGAATCGTTTTAAAAGTCGTAACTTAAAAACCATTCTTGCGGTGTTCTGGTTAGCATTATTTATCTTTGTTAACTTAACATCGGTACTTTATTTAGGTTCATTGGCATTAGAAACCATCCTTGGTGTACCAATGATGTATGCCATTATTGGTTTAGCATTATTTGCGGTTATCTATTCACTTTATGGCGGACTCTCTGCTGTTGCGTGGACAGACGTGGTGCAAGTGTTCTTCCTTATCCTTGGTGGTCTATTTACCACAGTATTAGCCGTCAGCTATATCGGCGGAGATGGTGGGATCATGGAAGGTTTGAGTAAAATGACACAAGCCGCGCCAGATCACTTTAAAATGATCTTAGAGAAAGATAACCCGCAATTTATGAACTTACCGGGTATCGCTGTACTGATTGGTGGTTTATGGGTTGCTAATCTCTATTATTGGGGCTTTAACCAATACATTATCCAACGTGCTTTAGCCGCCAAATCTATCAATGAAGCACAAAAAGGGCTCGTGTTTGCTGCATTCTTAAAACTGATTGTGCCTGTTCTGGTCGTTGTGCCGGGTATTGCTGCATTCGTTATTACCACTAACCCTGAATTAATGGCAGGTTTAGGGACAATGGCACAAGAGCATATTCCAACGTTATCACAAGCTGATAAAGCCTATCCTTGGTTAACTCAGTTCTTGCCAGTAGGTGCAAAAGGTGTTGTTTTTGCTGCACTTGCCGCTGCAATCGTTTCATCTTTGGCATCTATGCTAAACTCTATCGCGACTATTTTCACGATGGATATCTATAAAGAATATATTGGACCAAAAGCTTCTGAAACACGGTTAGTGAATGTGGGCCGTATTAGTGCCGTAGTTGCTTTAATTATTGCTTGCTTTATTGCGCCATTATTAGGTGGCATCGATCAGGCATTCCAATATATTCAGGAATATACAGGTTTGGTGAGCCCAGGAATTTTAGCGGTATTCCTATTAGGTTTGTTCTGGAAAAAAACGAATGCAAAAGGTGCAATCATTGGTGTGGTTTTATCTATACCGTTTGCGTTGTTCCTAAAATTAATGCCATTGGGTATGCCATTCCTTGATCAAATGATGTACACCTTTATGTTTACTACGGTTGTAATTGGTTTAGTCAGTTTAACTTCGACTAAAGCGGATGACAGCGTAGGGGCGATTGCATTAACAGATAAAACCTTTAAAACACAAAGCGGATTCAATATTGCTTCCTATGCCATTATGATCATCTTATGTGTGCTTTACGCGGTATTCTGGTAATAACAAAATTGTGATTGGTTAATTTTCTAAATCTAAAAATACTCTACAAAACGATAAAAAGCAGATGGTTATGCCATCTGCTTTTTTTGTGTCCGAGATTTGCTATTTCTGTACTTAATCTGAATGGCTCTCATTTGCTTTGATACAGGTTAAAAAAAAACACTAAATATGAAAAGAAAATCATTCTCATTATTATTTTATTAAGATAATATTAATCACTCTCATTATTATAAATGTTATTAATTCAGGGGATCTTTATGAACTTTAAAATGGGCGTATTAACAGCCTGTATTTTATCTGCCTCTTACCCGCTGTATGCACAAGAAAACAAAGAAGAAAAACTTGTTGTATCGGCATCAGGGTTTGCTCAACAAATTACAGATGCACCAGCAAGTATCACCGTGATCAGCAAAGAACAACTGGCGAAGAAACCGGTTCATGATTTAGCGGATGCTGTAAAAGGTGTTGAAGGCGTTAGCATTAATGGTAATGCCAATAAACAAGAAATCACGATGCGTGGTTTACCAGGCGAATACACTCTTATTCTTGTTGATGGCCGTCGCCAAAATAGCCGTGAGTCACGTCCGAACGGGAGTGGGGGTTATGAAGGCGGTTTTATTCCACCAGCAGATGCGATTGAACGTATAGAAGTTATTCGTGGACCAATGTCATCTCTGTATGGTTCAGATGCAATGGGCGGTGTTATCAATATCATCACGAAACCAGTAACAAAAGAGTGGCATGGCTCTGTTGCACTTGGCGGTACACTACAACACAACCGTGATGCAGGTGACTCTATTAATGGTGATTTTTATCTTTCAGGGCCTTTAATTGAAGATAAATTAGGCTTACAGCTTTACGGTAGTAGTTACTTACGTGCAGAAGATAAAATCACTTATGGTCAAGGTCGTAATGACAATAAAAACATTACGGCGAAATTGGCATTCACACCAACTGATAATCAAACCATTTTATTAGAAGCGGGTCGTAATACGTTACAGCGTACAACGACTCCGGGTAAATCTATGAGTGAATTTACCAATCGTGGTGGGCGCCTTGATAAAAATAAAATGCTAGAAACTAATAATGACCGTAATCATTGGGCATTAACTTATAAAAATCAATTTGATATTCTGCATTCTGAATTAAGTGTCTACCAAGAACAGACTAAGCGTATTCAAAAAACAGAAGCGGTTGATAAGGCAACTGGGAATAGCTATAAATATTACGAAGCACGTCGCCCTGAAATTACCAATACTGTTTTTGATGCGAAATTTACCGCATTCCTACCTGATAACGTGATGACTTTTGGCGGTCAATATCAATATTCACGTTTAAAAGATGAATCATCTACAGGTTCTGGTATTAAACAATCCACTATTACCGCAGATCAAAAAGCGTTATTCCTTGAAGATGAATATAGCGTAACAGACAACCTTGCGTTAACTGGCGGTGTGCGTCTTGATGATCACGAATATTACGGTAATCACTGGAGCCCAAGGGCGTATGCTGTTTATCATTTAACGGATGAATTCACTTTAAAAGGGGGTGTGGCGAAAGCCTTTAAAGCTCCAAGTTTACGTGAAATTAGCCCTGAATACGGTACTTCAACTGAAAAAGGCCGTGCAATTATGTACGGTAATCGTGATTTAAAACCTGAAACATCAGTTAGCCAAGAAATTGGTATTGGTTATGATAATGGAGATGGCATTACTGCGAGTGTGACTTTCTTTAATACTGATTTTAAAGATAAATTAACGAACTATGACACTGGCGAAATAGATCCAATTACAGGTTTAAAACTGTATCAATTCGATAATGTGGGTAAAGCCAATATTAAAGGGATTGAAACGGCGGTTGGTTTTCCAATTACGGAAAGCTGGCATGTCAATGCTAACTACACTTATATTGATTCAGAACGTAAAAGTGATGATGAAAAGTTAGCTTCTGGTGAATCCTTAAAAGGCTATCCATTAGATTTAACACCAAAACACAGCGCTAATGCGCGAGTTGATTGGCAGTTTGATGAGGCAACCAGTTTTTATGCCAATACCGCTTATACCGGAAAACAAATCTGGGCAGCGCAACGTAATGGTTACACAGGAGCGCGTTATCGTAGTGGGTACACAACCTTTGATTTAGGAATGACCTACAACTTTAATAAAAATACCATGTTTAACTTTGCGGTATTAAATATTACAGATGAAACAGGCCCTGCTGTAAACGATAAAGGCGGTAACTGGGTTGTCGATGAAGGTCGTCGTTATTGGGCGAACATTAAATATAGCTTCTAATCGAGCCTAAATTAGCATAAACCCCGTATTAAATATGGGGTTTATTTTTTTATGCCTCTCTATTATTTTCATCTTAATGGTTCATTTTTTTAATTACCGACAGAGTATCTGATTTATGCGAATACTAATGTTATGTGGAATGATTATGTTATCTACGGTTGCTCAAGCTAGGCCTAACCAAGAGGTTCCTGAAATTGAGTCTCAGGCTCACTCTTATTATCAAATTACAAATAAAGAAGTGGTATATGAAGGAAAACAATATCGCCTCTTTCTTGCTATTCCTAAAAACACAACTAAAACAGCGTTAATTTATAGTGTCGATGGAAATGCGCAGTTTCCGTTGATGATAAACGAAGCCATAAAGCAGAAAAATAAACCACTGCCTGCCATTATCAGTGTGGGATATGTAGGTGATACAGCTTACTTTATTACAGAAAGAACGCATGACTATACACCAAGCGTAAAAGGTGAAGCATTTAGCCGAGGCGGAAATGCAGAGAATTTTTATCAATTTTTTTTAACGCAAGTCAGGCCTTATGCGTTAGAGCAGCTTGCCAAAGAACAAGTCTCTATTACTCAGCAATCTCTGTTTGGTCACTCTTTTGGCGGTGTATTTACCCTCTATGTTTTATTCAATCATCCAGAAACATTTCAACGTTATATCGCAGCAAGTCCATCATTATGGTGGGGAAATGGCGAATGGATAAAAAAAGAGCAATGGCAAACTATTCCTGATGATATCTCTATTGCAATAACTCTGGGTGAAAAAGAAGAAAATCCAGATTTAAGTCGATTAAGTGAAGAGCAACAGAAAAATTATCAAGAGCGTAGTAGTTGGTTAACGCAACGTCAGCTATGCCAATATCTATCAGAAGCAGGAAAACAGTGTGAGTTTTATCTGTTTGAAGGTAAAAGTCATGGGGGTTCAATTCCTGATGCGATTAATATTGCTTTAGAAAAAAGCGTAGAATAAACAAAAGCATCTCTTTATTTTTAGCTATCCTATCAAGTAACGATAGGATAGTAATAAATATTTATTATTTTGATTTTATTTGATACGAATTTGTTCGTAATTTTCTTAATAAAAAATACTTATCTTTTAATAAAAATAAATATCAGATTAGAGCTATTTCTTTTTGGTAGAAAAAGACGATAATCATGATTGATATAAATAAAATTGTTTTTTGGTATTAGATTTTATAATTTTATTTATCATCATTTAAACGCTATATTCGCGTCTCCTGAACTTAGGGACGCCATCCACTGTTTTCACCTTTGTTTCTTTTATCTTTCCTAGATAAAAGAACAGCCTCTATCAGGCATCGAGAAAACAGCGCATCATCAACCGTTTTGATTGTGGAGACGAGGGTAGTGAAACAGAACACTACTTTGGTACGCAAAGGCGACAGTACATTAGTACCTGTGGCTGGGTTAACGGTATTTGCTATCGCGTCAGGCTATTTAATGAGTTTAATTCCACTGTCTATGAGCAGTTTTGGAATGGATACGCTCTATGCCAGTTGGTTAGCAAGTATTTATTTTATTGGATTATTAATAGGTTCAGTCATGATAGAGCCTATTATTGCAAGAATAGGGCATCGTCTTTCTTTCGTTGTATTTTTATTATTGCTGGCAGTGACTGTCGGTGTATTGCCTTTAATGCCTTATTTATCAATATGGATGGTTTTCCGTTTTATTGGTGGTATGGCGGTTGCAGGTATATTTGTTGTTGTCGAATCATGGCTATTAATTGGCGATAATCCTAAAGAGCGAGCTAAACGCTTAGGTTTTTATATGACCTCGCTTTACGGTGGCACAACATTAGGACAATTGGCGATTGGTGCAATTGGTACACAGGGCGCTATCCCATTTATGGCGATATTAGTTTTGCTATTAATCGCCGTATTACCGCCTCTGCTTTTTAAGCAAGGGCAACCACAAGGGCATGATCATAAAAGTTTGTCACTTAAGCAGATGAGCCGATTAAATAAAGCAGCTTTAGTAGGCTGTATGGTGTCTGGCGTTGTGATGGGCAGTATTTATGGCATGATGCCATTGGCTTTAAATCAAGGGCAATTTACAACAGACCAAATAGGTGTGTTGATGGCAGCGATTATTTTAGGCGGTATGGTGGTTCAGCCTATTATTAGCAAATTGTCTGTGATGATAAGCAAAACATTGTTATTAGCGATGATGTGTTTAGTGGGTGTGTTTGCTATGGGACTGACATATCTTTCTAGCGATTATATGGTGCTTATTATTGCACTGGCGCTATTGGGAATGTCTTCTTTTGCACTTTATCCTATCGCTATTACATTAGCGTGTGATCATGTGAATGCGAGCTATATTGTCGCTATTACACAAGTAATGCTATTAAGTTATAGCATTGGTTCTGCAATCGGGCCTTTAGGAGCTGGTATGTTTATGGCGCAAGCCAATAACGGCATTATGAATTTCTTCTTTGTGGTGCTATTAGTGACGGCAATTTACATGCTCTTTGCAAGTTTACGTCGTAAAAGCCATATTGTGTTGAACTAAACCGTTTTTTCTTACTTGTTCTCTTTCTTACTCTCTTTCTCTTATTTATCAGCCGAGCTTACCGTAAAGGTGGCTCGGTTTTTTTATATCTACTCTAAAAACGAATTAAGACTTCCCTTATATTTTTATGCTGTGCTTTATCAGTATAAACAGATAATGTCGTTCCTTTCGTAAATAATGGATTTAACTTTTTCATGGAGAACACACAGTGAATATAATGAAAATTAGCGTTTTACTCTTACTCACTATGCCTTTTTCAAATGCTCAAGCAATAACCTCAGAACAAAATAAAAAGCTGGTGGAGTATGCTGCTGATTTACCAAGAGCCGTATTTTACGACTCAGATTATCGTAAAATAGATTACCCAATGGGAGATGTACCAGCCTATAAAGGGGTATGTAGTGATGTGATCATTCGTAGCTATCGTGGCATTGATATCGATTTACAAAAATTATTACATGAAGATATTAAAGCAAATTTTTCAGCTTACCCAAGTAAACGGATGTGGGGATTAAATAAACCTGATACAAATATAGATCACCGTAGAGTTCCTAATTTAGAAGTCTTTTTTACACGAAAAGGAAAAGTAAAACCGATTACAAAAAATGCAGAAAATTATGTACCAGGCGATATTGTTAGCTGGCGTTTAGATAATGGACGGCCTCATATTGGGATTGTAGTAAATAAGAAAAGCGGGGATAACCAACGCTATCTAGTTATGCATAATATCGGGTTTGGTCAAGTCGCTGAAGACGTTTTATTTTCATGGAAAATAACGGGTCATTTTACCTACTAAATAGGTGAATGAGGAAAAATTGAAGCGTTTAGTCTTTTGTAGAAAATAAAATAGAAGTAACAGCAGTAAAATAAATCTGAAATTTAAACAATAAGTAAAATAATGCCCATACCGATTTTATCTAAAGTATGGGCATTATTTCTGGGGGAGAATATTTTCATCAGAAATATTCATAATTATTCCTCTAAGCCACCGAGTAACATACTAACGACAGCAGTAGAACAGATAAAAGAAAGGAAAAGGATAAAAAAAGAGCTACTGATCATAATGCCCTCCAAATTTATTGTTATTTTTAAATAAAAAACCTCACTAAATACACGTTATTAATTCATTACCTTATATACTAGGTCATTTAAAAATAAAGTCAAACTAACGTATTATTTAATAATGATTTTTTGTTTTTTAATTTTATTTTTATAAAAATAAATATATTGGATGGTATTAAATGATCAGGAGGGGCTTAACCCCTCTGATGTCTTACGCTGTGTGAGGCAAGATGGTGTGAGTTAATGGAGGTAAACCATAAGCTGCTCTTGCACGATCACAAGCTTCATTAGGAATGCCATTTACCCAAGATTGTTGAAACTCACGACAAGGAGAAGGGCGTTGTTCGTAGATAGAACAGCTTACACACTCTCCAATTTCACCAATCAGTTTGTCACAACGAGGTTTTTTAGAGTTGGTTCCTTTCATGCAAGAGAGAAAAGGCGTTAACGGTTCTGTTAATTCATCAGGAACCACACCTCCACCACTTACCATTTCTGCCCAATAGAACGAAACTCTAAAATAGGCGCAACAAGCACCACAATGCATACAGGGATTATCCTGCATATAAATAAAATCGTTAGAATGTTTGCTCATACCAGATACCATTTTATCTGACGTTAAAGGGATAGAACGCACGTTTTAAGGGTGCGGTAGCTTAAGAGAAGCCAAAAAAGACAGAGAAACGATGCTTCTCTTTGAGTAATCATTATGCGCCGAATGAAAAATATTTTTCAAGAGAAATATTTCTGTATATAGAATATATTTATTACAAAACAGACTATTATTTTGGAAAATCTATCTATATAGACTATATGACTTAATGGTAAGCGGTGGTGCTATTTAATCCTCTGTAAAAACCACAGTATAAATAGTATTAAAAATAATCAAAATATTAGGATTTAGATAAAGAAAAGCCTTATCAATTTTGATAAGGCGATAATAAAAGAAGCGTAGATGAGACGCTGAAAAAACGAGTTAACGATATCTACTAATAGGTTTTTCTAAAAGGGACCTTTAAAAATAAATAAGGCACCAGCACCAATTAAAAGAAAACCAATAAAATGATTTAAGGTGAAGTTTTCTCCCAAGTAAGTGACCGAAAAAATAGCGAAAATAGTTAATGTGATCACTTCTTGTATAGTTTTTAATTCTGCCGCACTGTAGTAATTATGACCAATACGATTTGCGGGTACAGCAAAACAATATTCAACAAATGCAATCAACCAGCTTAAAATAATGACAACAATAAGAGGTTTATTACCATATTTTAGATGACCATACCAAGCGAACGTCATAAAAATGTTGGAAATAATTAGAAGGATAATAGGCGTAAATTTGTAGAACATATTGGTGATACCACGGGTCGTTTTTAGGCAAAATTATTGCCAATAAGAAAGATATGAGATTACTGCAAAAAAAGTGGATTTTCTATTGTGATGATAAGAAAAAAATAGCCAAAATTAAAAGAGTAGTATTTCTTTCTCTATAAGAAAGTTTGCAATTTTATCAACAAACAACAAAGTTGAAGTAATAAATCTCTATTTTTAAAATTATTGGCTGAGTTTTAATCTATTGATATTGTATTAAATAACATTTTTCAATAAAAGATAAGCAAAATAGGTTCAAATAAAAAAGACATTAATAATTTTTTCTTATTATTACTTGATTGAAATTTAAATTTATCAAGTAATATACGATATATCCTAAAATGATGCTGTTCGCACTAATAGATGTGATATTAGTTATTTTATACATTATGTTGAATATAAATTTTATTATAAATTCCTATAAGGAGTTCGCGTGAAGATAAGTTTATTTCTGATCTCTTGTAGCTTACTTACAGTTAGTTTTTTCTCTTCGGCACAAGGCAAATACGATCCTTTAGCAAAATGTTATGAAGTGACAGCAAACGAGCCGAGAACAGCGGTGCAGGTTTGTTTACTGGATGAATTAAAACTGACAGAGCAGCAAATGAATGTTATTTATGACAAAAGTAAAAGTGATCTCGAAGATATTGACTCTGTTGCAGCAAAAAGTGCCATTGATGCATTAGCAAGTTCTCAGCAGCATTTTATTCAATTTAGAAGTGCTGAATGTCAACGACAATCCGCATTATTAATGGGGGGATCAGGGGCTGGAGATGTTTTGTTAGCATGCGAAATAAAATTAAATCAATGGAGAGCAAAAGTTTTATTGAATAATTAATTGGCGAATAATAGAGAAAAACCCAAAAGCGATTAACTTATCTTTTGGGTTTGATTTAGGAGTCAATGATTGACTCTGACTGTTCGTTATTTTGTTATCGTTTTAACGTTATTTTATTTTAAATTAGCAATCTTCAATAATAAGATAAGCCGCATGAACAGGGCCATGAACCCCCCATACTTTAATCAATTCAATGTCTGCCGTAGAACTTGCACCACCAATTAAATTGATACAAGACGGCATTCTCACGCCTTCTTGCGCCATCTTATGTAAACGCTCAGCAATTTGTGCTACACGGGGCAAAATATCGCTTTTACGTAGGATAACAATTGAGGTTTCAGGTAATAAACTAACGGCACGCCCTTTTTCTGGGGACGAAAATAAAACAATCCCACCAGACTCCGTTAAACCCGCTTCAGCATAAACAATCCCGATTTGCGAGCGTTCAGCATGAACGATATTTGCACGTCCAAGCTCAGGCGCCCAAATATAGGTTTCGTATTTGTCGCTAATTGCTTTTGTTACCCCAAGTGCATCTAAACGCTCATCACCACTTATTACCACCGAGCCTTTACAATCATAACTTTCACAGAGTTCAATTAGGCTATTAATAACTTCATCTGGTTTGGTAACAACACATTTCACCATTTGAGTCTGTGCAAAGTCAGTAAACTCTTTACATAGTTCATCTTGAGTTAAATTAGTTAAGCGAGTTTTCGCTAAATCATTAATTGGTGTAGGTTGTGGCTGTGGCTTATGCGCAATAGGACGCCCTAATTTTTCAGCAATAGTTTGCAGAAATTCATTACGGTTTTGTTCGTTTAACATATTATTTTTTTCCTTCTGCTTTATGGCGTTTAAACCAACTACGGAAGCTATAACCATCTGGTTTAGGAAGATCACGCGATTCCATCCAATCATTAAGAACACTGATTTTGATTGGTGTAGAGCCGTTTTTGATCATTAATCCCGCCATTTTCGCACCGACATTCATACCCACTTTCCAAAGAGTTGGGTGTGAGTTGAGGTAGTTAAACATACCAGTGACTCGACGCTCTGCTTTCGGTGTTAAACCGGTTTCAGCCATCACTCGACGATGTTTTAAAATCAACTGAGCTAAAGGAATTTTGACTGGGCAAACCACATTACAAGCGTTACATAATGAGCATGCATAAGGGAGATCATGGAAATCTTTATAACCCCCTAATAGTGGTGAAATTACCGCACCAATTGGGCCCGGATAAATTGAGCCATAAGCATGGCCACCAATATTTCGATAAGCAGGACATGTATTTAGGCAAGCACCACAGCGGATGCAACGTAAAATATCTTTAAATTGTGAGCCTAAAATTTCAGAACGACCATTATCCACAATTACTAAATGGAACTCTTCAGGGCCATCAACATTGCCTGCTTCACGAGGCCCTGTTACCCAAGTGTTATAACTAGTTAAACGAGAGCCAACGGCGCTACGACATAACATGGTTATCAGTGGATCGACTTCTTCAAAAGTAGGAGCCACACGTTCCATACCCATAACTGCTATGTGGGTTTTAGGTAATGTCGTAGTCATCCTTGCATTACCTTCATTGGTGACTAAACAGACAGTACCTGTTTCAGCCACAGCAAAGTTACAGCCTGTGACACCAATATCAGCAGAAAGGAAATCTTGTCTTATACGTTGTCTAATGAAAAGTGTCATATCTTCAGGCGTTTCACTGCCTTCATAATTGAGTTTTTCATTTAACACTTTACGAATTTGATAACGGTCTTTGTGGATCGCTGGGACTACAATGTGAGATGGTGGATCGTTATCTAATTGAAGAATATATTCGCCGAGGTCAGTTTCGATGATCTCAATGCCTTCATTTTGTAAGGCTTTATTCATCCCAATTTCTTCGGTGACCATGGATTTAGATTTTACAATCTTCTTCGCGTTTTTCTTCTTGGCAACTTCACAAATATAACGAGAGGCATCTTCTGCTGTTTTGGCAAAATAAACATGGCCTCCATTTTCAGTCACTTTTTCAGATAATTGATAGAGATAAGCATCTAAATTTTCAAGAACATGGTTACGGATTTGTTCAGCGCGATCACGCCATTCTTCCCAATTACCCAGCTCCTTCACCATGATTTGACGGTTAGCCCCAATACGTTCTTGCGCCATAACAACCGCATTACGCATGATTGTGTCTTTCATTTCATGTTCTAGACGAGGTCTGAAATCTATATCACTGGTTTTGATAGACATAAGCAGGCTCCCTTATTGGCTCATTAAAACTTGTGCAATATGCAACACTTTTACAGGACGTTTTTCACGACTTAAACGACCTTGAATGTTGATTAAGCAGCTTGTGTCAGCACCAATGACATAATCAGGGCTCACATCCATAATATGTTTTACTTTTTCAGTCACCATTTCACCCGAAATTTCAGACATCTTCACGGAGAAGGTACCCCCAAAGCCACAGCAGGTTTCTGAATTTGCAAAAGGCAACATTTCAAGACCTTCAACATGTTTTAACAGCGTTAAAGGCTCACTTACGACACCTAGCTTTCTGGTTAAACTGCATGATGGGTGATAAACCGCTTTACCCGGAAGGCGAGCGCCAACATCAACAACGCCAAGGGTGTTAACAATAAAACTGGTTAAATCAATAAGGCGATCAGCAACACCTTGTGCTCGTAATGCCCATTGTGGTTCATCAGCAAGATAAGTTGGATAACCTTTAATGGCATAAGTACAAGAGCCAGCGGGTGAAATAATGGGATAGTCGTTCACTTCCAATGTTTCAATTAACGATTTCATGGCAGGTTTCGCGTTATTTACATAACCGCTATTAAGCGCTGGCTGACCACAGCAACCTTGGCGTTCTTGAAATAAGACTTCACAGCCTAATTTTTCAAGTAACAAGACTGTGTCTCGGGCTGAATCGGCTTTCAGAACATCACCAAGACAGGTCGCATAAAAATTAACTTTCATTAATCGAACTCCAAAACATCGCTCAGATGTTGTCATTTTTACTAAAGATAAAATTCTTTTTTTATTGCTTCGTTATAAGAGGGAAAGGGAATGGAATCGGCTCATTCCCTTTTCCTTATTAATTAGTTCATTAGGTGGTAAATAATGCCAATTTTTGCGCCAAGAATAATTATATAAGCAATACAATATTTTAAGGTTTCACGCATAATGGCACTGCTTTGACCATCCATTTTTGTCGCGGAAACAGCAATGGCGATACTTTGCGGTGAAATCATTTTACCGCCTGTTGCACCTGAGGTATTAGCGGCTGCCAAGATGAATGGATCAATATTAAGTTTAGCTGCCGCGCTGGTTTGTAACTTGCCAAACAGCACGTTAGAGTTGGTGTCACTACCTGTTACAAAGGTTCCTAATGCACCGATCACAGGAGCAATAAAGATAAAGCCTGCACCCGTGAAATCGACTAAGGTTTCAGCAATACTGCCAATCATGCCACTGAAATCCATAACAGTTGCCATCGCTACGATTGCCGTGATGGCAATAATAGAATTTTTCAGTTGGATAGTGGTTTTAACCAGAACAGAGATAAGTGTTGAAATACTTGCACCTTGAATGGTACCACCCAC
The DNA here is from genome assembly GCF_003336825.1 of Proteus sp. CA142267. Classification (NCBI taxonomy): domain Bacteria; kingdom Pseudomonadati; phylum Pseudomonadota; class Gammaproteobacteria; order Enterobacterales; family Morganellaceae; genus Proteus; species Proteus sp. CA142267. The sequence continues at coordinate 918,281 of NZ_QPMG01000001.1, read as the reverse complement.
AAAGCTTGCGAGAATAATCAATACACCCGGAGTACTTAACCAAGCAATAGTTTGATATTCCGTTTGTGTTTCACTTAATACAAATGGGATCTTTGTGGAAATTGCGCCCGCCATGCTTTGGATCGCAGGAAATAAAGGTGAGCACGCTAAGATAAAGATAAAGGTAAACAGATAAATAGAACTTGCTACTAACAACTCTTTCCCAGTGTGCTTTTTGACATTTTTTTGTTTGTCACCACTGTTTTTCATGCGTTTAGCAAGGAAAATAACTACAATTAAGCTGACTAAGCTACCTGCAAACGCTGGTAATTCAGCACCTAAATTAGCAGCAACGATATATTGAGGGATTAGTGTACTAATACCACACATTAAGGTAATAAATCCGACACCTTTAATTGCTTTAATTCCGCCACCCGCAATGGCAACAATAACGAAAGGTAACAAGATATTGAATAATCCCAACTGAATAATAATGGTTTTACTCAGTACTAATACATCAAGCCCTGTATTTTGCGCCAAAATAGAAACTGGAATACCGACTGCACCAAACGCAGTAGGAACAGTATTGGCAACTAAAGAGGCTACGGCGGCTTTAAAAGGATCAAACCCGAGTGCAATTAAAATACCGATAGGAATGGCAACCGCAGTACCATAACCCGCAACCGCTTCAAGAAAGCCACCAAAACACCATGAGATAAGCAGAACCTGTACTCGCTTATCATCACTAATGCCAGCCAGTACATCTTTAAGTACATCCATGCCGCCTGTTTTTAGCATTAAGTTATAACTATAAATAGCAGCAAGAATAACAATGATTATCGGCCACAATCCTTTAACTGCACCATAAAGGACAGAGACAGAAGCAAATTGAATGGTGTTGTTCCAATGGAAAATAGCAAGTGCAACAGTTATCACTAAAGATACAAGCACAGCATGGTGAACGGCTGATTTCATTTTTAAGATCATAAAAATCAAAACCGCTAAAGGCACAATGCCTAGTAAGAATGATAAGTAGTCTGACATGATTATTTTTATCCTTAAGTTTGCAATTTTTATCGTTTATAACTGCGTTAGCAAACCTATAAGTTGCTCATTATATAATTGTGTAGGGTACTAGGTTTTATTAAAGCTCTACTTTGCTGAAACGATAAATCATAAATAAAAAAAGATAGTTACTAACCTAAACAATGAAAGATATCATCACTTAGGAAATTGTCAGGTTAGATTAGTTGGCTATTGTAGGGAATATTTATTGAGATGTAATAGAATAAAATCAATTGTGTGACAAATATAAAAAAATTCCTTTTTTCTCATTATTTGCTTGTTAATTGTCGTATTTTTTGATGTTCATCAATGTAATTGGATTGCTAATGTTGTTACTAAATTGGTTTTAGATGAAAAAAAGAGCGATATTGATAGTTTTAGCTATGTAATAAAAAGATGAACTTAAGTCTAAAATGCCATTTTTGATGATAAAAAAGGCTATCAACACCTAGAATATATATAAATTAAATTAATGATTTTTTTTAATGGTTATTTAATTAACAAATAGACTAAAAGTTTTTTATTTTAATATTTAATTATTCTAAATTTAATCTTTTAAATTATTTTAACTTTTTATTATTTTACTATTATAGCATTTTTTTTTATTTTTTATGTTTTATTCTATTTTATCTTTAATACTTATTATTCTATTTTATTTTTCGTTTTTATATTTAAAATTAATTTATTTTTTTATTTTTTCTTACATATTTTTTTGAACGGAAAAATATAATTTTCTTTTTTTGTTCTAATGCGTAAATATTTTTACATATTGTTAAATTATAATTAATTATTATTATTTTCTTTTTGTTATTCTTTAATTTAATAATTTTAATTATACAAAATTAATATTTTTATATTAAATGTTTAAATAAATAACAATATGATTTTATCATCAATGATTGACTTCTTTTACCTCTATAGTCGTGCAATCTCTAGGTTTTTCGTTAATATTAATTGTAATATAAATCAGTCAGATAGTGAAAATATGATGAGTGATATAAATAGTAAATGAGAATAGTTCTTTCTAATTTTATGCGACTAAAGGTATAGGTAAAGTGATCTTGATCGTATCGATAAAAATGAAAAATTTATTTTTGTTCTTTTTTATACTTCAGAAAGTGTGAAATAAATTATTTCTAATAATAGAAAAATATTTATTTGAGGATATTTGTCACCTTTTTTAAAGTGTTTAAGTTGATTGTTATAGAACAAAGATACGTTATGAAATATTTTTTAAGTTATGGTCTCATTTTTTCGATGAAATATTAATTTCATTTTGATAATTGTCATACAAATATAGAGGGAAAAAAAGTGATTAAAAAGTGAATGGGTAGATCGTTATTTTTGTTTTAACTACGTAATAATCTCTAGCGAGATGTTTTCTTTAGTGTGTGAGTGTATTGCTATCTCTTTTTAGCGTTATAAGCTTGCCTCTCAATAAGTGGCATTATCCCAAGATTATTATGGGAACATTAATAGTGAAAAGATTATTTTCATCATTAAATAGCCCTGTTTTGATAACGGAAATCAGCGATTATGTTAGCGATGTTTTAGGATTTAACATTTGACGCTATCCATTACCTCTGAAATAAGTTGGCAAATACAAACTGTTTGTCTGATATTGGTAAAATTGTTTACATTTTATTACCGACGTTGTTACAGATAAAAAAAAGAACCAAAGTGTGAGCTAGGTTCCTTTTTTTAGTGTGCACGAATAGGAGATAAAGACTAAGCCAAGCTTTTTTGTGGCTCTCTTTTGACTTTTAATTGAGAAAAAACCAGTAATAAACCAATAATTCCAACTAAGGCTGCGCTTAAAGGAACAATGTTATAACTGTACTTTAAAGCAACTCCACCAATCACAGCTCCAATAGCATTGCCTAAATTAAAAACTCCAATATTCACTGATGAGACTAAACCCGGTGCATTGTTTGATATTCCTGAAGGGCTATCATCAAATAGTGGTGAAACATTAAGACGTTTATGCATTGATGGTGAAGGTATTGCTTTTTTATCTGATTTTATACTGACTGACAATCTTCAACAGGGAAGGTTGGTCGAATTATTTCGTGAGGAATTACACCCAGTATCTTTGGCATTTAGCAAAATCTGCCATAAACCCTCGCCCAATACGGGCAGGGATATAAGTGCAGTCTATTATAGTGATAGAGTGGTAAGTCAACGTATTCGAGTATTTATTGATAGTTTTGCGGATTATCTATCTGGCACTTTAAAATTGTAGTTAGGCTAATACTTGCAATTTGTCTGATTGTATTACCGTCACATCGTTAGCCAGCAGGCCTTATTTTTAAGGCCACTCTTTTATCTTACCGAGTGGCCTTGATACATAAGTGAATTAAAGAGTGAACTAGGCGCGACTGATCTGGAAGTAATTCACTAATTTATTCAGATTAAGAGCTTGTTCATTAAGTGAACTTGCAGCGGCCACGGATTCTTCTACTAATCCCGCATTCTGTTGAGTTGTTGAATCAAGCTGACTTATAGCATTATTGATTTGCGATATACCATCGCTTTGCTCATTACTTGCTTGCCCAATTTCTCGTAATAATGCGCTTATCTCTTCAACATCAGTGATCATTTTTTGGATTTGTGAGCCAGCTTGCTCAGCTAATTCCATGCCTTCTTGTGTTTGAATTGATGAATTATCGATAAGAGTGCGTATATCATTAGCGGAGTCTGCACTTTTTTGTGCCAGTAATCTGACTTCACCAGCAACAACTGCGAAACCTTTACCGTGTTCTCCTGCTCTAGCAGCTTCAACCGCAGCATTTAGTGCAAGAATATTCGTTTGAAATGCAATGGCATCAATTAAGTTAATAATAGCTGTCATTTGAGATGACGAGCTATTAATTGTCCTCATTTTTTCTGTCAGCTGGAGCATCATTTCGCCATTATGGTGCACAGCGATTTCAGTTTTTTCAGCGACATTAATCGCATCATGTGTATGATCTGCGGTGTTTTTAACAGTTGAGGTCATTTGCTCCATTGAGCTTGCCGTTTCTTCTACTGATGTTGCTTGTTCTTCTGTTCTTGCCGCTAAGTTTTGGCTACCTGCGGTAATTTGTTCTGCTGCTGATGAAATATTTTCAGCGCCGTTTTGTACATTTTGCACAACATCTAATAGGTGCATTTTCATTTCTGAGAGGGCTTGTAATAATATCCCTGCTTCATCATGATAATCCGTATTTACTTCCTGCGTTAAATCGCCATTTGCAATGGCTTTTGCGAAGTTGATTGCCTTCTCTAATGGAAGAGTAATGCCTTTAGTAATAAACCAGCCTAAAATACTGCCCACAACAATACTAACAAGAGTTAATAATACTAAAAATATTCTTTTTTCAATAAAATCACGTTCAACTGCGTTGCCTGCTTCTTCCATCTTTTGATTTTGTAATTCGATAAATTCTAATATTTTATCGCGATACTTTAACTGAATAGCGGAAGTTTTCGTGATCAGTTCATTGACTGCGGCGTGTCTGTTATTTTCATTAAATGCCTTCACCACAAAGTTTTGAGAGGTTATATATTGCTGACGAATAGCATAAACCTCAGCTAAGATTTTTTTTGACTCAGCATCGTGTGTGGTTTCGTCTAATTCTTTCAGTAATTGTGCAACTTTAGCGGTGATCTCTGCTTTTTTGCTCTCTTGCTCAGCGGCTAGACTTCCTTGCTCATCAAGCATAGTGAGTTGCTGGAATATAATAAACTCATTGAAATTATTAATCAGTAAATTGGCTTTGACTGTGGCTGGATAGATATCATCCACGACATCATGAATATCTTGATTCGCACTGTTTAAACCCATTAATGCGAAACCGGAACCCAACATAATTAACATCACAAAAGTTGTAAATGCGATAGTTAACTTTGTACGAATTTTAAAGTTTTTAAAGAACATGCTTAACCCTGGATAAATAATAATTAATAAGTATTGGTAACTTATTGAAGAACAAACAGTATCGGTAAGCAGTGACAGAACTTTAGTCATTAAACCAAATAAAGGGAGATAAAAAGGCTTGCATTGATTTTTAACACACTATTTTTATTGTGAAAAAGAGATCTCCTCCCTTTTTTTATCTAAATGTGCTTAGTACTTAAGTTTCATTCAACTTTATAAAACTAGACAAAAAGTAATGAAAAATTAAAGAGATCCTTTATTTTTCGTTAACAATTGTTTGATCGATTTTAATATTTGTTAATTAATCTTGAGGTGCTTAGAAGGTAGAGTAAAGGTAAAGAGACTATAAGAATGGCTAAATGCACGCTATCTAAGACTTGCTCACCTCTGAAATACTTTTGGTTGTGATAGACTGGGTGACTTAAAACAGGTGAGTTTATGGTTACTGTTAGATATGTTTTAACATTCCATATTTTTTATACTTAATCGACTTAAAGGTAACGCTGTATGCGCAGTGTATTTATATTTTTGAGCATATTTATTTTAGGATTTAGTCATATGGCGTATTCCGATCAAACCCTTGTCTTTATAAGACATGGCGAAAAACCTGATAATGATAGTGGGCAGTTGACCTGTAAAGGATTAAATAGGGCATTGGCGCTACCCGATGTGCTTATAAATCAATTTGGCAAACCTGATGCATTATTTGCAGCTGCACCTAAGCAAAGTAAATTAGGTAATTCATTACGTTCACTTCAAACGATTTCACCTCTCGCCATTAAAACCTCATTGCCTATCCATCTTCAATATCATGCTAAAGAGATAAAAGAATTACGCGAAGATCTGCTCAGTCAGCAATATGAAAATTCAGTTATTTTTATTGCATGGGAGCACGATAATTTAGTCAAAGTTGCACGAGATATCATGAAACAAGAGGGTGGAGATCCTAAATTAATCCCTAAATGGAAAAGCAGTGATTTTGATAGTATCTATATATTAAAGATTATCCGAGAGGGTGATAAGAAAAGCGTCATATTTGAACAAAGACCGCAAGGGTTAGATAGCGTATCGGAAGTTTGCCCTAATTAATGAGCATCTTATCTAATACTAAAAAAACAAGATATTTAAATAGAGTTAGACCAGATAGAGTTAGAGCATTCTATTTTACACACAGACTTAATGCTATTTGAAGCAATGCGAGAAATATATGCAAAATGAAGTTATACGCTCAGTAGAACACGAGATCAAAGTACACCTTGTAAACTCATTTACTCGAAATAATAAAGGTGGCAATCCTGCTGGCGTAGTACTTAATCCCCCTCAATTAAGTGATGAACAGAAAATGGCTATCGCTAAAGAAGTCGGCTTTTCTGAAACGGCCTTTGTTTATCAAGGTGAAGATACTGATTTTAAGGTTGATTTTTTTACTCCTGAAGGAGAAGTTGATTTCTGTGGTCATGCTACATTAGCTGTCTTTTTCACTTTATCTTCACTCAATTTATTGGCTTCTGGTCATTACACACAAAAAACGAAAGCAAGTATTTTAAGCGTATCAATTGATACTGAAAATGTCGTTATGGAGCAAACACTACCCGTTTCACGACAAGCTCCAAGTGTTGACGATGTGGCTGCTGCGCTGGGAATAAATCGTGAAGTTATCTTAGAAACCGGCTTGCCCATTGAGATATTTTCAACGGGATTGCCTGATATTTTGATCCCCGTGCAATTTGGGCAATTAGATACGCTAAAGCCTAATTTTGATGCAATAGCAAATCTAAGTCGTAAATTTAATACTATCGGTTTTCATGTTTTCGAGCTTAGCCAAGATAAAGAAATTACTGCTCATTGTCGCAACTTTGCGCCTTTATATGGCATCAATGAAGAGTCCGCAACAGGGAGTTCTAGTGGCGCTTTAGGCTGTTATCTTGTTAAGCATGTTTTCCCTCATAAAACACATTTTCTATTAGAGCAAGGGCGTGCAATGCAATGCTCCTCTCTTATTCACGTTATTATTGATTCAACGGAAAATACGATTAGTCGAGTAAGAGTGGGCGGAAAAGCGACAACGATAGGCTTGAAGATTATTACCCTTTAAATTACTCGCAGTATTTTATATCAAGTTATTCTTAATAGGCTCTAGTATGAAATCTAGGGCCTTTGTGTTTTTAAGTATTTATATAAAAACAACGTATTTATTGCTTCTTGAATTTTTATTATTGTTCGCTCTGTGATTTTGCACGATATCCTTTTACTCAGAACTTATTCCTATTTCCTCAGCTAATATTTTGAATACTTACTGAATCATATTTACAGCTTTAATATGTGGCTATCAAAAATAATACAATTATTATTGTAATCAACTGGTTATAAAAAGGTATAATCATTTTTTTAGGTCTATGAATGGTAAATATACCTTAATAAACAATTAGCCAATAGTATTAATACTTAATCATATTTAGTTTTTAATAGTAAGTGATAATTTCTTTATATTATTTAAGCTTAAATGAGATTAAGTAATCTGTTTTTAGAGGAATGAAATAGGTTAAAATTAGTAATTATCAACATAATGATTATACTTATAGGTAAAGTAACTTATTAAACTATAAATTATTTTTTTATTTTACATAAAGAATAATTATTGCGTTTATGATTTTATACTCTTTTATTCTTAAAAGATGCATTTAAATTAATATATATAAATATAAATATAATTAATTTGTGATTAATTAGGTAAAACAACTAAATTTTTAATTGTATTACAATTCCTTTTATTAAATTGAATGATAATGATTATAATTATCATTCAATAATTTAATTAAGGAGTGTTTATGAAAAAAACGTTACTCTATCTAGTTGTTACCTCGATAGTTTTTTTTAATAATAAAGCTATATCTGAAGATGTTCTTTATGTGATTGAAAAAAAAGAAGAAAAAATTAATGAAAAAACATTAAATTCAGAACAATTGGAAAAAGATTTAATATTTAACATGGAAGATATTGTTCGCCATCTTCCTGGTGTCGGTGTCTCATCCGAAGGACGTTTTGGTAATAATGGATATGCAATAAGAGGTGTTGATAAAGATCGTGTTGCTATACAGGTTGATGATATCCCTCAAGCAGAAACTTTCGATAATACCATTTATAAAGGTTATGGTTATTTTAATGGAAGTATGAATGATATCGAAACAGAACATTTAAAGTCTGTAATTATATCTAAGGGTGCTGATTCTATATTTTCAGGTAGTGGAGCATTAGGTGGGGCTGTAAAATACGTTACTAAAGATCCTGCTGATTTGATTAGTGAAGGCAATTGGGGATTTGTTTCTCGTAGTGTTTATACTTCTAAAAATAATGAAAAAATGCAAACGATCGGTATTGCAACTTCCCAACAAGATGTAGAAGGGATGCTCTTATATGTTTATCGTAATGGACATGAAACTAATAATTATAAACATGAAAATGATATATTTGGTTCTGCTAGAGGAACACCAGATCCTCAAGAAAAAACGCGTCATTCTTTACTATCAAAGATTAATCTATTAGGTATTCAAAACCATAAAATAGGTGCTACTTTTGAATACAGTGAGGGTAAAACATATACAGATGAAAAATCTTGGTACTTATTTTCTTCCTATTACCGTACTGGTGATGATTTATCAAAAAAAATTAGATATACACTCTCTGATACGTGGACTCCAGAAAGATATATTGACAGTATGACGACAAGCTTTAATTGGCAAAAAATAGAACAAAAAGCATTTAGCTCTACGTTTGATGAACATTATAATGGTCATTATTATGATATTTTTGAAGAAAATAGTAGGAATATCATTCAATATGGTAGGTTTATTAATAATGAAATAGTATTAATGCCATTATCTTTATTTAATACAACGCACTCATTAGCACTACGAACTTCATATTCTACAAAAACACTTAACAATAAAAATACAGATACTAAATATCTAGGAAAGCCTAAAGTACCTTATCAATCTAATTATAGCATCATCAGACCTGTATATACTCAAGATATTAGTATTGCTTTTGTTGATGAAATAAAAATGTTTGATGACAAATTAAATGTAGTTTTAGGCAGTAGATATGATAATGTTTCTCATCATACAGATAACGCTAAATTATCTTTAGCGAAAGATAGCGATCTCACCGATAATCATTATCAGGCTTTATCTTTGGCATTATCAACCAGTTATAACATAACACCAAATTATACTTTCCAATATAAAATTGGGCAAGGTTTTCGTATTCCAACAGCTCAAGAGCTTTATTTTGATTATGGAGGTAATGATGCTCGTAATCGCTTAGAGCCTAACCCTAATTTAAAGCAAGAAAAAGGATTAAGTAATGAAATATCATTAAGTTATAATAATGATAAATTATTTAATAAAGTAAATGTATATTATACTAAATACAATAACTTTATTGATCTTAAGCAGAGCGAAAAGCAAGTTCCTAATCCGTGGTATGATCCTAATATGGGCGATAGTTATTGGAATAAACCAACATTACCACAAAATCATCTTCAATATAGTAATGTTGCCTCAGCATACGTTTATGGTTTTGAGCTAACGAATGAAATTCGGCTTTCTAAAATATTCGGCTTAGATAATACATATATATTGCGTAATACATTTAACTATACACGCGGAAAAGATGCTTCTGGAGATTCATTACTTTCTGTACAACCTTTTAAATGGGTTTCTTCCTTATCTTACGATAATGCGGATAAAAAATATGGTGCAGGGATATTTATGACTTATTCAGCACGAAAAGAAGGTAATCAAGCAATACGGAATGGTCGTGAATGGCCATATCTTAGTGATTCTTATACTGTATTTGACACAACAGCTTACTATAATGTAAATAAAAATATTGTATTGCGTGCTGGGGTTTTTAATTTATTTAATAGAAAATATAGTACTTGGGATGCATTAAGAAGTTTGCCAGAATTTGGTACAACAAATCAAATAGATCGTGATCGTCTTGGTTTACAACGTTTTACTGCTCCTGGGCGTAATTTTTCTATGGATATATCATTGTATTTCTAATGCTGAATTGATAGGCAACTATTTAGTTTATTACAATTTATTAAAGCCTCTTAAATGAGGCTTTAATAAGATCATTTATATAATATTATAATTAAATTGGTAGGTAGGTTATTTTATATATTAGTTGATTTGTTTTTTTTCTGTTGCCAAAAGCGAAAAAGGTAAGTTAATCCAATAATAATTAGATAAATAATAGGCTCTGGTGTTGGCGATTTTAATGATAAAAAATAATGAATACAGACTAATAATAAGAGTGGATAAAATAGACTATGTATTCTTTTCCATTCTTGATTAAATTTATTTTTTAACCAATCAAATGAACTTATAGCCATCAATAATAAAATTATCCAACATAAAGTACCTATAATAAGATAAATACGGGAAAAAACTTCGCTAAAAAAGAAAGTAATATTTTCCCAACCTATTTCAAGTAGCAGATAACTTGCTAAATGTAAATTAGCCCAAAAAAAACACCATAACCCTAATAGTTTTCTTACTTGAAATAATGTGTTTAATTTTAAGCAAAAGGCAACCATAGGGATCAGAGCTAATATAATTAATAAACGTAACGTTGTAATTCCAGTAAAATGCTGAATATCTTTTGAAGGATCTGCGCTGAAATTTTGCGTATAAATTGTATAAATAAGCCAAGTGAAAGCCAATAAACCAATAAGATGGAATATGGTTTTTAATAATTTAACTTCTATTCCATATACTGGTTTCATTAGAAATTTCTCCGTAAATCTAAATCTTTATATAAATGTGCGACTTGGTCGCCATAGCCATTGAACAATAATGTTGGTTGTCTTGTAACTTGACCTAATCCACCTGTGCCTATAAAGCGTTCTGTTGCTTGTGACCAACGAGGATGGCTAACATCTGGATTAACATTTGCATAAAAACCATATTCATGTGGTGCCGAAAGATTCCACGTTGTTGGTGGGATTGACTCAGTTAAACGAATTTTGACAATGGATTTGATCCCCTTAAATCCATATTTCCACGGAACAACAAGGCGAATAGGTGCACCATTTTGGTTTGGCAAGGATTTTCCATATACCCCTGTCGCCAATAATGTGAGTGGATTCATCGCTTCATCGAGTCTTAATCCCTCGACATACGGGTATTGCAAACCGCCGCCAATGAAGCGACTATCTTGTCCGCGCATCTCCTGTGGTGCATAACGCGTTTCAAAGGCAACATATTTTGCACGACTATTGGGTTCAACCAAAGAAAGTAAGCTTGCTAATGGAAAACCGACCCAAGGAATGACCATCGACCATGCTTCAACACAACGCATACGATAGATGCGTTCTTCTAATTGAAATTTATGATTAATATCGTCTAAGTTTAAAGTAAGTGGGCGATTAACTTCACCATCAATAGTTAATGTCCATTCTTCTGTTTTCATTGTGTGTGCATACTTAGCAGGATCGGATTTATTAAGGCCAAATTCATAAAAATTGTTATATCCGATTACTTTATCTTCATGAGTTAATTGTAATGAAGATTGATATTCTTCAGGTTGAATAAATTGTAATTCTTTACGGGACGATTTTGGTGTTGTTGGTTTGTTATCTTCAGTAAGCCATGAAAATAAATCGGCTTTTACAGTGGATGAAACCGCTATTCCAGCAGCGCCGATGCCTAATAATTTTAGTAAATTACGTCGTTTCATCATAAAAACAGATTCAGGTGTAATTTCTGATAGGTTATTTTTCCTGTTTTTTTTCATGATGTTACCTCTACATAATTAAGAAGATATTTGATTGATAAGTTAATTATGCAGAGATGTTTTATAAAAAAGCTGACAAAAAGATGACAATTTTGTCATATCGCGTAATTAGCATGGAAAGGTTAAAATAAATACATTATGTTTTCCAATACGCTCGTAACTGACTTTACCCTCATGTAATGTCATAATCGCTTGTACAATTGATAAACCTAAACCATTTCCATCTGTTGTTCTTGCATTATCACCACGCCAAAAACGAGTAAATATTTGTTCATGTTGATTCAATTCATCACCAATATTGCTGATACAAATCAGTAACTGATTTTTTTCTTTTTTACATTGAGTGATGACTTGTGTATTAGCGGGAGAATATTTAATTGCATTTGATATGAGATTCATTAATATGCGAGTAAAAAGTAAGTGATCTGCACTAACTGTTAATGTTGTAGGCTCTTTTAATAAGGTAATCTGTTTTTCTTCTGCATAAAATGAAAATAGGTTATAAATTTCATCAATTAGATCCGATAAATTCAAGCTTTCTCTATTTAAAATGATATTTTTATTTTCAGCACGAGCGATAAATAAAACATTTTCAATTATTTTTGCAAGTTTATCCAATTCTTCAATATTACTAATAATAATTGATTCATATTCTTCTGCGCTACGAGAGCGTTGTAACAAAATTTCATTTTGAACTTTTATAGCGTTAATGGGGGTTCTGAGTTCATGAGCCAAGTCATCTGCTAATTGAGTTAGCTTTACAAAATCATTTTTTAACCTTTTTCTCATTATATTTAATGAGTCACCTAAACTTTTCAGCTCATTGGGAAGTTGTGAGATATTTATGGTTTGGTTAAGAGTATGTATGTCTGTTTTAGCTGTAATTTGGCTAAGAATACGGATATCTCTTAATCCATGTTTAATTAACCAAAAACTTAATATACCCATAAATAAAATAGAAGCTAATGAGATAATCAATATCTTACTTAAATATTCGCTTAGCATACTGATGCGCACAAAGGATGCTTTGGCGATCACTACATTTAACACGCCTATTGGTGATTCTATTGTAAAGTTAATAGCTGAAACAGGAACACCTGATTCTGTTTCCCAGGAGGTAATCATGTTTAAATCTATATTCTTTGTATCAGTGGTTTTTAGATGATCTGCAAATAAAATATCTGAATTAGTATCAACTAAAATTTTATTATTAGCATCCGTAATATAAATAATATCTTGTTGCATATCCATCATACGTTGAAAATAGATAGGTAATGTTTTGATATCAATTCCACTATTAATTAACTTTACTAATTGGTCTGCACGATTTACAAGTAAGGTATTATCACGAGATATTAATTCATTTTTAAGTGATTGATAAAGCGTTAAAGACATAAAACCTGCATTTGCAATCATCAATATGATAAATAAAGAGATAATTTTAAATCTCAGTGACTTTGTTTTCATTATTGACTCCATTTAGCCTATATCCCATTCCTCTAACCGTTTCGATTAATTTGATTTCAAATCCATCATCAATTTTTTTTCGTAAACGACGGATAGCAACATCTACAATATTAGTATCACTATCAAAGTTAATTCCCCAAATCTCGCTTGCAATTAGTGTCCTGGGTAATATTTCATTAATATGTAAAGCAAAAAAAAGTAATAAAGAATATTCTTGGCGAGTCATTGGGATCTGTATATTATTACGCTCCACTTCATGACGAGATAAATTGATTTTTAAGTCAGCAATTTCAATAATTGTTGAAATATTTTGTTGAACTCTTAATTGATTTTTGACCCTTGCCAATAATTCTGAAAATGAGAAAGGTTTTACTAAATAATCGTTTGCACCTAATTCTAATCCTTTAACTCGGTCATCTATAGCATCCCTTGCTGTTAAACAAATCACAGGGACTGACTTTGATGTGCGTAATATTTTTAAAATATTCCAACCGTTCATTCCGGGAAGCATGATATCAAGAATAATCAATTTGTAATCATTTTCTAATGCTAAATAGAGGCCATCACGACCATCATTCGTAATATCAATAGTATATCCAGCTTCTTCTAGCCCTTTTTTAACCCAATTGGCTGTTTTTTCGTGATCTTCAATTAAGAGTATTTTCATTATGATCCTCTTAAACTCTTTAGAATAGGTAATTTGTATTATTTTAAACCAGTCATATATAGGATTAATAGAGCTAATTAAATATGATAGTTTTTACTAAAAATGACCTTGTAATAATAGATTTTAGAGACTCATTACATTGTTATTAAATAGTTTTTATGTAAAAGAGTAAATAACTAATTTTATTCCAGAAATTTTTTATGACAGTAGATTCACTCGTTTTTGTATTCTCATTCTTAAGAAAAAATTGTAAAACTTATATGTATGCGGCTAGGGTTTAGCAATGATTTATGATGAATATGCTATAAAAGTTGAAGAGGATGAATGTATTTGCTTGGTCATTGAAACTAAAAAAGGCCCACCGAAGTGAGCCTTTTTGAACTCTAAATAATCCGCGTACGATTTGCGTATGATTTAGAGTCCTATCTGTGTCAGTGTGTAGTCTTAATGATTTCGCTAACTTCTTGTTTTTGAAACCGTTGTCCTATCACTGACCCACCAAATTTGGTGGAGCTGGCGGGAGTTGAACCCGCGTCCGAAATTTCTACATCCTCGGTACTACATGCTTAGTCTATCTTTAATTTCACTTACCCACTGCGGACAGACGCGCCATGAATAAGCTAGCTTGATTAAGTTTAACGCTTTGACCCCAAGCTAGGTCTCCACGCGATCTCTTTTGGGTTTGACCTCTCTTGATCCCCGTCTTAAGAGCGGAAGCTAGGGAGAGAGGGTTCTAAACAGGTTATTAAGCTGCTAGTACTTGTTTGTAATCGTCGTTTGCGACTATTATTTTGCGGCTTTTTACGAGGCCAACCGCCCCTCGGCATGCACCTTGGGTTTCGCAAATCCCGTCGAATCCAGAATCAGCCCCAAGTTGTTAAAAGCAAGTATATCAGAAAAATACTTGTAATTGCTAGTACTTAACGCAATTTAGCGGTTGGCATTTTTCATAATACGTGCTTTGTCTAATTTCCACTCACGATCTTTAATGGTTTCACGTTTATCGTGATCTTTTTTACCCTTTGCAACGCCAATTTTGATTTTGCACCAAGCGTTTTTCCAATAAAGAGAAAGTGCAACAACGGTATAACCATCACGGTTGATTTGACCATAAAGGTTATCAAGTTCACGTTGTTTTAATAACAGTTTACGGGTACGCGTTGGGTCACAAACGACATGGCTTGATGCAACATTTAAAGGAGTAATGGTTGCACCAAAAAGATAAGCTTCGCCATCGCGCATGACGACGTAGCTATCACTGATGTTTGCTTTACCGGCACGCAGTGATTTAACTTCCCAGCCTTGTAACGACAGACCCGCTTCAATCTCATCTTCGATGAAATATTCATGGCGAGCACGTTTGTTTAACGCAATGGTCGCAGAACCAGGTTTGTGTGATTTTTTCTTTGTCATAATGTCCACATTATACTGTATGAGCAATAGAAAGAAATCATTTAACCGACTGTTTTCTTTTCAATTGCATAAAACTTAAGCTATATTCCATTAGATTTTTAATTAGTCACTGTTCAATGATATGATCCGCACAGTGTTGTCGTACAGGAATAACTATGCCTCAGATTAGTCGATCTGCTCTTGTCCCTTTTAGTACAGAGCAAATGTTTAAACTGGTTAATGATGTTCTTACTTATCCTGATTTTCTACCAGGATGCGTTGGAAGTAAACTGATCAAAAGCACACCAGAAGAAATGATTGCATCAATAAATGTCTCAAAAGCGGGAATTAGTAAAACATTTACTACCCATAACTTTTTAAAGACTAATGAGCGTGTCGATATGCGTCTTGTTGATGGCCCCTTTCGTAAATTAACTGGGGGATGGGTGTTTACCGCACTTGATGATAATGCGTGTAAGATAGAATTTCAGCTAGACTTTGAGTTCACTAATAAATTAATTGAGTTAGCTTTTGGCCGTATTTTTAAAGATTTAACGAACAATATGGTTCAAGCATTTACTCACAGAGCGAAAGAGATCTATCGTGACTAAAATATGGGTAGAGGTAACCTATGCGTTGCCCGATAAGCAGTATCTTATCCCTGTTGAACTAACGTTAGGGGACACGGTTGAACAAGCTATTATTGCTTCAAATATCTTAACAATTTGTAGTGATATTGATTTGACCAAAAATAAAGTGGGTATTTACAGTCGGCCAACAAAATTAAGCGATAATGTGCGAGATGGCGATAGAATTGAAATTTATCGACCTTTAATTGCCGATCCTAAAGAAATGCGTCGTAAACGTGCTGAGAAAGCACGACAAAAAGCGGATTAATATTATGCTTTTTGCCCAATAGGGGGAGCATCATATATTGCATTGATAGGCCGTTTGATTACAGACAGATATAATAAAAGACAACACTGTTATAAAGCAATTTCTCTTTATAAAAACACACCCCAACGTCAAATCTAACGTATGGGGTGCAATTCACTTTTGCCAATCTTATACAAAACTAAGCTTTCTTAGCACTGTAATCGCATTACGATTTTGTTGCAGGTGCTGAGAAGTTAGGCATATTGCCTTGTTTATCAATCTTAGTCAGTATGCCATTGTTATCAAAAGTCAGGGTAAGAGTCTCTTGACGTACTTTCTGATGACCAGGCTCTTCACGGAAAACATAATACCAAGTCTGGCTTCCGAAAGGATCTTTTAGCATTGGCGTACCAAGGGCAAATTGAACTTGCTGCTGTGTCATTCCTTGCTGAACTTTTGCGACTTCGGCTGGCGTTAAATAATTTCCCTGATTGATATCTGGGTGATAAACCAGTCTCTCGAACATAGAGCAACCTGAAGTCATTACGACTAAAGATAAGGCGACAACTTTTAACAGTTTAAAACGCATGGTTATTACATTCCTTTTAGGGTCATAGTGACGATGATAATCGACAACGCAGCAATTGAAAACCTTTCACGCTCTGCCTATGACCCTAAATATCAATAAAAGTTTGTTAATCGTTATGCAGCCAACAAATCTTTCGCATTTGCTAGGGTATTTTTGGTGACTTCACTACCTGCTAATAAACGAGCGAGCTCTTGTAAACGCTCTTTTTTCGATAACAATTTCATTGTTGTTTCAGTTTCTTCACCATTTGTCTCTTTGTTGACGAAATAGTGTTGGTGACCACAACCTGCAACTTGAGGCAAGTGAGTGACACACATAACTTGAGTAGACTCGCCTAACTCACGTAGTAATTTACCTACAATAGCCGCCGTTGGACCACTGATACCCACATCAACTTCATCAAAAATAAGTGCTGGGGTATCCATTTTTTTTGCTGTGATCACTTGGATTGCGAGTGCAATACGTGATAACTCACCCCCTGAAGCGACTTTAGAAAGTGCTTGATGGGGTTGCCCTGGGTTTGTGGTGACATTAAATTCAACTTTTGTGGCACCATCGATTTGTAGTGAGCTGTCATCAAAATGGGTATCAACAGTGAAATAACCATGTGGCATTGATAACTGATGCATACTGTTAGTGATAAGTTGGCTTAATTCACTCGCATATTGTTGGCGAACTTGGTGCAGTTGTTTTGCGACATCTAATGCAATTAAATGATCAGCTTTGACTTGTTCTATTAAAGCCTCACAATCATCATTTTGACGAAGTAGGGCATTTTTCTCTTCAATTAATTGCTGATGAAGATCATAGAGTTCTTCAGGTGCGACGCGGTGTTTACGCGACAAACTAATATACTTAGACATGCGTTTTTCTACTTCAAATAAGCGATTAGGGTCCATCTCTAAGCGATCGCTATAGTGACGAAGTTCATCACTCACTTCACTAATTTGGATAGTAGCTTCTTCTAGCATCTCTAATAATGAATTGAACTGACTTTCCATTGAGGTTAGTTCAGTAATTTCATGTTTAGCCACATTGAGCATACTTAAAATATTTTGCTCTTCGTTGTCACTTAAAATTTGTAAACTATTTTGGCTTAGCGTTAAAAACTGACCACAGTTAGAAAGGCGTTTATATTCTTGATCTAATTCTGGGTATTCACCTTGCACTGGTTGAAATTCATTGAGCTCTTTTAAATGGTAATCAACCAGTTGTTGCCTTGCTTCTCGTTCTAAAGAAAGTTGTTGAAAAGCAGCTAAAGTTTGGCAACTTTGATGCCATGTTTGATAAGCCGACTTCATGTTTTTTAATAAAGCAGGTTCATGGGCATAGATATCAAGCAGTTGTTTTTGATAGCGAGGCTCTAGAAGTTGCTGGTGAGCATGTTGCCCATGAATTTGAATAAGTAATGAACCAAGCTCTCTTAATTGTGAAAGTGGTACGGAAGTGCCGTTGATAAAACCACGAGAACGCCCATCAGTAGAGATAGTTCTTCTTAATAGGCATTCGTTATGATCATCAAGATGATGTTCTTCAAGCCAGCGTTGTGCTGATGGCGTATCAGAGAGTGAGAATCGTGCACATAAATCGGCTCTAGTTGCACCTGGGCGCACCATATTGGCATCACCACGGTTACCTAAGCATAAACCTAGAGCATCAATCGCAATAGACTTACCTGCGCCAGTTTCGCCTGTAATGGTGGTCATGCCACCAGAAAAATCGATTTCAAGTTCACGGACTATGGCAAAATGACTAATGGTTAATTGAGTCAGCATAGTGCCTCTCCTGTGTATAAAAACATATCTGTAATTACATACAGTATAAACTGGTTTTTTATACAGTAAAGTAGGGAGGCACAAAAATTAGAACATTTTTTTCGACCAACCTAATTTTGAGCTGAGTGTATTAAAATAGTTGTAATCAGTAGGGTGAACTAAATTGAGCTTTTGACGACTTCTCTTAATAATAACTTCATCACCTTCTTTAATCGGTAACACTAATTGGCTATCGCAACTGACTTCATAATCGATATTTGTTTGTGAGAATTTTAAGCGAATTTGGCTATCACTGCTGATAACTAAAGGACGTGCTGATAAGGTATGTGGGAACATAGGCACAAGCGCAATAGCATCAAGGTTTGGCGTTAAAATAGGGCCACCCGCAGAAAGTGAGTAGGCGGTTGATCCCGTAGGTGTTGCGATAATTAAGCCATCAGAACGTTGAGAGAAAGCAAAGCGATCATCAATGTAAACTTCAAACTCAATCATATGGGCGACTTTACCAGGATGAAGCACGACTTCATTGATTGCTGTACCAATGCGTGTTCTTTGACCTTCAGCACAGACTCGAGCTTCAAGTAAGAACCGTTTTTCTTCGCGATAAT
Source organism: Proteus sp. CA142267 (assembly GCF_003336825.1). Taxonomy (NCBI): domain Bacteria; kingdom Pseudomonadati; phylum Pseudomonadota; class Gammaproteobacteria; order Enterobacterales; family Morganellaceae; genus Proteus; species Proteus sp. CA142267. The sequence continues at coordinate 899,143 of NZ_QPMG01000001.1, read as the reverse complement.
GCCCCGCTAATACGTTAGTTAATTGCTGTAAAGCATTATCAGGATCAAGATCAGTAAGAAAACCTAAATTACCTCGGTTAACACCAATCACTTTGATATTATAACGAGATAAAACGCGCGCAGCGCCAAGCATATTGCCATCACCACCAACAACAATGACAAGGTCGGCAACTTTGCCAACTTGTGTTAAATCACCAGTTTGTGCATTTTCTAGTTTTAGTTCTTGAGCAACTTGTGTGTCAATAATAACGTCATAGCCTTGAGCCAATAGCCAATGATAGAGCATTTCATGAGTTGAAATTGCTTCAGGATGGCGTGGATGACCAACAATGCCAATGCATTTAAAGTGTTTTTCTTCCGTTACGGTATTATCTGGCATTTTTTTACCCTCGTTTTGCGCCAATTCCTTGAAACCCGTTTATTGATCCCCATAATAAACTAAATATGAAGATGAATACTAAAACTACGCGGAGATGTTCATGAGTAGTAAAGAACAAAATGTACATGAAGAGCAAGCCTCAAAAGAAAAAGAAGGAATGGGATCTGCAATGAACGAGCCTCAAGAGCCAGCAATGACCGAAGAAGCACAAGCGGACTTTAATGCTCAAGCTGAATTAGTGGAAGCATTAGCGCGTGTTGATTCTCTGGAAAAACAACTTGAGCAATCACAAAAAACAGAGCGTGAAGCGATGGCTCGTGCTCTTGCTGAAGTTGAAAATGTGCGTCGCCGTACTCAGCAAGATATTGAGAAAGCGCATAAATTTGCACTTGAGAAGTTTTCTAATGAGTTATTGCCTGTACTCGACAATTTAGAGCGTGCTTTATCTGCGGCTGATCATGAAAATGAATCATTAAAGCCAATGATTGAAGGGTTAGAATTAACTCTAAAATCATTCTTAGATGCTGTTCGTAAATTTGGTATCGAAGTGGTTGAAGAAAAAAATGTGGTATTCAACCCTGAAGTTCACCAAGCGATGACTTTAATTGATAGCCCTGAACATGAATCCAATCATGTGGTCGATGTTATGCAAAAAGGTTATACCTTAAATGGTCGTTTATTACGTCCAGCTATGGTTATCGTTTCTAAATAATATCGATAAAGCATCTGTTATCACATGTGTTATTACATGTAGATAAAGTAAACCGCACAATACGAAGATTATTAAATATTCTTGTTATTGTGCGGTTTTATGTTTTATGGGGCGTTATTATTCAATAGGATCAAGATGCCAATTAATAGGTGTACGACCTTGTTGTTGTAAAATATCATTGGCTTGTTTGAAATGACCACAACCTAAAAAGCCTCTATGGGCAGAGAGTGGTGATGGATGAGGTGCTTTTAAAATAACGTGTTTATTGGTATCAATAAAACGTCCTTTTTTCTGAGCATGGGCGCCCCAAAGTAAGAAAATAACCCCGTCCCTACGCTGATTGATCTGTTCAATTACTGCGTCAGTAAAGATTTCCCAACCATAGTTGGCATGAGAATGTGCCTGGCCTTTCTCTACTGTTAATACTGTATTAAGTAATAAAACACCTTGTTTAGCCCAGCTTTCTAAATAGCCGTGGTTGGGGCGTTTAAAATCAGGGTATTCTTTTTCAAGCTCTTTATACATATTGACTAATGAAGGAGGCGCTGGCACGCCCGGTCGTACTGAAAAAGAGAGTCCATGTGCTTGATTAGGGCCGTGATAAGGATCTTGCCCTAAAATAACTACATTCACATTATCAAAAGGCGTAAAACGAAAAGCATTAAAAATATCTTCTTGAGGTGGATAAACGATTTTACCTGCGGCTCTTTGTTGTGCGACTTGAGACATAATTTGATGAAAGTAAGGCTTCTCTTTTTCAGGGCCTATCACATCATGCCAAGTTAATGGTGTAGTCATAACTTAAAATCCTTGTTGATATCTTATAGTGTCTAAGCTTACCGATTTCATCAGGGGAATGAAAATATTACGCCCTAAAAATAAGAATTAATTGATTTCTCAACTTTTATTTGAAAATTTACAAAAAAAATTGCAAGTCAGTCATAAATGATTATTGATTTAAAACAACACTTTGCACCTTGTTGGATAAAGTGCTTATGAATTTTATTGATATTTATCAAAGAATGGCGCCATTTATACTGGTATATAAGTAGACAGAAACATTGGTTAGACCAAATACCCAAGTTCTGGTATGAGATCAGAATTTGATTTTGCGCCCACATTGGAGGTCGAAATGATTACTGGTATCCAAATTACTAAAGCTGATAACGACGATTTATTACATTCTTTCTGGTTATTAGATGATGAAAACGGCGAAGCTCGTTGCATCTGTGCTAAAAAAGGCTTTGAAGAAGGTCAAGTGATTAACCGTAAAGAGTTAGGCAATATCGAATACCGAGAAGTGCCTGTAGAATCTAAACCGGTTGTTCGTGTAGAAGGTGGTCAACACCTTAACGTTAACGTATTAAGCCGTGAAACACTGGAAGATGCTGTTAACAATCCTGAGAAATATCCTCAATTAACTATTCGTGTTTCTGGCTATGCAGTGCGTTTTAACTCTCTGACCCCAGAACAACAGCGTGATGTTATTACTCGTACTTTCACAGAAAGCCTGTAATTTTCACTAAAGTAATAAGTTAATAATAAGCTCGATATGAAAATATCGGGCTTTTTTCTATTTTTCTATATAAGACTTTTTTCTATATAAAATAAAAAAGAAGAGAGAACAACAAAAAACCGTAACTACATTATATAGCTACGGTTTTTTTATAAGATCAGAAAGAGTACAGATTATTCGTTATCAGTATTCGTTTCTTTTGCTGGTGCAGTAGGAGCCACATTTTTTTCTGTATGTTTAGCAACTGCTTTGCGACGTTTACCGATATTTTTACGATCGCGAGTCCGCACTTTCTCTTTAACCGCTTTTTTCTCTTCTTCTTTTTTCGCTTTGCGTTTAGCGAGCACTTTTTTAGAAGGTTTGAATGTTGCTTTCAGGCTTGGTGCTTTGGTTTCTGGACGTAGTTCAGCAACAACACGATATTTAATAGGCTCTTGAACGTAACGACCAATTTTCCCTAATAATGGGTGATCGTGAGCTTCAACTAATGAAATAGCGATACCTTTACGACCTGCGCGTCCTGTACGACCAATACGGTGCAAGTAAACATCGGCAGTACGAGGTAAGTCAAAGTTGAAAACGTGTGTGATGTCATCTAGATCAAGGCCACGAGAAGCAACGTCTGTTGCAACAAGCACATTCATTTTTCCTGATTCTAAACGTTTGATCGCATCGTTACGCTGTGTCTGCGCCATTTCACCTTCAAGGTAGCTACATTTAATACCTTGTTTTTCTAGCGCAGTGACAAGCTCTCTTACACGCTCTCTTTTTCGAACAAAGACAATCGATTTTTTAACATCGTCTTGCTTCAATAGTGCAGCAAGCAACGCTGTTTTATGTTCGAGATTATCAGCATGATAATAGAACTGCTGAATTTTTTTACGCTCACGGCGAGATGGATCAGCATTAAGTTCAACAGGTTCGTTGAGGATACGCTGTGCAAAATCAATAACCGCATTACCTTCTAGTGTTGCAGAGAACAGTAATGTCTGTTTGCGCCAGCGAGTTTCGCCTGCAATCGTTTCGATATCGTTAGCAAAACCCATATCTAGCATGCGGTCTGCTTCATCTAAAATCAGCATTTCTACCGCACGGCAGTCAAAGTTTTCTTCTTTGATGTACTGTAATAAACGACCTGTTGTTGCAACAACAATATCTTGGTTCTCGCTGAAGACTTCAGCGTGATTCATATAAGCAACACCGCCTGTGATAGTGGCGATATCTAAATGTGTATGCGCACATAATTCTTTTGCCTGTTCTGCAACTTGCATAGCAAGTTCGCGAGTTGGTGTTAGGATAAGAATACGTGGCGGGCCTGATTTTTTACGTGGATAATCAAGCAAGTGTTGAATTGCCGGAAGCAAAAAGGCCGCAGTTTTCCCTGTGCCTGTTGGCGCAGAGCCTAAAATATCGCGTCCATCCATTGCGGCAGGAATTGCATCTGCTTGAATAGCTGTAGGACGTTGATATCCTTTTTCTTCTAATGCGGTCAATAAACTTTCATCAAGTTCAAGACTGGAAAATGTCGTGGCTGTCATTGTATACCTCTGTTTAGGGCGCGGATTTTGACATTATCCCCCGCTAAAAGCCAGAGGATTTACCGCTATCACATTATATATTACCGATAGACGAAGGTATTTGTTGTTTTTAGGCTTAATCTAAATAAGCGTGCATCGTATACAAATAGTTTAATGTTAAGATAGGGGTTGCAGAAGCGTTATCATACCATATATCTCTTTTCCAATGACATGAATGATAAGTAATAAAAAAGAGATAGTAATACGAATCAATAGAGCCGATAGATGAATCAAAAGAAAGTGAGAAAAGCGGGACTACGTAAAGGCGGTTTTACATTTAAACAATTTTTTGTAGCTCATGATAAGTGTGAAATGAAAGTGGGTACAGATGGTGTTTTATTAGGGGCTTGGGCACCTATTGATAATGTAAAAAGAGCGCTTGATATTGGTACAGGGAGTGGATTAATTGCATTAATGCTGGCTCAGCGAGCGAATCAAATTGAGCGCCTAGATGGTATTGAACTTGATGAAAAGGCTGCATCACAAGCTACGGAAAATGCTCAAGAGTCACAATGGCGCTCACTTATTCATATCCATCATGATGATATTTATCATTATGCTGAACAAGCACAAAACAAGTATGATTTGATTGTAAGTAATCCTCCTTATTTTGAACCAGCAATTGCTTGTCGTAATGATGTTCGTGAGCAAGCACGTTATACCAAAACCTTAACGCATGAGGGATTGCTGGATAGTGCACAATCACTTATCACCAAAGATGGTTTGTTCTGTGTTGTATTACCTTACTCTATTGGTGAGCAATTTATTGAAATCGCAGAAAAAAAAGAGTGGAATATTGCAAAACGCGTTAATATTAAAGACAGTGCAGATAAATCTTATCATCGAATTTTGTTAGCATTTCAAAGACAAAATCAAAGCAGTGTTGAATGTAGTATAGATGAACTTATTATTCGTAATAATGAAGGGCACTACACTGATAAGTTTCGCTCTTGGGTGACTGACTTTTATTTATATTATTAAATCTATATTTAATAATACATTGTTTAAGATAATATATATTGTTGTAAGTAATCGTATATATTTAAATAATATCATTGTGTTATCGTTTTTTTATTGGCAAATTGCATTTTGGTTGGGTGATCACCATGATGATTTTTTTGTGATTCATCTCTTAAAATAATGATTGAATTGAACTTCATACTATTTTTGCACTCCAAGTCTTGTAGCTCATAAAACGAGAAGGAATAACGAGAGTAAATATGACGGAGTCATTTAAAAATAGTGCGAAGCTTGACTTCGGGAGAGTCCATCTCTAATGAGCGAGCAGTTAACGGACCAAATGTTGGTTGAAAAGGTACAAAATGGTGACCAGAAAGCCTTTAATTTGCTGGTTATCCGCTATCAACACAAGGTAGCAAGCCTGATTTCTCGTTATGTACCACAGGGCGATGTACCAGATGTTTCGCAAGAAGCCTTTATTAAAGCTTATCGTGCCATCGGTTCTTTTCGTGGAGATAGTGCTTTTTATACATGGCTTTATCGCATTGCTGTGAATACAGCAAAAAATTATCTGGTTGCACAGGGGCGACGTCCGCCTTCGAATGATTTAGATGCGAGTGATGTTGAAAACTTCGAATCACCAAATGCACTAAAAGAAATTTCGAACCCTGAGAATTTAATGTTGTCTGAAGAGTTACGGAGAGTAGTTTTTCACACTATAGAGTCATTACCTGAAGATTTAAGGGTTGCTATTACACTTCGGGAACTTGACGGGCTAAGCTATGAAGAGATAGCAGTCATTATGGATTGCCCTGTCGGAACAGTACGTTCACGCATTTTTAGGGCACGAGAAGCTATTGATAATAAGGTTCAACCATTAATACAAGAGTTTTAATTGTAGGTGAACCATCATTGACTGAAGGGTACTTTTATATGCAAAAAGAAAAACTTTCTGCATTTATGGATGGCGAAGTTCTTGATAAAGAATTAATGGGTACAATTGCTCGTGATGACTCTATGAAAGAGACATGGCAACGCTACCATTTAATTCGTGACACAATGCGTGGTGATGTAGGTGAAGTAGTCCACTTCGATATCGCAAGTCGCGTTGCGCTCGCTTTAGAGAATGAACCTGTTCGCATAAGTCCTGAACAACAACGAGAGCAGCAACCTGCGCCATCACAATGGCGTCAGCACTCTTTCTTACAAACGTTACGTCCTTGGGCGAGTCAGTTAACTCAAATCGGTGTCGCGGCTTGTGTTTCATTAGCTGTTATTGTTGGTGTTCAGCAATATAATGGAAAAAGTGGTTCTGAAGATTTCCAAATAGATACACCTGTATTTAATACTCAACCTATTATGGGTTCAGGTTCGCCTGTAAGTTTAAATCTTCAAAACGATACTTTAGGTAAAGACCAGCAAACACGTTTACAAGAGCGTAATCAGCGCCTTGGATTAATGTTGCAACAGTATGAGTTAGATCGTCGTATCTATAATGCACCACAAAATGAAGCACCAATCAGCGCTCAAGGTGAAACTCAACCTGTAGTAGCACAGTAATAATAGATGTGAATGTATAAATAACGTGTGGGAATGAAACAGTCGTAATGAAAAAATCATGGTTATCCACCTTATTGCTGGTGGGCAGCCTGTCAATGCCGATACAAGCCTTGGCGCAACCTCAAACAGGTAGTGTCGAGGCTTTGTTGCAAAAGATGGGTCAGACAAGTCAAAGCTCTACCTATGAATTATCTTTTATCAATATCAATTCTCAAGGTATTGTTCCTATTCGCTACCGTCACACTCTGATTGATGGCAAACCACTTGCACAATTAATGCAAATGGATAGTACTCGCCGTGAAATTGTTCAACGTGGCGATGAAATCAGCTATTTTGAACCCGGCTTAGATGCCTTCAGCTTAAGAAATGATCATATCGTTGATTATATTCCTTCAATCATTTACCAAGATTTCAATGAGTTATCGGGTTATTATAATTTTATTGATGCAGGCAGAACGCATATTGGTGATATTCCAAGCCGAGTTGTTCGTGTGCTATCGAAAAACAATGACCGCTACGATTATGTCTTGTTTATTGATGAGGAAAGATATCTGCCTTTAAGAGTCGATCTGTTAGATAAGAATAATGACATCATTGAACAATTTCGAGTGATCACGGTTAATGAAGGAAGTGAAGTCGGAACTGAGCTTAATTCATTACGTACTGTCAATATGCCTCCTTTATTACTTGTACCAAAAGCTAAGCCATTGGTTTATAACTGGTCGGTTAGTCAATTACCAGAAGGTTTTAAAGAGGTAAAACGCAGTAACCATCAGATCTCTGAAACTGAGTTTAGTCAGTCGATTTTATTTAGCGATGGCTTATTTGACTTTTCTATTTATGTTAATAAAAGTGGTCAACAGGTTAATTCGCCCGAACGCGATAAAATGTTAAGGTATGGTCGTAATACAATTTATACCTATGACAAAGAAGGTAATGAAATTACCTTTATTGGTCAGTTACCGTTTCCTACGGCACAAGCAATAGTTAATAGTGTTGTATTTACGAAAAAGTAAAAGGGTATAAGTTATGGTTAAAGAGTGGGCAACAGTTATACATTGGCATGAAGGACGTGCGTTATTACACTACGGCTCTTCTTCTGGCTGTGGTAGTTGCCAAGCTCGCGCTGCCTGTGGCTCTTATTTATTAAATAAAATAGGGCCAGAGACAGTTCATCAACTTGAACTTCCTGTTGCACAACCTTTAGTCGAAGGGCAAAAAGTGGAAGTGGGTATTCCTGAAAATAATCTACTTCTTTCCGCAATGCTGGTGTATTTAACACCACTTATTGGCTTATTTATTGTCGCAGGCATTGCGAGCCTTTGGTTTTCGAGTGAATTTGCTATTTTTTGCAGTGGACTTGTGGGGGGAGCCCTCGGTTTTTTATTTGCAAAAAAAGTAGCAACTTGGTGGAGCCAAGATGAAGGTTTTGAACCTATTGTATTGCAAATAGGGCTTCCACCTCATGAGCTTAAAGTTCAATTTCAAGAGTAATGAGTTGATTGAAGAGATGGGGCATTTGCCCCATTATTTTTATCATGCCGCTTTTGTAATAATACTCATCTTAAATTAACGTATTTTTTATCTAGAAAACACTCGCAAAAAATTACAAATAAATGCAAGTCTTAGCATAAATGTTTGTGTTTGATGAACGTTTCTTTGAGTATAATGTCTCTAGTGTGTAGAATGCGTCATCAATAATAACTCCTGCAATATAGAGTTTTCGCTTTGTGTCCATGAATGACTCCAAAGCCAGATTTATAGAGCAAAGCAATAGAGAAAAATAATTTCAGAATGAAAAACATACGTAACTTTTCCATTATCGCACATATTGACCACGGTAAATCGACGTTATCAGATCGAATTATTCAAATTTGTGGTGGCTTATCAGATCGTGAAATGGCTGCGCAGGTTCTTGATTCTATGGATCTTGAGCGTGAACGTGGTATTACAATCAAAGCGCAAAGCGTAACCTTGAATTACACCGCTGATGACGGTGAAGTTTATCAGCTTAACTTTATCGATACCCCAGGACACGTTGACTTCTCTTATGAAGTATCTCGTTCACTTGCTGCGTGTGAAGGTGCCTTATTGGTCGTAGATGCTGGGCAAGGGGTTGAAGCGCAAACATTAGCTAACTGCTATACAGCGATGGATATGGATCTCACCGTCGTTCCTGTTTTAAATAAAATAGATTTACCAGCAGCAGAGCCTGAGCGTGTTGCTGAAGAGATTGAAGACATTGTGGGGATTGATGCCACAGATGCAGTGCGTTGCTCTGCAAAAACAGGTATTGGTGTTAAAGAAGTTATCGAGCGTCTTGTTAAAGAAATTCCAGCGCCTGAAGGTGATGCAGATGCTCCATTACAAGCTCTGATTATTGACTCTTGGTTTGATAACTACCTTGGTGTTGTCTCATTGATCCGTGTTAAAAACGGTAAAGTCAGCAAAGGCGATAAAATCAAGGTAATGAGTACCGGGCAGATTTATAACATTGATCGTATTGGTATTTTTACACCAAAACAAATTGATACGACATCATTAAATTGTGGCGAAGTAGGCTGGGTTGTTTGTGGTATTAAAGATATTTTAGGTGCGCCTGTTGGGGATACCTTAACAGCATCCCAAAAACCAGCAGATAAACCATTACCTGGCTTTAAAAAAGTTAAGCCACAGGTTTATGCGGGTTTATTCCCAATTAGCTCTGACGACTATGAGTCATTCCGTGATGCATTAGGTAAATTAAGCCTGAATGATGCTTCATTATTCTATGAGCCAGAAAGCTCAACCGCGTTAGGTTTTGGTTTCCGTTGTGGTTTCTTGGGTCTTCTGCACATGGAGATCATTCAAGAACGTTTAGAACGTGAATATGATCTTGACCTGATTACAACGGCTCCAACCGTAGTTTATGAAGTTGAAATGACTAACGGTGATATTGTATTAGTGGATAGCCCATCTAAATTACCACCACTAAATAATATTGAAGAAATCAGAGAGCCTATTGCTGAATGTCATATGTTATTACCGCAAGAATATTTAGGTAATGTAATTACTTTATGTATCGAAAAACGCGGCGTTCAAACCAATATGGTCTATCATGGTAATCAGGTTTCATTGACTTATGAAATTCCGATGGCTGAAGTGGTATTAGATTTCTTTGACCGTTTAAAATCAACATCACGCGGTTATGCTTCTTTAGACTATAACTTTATCCGCTTCCAAGGCTCTAACATGGTACGTGTAGATGTCTTAATTAATGGTGATCGCGTTGATGCTTTAGCATTGATTACACATAACGATAATGCGCCTTATCGTGGTCGTGAGCTGGTGGAAAAAATGAAAGAATTTATTCCACGTCAACAGTTTGATATCGCCATCCAAGCGGCAATTGGTAACCACATTATTGCTCGTTCAACTGTTAAACAGTTACGTAAAAACGTATTAGCCAAATGTTATGGCGGTGACGTTAGCCGTAAGAAGAAACTGTTACAGAAACAGAAAGATGGTAAAAAACGTATGAAGCAAATTGGTAACGTAGAGCTACCACAAGAAGCGTTTTTAGCCATCCTTCATGTTGGTAAAGATAAATAATTTAAGGAGAAAACATGGCTAACACGTTTGCCTTGATCCTAACGCTGGCAACGCTAATAACGGGAGTTTTTTGGGGAATTGAGCGCTTTAAGCTCAAGCCTGCCCGAAAAGCAAAACTAAAGCGTCTTCAAGAGATGACGCAAGGGACCGAGGATCAGCAAGAGTTAGCAAAATCAATTAATAAGCCAAGCTGGGCGGAGACATTAGGCTCTTTATTCCCTGTCTTGATTATTGTTTTGGTTCTGCGTTCATTTGTGTATGAGCCGTTTCAAATACCTTCTCGCTCCATGATGCCAACCTTGTTGGTTGGCGATTTTATCTTGGTTGAAAAATTTGCTTATGGATTAAAAGATCCAATTACACAGACAACGTTAATTAATACAGGGAAGCCAAAACGAGGTGATATTGCAGTATTTAAATATCCTCGTGATCCTTCTACTGATTTTATTAAACGTGTTATTGGATTACCGGGCGATAAAATTGTTTATGATATGATGTCGAAAAAACTTCATGTCTATCCAAATTGTGATAAAGCCATTTGCAATGAAGAAATTTCAGTAAATTACGGTACTGCTTACCCAAGTGAATGGACGTTGTTATTACAAAATGTACCGGGCGGCCAGCGTATTAATGGTATGAAATCTATTCCAATTGAGGAGCCTATTTCAACAGCAACTCAATTACGTGAAGAAGAAAGGGTAGAAACTATTGATAAAGTCTCTCACCGTATTATGACAATACCTGGTGATATGACGATGCCAGAGTTTATTCAACCTGGATTACCTGTCGGTACGTGGATTGTTCCTGAAGGCCATTACTTTATGATGGGTGATAATCGAGACGGTAGCTCTGATAGTCGATTCTGGGGCTTTGTCCCAGAGAAGAACTTAGTCGGTAAAGCGACAACAATCTGGATGAGCTTTGAAAAAGTAGAGAATGAATGGCCAACAGGCGTTCGTTTTAGCCGTATCGGTGGCATTAAGTAATAATTAACAAAATAGCGACAGCATTCCTTTTTATCTAAGTGTAGAATAAGTCGCTTCTTTAAATATGATTGGCCCCTGTTATTGACAGGGGTCAGTGCAAACGCAACAGTTCTGTTATCCAACTCGATAATTTCTCGTTGTCTTAAACAGATTTGTTGCGTGTGCTTCAAATTAAGTTATGGAAATTGATCGCACATGAATACTTTATTAGTAAACCAGTTACAAAAGAAACTGGGCTATACTTTTACGCAAAATGAATTACTACTACAGGCTTTAACGCATCGTAGTGCCAGCAGTAAACATAATGAACGTTTAGAATTTTTAGGTGATTCAATTCTAAGCTATGTGATTGCTAACGCACTTTATCATCGCTTTCCTCGTGTTGATGAAGGTGATATGAGCCGAATGAGAGCAACACTTGTTCGTGGGAATACACTCGCTGAGTTAGCGCGTGAATTTGAACTAGGCGAATGTCTACGTTTAGGCCCTGGGGAATTAAAAAGCGGTGGTTTTCGTCGCGAATCAATTTTAGCGGATACGGTGGAAGCTTTAATTGGTGCCATTTTCCTCGATAGTGATATTCAAAATATTGAAAAAATTATTTTAAATTGGTATGAGAATCGTTTGGCTGAAATCAGTCCGGGCGATAAGCAAAAAGATCCTAAAACTCGTTTGCAAGAGTATCTGCAAGGCCGTCATTTACCATTACCTTCTTATATTGTGGTGCAGGTTCGTGGCGAAGCCCATGATCAAGAGTTTACGATCCATTGTCAGATAAGCGGTATCGAACAACCTGTCAAAGGGATGGGTACAAGCCGTCGTAAAGCTGAACAGGCCGCTGCTGAACAGGCATTAATACAACTGGAGCTTGAATGAGCGAAGAACAAACCTATTGCGGATTTATTGCGATAGTCGGTCGCCCAAATGTGGGGAAATCAACACTACTGAACCAATTACTGGGACAGAAAGTTTCTATTACATCACGTAAACCGCAAACTACGCGTCACCGTATCATGGGTATTGATACAGATGGTGCTTACCAAGCGATTTATGTGGATACACCGGGCTTGCATATTGAAGAAAAGCGAGCCATCAACAGACTGATGAATCGTGCAGCAAGCAGTTCAATCGGTGATGTTGAGTTGGTTATTTTCGTTGTTGAAGGCACCAACTGGACGCCTGACGATGAAATGGTATTAAATAAATTAAAATCATTACGTTGCCCTGTTTTATTAGCAATTAATAAAGTGGATAACGTGACTGATAAAACCAAGTTACTTCCACACATTGGCTTTTTAAGTCAACAAATGGATTTTCTTGATGTTGTACCAATCAGTGCTGAAAAAGACATGAATATCGATACGATTGCGAAAATCGTACGTAAATGTTTACCAGAAGCGACTCATCATTTCCCTGAAGATTATATTACTGATCGCTCTCAGCGTTTTATGGCGTCAGAAATTATTCGTGAGAAACTGATGCGTTTTTTAGGTGAAGAATTGCCTTATTCTGTCACGGTTGAAATCGAACAATTCGTTACCAATGAACGTGGTGGTTATGACATCCACGGATTAATTCTGGTTGAGCGTGAAGGCCAGAAGAAAATGGTTATTGGTAATAAAGGTGCGAAAATCAAGAAAATTGGTACTGAAGCCCGTATGGATATGGAAGACTTATTTGAAAACAAAGTTCACTTAGAACTTTGGGTGAAAGTCAAAGCGGGTTGGGCTGATGATGAACGTGCTTTACGTAGCCTTGGCTATGTGGACGATTTAAAGTAGGTAACTGAAGTGGATGGCTGGCAACGTGCATTTGTTATCCATGCTCGACCTTACAGTGAAACGAGTTTGTTACTCGATTTTTTCACTGAAAATGAAGGGCGAGTACGCATATTGTCAAAAGGTGCGCGAGGCCGTCGTTCACCCTTAAAAGGGGCACTTCAACCTTTTACTCCTTTGCTCATTCGTTGGAGTGGGCGAGGAGAAGTTAAAACACTTCGTGATGCTGAACCTATCTCTTTAGCATTACCACTGACAGGCTCTGTTCTATACAGTGGCTTGTATCTCAATGAGTTATTATCTCGTGTTTTAGAAAATGGTACGTCTTATAGTGTACTTTTTTTTGAATACCTTTCCTGTTTGCAAATTCTTGCTGCTAGCGATACTACACCTGAAGCTGCATTGAGACGCTTTGAACTCGCGTTATTAACACAACTTGGCTATGGCTTAGATTTTCTGCATTGTGCGGGAAGTGGAGAGCCAGTTTCAGATTCGATGACTTATCGTTATCGAGAAGAAAAAGGCTTTATTGCGAGTTTAGTGGTTGATCATAATAGTTTTACTGGATTTGAATTAAAATCCTTAGCCAGTCGCGAATTTCCTACTGTTGAAACATTAAAAGCGGCGAAAAGGTTTACTCGAATGGCATTGAAGCCCTATTTAGGCGGAAAACCATTAAAAAGTAGAGAACTTTTTAGACAATTTGCCATTAAAAAAGCCCCAAAGAAAAGAGCATTGATGGCAGAACAGTAATATTGTCTTTTTCTTCTCTATGGAATGTGTAAACTAAGGTAATGCAACGTTATTTTTCAGGAGAAGAGCATGTCTGATATTCTACTTGGCGTTAATATTGACCATATCGCCACCCTTCGTAATGCCCGTGGCACAACTTATCCCGATCCTGTTCAAGCGGCTTTTATTGCAGAACAAGCTGGTGCTGATGGTATTACTATCCATTTACGTGAAGATAGACGTCATATCACTGACCGCGATTTAATGCTGATAAGCCAAACGGTTCAGACAAGATTAAATCTGGAAATGGCAGTCACTGAAGAGATGATCGAGATTGCTTGTCAAACTCAGCCTGATTTTTGCTGTTTAGTACCTGAAAAACGCCAAGAAGTGACAACAGAAGGTGGTTTAGACGTTGTTGGCAATGAGGCTAAAGTTGCTGATGCAATTAAACGCTTATCTTTAGCGGGTATCAAAGTTTCTCTATTTATTGATCCTGACCATGAGCAAATTAACGCAGCTGACCGTGTTGGTGCGCCTTTTATTGAGATCCACACTGGCGCTTATGCTGACGCTGAAGATGAAATGGCTCAAGAAAAAGAATTTGTCCGTATTCGTGATGCAGTCACTTATGCTGCATCTAAAGGTTTAAAAGTGAATGCAGGGCATGGTCTGCACTATCACAACGTGCAACGTATTGCTGCATTACCTGAGCTGTATGAACTGAATATTGGTCACGCTATTATTGGTAGAGCAGTATTTAGTGGATTAGCGCCAGCGGTTGAAGAAATGAAACGCTTAATGCGAGAAGCGCGTCGCTAATGGCTATTGTTGGTTTAGGTATGGATATCGTCGAGATATCACGTATCGAAGAAATTATAGGGCGTTCTGGTGAACGCCTTGCTCGTCGTATTCTTACTGATACTGAATGGGAAATTTATCAATCCCATAAACAGCCAATACGTTTTTTAGCTAAGCGGTTTGCAGTAAAAGAGGCAGCGGCAAAAGCCTTAGGAACAGGTATTCGTTTAGGATTGGCTTTCAACCATTTTGAAGTGCGTAATGATGAGTTAGGCAAACCCACATTGCATTTTTTAGCGGTTGCAAAAGAGATGGCAGAGAAAGCGGGGATAAACTCTATTCACGTAACACTTGCTGATGAACAGCGTTATGCTTGTGCGACAGTTATTTTAGAGAAATAGCTCTCTTAGATTTATCACCCACAAAATCCATCGATTAAGGTTTAGATCTTATCTGCGTGGTGGATCAACACAAATTTTTCCCATAATTCATCTTGAGATTCAGTATGAGCAGGATCAGTGATGATCGTGTTAGTAATCGGACAAACCGATTGGCAAGTTGGTTTATCGTAATGTCCTACACATTCAGTGCAAAGATCAGGATTAATTTCATAAATTTCATCCCCCATTGAAATCGCATCATTTGGACACTCTGGTTCACACATATCGCAGTTGATGCATTTCTTCGTAATTAGTAAAGCCATATCAGTCACTTAATATATAAATTATTAAATTTCAGTAACTTATATCTTGCACTTATATGTTACCATCTATCAGTTTTACGTCGCTATATCCGATAAAGTAGTGTTTTATCATTCAAATAGGAATATTACCCCAATCTTTTATTTAATAGGCACTAAGTAAGGGGGGAGTAAGGTTACCATTTATAGTGAATTTCCTAAAGTAGCATCGCTAAAATGCTTTATTAAAATACATAAACAAAAGATTAAATACTTGCTAATGAAGAGAAATGAAAGCCTGTTGCACTAATAACATTACATAATGTTTTTTTAATATTGGGTTTTCTGTTGGCGATAATGTTCGATAAGTGTTTATCGAGATATTCTTGCTTTTTTGGCAATAAACAAATAATAAAAAATAGTATTTTTTGTGTTATCCAGCACATCTAACACTCTGTTATTGATGTTAAATAATGCAATAAATAAGGGGTATGCTATGCCAACATTGTTCAATATGTGGATATTTGCGCTTTTGTCCTTGGGTTTGGTACTAACTCCAGGCCCTAATATGATTTATCTGATTTCACGCTCAATCTCTCAAGGGAAAAAAGCCGGATTTATTTCATTAATTGGTGTGGCTGTTGGCTATATTTTTTATATGTTATTAGCTGCATTTGGTATTACGGCTATTTTTATGGCGGTACCTTATGCTTACGATACATTAAAAATTTGTGGTGCTATTTACCTTTTTTATATCGCTTGGCAATCTATTAAACCCGGTGGGCGTTCTATCTTTCATCCCAAAAAATTACTTTCAGGTAATACAACAAAGCTCTTTGTAATGGGCTTTATCACTAATCTGCTCAATCCTAAAATCGCATTAATGTACTTATCACTGCTACCCCAATTTATTAGCCTTCAAAATGGCAGTGTTTTAAATCAATCATTAGTGTTAGGTAGTATTCAAATTATTATTAGTATTGCAGTAAATGCATTGATTGTTATTGCCGCGGGTTCTATTGCTGGGTTCTTTATGCAAAGGCCTCGTTGGGCATTGGTTCAACGTTGGTTTATGGCGACAATTTTAGGCGCTTTAGCTGTCAAGTTAGCCACAGAAGCACGCGTAAACTAAAGTTTCATCTTGCTATCTTTGTCATAAACAATTCAAGACAATCTCTTTAGTTATCAATAGAAAACAGGGTACAATATCCCGCTATATGATAATGAAGAGATATCCTTGTGAATAAAGTTAAAGATGATATTTATTGGATGCATAAAGCGATTGAGCAAGCGCAAAAAGCACAAGAAATCGGTGAAATACCGGTGGGCGCAGTATTAGTCGTTGATAATAAAATCATTGCTAAAGGATGGAATCATTCAATTATCGATAACGATCCCACTGCACACGCTGAGATTATGGCGTTACGCAAAGGGGGAAAGCATTTACAAAATTATCGTCTACTCGATGCGACTCTTTATATTACCCTTGAACCTTGTGTGATGTGTGCCGGAGCGATTGTGCATAGCCGAGTAAGACGCGTGGTTTATGGTGCCTCAGATTTAAAAACAGGTGCGGCTGGTTCATTTATTGATATCTTGCAGCATCCCGGAATGAACCATAAAGTTGAGATAACTTCAGGTGTATTAGGTGAAGAATGTTCGCAGCTTTTAAGTCAGTTTTTTAAAATGAGAAGAGCTGAAAAGAAACAGCTTAAAAAGCAAAAAGCCAGTCCAGCCATAATCAATACTGAACCAGCAATAAAAGAATAATATTTACTGATAATTAAGGGTATACGTTGCTTGGGCTTGGAAAGGGCCTGTTAGTAAAGTTTGATTTTTTAGTGCAGAGGGCGATGCCTCAACATACGTCATAAAATTAAATTGAATACGTTTATTATTAAGAAGTCGAGTTGAGCTCGGCTTTTTTAATTGAATAACATTGCGTTGAACATCTGTAAATACAATCCCGATACTTTTAGGATCTTCAGATCCTGTGCCGACAACAGCAATGTGATTGGGCATTGTAGGATGTTCTTTCCCATCTAGCGTAATCGTGACGCTGTTATAAATGTCCTGACTGCAATTTTCTAAACTAATACTAAAAGCAACGGGTTCACTTTTTTGAAAGGTATAGAGATCTTTGGCAGATATCTGCTTAAAATCGATTACCTTATTTTCATCACCAGCAAGAATGGTACAACCATGTGCAACCACAACACCTTTAAATTCCATATCACCGCCAATAAGCTCTGTCACAGCAAAGGCAGAAGGTGAAAGTAATAATAAAAGAGAAATAGCCGATTTTATTATTGAGTTTTTCATTACATAAACTCCGCAACTAATGTGGCATGTGCTGAAAACTCACCTTCTGTAATTTTGCTCCCTGCCTTTGCAATAGGGGCAGCAGTAACTTCCCAATTACCTTTAAAATTATTCAGCTTCCCAACAGAGAAATATTGATTAGGTGGCACAATCGTTCCTGATTTGTCTCTTAAAACAATACCTAGATTTGTTCTATCTACAGGCCCTGTTGTACCAAGATAATTAGGGTTAAAGCTAGCAACACCTGAGCTTCCTGTTTGAATTTTAAACATAATTCGACTGTTAGGATTAGTAAAACTACCACCTTCACATTTTATTGGAATATTGCGAGTGATCTTGTAGTTTTGACCATTCAAATAGTCAGAAGTATTACCAACATTGCCAAAATCAAAGGTAATTGGAGAGCCATTATTAAATGTGCATTTATCTTCAGTGGTTAGTATTCCTGAGCTAATCACTAATTTTGAAATTGGTTCCGGGCCATATTCTTGATATAAGCCATTACCCACACGGGCATACATTTGAGCTACAGCTTGCCCCGTTAATGAAACACCATTAATAATCGGTTTTTTCAGACGAAACACTAATACACCGCTACTTCCTGACGACATGTTGGGTTTTGGTGATTCAGGGATACGGCAACCTTGCTGCCCATTTCGATTGTTAGGTTTTTCAATAAAAGGAACAGTAGGTAGTGATTCAGGGCCCCAAATAGAAAACTTGATCTGAACATCAACGTATTCATTAAGTTCATAGTAATTATTGCCTAAATAGCGTAGGTCAGAATTCGCCATATAATAAGTGCGAGAATTCGGAACTAAGGGATCTTTAGGGCAATAAACTGTCGCTAAATATCTATCAGGTAAAGAGAAATTTACTGTGGCAGTTTCACCAGGTCTGTTATTAGGAAATGTTGCGTTATTTAACTCAACTCTAAAGATATTAGGGCCGCCAACGGTACGAACTTCACCATGAATGTATGCAGAAGCAACAATTGGAGTACATAACATTGCGCCAGTAAAAAGTAATTTTAGCGTATTGAAATAAAAATTTGCTGTCGTTAATTTCATTTTATTCCTACCGGCGTCAAGTTAATTAATATTTTGGTTGTTGTTCTTTCGGGGCAGCTGTACAGCTATTTTGTTGGCAAACAAATTTTAATTCTGGATGTCCACCGTAGTCATTTACATACATCATGTAAAATTGATTGATGCCATTGGTTTTAACTGGAATTTCCAGTGATGATTTAGGTGCAACCATTAAACCAGGGAATGTGGTTAACTTATCGCTATCTTCACCATTCAATTTATTGGAAAGACCAATAATGGTGATGTAGTAAGGTGTAGGATTTTCGGCAATAAATTGATTACCTTGCTTTTTAAATACCAACTGGTCTTGCCAAATCATGCCCGGCTTTTCAGGAATAATGGCAGTTGGGCGGTAGAATAATTTAATGCGAGACTGCATTGCCATTTGTAACACGTTAGCTTGTTTTGGTGCGGGTGGGATTTCACGCACATTTAAATAGAACAGTGATTCTCTGTCTTGTGGTAAAAGTCCAACTTCTGCTGTTTTGGTTATTCTAACAACCCCTTTTTGGTCACCATCAAGACGCTGTAAAGGTGGTAATGCTACTAAAGGAGAGGCAATTTTTTGGCCGTGTTCATTTTCAACCCATGATTGAGCTAAAAAAGGAATGTCAGGGCTAGTATTTTTTAGGTTTACGCTAGCTGAATTCTCGTTGCCTGTTAATACAATACGAGTTCTATCTAATGACACGCCCGCTTGAGTTGTACTCACTATGCTAAGTGTAATTAATGAGCCAAAAAAAAGCGTTTTGAGTGTGTTGAATGAGTTCATACAATTATCTCTATTAATTCATTTTATTCATTAAAATCCCTGACATAATAACAATTCATGTTTTAGTGGATCGTTAATTGTCGCTGGAATTGTAATCGTACACTGGGTTTTACCACCCCAGATCACGTTTAATGATTCATTAAGGTTAACACCGGCGATATAAACTAGACCATCTTCCATCACCATTCCCATATTTTCACCATTTTTATTGGTGACTTCGGCACCAAATGGCGGGTATTTTTGATCGACAGTTTGTAAGATAGCCATTAGGCGCTCACCTTGGCGAACAGGGAATTTATAGTAGCCAATCGCACCTTCAGTTAATGTTGCAGAAGTAATGGCTTTGTGTGTTTCAATATCTGAATCCATTTTATCAACATCAATACGAGCATCAACATTGTTATAACTAGTTAAGTCAGTTAATACCCCAATACCAAATAAATTTGTAGTCGTACTTTGGTTATTAAATGGTACGCCTGCAACTCCGTCTGTATCAACCATCATGCGGGCTGTACTTGATGTCATGCTACTACTATGTAATGCAGCACCATGGCGCGTTGCAGTAAATCCGCCTTTAACTGTTGCGCCTACTGCAACATAATTATCTTGTTGATAACTAGCGTTAGCGTTAATTTCTGCATACCGCGAGCGGTGTTGATAATAACCATCAGTATTGGCTTTATTGTCTGAGCTTAAACCTGCACGGACACGCCATAGATTATTATAATTGCTATTGTCAGAATAAGAGGCCATTTGGTTCACTTTACCGTTACTGTCTTGCAAGCTATAACCAATGCTTTTGCCACTTCCTAATGGAACTGAAACATTGAAAGAAATACTATCATCAGTATTTCCCTTATGCTGAGTACGGAATGCAGATAAATTAGTATTAATCTGTTCTATACCCATAATAGAAAAATTACGGCTTACCGTAACACCATATTGCTCTTGTGTATTTTTATCCCAATAGTTTTGGTGTCGATAAGAGAGGTAAAGTGTTGTCGATTTTTCAATATCATCAGCCCAAAAAGTTTTGTTACCTGTAATGGTATACATCTCTTTTTCATAACCATTGTTATTAATATCGTTATAACGCTCATCTATATATTGAGAGAAAGATCGGAATGTCTTCTCTGAAAATCGGTAACCCGCAAAAGTAATCGTACTATGGTATTCATCGAATGTTTTAGCGTAGTTCAGTTTGAATGACATCCCGTTGATATTCTCATCTTCATAAGTTTTGCTATAAGACTGAGTAATATCACCTGAAAGAGTACCTAAACGCCCCATATCGTGACCTAAGCCTAATGACCACGCATTGTAATCTTTAGCCGTCAACAAAACCCCGCCATACAGCGACCATGTGTTGTTCATACCCCATGAAAAATCACCTTGATAAAAAACAGGGCCTTGCACTTTATGGTTGTTGAGCGATGACTGACCCATTGATGTGTTATAACGCACAGAGCCAGGGCGAGTCATATAAGGTAAATTGGCGGTCTGTACTTGGAATTCGTTTACCTTACCGTTTTGTTCTTCAACTCTGACATTTAATTGACCTTGTACTGTGTCTTGCAAATGTTTAATAACAAAAGGGCCAGCAGGTACTGTGGTTTCATAAATTAAGCGACCATTTTGCGTTACAGTCACTTTAGCATTGGTGTTTGCGATGCCGTGGATTTCAGGTGCATAACCTTGCAAAGAGGGTGGCAACATTCTTTCATCACTTTGTATATTGGCACCTGTAAAACGAAAACTATCAAAGACTTGAGAGTTTAAATAAGTTTCACCCAGCGTTAGTTTTGCAGCTTGGTTAGGTAATGGTTTATAGGCGTAAATCTGATTCCAATCAAAGCTATTATTTGATGAATATTCAGATGAATAGTTTCCTTGATATTCAGCACGTAGTCGCCATTCACCAACGTTAATTCCAGCCTGTCCATAACCTGTCAATGAGTTGTTATTATTGCCTTTATTCGGATGAGTTGATGTACCTGTTAAGGTATAGTCAACTAATAACCCAGATACACCTGGATCCCATAATTCAGGGGGTGTCCAATCGGTATCTTCATATTTCATTAATGAACGAGGCATAACAATATCGAGGATACCACCATCATTTTTGATAGAGATACCCGGTAATTGACTAATATCGAAACAATCTGGCGAGATTTCTTCGATAAATTTTTGATTTTCTTCGTTAACTGTTAACTTTTTTAGAAGAGTAGGGTCAATACAAGCGATGGAGTAATTGGGTTTTACTTCAACATAATTAATGTTTTGGCGAGGGAAGTCACGACCATTTATACGGATATCTAAGTAGTACATACCCGGAATAATGTAATTAGAAGTTGCAAAACGAGATAAATCGACATTATCTCTGTCTTCGGCATCTAACATGTGAATGTTAAATTCCACAGAATCATCTTGCTCAGCTTGAGCGAAAAACGCTAAGCACAATAGCAAAATGGCACAAATGTTTTTCCATATTGTGCTGTGAAAAAAAGAAATTAACATGAATAAACGCCTAATTATTAATTAAATAAAAACTAATTAAATAATGAATATTTATTTAATTAGTTTTTATTTTATTCTTATTAAATTGAAGTGTTTTATCAAATTTAACGCAGAGGAAGTCCTCTGCGTTAATGCAGTAATTAATCTATTATTTAATTAATTTAAATAAATAAAACGATTACTGATAATCAACTTGGAAGTTGATAACGGCTTGGAATTCACCTGGAGTTACAGTAGCGTCTGCTGATTCAGCTTGAACGTAAGCAACGAATGGGATCTTAGAAACACCATTAACTAATTGTACTGGTGTTGTTGCTGTGTTCCATTTTACTGACTTGCTGCCTGCATCCATTAAGCCAATACCTGCACCAGAAGCTGAGCCAGATACGAAAGATGCTAAGTCTTTATTTGTTGCATTAACAACACTTGGTGTATAGCTAACAGTTGCT
Source organism: Proteus sp. CA142267 (assembly GCF_003336825.1). Classification (NCBI taxonomy): domain Bacteria; kingdom Pseudomonadati; phylum Pseudomonadota; class Gammaproteobacteria; order Enterobacterales; family Morganellaceae; genus Proteus; species Proteus sp. CA142267. The sequence goes on along the minus strand of NZ_QPMG01000001.1, from coordinate 876,724 downwards.
GTTTTTGCTACGGTAGTATCACAGTCTTGTAATTCGATATCTTTTTTAACGTTACCTGCTTTCTGCATATTTGCTAATGCAGAAGTTGGGATTTCACTGAAATCAACAATAACAGGACTTGAAGAAGCTGCTAATCCACAAGCTGAATTAACAATTTCACCTTTTAATTGAATTTCGCCTTTAGTTGCGCCAACTTTTGGTGCAGGAGTTTCAGCAGTTGCAACAGAATTAATACCAAATACTAAAGCAGCCGCTAAAGCAATTTTACTCAGTTTCATTATAGATAATCCCTTGAAGATCGTGCGTATTATTTATAGAAAAATAATATTAATGTCGGAATATAAAAATTGATTTGCATTATATTTCGAGTTGTTTCGAATAATGACTGGTTTATATGATATCAATAAAGGCTCTCTATTTGATATAACATTTTGTTGATTTCCTCAATTTTCATATTTAATCTTGCCTATTCCATATTAATAGAGTTTTATATAGGTTTATTCTTTTTATTACTCAATTTATGGGTGAAAAAGTTTATCAGGCAGATAAATTTAATAGACAATACAATTAACATTGTTTTAACTTTATAAAAAGTAATGTTATTAACATTAGGTTAGGAAAATTAATAAAATCAATTATAGATTATCATAATATATGTAATTCAATATGTTAGATGTTAACAAAGCCATGTTTAGGTTAATTTTTATTGCAAAAAAAGTTTCCTCAAAAATAATAATCATAAAATGAATAATAACTAATGAGATAATTCCTACGTATTTAAGTTAATTTTTTCTTATATTTCACTTATTCTGATAGTCTTAAAATGACTATTTAGGTCATTTAAAACACGATTTACTCATTAGCTGAGTTTTTTAGCTAATGAGTGTTACATTTTTTAACACATGAGTTTTTCCTATTTTGGGTAAAAACAGGATGAAAAAATGTAGCAATTTTTAATATTAAGAAAATATTAATTTGGGGATTGCTTTAATGGTTGGAGTGATTTTTGAATAGTAAAAAGGAAATAAATAAGCCTCTGTAAAAGAGGCTATGTTGTTTAATAGGCTGTTTTTAATTACAAAAATTATTGATAAGCCATATCTTGAGTTAATGACAATGATGATCTTTCTTGTTCTTCATCGTTATCACTCTCTTTATCTTTAGATAATATTTTGTTTTTGCTCTCTTTGGCTTGAAGGTAGCCGACAAGGCTGAGCTGATATCGTCGAATGTTTTCAACGTAGCGATAAGCCTCATGGCCTCTGGCATAGCCGTAAGGGAGGTCAGCATAATATTTCTTTTGGCTAAGTAGAGGTAATCTTGATTTTACATCTAACCAACTGTCAGGATCGGCATTTTGTTGCTCAGTAAGCCTTCTGGCATCAAGCATATGACCAAATCCCATATTATATGCTGCTAATGCAAACCAAATTCTTTCATCTTCAGGGATAGAATCGGGTAAGCGCGAAAGAAGATGTTTAAGATATTGGGCTCCTCCTCGAACACTCTCTTCAGGATCAAGCCTGTCAGCAACGCCCATACTTGATGCAGTAGGGCGAGTCAACATCATCAATCCTCTAACACCTGTTGGTGATGTAGCATGAGGATCCCAATGTGATTCTTGCCATGCCATCGCCGCCAATAAGCGCCAATCGAAAGTATCTGCATACTTTTCAAAAAGAGGCTGATAATTTGGTAAAATAGAATCTATCGCTGTAATAAAAGAGATAGTATCGAAGTAATCAAACGAACCTACATGGCCAAAATACTTTTCTTCAAGTCTTGCTAATACATCTTCTTGAGATAATTGATTAAAGTAATCGAGCATCGCCGCATATAAGCTATTATCTTCACCATCTGGCAGATACCATGTTAATGGGCGGCTTTCAGTGACTTCAAATCCTACGGCAACATTAGGATGAATGCGCTGTTGTACAGCAACACTGATTGAGTCTGCTAATACATAGGTTATTTTGCCTTCCGATAATGCTTCTAGCAGTTGTGATGTTGTCTGATTATCTGATTCTTCCCATTCAAGCTCGGGATATTGCGTCTCTTTTAATGTCCGCAATAAACTTGCATGAGCAGAGCCAGCCGTGACAACAAGGCGCCCATCTAACGCATCAAAGCTACGTGGTCTTAATGTCCCTTTACGGTAAATAAGCTGTTGAGAAACTGAAAAGTAAGCAGGGCCACTGCGTGTCGTTTCTAATCTTTCTTTATTGTAAAGTAATCCGGCGGCGATAAAATCAGCTTTATTATTCTCCAGATCATCAAACATTTGGTTGATATTTGTCCGCATATTAACGACAAGTTTCACGCCTAGGTAATCTGCAAAGCGTTTCACTAATTCATAATCGAAACCTACGGGGTCCTTTTTATCGTTCATCGTTATCAATGGTGAAGGGATCGTACTAATTCTTAACTCACCACGAGATAAAATCTTATTTATCTGCGCTTTTTGCCTATCCGGCCATGTAATATTCAACGCGATAATAGCCGCTGAAAAGAGCGCTATGATAACGATAACGAAATAGTTTATCCTTATATTATTCAATAGGTTGGTTCTCGTTAACGTTGTTTGTTGTTGTGTGTAAAACCGTCATTTTAACATGGATAAATTTCCAGTAATCGAGCATTTTGCTTAACATATTGGCAAGACGCAACTTGATTACACCAATTAATCATTAAAACACTCTAAGTCAAATGCCGTTATTTTGTTCACGCAAACGGTTTCGTCTGAGCGGTTATTCTATTATACTAGGCGCGTTTCCCCTGAATGATTGATCAGGTTAGCTGCTAAAAGAGAGAACTCAATACTATGGAAATCCTGCGTGGCTCCCCCGCTTTATCCGCGTTTCGTATTAATAAATTACTCACTCTATGTCAGGAAAATGATCTTCCTGTACAAGGTATATACGCAGAATTTGTCCATTTCGCGAAAGTGGAAGGGCAGTTATCTGAAGATGATCAAATTAAATTACGTCAACTACTGCATTATGGGCCTTCATTAACAGAACATGAGCCTGTTGGGGAAATGCGAGTTGTTACGCCTCGCCCAGGAACAATCTCGCCTTGGTCTTCTAAAGCGACAGATATTGCACATAACTGTGGTTTAGCCAAAGTGGTTAGAATTGAACGTGGTATCGCCTACTTTATTGAGTGCGGTACGATGACAGACACTCAATGGCAACAACTTTATGGTTTTATTCATGATCGAATGATGGAAACCATCTTCTTAAATTATCAAGATGTAAATGCACTTTTTGCTGAGCAAACACCAGCACCACTAAAAACTATTGATGTGCTTGCAAAAGGCAAAGATGCATTAGTAAAAGCGAATATTGAAATGGGGTTAGCACTTGCAGACGATGAAGTTGATTACTTAGTCGATGCGTTTAACCGCTTACACCGTAATCCAACAGATGTTGAGCTTTACATGTTTGCACAAGCTAACTCTGAACACTGTCGCCACAAAATATTTAATGCTGATTGGATTATTGATGGTAAGGCTCAAGATAAATCATTATTTAAAATGATTAAAAATACATTTGAGAAAACGCCTGATTATGTCATGTCAGCTTATAAAGATAATGCAGCAGTAATGGAAGGCTCTGTGGCGGGACGTTTTTATCCTGATACAGAAAAAGGGCATTATCACTATCATCAAGAACCTGTACATATCTTGATGAAAGTAGAAACACACAACCATCCAACGGCTATTTCACCTTGGCCAGGTGCGGCGACAGGTTCTGGTGGTGAAATTCGAGATGAAGGTGCAACTGGACGTGGTGCAAAACCTAAAGCAGGTCTAGTTGGGTTTTCAGTTTCTAACCTGCGTATTCCCGGATTTGAGCAGCCTTGGGAAGAAGATTTTGGTAAGCCTGAGCGCATTGTTAATGCATTAGACATCATGACTGAAGGCCCATTAGGTGGTGCGGCATTTAATAATGAGTTCGGTCGTCCTGCATTACTAGGCTATTTCAGAACCTATGAAGAACAAGTTAATAGCCACAATGGTGTTGAAATTCGCGGTTACCATAAACCAATTATGCTAGCAGGTGGTATTGGTAATATTCGTGAAGATCACGTACAAAAAGGTGAAATCACAGTTGGTGCTAAGTTGATTGTACTTGGCGGACCTTCAATGAACATCGGTCTTGGTGGTGGTGCTGCTTCTTCTATGACATCAGGTCAATCAGATGCGGATTTAGATTTTGCCTCTGTTCAGCGTGATAACCCAGAAATGGAGCGTCGTTGCCAAGAAGTTATCGACCGTTGTTGGCAATTAGGTGACGATAACCCGATCTTATTTATTCATGACGTTGGTGCTGGTGGTCTTTCTAATGCAATGCCAGAATTAGTCAATGATGGTGGTCGTGGTGGTCGTTTTGAATTACGTGATGTTCTTAATGATGAACCGGGTATGAGCCCACTTGAAATCTGGTGTAATGAATCTCAAGAACGTTATGTGTTAGCGGTATCGCCAGAAAAAATGCCTCTATTTGATGCATTATGTCAGCGTGAAAGAGCGCCTTATGCCGTTATTGGTGAAGCAACGCAAGAGCGTGAATTAATCTTAAACGATACACACTTTGGTAATAAACCGATTGATATGCCATTAGACATATTATTAGGTAAAGCACCTAAAATGTTGCGTGATGTAAAATCACTGAAAACAGAAGGTGAATATCTCTCTCGTAAAGATATCGATTTAAAAGATGCAGTTTATCGTGTTCTTCATTTACCTGCCGTTGCTGAAAAAACCTTCTTAATTACTATTGGTGACCGCACTGTAACGGGTATGGTCGCGCGTGATCAGATGGTTGGGCCTTGGCAAATTCCTGTTGCTAACTGTGCTGTTACCACAGCAACATTAGATAGCTATTATGGCGAAGCGATGTCTATTGGTGAACGAGCACCGATCGCACTGTTAGATTTTGCAGCATCTGCACGTATGGCTGTTGGTGAAGCACTAACGAATATGGCAGGTTGTGATGTAGAAGCGCTTAATCGCATTAAGCTTTCCGCTAACTGGATGTCAGCAGCTGGTCATCCTGGTGAAGATGCGGGTTTATATGACGCAGTAAAAGCCATTGGTGAAGAATTATGCCCAGAGTTAGGCATTACTATTCCAGTGGGCAAAGATTCGATGTCAATGAAGACGCGCTGGCAAGATAAAGATGGGAAAACCAAAGAGGTTACATCTCCGCTATCTTTAGTTATTACGGCATTCTCTCGTGTTGAAGATGTGCGTAAAACAGTGACACCTGAATTATCAACACAAGCAGGAAACCGCTTGTATTTGATTGATTTGGGCAATGGTCATAACGCATTAGGTGCAACGGCACTAGCACAAGTTTATCGTCAATTAGGCCAAAAAGCAGCAGATCTTCGTGATGTTGAGCAGTTGAAACAGTTCTTCAATGTGATGCAACAATTAGTTAATGATGGCAAATTGTTGGCCTATCACGATCGCTCTGATGGTGGATTATTTGTCACACTCGCTGAAATGGCATTTACAGGTCATTGCGGCTTACACGTTGATATCAGTGCTTATGACGAAGATATTTTAGCGGGACTCTTTAACGAAGAGCTAGGTGGTGTGATCCAAATTAGTGCTGAACATCAAGAGGCTGTAGAAGCATTATTTGCTGAATATAGTTTATCGGATTGTTTACATTATTTAGGTCAAGCAACAGAAAATGACGCCATTATTATCCAAAGCCGTGAAACCGAAGTTTACAATGAAAAGCGTAGCACATTACGTCTTTGGTGGGCTGAAACAACATGGCAAATGCAACGCTTACGTGATAATCCAGAGTGTGCAGATGAAGAGCATCAGGCAAAACAAGATCTCAACGATCCGGGTTTAAATGTGAATTTAACCTTTGATCCAAATGAAGATATTGCAGCTCCTTATATTGCAACAGGGAGTCGTCCTCGTATTGCAGTATTAAGAGAGCAAGGTGTTAACTCTCATGTTGAAATGGCGGCTGCTTTTGACAGAGCCGGTTTTGATGCTATTGACGTTCATATGAGCGATTTGCATTCCGCTCGACGTTCATTGAGTGATTTTGATGTGTTGGTGGCTTGTGGAGGATTCTCTTACGGTGACGTATTAGGTGCCGGCGAAGGTTGGGCGAAGTCTATTTTATTTAATTCTCGTTTACGTGATGAGTTTGCTCAATTCTTTGAGCGCCAAGATACCTTATCTCTTGGTGTCTGTAATGGTTGCCAAATGATGTCAACATTATCAGAGCTTATTCCGGGTGCAGATTTATGGCCTCGTTTTGTTCGCAACCGCTCTGAGCGTTTTGAAGCGCGCTTTAGTTTAGTGAAAGTGACAGAGAGCCCATCATTGTTGTTACAAGGTATGGCGGGTTCGCAAATGCCTATTGCTGTTTCTCATGGTGAAGGTTTTGCTGAATTCCGTAATACTGAGCAATTAGCACAATTAGAAGCTCAAAATTTAGTGGGATTACGTTTTGTGGATCACTACGGTAATCCAACAGAACAATATCCATTAAATCCTAATGGTTCTGTAAAAGGGATCACCGCTGTCACTACGAGAGATGGTCGTTCAACTATTATGATGCCTCACCCAGAACGTGTGTTTAGAACTGTTAGTAATTCTTGGCATCCAGATAACTGGGGTGAAGACAGCCCTTGGATGCGTTTATTCCGCAATGCAAGAAAACAATTTGATTAATCAAATGTAAAACTATTTTAGTGATAAATACATAAAGCCTCTACATTGCTAGAGGCTTTATTTTATTGATAATAAAAGAATTATTTTTTGTTGTGTAAAAAAGACGACACCCATTGTTTTTTGTGTCTCTTTTTGGCGACACTTAACTAGTTGAAATATAAGTAATTATTGAATTTAGAGTAACTCTGTCTGGATATGGAGACAGCTTGGTTGTTTTATAACTAGATAAAAAAGAGTTATAAATAAAATATTAGAGGTGAATTTTTATTTTTTGTTATTTTTCAATTTATTATGTTTGTTTTTTAAAAGTTGGCACGCCTTGTGCATTATATAAATCAGTTGCTCATTCAACTTTTTATGTCGGTCCACAATATGGGTGGGAACATACCACATAAGCCAGGAATGACGCCAGAGTAAGGTGCCTACCGTCCAACATCATGATACTCGTCTTCGGACCTTATCAAACACAGGACGACACGTGGAGTGAGGCACCACCTTCATTCTCTTTTAGAGAAAAAAGAGATGAAATATTGACGAGCGGAATATCTCAATAAGATATTCCGCTCTCCCACTTCTAGAGCCTGTCAAATTTCCTCGTTTGTGTTTGTTCTCTATGCCTGATTTTCCCAATGTCGGACTTTTTTCTTGTTATCAAGTCATGTAGCATCGCATTACTCTAATAGGTGTTGAGATGATTTCATTGAAAAAGTGGCGTATTTTCCCTCGTTCTTTAAGACAGCTCGTGATAATGGCATTTTGGATGGTGCTATTACCTTTACTTGTACTTGCTTATCAGGCCTATCAAAGTCTTGATCAACTAAGTAATCAGGCGGCTATTACTAATAAAAATGCACTTGCAGATACTGAACGTAGTGAAGTGATGCGAAATCTAGCGATTGAAATGGAAGGAAACTATCGTCGATATTGTGTTTTACGAGATAAAACCGATGATGATATGTATCAGCAACGCTACCAGCAATACACCAAACTCTTCTCGACATTACAACAAACCATTATTCCTCTTTCTGCCTCTAAAGAAGCGAATGTGCTTAATACTTCTCTTGAAAAACTAAAATCCATTCAATGCGAGAGTAGCGAACCGACAAAAGAGATGCAACAAGCTCTAGAGCAGTTCTCTTATGCCAATAACCGTATTGTTGTATTAACTAAAGAGATTATTTTTAGCCGTGGCGAACAACTCCAGATGGCAATTGCTGAGAAAGGGCGCTATTTCGGTTGGCAAAGTCTTATCGTTTTTGTTTTCAGCCTGATCCTCATTGCATTATTTACTCGAATGATTATTGGCCCTGTTAAAGGGATAGAAAAGATGATCAATCGATTAGGGGAAGGTCGAACACTTAGTAATAATTTAGATACTTTCCAAGGACCCCGAGAACTACGTTCATTAGCACAACGTATTATTTGGTTAAGTGAGCGTTTAGCATGGCTTGAATCGCAACGTCATGAATTTTTGCGTCATATTTCTCATGAGTTGAAAACACCGTTAGCCAGTATGCGAGAAGGTACGGAATTATTAGCGGATGAAGTTGCGGGTCCTTTAACTCTAGATCAAAAAGAAGTTGTTTCAATTCTTGATAATAGCAGTAAGCAGTTACAGTTATTAATTGAACAACTACTTGATTACAATCGTAAACTTTCTGAAGTTCCTCAACAAATCGAAGAAATTAACTTGACTCAATTAGTGAATGATGTGGTATTAGCCCACAGTTTACCTGCGAGAGCTAAAGATATTAAAACGATAATTTCACTTAATCTAACCACTTGTCGAGCAGAAGCAACATTATTATCACGAGTTATCGACAATCTCTACTCGAATGCGGTGCACTATGGTGCTGAATCAGGTAATATCTGGATCTCTAGTTATCAAGTTGAACAGAAAATAGTTATTGATATAGCCAATAAAGGAACACCTATTCCTGAATCTGAACAAAAAATGATTTTTGAACCCTTCTTCCAAGGATCTTTGCTACGCAAAGGGGCAGTAAAAGGAAGTGGTTTAGGTTTAAGTATCGCTCATGACTGTATCAAGAGAATGGAAGGTGAATTAAGTGTTGTTCCTTCTGACTATGCCGATGTCTGTTTTCGTATTGAATTACCGCTACTTTCTGAGATTAAATAATGCATATCAGGTCACAAAAACAAGCATCTCCTCATCATGAGTATAAAAAAATAAATAAGAAGATGCTTGGTATTGAATTGTTATCTATGGCCCCTGCATCAACTAGAAAAATCGCATTAAATTGGAAGCAGTGTTTTTTGTTTATTATGTTTCCACTGGTTCTTTCAGGATGTACACCAAAGGCGCTGACTGAGGCACAAGAGCCAGAGCCAGAAATCCCCGTTGTTAAACAAAAAACGATTGATTATCGTTGGGCTGAATGTAAAACATTAAGCTCATTTTATGATGAAGGCATCAATAACGCACTTTATTGGTTACGAGCCATTGAATGTACAAACCGCATAATGACGACGGAAGCACAACGCCAAGCAAACAGTGTGGTTGTTACTGGGTGGGATGATGCATTTTATAAAAGTATTTTATTAGAGCGTGCTGGAATGACGATTGCTGATCGTCGAACACAATTAGTGTTATTAGAAAGCTATAAATTACAATTTCCGAGTTCTATGCGAGTACTATTATCGACATGGATTGAGAACCAAACACTGATCCTCTCTTTAGCGGAAGAAAAGAATCGTTATCGTCGTTTAACCACAGAAACAGATAATAAAATTGATGCGTTAAGAAAAGAGAATAATGCGTTACAGCATGAACTAAGTGTCACACTGAAAAAGCTTGAAAGCCTTACCCAAATTGAACGGCAGTTATCGAATAGAAAACAGAGTGGCTCTGTTGATTCGCTATCGCAAAATGAAGATTTAGCGGAAAGCGCAACAGCAGCATCTGCGGAAACAGAAAAAGTGAATGCAGAGAAACCTGTTACCGAGAAACCTGTTACCGAAAAAACTATTATTGAAAAACCAATTGTTGAAAAATCGGCTGAAAAACCCGTTTCGACGCAATCGATAACAGAGAATCCAAAGGGTGAGGAAAAACAACCTTCTGTAACAGCGGTTAAACCAGAGCCTTCAAAACCAGAATCTACGAAACCCGAGGCAATAAAACCAGAGCCAGTCAAAACTAACACTGACATACAAAGCTCAAAACCGACTGAAGCAGGATCTAAATAAGGAGAATGTGCATGGCTGGCCATAAATCAGCAAATCTTTTACTTGTCGATGACGATCCTGGGTTATTAAAGTTACTTGGTATGCGATTAACAAGTGAAGGTTTTCATATCTTCACCGCTGAAAGTGGACAAGAAGCACTAAAACTTCTCTTAAAAGAAAAAATAGACCTTGTTATCAGTGATCTCCGAATGGATGAAATGGACGGTATGGCGCTATTTGCTGAGATACAACGCCAACAGCCTGGCATGCCAGTGATCATTCTTACAGCTCATGGCTCTATTCCTGATGCCGTGGCTGCAACGCAGCAAGGTGTATTTAGCTTCTTAACTAAACCCGTTGATAGAGATGCACTTTATAAAGCGATTGATGAAGCGCTGGAACTTGTAACTATTGTTTCAGATGAAGAGTGGTCAAAAGATATCGTGACGCGTAGCCCGCAAATGCTACGTTTATTAGAGCAAGCAAAGTTAGTAGCTCAATCAGATGTCAGCGTGCTTATTAATGGTCAAAGTGGTACGGGTAAAGAAGTCCTTGCTCAAGCCATTCATCGCGCAAGCCCTAGGGCGAAAAAACCTTTTATTGCCATTAACTGTGGTGCCTTACCTGAGCAACTTTTAGAATCTGAACTATTTGGTCATGCGAAAGGTGCTTTTACAGGAGCTGTGAGTAGTCGTGAAGGATTATTTCAGGCAGCTGAAGGTGGCACACTATTTTTAGATGAAATTGGCGACATGCCAATGGCATTGCAAGTTAAATTATTGCGTGTTTTACAAGAGCGAAAAGTTCGTCCATTAGGTAGTAATCGCGATATTGATATTGATGTACGTATCCTTTCTGCAACGCATCGTGATTTACCTAAAGCGATGGAGCGTAATGAATTTCGTGAAGATCTGTTCTATCGTTTAAATGTGGTTAATTTACGTATTCCAACATTAAGTGAGAGAGCTGAAGATATTCCTATTCTTGCTAATCACTTATTGAGAGAGTCTGCTAAACGCCATAAACCTTTTGTGCGAAGCTTTTCAACTGATGCGATGAAATGCTTAATGACAGCAAGCTGGCCGGGTAATGTGCGTCAATTGGTTAACGTTATTGAGCAATGTGTTGCGTTAACAACAGCCCCTGTGATTAGTGAAGCGCTTGTAACACAGGCCTTACAAGGTGAAAATACGGCGCTACCCACATTTGCAGAAGCAAGAGGACATTTTGAAATGACCTATTTGAGAAAGCTTTTGCAAATGACAAAAGGCAATGTGACTCAAGCCGCACGTATGGCTGGGCGCAATCGAACTGAGTTTTATAAATTGTTATCTCGTCATGAGCTAGATGCGAATGATTTTAAAGAATAACCTTTTCAGATAACGAATATATTTTTAAACTAACTTTCTTTTTATGCGGAAGATAGCGGAGAGACTAATTTTTATGAGTCGTAAACTAAAACTCGCCATGGCTCAACTTAATTGGGTTGTTGGTGATATTGAAGGTAACTGCGAACGCATGTTATCTACCGTTAAAGCACAAGAAGAGGCCGATCTGGTCATATTTTCTGAGTTAGCTTTATGCGGTTACTCTCCTGAAGATCTGCTATTTCGTCCTGATTTCCAACAGCGTTGTGAAACACAACTTACGCGTTTAGAACAAGCAAGCAAAAAAATAGCGATTGTTGTTGGACATCCTTGGTGGCAAAACGGCAAAATTTATAACGCACTTTCATTTTTCTATAAAGGTGAATTACAAGCGCGTTATTTCAAACAGCAATTACCTAATTATGGTGTGTTTGATGAGAAGCGTTATTTCCAACAAGGAAATGAGCGTTGTGTGGTACCGTTTAAAGGTTATCACCTAGGTTTGTTAATTTGTGAAGATATCTGGATCAATGAACCTATTGATGCATTAAAACAAGCGGGTGCCGATCTCGTTCTATCTATTAATGCTTCACCTTATAATCGTGAAAAACCGCATGTTCGTACACAGCTAATTAAGGAACATTGCCAAAGAACACACCTTCCAGTGATTTATCTTAACCAAATTGGTGGTCAGGATGAGTTGGTATTTGATGGTTGTTCAAAAGTATTTGATGAACGGGGTACTATTACACATCGTTTAGCTGCATTTGATGAACAGACTGCTATTGTTGAATTCGACGAATTAAACATTATTCCAATGGCAGATCCTGCTCCGGAACTTTCACCTTTAGCGCAAGTTTATCAAGCATTAGTGCTTGCAACGCGTGATTACGTCACTAAGAACGGTTTTAAAGGGGCAATTCTAGGGTTATCTGGTGGTATTGACTCTGGATTAACCGTTGCTATCGCAGCTGATGCCTTAGGCAAAGAGAGTGTTCAGGCTGTTATGATGCCATTTCGTTATACATCAGAAATGAGTATTCATGACGCTAAAGAACAAGCCGATTTATTAGGTGTTGAGTTTGATACGGTTTCTATTGAACCCATGTTTGATGCTTTTATGGCGCAGCTTGCACCTATATTTAAAGGTACTGCCGCAGATACTACAGAAGAAAATCTACAAGCACGTTGTCGCGCTGTTATTTTAATGGCAATGTCAAATAAACGTCGCCGTTTAGTGTTAACTACAAGCAATAAAAGTGAATCAGCTGTGGGTTATTCCACATTGTATGGTGATATGGCTGGTGGTTTTGATGTACTAAAAGATGTGCCTAAAACATTGGTTTTTGAGCTTTCTAAATATCGTAATACGCTTTCGCCTGCTATTCCTCAGCGTGTTATTGATAGACCGCCATCAGCAGAACTTGCACCGGGACAAACAGACCAAGATAATTTGCCTCCTTATGATATTTTGGATGCGATCCTTGAGGGTTATGTTGAGCAAGATAAATCAGTATCTGATTTAGTTGCGGCTGGATTTGATGAAGCGACAGTCCGTAAAGTGATAAAATTAGTCGATATTAATGAATACAAGCGACGTCAAGCCCCTGTTGGGCCACGTATTACAAGTCGTAATTTTGGTAAAGATCGCAGATACCCAATTACAAGCGGTTTTGGTCGCCACAACTGGTAATAGCAGGATAATACGATGAAAAAAATTGAAGCGATAATTAAGCCGTTTAAATTAGATGATGTAAGAGAAGCACTCGGCGAAGTGGGTATCACGGGAATGACTGTAACAGAAGTGAAAGGCTTTGGTCGCCAAAAAGGGCATACTGAGCTTTACCGCGGTGCTGAATACATGGTCGACTTTTTACCTAAAGTGAAGATTGAAATTGTTGTCTCTGATGAAATTGTTGAAACTTGTGTAGATACAATTATGACAACGGCACAAACAGGTAAAATTGGTGATGGTAAGATTTTTGTCTTCGATGTGAGTCGTGTTATTCGTATTCGCACTGGCGAACAAGATGAAGAGGCTATTTAGTTAAGCTATATATTAATTAAACTTAAGCTAAATATTTATATTATTCATTTTTATTAAAGCCCGATATTTTTAATCAAAATATCGGGCTTTTTCTTTTTCTTGCGCATAATTTATTTTTTAATGTTTTGCCTATAATGCTATTTATATCTTATACAAGTCTATTGAAGATGCTGAACAATTTATTTTACTATTTTTTATGAACTTTAAGGCACAAAATGTTATTCAATAACTTTTAAGGAAAGTTATTATCATCATATTAAAAAATTATTAAGGTACGGGCAAAATAGTGTTTAATTATTTATTAAAGCGTTTCGCTTTATTTTTATGTGCAGCAGTGTTAATCGTCATCACTACGGGATTTATTTTTCTTGATATTTTGGTTCTTGATAATGGTATTTCTGAAACGTCAGTAACTGAATTAGGCCAAGAAATCATCGTCGCCATTATTTGCTTATTCTTTTTTATTAAAGCATGTCAAAACAGTGAACAACGGGGAGCGTTCACACTTATTATGGGCTTTTTCTTGTGTATTTTAATTCGTGAGTTAGATGGTGTTTTTGATCAGATTGCACACGGCTCTTGGGTTTGGTTTGCTCTAACGGTAACATTTATTTGTATTGCTATCGCAATTAGAGAAGGCAAGAGAACGTTGAAAGGCTTAATCCACTTTATTACTCATCCTAGCCATGGGATATTAGTTGCTGGCCTGTTATGTATTTTACTGTTCTCTCGTCTATTTGGCATGGGAATACTTTGGTATAAATTATTGGGTGAAGATTATAACCGGGCCGTTAAAAATATGGTGGAAGAGGGCAGTGAATTATTTGGTTATACGCTCTGTTTAATTAGTGTTATTTGGTACGGTTTTTCTGCTAAAGATCATGTTATTCCTGCTGCGATTGAAAATAAATATCGACCATAAAAAGGCAGTGAAATAACCAAGAAAAGCGCTGATAAATATAACCAGCGCTTTTTTTATTCAATTTAAAATTGAACGTTAATGAAGGTATTTTTATTGTAAGTCTTGTGTAATAACAGTATGAGGACCAAAACATTCATAATGAAGTTTTTCACTATTAATACCTAGTTCAATAAGTTGTTTAGCAACAGATTGCATAAAAGGTAATGGACCACAAAAATAGAAATGCATATCGGGAATAGTTAGCCAATCTTCAACTTGTTTTAATGTCATTAAGCCTTCGAATTGATAATCTTTATTTTGTACATCTTCAGTGCGTGGCGTGCGATACCATATCGCTTGTTGATAGTGTGAAAGTTGATTGCCAACTTGATTAACTTCATCTTTAAATGCATGGACACCACCATGCTCAGCCGCATGTAACCAATTAATATTAGCTTGATGAGCTGAAAGCGTGTGCAACATAGACAACATTGGTGTTAAACCCACACCTGCTGAAATTAAGGTTACTGGTGTTGTTGGTGATATATCTAAATAGAAATCGCCCCCTGGTGCGGCAACTTGTAAAGTATCACCTTCTTGAATATGGTCATGAAGAAAATTCGATAAAATACCTTTCTCTTCGCGTTTTACTGCAATGCGATAGGTTTTATTATTTGAGGATTGAGTTAATGAATATTGACGTATTTCTTGATTTTCAAGGCGCTCATTACGGATATAAAGGCTTAAATATTGGCCCGCTTGATAAGGAGTAACAGCAAGTCCATCTTCAGGCTCTAATTCAAAACTAGTAATGACATCGCTTTGTTTTATTTTATGTTTAACTTTAAAGTTCCGTAATCCTCTCCAGCCCCCGTTTGTTTGTTCTTTTTGCTGATAAATTTGTTCTTCACGATTGATAAAGACATCTGCCAATACTTGATAAGCGGCACCCCAAGCATCTAATACTTCTTGCCCAGGATTAAACATCTCATCAATTGTTGCTAATAAATTTTCACCGACGATGGGATAGTGCTCAGGAAGAATATTTAAACTGACATGTTTTTGCGCAATTTTCTCCACGGCAGGCAATATGATGGCTAAGTTTTCAATGTTCGTCGCATAAGCGCATATCGCATTAAATAAGGCTTCGCGTTGTGCACCACTGCTTTGATGGCTCATGGTGAAAATATCTTTTAATTCTGGATGGCGAGAGAACATTCTGTCATAAAAGTGGGCAGTTAATGCAGGGCCTGTTTTAGCAATGAGAGGGATTGTCGATTTAATTGTCGCGATAGTTTGTGCATCTAACATAATTGCTCCTGAAAAATTTTCAGTTTATTGTGAATTTTTATAAATTGTATTTTATATGCAACTTATCTCTTTTTGATTATTTTGTAAATCTCTGTTTTTATTTTTTAACAAAAAATCTCAATTCTTAGAGAATGATGCGGGGTGTTTGCAAAATAAGGCGAGATGTGCCTCAAAAAGGGGAATAAGTACAGGATAAAATGAGGTTGTTAAAAAGTAATAATGTGCTGTTATAGTTGGATAGCAATCGATTGCGTATTTTTTCATTAGGGGCTATCTCAATGAAGAAAAAGAGTTTACACTGTATGCCATTCTTTCTCCCGCATGGGAGTTTGTCTTTAGTGAAGTTAGCTGAGTCAGGAGATGTGAATGTTAAAACGTGAAATGAATATTGCTGATTACGATCCAGAATTATGGAATGCAATGGAAGGTGAAGTGACTCGTCAAGAAGAGCACATCGAACTTATTGCTTCTGAAAACTATACCAGCCCTCGTGTTATGCAGGCGCAGGGATCTCAGCTGACAAATAAATATGCTGAAGGCTATCCGGGTAAACGTTACTACGGTGGTTGTGAGTATGTGGATGTTGTAGAGCAACTGGCTATCGATCGTGCTAAAGCATTATTTGGTGCAGATTACGCTAACGTACAGCCTCACTCAGGCTCTCAAGCGAATGCCGCTGTCTATATGGCATTATTAAAACCAGGTGATACTGTTTTAGGTATGAACCTAGCACAAGGCGGTCACTTAACTCATGGTTCACCAGTTAACTTCTCTGGTAAACTGTATAACATCGTACCTTATGGTATTGATGAATCAGGTAAAATTGATTACGAAGATATCGCTATTCAAGCTAAAAAACATCAACCAAAAATGATCATTGGCGGATTCTCTGCTTATTCTGGTCTGGTTGACTGGGCTAAAATGCGCGAAATCGCAGACAGCATTGGTGCATTCTTATTTGTTGATATGGCACACGTTGCAGGTATGGTTGCAGCAGGTGTTTATCCTAACCCTGTTCCTCATGCACATGTTGTTACAACAACAACCCATAAAACCTTAGCAGGTCCACGCGGTGGTCTTATCCTTGCTAAAGGTGGCGATGAAGAGTTTTATAAAAAACTGAACTCTGCTGTATTCCCAGGCTCTCAAGGTGGCCCTTTAATGCATGTTATTGCAGGTAAAGCGGTCGCATTAAAAGAAGCTATGGAGCCAGAATTTAAAGTTTATCAGCAACAAGTTGCTAAAAACTCGAAAGCAATGGTAGAAGTTTTCTTAGATCGCGGTTATAAAGTAGTGTCTGGCGGAACTGAAAACCACCTGTTTTTATTAGATTTAGTTGATAAAGATATTACAGGTAAAGATGCAGATGCTGCACTGGGTCGTGCAAATATCACTGTTAACAAAAACAGCGTACCAAATGATCCACGTAGCCCATTTGTAACTTCTGGTGTTCGTATCGGTTCTCCAGCAATTACACGTCGTGGTTTTAAAGAAGCGGAAGCTCGTGAATTAGCCGGTTGGATGTGTGATGTCCTTGATAATATCAATGATGAAGCGAACATTGAGAAAGTGAAACAAAAAGTCTTGGATATCTGCGCTAAATTTCCAGTTTACGCATAAGTTTGTAACGATATAATAAAACCCGTTGTACAAGCCCGCTTCGAGAACTTGTTCTTGGCGGGTTTTTTTGCATCTTAAAAATGGGGGATTGGATGGTTATTCCATCAACATTGTGGCTTGCCTTAGATTATTTTACCTATTTCTTTTCATACGGCATCTTTTTACCCTTTTGGTCCATATGGCTAAAAGGAGAGGGCGTCGATCCTGCAATGATAGGTCTGTTATTAGGTGTAGGTTTAACCGCACGTTTTGTTGGTAGCCTAATTTTAACGCCTGCGGTAAAGGATCCGTCAAAACTTATCACTGCATTGAGATTGTTTGCTTTTCTCTCATTACTTTTTACTGTTGCATTTATGATGGGTAGCCATTGGGCATGGTTATTCTTTGTGATGACAGGATTTAACGTTTTCTTTTCACCGATGGTACCTTTAGGGGATTCTCTAGCTGGAACGTGGCAAAAACAGTTTCCTTTTGACTATGGGAAAATCCGCGTTTGGGGCTCAATTGCTTTTATTATTAGCTCATCATTGCTAGGTGTTTTAATTGATGTTTTTGGGCATCCCATTATTCTTTATGGATTGATTGCTAGTACTTTTGCACTATTCCTAACATCTATGCTCCGTCCTAAAGTTATGCCACAGGGTAAAGTAAAAAAAGCAGAACACAGCAATGTATCCTTTATGAAACTCATTTCAGATGGGCCAGTTTGGCGTTTTCTGTTGTGTGTCTCTTTACTGCAAGGTGCGCACGCCGCTTATTATGGTTTTAGTGCACTTTATTGGGAAAAAGCAGGGTATGACACCGCAACAATCGGCTATCTTTGGTCATTAGGTGTGGTTTCAGAGGTGGTTGTTTTTATGTTGAGCCATCGTTTATTCCGTCGTTGGAGCGCAAGAAATCTACTCTTACTTTCTGCTTTTGCTGGGCTTCTACGTTGGGGATTAATGGGGAGTTTTACCGCATTACCCGCGCTTATTGTTGTTCAAATCTTACATAGTGGTACGTTTACGGTGTGCCATTTAGCGGCAATGCGCTTCATTAGCGCACGTCAAGAGCACGAAATTATTCGTCTACAAGCGGTGTATTCGGCTTTAGCGATGGGCGGAAGTATTGCGATCATGACTATTGTCTCTGGTTGGCTGTATGAAAAACTTCCTAATCAAGAATCGCTGATCTTCTGGTTAATGGCTGCATTAACGATCCCTGCAATGTTTATTAGACCAAGAGTACAACCTCAAAATACCTAATTCCTCTATTTCATAAAAATTAAGATCTGTAATGTCCTTTGATATTGCAGATCTTTTAATGATGATCGCCGATCATATGCAGGCAAAACTACGTGGTGATTTGCAGTGGATTGATGAAGACAATCTTGTTGTAGGAAAAACAGGGCGTAATATTGCTCAATTATGGACCTATTGGCTTTGATACTGCTCCGGGTATCGAATCATTACCATTGGCGAGTCGTTATAAACAAATTGAACGATTACCAAATCCGGGTCGAGAGCTTGTGTTACAAGAAGGTATGACGTTTGCGTTTGAGCCTAACTGTGGCTTTGGTCATCACTTATGTAACTTAGGTGGTACGGTTGTAGTTGGTAAAAGTAAAGGGATTGAGTTAAATTCAAACTCAACACAATTAATGCGGGCTGATTTATAAGCCTAATAATAAATAGTTAATAAATAATGAAAAACACCAGTAAAACCGCAATAAGTACAGAACAGACTCAAGAAAAGTTAGTACAAGAAGGTATTAAGCTTTTTGCACTACACGGAATTAGTGGGTTGAGAACGAGACAACTTGCGCAGGATGCTGGTGTTAATCAATCAGCAATTCCTTATCATTTTGGTGGAAAACTAGGCGTTTATACCGCCGTTATTCAATATATTGCGACAGAATTAGCGTCAGAAATTCATTTTGACCAATTTGATAATAAGCTTCAGTTTTTATTAAAAGAAATAAGTTAGATCGTGAATTACTTGCTTCTCTGATCCCTTTATTAGTCACGGGATTAACGCGTGCTTTATTAGCACCTGAACGTCATTATTACAGTCAGTTGATTTTACGTGAGCAATTGGAACCGACTGAAAATTATGAGTTGATTTATCATAACTTAATTGAGCCTTTTCATTTACGGCTATCTCATCTCATCGAATTAATCGATAAAAAGAGTGATACATTAACTACTACTATTCGTGCTCATGCAGTTATTGGGCAAATACTTGGGTTTGTGATCGCGAGAAAAGCATTTTTATTACGTATTGATAAACAAGAAATGACATCGCAATTATTAGATAAAATAGCTCAAGAAATTAGCCAATTATCAGTAAATGCACTATTAACGATAAATCAGTAGGCAATAAAAAAGACCATAATATTATGGTCTTTTTCTCTTATATTTTTTATTCGTATCAACGAAATTAACGTTTTAATGCGTCTGTTAATTCACTACGAATTTCAGCTAATAATGCTCTGACAACGCGCGGGTTACCTGCCACAATATTACCTGTTTGTAGGTAGCCATGATTACCAGTAAAGTCAGAAACGATAGCACCGGCTTCACGAGCGATTAATTCGCCACCTAAGAAATCCCAAGGTTTTAAGCCAATCTCAAAGAAACCATCAACACGGCCTGCAGCAACATAAGCTAAATCTAATGCTGCTGAACCTGTGCGACGGAAATCAGCACAAGGTACAAACAGTTTGCCTAACATATTCATGTAAGCGGCTGAATGTTGTTTGCTTTTGAATGGGAAACCAGTCGCAAGAACAGCACCGTCTAAATCGCGAGCGTTAGAGCCACGTAGACGATAACCATTTAATTGTGCGCCTTGACCACGAACGGCTGAGAATAATTCGTTACGCATAGGGTCGTAAACAACAGCCACTTCAGTACGGCCTTTAATGCGTACAGCAATAGAAACAGAGAAGTGTGGAAGACGTTTAATGAAGTTAGTCGTGCCATCAAGTGGATCAATAACCCATTGTATGTCGTGATCTTCACCGAGTAACTCGCCACTTTCTTCCGTAATAATGGTGTGTTTTGGATAAGATTTACGGATGATTTCAATGATTGCTTGTTCTGCGTCACGGTCAACGTTAGTGACAAAATCATTGGTACCTTTCTGATTAGTTTCTACAGATTCAGGATTTTCGTAATTTTTGGCGATTAAATTACCAGCCTTACGTGCGGCACGTATGGCAATATTCAGCATCGGATGCATGGTTATCTTCCACAAGATGTTAAAGAACGGGGATAAAAAACGTGCGAGAGTATAACAGGCATTCGTGTTTCTGGCTACAATTGTGATAAAATAGATGGATCACAAAGCAATTAACAAGAAATCAATGTTAGAAAATATTCGCATCATCCTTGTAGAAACCTCGCATACAGGCAATATGGGCTCTACAGCTCGTGCTATGAAAACCATGGGATTAACCAATCTTTATTTTGTTAATCCAAAAGAAAAACCAGATTCACATTCTATTGCCCTATCAGCAGGTGCAAGTGATGTTATTGGCAATGCACATATTGTTAATAGTATCGATGAAGCGATTGAAGGCTGTGGTTTAGTCATAGGAACAAGTGCCCGTAGCCGTACACTTTCTTGGCCAATGCTTGCACCTCGTGAATGTGGTGAGCGTTGTGTTATGGAAGCTAAAAATAAGCCTGTTGCTGTTATTTTTGGCCGTGAACGTACAGGTTTAACCAATGAAGAATTACAAAAATGTGATTTTCATCTATATGTTCCGACTAATCCAGAATATGGTTCTTTAAATTTAGCGATGGCTGTTCAGCTTGTTAGTTATGAAATTCGTATGGCAGCACTTGCCCAAGAAGAAAAACAAGAGGAAAATAGCCCATCAGAGATTGATTATCCACCAGCAGACGATATAGAACGTTTTTACGTTCACTTAGAGCAGGTGCTTAATGAATCTGGTTTTATTCGTCCTAAACATCCGGGACAAGTGATGAGCCGTTTACGCCGTCTATTTACGCGTGCACGTCCAGAAACACAAGAGCTTCATATCTTACGTGGTATCCTAACGTCAGTTGAGAAATGGGCTAAGAAATAGAGGGCAAAGTTGATTAACTTAAGTCAACTTTTGGCTGAGTATAATACTTGACTAAAACACTCGGATAAATAGTTGACTAAATTACTCGGGAATGACACAATTTGATTATTGTTCACCACGGAGTATTTGTTATGAGACTGACATCAAAAGGGCGTTACGCAGTTACTGCAATGCTTGATGTTGCATTGCATTCACAGCAAGGCCCTGTCCCCCTCGCTGATATTTCAGAGCGTCAAGGGATTTCCCTTTCTTATCTTGAGCAGCTTTTCTCACGTTTGCGCAAAAATGAATTAGTCGCAAGTGTTCGTGGTCCTGGTGGCGGTTATTTATTAGGCCGTGATGCAGGGCAAATTTTTGTTGCTCAAGTTATTTCTGCGGTTGATGAATCTGTCGATGCTACTCGTTGTCAGGGTAACAAAGAAGGTTGTCAAGGTGGCGATCGTTGCCTGACTCATACTTTGTGGCGTGATTTAAGTGATCGTATAACCAGTTTCCTAAGCAGTATCAGCCTTGAAGAGTTAGTAAATAACGAAGAGGTTATGGATGTCGCCGATCGTCAAGACAATGAAAAACGCCATGCTATTAATGGTCGTTTACAAGAAACCATTGTTAATATGCGAGTTTAACGGCGATCTCTAGGTAGGCAAAAACAAAATTATTAAAGAAGATCCGTCGTCTTTGGAGTTAGTGAGCAATGAAATTACCCATTTATCTAGATTATTCAGCAACCACTCCTGTTGATCCACGAGTTGCTGAAAAAATGATGCAATGCCTGACTATTGATGGCATTTTTGGTAACCCAGCCTCTCGTTCACACCGTTTTGGTTGGCAAGCAGAAGAAGCTATTGATATTGCACGTAATCAGATCGCTGATTTAATCGGTGCAGATCCTCGTGAAATCGTATTCACATCAGGCGCAACTGAAGCTGATAACCTCGCACTAAAAGGTGTTGCTAACTTTTACCAGAAAAAAGGTAAGCACATCATCACTTCTAAAACCGAACATAAAGCCATTTTAGACACTTGTCGTCAACTTGAGCGTGAAGGTTTTGAAGTCACGTATTTAGCACCAAAAAGTGATGGTCTGATTGACCTGAAAGAGCTTGAAGATGCGATGCGTGAAGACACTATTTTAGTTTCTATCATGCATGTAAATAACGAAATTGGTGTTGTACAAGATATTGCTGCTATTGGTGAATTATGTCGTAGCAAAGGTATTATTTACCACGTAGATGCAACACAAAGCGTTGGTAAATTACCGATTGATCTTTCTAAGTTAAAAGTTGATTTACTTTCTCTTTCTGCGCATAAAGTTTACGGCCCTATGGGTATCGGTGCACTTTATGTTCGTCGTAAACCACGTATTCGTTTAGAAGCACAAATGCATGGTGGCGGACATGAGCGTGGTATGCGTTCAGGTACATTAGCCGTTCATCAAATTGTGGGTATGGGCGAAGCTTACCGTATTTTGAAAGAAGAAATGGCTGATGAAACTAAACGCTTAAACGAATTACGTTTACGTTTATGGAATGGCATTAAAGATATCGAAGAAGTTTATATCAATGGTTCTTTAGAACACACTGCGCCAAACATTCTTAATGTGAGCTTCAACTATGTTGAGGGTGAATCATTAATGATGGCACTGAAAGATCTTGCTGTTTCTTCAGGCTCAGCCTGTACTTCAGCAAGTTTAGAACCTTCTTATGTACTGCGTGCGTTAGGTTTAACTGATGAACTTGCACACAGTTCTATTCGCTTCTCTCTGGGTCGTTTCACCACAGAAGAAGAAATAGATTATGCAATTGAACAAATTCACAGTGCAATTGGTCGCTTACGTGATCTTTCTCCACTTTGGGATATGCATAAACAAGGTGTTGATATCAACAGTATCGAATGGTCTCACCATTAATCAGACGTTTTCAGGAGTTAAATCATG
Organism: Proteus sp. CA142267; assembly: GCF_003336825.1. Classification (NCBI taxonomy): domain Bacteria; kingdom Pseudomonadati; phylum Pseudomonadota; class Gammaproteobacteria; order Enterobacterales; family Morganellaceae; genus Proteus; species Proteus sp. CA142267. The sequence goes on along the minus strand of NZ_QPMG01000001.1, from coordinate 853,563 downwards.
GCTTATAGCGATAAAGTAATTGATCATTATGAAAACCCTCGTAATGTGGGATCATTTGATAATAATGACCCTACTGTAGGGAGTGGTATGGTTGGCGCCCCTGCTTGTGGTGACGTTATGAAACTGCAAATCAAAGTTGACGATAATGGCGTAATTGAAGATGCGCGTTTTAAAACTTATGGTTGTGGTTCAGCAATTGCATCAAGTTCACTGGTAACAGAATGGATGAAAGGCAAAACATTAGATGAAGCCGAATCTATTAAGAACACAGCAATTGCAGAAGAATTAGAATTACCACCAGTGAAAATTCACTGTTCAATTCTTGCAGAAGATGCAATAAAAGCAGCGATTGCAGACTATAAAAGCAAACGCCAAGGCAAGTAATTGTCTTTTATAATAAAAAAATAAAATATTGGCGGATGCTGAAACTTTTTTTCAGTATCCGCTTTCGTTCTTTATGAGTGAGGTGTGCCATGTCAATTTCCCTTACAGAATCCGCCGCTAATCGTGTTCGCTCTTTCCTATCTAACCGTGGAAAAGGTGAAGGTTTACGTTTAGGCGTAAGAACATCCGGTTGTTCTGGAATGGCTTATGTTCTTGAGTTTGCTGATGTCATCAATGACGAAGATACTGTTTTTGAAGACAAAGGTGTGAAAGTTATCGTTGATGGTAAAAGCATGGTCTATTTAGATGGAACAGAGCTTGATTTTGTCAAAGAAGGATTAAACGAAGGCTTTAAATTTAACAACCCAAATGTATCGAATGAGTGTGGTTGTGGTGAAAGCTTCACTGTGTAATTTGTGTTAAAACACAGTATTAACGTTAATTAATCCAAGAGTAGATGTATGGACTATTTCACACTATTAGGCATGCCTAATCGTTTTGATATTGATAAACAGCAACTTGCTACACGTTATCAAGATATGCAGCGTCAATATCACCCAGATCGTTTTGCAGGTCAGTCTGAAAAAGAACAGGCTCAAGCAATTTCGCTTGCTTCAACCATCAATCAGGCTTATCAGACCTTAAAAAACCCACTCTCAAGAGCTGAATACATGCTCTCATTACACGGTATCGATATTGCTAATGAGCAACAAACGATGCACGATACTGCTTTTTTAATGGAGCAACTCACATTACGTGAAGAGCTGGATAACATCGAACACAGTGCTGAAGCCGAAAGTTTGTTAACCGACTTTTCTGCGCGTTTAGAAAAAATGTACACAGTACGCCATGATGAAATGGTCAAAACGCTAGAGGATCAAACTTGGGATGTTGCTGCAGATAATGTGAGAAAATTGCGTTTTCTCGCGAAATTAAAAGAGCAAGTAGAACAACTTGAAGAACGCTTGTTTGATGGTTTTTAAGGGAAATAGTTATGTCATTATTACAAATTAGTGAACCAGGTCAAACGCCTGCACCGCATCAGCGCCGGCTAGCAGCGGGTATTGATTTAGGTACGACACACTCATTAGTTGCCACTGTACGTAGTGGGCAAGCCGAAGCGCTTTCTGACAGCGAAGGTCGCTATTTATTGCCATCTGTCGTGCAGTATCAAGTTGATAATATCAACGTTGGCTGGAATGCTAAAAAAGAAGCAGAAAAAGATCCTGCTAACACGATAAGCTCAATTAAAAGAATGGTGGGTCGCTCACTGAGTGATGTGACAAGCCGTTACCCGAATCTTCCTTATCATTTTCATGAAAATGACAATGGGTTACCGCTGATCAAAACAGTGGCAGGTATTGTTGATCCTATTCAAGTTTCTTCTGACATCTTAAAAACATTGGCTGAACGTGCAACGCAATCATTAGGTGGAGAACTTGATGGTGTAGTTGTCACTGTACCTGCTTATTTCGATGATGCTCAACGTCAAGGCACAAAAGAAGCCGCTCGCCGTGCTGGTTTGCATGTTTTACGTTTATTAAACGAACCTACAGCAGCCGCTATTGCCTATGGCCTAGATTCAGGAAAAGAAGGCACCATCGTTGTTTATGACTTAGGTGGTGGTACTTTTGATATCTCCGTTCTTCGTTTAACTAAAGGTGTTTTTGAAGTTTTAGCGACTGGCGGTGATACTGCGTTAGGTGGCGATGATTTTGATATGATGCTGGCAGATTGGATAAGAGAACGTGCCGGTTTTGGACATCAGAAAGACGCTGTATTACAACGTCAATTACTGGATGTTGCATCAGAAACTAAAATTGCACTGAGTGATAACGATGTTGCAGATATTAATATTAATGGATGGAAAGGTGAGATCACTCGTGCTGAGTTTGAATCATTAATTCAATCATTAGTGAAGCGTACACTATTATCTGTTCGTCGCGCATTAAAAGACGCAGATGTCGAAATAGATGAAGTTTTAGAAGTGGTTATGGTTGGTGGTTCAACACGTGTACCATTGGTTCGTCAAATGGTTGGTGATTATTTCAAACGTGAACCTTTAACCTCTATCGATCCAGATAAAGTGGTTGCCATTGGTGCTTCAATCCAAGCTGATATTTTGGTGGGTAATAAACCGGATAGCGAAATGCTATTGCTGGATGTTATTCCTCTTTCTCTTGGCCTTGAAACAATGGGCGGATTAGTTGAGAAAGTGATCCCTCGCAATACCACTATTCCTGTTGCTAGAGCACAGGAGTTTACGACATTCAAAGATGGTCAAACTGCAATGAGTGTTCACGTTGTTCAAGGTGAGCGTGAAATGGTGAGCGATTGCCGTTCTCTTGCTCGTTTTACACTGCGTGGAATTCCGCCAATGGCTGCGGGTGGCGCACATATTCGTGTCACATTCCAAGTTGATGCTGATGGCTTACTCAGTGTTAGTGCGATGGAAAAATCAACGGGTGTTGAAGCCTCAGTACAGGTCAAGCCTTCTTATGGTCTTAGTGATACTGAAATCGCTAAGATGATCCAATCTTCGATGGAAAATGCCCAAGAAGATTTACAAGCTCGTCGTTTAGCCGAGCAAAAAGTCGAAGCAGCTCGTGTGTTAGAAAGTTTAACCGCAGCATTAGAAGAAGATGCTCATCTGTTAAATGAAGATGAGAAAACGGCTATCGACAAAGTTGTAGATACCTTAATAGAGAGCGTTGAAGGAACAGATCCTGTTGCTATTGAAAACGCGATTAAACTACTGGATAAGCAAACTCAGGATTTTGCAGCGCGTCGTATGGATTCATCTATTCGACAAGCGTTGGCAGGTCATTCTGTGGATGAGATATAACTATGCCTAAAATTGTATTTTTACCCCATAGCACACTGTGCCCTGAAGGTGCTGTTGTTGACGCAACAGAAGGTGAGTCTATTCTAGATGTCGCATTACGCAACGGTATCGAGATTGAACATGCTTGTGAAATGTCTTGTGCATGTACAACTTGTCACTGTGTAGTGCGTGAAGGTTTTGATTCACTCGAAGAGAGCTCTGAGCTTGAAGACGACATGTTAGATAAAGCATGGGGTTTAGAGCCAGAAAGTCGCTTAAGTTGCCAAGCAAAAGTGACTGACGAAGATTTAGTTGTTGAGATCCCTAAATATTCGATTAACCACGCAAGAGAGCATTAATTTTAGGAGTCGAGCATGAAATGGAGTGACACGCGTGAAATAGGGGAGGCGTTATTTGATCTTTACCCTGACACTGATCCTAAAACGGTACGCTTTACTGATATGCATCAGTGGATTTGTGATTTAGAAGATTTTGATGATGATCCACAGAAATCCAATGAAAAAATTCTTGAGGCTATTTTACTTGTTTGGCTTGATGAATTTGAATAATTGACGACATCGTAAATTTAAAAGACTGGCTTATTGCCGGTCTTTTTGCATTATGACCTTTTACATTTTACCTTGTCAGTGATTTAAAAATAACCATAAAGTTGGTAGTAGAGATATTTTGTTATGCGATCCTCTTCGAAGAATATCATGTAAATACGGAAGATCACTGGATGATAATGGTGACCTCTTGGTTTTTGCAGTAAATTGATCACGCTAAACGCTAAATATCTGGTAGTCTGAATAGGTTAACTGCCACCAGTAATAATAAGTGAGACAATAAATGAATAAACAAATTATGCCTATCATGCTGTCAAATGAACCTGCTGCTGCATGTTGGGGTGAAAAAGCACTAATTAGCACTAGCGAAATCGGCATGACAATCCACTTAACGGAAGAAAACCGTTTAGGCGCTATTCAGCGTGGTGGACGTAAAGTTGATGGTCAAGGCATTCGTAATGTTGCACTTGTTGGCGACGGCTGGGATTTAGAACGTAGTTGGGCTTTCTGGTTAGGTTTCAGAGCACCTAAAGGCGCTCGTTCAATCGAATGGCCACAATTAAAGGATGCAGATAAACACGAACTAGAATCACGTATTCGCATCGTTGATTGGGTTAGAGATACCATCAATACACCTGCTGAAGAATTAGGCCCAGAGCAACTGGCACAACGCACGGTTGATCTTTTCTGTGGTCTTGATAAAGAAGACATTAGCTATAAGATCACCAAAGGTGCTGATCTACGCGATCAAAACTATGCAGGTATCTATACAGTAGGACGAGGATCTTCTCGTGATCCTGTTTATTTAGCGTTAGATTTCAACCCAACCAAAGATAGTAATGCTCCTGTATTTGCTTGCTTAGTCGGTAAAGGTATTACTTTTGACTCAGGTGGTTATAGCATCAAACCTTCATCATCCATGAATTCAATGAAAGCGGATATGGGTGGTGCAGCAACGTTAGCAGGTGCTTTAGCATTAGCGATTACTCGTGGTTTAAATAAACGTGTGAAACTACTGCTGTGTATCGCAGATAACATGGTTAGCGGTAATGCCTTTAAATTAGGTGATATTATCCGTTACCGTAATGGTAAATCAGTTGAAATCATGAATACTGATGCTGAAGGTCGTTTAGTTTTAGCGGATGGTTTAATTGATGCAAGCAATATTGCACCAGAATTGATTATCGATGCCGCAACATTAACAGGCGCCGCTAAAGTTGCGGTAGGTAATGATTACCACTCTGTATTGAGTTTTGATGATAAATTAGCAGCAGAGCTACTGACTAGTGCTGAACAAGAAAATGAATTGTTCTGGCGTCTACCATTAGCGGATTTCCATCGTAGCCAATTACCTTCTAGCTTCGCTGATTTAAACAATATCGCCGCACCTTCTCATACTGCGGGTGCAAGTACAGCTGCTGCATTCTTATCGCACTTTGTAACTAACTACAAAAAAGGTTGGGTACATATCGATTGTTCAGCAACGTACAGAAAATCTTCTGTAGAGCAATGGGCAGCAGGCGCTACGGGTTACGGTGTGCGTTCTATCGCGAATCTGTTATTAGCAAAAGCAAAATAATAAACGTTATTTGATTTGGAGTTTGTAATGGGTGTATCTGAACAATTTGAGACACAAGAAATTGTTTCTGTTGAAGGTTCTTCTTTAAAGCTAAGCGTTCTAGAGCCACAACCTGAAAAATTAACAACCGCACTTAGCGAGTTTTTTGGTGAGCATAAACCGATCCGCCGTGCCTTTATTGTTAATGCTCAGGAGCAAGATAATGAAGAGTCATTTTATCTTATTGGTTTAGAAATAACAGGTGAAGAAGAGGTGATTGCGCAGATACTCCCACAAGCGGCTGAATCGGCTTTTGAATATTTAGAAGAAGGGCAATCTCTAGATTTTTGCTTTGTGGATAAAGATGAAAAAGGTGTAAGTCATTTTATGATCCACCATGTATCACCTTTTTATCAACGTAAACTTGGGGGATTCTTAAGAAAAGGGATCCCGATAGTTAATCTGGATAGTTAATTCAGCTCTCTAAATTTAGGCGATATCTCATCAGATATCGCTTTTTTTTACCTTATAATAGAAAATTGACTAAATTAGCAAGTCGTTTGCATTTTTATATAAGGCTTTGTTTTAGATAAGCTTTGTTTTTAAAGTAAAAATAAGGTGATTTCGTGTTGTAAATTATTTTGTTTTACGCGATAAAAAATAGCTTATCTCGTTATTTTTTATCTTATTAGAATGAAGAAATACATATATTATCTCTACCTGCATAAAACATCGCATTATTCAGGGGTTGAATTAAAGGAAATGGATATGAACCAAAACCAGTTTAGACAATATACAGAAAAGAGAGGTTATCGTTGGAGCTCTCTTGCTGTTGTATTGGCATCAGCATTAGCTCTCACAGGCTGTGATGATAAAGCGGACGAAAATGCATCATCTGCTGATAAGACGCAAAATACACAAGTTACCGAACAAAAAGACACTGCTCAGAGCACATCAGGCACCGCAACTCAAACAAGCGAAAAACCTGCAGTTACAACAAAAACGAATAACGAAACTGCATTAAAAAGCAAAGAAGTCCGTGATGAGTTAGCAATGCGTTTTGCAGGTAAAGAAGTCACTGTATTAGATGCATCAGAGTTACAACGTGATGGTGCGAGTACTATGGTTGTGACTTTCTCTGTACCGCTTGATCCTGACCAAAAGTTTGATGATGTTATTCATCTTGTTGATACCAAAAAAGGGAAGTTAGAAGGTGCGTGGGAGTTATCTGATAACTTAATGGAACTGCGTTTCCGTCATTTACCTCCATCAACAGAATTAAACTTAACGATTGATGAAAAAATCAAAGGTATTAATGAACGTACATTAACGACACCTTTTAGCCAGAAATTAACGACAGAAGAAATTTTCCCATCTGTTGGTTTCACTAGTAAAGGATCGTTACTGCCACTTGAAGCAGCTGAAGGTCTACCGATTATTGCGCTAAATGTGGGGCAAGTTGATGTAAACTTTTTCCGGGTTAAAGATGATCAACTAGCTCAATTCTTAACGCAATGGGAAAGCCGTTCCAATATTAATTATTGGGAATCAGATGAGTTTCTATCTCAAGCTGATTTGGTTTATACCGGTCGTTTCGAATTAAACACAGAAACAAATACCCGTGAAAACGTATTGTTACCGCTAAAATCGATAGATGCCTTGAAAAAAGAAGGTGCCTACATTGCGGTTATGCAACAAGCGGGTAAATACTCATATACAGTGCCAGCAACGGTATTCACATTTAGTGATATCGGGCTGTCAATGCACAGTTATCTTGATACGTTAGATATCTTCACCCAATCACTTAAAAATGGTTCAGCGCTAGATAAAGTAGAAATTCGTCTGCTAGATGAAAAAGGTGGTTTGATTTCTAAAGCGCAAACCGATAGCCAAGGACATGCCACACTTGAGAAGAGTGATAAAGCACGTTTATTAATGGCTATTCGTGATGGGCAAACCAGTATGATTGATTTGCGTAAACCTGCGCTTGATCTTTCTGAGTTTGATATTGGTGGGCCACAAGGTTATAGCAAACAATTTTTTGCTTTTGGTCCCCGTGATCTCTATCGCCCCGGTGAAACATTAATCGTTAATGCATTGCTACGTGATGGTGATGGTAATCCTATTAAAGAGCAGCCTGTTAAAGTCGATCTACTTAAAACAGACGGGCAAGTTTCTCGTAGTTTTGTTTGGCAACCAGAGAATGGCCTTTACCAATTAAAATTAGTTATTCCTGCGGATGAAAATACTGGTACACGTACCTTACGTTTTGATGTAGGCGATGGTACTCCTCGTTTCTATGAGTTTCAGGTCGAAGATTTTATGCCAGAACGTATGGCATTAGAAATCACGGGTAAGAAGGGAATTATACTAAGCGGTCATGACGCTTATTTTGATATTAAAGGTCGTTATCTTTATGGCGCGCCAGCTGCCGATAATCGCTTACAAGGGCAAGTTTTCTTAAAAGCCTCTCGTGAAGCTGTCAGTAAATTACCGGGCTATGAATTTGGTGCTGTAAAAGATGAAAACTTCAGTCGTTTACTGGATGAGTTTGAGCTTAATTTAGACTCTGATGGTGAAGGTGGCGTGAATGTTGATAGTGAACGCTATGAAGAACTGAAATCACCTATCAACATTATTTTACAAGCAAGCTTACTTGAAGCTGGCGGACGCACTGTTACACGTCGCTATCAACAAGCTGTTTGGCCTGCAACTCATCTTGCTGGTATTCGCCCTATCTTCCCTAAAAAAGAAGTCTATGACTATCGTACGGACAAATATAAATCAGGTTACAGCGTTGATGAAAATTCAATGGCTGAATTTGAAATAGTCTATACAGACCAAGATGGTAAGAAACTACCTGCTAATGATCTTAAAGTGAAGTTTATCTATGAACGTCATGATTATTACTGGCGTTGGTCTAGTTCGAATGGTTGGGAATCTGGCTATAACGAAAAAGATCTGCAAATGGATGAGCAAACAATCAAGATTGCAAAAGATGGCACTGCAAAAGTGGCATTTCCTGTTGAATGGGGCTCTTATCGTATCGAAGTTGTCGATCCTAAAACAGAATTAGTCAGTAGCCTACGTTTCTGGGCAGGTTATTCTTGGATGGATAACACTGGTGGAACAGGTGCGGTAAGACCAGACCAAGTTAAGCTTAAACTGGATAAAGAAGGTTATTTACCGGGTGAAAAAGTTAAGTTAAACATCGTTGCACCTCATCCGGGTAAAGGTTATGTGTTACTAGAATCAAGTAATGGGCCTTTATGGTGGCAAGAAATTGATGTACCAGAAAAAGGGCTTGATGTTGAAGTGCCTATTAATAAAGAGTGGGCAAGACATGATCTCTATCTGACTTCTGTTGTCGTAAGACCGGGAGATACGTCAAAACAGGCGACAGTAAAACGTGCTGTGGGTATTTTGCATTTACCATTGCAGGATAAAAACCGCCGTATTGATATTTCACTTGATGCACCGGAAAAAATTCGCCCTAACCAAGATTTAAAAATCCGTATTAAAGCGAATCCAGTTGCAGGTCAGCCATTACCTGAAAATATTAATGTATTGGTTTCTGCGGTTGATACTGGTGTATTAAACATCACAGAGTATAAAACGCCAGATCCTTACGATGCTTTCTTTGGTCGTAAACGTTATAGCATCGACCAATATGATGTTTACGGGCAATTAATTGAAGGGCAAGGACGTTTAGCTAATTTACGCTTTGGTGGTGATGGTGGTGAAGCAGCAGCATTATCTCGTGGTGGTAAAAAACCATTAACTGATGTGCAAATCATTGCTCAACAAACGGCTCCAGTAAAATTAAATGCACAAGGTGAGGGTGAAGTTTCTTTACCTATTCCTGAGTTTAATGGCGAAGTTCGTTTAATGGCACAAGCTTGGACTGCCGATAAATTTGGTAGCCAAGAAGGTAAAGTTGTTATTGCAGCACCGTTAGTCACTCAGCTTTCATTACCTCGCTTTATGGCTGGTGGTGATAATGCACTTTTATCTTTAGATTTAACTAATCTAACGGACGACGCTCAATCTATTACCTTAAATTATACCGCTTCAGGTTTGGTGGGGTTAGGTGGCGCAGAAAGCAAAACCGTCTCGCTAACGAAAGGTGAACGTACTCAAATTCAAATTCCAGTAAAAGCGAAACATGGCTTTGGACAAGGTGAATTCTCACTATCTATTTATGGTATTAAAGTACCGGGTGAAGAGATTAAACCTTACCACAATACATGGAATATTGGTGTTCGCCCTGCATTCCCAGCAGAAACTATTCACTATGCAAGTACATTGCAAGATGGTGATACTTGGCGTTTACCATCAGAAATTTTAAGTCGCTTTAATAGCTCAACGCTTGAAGGTGAATTATTACTGACAAGTCGTCCTCCATTGCAGGTGGCGCGTTATGTTAGAGAGCTGTTTGCTTATCCTTATGGTTGCTTAGAACAAACAGTCAGTGGGCTTTATCCTTCACTGTATTCAACGGAAAAAGAGTTGAAACAGTTGGGAATTAAAACGCAAACTGATGCTGATAGAAAAGCAGCTATCGAGAAAGGTATTACTCATCTACTGACGATGCAAAAATCAGAAGGTGGATTCTCTCTGTGGGATCAGGGTGGACGTGAAGAATATTGGTTAACTGCGTATGCAACCGACTTCTTATTCCGTGCATCACAACAAGGTTACTCAGTTCCTGCTGATTCATTAAAACGCGCAAACGATCGTTTATTACGTTATTTACAAGATAAAAACTTAGTTAACTATGAATATGCAGTTAACCAAGATGCAGCGCGATTCTCAGCAAGGGCTTATGCTGCGTTAGTATTAGCAAATCAGCAAAAAGCACCTTTAGGTGAATTACGTCGTCTCTATCTTGAGCGTAATCAAGCAGGAAGTGGCTTAGCTTTAGTTCAGTTAGGTATCGCATTAAAATTAATGGGTGATAGCAACCGCGCTGAAAGCTTGATTGCTGAAGGTGTGACAACAACACGCAAATATAATTATGGATTGGGTGATTACGGTAGCACCATTCGTGACCAAGCATTAATTATTGCATTGTTAAGTGAAAATAACCTTGAAACACAATCTCGTGATGCAAGTGTGATTGCACTATCTGATAACTTAACCAGCCGTGAATGGTTCTCGACCCAAGAAAGTAACTCGTTATACCTTGCTGGACGCTTCTTTATTAATATGGCTGAACAGCCTTGGGAAGTTGCTGTTAATCGTCAAGTCCCTGCAATCAGTAGCGATCGAGCAGTCAATGAGACATTAACATCAGCACAATTACAAGAAGGCTTAGAGCTAAATAACCGTGGTGGCGCCGCGATTTATTCTCGTATGAATATCGTGGGTTATCCGAAAGTTGCTCCTGTTCCTTATAGTAATGTATTAAATGTTTATCGTAGTTATTATGATTTGAAAGGAAACCGCGTTCATCCTAATCGCTTACAAAGTGGTGAAATGCTGGTGGTTAAACTGGAAGTTTCTGCTGATAGAGACGTACCTGATGCATTAGTTGTTGATTTATTACCAGCAGGTCTGGAAATCGAAAACCAAAACTTAGCATCAAGTAGTGCAAGCTTAAGTGATAGTGCGGCAGACTTGCAGGAATTTATCGACGATATGGGACAAGCTAATATCAAACATCTCGAATATCGTGATGATAGATTTGTTGCTGCTATCTCTGTTGATAAATATCGTCCAACAACATTGCTCTATTTAGCGAGAGCTGTAACACCAGGTAGCTATCAAGTACCACCACCACAAGTTGAATCTATGTATGTGCCTTATTGGCGTGCAATAGGGTCAACAGAAACCAAGATTGACGTTGTTCCTTAAGTCTTGTAGCCCTTTCTTTGGAAAGGGCTTTTTCCTTTGAGTGATTGAATGAAACTAGGATATAAACGGCTTATTGCTGTTATCATTATTTTTTTGCTAGCAACGCCTATTTTAGTCTGGTTCGCAGATAAAATTTGGCCCCTCCCTGATCCTGAACCTCAAATTGCGACTATTGTTACAGCGCAAGATGGTACACCTCTTTGGCGCTTTGCAGATAAAGAAGGGGTATGGCGTTATCATGTCAAACTCACTGATGTCTCTCCTGAATATTTAGAAGCCTTAATTACTTATGAAGACCGCTGGTTTTATCAACATCCCGGTGTTAATCCGATGGCGATATTACGTGCGGCATGGCAAGACTTAAGTTCAGGAAGAATTGTATCTGGCGGAAGTACGCTATCAATGCAAGTGGCTCGTCTTATTGATCCTCACTCTCGTACTTTAGGGGGGAAAATCAAACAGCTTTGGCGCACCTTGCAATTAGAGTGGTATTACTCAAAAGATGAAATTCTGGAGATTTACCTCAATAGAGCACCCTTTGGCGGCACGTTAGAAGGTATTGGTGCTGCAAGCTGGGCTTATTTAGGTAAGTCACCCGCTGATTTATCTGCGGGAGAAGCGACTTTGATGGCGGTATTACCACAAGCGCCAAGCCGTTTACGACCAGATAGATACCCTGAACGTGCTCAAGCTGCTCGGGATAAAGTATTAGATAGACTGGCAGAATATCAAATATGGCCACAAGAAAAAGTTGATGAAATTAAGGAAGAACAGGTTTTATTAGCACCAAGGCAAACACCACAATTAGCACCATTGCTGGCTCGTCGTATGTATAACGAAAAGCGAGAACCTGTTATTACAACAACGATTGATATCAATATTCAACGACAGCTCGAAGATATTGCGAACCAATGGAAGTATCAATTAGCGGATAAAACATCTTTAGCTATCTTAGTTGTTGATCATACAGATATGAGTGTGAAAGGGTATGTCGGCTCTGCTGATTTTAATGATAATTCGCGCTTTGGTCATGTCGATATGATTAGTGCATGGCGCTCACCAGGTTCAACATTAAAGCCATTTATTTATGCACTTGCATTAGATGAAGGACTTATTCACGCAGAATCGCTTTTACAAGATGTTCCTCGTCGATTTGATAATTATCGTCCTGGTAATTTTGACTCTGATTTTAATGGTGCAGTTAGTGCCAGTGAAGCATTAAGTCGCTCTTTAAATTTGCCAGCAGTACAGCTTATCGAAGTGTATGGTGCAAAGAAATTTGCAGCAAAATTACGTCATAACCATCTTGAAATGCGCTTTCCTTATGGTTCAGAGCCAAACTTAGCACTGATCTTAGGAGGAACTGCGACGCGAATGGATGAGCTTGTTTCTGCCTTTAGCGCATTAGCAAGGCAAGGAAAAACAGCACCGTTACGTTTTAAACCGGAACAAATAATAGAAGACCGAGTGTTGATGTCACAAGGATCAGCATGGATTGTTAGACGTATTTTAGCCGGAGAAGCCAGACCTCGCCCAGATAGCGCAATTTCACCCGTTGTTCCTTTAGCTTGGAAAACAGGTACAAGTTATGGTTATCGTGATGCATGGTCTATTGGTGTGAATGCACGCTATACCATAGGTGTTTGGGTAGGTAGACCTGATGGAACACCTGTTGCAGGGCAGTTTGGCTTTGCGACAGCAGTCCCTATTATGAATCAAGTCAATAACTTATTAACGAGCTACTTCTATCAAAATAAACAAAGACCACCAACAGATTTACGCCCTAACAGTGTAACGGCAGCCACTATCTGTTGGCCGACAGGTAAGGTATTACCTAAAGAAGATAGCAACTGTAGAGTCAGTCGTCGAAGCTGGATCTTAGATAACACCATTCCACCAACTTTGTTAAATGATAGCCAAGAAGGCATTTTGGGGATCAACGAAAAAATTTGGTTAGATAATGAAGGCAAACGTACAGGCCCTAATTGTCCTAATGCAGAGTTAAAAGATATTGCCTTATGGCCGATAGCATTAGAAGCATGGTTGCCAGAAAAAGAGCGCAGAGCAAAACGACTGCCGCCGATTTCTGAAACTTGTCCACCAATTAAAGAAGATATTATTCCTCTGTTTATCTCGGGTATTCGTGCAGGCGATTTATTAAGACCATTACCCGGCGAAACTAATCTTGAAATAACTGTTTCTACGCAAGGTGGAAGTGGTATGCAATGGTGGTTTTTAAATGGTGAGCAAATAGGTAAGACAGAAAACGGAGAAACATTTTCTTATTTATTAGAGAAACGAGGTAAATATCAACTTTCAGTGCTTGATCTAAGTGGTCAAACGGATATGGTTAATTTTATATTTCGTTAAACTAAAACGATAAAATAAACGAGAACTGGGTGATTTTTCACTAAATTAGTTTTTTCGATAAAGATAAAGAGGCTATTTATCGTGTTTCATTTCGATTCTTTTTTATTCTTATTTTCAAGGTTGAACATGGAAAACGTCAAAAATGTGATTAGATCGATAATTTATAACTTTTTTGCCACAGTTTTTTAAAAAAAAAGGATATTCAATCTGTGCAATTCATTTTTATCCTCCTATAATCGAGCACTATTTTTTGCAGGGAATGCGGTTTTTGATTCGTTTTTCCATGATCTGCGATAAAAGAGATAACAAAAGTTATCATTAATAAAATAATTTAGAGGTAAGACATGGCTATTCAGCGCACATTTTCTATTATCAAACCAAACGCAGTGAAAAAAAATGTTATCGGTGCTATCTATCACCGTTTTGAAAGCGCAGGCTTTAGCATCATTGGTGCTAAAATGTTGCATTTAACGCGCGAACAAGCTGAAGGCTTTTATGAAGAACACAAAGGCCGTCCTTTCTTTGACGGTTTAGTTGAATTTATGACTTCGGGCCCAATCATGGTTCAAGTGTTAGAAGGTGAAAACGCAATCCAACGTCACCGTGATCTGATGGGTGCGACTAATCCAGACAACGCATTAGCAGGTACATTACGTGCTGATTACGCTGATAGCTTTACTGAAAATGCGGTACACGGTTCAGATTCAGAAGCTTCTGCTGCTCGCGAAATTGCATACTTCTTCACTGAAAACGAAGTTTGCGCGCGCTAATTTATTAGCATCTCTACGCGAAAAACAGTACAATGCGACGCCCTGTTTGATAATTAACAGGGCGTTTTTTATTATTGTTTAATTATACAAATATATAAGTATCCCATTAGCATCAATGCTAATGCAGGCCGCATAGTGTAACAACGAGGCAATGTCATGACCCAATCTACTACCCCAGCGCCAAGCGCTTCTGTCGCTGTTTCTAAAGAAAATACTGTGAATCAAAAAACTAAAATTAATCTGTTAGATTTAAATCGTAAACAGATGCGAGAGCTTTTTGTCTCTATGGGCGAAAAACCTTTCCGTGCTGACCAAATTATGAAGTGGATGTACCACTACTGTTATGACGATTTTGATCAAATGACAGATATCAACAAGGTGTTACGCAATAAATTAAAAGAAATTGCTGAAATTAAAGCACCTGAAGTTTCTGAAGAACAACGTTCAACAGATGGCACGATTAAATGGGCAATTAAAGTTGGCGATCAACAAGTAGAAACTGTGTATATCCCAGAAGATGATCGCGCAACATTATGTGTTTCTTCACAAGTTGGTTGTGCTTTAGAGTGCAAGTTCTGTTCAACTGCACAGCAAGGCTTTAACCGTAACTTGAAAGTGTCTGAAATTATTGGGCAAGTTTGGCGTGCAGCTAAAATTATTGGCTCATTAAAAGAGACAGGCCGTCGTCCTATTACTAACGTTGTTATGATGGGAATGGGTGAGCCATTACTGAATTTAAATAATGTTATTCCAGCACTTGAGATCATGATGGATGATTTCGGTTTTGGTCTATCTAAACGTCGTGTCACTGTTTCTACATCGGGTGTTGTACCTGCATTAGATAAACTAGGTGATGCAGTTGATGTGGCTTTAGCAATTTCATTACATGCACCAACTGATGAAATTCGTGATGAGATCGTTCCAATAAACAAGAAATATAATATTGAAATGTTTCTTGAAGGTGTTCGCCGTTATATTGCTAAATCAAACGCGAACCAAGGGCGAGTGACTATTGAGTACGTCATGCTTGATCATATTAATGACAGCACAGATCAAGCTCATCAATTAGCTGAACTTTTAAAAGACACGCCATGTAAAATTAACTTAATTCCATGGAACCCGTTCCCGGGTGCGCCATACGGACGTAGTTCTAATAGCCGAATTGACCGTTTCTCTAAAGTATTAATGGAATATGGCTTTACGACAATTGTACGTAAAACGCGTGGCGATGATATTGATGCGGCTTGTGGGCAATTAGCGGGTGATGTTATTGACCGTACAAAACGCACACTGAAAAAACGCCAACAAGGTGAACTAATTTCAGTAAAAGCAGTCTGATACAGTTGGATATCTCTTTCTTTGTGAAGTGTATTACACAATTTCAATGTAAAGAGAACAAGGATGAATTTATTTAAGGAATATAACGATGATAAGGATATCATCAGTAATTATAACTATTGGTTTGATGTTATTGACACTCGGTTGTCAATCATCAGCCAATCAAGGGCGTGTTGCAGTGTCTACACGTTTACAATTAGGTGATGCTTACTTAGCTGAAAGACAATATCAAATAGCGCAATATCATTTCCAAAAAGTGTTATCGGTGATGCCAAATCACTCCGATGCAAATTTAGGAATGGCGTTAACATCGCAGTTATTGGGAAATTCTATTCAAGCGTTAGATTATTACAAAATAGCGATGAACTCGAAGCCAGTAAATGTTAATGTATTAAGGCTTTATGGTAATTTCCTTTGTGAACAAAAACTATTAAACAATAATAGTGTGTTAATTGAGGATATACCGCCAGATTATTTGGTCTGTCAGCAAAGTGATAATAAAATATCAAAAAATTCGCGGTGATACGTTAAGGTACTTTGTGCTTTTGCGAGTTCATCAATGTTAAACATCCAATAGCCACAGTGCCTAGATTGCTAATGAATACTGAAAACAAAACCGAAGAAGTGAAATTAACAGCAGGTCAACTTTTACGCCAGGCACGAGAAAAGGTGGGGCTAACACAACAAACTGTTGCTGATCGACTTTGTTTGAAGTTATCGACAGTTCGCGATATTGAAACAGACACCGTTTCTTCTGATATTGCACCAACATTTTTACGCGGATACATGCGTTCTTACGCTAAGTTAGTTGGCGTTCCTGAAAAAGATATCCTTGGTTTTATCGACCAGCAAGCTCCTGTCAAACAAATTAGAATGACAACCACACAAAATTACTCATTAGGCAAACGTCATAAAAAACGTGAAGGTTGGTTGATGAAACTCACATGGGTGATTCTGATTGTTATGGTTGCTTTTGTGGGGGTTTGGTGGTGGCAAGGTCATCAGGCTGATCAACAAGAATTAGTCTCTATGGCTTCTCAAGACATAGGGCAAAATAGTACCCAAGAAAATACCAACACGATAGATTCTCCTTTAGCAACCACCTTAGATAATACGTCAACATCTGAAGGTGATAATTTACAAGTACCTGCGTCGCCATTAGTTGATAATCAGGCGAATAATGTTGCTATATCACCAACGACTGAAACGACGTCACCAGCATCAACAGAAGTGAGAACGGTTCCATTACCCGTCTCACCTCTAACAACATCAACAACTTCTCGTGCAAATTCAGCACAAGAAGCTACCTCATCAGAAGCAACTGCTATTGCGAATCAATTGGTTCTTATGTTTGATGGTGAATGTTGGTTAGAAATTCGTAATGCTCAAAATAAAGTCTTATTTAATGGTATTAAGAAAGCGGGTGATCGTTTGGAATTTGATGGTGAGCAACCTTATAAACTAAAAATAGGCGCCCCTTCTGTTACTCGCTTACAGTTTAATGGTGAATCAGTTGATTTAAGCCGTTTTACTGGAAAAATAGCAAAAATAACAGTACCGAGCGCTTAATCTGACACACATTTGAGCAAGCATGGAAGCATGGGAGAATTAATCAATGCATAAAGAATCACCTATTATTCGTCGCAAATCGACACGAATTTATGTGGGTAATGTACCTATTGGCGATGGGGCTCCTATCGCGGTACAGTCGATGACGAATACACGAACGACAGACGTAGAAGCGACTGTTCGCCAGATAAAATCACTGGAACGTGTTGGGGTTGATATTGTTCGTGTTTCTGTACCAACAATGGATGCTGCGGAAGCATTCAAGTTAATTAAGCAGCAAGTTAATGTACCTTTAGTTGCTGATATTCACTTTGATTACCGTATCGCATTAAAAGTCGCTGAATATGGTGTTGATTGTTTACGCATCAATCCAGGTAATATTGGTAGTGAAGAACGTATTCGTCAAGTTGTTGATTGTGCTCGTCACAACAATATTCCTATTCGTATTGGTGTAAACGGTGGTTCGCTTGAAAAAGATATTCAAGAGAAATACGGCGAGCCGACACCAGAAGCGTTAGTTGAATCAGCCATGCGTCATGTGGATATTCTTGATAGACTGAATTTCGAACAGTTTAAAATCAGTGTAAAAGCTTCTGATGTTTTTCTTGCCGTTGATTCATACCGCTTGTTAGCGAAAAAAATAGATCAACCACTGCACCTTGGGATCACCGAAGCTGGTGGTGCAAGAGCAGGATCGGTTAAATCTGCAATTGGTCTTGGGATCTTATTATCAGAAGGTATCGGCGATACATTAAGGATCTCATTAGCAGCAGATCCGGTTGAAGAAGTTAAAGTGGGTTTTGATATTCTCAAATCCTTACGTATTCGCTCTCGCGGAATTAACTTTATTGCTTGTCCAACGTGTTCACGTCAAGAATTTGATGTCATTGGAACAGTCAATGAATTAGAGCAGCGTCTGGAAGATATCATCACACCTATGGATGTTTCTATTATTGGCTGTGTGGTTAATGGACCAGGTGAAGCTGAAGTTTCAACGTTAGGTGTAACGGGCGCTAAAACACGTAGTGGTTTTTATGAAGATGGCGTGAGACAAAAAGAGCGTCTTGATAATGTTAATATGATTGATTTATTAGAAGCGAAAATTCGCGCTAAGGCATCAATGCTTGATGACAGTATGCGTATAAATATAAATCAATTGGACAAATAACACTCAAAAAAACTGGCTCATTAATCAATGAGCCAGTTTTACTATTGATTTCACATTGAATACTGATTGATTTCGCTTCTATAATCAGCCTAACAATCAATTAATAACTATTAGAGAAGAAAAGTGGCACAAAAAATCCAAGCCATTCGTGGTATGAACGACTATCTACCTGCTGACACTCGTGTATGGCAGAAAATTGAAAATACGCTAAAACAAATTTTAGCGGGTTACGGCTTTAGTGAAATCAGAACACCTATCGTAGAGCATACCCCTCTATTTCAGCGAGCAATTGGTGAAGTGACCGATGTTGTTGAAAAAGAAATGTATACTTTTACCGATCGCGGTGAAGATGCCCAAAGCCTAACATTACGCCCAGAAAATACAGCGGGTTGTGTTCGTGCGGGTATTGAGCATGGTTTACTTTATAACCAAGAACAACGTTTATGGTATTTGGGACCAATGTTTCGCTATGAGCGTCCTCAAAAAGGTCGTTATCGTCAATTTCACCAGTTAGGTGCTGAAGTGTTTGGTCTACAAGGTCCAGATATTGATGCGGAATTAATTATGTTAACTGCGCGCTGGTGGAAAGCGTTGGGTATCGCAGAACACGTAACATTAGAACTTAACTCTATTGGTTCATTAGAAGCGCGTGCTAATTACCGTGAAGCATTAGTGGCTTTCTTAGAGCAGCATGTTGATAAGTTAGATGAAGACTGCAAACGTCGTATGTATTCTAACCCATTACGCGTTTTAGACTCAAAAAATCCAGAAATTCAGACTTTATTGAATGATGCGCCTGAACTTTTCGATTATCTTGATGACGAATCAAGAGCGCACTTTGATGGTCTTTGTGCGCTACTTGATGCTGTTGGTATTACATACCGTGTTAATCAGCGTTTAGTTCGAGGTTTAGATTATTATAACCGTACTGTTTTTGAGTGGGTTACTAGTGCATTAGGTTCGCAAGGAACAGTGTGTGCAGGTGGCCGTTATGATGGTCTTGTGAAGCAACTTGGTGGACATCCAACACCAGCTGTAGGTTTTGCAATGGGTATGGAGCGCATGATCTTATTGGTTCAAGCGGTTAACCCTGAATTTGTAGCAGATACCAATGTGGCTGATGTTTATCTTGCTTCATTTGGCGATAAGAGCCAAAGCGCAGCGTTAATGCTGGCTGAAGAAATTCGTGATCAATTACCAACATTACGTTTAATGACGAATCACGGTAATGGTAACTTTAAAAAGCAGTTAGGACGAGCTGATAAACAAGGCGCTAAAATTGCGCTGATTTTAGGCGAAGACGAAATTAATGCCGGTACTGTTGCAGTGAAAGATTTGCGTTCAGGGGAACAAACAATCGTTGCTCGCAATGAGCTCGCTCAGCAATTGACTCTGTTATTAGGTTAAGGAGAGACTTGTGGAAGTTTATAGCACCGAAAACGAACAAGTTGATGCAATTAAACAGTTCTTTAAAAACTACGGCTTAACTATCGTTTTAGCCGCTGTTATTGGTTTTGGTGGTGTGTTTGGTTGGAAATACTGGCAATCGCATCAAACAAATCGTCTGCAAGAAAGTGCGGATGCTTTTGCAACAGTTAGTGAGGCACTTGCTAAGCCTACACCTGAAAATATTGCATTAGCTGAAAAATTTGTTACCGATACAAATGATATCTATGGTGCTTTAGCTTCATTAGAGCTTGCCCAAATCGCTATTGATGCTAATGATTTAGTCAACGGTGAACGTCATCTAACTAATGCTGTGGCAAAAGTAAAAAATGACGCATTTGCAGATATGCTTAATCTTCGTTTAGCCCGCGTACAATTAGCATTAGATAAAACAGATGTTGCTTTAGTTTCGTTAGAGCAAGTGAAAGGCAAAGCATGGAATGGAATGAAAAATTATATCCGTGGTGATGTCTTAGCGAAAAAAGGCGATAACGCAGGTGCAACAACCGCTTATCGTAGCGCATTAACTGATGAAAATGCGGGTGCTATTCGCTCACTGGTTGAACTTAAACTCAATAATTTATCCAATTAAAGGGATCTTCAGACATGCAACTGCGTAAAACTCTCCTGGTTGGTCTACTAGCATCTGCTTTGTTGGCAGGATGTTCTAGTGAACAGGATAATGTGACAATGTCTCCATTGCCTGAGGTGCAGAGCCAATTTACACCTAAAGCTGTTTGGGACAAATCAGTTGGAAATGGTATTGGTAAATACTATTCTCACTTGTCACCTACATGGGATGGCGCAGTTGTTTATGTCGCTGATCGCCATGGTTTAGTTAAAGCATTAGAGGTAGAAACAGGTAAAGAGCTTTGGTCACAAGATCTCTCTATTAAAACGGGTTTTCTTTCATCCAATGAGTCTGCATTACTTTCTGGTGGATTAACCGTTTCAGGTACTCGTGTTTTTGTGGGAACTGAAAAAGCGAAAGTATATGCACTGAACACTGAGGATGGCTCCATTGATTGGGAAGTAGATGTTGCTGGTGAAGCTATTTCAAAACCTGTTGTTAGTGATGGTTTAGTACTTATTCATACCAGCAATGGCATGTTACAAGGACTCGACTTATTAACGGGTGAAATTTCGTGGACTATTAATTTAGATACTCCATCATTATCTCTGCGTGGTGAGTCTGCTCCTGCTGTCGCTTATGGTGCAGCTATTATTGGTGCAGATAATGGTCGCGTCAGTGCAGTTGTTCTTTCTCAAGGACAATTAATTTGGCAACAAAATATTTCACAAATTAAAGGCTCTACTGAAATTAGCCGATTAAGTGATGTGGATATCACACCAATCATTGATGAAAATACCGTTTATGCCATGGCGTATAACGGTAATTTAGTTAGCCTTGATATGCGTTCTGGGCAAATCCTTTGGAAACGCGATTTAGGCTCAGTCAATGATATGGTACTGCTGGGTGATAATCTTTACCTTGTTGACCAAAATGACCGAGTTTTATCTGTTCGTAAATCTGATGGTGTGACATTATGGACACAAGAAGATTTATTGCATCGTAATTTAACCGCACCAGCTATTTTTGATGGCTATTTAGTGGTTGGTGATGCAGAAGGTTATCTCCATTGGATTGATACCAACACAGGTAAATTCATTGCACAAAACCAAGTGAACAGTTCAGGTTTGTTAAGTCGCCCTCAAGCGGTACAAGATAAACTGATGATCCAAGCTCGTGACGGTAAGCTTTATCTTTATAGTCGGTAATTAATTGCTGACAAATCTATTTATTTTACGGCTCCTTTAAAGGAGCCGTTTCGTCTTTTTAGTAATTACATGTAAAATACAATCAGGTTCGTGATTGTATTTTTATGAGGCATCAAAAAATGATACCCGTTATTGCCTTAGTAGGGCGCCCTAACGTGGGTAAATCCACGTTATTTAATCGACTAACACGCACAAGAGACGCATTAGTTGCTGATTTTCCAGGCCTCACCCGTGACCGTAAATATGGTCGAGCAGAGTTAGAAGGCGAAGAATTTATTATTATTGATACTGGTGGTATTGATGGTGCTGAAGAGGGTGTTGAAACCCATATGGCATCACAATCGCTACAGGCTATTCAAGAAGCCGACATCGTACTGTTTTTAGTTGATGCACGTGCAGGTTTGATGCCTGCAGACCAAGGTATTGCAAAACACCTTCGCGGTGTTGAGAAAAAAACGTATTTAGTTGCGAATAAAACTGACGGTATCGATATTGATACTGCATTAGCTGATTTTTATTCTTTAGGTTTAGGTGAGATCTTCCCTATCGCGGCATCCCATGGTCGTGGTGTTGCTCAATTGATTGAACAAGCACTATTACCAATTACAGGTAAAGTGGTGGAAGAAGAGCTAGAGCTGACAGAAGAAGAAGAGAATGCAGCTTATTGGGCCGCCTTAGAAGCAGAACAAGAAGCACAAGCATTAGAAGAGGAAGAAGATGACTTCGATCCTTCTACATTACCAGTAAAATTAGCGATTGTTGGTCGTCCTAATGTTGGGAAATCAACACTGACAAACCGTATGCTTGGTGAAGATCGTGTGGTTGTTTACGATATGCCGGGTACAACGCGTGACAGTATCTATATCCCAATGGAACGTGATGAGAAAGAATATATCATCATTGATACTGCAGGTGTTCGTAAGCGCGGTAAAGTAAAAGAAACAGTAGAGAAATTCTCTGTTATCAAAACGCTACAAGCTATTGAAGATTCTAACGTTGCATTACTGGTTATTGATGCTCGTGAAGGTATTTCAGATCAGGATCTTTCATTATTAGGTTATATCCTGAATGCTGGTCGTTCATTAGTTATTGCTGTCAACAAATGGGATGGCATGACACAAGACGATCGCGAACAAGTTAAAGCAATGCTTGATCTTAAACTGGGCTTTGTTGACTTTGCACGAGTGCACTTTATTTCTGCATTACATGGTAGTGGCGTGGGTAATCTTTTTGAATCTATTCAAGAGGCTTATGTCTGTGCAACACGTCGCGTAGGGACTTCTATGCTGACTCGTATCATGAAGATGGCAGAAGATGATCATCAGCCACCGATTGTCCGTGGACGCCGTGTAAAAATGAAATATGCACACGCCGGCGGTTATAATCCACCAGTTGTGGTTATCCATGGTAATCAGGTAACTGATTTACCAGATAGCTATAAGCGCTATTTGATGAACTATTTCCGTCGTACTCTGCAAGTTATGGGTACGCCGATCCGTATTCAATTTAAAGAGGGTGAAAACCCTTATGCGGATAAGAAAAATAAATTAACACAATCTCAGTTGCGTAAACGCAAGCGTTTAATGTCACATTTGAAGAAATCGAAATAAGATAATTAAATTTCTTATTTAAACAAAAAAGCCACATTTTTATGTGGCTTTTTTATATCTATAATTCAATAGGTTGTTTCAATATCATAGTTATCAGTGGTTTTTTGCATTTCATAGAAACTTAATTTTTCAAGTAATCGTTTAAAATATAATTAATTCCTATTCGTATTAATGAGCTATTACTTTGAAAAAAACAATTATCATTGCATCAATTTTTATGCTTTCTGCTTGTGCAACACCTGAAAAATGGGAAGCAAACACCAGCACACCATCTCCTTTAGATATCGCTAAAAATATGTGTATGCAAGAAGCCAATACGCGATATCCTGCGAGATATGTGACTTCAAGTCAGCCTTCTTTTGCTCCAATGAAAATAAATGGTAAAGATATTCCAAATTCAGGGGCTGGGACATCTTTTCCTTCAGATGCGAATGAATGGCAGCGTAGGGATTATTTTAATACCTGTATGAGAGGAGAAGGCTGGGAAAATAAAAATAAAGTTACAGGGTTATTGGCTTTTTTGTTTAATTAATTTTAGAAAATGTTTGTCATTAAACCTGTAGTTTTACTTCAGTAAAGCCACATTTATAATGTGGCTTTATCGTTAATAATTTATTTTCTCTACACCCACTCTTTTTGGATCAAAAAGTCACTGTATAACTTTGCTTCTGGAGTATTTGGTTCAGGGGAATAATTATATTCAAAACGGACTAAAGGTGGCATAGACATTAAGATTGACTCTGTTCTACCGCCACTTTGCAAACCAAATAATGTACCTCTATCCCACACTAAATTGAATTCAACATAACGACCACGGCGGTAGAGTTGGAATTGGCGTTCATGCTCACTCCAAGGCATTGATTTGCGCTTTTCAACAATAGGTAAATAGGCATCAAGATAACCAAGTCCTACATGTTGGACAAACTCGAAACAGTGGTCAAAATCAGGAGTATTTAAATCATCAAAGAAAAGACCACCTACACCACGAGGTTCATTGCGGTGTTTAATATAAAAGTAATCATCACACCATTTTTTATAACGAGGGTAATAACCTTCACTAAAAGGCGTACAAATTGATTTAGCAACCTTATGCCAATGAATAACGTCCTCTTCAAATCCATAATAAGGGGTTAAGTCAAAACCACCACCAAACCACCATACAGGATCCTCACCGTCTTTTTCAGCAATAAAAAAACGGACATTGGCATGAGAAGTCGGAATATAAGGATTAAGTGGGTGAATAACTAATGAAACACCCATTGCTTGAAAACAGCGTCCCGCTAATTCAGGGCGATGTGCCGTGGCAGATTTTGGTAATGTGTCGCCATAAACATGTGAAAAATTAACACCAGCTTGTTCAAAAAGAGCGCCATTGGTTAAAACGCGAGTACGACCACCACCTCCTTCTTTTCTTTCCCAATTATCTTGCTGAAAAGTGGCTTTTTGGTCTATGTTTTCAAGAGAGCGACAAATCGTATCTTGTAGTGATAAGAAAAACTCTTTAACGCGATGAATATCAGGTAAATTCATAATAACCTACAATTTTTATCATATTTATTAAAAATAGAACTCCATATTGTATATGTTCTCATTTTCAAGTTGATTCATAAACCAAACAAGCGATAATAAATTCAGATTTATATGACCGATAATGGGCAAAACCATGGAAATACGTGTATTTCGCCAAGATGATTTTGAGGCAATTATTACACTTTGGGAGCGTTGCGATTTGATATCGCCTGATAACGATCCTGAAATTGATATTGAAAGAAAACTAAACCACTCACCTGATTTATTTTTGATAGCAGAAGTGGCTGGTGAGATTGTGGGTAGTGTGATGGGAGGCTACGATGGTCATCGTGGCTCTTTATACTATTTAGGCGTTCACCCAGACTTTCGAGGAAGAGGCATTGCGAATGCATTGATCTCTCGATTAGAGAAAAAGCTAATAGCGAAAGGGTGTCCTCAAATTACATTAGTTGTACCAGAAGAAAATGATGCGACTATTTGTATGTTTGAGAAGTTGTTATATGAAGATCAAAACCAAGAAAGCACAACTTATACTAAGCGATTAATTGTTGATCAGGATTTTGATCTTTAATTGTATTTAAAGCCCCTAATTTTTCTAGGGGTTATTTCTCTTTCCTTTCTATTTATCTCTTTTTTCCTTGTTTCTATTTTTACGTTTGTATCGCTTATTTTATGCGTAAAATCTGATATTGCCTTTTCTGTGGAACAAAATGTTCTGTTAATGGTCGTAACTAAGCTTTCTTTTCATGTGGTTATCTAAGATCAAATCAGTAGATATTTTGTTATGCTGACTTATCGCGACAGTTTTAGCCTGATGATTGAGGTGATACAAAGAGTAAGATAAGGTGTGCTTAATACCTCAGTATCTATTTTAATGTGTGACGAAGAAGTTTAACGGAGAAACAAATGATGCCTAAGTTTTGGTTACCCTTGTGTTTAAGCGCAAGTGTTTTGCTATTAAGTGGCTGTTCATCCATGGGAGGAATGTCTTTTTCTGCATTAAATCCGATGAATTGGTTTTCAAATAATACGCTAACTGTTTATGCCAATGGATTAGGAAATATCACCAGCTCGACAAAAATAACAGAAAGTGAAATAAAAAATGAGCTAGGTGGTAGCTTCAATTATCGTGAAGGTATGGAGATGCAAGGTAGTGATATTATTGTGGTCGTCCAAGCTCTCGAAGATAAGAACGTTCAACTGGCTTTTTATGGTAAAGAAAAAGGCACTGTTGAAAAAATAGAAGTCTTTGATGCCAAAGCAACGACGGATTGGGGCACAACGATGGGTACACCATTTAAAGATATCTATAAAAAAGCATTTGGTGCATGTAGCAAAGGCCCTAAAGATGAAAAACAGAGAACTATTTTATGCCAATCTACAGAAGCTAAATCGGTGAGTTATGTCTTTAGTGGTCAATGGGATGGCCCTGATGGATTAATGCCACCTGATGAAGTTTTATCTAACTGGACATTAACGCAAATTATTTGGCAGAACAAATCGCCTTCACGCTATTCCTTATAAAATAAGGAAGATTTTATAATCAGACTGTCCGATTTTTGTTAAAAGGCAAATCTTCAGGAAAAAATATTCGATATAATTAACATCATTCTAGGTGTTTTGATTATTGATTAGGAAAGCAATATGTCTCATGCACAAAGTGGCATTTTAGTCGCACATAGTAAATTTGGTCTTTTTATCGAAGCAATGGTCGTAGGTGAATTAGAAGCTCTGCGTGAAGGGTGCCAGAAATTCATGCAATCATTATCTGATTTACAAAAGCAATTTCCTGATGCATCACTAGGCGCAGTTGTTGCATTTGGTTCTGATCTTTGGAAAAAACTTTCCGCTGAAAACAGCGCACCAGAGCTGAAACCTTTTCGCCCTTTAGGCAAAGGTTTAGCGCCTGCAACACAGCGTGATCTTCTTATTCATATTCAATCTATGCGTCATGATGTCAATTTCTCATTAGCACAAGCGGCAATTGCAGCTTTTGGTGATGCAATCAAAGTTGAAGAAGAAATCCATGGTTTCCGTTGGATAGAAGAACGTGATTTAAGTGGTTTTATTGATGGTACAGAAAATCCACAAGATGATGAGCGTTATGGTGTTGCACTGATTAATGACGGTATTGATGCTGGTGGTAGTTATGTTTTAGTTCAACGTTATGAGCACAACCTGAAGAAATGGGCTCGTTTTAGTGAATCAGATCAAGAAAAAATGATCGGTCGTACTAAAAAAGACAGTGTTGAACTTGATGAATCTGAACGTAATGTCACATCTCACGTTTCTCGTGTTGTGATTGAAGAAGATGGTGAAGAGTTAGCCATTCTACGTCATAGCCTACCTTACGGTACTGCAAGCGGTAAACATGGTTTATATTTCTTAGCTTACTGTGGTCGTTTATATAATATCGAACAACAATTATTGAGTATGTTTGGCGAATTAGACGGCAAACATGATGATCTCTTACGTATGAGTAAACCTGTAACAGGAAGTTATTACTTCGCACCTTCTTATGAAGTATTAAAAGCACTGTAATCATTATTTCGTGCTAAATACGTTTTTATTAATGAAATGTCCGCTTTAAATGCGGGCATTTTTGCCTGAATTTTTTTCACGTTAATGACAATCGATGCAAATTTAATTAATTAGCCTGAGTTTTATTCATTTTTAATAGCTTGTAGTTATATCAAATAACAAAAGCTAACTACACTGTTATAAATAAAATCGATAGAGTAACCATTAGAACAAAACTTACAATGATGGGTACTTTTGATGAAGAAAAATACAATCAGAACCTTTGCATTACAAGCAACCGCAGCATTGTCTTTGGTTGTTAGTAGTTATGCTGGGGCTGCTCAATTACTTAATAGTTCTTACGATATCGCAAGAGAGTTATTTTCACAGTTAAATAGCGATTTTAAAGCGCAATGGGATGCTCAACATCCTGATGATAAAGTCACCATCAAACAATCACATGCAGGCTCATCTAAGCAGGCACTTGCAATATTACAAGGTTTACCCGCAGATGTAGTGACCTATAACCAAGTTACAGATGTGCAAATTCTGCATGATAAAGGCAAATTAATTCCTGCTGATTGGCAACAACGTCTTCCTAATAATAGCTCGCCTTATTATTCCACTATGGCGTATTTAGTACGCAAAGGAAATCCAAAGAACATTACTTCATGGGAAGATTTAACGCGTGAAGATGTCAAAGTGGTTTTCCCTAATCCTAAAACCTCTGGTAATGGTCGCTACACTTATTTAGCCGCGTGGGGTGCTTTCGAAAAAGCTTATGGTAATGATGCAAAAACCCAAGAAGCGATGAAGAAATTCCTCAAGAATGTTGAGGTATTTGATACAGGAGGGCGTGGCGCCACAACTTCGTTTATCGAACGCGGACTTGGAGATGTTCTGATCAGTTTTGAATCGGAAGTTAATAATATTCGTCAACAATATGGCGAAGATGAATACCAAGTTATTGTGCCACCTGTTGATATTTTAGCTGAGTTTCCTGTCGCTTGGATTGATAAAAATATTCAACGTAATGATACCGAAGCACTGGCAAAAGCCTATCTAAATTATTTATACAGTCCTAGAGCACAAGAGATCATCACGCAATTTAATTATCGCGTAAATGATAAAGCGGTCATGACGCAAAAATCAGCACAGTTCCCAACAACGTCATTATTTACGATTGAAGAGGTATTTGGTGACTGGAATAACGTGATGAAAACACATTTCACGACAGATGGCATGCTTGATAAGTTGTTAGCGCAAGGACGTCAATAATGTTTACTACAGCCAGCAAACGGGTCTTACCAGGATTTGGATTAAGTTTAGGTGGAACACTGTTTTACACCTGCTTGATCTTACTGTTACCAATGAGTGCGCTGGTTGTACAACTTTCTGATATGAGTTGGTCCCAGTATTGGGCGGTGATAACGCACCCCCAAATTGTGGCTGCCTATAAAGTCACATTACTCGCAGCAGGCGTTGCCAGTATTTTTAATGCAGTTTTCGGTATGTTGCTTGCGTGGATCATTACTCGTTACCGTTTTCCTGGTAGACAACTGCTTGATGGTTTAATGGATTTACCTTTTGCTTTGCCTACGGCTGTTGCTGGTCTCACGCTTGCGACGCTTTTTTCAACACAAGGCTGGTACGGTTTTGTATTGGATAAATTTGATATCAAAGTTATTAACACATGGATTGGTATCTCTGTTGCGATGGCTTTTACCAGTTTGCCTTTTGTTGTAAGAACTGTTCAGCCAGTTCTTGAAGAATTAGGCCCTGAGTATGAAGAAGCTGCTGAAACGCTAGGGGCAAGTCGTTGGCAGACTTTTCGTAAGGTTGTATTACCTGAGTTATCACCAGCACTAATAGCGGGAACAGCGCTCTCTTTTACGCGCAGTTTAGGTGAGTTTGGCGCTGTTATTTTTATTGCTGGCAATATTGCATGGCAAACAGAAGTTGTTTCCTTGATGATTTTTATTCGATTACAAGAATTTGATTATCCTGCGGCAAGTGCTGTTGCTTCTGTGATTTTACTTGTTTCATTAGTCTTACTGTTTTCAATTAATGGATTGCAAAGCCGATTTGGACAACGGTTGAGGGGGCATTGATGTCAGATATTATGCAACAACGCTCTGTTTATCGTCGTCAAATTGATTGGGTGAAGTGGGGATTAATCCTTACAGGTGTTGTGTTATCCATTTTATTTTTAGTTGTGCCTATTGCGTGGATCTTTATGACCGCGTTTTCAAAAGGTATTGAAATATTTACTGAGAACTTATTGGGCAGCGATATGTTACACGCTGTCTGGTTAACCATACTCATCGCGTTAATTACTGTACCTGTCAATATGTTGTTTGGTGTCAGCATGGCATGGCTTGTCACGCGTTTTCGTTTCCCGGGGCGCCAGCTATTAATGACATTGATTGATATTCCATTTGCAGTGTCTCCAGTGGTTGCTGGATTACTTTATTTGCTTTTTTACGGTAGCAATGGATGGGCAGGGCAATGGTTATCTCAGTTTGATATCCAACTTATGTTCTCATGGCCAGGAATGGTATTAGTTACGGTGTTTGTCACTTGTCCTTTTGTGGTGAGAGAACTGGTACCAGTGATGATGAGCCAAGGCAGTCAAGAAGATGAAGCAGCCGTGTTATTGGGAGCGAGCGGTTGGAAAATGTTTTGGCGAGTGACGTTACCAAATATTCGCTGGGCATTGTTATATGGCGTGGTATTAACCAACGCTAGGGCCATCGGTGAATTTGGTGCAGTTTCTGTGGTCTCTGGTGCTATTCGTGGCGAAACCTATTCACTACCGTTACAAGTTGAATTACTGCATCAAGACTACAATACCGTTGGGGCATTTACTGCAGCTGCATTACTCGCAATGATGGCAATTTTCACCTTAATGTTTAAAAGTGCATTGCAATGGCATTTAGCTCGTCAGCAATGACATCATATTTACACAAAGTAGAGGCAAAATATGAGTATTGAAATTAATAGTGTCACAAAATATTTTGATCGCACTGAAGTGTTGCATGATGTCAACCTTGATGTGGCCTCAGGTGAAATGGTGGCGCTGTTAGGGCCTTCAGGATCAGGTAAAACAACGCTTTTGCGTATTATTGCAGGTCTTGAACATCAAACTCAAGGAAGTATTTGTTTTGAGGGGCAAGATGTTAGCCGATTACATGCTCGGGATCGCAAAGTTGGTTTTGTTTTTCAGCACTATGCGCTGTTTCGCCATATGACTGTATTTGAGAATATCGCTTTTGGTCTAACGGTATTGCCTCGACGAGAGCGTCCTAACAAAGAAGCTATCCATAAAAAAGTGCAACAGTTGTTAGAGATGATCCAATTACCTCATTTAGCGCAACGCTATCCAGCACAATTATCTGGCGGGCAAAAACAGCGTGTCGCTTTAGCAAGAGCTTTGGCTGTTGAACCTCAAATCTTATTACTTGATGAGCCTTTTGGCGCTTTAGATGCCAAAGTAAGAACGGAATTACGCCGTTGGTTACGTGAATTGCATGAAGAGCTTAAATTTACCAGTGTCTTTGTTACTCATGATCAACAAGAAGCGATGGAAGTAGCTGATCGCATTGTGATTATGGGGAATGGTAAAATAGAGCAAGTAGGTACACCACAAGAAGTGTGGCAATCACCAAAAAGTCGCTTTGTTTTAGAGTTTTTAGGTGATGTGAATCATCTACAAGGTGAAATTAACGGTGCTCAATTACAGATTGGCGGATATCACTTGCCATTATCGGTGACACCGCTTTATCAAGGTGCGGTAGATGTGTTTTTACGTCCTTGGGAAATAGCATTAAGTGTACATGCCAACAGTGTTTGCCGATTGCCTGTTAAGGTTATTGAGGTGTCACCAAAAGGGCATTATTGGCAGTTGATTTTACAGCCATTAGGATGGAGTGAAGCACCGATTACTGCGGTCTGGAATGATATTTCTTCGGCGCCAACAAAAGGAAATACCTATTATATGGGAGGTGCTCAAGCCCGTTTATATACGGGGGATACTCCCTTAAATACGGTGTCGTTAGCCTATACCGCTTAATTTTATTATTAATCTATCGTTTCATTTCGCAATTTTTCACCCATGCTTATTTTTGGCATGGGTGTTTTAGTTTCTATGAAAATAAAGAGACTTGTCGAATTACGTTAATATTATTGCGTTAATAAGTTAAATGTGATTTCTTCATTAATACAGACAAACAAATGAGCAGGAACTTATTGTGGCAGGGTTAGAACAATTTATTGGTAATACACCATTAGTAAAACTACAACGACTTACACAAGAGGTGGACGCTGAAATCTGGGTTAAGCTTGAAGGCAATAATCCCGCAGGTTCAGTAAAAGACAGAGCTGCATTATCGATGATTGAACAAGCGGAATTACGCGGTGAGATAAAACCGGGTGATACGCTGATTGAAGCAACCAGTGGTAATACAGGTATTGCCTTGGCGATGATTGCAGCGGTAAAAGGTTATCGCTTAAAGCTGTTAATGCCTGAAAATATGAG
Organism: Proteus sp. CA142267; assembly: GCF_003336825.1. Lineage (NCBI taxonomy): Bacteria > Pseudomonadati > Pseudomonadota > Gammaproteobacteria > Enterobacterales > Morganellaceae > Proteus > Proteus sp. CA142267. Next base: position 821,738 of record NZ_QPMG01000001.1, on the reverse strand, counting down.
TAAAGAGCGTCAAGCATCAATGCAAGCTTATGGCGCAGAGTTGATTTTAGTGAGTCGTGAAGTTGGTATGGAAGGTGCGCGAGATCTCGCACAACAGATGGAACAACGGGGCGAGGGTAAGGTATTAGACCAATTTAATAACCCGGATAATCCAAGAGCACATTTTATTTCTACTGGCCCTGAAATTTGGCAACAAACACAAGGTCGTATTACGCATTTTGTTTCGAGTATGGGAACAACAGGGACGATCACCGGTGTGGGTAGTTACTTAAAAACACAATCTGACAGCGTGCAAATTATTGGTCTTCAGCCTGAGGAAAAAAGTCAGATCCCAGGTATTCGTCGTTGGTCACCGGCTTATTTGCCGGGCATTTTTAAAAAAGATCTGGTGGATAGTGTGATAGATATGTCACAAACCGAAGCAGAATCAACAATGCGCCTTTTAGCCAGACAAGAGGGTATCTTCTGTGGAGTAAGCTCTGGAGGAGCTGTTGCTGGCGCTCTGCGCGTTGCAAGAGAGAATCCTGGTGCGGTGATTGTTGCGATTGTTTGTGATAGAGGGGATCGTTATTTGTCGACAGGCGTTTACTCGTCATAATTCATGTTGTAGCGTTGTTGACTGCGCTCATTCGCACTAGTCACATACTTTGTCGCCTAGCTACATCTTGAATTATTTAGAGTAATAATATTGTCGAATTATTTAGAGAATTTTTAGTCTTGGTTTTTTGAATATAAAAAAACCGCCACATATGGGTGGCGGTTTAAGTAGAGAACTTCACAGAAGATTATTTTTTAATCTGAATAATAACGGTTTCACCAACAGTAACTGGGCCTGTCATTTTGGTTAAACCTTGGATTTCATCCATATTAGAGATAACAACTGGCGTTAGAACTGATTTTGCTTTTTCTTCTAAAACAGCCAAGTCAAATTCTAAAATAGTATCACCGACTTTTACTTGCTGACCTTCTTCAGCGATACGTTTAAACCCTTCACCTTTCAGTTCAACAGTGTCGATACCGAAGTGGACAAATAACTCGATACCGTTGTCAGACTCAATAGAGAAAGCATGGTTAGTCTCGAAAATTTTACCGATAGTACCATCGACTGGTGCAACAATTTTATTACCAGCAGGTTTGATAGCAATACCGTCACCTACGATTTTTTCAGCGAAAACAACATCAGGAACATCTTCGATATTGACGATTTCACCAGAAAGTGGTGCAACAATATCAATCGTGCCACTGCCTTTCTTTTCCTCTGAAACCAGTGATTTTAATTTATCAAACAGACCCATGAATCTTCTCCTAATTATTGTAGTTGGGACCGGGCTCTGGCTAATGCGATTAGCACAGTGTCTTTTCTTTAGTAAAAGTTTCTACTAAGTCCATCAATTCTTTTGCAGTTGGCTGAGCAAGTGCTTGTTCTGCCAGTGCTTTAGCATCATCGTAATTCGCATTACGGATCACTTTCTTGATGCGAGGAATTGAAATAGCACTCATACTAAACTCATCTAATCCCATGCCGAGAAGGAGCAACGTTGCTCGTTCATCTCCAGCAAGTTCACCACACATTCCAGTCCATTTACCTTCTGCATGTGATGCATCAATCACCTGTTTTATCAGGTTGAGTACTGCAGGTGACATTGGATTATATAGATGAGATATCAGCTCATTTCCACGGTCTACAGCCAGAGTATATTGTGTTAGATCGTTAGTCCCAATACTAAAAAAGTCAACTTCTTTTGCCATATGACGAGCCATTACTGCTGCGGCTGGGGTTTCTACCATCACACCGACTTCAATAGATTCATCAAAAGCTTTCTTTTCTTCACGAAGCTGGCTTTTTAGTATTTCAAGTTCTGCTTTCAATGCACGGATCTCTTCAACAGAGATAATCATTGGAAACATAATGCGTAGTTTACCAAAAGCAGATGCTCTTAAGATAGCACGTAATTGCGAATGAAGGATCTCTTTACGGTCAAGACAAATACGAATTGCACGCCAGCCTAAGAATGGGTTCTCTTCTTTTGGTAGGTTCATGTAAGGTAAGTCTTTATCACCGCCAATATCCATAGTACGAATAATGACCGCAGGACTTCCAACAGCTTCTGCTACCGCTTTATAGGCTTGGAATTGCTCATCTTCTGTTGGTAAAGAGTCTCTATCCATAAATAAGAATTCGGTACGATACAGACCAACACCTTCAGCGCCATTACGTTCAGCACCAGCAACATCTCGAACTGTACCAATATTAGCGCAAACTTCAACTTGATGCCCATCAAGTGTAATAGCAGGTAAGTCTTTGAGTTTTGCTAATTCTTCTTTTTCGTGCAGGTACTCTTCTTTGATAGCTTTTAATGTTTCTAGTTCCTCATCTGATGGATTAATAATGATTTTGTTATTAATCGCATCAAGAACGAGATAATCGTCTTTTTTAATGGTTTGTGTCGCATTAGATGTTCCCACAATCGCTGGAATTTCTAATGAGCGAGCCATGATAGAAGTGTGAGATGTTCTACCACCTAAGTCAGTGATAAAACCTAATACGTTGTCTAAGCTTAATTGTGCAGTTTCAGAAGGGGTAAGGTCAGTTGCAACTAAAATCACTTTTTCTGAGATAGCGCTTAAATCGATAATTGGCATCTCTAAGATATTGCGCATTAAGCGTTTACCAATATCGCGAACGTCAGCAGCACGTTCTTTTAGGTATTCATCGTCTAATGCTTCTAATGCAGTTGCTTGATCTTCAATAACAGATTGAACAGCAGCTTCAGCGGTTTTTTTGTCGCTTTTGATGAGAGTAACAATTTCTTGTTCTAACTCTTCATCTTCTAGCAGCATGATATGGCCTTCAAAGATTTCGGCTTTATCCGCACCAAGGTTCTTTTCTGCACGCTCTTTAATGATTTCTAGTTGTTGCGCAGATTTGTTACGGCCGTCTTTAAAGCGTTCGATTTGATTCTCAATCTCATCACTTTGGATCTTACGTTGGCTAATGATGATAGGTTCTTCTTTGAGGAGAAGGGTTTGACCAAATGCGATACCGGGTGATGCTAAAATTCCTGAAATCATAATTTATCCTACGACTTGCTGGTGATAATCTTAAAAGAATAGGATTGCAAAATACTGTTGTTTTAAAATCATCATTGAGATTATTAACTCCCCTGAATAGTTTCAGGGGAATAAGTACTGTGTTAAAGCTTAATCGCGAATTACTCTAATTCCGCCATTAATTTTACTAACGCTTCAACAGCTTGTTTTTCATCTTCGCCTTCAGCAGAGATAGTCACTACAGTACCTTGGGTTAAGCCTAAAGTTTGTAATTTGAAAAGGCTCTTAGCGCTGGCAGATTTACCGCTAGAGATAAGCGTGATATCAGAAGAGAATGTTTTGGCTTCTTTTACAAATTGTGCCGCAGGACGAGTATGTAAGCCGTTTGGTGCTGTAATAGTAACTTCTTGCTGGTACATAGGATTTTTTCCTTTTATAACTCAATTGTTCACATTAAGTCAGGACTTAGTAAGTGTAGATGAATTTGTCCTGCTTTGCGTAGCAATATCAGATAATATTAAGTCGTAAAGCGTCATCTGATAAAAATAGTGTTCAGAAAGATAAAAGAGTTTGTTTTTGTCATCTCGGTTATTTTCTGATTAATTTCGACCTTCGAAATAATTAATTGATTAAATACTAAACTCGAAGAAATAAATCACCTGTCTGGATGACAAACTTTGATCTCTACCACAAAAAAAGCACCATTCAGGTGCTTTTTTAATAAATATTTTACAATTGAGATGACGCGATTTAGCTGTCAGAAATGTCAGCAAAAAGTGGGGTGCTTAAATAACGCTCACCTGATGAAGGTAAAATAACCACGATTTCTTTGTTTGCAAATTCGGGTTCTTTTGCGAGTTTTACTGCTGCAGCAATCGCTGCACCAGAAGAAATACCGGCGAGAATACCTTCTTTAGTCATTAGTTCACGAGCGGTATCAAAGGCTTCTTCGTTAGAGATTTGAATAACACGATCCAGTAACGATAAATCTAGGTTTTCAGGAATAAACCCAGCACCAATACCTTGGATTTTATGTGGGCCTGGTTTAATTTCTTCACCTGCTAAGGCTTGTGTAATAACAGGGGAGCCTGTAGGTTCAACTGCAACCATTGTTACCGCTTTACCTTGAGTCTTTTTCAAATAGCGACCAATACCCGTAATTGTACCACCAGTGCCGACGCCAGCAATAACAGCAGCTACTTCACCATCTGTATCATTCCAGATCTCTGGGCCTGTGGTTTTTTCATGGATTTCAGGGTTAGCTGGGTTGCTAAATTGTTGTAGTAAAAGGTAGCGCTTAGGGTCGCTATCGCGAATTTCATTGGCTTTATCAATGGCACCTTTCATGCCTTTAGCGCCTTCAGTCAGCACTAAATTAGCGCCCAATGCCTTGAGTAATTTACGGCGTTCTACACTCATGGTGTCTGGCATGGTCAGTGTTAATTTGTAGCCACGAGCCGCTGCAACATAAGCAAGAGCAATCCCAGTATTTCCACTGGTAGGCTCTACAAGCTCAACGCCTTCTTTAAGAATACCTTTCTTTTCTGCATCCCAAATCATGTTGGCACCGATACGGCATTTTACACTGAAGCTTGGGTTACGAGATTCCACTTTAGCCAGAATGTTACCATTTCCGAAATGCTTTAAGCGAATTAAGGGAGTGTGTCCAATAGTTTGCGAGTTGTCTTCGAAAATCTTGCTCATTTTTATCCTCGGTACATGATTTTTATAAGGTCAGATGAAATTACCATACGCCATCAAGCTAAAGATGGAAATAAGCTTTATGAATATACTTATAACTTTTTCATCTTTTTATTCCAAAAGGTTCTAATCAAGAGTCAGTGAGACGATTCACAAATTAATAAATCAAGAGATGTACAGTATATTGATGGCTGATAATCTATTTTTAACTACATTTATTACAAATACAGGGGTCATAATGGAAACTATTGAAGAGTTGATTAGCGCACTTGAACTCGCTGTACCTGAATTAGACGCGCAAGCTTTGCGTGAAAATTTACCTGAGTCAGATGCTCAAGACGATGTCCTTAATTGGTTATATGAATCACTCTCAGCTCAAGGATTAATGGACTATGTGGAGTGGACAGAATATTTTGGTGATATTCCGAATCTAAAATCGTTAGAGCATATCTCTTTGCCTGAATCACCGAGTGCATTGATTTTATCTCAAGTTGAAAATATTGATTGGGATGAAGTGAGTGTAGACCCTTATATGTTGCCTTATGAATTACCTTATCTTGAATATATTAACCACTTTTTGACAGAGAAAGGGTTACGATTAGTGGATCTTACACCATTTGAAAATGCTTATATTTTCTGTATTCGAGATGATGAAGAGATTATGGAAAAATTAGATGGTGCATTAAATATTTTTGAAATGGGTATTAATGAGCGTGAGCCGATGGATAAGGAAGAAACGAAAGATTATATTCGCTCATTAATAGAGTAATGCACTCAATAACTAAATAAGCCAAACCACGATTAAGAAAAAACGATAAAATAAAACCCCGTCTTAATAAAACGGGGTTTTTCTCATTGACCGATAAGTCGTTAAATTAAATTTACCACTGCCCATCTTGTACATGCTGTTTACGATAACGATCGCACCACATTGCGGTTGCACCACAAATTGCAACTGGCATGATGACTAAATTTAGAATAGGGATCATAGTAAAAATATTAATAACCATACCAAATTGAAGATTATTCCATTTGTCTTGTTTCAGCGAAGATTTCATCGCTGCAAATGAAATTTTATGGTTATCAAATGGGAAGTCATTATATTGAATTGCCATCATCCAAGCACCAAAAGCAAACCATAAAACAGGGGCAACAGTTTGTCCTATAGCAGGAATAAAATAGAGCAATAACAAGACAATAGCACGAGGCAAATAATAAGCTATTTTAGTTAGCTCACGTTTTAAAATACGAGGAACATCCTTCAATATACCTGCAACGCCCGTATCTGGTGGTGCAATGCCAGTTATTTGACCTTCTAACTTTTCAGCCAACAATCCATTAAACGGAGAAGCAATAATATTGGCTAAAGTGCTAAAGAAATAAGTAAACACCAATAAAATAAAAATAACGGATAATGGCCAGATTAAATAACTCAACCACTGTAACCAATCTGGGACTTTTTCCATCATCCAATTGACCATGCCACCTATTTGACCATATAACCACCAAAAGGCGCTTCCGAGAATAATAATATTGGCAAGTAGGGGTAAGATAACAAAACGTTTTAGCCCTTTGCGTGTAATTAAACGCCAACCAAGAGCAAAATAATGAAATCCATTTAAATTTTTATTCGTTTCTGTCAAATTTGTCATACTTCCTATTCTCTCCAATGAGGGCAAGCTAGTATCATATAGGGAGATAATCAGCCTTACTAGTCATGAATTGTCTAAAAAATGCGCATAAGAGATTGATGTGTGTATCTTTGTGACAAGAAAATTAAGTATTGGCTTGCACTTATGAGCATTGGCAAATACTCTTAGTAAAAAGTAATATTTGCCAACGTGGCTATTAAACCTCAAGACAACAGAGATAGAAATGATGCAGCAAAATTTGCGTCTGATATTAATCGTTGTTGGTGCGATTTTAATCATAGCTTTGTTATTACACGGCTTATGGATTGGTCGAAAAGAGCGTTCTAAGCTTTTCCGTAATCGCCCAGTAAAACGTCAGAAACAGAATTATCAGTCAGATGAGAACGATGACGAACCACAATATGCTGAGGCTAGTCATCAGACATCAACTTTATCCTCTACTGAAAAGCGGGAGAGTGAGCCACCGATAAAATCGGAGTCTCTACATGAACCTAAAATTTCAGAGGCAGATAGAGATCCATTAATGTCTGAAACCCAAACTAAAGGGAACTCTCACGATACTTCATTACAGCAAGAGCCTAGTCTTGGTGTTTTTGATGTCATTGAAAAAGAGCCTGTACCGATTGTTAGGGATGAGCCAAAACAAGCACCAGTGGTTAATGTTGCGAGTGAAATAAAATCACACGTTAATACAGTAAGCCCATCTGCGAGTTTTGAGCCGTCAATTTCAGAAACAACGGCTCATGTGACTCCTGTTGAAACTGAGGCATTGCATCATGCTCCGGCTGAAGAGCCGATAGCTGAATCTGCTCCGCAAGCAACAGAAGCAGAGAAAGAGCTGGTTATTGTTCTAAACGTAAGTGCACATCATGGTCAAATGCTAGATGGTGAAGCATTGATGCAAAGTATCATTCAAGCTGGATTCCAGTTTGGCGAAATGAATATTTTCCATCGTCATCTCAATCCAACAGCCAATGGACCTGTTTTGTTTAGTTTAGCGAATATGGTGAAACCGGGAACATTTAATATTGATACGATGGCTGAATTAACGACACCAGGTGTATCGATGTTTATGATGGTGCCATCTTATGGTGATGCTAACCAAAACTTTAAGTTGATGTTGCTTACGGCGCAACGTATTGCATCTGATGTAGGTGGTGTTGTGCTAGATGATGAACGTAAACTCTTAACGCCACAAAAAATCGAGCTTTATAAATCTAGGATCCGCAGGACGCTGGATTTAAACCAATAGCTTTTGTCTGTAAAAAGCCCCCGCTTGCGGGGGTTTTTCTTCTTTGGTGATAATCATGAATAAAAACACTCAACAAAAAATTGATAAACTTCGCGTTACTCTACGTCACCATGAATATCTCTATCATGTCATGGACGCACCTGAAATACCTGATGCTGAATACGATCGCTTAATGAATGAGCTAAAAGCATTAGAAGCTGAACACCCTGAATTAATTACTTCTGATTCGCCAACACAGCGGGTCGGCGCCTTGCCTCTGACAGCATTTGAGCAAGTGAGACATGAAATTCCGATGCTCTCTTTAGATAATGCTTTTGATGAAACAAGCTATCTAGCTTTTGATAAGCGTTTGCGTGATCGTTTAAAAAATAGTGAAGAGATCACTTTCTGCTGTGAATTAAAATTAGATGGATTGGCAGTCAGTTTACTTTATGAAAATGGAGTATTAGTACAAGCTGCAACGCGTGGTGACGGTACAACAGGGGAAAATATCACTGAGAATGTGAGAACAATTAAGGCCATTCCACTGCGTTTATACGGTGAAGATATCCCTGCTCGCATTGAAATTCGTGGCGAAGTTTTTATGAATGAAAAAGGCTTTGAATATTTAAACGAGGAGGCGCGACGTACAGGCGGAAAAGTTTTTGCTAACCCTCGTAATGCCGCAGCTGGCTCATTAAGACAGCTCGATCCTCGTATTACAGCAAAACGGCCATTAACCTTTTTCTGTTATGGCGTTGGTGTACTCGAAGGAGGTGAATTACCAACAAGCCACTATGAGCGCCTACAACAATTTAAAAAATGGGGATTACCCGTTAGCGATGCTGTAAAACTTTGCACAGGTAGTAAAGCAGTCCTTGATTTTTATCACCATGTAGAAGAAATTCGCTCTAATTTAGGTTTTGATATTGATGGTGTTGTTATCAAAGTTGATGATATTGCACTGCAAGAAGAACTGGGTTTTGTATCAAGAGCACCACGTTGGGCTATTGCTTATAAATTCCAAGCTCAAGAGCAAATGACGATTATCAAAGATGTTGAATTCCAAGTAGGGCGTACTGGTGCTATTACACCTGTTGCACGTTTAGAGCCTGTTCAAGTAGCGGGTGTGGTTGTGAGTAATGCAACGTTACACAATGCTGATGAAATTGAACGCTTAGGGATACGCATTGGCGATACCGTAGTTATTCGTCGAGCCGGTGATGTTATTCCCCAGGTTGTCAGTGTGATTGAAGAAAAACGTCCCGATGATGCTCAAGAAATTATCTTTCCGACACATTGCCCTATTTGTGATTCTGATGTTGAGCGCATTGAAGGTGAAGCTGTTGCACGTTGTACTGGTGGTTTAATTTGTGGCGCACAACGTAAAGAAGCACTTAAACATTTTGTTTCACGTCGAGCCATGGATGTGGATGGAATGGGTGATAAAATTATTGATCAACTGGTTGAGAAAGAATATGTCAAAACGCCAGCTGACCTTTTCCGTTTAGATGAAAAAATTCTGTCTGGTTTAGAGCGAATGGGCGAGAAATCAGCTAAAAAATTAATCACAGCTTTAGATAAGGCTAAATCAACGTCATTTGCACGTTTTATTTATGCACTGGGTATTCGAGAAGTCGGTGAAGCAACAGCAAGTGGATTAACAACACATTTCTCAACGCTTGATGCATTACGAAATGCAGATGTTGAAGCACTAAAATCCGTTCCTGATGTGGGCGATGTTGTGGCTAAGCATGTCGTTAATTTCTTCCAAGAAGAACACAATAGAACGGTTATTGATCAATTGATCAATGATGCCGGTATTACATGGCAAGCGCCTGTTATTATGACTCATGAAGAGGGTGATAATCCTTTTGCGGGTAAAACTGTTGTGTTAACTGGATCACTTTCACAATTAACGCGTGATGAAGCAAAAGACAGATTAGCTGCATTAGGTGCAAAAGTGAGCGGAAGTGTTTCTAAAAAAACCGATATGGTGATTGCTGGTGAAGCTGCAGGCTCTAAGTTAGTGAAAGCTAACGAATTAGGGATAACCGTTATCGATGAAGATGAAATGATACGATTACTTGATCAATCGAAATAATCATTCTACTATTTAATAAATGCTACTGGGAAAACCTTCTCAGTAGCATTTTTACTTAAGCTAAATTTACATTTAATGTTTCTTAAGTAACTCACAAAGTGTGATCAACCTATCTTATTTAATAAATAGTGTGTATGTGGTTTCATTAGATTGTGACAATAGTCACATCCTAATGTTACGCGTTACATAAAATGCTCTACAAGATTTATTTTTATTTTTGGAGCATGCATGTCCTCTATCATTCACTTCGTTTTAGCACTCGCTGTTATTGGCGCATTAGCATTCGTTGCGAGTAACAATCGCAAAGGGATCCGTCTGCGTTATATCGTGCAGTTATTAGTTATTGAAATCGCATTAGCATGGTTCTTCCTCAACTCTGATGTTGGTGAAGGCTTTGTTCGTGGCTTCGCTGGATTATTTGATCACTTATTAGGTTATGCCGCACAAGGTACTGAATTCGTATTCGGTGGCATGATGAAAGGTGGTTTAGCATTCTTCTTCCTGAATGTCTTATGTCCAATTATCTTTATTTCTGCATTAATTGGTATTCTTCAACATATCAAAGTATTACCTTTCGTGATCCGCATTATCGGTACTGTGCTTTCTAAAGTGAACGGTATGGGGAAACTGGAATCATTCAACGCAGTGAGCTCACTAGTTCTTGGTCAGTCAGAGAACTTTATTGCTTATAAAGATGTATTAAGCAAAATGTCTCAGCGTCGTATGTACACCATGGCTGCAACAGCAATGTCGACAGTATCAATGTCGATTGTTGGTGCATACATGACAATGTTAGATCCAAAATACGTTGTTGCTGCTCTAGTACTGAATATGTTCAGTACTTTTATCGTCCTTTCTGTGATTAACCCATACTCTGTTGAAAATGAAGAAGAGATCCAAATGGGTAATCTGCATGAAGGTCAAAGCTTCTTTGAAATGTTAGGTGAATACATCTTAGCAGGTTTCAAGGTTGCATTAATCGTTGCTGCAATGCTGATTGGTTTCATTGCATTAATCGCTGCTGTGAATGCGATTTTCAGCATGATTTTTGGTATTAGCTTCCAAGATTGCTTAGGTTACGTTTTCTATCCATTAGCATGGGTAATTGGTGTACCAGAGCAAGATGCATTGCGTGTTGGTAGTGTTATGGCAACTAAATTAGTGTCTAACGAATTCGTTGCAATGGGTAGCTTACAAGGTATCGCTGCGGAAATTTCACCGCGCTCTGTAGGTATCTTATCTGTATTCTTAGTTTCATTTGCTAACTTCTCTTCAATCGGGATTGTTGCAGGTGCGATTAAAGGTCTAAACGAAGTACAAGGTAACGTTGTTTCTCGTTTCGGTCTGAAATTACTGTTCGGTTCTACATTAGTTAGCTTCTTATCAGCAGCTATCGCAGGTCTGTTTGTTTAATCTTTGAAGATAAAACAGATAGCATGTGAATAAAATAACAATGTAAACAGAGTTACTTGTTAATCAAGTAACAGAAAATCAAGCAGTACCTTCGGGTACTGCTTTTTTTATCTTTAATTTACCCTATAATCGGTTTTATTCCTTCAATGACGACGTGGTAGAGAACATGTTAGAGAAACAGCACCTTATCGATATAGCAAACACACAAATGCCATTTGGCAAGTACAAAGGACGTATGCTGGTTGATTTACCTGAAGAGTATCTATTGTGGTTTGCAAAGAAAGGCGAGTTTCCTGAAGGTAAGCTTGGCCAACTCATGGAGATGACCTTAGCAATTAAAATTGAAGGTTTAGAAGGGCTATTAAAACCATTAAAGCGGTGATGTTAATCATTATCCATAGCTGATTTATCAGGTGTTAATGCACTAATGATTTTCTGACTTAATTCAATAAATAATGTTTGCTCTCCGAGCGTTAAGCATTCACTTATTTTCTCAGCATTTTGTTTTCGACCTAATGCTGCTCTTGCCAGAAAAGCGTGACCCTCATCAGTTAAATGAGTAATAAGCTCACGCTTGTCTTTTTCAGAACGATACTGTGCAATAAATCCTAAGGATTTTAATCCCCGCATAAATTTCGATAAATTCTGTCTTGAAATCGCCAATGAATCACTTAATTGAGAAGGGGTTAAGTCACCTCGTAAGCGCAATAATTCTAAAATATCATATTGACCCCAAGTGACTTGTTCTGGGGTATAACGAGTTCGTTGCGCGACTAATGTACATTGTAATAATGACAATGCATTTTCTAATTCACACTTCTCCATAAATACGCTGTCTCATAAATTATGTTAACTAAAGTTAATATTATCAGGTCATTCATTACGAATAAACTTTATATTGATTAACTAAAGTTAATCAAATAAGATAATATATAGTTAACTTTGGTTAACTACTTTATAATTGCCCGATAAAACTTGATGCAGTTGATAAGAGGTGAAGTTGAAATGATGGACTATTTTAAAGATAAAGTGATTTTAGTCACAGGAGCAAGTACAGGTGTGGGTGAAGGTATTGCACAATTGCTATTCCAACGTGGTGCAACGGTTTTCATTACTGGTCGGCATTTAGAGGAAATAACAAAAACAGCACGTTCTATTGATATAACTGGCAAAAAAGTCATCGCTTTACAGGCGGATATGACCTCATTTTCTCAAGTTGAAAAAATGATTGAAACAATTATCGCTCAAGTTGGAGCATTACATGGCTTAGTTAATAATGCAGGGATCACAGGACCTCATAACACATCTATTGTCGATTATGAGATTGAAGATTGGAAATCAGTTATTGATACAGACATTAATGGCGTATTTTATGGTTTGAAATATGGCATACCTGCAATATTAAAAAGTGGGGGAGGGAGTATTGTGAATCTTTCTTCATCTAATGGCATTGTGGGAATTGCGGGTATTTCAGCATATACAGCAGCTAAACACGCCGTATTAGGGATCACGCGTTCAGCTGCACTTGAGTTTGCAGACAAAGGAATAAGGATCAATGCAATTGGGCCTGGTTATGTCGATACACCAAAAATGCAAATGCTACCCGATGAAGTACGTGAATGGATGGCAAATACGCATCCAATGAAACGAATGGCAACCAGAGAAGAAGTTGCTAAAACGGTCGCATTTTTACTTTCAGATGAAAGCAGTTTCTCAACAGGGGCATTTTATGCTATTGACGGGGGTTACACTGCACAATAAAAATAAATAAAGAGGGAGAGGAGAAAACAAAAAATCCCGAAGATTTCTCTTCAGGATCTTAAAATTCTGGTGGAGCTAAACGGGATCGAACCGTTGACCTCTTGCATGCCATGCAAGCGCTCTCCCAACTGAGCTATAACCCCACATATTGGATTGTTCTAATATATTGGTGGAGCTAAGCGGGATCGAACCGCTGACCTCTTGCATGCCATGCAAGCGCTCTCCCAACTGAGCTATAGCCCCAACATACTGGAACGGGCTTGATAATAGGCAACAAGCACAATACTGTCAATCAGTTAATCTCACATTATTTATTGATTGCTGAAAAAGAGTACAAAAAAAAGATACATTCCTTACTTTAGGAATGTATCTTTCTTAATAAGCAAGATTAACGAGTAAATTAAGCTTGGTTTTCTCTTTCAGTAATAAAGTCTAATGCTTTATTAATGCGTGCAACGCTACGAGTTTTACCAATAGCGTGAACGGTAACATCTAAGCCAGGAGATTGACCTGCACCTGTTACAGCAACACGTAATGGCATACCTACTTTACCCATACCCACTTCTAATTCATTAGCGGTATCTTGAATTGCCTGGTGAACATTTTCAGCTGTCCACTCTGTAATTGCTGATAATTTATCGCGAACGACTTCTAATGGTTGACGAGCAACTGGACGTAAATGTTTTTTCGCTGCTGTTTCTTCAAAGGTGTCGAAATCAACATAGAAGTAATGGCAACTTTCAGCCATCTCTTTTAATGTTTTGCAACGTTCGCCTAATAATTTGATCAGCTCAACTAATGATGGACCATTACTGGTATCAATATTTTGTTGTTTGATATGCCAATCCAAATGGACAGCAACTTTCTCTGCTGGCAGTGTATTGATGTAGTGATGGTTTAACCAAAGCAGTTTATCAGTATTAAATGCACTTGCTGATTTACTGATAGCTTCTAAAGTGAAATGCTCAATCATTTCATCAATAGTAAAGATCTCTTGGTCACCGTGAGACCAGCCTAAACGAACTAAGTAGTTTAATAATGCTTCCGGTAAATAGCCGTCATCACGATATTGCATTACGCTGACCGCGTTATAACGTTTAGAAAGTTTTTTACCATCATCACCTAAAATCATTGATACGTGAGCATATTCAGGTACAGGTGCACCTAATGCTTTGAGAATATTGATTTGGCGAGGTGTGTTGTTGATATGATCTTCACCACGAATAACGTGAGTGATTTCCATATCCCAGTCATCAATAACAACACAGAAGTTATAAGTTGGAGAACCATCAGTACGACGAATAATCAGATCGTCAAGCTCTTGGTTACTAAATTCAATTGGACCACGAATTTTGTCATCAAAAATGACAGAACCTTCTTGTGGGTTTAAAAAACGCACAACATGAGGTTCATCAGCGCTGTGATTGTGGTTACCACCACGGCAACAACCATCGTAACGAGGTTTTTCACCTTTCGCCATTTGATCTTCGCGCAGTTGCTCTAAACGCTCTTTAGAGCAATAGCAACGGTATGCAGTACCCGCAGATAGCATTTGATCAATCACTTGGTTATAGCGATCGAAGCGTTTAGTCTGATAATAAGGACCTTCATCCCAATTCAGATTTAACCAATTCATACCGTCCATGATTGCATCGATGGCTGGCTGTGTAGAACGTTCTAAGTCGGTATCTTCTATACGCAGTACAAATTCGCCCTTATTGTGACGGCTATATAACCAGGAATAAAGTGCGGTACGCGCACCACCAACATGTAGATAGCCAGTAGGACTTGGTGCAAAACGGGTTTTTATTTTACTCATTGGGATTGCCTTTGTACGTCTTACTTATATATAGATAAGTAATCGTGATTATCAAAAAAACGAAATGGTTGCCTTATTTTATCACTGGATGCTAATTCCTCAATGCCATTAAGCTTTTAACAGAGATAAAATTTTCAAATTGATGATTTTTTGTTTGACGAAGAGTATCCGTGGGATTACTTTGGTTAATTGCTGTGTCACTAATGGTGTTAAAAAAAGCATCTTGACTAAAAATAAAACGAACGATCATTTTCACGATAAAAAACTGATAAAAATCGTTGACTCATAGCGCAGTATCCCTATAATGCACCCCATCACGACGGGCGGTTAGCTCAGTTGGTAGAGCATCTCCCTTACAAGGAGGAGGTCGTTGGTTCGAGCCCAATACCGCCCACCATTATTTTCGTTGTGATAAGTTGTATGATTTAGTGTAATTGGGCGGTTAGCTCAGTTGGTAGAGCATCTCCCTTACAAGGAGGAGGTCGTTGGTTCGAGCCCAATACCGCCCACCAATTACATTAAAGCGTGGTAGTGAGAATTTAGTCATCATGAAGTGGGCGGTTAGCTCAGTTGGTAGAGCATCTCCCTTACAAGGAGGAGGTCGTTGGTTCGAGCCCAATACCGCCCACCACTTCATACGGTTATTTCACGCAATATCACACATTTAGGTATGGGTCGTTAGCTCAGTCGGTAGAGCAGTTGACTTTTAATCAATTGGTCGGGCGTTCGAATCGCCCACGACCCACCATCCCTAAAAATACAACATAAAGTAGTGAACATTGTGACGGGTCGTTAGCTCAGTCGGTAGAGCAGTTGACTTTTAATCAATTGGTCGGGCGTTCGAATCGCCCACGACCCACCATTCACAAAGCTACTTATAGATTTACGCAAAATTATTAAATGGGTCGTTAGCTCAGTCGGTAGAGCAGTTGACTTTTAATCAATTGGTCGGGCGTTCGAATCGCCCACGACCCACCATTTAATAATAAAGCGGGCGGTTAGCTCAGTTGGTAGAGCATCTCCCTTACAAGGAGGAGGTCGTTGGTTCGAGCCCAATACCGCCCACCACTTCTTCATATCTTCGTTATGCCTTCTTATTTACTTTCCTAGTATTTTTCTAAAAGAATTAATAATAATTATTTGGTTTCTAATACCTGCGTTATTATTGCCGTTAGTTGCATTCTTTGAGCCTTGATCTTTTTCTCTGTGTATACTGTTCTATTACGTTGCTCGTGGCTTCACTTATGGCTACATATCCCTATAGACATGCTTTCCTAGCCCCTTGTATTGGCATCATCTCTTTATCCTCACTTAGCTACTTATTTTGTTTCCTTGGAGCTCTTAGTTTCTAAGACTGCTTTAACTAGTTATTGCATTGTGCTTGTTGTGAGAAGGCTCATAAGTCAGTTTCTTTATTACGCTTTTTACATCCTGTCATATTTTTATCATTTAAGTGGAGCCACTTAAAAAAGAAAAGATTCTTCTAATGTTAAGTCAATCATTTTGGATGAGGATTGCGCTCAGTAGAAAATATGTATTTATTTTTGAGCGGGGTTCAAATTTTGCTCTAAAAATATTAAAAAAATTACTCTAATTGAAAAAGAAAGATCTACTCCTTTTGGGTTTAGATATAGGCATTTTCAGTTTATTAATAAAATTAAATAACCTTAGATGTACTGTGATAAATTATTTACTCATTTTTTATGAGCAATATCTCTCATAAAATGAGCAAGTTAAAACATTTTTAGTTAGTATTGAAAAATATGTGGCACTCATTTTTTAAGAAAAAATACAGAAGATTAAAAGATAAAAATTGGGCTTTATAGTTAATCTTTCTTACTTTTTATAAATCATTGGATATAGTACTAGCAAGAATAAATATTAAATATAATGATGTTTTATCTTCTTTTTTGAAGGGATGATATAGCAAGGGGGTTTGTATAACTATTTGATTTAAAATTAACTAAATTTAAAATTTGATATTTATCAATCCTTACATCATAATGAGCTGGATAGTAAATGATATAAAGCAAAAAGCACTTATTTCATCAGTAATTGATTTGTCCTGAAGTAGTTAATTTCATTTTTTACGAAAAATGGAGAAATTTGTGCATTTATCAGGAATATAAATTATATAAAAATATTAATGTTTATTTTCTCCTAAGAATAACTCTTATATGGAATACGTGTAATTACTTAGGATGTAAAAAGATTAATTTTTGTTTTTTTTAACAAAATTAGATCATGCTAAAGTTGATATTTAACAGTTCATTCTCTTATGAATTTAACTTAAGATGTGATTGTTTTTCTGTTTTTACAACGTGCCAAATACGCGTATTTGAGTGAAAAAGAAAGAATAGTATTACATGATCATAAAAAGAACGATTTTTATAACAATACGCTTAGCCTTCAAATAACCTACTGATAAAACAAAAATATTTATATTAAGACTTACTTTTTTTCTATTTCATAAAGAAGATTTTTAATCTAATTGAAAATTAAAATAAGTTATTCATTAATAAAAATTCAAAAAAAATGAGTAATTAACTCTATTATTTATTTATTCTAGAGTAATAAAGAATTGTAGATCTTGAAATATATTTAGTTGAAAGAGTAAGGGTTTATGCTTATATAAATTAATTAACAAATGTTTAAAATGTGACTTGTGCCAGTTTATTAATGTAATTGTTGTAACTTTTTGATATAAAAGCACAATATCGACTTGTTTGTAAATTAATCAGATTTCATTGATATTGCTTAAGCTATTTAATAAAAATAAGAAAATCGTTATCTTTATGAGGTTAATTTATTATTTTAAATAAATTAGACTGACATAAGTTGATTTATTTTTGCACAACTCAAACAATCACACTTTAAATTAAGCTTATACTAGAGAATAATTCTAATTAGTGAGTAAAGTTTAAGAAAAAAAAAGCGTGATTTTATAAATAAAATATTTTAACTATATGAAAATAAAGGGTATATAGTGTTATCCTAGGTATTATTAACTAGCATGAGTAAATTGTTGTGCTTGTACTGTCTTTTTTTGACTAGTTGAAAGTGTTTAAATGCGTAGTATATTATTTACATATGATAAGTCATGTTATGAATTGTAATATTTCTTATCTACTAAATATAATATTTTATTAAAACAAAAAGGTGTCCTCTATAATATATATTTTTATATATTATTGCGCAGGAACACACCATTATAAATTAGATATCAATCAAAGTGAAAAGCGAGATCAATATTATGAGTAGCAAGTATCCAGTCGCTTATGCAGTTGGACAAAAAATTAAGTCATTAAGAAAATCTCAAGGTTATACTGTATTTCAGTTAGCAAAAGAGATTGATATTAGTGAACAACAGTTATTTCGTTATGAGCGTGGTGTAAACCGTATTGATATTGATTGCTTAGTTAGAGTACTTGAAGTACTAGGCGTTAATATTGGTAGCTTCTTTGAGGAAGTTACAGGCGGAATGACTCAAGAAACTGAGCGTAATGAACAACATATTCCAGCTCATTTCGATAGTAAGGCTCTTTCTATCTTCTAATAATATTCTTAAATTAGAAGGTAACTCATTTTAGAATAACTAAACTGAGTAAGATAATTCTTATATATAGGCTTTTCTCTTTAACTAGTTAATAATAAGAATTTTCTTAATGGGTGATATAAAGCCTCTATATGAAATTAATGCCCTTATTAGGGCATTTTACGTTTATAGGGAATGAGAATTTTTATTTTTTATAAAAAAAAGAATAATTTTATTGCAAATGAACCGAGACTTTCATGCTTGGAGAAATATATTCTCGTATTTATTTGTATGAGAAAAAATAGCTAATTAGTGCTTTTGTAGAATAAGCTATTCATAAAATTATCTCTTATATTACCTACCATGATTTTACCTCTTGATAACATTTTTGAAGCTATTAAACCTATGACTTATGTGTTTCATACCAATAAATTCGAAAAGAGTGAATCCTAATATGATAAAAGCAAAATGTATGCATTGGTGAAAATGTGTTATCAGATCAAAAATTAAGTACTTATCATTAAATGACTACCTATGGATAATGGTAGTTAATATCATATTGGGATGGGTTATTGTTGCCTCTTCATCGTGAATATTATGAAGAGGCGGTAACAATTAATCTTTGAGAGGTTTAAGAATGTGTTTGAGCTGCTGATCGGTGAGGGTGATATTAAAAAATGTTTTATAAAATTGTTGAGTCTCTTTAGAGATATCAATATGCTTTGTTTGTTCTGGATATAAAACAGTCGCTAACCATAAAAATTGTAAAGCTTCCTCTGTGGTTTCACGGCACCACCAAAATAGGCCTTTAGGGTTTGTGTAAACTCGGCCTTCACGTACGGCAGTGATGGATTGCCATTCAGGTGTATTCTTAATGATTTCAGTATCTCTTGCATACATAGTGACAATGACATCAGGATTGGCATGAATAACTTGTTCTAAGGAAACATCACCAGCTCGGCTTGGCACATTATCAAACCAATGTTCTGCAACGTTAACACCGCCTGCAAGTGTTATCCAATCATGATTTAACGAAGGTGCTCCAGATGTTCTTAATGGCGAACCAAAAGCATGATAGACCTTCATTGGTTTATAAGTGCTTATCTCGTTTACCGCATTTTTTACAAGTTCTTTATTTCGCTGAAAGTAAGCTAAATAATCTTTTGCTAATTGGTGACTACTTGAACCTAAAATCTCACCAGTGATCAACGTTCTTTCTAACAATGCATCCATTGAACCTGATTTTAATAATGCAACACTGATCCTTGCATTTTTTAGCGCTGTCATTTGTGCATCAGATAGCTTTCCTGTTACAAAAAAGATTTGAGGCTGGCTAACAATTAATGTTTCGATATTCAGTGTGTCATTATTACCTTTACTAGAAATTGAAGCTGTTTTTATAGCGGGAACAATCTCGGTAAAAAAGGGAATAGTTTTGACTAAATCGGTTGTGGAAACAATTTTATCTCCAGCACCAAGCATAGCAAGTATCGCATTTTGAGCATTCCAACTCGTGGCGACTCTTTCATTGTATAATATTGTATATAACGAGGATGGGCGCTGACTATACACCGAATAACATGTAAATAAAATGATATATTTGCTAATAATAAAATTATGAAATTATTTCTGAATTTAGATCAAAAAAATGCCCGCTAAAGCGGACATTTGAGGAAATGAATCGTAACAGAAGGGATCTTGAGAAATTAATGCTCTGTTTTTTCTGTTACTGAACTATGATCATCATGTTTTTGGTGACGGTGATGACCATCGATCATACTGCGGAATGTTTGAGTAAAAGTGTCACCCAGTGTACATAAGTAGAAGTGTGCACAAATAAACATTAATGCCACGATCCCTAATACTAAGTGTGCTTTTAGCATCCAATAGCCTTCGCCAAGTACTTCAGGATATAAACATAATAATCCAGTAACCAATAACAGCGGCACTAAACCAAACATCACACCTAAGTAAGCGAGTTGTTGAAGAGGGTTAAACTTGTCATTTTCAGTTGCTGCAAAAGGATGAGGTTCGCCTTTCATTATGCCATAAAGATAAAAGCGAGCTTGTTTGATGCAACGACCAATTAGCCCACTAAATCTTACTTTGTAATGTACACCATTACTGGTTGTTAGATTGATAAGGATAAAACCAATCCAAAATGCAATCAGTACAAAGCCACAGATCTTATGTAATAGCACCATTGAAGTGACATTACCGATAGAGAAGTGCCCTAAAAATCCACTTAATAGTAATAGGATAAACAGTAAAGCATTACCCCAGTGCCAAAAACGAATTGCTTTAGAGTATAAATAAACGCGTTCTTCTTCATAATGACCAGAATGTTTTGGTGCAAGGGCATAGCGTAGTAAGCCATGAATAACTAATACTGCTATCATAGCAACGATTAATAAACCGGCTGCCATTAACCATACAGGCCAATAATCTGGCGTATAATGGAGTTCTGCTCCCCAGATACTAGTCATGCTTTATCTCCCTGATGGATTTCTTTACGACGGAATAAACTTGGTTTTCCGACATTATCTAATTGGTATTGATAAACGGATTTTTGTTTGATCCAAGCCTGAATTTCAGGTGAGTCAATGCGACCAAAAGCAAGCGCATCTGTTGGGCATACCGATACACATGCAGGTAATTCACCTTCAGCTAATCGAGTATCAGAACAGAAATTACATTTATCTGCGATATGCGTCATTGGGTTGATATAACGGACATGGTAAGGGCAAGCACCAACACAGTAATCGCAGCCGATGCACAGCTCTTTTTTCACCTGAACGATACCATTCTCATCAATAAAAGAGGCACCAGTAGGGCAAACAGAAACACAAGGTGCATCTTCACAATGCTGGCAAGAAACACGGAAAAATTGGTAATGTGGATTACCCGCTTCGTCGTCATGAGGGCCTTGAATTTGGACTTGAAGTCGGCTAAATCCTTCAGGAATGTCATTGATGACTTTGCACGCAACAGTACAAGCTTGGCAGCCAATACAACGTTTCTCATCATGTAACATGACAAATTGTTTATCATTATTGTTCATTGTTATTTTTTTCCTTAAGCCCGACTAATTCTGACACCTGATGTATGCACATCAGTACCTGATACAGGACTAATTTCATGAGGTAATAAGTTGCCACAGTGAACGCCTGTTGTAGTCGCAGCTGTTCTCGCACCTGCTTTTGCACCTGATCCCATATAAACAAATACAGTGTCAGGGCGAATGCCTTCTGTTATCAAAGCATGTGCTTTTTCTTTACCTATACTGTTTTCCAGAATGATTTCATCACCATGTTTAATTCCATGGTTTTTAGCTGTTTCAGGGTGAAGCCAAACAGGGTTTTCCCACATTAATTCAGCTAATAACGGTACATATTGTGTTGCACCATTAGTATGAACGGCGACTTTACCTTGGATAAAATAAAGCTCGTCTTTTTCTTTTAATGGGAAGTTGTGGAAGCGCGGAATACCGTAGTTTTCTAAACGGCTTTCTAATTCTTCAGAGTAGATTTCAATTAAGCCACTTGGTGATTTAAATGAGAGGGCTTTTTCCATTGTATTGTTGCTATCAACATGCTTAATTGCATCTGGATATTGCTCAACAAAGGCTTTTACATAAGAAGGTTCGCGTAATAACAGTGGAATACCATAAGAGATATAGCCTTTTTTATGCATCTCTTTATAAAGTTCTTCACTACCATTAACTTGATAAAGCTGTCTTACTCCCATATTTTCCCAAGGGAAACAGGCTTCTAATCCTAATGCTTTACCTAATTCCATCCAAATTAACCAACTTGGTTTAGTATCACCAATCGGTTCGACAACTTGCTGGCGTAATGCATAAGCTGGGTTTAAACCTGAAACATCGGCAACTTCTTCATCACGTTCTAAATAGGTACATTCAGGTAGAAGATAATCGGCATAAGCGGCACTTTCACTTAAATACACATCACAGCTAACAATTAAGTCTAATTTCTGTGCGGCTTTCTCTAGATCAGGACGACAACTCACTGTTTGGAATGGGTTATGACGAGACATAATCCATGCTCGTGTTTGATACGGCACACCTTCTAATGTTGAATCGATAATTGATTGAACAATACCGCCACCTTTATTGATGTATTTAAATTGAGGAGCTGTTGCATCAATACGTTTTGCGGTAATTTCAGGCATACCTTTAACGCTTGGTTTCGCTAATTCAGGCGCAACATTAATACCTGCTAATTTATTGTATTTTGTTGCTGCTTTTTTCTGATACATTCCACCTTCACGTTCAATGTTGCCAAGTAACGCATTGAAGGTGAAGATCATTCTGCGCATATTAATTTCTTCTTTATTAAAGGTTGCGCGGTGACCTGGCATAATCAGTGCATGAGGTGCTTTTGCTGCAATCTCACGAGTAATACGAACAATATCTTTAGCTGGAACATCAGAATGTGCTTGAGCCCATTCAGGTGTTGTATCTTGTAGAACTTCTTTTAATTGTGGGAAACCTACTGTAAATTTCTCAATAAACGCTTTATCGTAGAGATCTTCTTTAATTAGGATATGGCACATTGCCATCAGAACAGGTAAATCTCCGCCTGGGCGGATTGCGAACCACTCATCTGCTTTACTTGAAACAACAGACAAACGAGGGTCAAAACTGACGAGTTTTGCGCCACGTTCTTGTGCTGTCATCAGTTCATGAGTTTCGGCGACTTCAATACCTTCATAAAGGTTGTGACCAAAAGAGAGAATATATTTAGAGTTCGCTAAATCCATCTTAAGATCACCGCCCATCATAACGGATGCGGCAATGGCTTTGCCTGCTGGACAAGTAGATGCGTGTGTAAAGGTATTTGGAGAGCCAAAAGCGGCTGCCAAATGGAAAAGATGAGAAGAGAGTGAACCTGATTTAGATGAAAAAGAGATACTTTCTGCACCATAGTTTTGTTTTATGGTGTTCATCTTTTCTGCAATTTCTTTATAAGCTTGTTCCCAGCTTATCACTTCCCACTCACCAGCGCCTCGTGGGCCTTTGTGTTTCATGGGTTTGACAATCCGGTTTGGATCATTAACTAGGCTAACACCACTTCCGCCTCTTGCACAAACTCGGCTACTTTGGTGTTCAGCATTTCTATTTCCTTGGATAAAGACGGTCTTGTTGTTAACAACCTGGGCTTCTATCGGACAACGATAAGAACACATTTCACACAGGCTAGGTGTTAATTTTGACTGACCCTTAAGAGAATCTACAGGATTAAATGCAAGAGCACCCGGTGGTAAACTACTCACGGTACAACCTACACATCCTATCCCCATCCCCTTAATGAAAGAACGACGACTAATACTCATATAACCTCCAGTTTCTTCTTATAGCTAAATATTATATACGGACGGTTAAATAAATATTTGAAGGCGTCTCCATTTTATTAATCCATAAGTGATGAGTTAGTTGTAAATAATAAATAATAGAGAATAAGAAGTTAATAAATGTCACTAAATAAATTAACTAAAATAGACAAAATTAAATGATAATTATTTTCTTCTATTGAATGCTATTATAAAAGTTTGGGGAAGGAATAGGGGATTGTAAGGGATATGGCAGTTATGGATAGTCCTTTTAAATTCACAGACTTATATCATTAATCTATTTTATTAAAGTGTATTTAAAATATATGATTAATAATAATTAAAATTTGACAAAAAAGCCTACCGATATATAATTATTTATATATCGAAATAACATTATATTGTAATTAATTTGTTATTTAAAAATCAGAATAAATAATAATTTTTATGCTATTTAAATCCAGTTTCTTCTTAATTTTTTTTCTTATAAAAAATAGCTAACTTATTATTTTGATGATAAATACAAATAAAATAGAAAAATAAATAGGTGATTTTTT
This sequence comes from Proteus sp. CA142267, assembly GCF_003336825.1. Classification (NCBI taxonomy): domain Bacteria; kingdom Pseudomonadati; phylum Pseudomonadota; class Gammaproteobacteria; order Enterobacterales; family Morganellaceae; genus Proteus; species Proteus sp. CA142267. The sequence continues at coordinate 797,562 of NZ_QPMG01000001.1, read as the reverse complement.
GTACAAAAAATATTCATCGAAACGTGATCAGACTGATACTAAACATGAGACAATTTATAAATTATTGTTCATTATGTTTAAATATTAATTAATGATATTAATCGTTATGGAACTGTATCGCGATTGTCAAAAAGAGACATTTTTTGTTTGATGTGTCTTAATATCATTAGTACTAAGTGAAGGCGCGTAGGAAAAAGATGAAGTGAAATGTTAAAAAATGGCGACTCTTTTGAATACTCAAAGTCACCATCTTATGTGTAGTCGTTATTGTTTTTTCGTTGTTTGTTGTTTTGGTATTGTCTATATAGAAGAAAGGATTTAAAACAGCATGACAATTAAAACAAGACTCAATAACAGAGGATAAACTCTTGCGTGCCATTTATCAGGAATGCGAGATAAAAAGCGTTCAGAGATCTTCAAGCCAACCCAAGTACTACAAATCAGAATAAGTGCAGCTTTTAACCAAATATAACCAATAAAACCAGATTCACTATTTAAAGGTGATGTAAAAGAAAGGGCGACATAAGTAAATGTTGCTGTGAGAGCTAAAGGTAAGGTTAATGCATTTGCCATTGCTGCTGATTGTGCCATGGGTGTTCCTCTACGGCGCAATAAAGGTACTGTCATGACACTCCCACCAACGCCAAGAAAAGCGGCAATAATACCAATCACTGTACCATTAATACTTTCTTTTGCTTTGGTTACTGTTTTTGAGTTGTGAGTCGGAGCCATAAAACCTGGGCGAAAATAACAATCTAAAATAGTGACAAAGAGATAACCAATAAAGATCCATTTGATCCACGTACCTTCAACTGTTAATGCGAGAAGAGCACCTAAGATCCCACCAAAAGCGATACCCATAAACAGAATGGACATGATATTCCAATCAAGCCTTTTGGCTTTATGGTGTTTAATGGTGGTGACTGTCGCAGAAAACAACATAATTAATGCGGAGGTAGCAACTGCGATTTGCATAGCATGTTCGGCAGGTAAACTGTCTATTCCCCAAAGTGTCAGAATAAGTGTATAGAGTAAGGGAACAGTAACAAAACCTCCGCCAAAGCCAAATAACCATGTTGTGATGCCTGAAATTAAACCAAAAGAAATCAGCCAGAGTGTCATTTCAAATCTCCTGTTGAGTCAGGAGATAAACAATATAGAATAAAGTGATGGCTTACCCACGCGATAATGACAAGTTTATACGAATTTAGGACAATTTAAATATTATGCGTAATATCGATATCAACAGTGTGGATGATCTTCCTCGTGATATTTTGGCATTAGGCTCTGATTATCCTTATGACACATTACTTGAAGCTCATCATCATCGGCGTGCGCAATTTTTATATGCCCCTAGTGGGGTAATGAAAGTTAAAACAGAAGATGGTCAATGGATTGTATTGCCTTACAGTGGCGTGTGGATCCCTGCAGAAAAAGTACATCAAGTGCTAATGTTGGGTAGTAGTACTTATAGTCTCTATATTGAGCCTAATAAAATTCCTCGATATTCAGAATATTGTGAGGTTTTACAAGTTTCCCCTCTGCTTCATCAGTTATTACTTTCTGCCAATGAACTTCCTTTACTTTATGATTTAGGCGGGCGAGATAGCGCATTATTGGCTTTGCTTTGTCATGAATTATCCCAAGCTAAGCCATTACCTTATTTTACGCCATTACCGCAACATGCTTTATTAGATGAATTGTGTACTGAATTTATGTCACGACCTAATATTCGCACAACACCAGAAATGTGGGCTGAAAAATTAAATAAGAGTCTACGTACATTTACTCGTCTTTTTCATAAGGAGACTGGACTTTCTTTTCGAGATTGGCGTCAAAAAGCGTGTTTAATGTATGCGTTAACCGCTTTAAAGAAAGGAGATTCAGTCACTGAGGTTGCTTTAGAGCTGGGTTATGAAAATCCGAGCGCTTTTAGTGCAATGTTTAATAAAGAGATGGGATATTCACCGAAATTGTTTTTAAAACGATTGAAAGAGTTTTAATAAAACAGACATATATAAGAGTAAACATAATCAGTGATAATGATATTTATCAGATACTTTTTAAGTCAAATTGCATTGTTCAAAAAAGAAACAAAAAAATTCCTTCCAATATCAGTGCGTTAAAACTTGATTAATAGAGAGTGAGGGGGGTAAAATGTAGCCCGTCCATAAGTCATGCTTTATCTTCCTACGTATGTTCCCTTAGTTAAATGGATATAACAAGCCCCTCCTAAGGGCTAGTTACAGGTTCGATTCCTGTAGGGAACGCCATCTATACATCTCATGATATTCAGTAATGTCTAAAATAATAATTTAAACAATAAGTTATTTAAAATCAGTGTTCAGTAATGTTCTAAGATGTTTACTGGAATCCAGCCTCTAATGTGTATAAGATTGAGTGTACTTCTAGATTCAATGGAAAAACTATACACATTATGCCATTAACAGATATTCAAATCCGCAAAGCTAATCCCAAAGAAAAGCCGTATACATTGAATGATGGTAACGGATTATCTCTATTGGTTGAACCTAATGGCTCTAAGGGATGGCGTTTTCGTTATCGTTTTGCGGGTAAACCTAAAATGATTTCGTTGGGCGTATATGGACAAGTCACATTAGCTGAAGCAAGAAAGAAACGTGATGAAGCTAAAAAGCAGTTAGCTGAGAATATTAATCCGAGTGATGCCCGTAAATCAGAAAAGATAGCGTTAAGATACGCAACAGAAAATACGTTTTATGCAGTCGCGATGGAGTGGCATAGATCTAAATGCTCTACATGGAGTGATGGTTATGCAAGCGAGATATTGCGTTGTTTTGAAAATGATATTTTCCCCTATATAGGAAAGCGACCTATCGACCAAATTGCTCCCTTAGAATTATTAGCTGTTCTTCAAAAAATTGAGAAAAGAGGTGCATTAGAACAAGCAAATAAAATCCGTAGGCGCTGTGGTGAGGTTTTTCGTTATGCGGTCATAACGGGTAGGGTAAAATATAATCCTGCACCTGATTTAGCGGGAGCAATGAATAAGCCTGAAACTAAACACTTCCCATTTTTACGTGAAGATGAGATCCCTGATTTTGTTAAAGCGTTAAATAACTATCAAGGCAGTAAAATAACGAAGTATGCCACCCAGCTGTTAATGCTGACAGGTGTTAGGACTGTTGAATTGAGACTAGCTGAATGGTCAGAATTTGATTTCGATAATGCTATTTGGGAAATACCCAAAGAGAGAATGAAAAAGCGCCGTCCTCATTTAGTACCATTATCCCCACAAGTTATTGCGATACTCAATGAGTTAAAAGTAATTACAGGATATTACCCATTATTATTTCCTGGTCGAAATGATGTAAGAAAACCAATCAGCGAAGCGAGTATTAATAAAGTTATTGAAAAGATAGGTTATAAAGGCAGATTAACAGGGCATGGTTTTCGCCATATGATGAGTACAATTTTACATGAAAAAGGTTTTGATAGCGCATGGATAGAGTTACAGCTTGCTCATGTTGATAAAAATTCCATCCGTGGAATTTATAATCATGCTCTTTATTTAGAAGGACGAACTAAAATGATGTTTCAGTATTCAGATTATTTTTCTATTTAATGGTCAGTATCTTGAGTGTTTTTTAATTTTTTCAATTAATTAGATGTTATTTTTTATTTAATAAAATTAAGGGCACTTAGGGGTACACGCTAAAAAATCGGTACATTAAAGAACGGAAAAACTACTTTAATAAAAGAGAAGGAAAAAAAGGCATATGCAGTAATTATTTTCCAAGTCTTTTTAATGATAAACAAATTACCTAAAAAACTTCTTTTTCTTCTAATAGAATGTAGTTGCTGATGTAAAAAACTCCTTTCTTCATCCGACATTTTTGATTGTTGAAGTTGATTTAAAAATTTATGCTCTGTTTTTGTCGAATATGAGTGCTTTTTGGCTAGAACACTAAATTTTGCTAAAAAAAATGCAGCTCCAATAATAAAACCAGTAACTTTAAAATGTAACTCAGTATCAGGAACTCCCCAACAAGCCAATGTTAATAAAAGAGTCCATTCTGCAATATACGGCTCTTGTAAAGCATCCCACCATTCGTACATTGATTTTTCATGCGCATCGATATCTTTTTTTAAGGTTGTGAAATCTGGAGAATAGTGTTTTTCAATCATTATTTTCTCTTTATGACACAGGAGTCCATATGGACTCCTATGTATTGATTTAAAAGGAATTAATATAAATTTAAGTTTATACCTACTCTACTCACAATGAAAAATTACCACATTAATCAATAAGAAGAATTATGTTGTTATAAATTTGTCTGATCATTACTCATTCTCATCTTGTTGATTAGTATTTATTACAAATGAAAATTATTTATCTTTTTAATCATTCCACTTTATTTTTCTGAATTTATAGATTTCCTGACGTATTTCCTCTTCAAAACCTGCTTCTACACTAGATAGATATGATAATTTGTTACCTCTATCTATGTCTTCTTCAGAAATTCCAGCTGCTCTTGCTAGCGAATTAAATGAATTTTCCAAAAAAGAATCATTTTCAAAATTAATATCTATTTCATTGTTATTTAATGATTTTTCTACTTCATAATATTTATTAATATTTTCTTGTCTTAACTTAGAAACTCGTTCTGCAAGTAAATTTAATTCTTTTTTAAACGTTACTTTGTCATTCTGCGATAGAATATTCATTACAGGATCAACATATTCTGTTTTTTTTAAACAGCCTTCAATATCTTGATTTAACTTAGTTAATTCTCTTTTTATGATAGTATCATTAATATTTTCTGAAGATGCTGATGTTATTTGTTCTGTGTTAGATAAAGAGGTACATCTCAAAGAAACCGAAACAGTATACTGAGATAAAGCCATGTGCCTTTGTAAGGCCTTTTCTCTCTTTTCCATTTCACTTAATTTATTAACTAATAACTTTAATTCTCCTTCTTTTTTTGCTATTGATTCTTCTAAGGAAGCTGTTCGATATAATGGTATCACTGTATAAAAAATTGTAACTACCATTACAATTAAAACGCCTATTTGAGAGATGTTGCCAACCCGTTGCAACCAAACATCAATCTTATTTTCCTGTAACATTCAATCCCCCTTAAAAATTAAAAATACTAGCTTTATGTTATCCCATTGTGTAATAGAGTTAACCTTTATATTCTATTATTTATACTAAAGAATAAATTATTTATTAAAAAATAATGCATATTTCATATAAAGAAACTCATACGAAATAAAATAAATTGGCACGTCAAATGCACTACACCGCACCCGCCTGCACAATTTGGATCTTAAAATTATTTCAGTTTGAATTTTTTACAAAATATATCGCGAGAGCGCATGGTGACTGGATTCTTTGCGTCAGTGTCAAACTGAAATGATTGAAAAAGATTTCAGGTTATTTCAGTTTGACGAAAAAAAGAGAGAAGCAAGTAGACTTGTAATGCCTTGAAAATAAAAGAGTTTTCATACTTTACATGAGAATTATTTTTAATGTAAACTCCACATGAAAAACTGAAATGCCTAATTCATGCGGGTTCACAGAAAATTCAAACTGAAATCGAATGAAAAAAAATCAGGAGTAGGGTGGTAACAATGGATGTTTTACTTGTTCTGATACGAGAGTTTGAATAATTTTTATTGCATCCTCAGCACTAAATCCAGATAAATTAATCACCATTGAATTTTGGTTCACTTCGACAGAAATAGACGGTGTTGTTTTAAATAACATGACTATTTTCTCCTTGCTCAATGAAAGAACGTGATTTCGTTGATTTACCGGGAGTAATCACATGTGAAAAAGTAACATCTAAAACAAACGTCATGCCACACTCTAGGTTATTACAAGAACAATACAATTCAGGGTCATTGTTTTCGCCTTTCATTTTAATGTAATGGATCTTCGCTTTTGTGGAACATTCAGGGCAGAGGACTTTCATTACTTTCACGTTATTCTCCTTATCGGGCGTTATGCCTACCAGAAAAAAGCCAATTAAATACATCTCTTGCTATTTTGAGGTGTAACAGGTGTAACATGGGTTACACCGTTGAATTATAAGACTTTCCTTTGTTACATTTTCAAAAAACAGAGGTGTAACAGGTGTAACAAAACGGTTATGTTACACCTTGTTACCCATTTAAAAGCAAAAGGTGTAACAGATAAAAACCTTTAAAATCAATCTTGTAACACCTGTTACACCTGTTACACCAAAAACATAAGACGGTCAGTTTTTCTTACTCTATTTCGGAACAGCCTAAAACGTCGCTATTAAAGACATAAACCCGTTTAACGCCTATTTCTGGCAGGCGAATACTGGTTTGCGTTTTTCCATCCTTACCTGTTTCAAGCCACCCTTTTTCAACACACAAACGCACCACTTTACGGGCATCAAATCCCTTGCAAATTTCTTTCCATGCAGTGGGTAATACATAAAAGGTGATACTGCTTTCACCGTTACCCGTGTCTTTTTCAACACGCCTAAAACCCATCATGCTTGCAGGTCGGCTGTATTCATCGTACCAATCCGCAAAACGGCTAAATTGATGACGAGAAATAAAATCACTGACTTGCTCCAATGCGGTCATATCTTCCTGATTTGCCGTGTGCCCGCGTTCTTTCATCCATGCGGATAAGCATTTCTTCGCCGATATAAACGCTTCGCCTTCTTTCCAGCCTGTAATGCCTGCACGTGTAGCCATTTCTCCTGCCATAGCCACTAACGCAAAGCGTGTAATAGCGCGACCCACTTGATTCCCTGCATTTTCAGGCATCAATTTTGTGGTGTACTCTTTCAATAAGGCTTTAGCGGTATTCGACACATCAGATAAATTGTTAGTGATGTATTTGAGCCAGTCGCGAAAGGGCGTTCCGTGATAACGCGTGACCGCATGTTCAAGGTATTCGGCAATCGCTTTACCGCTAGCAAAGTGGTGTAGGTCTTCAAAAACACCGTATTTACCAGAGTCACTCGGAATTTGTATCATACGCACTTCAACCCCTGCATAAGTGCGTTCGCCTGCGTTTGAGGCGTGTTCAACAAGCGAGAGTTCCCCTGTTGATAGGAATAAGAGATTCCAACGGTTAGTCTCACGGACACTGCCGTCTGTTTTGGCGCGGGCTTTTCCTTGTCCGTTTGCCAGCATATAAGCAATGTTACCCGCTTCGCGTCCGTCTACTTCCCTGATTTCATCTAACATCAACGTGGCATCATTACGACGGCAAGCCGTTCCTTCAAGGGCATTCCCCGTAGCACGCCATGTATACCAATAATCCGTACCGCCACACACTGACGATGCCACTTTCATTGTGGTTGTTTTACCGTCTGTGGATTCACCTTTTAAGTGATAACCGCCACCGCCTACACCTGCTAACCGTAATAAAGGGGAAGCAAAGGCAAGGCTCACCGAAAAGGCAAGGCGGGCATTACCGACACAATATTTACCAATATGCTCACGCCATTGTTCGCTTGTGCCTGAGACTCTAAAGTCTTTACCCTGAACGCTAGACGTTTGTAAAATTACCGAGTCCGCCCCGTTGCCGACCACTTCATCTTGCAGAACGTATACATTGCCATGCCAACCCGTTTTATTTACACAGGTGACTTTTCTTTCTGGACGACAAAGGGAGATATACTCCATTAAATGGGCGCGTGCCTGTCCTGAGATATTGATATAAGATAATCCGTTCACCAAAAGCACACGGCGCAATTCTTCTCCACTTCCGCTTAACATCTCCATGGGCATTGCCCATTTACGGCAATTACCGTAAGTGTCTTCCCATTCCAATAAGCGCCCGTAGTTACTCCCATCTGCATCACACGTAATCGCGGTAACTTTTATTGGACTGCTGATTTTGATGTTTCTGACTTCGATATCACCGTCTGATTTAGTGATTTGTTTATCAAACCACAGATATTCTTGCGTGAGACGAAAACCTTGCGGTAAACGGGTACGGTCTTTGCCGTAATACGTCATTTCCTCAAAGAACGCTTCTTTGAGTTTTTCAAGGCTATTTTCTTGTCGGAAATCATCCCAATCGGCTTTATAGTGCGTTGGCGGTAATGTTACCCATCCATCAACGGCTTTCCCTGCACGTTCTGCCCATATTTTGCCCGTGTTATCTTTACCATCCACAAAGTCATTATCCCCTGCGATAATTATCTTTATTTCTGGGTATTGCGCCCGTAGCTGTTGAGCGACTTTCACTAAGTTAGTCGCGGAAACACTCGCCACAATCAACGCATCAAGGCATTTTGAGAGACTTAATCCCGTGGCAAAGCCTTCTGTGATAACGATTTGCTCTAAAGGCTTCTTCTCTGGCTGGCGAACGACAATAAAAGAGCCCGAAAGAGTTGAGCCTGATAACAGACTTTTTTCACCGTTTAGGCTAATCAGTTGCCCGCCTTTAATCACCGAATCAGTATCAACCAACGGAAGCAATAAAGAGCCCACTGGAAAGTTAAACTCACCCTGTGTATACTGTTGGCGAGTTATTAAGCATTGATGGTTGGCTAACCCTTTATTGATTAAATATTGGCTTTCGCCCAAAGAACAAAAGGCTTTTATTTTTTCATAATGTTCAATGCCTTTCTTAGCGCTAACTTTTTTAATCGGGGTTGGCGCTATTTCTTTAAATGCGGGTAATAAAATAATTTTATTCACTTCCTGACACGCTGTTTTCGTCTCTTTCCCTGTTACCAATTTGACTAAATCTAACCCGTCACCGTGCCCACATTGGTTACAAAACCATGTGCCTTTGCCGTTCTTATCATCAAAACGAAATCGGTCTTTACCGCCACATTTAGGACATGCACCGTGTTTATGATTATCAGGTACGGTAATACCGAGATTCGCTAGGATATAGAGCCAGCGTCCTTGTGACGCTTTCACAATATCGGTGACAGAGGGTGTTTCTGCTGAAAAATGAGTCTGAGTCATGACTTGATCTCCTCATTCATTAAACTGCTTTCTTGAATAATGGATTCCATTTGTTCAGAAAGGCATTCCATCAGTGCGCCCATACCTTCACAAGATACGGCTTCGCTTCCTGTCATGCTGTGGCTGACTAAAAGTTCAGAAATAAATGCGGTAACTTGTGCCGTGCGAATGAGTTGCTTTTCACCCACAGAAGACAGCGTAGTCAATTGAGATAAGCCGTTTTTCATTGTGCATTCCCTCTTGTGTCATGTAAGGGAATTTGTCCTGCAAAATACAAGGCATAATCGGAAGAATATTGTGCGCGGGCCTCTTGCTCGTTAACCGCTGTAATTTCAAGACGACAAGGTTTAGCCTTGCTATCTGTTCGATTAACGCTCAAAAATAAGAATTTGATTTGAATAGAGGTAGGGATAGCCATCATCATGATGATCTCCAGTAACTTAGTTAAGGAGTCACCACCAGAGTTCTCACGCTCTAAAGGGGTGGTGACGCTGACAGGGGTGAGAATACTGGAGTTACTGGAATCCAGCCAACCTTGCGGTTGCCCTATCAACGCCACCATTGAATAAGGACGGTATAATACCGTATTTTTTATCGGTGCGCAGATATGGACACAAAAAAAGACGCTTGGCGCGTCATGTGTCGCCAGTAACTGATTCAGGTTCTCACGCCTGACGTTAGATTTTGCTAACGCGCCAACAATATAGCCCATCCATTTGAAGAGATGCAACACTTTTATGCTCCTTAGAAAATAACCCAAGACGAGTAGAGGGGATATTGCCCAGCCGAAACTGGGCATCGTATTAACCCGCAGAGATAGCGGAAAACCAGAGGTTTTTGGCTTGCTTCAAGTCTTTATCTAAATGAAAAACGGAAGGTGAACTTAAACTCAACTTACGTTTTCTTCGGGAAAAATGTGCCCGATTGATACTAAATTGAAGCCTATCCGTTCCTACACTGGCGGGGCTATCAGTGACGGCAAGTCCACCTAAATAAAAAATTCCTCTGCCTTGAAAATCGTCTTCTACTTCGATTGAACAAAATAGCTTTTGTCCTTTTTCGTTGTAATTCAGTAGTTTTCCATTTGGTCTTAAACGAACATAGAGTTTTGTTTCACCGTCAACGATATCCACTTTGGCATCGAGCACTTCGCCTAGATTATCCAGATTACGGTTATGCTCTTCCCAAATTAACGCGGTGTAATAACTGGGATCGTAATACTCGGCAATATCAGTTAGCCATTCCGCCTCAATTTCACGGTCATCCATACTCGTGAGTCCCGCTGTTGCGACACAAATCCAACCTGTTGTTAATTGTGATGTGCTTTTATCACTCATAAGGAATAGACTCCTTCCTCAATCTCAATGGCACTTTCATCAATCGAAGCATACAAATTGATATCACCTAAGCCATAACCCTCGTTACGTAAATAGCTATGCTCATAGGCTGAACGGTCATCAACAAACTCAGCTCTAAAGCGACGGCTTCCTGTTTGTGTGTAGATATGCAAATTATCAAGACGAGTAACAACAATGCGTCGCCCAGGCATAAAGGGGGGAACAATAGCAAGACGACCTGCAACGGTACTGAGCATTTTTTGACTGGCATTTAAATCGGATGGGCTGTTAGCACCATTAAATAAGGATGTGCGATACATGCCTGCTAATTCAGCGCCCACAAGTACCACTAAGCGCGGGTCTTCGCGGTATTCTTCGGGAATTTTTTGCATAATGAGGTAATTCACCAACGCATCTAAATTAGGAAATTTTCCATCCTTACCTAAGGTAATTTTATCAGTAATAATTTGAGCACCATCATTCGTGGTTTTGGCGATTTCATGCCAACCGATATTGACATCTTGCCCTTTAGGGAATTTTTGCGGATTGGTCGGATAGTTACAAAAGTGACCATTAAAGCCAATACGTAACATATCTAAAGCAACCGCTTTTGACATATAATCGGACATGGATTTATTGATATGGTCATCATCTCCACTGCCACTATTGCAAATTAAAGATAATTGTTGATACGTGAGCGAACAGCAGGTATCCACTTCTTCTAACGCAAAAGGTGTTCCCGCAAAGGCGACATTTTTATAGAAACGGCTTTCAACTTCTCGCCCCGTATGCAGTGAATTATCCCCTAAATTAACGGTATCCCCTTTAGCTTCATCAACATCAGCAAGCGTTAATTGATTAATTAACCAATTGGAATCCATTAACGCCACACGAATTAAATTCGTTGACGGTTCTGATAATGAAAAATAACGACGTGATGAAGATAAATACTTTACGCCACGGGTAAAATTCTCGTGAAAAACCCTTGCGCCTTGAGGTACAATATAAGACATAATTAATTTCCTTATTATTAAATAAATGATTTAGTCATTAAGTGTTTTTTATCGTGAACTTCTTTCTCTTGAGTTAGAATATAATTCACATAATCATCTGCACTCAAAATAGTTTTTATAATCCAATCCGTCTGACTGTAATAATATTGATATAACTCAACGCCTCGTTGGTTCTCCCACATTCGCAGTTTGTATCTATCATTAGAGGGTGTGCAGGAATTAAGAATGCGTAAGATATTTTCATTCAGTTTTTCAAAAGATGATTCAATATATTGATACGCATCTTTATATTTCATCGGTTTTCCATAAAATACATTTATACTAAATTTATTCCCTTTATATATTTCATCAGGAATGATATTCATCTGTTTTTTGTTAATGTTTTTTATATTTTCTTGCGGAAGAGATTGAATGATTATTCTCAACAACCCAAAAATGCCATTGAAATCACTTGATTGCTCTTTAGCAATAAGTAAATTACTTTCATGCTGACTTACTCTAGCAGAAAGACTTTCTTTCCAAGCCTTTACTGATGGGGCGCTATCAGGTTTTTTAAGTCCACCTTCTTCGGCTTTTTCTTTTATATTTTTTGCCAAATCATAATTCTTTGATAATTCAGTAACGATTTCTTCATTCTGCTTTGAAATAGCTTTCCCTCGTTCAATTAATGCAATAACTTCTTCTATTGATGGTTCGATATTATCTAACGTTAACCCTGTAAGCTTTTGCAATTGTATTAATTGATTTTTAATTTGAGTAAACTTAAATAGCTCAATAACACGAATAATAAAACCATTGTCCTCGTGTTTTTCATTAAATGGAATGGCTTTATAATTTGCAATGGCGTGTAAGTTTTCATCTTTATAAAACTTTATTTCATTTATCATTATTTTTTCCTTTTGTTAATTTGTCATTAATCCATTCATATATATCTGCTTCAAGCCAAGCGATAGAGCGCTCACCTATTTGTATTTTGGGTGGAAATTCTTTCTTCTTCATTTTGAAATAAATGGAAGAACGAGATAAGCCTGTTAGTGAAATAACATCTGGCATCCTTATTAGCCTACTTTTTTTAGGGCGAAGGCTACCCTCAGATAATAAGCTCATGGCTTTTCCTTGATATAAATTAGACGTTATTGTATTTTGTTGAATATTATTACATCTCATTGAATGAGGTGATGTTTACATATAATCAGTAAATGGTAAACCCGTTAAAAATATCGTGAAATAGTTTTTTACGAATAAAAAAATTGCCAAAGATACAAATAGAGCTAAATAGAACCAAATAGTGTTAACCTTAGTTAACCGTTGTTTATTTATGCTAATAAATATGCATATTTATTTCTTTGTAAATAAATGTAAAAAATCATGAGCTAAGTTATGACTTTTAAAAATCAAATCAGACATTGCTAAATTTTATTAAACGCTATTGCATCTCTTTGGATAAAACAATATTTACATATAACTACCTAAGGGTAAAGTAGCTCAAACTATAATCAAATCATCTATTCTTGCATAAAGAAAACGATGATTTCACGAACAAGACTGAATAAAACTGAATACTACTGGATTAAATTAATAATCGGGTATTTATGTAAACTTTGTGAATAAAGTTACTTTGTAAAAAAATGTAAATTTAGTAGTTGTAACCATTTTATGGTTTTCCTAATACTAGTTTGGATATCTTTGTTGTTTCTTAAATGTTATTGCATCTTGTTGGATGAAATAATCTTTGCATAGAAATCAGAAGGGGTAAAGTAGCTAAAATTACTCACTTTTTTGCATAAAAAAAATCATATGATCGCAAATAATGATAAATATTATTCAATATTGGTGAATTAAAATAAAAAGTGTTTATTATCTTAAAGTTATTGATTTTTTATTCATTGTAAAGAATTGTAAATTATATTGTGTGATTTTAAAATAAGTTTACTAACTCTAGAGAGTTTTTTGTGTGTAGTTTTGTGTGTAGTTTTGTGTGTAGTTTTGTGTGTAGGTATATTTTATTTTTTTTAAATTATGTTTTAATTCAATGTGTTATTTGCATTTTTAGATTCCTGTAGGGAACGCTCTGAATCCATTCGTATTAGTTCGCCTTCGTTCGTAAAATCCCACAAAATTCAATATACACAATAATTTCCTTTCCGTTGTGGTTCATATTAGTTCGTTGGAAAACCTCTATCTTTATTGGATAAATTTTTTCTCCAGCGAGATTTTACCCAAAATGTTAACTGTAAAGCAGACATCATCATTTAAAGCAAAAGATAAACCGTATAAGGGCTCTGGTGGTATCTATTTGTGTCGGTAACACATCAAACATTCAATTTCATGGACAATAAATAATTACTGCGATGGTAGAAAGTATTGTTTATGTAGCAATGAAGTCGATTGTAGAAAATCTTGGTATGAGTTGGTTGATTAAATCAAAAAAATCAATAAAAACAATGATAAATACAACTTTGTTCATATGAATATGGTCGTTATAGATAAATAATTACGTAATATTTTATGTATGGCATTAAAGAAATTAAATGGTTGGCTACTCAGGATTAACTCATCTAAGGTGAAAGAAGGTATCCGTAACTATTCCGACTATAGCCGAAATCAGACGATTGTTTTGCAATTATTATTGAATGTACTGTGTTTGTATACAGTGATTATGTGCTGTTAAATATAAAAAGGAATTTATATGAGCGATAATGAAGATAGAGATATTCGGATTGAAATAACCGATGGCGTCAATAGTCATGATTACGATGATTATGACGAAGATGATAATTCAAATTACACAGATAATGACAATGAAGATCGAGACAGAAACGAAAGAGAAAGAGATATTCAAGATGCCTCTGATATTGATTTAAACCAATATCCTGAAAAGTTAGTAATGGCATCAGCTGGCCTCCCTGCTTTAGGTTTCCTTACCTATCAAGGTGTTCTTAGTTTTACATCAAGTCCATTTGTTTCCGCTAATATTAAGAGTGTCTTTTCTAAGTCATTGACAGCGTTAAAAGCTAGCGCATTAGAAGCAATTTCTGTTGCTCCAAAACTGGCTAGAGTTACAGGTGTCGGAATTGCAATCGAAGGATTGTGGCCAAGTAGTAATATTATGTCTACTCAAGCTGAAATGGCTCTGCTGGGAAAATACGGTGTTTTAGACAGAGATATTTTTGATAGAAATAAAGCTCGTAAAGTTACAACCATGCCTGCTGATATTGTTACTAATCAAATTAGCAACATTGGTAAAAAAACATCATTAAGTATACATACTCAGGTTATGTCTGCTTTAGATAAGAATACTGGAAAGCAACGAACCATTGTATCAACGGGTCAGGCTATTAGTATTCCAATCGTAAAAGCAACAGCAACAAGTACACCTAATGTTTATACCGCTCCTATTATTGCAGGCGCAAAGTCAGTGCGTATTAGCGTTTCTGAAAACAAAGTAGATAAAAATAAACAGGTAGTCATCAACTCTAAGCCTAATGCTAGATATTATATTCCTTCATCTAAATTAAAGACTCATCATGCGATTGTTGATTTTGGCGGAAAGCATGAAGCTCTTTATGTCTCTATTATTGACGTTATTGATATAAATAATGAAAAGCAAATAGTGGAAAAAGAATGGGCTGAATGGTCGACTCTATATCCTTTAGAAGCCGCATTATTAGAACTTGAAGAAGCAAAAAAAAGATTAGCTGATATTGATAAACAATATCAGGCTCAAGTTGCTGTTATTAATAAACTCAAAGCTACGCCAGAAGGTTTGGCGTTAGCCGATCCTGTTAAAAATCCTCTTGTTTACCCTCAAAAAAATAAACAAAAAGAAGCGCTAAAAAATATTGAAATTTCATTTAATAATAAGAAGTTTCTATCTATTTTACTTAAGGATGGAGTCAAAAGTTATTTAGGAAATGTCGTTAATGAAGCAGTAAAAGAAAATATAGTCTCTGGTTGGCAGATAGTACTATTTTCCGCTCTCCATAATAGATTGGCAGACCAAGTGTTAGCAATGCATACTCAAATCGAAGATGCAAAGAAAAAACTGGCTCCCATTCTCGAATCACGAAAAAAAGCAGAGGGAAAGAAAAAAGCTGCTGAGGATAAGGTCGAGGATATAGAGAAAAAATTGGGTGCTTATGGTGAGGTAAATACCAAAGGAAAATCTAGTGGCCGTGAATTTAATAAAGATAAAGCTGGTGGACCAATTAAAGATTTAGATTGGAAAGATGTAAAAATCGATCGTGATGGCGTTGATAAAGTAAAATTACACACAGGGCGTTTTGGTGAGTCAGCTGATAACAAGGAAATGATTGATCGACTGGAAAAAATATTGCGTGGTGAAATAAAAGCTACTGATATTGACAAGCGGTTTTATACACATGAAATTAGAGAATTGGAACGGTATCGTAATTTAGGTATTAAAGATGGCGAGGTTCCGAATAATATTGATGAGGTTTGGAATAATACTCATACAGCGACACTAGAAGATTATAATATCAATGAACGGACGCAGCCTTTATATACACCAGAGGCTATCGAAGCATATGATAAATCTCAGGAGATAAGATAATGATTGATGTTGAAAGTATTTATAAAAACGAAAGCGTAGAAGATGTGCTTCTATATTTTGCCCCAAAAACGACGTACCCAAGCATTGATCGTTGTTATGTGAGATATAAATTTGAAGTTGTTGAAAAAGCTACACTTATAAAAACAATGGGTAAGCTTTTACAGGAAGGTAAATTAGCTAAAGATAAGAAGGGGCTAACAATTAAAGGCCCTAATTGGAAAGAGCCTAAATTTGTTACTCAAAAAAAATACGGAATTAAATAGATTTAAATCCATTTCGGTGGATTTTTTATTTTCTCATTAAAGTACGTTCTCAAATGTGCCAGTTGTTGCTGTTCAACTTCGGACGCAACGACTGGCATGTTTAGACATTCTATATGCGACACCACTTGTGGCTAAATCGACATTAATCTTGTCTTTTTCTTCTTGAGTTAGATTAGCTAAGTTCATATCGGATCCAGTTAGTTTTTTGGAGAGTATAGCGAGGAGGGGGGATTAAAAATGAAGGGAGGGTATAAAAGTATCACCTTTCTCACAGGTTCGATCTACAAATTAACTTCACTTTTCTTGATTGGGTAAAATATTTTAAATTCTATAATTTCCACATATAAATCAATATCAACTCTATTGTTTGTGAAGTCTGTAGGGAACGCTATCTATTACCTATTTTGTAAATTTAGAAATTATTCCTAGAGCAGCGTTTATCAATCCACGCTATTATCGCTATTATTTTGCTTCCTCATTCAATAACCAACAATAAATTTAGGTTTTTATATAGATATAAAATCAATTAATGATATTCGATATTTAAAGTTTTTATTTATTACTTATTTTTTCTGCTGGTGGGGTGTAACTCTAGACCAACAGATATCCTTGTATCTCCTGAAAATTTTTATCAAGTTTCAGAAAGAGTTTATCGTTCAGGACAACCAACACCTGGTGAAATGAAATGGTTAGAAGCCCAAGGTATCAAGACGATTATTAACTTACGTGAATATCATAGTGATAGTAATGATGTAAAAGGTACGCAATTAGAAACTTTTCACGTAAAAATGAACACAGGTAGAATTAATGATAAGGGCGTTATTGAGGTATTACGTAAAATAAATAGCACGTCTGATCCTGTGTTAGTGCATTGTTGGCATGGCAGTGATCGCACTGGGACTGTTATAGCAATGTATCGGCTAATATTTGAGAATTGGACAAAAGAGCAGGCTATTGCTGAATTAAGAAAAAAAGAATACGGCTATCACGAACTCTTTTTTCCTAATATTATTCAATACTTAGAAGAAATTGATATTTCCGCAATAAAACAACAAGTCTTTAATCAGCAGGTTGCGGATAAATAAACAAATTATTGATTTAATACGCTATTTAAGAAATGAAAATAGCGTATGCTAAATAATAAAGACGATGTTTATAAATTTATGTGGAAATAAAATGTCAAACAGTCAGATTAACTTGATGTCAGAAATCACTTGCCCACATAGTCATACAAAAAATGAAAACAATGCCAACGGATGCTTGCCAATGGTTTTATGAATGCACACATTGTCATATTCTATTAACCCCCCTTGAAGGCGATTGTTGTGTGTTTTGTTCTTATGGAACAGTACCTTGCCCACCGATTCAAGAAGAAAAATCATCTGAGAAAACATCATGTTGCTATCAACATGAGAGCAAATAATTATTTATCTATAACAGTTAAATAAAATAGTTTTATATTCAAAGGTAAATTAAACATCAATTAATTTATTGGTTTGATTTTAAAAATATATTCTTGTTTAAAAAATAAATTACTGCTAGATTTTATTTAGTCTATTTATAAGGTTTATTTTTATGTCATATTTTACAACCTCTCCAGCAATTATTATTACCATCACTTAGTGGTGGGGGATTGGTTGTATTAAGAACCCGCCAGATAAGCGGGTTTTTTTATTTTTAAACTCCTTATCTGGTACAAAGATAAAGATAAGGACAATAAATGTTTACTCCAGAAGAAGTTGATCAATATACCCAATCTCTAACGCAGCTAATTGCAAATGCAGACCAAGCTATTACTGACGAAAATTTTGAGTATCTAATGAGTTTTTATACTGAAAATGGCACCTTAGTGGTTAAAGATGATTTGCATGTTTCTGGTAAGCCTTCACTAAAAAAAGCATTTATGGCGATTGCTGGATTTTTTAATCACTCATTACAAGTTTCTCAAGGAAGAGTGAAAGTTATTTTGGGTGAAGATTGTGCGCTTGTTTTAGCACAAACACTTTTAAGTGCAAATATGCCAAATGAAGGAAAGTTTAATACAGTAAGAGAAGCCACTTATGTTTTTAAACTTATTAATGACCAATGGCTTTGTGTTATCGATAACTCTTATGGAACTGATTTATTAAAATCATCTTCTGATGCTCGTTTGCATTTTTTCTGTGGAAAAATTGCTTCTGGTAAATCAACGTTAGCAAAATCATTTGCTAAATTACCCAAAACGGTATTAATCAATGAAGATGAATGGTTATCGCGACTTTATCCAAATCAAATAAAGACAGTAACTGACTATATTGAAAAAAGTGAGTTAGTGAAGGGGGTATTAAGCGAACATATTGCAGTTCTTCTTAATGCTGGAAATACCGTTATTATGGATTTCCCAGCGAATACACCAAAGCAGCGACAATGGCTAAAATCATTAGCTGATAATACGGGAATGCCTTATTTATTTCATGTTTTGAAAGTAGAAAGTGCTGAGTGTAAAAAACGATTATCTTTACGTAATCAATCAGATGAGAACCCGTTTAAAACCACGGAAGTAGAATTTGATTTTATTACACAGCATTTTTCGTACCCTGATCCAGAAGAGCGATTAGTGA
This sequence comes from Proteus sp. CA142267, assembly GCF_003336825.1. Lineage (NCBI taxonomy): Bacteria > Pseudomonadati > Pseudomonadota > Gammaproteobacteria > Enterobacterales > Morganellaceae > Proteus > Proteus sp. CA142267. The sequence continues at coordinate 778,818 of NZ_QPMG01000001.1, read as the reverse complement.
TAAAAGAATATAATTAAATAACACCATAGATTTTTATATTAGCCCATAATATTGGGCTAATATTTTAAATCAGCTCAATAAGATAATCACAAAAACCGAATTATCTTATAAGATCAAAACCTAATAAAAGTACCACTTATCATGCATTGACAGTATTATGTGTAGAGTTTATGAATATGCGAACTATGATGCTGTCCATCATAAGATAATTAGCGGAGAACATTATGAAGTATCGCCTGTGCGGTGTTGCTCTTTCAGTCGCCTTACTTTCAGGATGTGCAAGTACCCCTAATAATGGGGAGGGGCGCTCTGACCCATTGGAAGGGTTCAACCGCCAGATGTTTGATTTTAACTACTATGTTTTAGACCCTTATATCTTACGCCCTGTTGCGGTTGTTTGGCGTGATTATGTGCCACCACCAGCAAGAAATGGCTTATCTAACTTTTTAGGTAACTTAGAAGAGCCTGCAAGTATGGTGAATAGCATATTGCGTGGTGATATTGAGAAAGGTGCGAAACACTTTGGTCGTTTCTGGATTAATACCGTTTTTGGCATGGGTGGCTTAATAGATGTCGCTGGTATGTCTAAAGAAACGATGGAAAAAGAAGTCCCAATGCGATTTGGTAGCACGTTAGGTCATTATGGTATGGATTATGGCCCTTATGTGGTTGTACCGGGCTATGGTAGCTTTACTGTCCGTGAAGAGGGCGGTGACTGGGCTGACTTAACGTATCCTATGCTGAGTTATTTAACGTTTTGGATGTCAGCAGGTAAGTGGGCATTAGAAGGAATTGAAACACGGGCACAATTGCTCGATTCAGATGCGATTTTGCAAAACTCTTCTGATCCATACTTAATGATGCGCGAAGCTTATTTCCAGCGTAACGACTTCCAAGCAGATGGCACTGTAAAAGAAAATCCTAATGCGAAAGCCATTGAAGATGACTTAGATTCTATCGATTAATTTATTATCTTTGTTAACTTGATGAATAAATAAAAAATGGTCTTAAAAAAGACCATTTTTTGTATAAAAAGCACAGTGAGAAATTAGAAACGGTAGTTAAAGTTCATACCGTATAACCACGCTTTACCTGATGATTCAAACTCATATGCAGGTAACGGTAAATCTTCAGATAATTTCTCTTTGATGGTGACTTTTTTACCATGCATATATGCTAAGCCAACATCAACAGACATATCTTTGTTAAATGCGTAAGTTGCCCCTGCACTTAACCAGAAACGGTCTTGGTCTGGAATAGAGATTGAGCGTTTATCAGCCGGAACAGGACTATCATCGAAAGCAATACCAGTACGGAATGTCCAGTTATCATCATGATAATAGGTTGTACCTAAAGCAACACGCCATGCGTCACGGAAGCCTTCTTCTTTCTTGAATAGTTGCTGACCATCACTCTTACGAGTGGCTCTTAACTCTTCAAATGCGCTCCAGCTTGTATAAGCGAAGTTATAGTGAACCGCCCATTTTGGTGCAACGCGGTGATAAGCGGCAAATTCCCAAATTTCAGGTAGGTTAAGGTCAAGTTTACCTTTAATGGTTTCACCGTTAGTGCCTACAATTCCCATTCCTTCGAGTTGTGGAATTGAACGTAAGTCACTTTGGTATTCACCGTCTTTAAATTTGACTTTCACTTTAGAACGGTAAGTGAAACTAATACGGTTACCTTCATCAAATTCATATAATAAACCGGCGTTCCAACCAAAGCCCCATGCATCACCCTTCAATTGAGCAAAGCGGTCACTTGGCGATAGGCTTGATAAATAACCGCCTAATTGCCCCATTCCCGGTTTTTGTGATAAAGCACCACCTAACACTTTACCCGCTTCGCCAACATGGCGAGTAATTTCTGCATCTGCATACAGAGCATTTAACCCTAAACCGACACTAAATTGGTTATTAACACGGTAACCTGTACTTAGATTTAAGTTCATGGTTCTTAAATCGGTTTTACCACCGATGAGTCCCGCAGGATAATCGTTCGGAAAATCTGTTGCTAAACCAAAGTTTGTTGTACCTGATGCGCCAATGGCCCATTTATCATTGATTGGTGCTACAAAGTGGATATTAGGCACTAATGCACTTGGTGCGATATCTTTTGCAGTGGTATCAGTACCAGTAAGAGGTGATTTACCTTTAACATCAACACTTGGATTAATAAGAATAGCACCGACAGAAATCTCAGGGCGATCGAACATGGTAAGTGCTGCTGGGTTACGGCTACCTACGCTTGCGTCATCGGCGATAACGCCTTCCCCTGAAAATGCACGCCCTAGTGCTGAAGTAGAATATTCATTTAACTGAAAACCGGCAGCGCCTGCTTGAGAGGAAATTGTTCCTACAATGGCAGCTAGTGCTGTGCGAGTAAACAGGTTTTTACGGTTCATGACCTAAACCCTCATAATTTTTTTAAGTTAGTAACTTCTGATTAGAAGCGCTGGATTTTAGGTGCGGTTGTCGTTATGACAAATCAGACCAGTTGATTAAGTATAAAGTTGAATACCCCAAATGTTGCAAGTATGTTTTACAAATATTGCCATTTAGATTCAATAATTGAGATTTGGTTAACATATTTTTCACAAAACATGCCAATAAAGATGTTTTTGATTGTTAAATAAACAGAATAATCAATTATTTTTGTAAAATTGTAATAAAATTTGAGCTAAAGCAGTTTATTTTATTTTTTTGCGATTATGATAGATAATTAACATTTCTTTCGTTGGGAGACTAAAATGGCAGACGCAATTAATCGTTGTAGTGCAGAAGAAACCGCTGCTTGCTGTTGTGTAGATGTGGGTACTATTATTGACAATAAGAATTGCACAGCGTCATATCAGCATGTCTTCGCTGATAAAGTACAAGCGCAAGCAATGTTAGATCAACTTAGTGCAAAAGCACAATCTATCGCTTCAGAGCCTTGCAAAATTAATCAACAATTTGCTGATGTTGATGGTGGTGTTCAACTTACCGCTGATTTTACATTCTCTTGTGAAGCAGAAAACCTAATTTTCCAATTAGGATTACGTTAATCCTCTGAAATTAATAGATTTAAGGCTGTTGAAATTCGACAGCCTTTTTTATATCTCTAGATCACTTCATTCTCTTTTCTATTATTATTGTTAAGTTTCAGACATTTCCTCGAAATATTGAGCGCTAACTCCCACTTCTCGTAAAATGACGTTTCTGAAAGGTGAAATTTTTGTTAACACTATTATCAGGTCAGACCTCTTTGGTGTCAGGAAATCATTTTGTCAGGAGTCGTTATGAAGTCATCAACGAACAGTGCTATGAAAGATCGCATCGCCATTATCAGCGGGCTACGCTTACCTTTTGCTAAACAAGCGACGGCGTATCGAGGAATACCTGCGGTTGAATTAGGGCGTTCAGTGGTTCAAGAATTAGTAACTCGCAATGAAATTCCTCCCGAAATTATTGATCAACTTGTTTTTGGTCAAGTGGTTCAAATGCCAGAGGCACCTAACATTGCCAGAGAAATTGTTCTCGGCGCAGGGTTAAGTGTAAAAACTGATGCTTATAGTGTAACAAGAGCATGTGCAACAAGCTTTCAGGCGATTGCTAACGTTGCTGAAAGCATGATGGCTGGACATGTTTCTGTCGGTATTGCTGGTGGTGCAGACTCTTCTTCAGTTTTGCCTATCGGCGTTAGTAAAAAGCTTGCAGATGTTTTATTAAGCCTTAATAAGGCTAAATCATTAGGCCAGAAATTAAGTTATTTAAGTCAATTACGATTTCGTGATCTCCTTCCTGTGGCACCCGCAGTTGCTGAATACTCAACGGGGTTGCGTATGGGAGATACTGCGGAGCAAATGGCAAAGACTTATCATATTTCCAGAGTTGCTCAAGATGAATTAGCGCATCGCTCTCATCAATTAGCAACGAAAGCATGGGAAATGGGTAAATTAGATGATGAAGTCATGACTGCGTTTTTCCCACCTTACAAAGAAGGCTTTCATCAAGATAATAATATTCGTAAAAACTCTGTTCTTGATTCTTATGCCAAACTCAAACCTGCCTTTGATCGTCGCCATGGTAGTGTCACTGCCGCAAACAGTACGCCATTAACCGATGGCGCAGCCGCTGTATTAATGATGAAAGAATCTGTTGCTAAAAGTCTCGGTTATCAGCCTTTAGGTTATTTGCGTAGTTATGCGTTTACAGCGACAGATGTTTGGAAAGATATGCTACTGGGACCATCATATGCCACACCACTTGCGCTTTCTCGCGCTGGTCTTGCATTGAGTGATTTAACGTTAATTGATATGCATGAAGCTTTTGCTGCACAAACATTAAGCAATTTGACACTATTTGCCAGTGAGCGTTTTGCTAAAGAGCAACTAGGATTATCCAAGGCGATTGGAGAAGTGGATATGGATAAATTTAATGTGCTAGGCGGTTCTATTGCTTATGGACATCCATTTGCAGCGACTGGCGCAAGAATGGTCACACAGACACTACATGAGCTTAAACGTCGAGGTGGAGGGTTTGGGCTAACCACTGCTTGTGCGGCTGGTGGATTAGGTGCAGCGATGATTTTGGAGGTGGAATAATGGAACAACAACAAACAACACTAGATAAATCATCTGTTTTTCAATTCTCAGTTCGTAATGACAAAGTGGGCGTTATCACTATTGATGTTATTGGCGAAAAAGTAAATACGCTAAAAGCAGAGTTTGTGCAGCAGTTTCAAGATATTTTAAGGCAAGCTCAGCAACACTCTGGTGTAAAAGGATTGATTATCACTTCAGGTAAAACAGACAGTTTTATTGCGGGTGCGGATATCTCCATGATTGCGGGTTGTAAAACCAAAGAAGAAGCGAGTGCATTAGCAAAAGCAGGACAGGATCTTTTTACGCAACTTGAAAATTACCCATTACCTGTTGTGGCCGCTATCAATGGTGCATGCCTTGGGGGAGGGCTTGAATTAGCCTTAGCCTGTCATGGACGAATTTGTTCTGATAATATCAAAACACGTTTAGGGCTTCCTGAAGTGCAACTTGGATTACTGCCGGGATCTGGCGGAACTCAACGTTTACCTAGTCTTATTGGTGTGACATCTGCGTTAGATATGATCTTAACGGGTAGACAAATTAATGCGAAACGAGCCTTAAAATTAGGCCTTGTAAACGATGTTGTCTCACAAGATATTCTATTAGAAGTTGCGGCTAAATGGATTTTATCGGGTAAAAAAGAGCAGAAAAAACATTCGATAATGGATCGCTTTTGGGCAAATACGACTTTAGGTAGAAATATACTGTTTGGGCAAGCAAAAAAACGCACATTAGCCAAGACGAAAGGTCACTATCCAGCAGCAGAGCGTATTCTTCATGTTATTGAACGAGGCCTTGAGAAAGATATTCAAACAGGTTTTAAAGAAGAGGCTAATGCATTTGGTGAACTAGCGATGACACCCGTCTCATCGGCATTAAGACATCTATTTTTTGCCTCTACGGCACTTAAAAATGAAAATGGATCATCCGAGAAACCAGATAATTTACACCATATCGGTATTTTAGGTGGTGGATTAATGGGCGGTGGTATTGCCTTTGTGACTGCAACAAAAGGTAATTTACCAGCAAGAATTAAAGATATTAGCGATAAAGGAATTGCTCAGGCGCTTAATTATAGTTGGAAAGCGCTTTCAGCCAAAGTGAGCAAAAAAAGGTTATCTCCACGCGAACGTCAACGTCAAATGGGGCTACTCTCGGGTTCTTTGGATTACAGCGGTTTTCATCAAGCAAATATTATTGTTGAAGCGGTTTTTGAAGATCTGACCTTAAAACAGAAGATGGTTGCAGATATCGAAGAAGTAGGAAAAGGTAAAATTATTTTTGCTTCAAATACCTCTTCACTCCCTATTCATAAAATTGCAGAAACAGCAAAATACCCAGAAAAAGTGATCGGACTTCACTATTTTAGTCCAGTAGAAAAAATGCCTTTGGTTGAAGTTATTCCGCATGAAAATACCGATGAAAAAACTATTGCTACAACAGTAGCTTTTGCGAAAAAGCAGGGTAAGGTTGCAATAGTTGTCGGTGATAAACCGGGATTCTATGTTAACCGTATTCTTGCTCCTTATATCAGTGAAGCATTGACATGCTTAGTACAAGGAGAGCCTATTGAGAATATTGATAAAGCTCTTGTTCAGTTTGGTTTTCCTGTAGGGCCTATTCAGTTATTGGATGAAGTGGGGATTGATATTGGAACCAAAATAACACCAATACTAGTGAATGCATTTGGTGAAAGGTTTGCTTCTCCTCCGGCTGTCGATGCCATTATTGCTGATGATAGAAAAGGTCGTAAAAATGGACGAGGTTTTTATCTTTATGTAAAACATGCATTACCTTTCTCATTAGGTAAAAATAAAAAACAGCCTGATCCAGCTATATATCGGTTATTACAAATTAAACCTAAAAGCCAATTATCTTCCTCTGAAATTACGGAGCGTTGTTTATTATTAATGTTAAATGAGGCCGTTCGTTGTTTAGATGAAAATATTATAAAGCAACCACGAGATGGTGATATTGGTGCTGTATTTGGTATCGGTTTTCCTCCTTTTTTTGGTGGTCCATTCCGTTATATGGACAGTATGGGAACCACAAAAGTGGCAGAAAAGCTCAATCAACTTGCCGATAGGTATGGAGAAAAATATCGGCCTTGTGAACGTTTAGTTGAAATGGCTAAACGAAATGAACGTTTTTACGATTAACATCATCACATTACCATTGCTTTTTCCTTTTGTGACATTTGTTTTGATTGAGGCGCTTAGGCGCCTTTTTTCTTGTACTTTTTGCGTCAGATTAATAATTGGTGAATTTTTAATGGAAAAAGAGGTCGAAAGTGTTAATGATAGCCAGATATAGCAAAATAGTTATTTGAAAATAAATTTAAAAACGAAGTTATTTAAAATAAAATTCTGAAAATGATGTTGATTTGTAAACCAACGGCATGATCTTAAAAATATTAATAATGCTATTGCAATTAAGGTATTGAAGATTTTTATATGGGGATATATTGATTTAAACTGAATTAAATTAAGTATCTTAAAACTGTAAATGCCAGTAATTACAAAAATAAAATAGGTTTGATAATTTACTATGCAAATTTTTATTATGCGCCACGGAGAAGCAGCTCTTGATGCTGCTAGCGATGCACTAAGGCCACTGACTGAACGTGGAAAAAGTGAATCAATAAAAATGGCTGAATGGATGATAAAGCAAGGACATATAATTGATTATGTTTTAGTCAGCCCTTATTTACGTGCTCAACAGACATTGGATGCAGTAAAAGCAGATTTAGCTCTACCTAATAAAATAGAAACAGATGATGGACTTATCCCAGGAGGTAATCCTTCACATGTTGCACATTACTTACGTGCCTTGGGCGATACAGGATATAAAAATATTCTTGTTATTTCTCACTTACCTTTAGTGGGTTATGTTGTCGCTGAACTCTGTCCTGCGGTATGTGCTCCTATGTTTTCAACATCAACCATTGCCTGTGTTGATTTTGATTTATCAAAAGGTGCAGGGGAGTTGCTATGGCAAGTGTCACCCTCAATATTGAAATAAAAATCAACTAATTAAGTAAATAATTAACACCTTATTTCACCCGATAGGTGATTTAAGGGTTAATGCAATAGAATCTTTGAGATTTAGCGGCGAGCAATATCGTCGTTTTCTACGAGTACTAATAATGCTGCATCACCTCCCCATTCTTTAGGGGCTTGATGAAAAGCAATTACATCAGGGTGTTGTGCTAACCAAAGAGGTGTTTGCTGCTTTAAAATATGTTTGCCATGTCCATGCATAATACAGGCACAATAAACATGTTCTCGTCTACATGCCGCAATCAATGCGCCAATCTCTTGTTTTGCAATTAACTGTGTTAATCCGTGCAAATCTAGAAAAAATTCAGGTACATAATCACCACGACGTAGTTTTTTTAATTCATAAGCATTAGCGCCTTCCCTTAAATAGCGCATTGGGCCTTCTGTGGCTAAGTTAGGCTGAAATTCATCTGAAAAATAATAAGAGGCATCAACTTGCTCTTGTTGCAGACGTTCAGGCGCATAATGTGTTACTTTTTTACGTTTTGGCGAATGAAGTATTTTATCCTGAGGTAATTTCTTAGTACCTTTTATCATCTCCTGAAACAACTCAATTTCAGAAGGCGGTAATGAAAATTTTTTATTCATTTTTTACGATTCTTCATAGTGTTACTGTCTTTATAAGGCAATAGTACATGAAATAGCGTCAGAGATAAAAAAGTATAGGCCATAAATTTAGCGTAAAAAAAGGCAGGGAATTTACCCTGCCGAAATAGTCACATAGTTAGCAAATATAGGCTAGTTAACAAGTTGCTCTACTCATGATATCTGTGGAACATAAAATATTGCTATATCTTCAGGTTGTGATGAAAAACGATAAAAAGATATTTAAATAGTCTTTAAAATTAGTTATTTGCTTTCAAGTGACTTCATATTGAATGAAAAACATCTACAGGCGCATTTTGGTACACAGTTAATTCTTTCATGCTCTAAGTATGGTTCAATTTCATTTACTTGCTAATAAAAGTTAAATTAAAAGTATAAAATGCCAATCTTTATTTATGAATAGATCATAAATTTTGCTTTTGATTACCTGATTGAAGTTTAAAACCACACTAAGTATGCGGGTATGGTAAAGAGAATAATAATGTAGTGATGTTTTTTTATGGTTTCCCGCTGATTTATCGCGATCTTCATGGCAAACTACAGACTTTCTATTTCTTCAGAGGACAACAGTTTTGGATATAACACTAAAAGAGGAAGCGGTTGCTGATCTAAGCACGATCCTAGATATGTTACGTTGGGCTATGAGTCAGTTTAATTCATCTGATATTTACTATGGTCATGGCACAGATAACGCGTGGGATGAAGCATTACAGCTGGTATTACCGACCATCGCACTTCCTTTAGATATTCCAGATGCGCTGTTATCAACCAAGTTAACAACTTCTGAAAAGATGGAAATTATTACGCTGATCGAAAGCCGTATTGAACAGAAAATCCCAGTTCCTTATTTAACGCATAGCGCTTGGTTTTGTGGCCACGAATTTTATGTCGATGAACGTGTTCTTATTCCTCGCTCTCCTATTGGCGAATTAATCAATAATCATTTTGATGGTTTAATTCAGCAAGAGCCCGCACGCATTCTCGACTTATGCACCGGAAGTGGCTGTATTGCTATTGCTTGTGCTCATGAATTTGAAGATGCTGAAGTTGATGCGGTTGATATTTCTGAAGATGCACTGGAAGTGGCTGAATTTAATATTGAAAACCATGGTTTAGTGCATCGTGTTTATCCAATGCAGTCAGATTTATTTAATGCAATTGTTCCAACACCTTACGATATTATTGTGACAAATCCGCCGTATGTTGATGTAGAAGATATGGGCGATTTACCTGATGAATACCAAGTTGAACCTGAATTAGCATTAGCTTCAGGTATTGATGGTCTTGATATTACAAGACAAATTTTGCTAAAAGCGCCTGAATATCTGAGTGAAAAAGGTATTTTAGTGTGTGAAGTGGGTAATAGTATGGTTCATTTAATTGAGCAATTCCCTGAGGTTCCATTTACATGGCTTGAGTTTGAAAATGGTGGACTCGGTGTCTTTATGCTGACTCGTGAACAGCTCATAGAATATTCAGCGTGTTTTTCTACTGATAAACATTGATGTAACAGCAATGAGACGGTAGATTGTTATTTATTGTAAATAACATATTGATAACATCACACAGTAAAAGATAGGAATAAAGGGATGGCAGGAAACAGTATCGGACAATTATTCAGAGTCACTACTTTCGGTGAGTCTCATGGTATTGCATTAGGTTGCATTGTTGATGGTGTGCCTCCTGGATTACCTTTAACAGAAGCTGACTTACAAATTGATTTAGATAGACGTAGACCCGGAACATCGCGTTATACCACTCAACGCCGTGAACCTGATCAAGTACGCATTTTGTCAGGTGTATTTAATGGTGTTACAACAGGAACAAGCATTGGTTTATTGATTGAAAACACTGATCAACGCTCCCAAGATTACAGTGAAATCAAAGATGTTTTTCGCCCTGGTCATGCTGATTATACCTACGAGCAAAAATATGGTTTGCGTGATTATCGTGGTGGTGGGCGCTCTTCTGCACGAGAAACTGCAATGCGTGTTGCTGCTGGTGCAATCGCTAAAAAATACCTAAAAGAGAAAATGGGTATTGAAGTAAAAGGCTATCTTTCTCAGCTAGGCCCAATTACTTGTGATCTTGTTGATTGGTCTATCGTTGAAACCAACCCGTTTTTCTGCCCAGATCCTTCTCGTTTAGAAGCACTTGATGAATACATGCGTGCGCTTAAAAAAGAAGGCAATTCGATTGGTGCAAAAGTGACTGTGGTTGCAGAAGGTGTACCAGCCGGATTTGGTGAGCCTGTTTTTGACAGACTAGATGCAGATTTAGCACACGCGTTAATGAGTATTAATGCAGTTAAAGGAATTGAAATTGGTGATGGTTTCGGTGTTGTAACCTTAAAAGGCACTAAAAATAGAGATGAAATCACTAAAAATGGTTTTACTAGCAATCATGCAGGTGGCATTTTAGGTGGGATTAGCAGTGGTCAGCCTATTGTTGCTCATATCGCTTTAAAACCAACATCTAGCATTACTATTGCAGGAAAAACAATTAATCGTGATGGTGAAGAAGTCGATATGATAACCAGAGGTCGTCATGATCCTTGTGTGGGAATTCGCGCTATCCCTATTGCAGAAGCAATGATGGCAATTGTATTGCTCGATCATGCATTGCGCCAACGTGGACAATGTGGTGATGTTGTACCTCCGCTAATGCAATGGTAATCATTCTACATCAATAACGTGGTCGATAAACTGTTGTAAGTTTGATGTTAGCTTTAAAGGTGTGAGCGCCTAATTTTATTATGCTCAGATCGTGTTGCTGTGGTTTTTTTAAATAATGAGATAAACACAGCAACGCGTCCTTCATTCCTAATAATTCGGATAGATAAATGGATTGGCTCTTTTCAGATGGCATCTACCTTCTTCTCTTCTGTGTTGCTTTAATCGCAGGTTTTATTGATTCAATAGCTGGTGGCGGTGGATTAATCACCATTCCAGCTTTGTTATCTGCGGGGATCCCGCCAGTTCAAGCTCTCGCAACAAATAAATTACAATCAGTAGGTGGCTCGTTCTCAGCTACGCTCTATTTTATACGTCGAAAGGTTATTGATTTAAAAGCGCAACGATTTGCAATTTTAATGACTTTTATTGGTGCAGTTTCTGGTGCAATGTTAGTGCAGTTTATTAACCCCGAAATTCTTAAACAAGCGCTTCCTATTCTTACCATTGCCATTGGCCTTTATTTCCTTTTTACTCCATCAATAGGTGCTCAAGACAGTAAACAACGCATTGGTTACTATACTTTTGGGGTAATATTAGGCGGCGGTGTCGGTTTTTATGATGGTATTTTTGGACCAGGTACAGGTTCTTTTTTCGCTTTAGGTTATGTCATGTTACTTGGATATAATCTTTCAAAAGCGACTGCTCATGCTAAATTGCTCAACTTTACCTCTAATTTTGGCTCTTTACTGTTTTTTATTATTGGTGGGCAGGTTATTTGGACTATTGGTTTAGTTATGCTTTGTGGGCAATTTATTGGTGCTCGCTTAGGTGCAGGTTTAGTATTAACAAAAGGGCAAAAATTAATAAGACCTATGCTGGTCATTATCTCCTTTTTGATGAGTATCAAACTCATTCATGACAATCATGGCGATACTATTGCACTTTGGTTTTCTGCACTTTTTAATTAGGAATAGATGGTTTTTAAATGTCAGCACATCATTATCAACAGTTAATTGATATTTTTAATCAATGTTTTAGCGAAAGTTTTCAAACTCGTTTAGTTAAAGGGGATGATGAGCCGATTTATTTGCCTGCAAATGAAGAGACGCCTTATCACCAAATCATTTTTGCTCATGGCTTTTATGCCAGTGCTTTACATGAAATATCACATTGGTGTATTGCTGGAGAGGCTCGCCGCCAACAAGTTGATTATGGTTACTGGTATTGTCCAGATGGACGAGATGAAACCACTCAAGGACAGTTTGAAGTTGTAGAAATCAAACCTCAAGCATTAGATTGGTTATTTTGCCAAGCTGCTGGTTATCCTTTCAATGTCAGTTGTGACAATTTAGAAGGTAACTTTGAGCCTGATCGTTATGAGTTCAGAAATAAAGTTAGAGAACAAGTACTCGCTTATTTACGAGATAAAAACACGCCACCTCGTGCACAGCTATTTATTAATGCGTTACATTTGTTTTACAATACCCCAGAGCTAACCGAAGAGATGTTTCCTTATCAGGAAAATCCTTTAGTTAATTAAGGATTGCGAGAATAACTATCGCTTATCCACTGTGAAGGTTTTACCCTATAGGGTGGAGTCTGAAGTAGTAAGGTTGCTAGAACACATGTATTTATGCTCTGTTAATACAGGGTAAATATAAAAATAGCAACATTATATATTGAGGATAAATAATGCTTTCTGAGTATGAAGCGTACTTATTAGATAAAATTGACAGCCGTGTTGAACATGCCACTGATGATGAATTATTTGCAGGTGGATATTTACAAGGCCATATTACACTGGCTATTGCTGAACTTGAGCAAGAAAATAACACACAGTTAGAAGCGTTAAGAGCGCGTGTAGAAGAGAGCATTCAAAAAGCGATAAAAGCAGGTGAGCTTTCACCACCTGATCAAGCGTTAGTTTTATCTACTTGGCATGATTTAGTTAACTCAATTAATTAGTCCTGCATGTCTATTAAGAGAACAACCGGTATAAATCGGTTGTTTTTTCTTTCTTAATATCTTATTAAAATCACAGCCATTAAGTCATATTTAAGATATTTACTGTTGAATTAGATTGGTTTTTATACAAAAATTGATCCTTACTATTTATCAATTGTTTTTATTTGATTTTTCAAAGTCGATGTATCTCTCATTGATTAAGCATAATAGTGCTATCTTTTGTAACTCCTTGCCATTTCTGTAAAATTACTTTTAAATGTTTTTTAGGAATGTTTCTCGGGATGCAAATGATTTGCATAGAATATTTATGATAAGGATAACGATACGATGAAAAATTTCTTTAAAATAGGCTTACTGACTAGCGCAGTTTTATTTTTATCTGCTTGTGATCAATTTGATTTAGATAATAAAAAAAACAAGTTTTATTACAGTAATCCAAGCGAAAAAGTCATTAGTTTTAGTGTCGATGATAAAGAATATCAGGTTGAACCAGGTAAAAATGGTTATATAACGCTGTCACCTGGTGAGCATAGCTTAAAAGATAGTGCCGGTAATGATGCTCGATTTATGGTTTATGATCAGAATAATGGTGGCATACTAAATCCTGATAATTTTATGTATTACACCCTTTCAGAAGTTTATGCAGTAAAGGGAAAAACAGATCAATTTAAACCTGTCGATTACCCCGTTATTATTAATGGCTATGAATTTGAACTTCCAGTGCGTAGCACTAATGCCACATTAATCGATGGTAATATCTTTCAGTGTACTTATGCCTTAGGTGAGCCATTTCCTAATGAAATCCGCACTCGCAATAAAAATAATAATGGTGGCATAAAAAATAAATGCTTTGATAAACCAGAATTTATTAAATACATTTCAGCGGAATACAACAAAGATTTAGAGCCGTTTACTCAAGAAGATGAATATAACGATTCTGTTAATCTGGATTTAGACTATATGTTACCGACAGCAGAATTTACTGATCCTGATATTCAAGCTGAAGCAGAAGAGCTTGTTTCATTGTTAAATCAAGTTCAAGAAAGTGAAGATCCGAAGATCCATAACACACTAAAAGATAAACTTCATAAGGCGACACTTGCTGTTGTTCGCGCTTATAGTAACCGTGTGGTGAAGGATTCAGTGGAAGACAATATGTACTATAATCGTTTTATTATAGAGACTCAGAAGTTTCAATCTTACGGTATATTACCTAAAGATTAACAACTTAAAAAATAAGAAGCTATTTTAGTATTAACATAAGCCATCCAACAGGATGGCTTTTTAATAAATTAAGTATAAAAGCATAAAAGCATAAAAGTATAAAAGCACCTAAGCTGGAAACAGAGATGACAACAACACAAAACAAAATAAAAAATAACGATATTACGATCCGTCAAACACAAATCGATGATGCCACTAAATTGCCTGCTATTGAGCAATCAGCAGGACAGCTCTTTAGTACTTTAGAAGACTTACGTTGGATAAGTGAAAGTGGCGTACAAAGTGTTGAAAAACATTTAGCGTTTATTGATCAGCAAGGGCATTGGGTAGCAGTTAATAGTGATAACGAACCAGTTGGTTTTATCATGACGACTGATTTACCAGAAAGCTTATTTATCCATGAGCTCTCAGTGAGCCAAGATTGGCAAAATAGGGGAATTGGTAAGTTACTTATTAAAAAAGTAAAAGATGAAGCAAAAGTACATAAGTTTGACTCTGTTACGTTGACAACATTTCGCCATGTTCCTTGGAATGCACCGTATTATCAACGTTTAGGTTTTTCTATTTTACCAGAAAGCGAGATCCCTCATTCTTTGCAAGAAATCTTAGACGATGAAGTTGAAAGAGGGGGTTTTGTAAAAGAAACGCGCTGTGCAATGAAGTTTGAGATTTAGCTTCTCCTTGGACATGGTGATCTCGGATATAATAGCGAGATAATCAAAAAGTAAAAAATAAGCAACCGAGTTTGGTTGCTTATACATTTATTCCACTTCAATAGGCTTCCCACGCAGTAATGGTCTTACCCAAAAACGATTAGGGTGTAAGGCATTCAATACATTATCTTCAACCGGAAAAGGCTCGTCAAAAATTTGGCTTGCAAGAATTTCTGCTGATAAAGGCGCTGAACATAATCCACGAGAGCCTAATGCACTGATAATATAAAGTTGAGGATAAGCAGGGGCTAAAGCTGGCGTTTGTTTTCTACGTTTAAATCTATCTAAATGCGTATATGCCGCTTGTAGTTTTTCAAAATCAGGTACTTCGCCTAATAACGGCAGGTGGTCACGTATAGTGCAACGAATACCTATTCGAGCTTCATTTCGGCTAAAATCAACATCTTTAACCCAAGGCGCTTTTGCTAAGCACTGTGTAAGATGAGCTTGATTGCTTTCTTGTTCTTGCGTTGAGACTGCTAAATCTAATCTATCGCGACGAAAGCTTGCTCCCACACAATGCAAATTATCTTGGTGATCAACAGGTGTAAAATAGCCATCATAACAAAGCACAGTTTTTAGTTTTGATAATGTCTTTGTTGTTGGAATATGGCTAACTTGCCCTCTGACTGCGCTAATAGGTAATTTTTCACTTTGAGTAAAGTCTGTAATTCGATGTCCATTTGCCAAAATAACGCAATCATGTTGTGATTGAAATTGTGTCGTACTTTCTCCATCGTGATGAACAACCTCTAAGCGCCAAGATGCTTCTTGTGCGCTTATTTGAGTAACTTGATGATTAAATCGCAATGTTAACCCTAATTGTTCAGCATATTTTAATGTATTGATTGTGAGCTCAGTCGGTGAAAGCCAGCCCGCTTGTGGGTAAAACAAAGCATCATAATTAACGTCTAATCCGCTGAGTTTATTGATTTCGTCTTTATCGAGGTAACACGCTATTTGAGCAAAGGGTATGGAATTATCGATAATTCTCTGCGCTTTTTTACGAACTTTTTCGTTATAAATAACTTGTGCAACGCCAGACCATTGATGTGAAAAAGGAATGCCTGCTTTACTTAGGTTGTCATAAGTGCGATGAGCAAATAAAAATGCGGTTGTAAAAAATTGTTCTAGTTCATCGGATTTGCCATTGAGTAAAGGATACAATACGCCTTGTCGATTACCTGAGGCATTAGTTGCAGGTTGTTTATCTTCACAATACAAGGTGACATTGGCATCTCTTCTTAGGCAAGAAAGCGCGGTAAATGTGCTGGCAATGCCACCGCCTATAATTGCAATGTTCTGTGCTTTGGTTGCACTTGGTCTGGCATAGTAAGGGAGAAATTCAGGAGATGAAGGATGTGGAAAAATACCTGTCAGCATCTCTCTTTTTTGGCCAAATCCTTTGATTTTATTTATCTCAAAACCAACACTTTGCAAACCTCGTTTGACAATCCCTGCGGCGGTAAACGTTGCGAATGTGCCGTTTTCCCGCATTGAATCAGCCATCGATTGAAAGAGAGTTTCGCTCCACATTTGTGGGTTTTTAGAAGGCGCAAAACCATCTAAGAACCAAGCATCCACTTTATTATGTAGTGCTTGGCGAGTTTGGGGCAACAAGATATTGATATCACCAAACCATAAATCCAGTGTAATTGCTCCATCAGCAAGAATAATGCGATGACAACCCTCAATGGCTAATGGCCATTGAGAACAAAGTGCTTGTGAATATTTTTCCAGTTCAGGCCAATGGCAATGTGCAGATTGTAAGTCACTTTTTGTAAGAGGAAATTTCTCGAAACTAACATAATGAAGACGTTTTAAACGAGAGTCAGGGGATGTTTGCCTAAATTGCTCGAAAGCTTGCCACAGTGTTAAAAAATTAAGCCCAGTACCAAATCCTGTTTCTGCGATAACACATTCAGAGCGTACATGTGTACCAAAACGTGATGGAAAATGATTTCCATGTAAGAACACATGTCGAGTTTCTTCTAGACCGTCTTGGTTTGAAAAGTAAATATCGCCAAATTGTTCAGAGATAGGCGTACCAAGTTCATTCCAACTTAAAGACGCAGTAGTTATCGGGCTATTATTCACGGAACTGCCTGTATTTCTCGAAAAAATTAATTAATATCTTAGCGCCGTTAGGTTGCTTGCGCCAGCCTTAAAGGGGAAAGTGTTTTATTAGCTTATCTGTATTTTTGTAAAAAAGATCCTGATCGGACTTGTTCGGCGTACAACTGTACGCTAAAGTGCTACTCAGAAATCCCGCAGCTACAACTATTATTGTAAAGAGGTATGAATGAAGCGCGCAGTGATCACGGGTCTGGGTATTGTTTCGAGCATTGGTAATAACCAGAAAGAAGTGCTGGATTCTTTAAAAGAAGGTCGTTCCGGGATAACTTTCTCAGAAGAATTTAAAGAGATGGGGCTTCGTAGCCACATTTGGGGCAACGTTAAGCTTGATACTGAAGGTCTTATTGACCGTAAAATCCGCCGTTTTATGAGCGACGCATCGGTTTATGCCTATTTATCTATGCAAGAGGCGATAGCTGATTCAGGTCTGACTGAAGACCAAGTTTCTAATATTCGTTCTGGCTTAGTCGTTGGTTCTGGTGGTGGCTCTCCACGTAACCAAGTCCAAGGTTCTGATGGCATGAGAGCAAAAGGCCTACGTGGCGTAGGTCCTTATATGGTAACTCGTGCAATGGCATCAGGTGTTTCAGCTTGTTTAGCAACACCTTTCAAAATTAAAGGCGTTAACTATTCAATCAGTTCTGCTTGTTCAACATCGGCACACTGTATTGGTCACGCCGTTGAGCTTATCCAGTTAGGCAAACAAGATGTTGTATTTGCTGGTGGTGGTGAAGAGTTAAGTTGGGAAATGACCTGCGAATTTGACGCAATGGGCGCACTCTCAACTAAATATAACGAAACTCCAACCAAAGCTTCTCGTACTTACGATAAAAACCGTGATGGTTTTGTTATCGCTGGCGGTGGCGGTATTGTGGTTGTTGAAGAGTTAGAGCACGCATTAGCGCGTGGTGCACATATCTATGGTGAAGTCGTAGGTTATGGCGCAACGTCTGATGGTGCAGACATGGTGGCTCCTTCAGGTGAAGGTGCAGTGCGTTGTATGCAAATGGCGATGCAAGGTGTTGATAAAGTTGATTATATCAATACACACGGTACTTCAACGCCAGTTGGCGATCTAAAAGAGCTTGAAGCTATCGCAGAAGTGTTTGGCTCGCATACACCAGCTATCTCAGCAACAAAAGCAATGACTGGTCACTCATTAGGTGCGGCTGGTGTGCATGAAGCAATTTATAGCTTACTGATGTTAGAGCATGGATTTATTGCACCAAGCATCAATATTGAAGAATTAGACGATAAAGCAATGGGTATGAACATCATTACTCAACCAACAGAACAGAAGCTGGAGACTGTAATGTCAAATAGCTTTGGTTTTGGTGGTACAAATGCTTCACTAGTCATGAGTAAATATAAAAAATAGTTAGATATACTTATATTTTCTTATTAAAAAAAGCAGGCTTCATTTAAATGGAGTCTGCTTTTTTATTTTAAATTCATTATGCCAAATAATTTATTATTCTAATAAAGATATCTTTCGAATAAAAATCATTAAAAAAAGATTATATAAATAACGCTTAAAAATACCTTTTCTAATAGTTACTCATTTTATTATTCTAATAAAATAGACTGTTTTTGTTAATGTGTTGTTTACATTGATAAAATTAAATCAGGTTCATTTTATCTCAATCGTTTAATTTAATTTCACCCAAAACCATTAAATGTTTTGTTTTATATGGGGTTAGGAGAATGGAACGGTTGAATAAGATAAAAAGAGCGCGAAAAAATTGATCTGGGTTATTTTATTACAAATAAGTAGGAGCTATTTAATATAAAAGTTGGTAATGTTTGCCACGGATACTTGTATTACTTTATATTTTATACTTTGATTTCTTGTGTCAGTTTTATTTATTAAACCTAACATTATGAATGTGACCGGCTAAGAATTTAGCCGGCATTTTTTTATTGTTGTCTTTTTGACATTGACTCACATCTCCTGGCGACAATCTGCTTTTTTCTGAGCAGACCGACGTCGGAAATTCAGTGGCGTTCTGAGTTGTTGCACTAAGAGCACGCCAAGTAACACAATACCACCACCCACTAAGTGATAACTATGCATTTCTTCACCAAGAAGCGCGATAGCGATCATTGCAGTAAATAATGGCATTAGGTTCATAAAAATAGAGGTCGTATTTGCACCTAATTTCATTACACCTAAAATCCACAAATAAGGTGCAAGAATAGAAGCACCGATACCTGCGAAGATAACTAATCCAATATTATCTTTTGTTAATGCAACACTTTCGGCAAGAAAGAAGTTTGGTAATAATAACAAAACACCAAATCCAATTTGTACATAAAGTGATTGCCAGTTAGGTAGCGCAATTGACCAGCGTTTTGTTAATACGCCATAGAGGGCGTATGACGCCGAAGCAATAAACATCATCAGTTCACCATAACCCAAACCTTGAGAAAGCAACTGAGAAGGTTCGCCACGGCTAATTAGCCAAACTAAGCCACTAATTGAAAGCACTGTGCCTAAAACAATACCTACTGTCGGTACAACACGTAAAACAAAAATACTAATAATAACGGTCAATAATGGGATGAGAGAATTCAAAATCCCCATAAATGTTGCACTAACGTAATGCGCCGCATAGTAAGCCAAACTTTGGTACATCACCATCCCTAATGCACCAAGAATAAACAATTTCCACCAATATTGTTTGACGGTTTTACGATGATGCCAAACTGGCATGATCAAAAAAGGAGTCATAATTAAAAAGGCGAGGAACCAACGATAAAAAGAGATTGCAGCGGGATCGATAACAGACGCGGCTGCTTTATTAACGACTGCATTAATGGACCAGATTAGCACCGCTAAAAGCGGAAAAATTGCGTTTTTCATTATTCTCACATCTATTTTTAAACCAGGTCGCTATTGTAAGCCTGTCTGATTAGATATATATAATGAAAACCAGACAAGTGATAGGCCAATAAAGACAACATGACAAGAGAACAACATAAAGATGACAATTGAACAACAAAAAATGCAATGGTTATTGTCTGATCCAGATACGGTTCGATTTCGTGATGAGCAACTATTAGCTGAAACCGAGTTTGTTTATCATCAACATGATTTTGGTCAGCTACTTTATGTAATTTCTGGTGTAATGGATTTAGAAGCTGGGGGACAGCGATTTTTGGCGCCACCAGAGTTTAGTGTATGGATACCCAAAAATGTAGGGCATGCCAGTTACAATAAAAAAACACTCTCTTTTAAGGTATTAGATATCGCGCCGAATTGGTGTGAAGGACTATTAGATAAACCTTGTTTGATTCAATTGAGTGCTATTTTTTCAACCATATTTTCTGACTTTTTCCATCGTGGTGTCTGTAAACCACAAACAGAAGAAGATTTTCGCTTAGCCCAAGTACTGATTGATCAACTTAAAGCTTCACCAATACATCATACTTATTTACCTTCCTCTAAAGATAAATTACTTGCCCCTATACTTTCTGTATTAGAGCAAAATCCGGCAGATAACACCTCGTTAGAAGAATGGGCTAAAAAACGTTATACCTCAGAAAGAACACTTTCTCGTCGTTGCCAACAGGAATTAGGTATGTCTTTTAGCGAATGGCGTAAACGCCTACGCTTTTTACATGCAATTTCTTTATTAGAGCAAGGGAAAAGTGTGAATGAAATTGCATTTGATGTGGGATATAGCTCTTCGTCTTCATTTATTGCGATGTTTCAACAATTTGCTGGCACAACACCAGAACGTTTTCGTCGATTACCCAATTGTTAAGCCTTCTTTGCATATATTTACTTAAAATCTAGGCGGATTTTACTGTCAATAATAGGCTTTGCTGTGAATAAGTGGCAAAATAGGTCGCTTAATTTTGTTTTTCGATTGATTGCTTACACACATAAATACCAAATCAGTGAGATAACACCGTGAAAATTCTGGTTGATGAAAATATGCCTTATGCGGAACAACTTTTCCGCCAATTAGGTGAGGTAAAAGCTGTTTCTGGTCGCCCATTACCTACTGATGAGCTTAATGATTCTGATGCCTTAATGGTGAGATCAATTACTAAAGTCAATGAATCCTTATTATCAGGCAAGCCAGTGAAATTTGTTGGAACTGCGACTGCGGGTTTCGATCATGTCGATATTGCATGGTTAGAACAACAACAAATTGGTTTTTCATCTGCCCCAGGCTGTAATGCTATCGCGGTTGTTGAATACGTATTTTCTGCACTGATGATGCTAGCAGAGCAAGATAGCTTTCAATTAACCGATAAAGTTGTCGGTATTGTTGGTGTGGGAAATGTGGGGGGGCGATTAGCAACACGCCTTCGTGCATTAGGTGTAAATGTTTTACTTTGCGATCCACCAAGAGCGGATAATGGTGATGATGAAGAATTTTACCCATTGGAAACATTGTTAGAAAAAGCAGATATTCTAACTTTCCATACACCTCTCAATAGATCAGGCCCATACAAAAGTTATCATTTAATGAATGAGAGCAATCTCGAAAAATTGCCTGAAGGACGCATTTTAATTAATGCTAGCCGTGGCGAGGTTATTGATAATCAAGCATTATTGTCTGTACTTGAGAACGGAAAATCCTTACGCGTTGTATTGGATGTTTGGGAGCCAGAACCCGATCTTTCTATTGAGTTATTAAATAAAGTTGATATCGCAACACCACATATTGCAGGTTATACCTTAGAAGGTAAGGCGCGCGGTACAACTCAGGTTTTCGAAGCTTATTGTGATTTTATTGGTCAGTCCCAAACTGTTGAATTATCAACATTGTTGCCTGCTCCTACTATTTCCACTATTTCTGTGCAAGGTGAGTTAACACAAACACTTTTAAAACAACTTATTCATCTTGTTTATGATGTGCGTCGTGATGATGCTCCATTACGAAAAGTGGCTGGAATAAAAGGGGAGTTTGATAAATTACGCAAATTTTACCCTGTACGCCGTGAGTGGTCTTCACTACACGTTATTTGTGACAATCAAACCACTGTTGACACATTAAATGCAATTGGCTTTAGTGCTACATATAAAAGCGCTACACACAAATAAAGCAAAATATTATTTTAAAAATTTTATGGTATTGGAGGATATCTTATGGGAGAAGGTTGGAATATTGCAGTTGTTGGTGCAACAGGTGCTGTTGGTGAAGCGATTTTAGAACTGCTACAAGAACGTGAATTTCCCATTGGTGAATTAACAGCAATCGCAAGTGAAGATAGCATTGGGAAATCAGTGCGTGTAAACAGCAAAAGTGTTGCAGTTCAAGGTATTCACAATATCGAATGGGCTGATATTCAATTAGCTTTCTTTGCTGCACCGGCAGAGATCAGCGCGCAATATGCACAACAAGCGGCTGATGCTGGCTGTATTGTCATTGATTGTAGTGGCATCTTTGCAATGGATTGGGATGTGCCATTGGTTGTTCCGGGTGTGAACAGTGCAATGCTTGCGGAATATCGTACTCGTAATATTGTTTCAATTGCAGATAGTATGGTGAGCCAATTATTACGTGCCATTAATCCATTAACAGAATCTGCGGGTTTAACGCGCCTTAGCGTGACAAACTTAATGTCGGTTTCTCGTTTTGGAAAACAAGCTGTAGATGAACTGGCAGGTCAAAGTGCTCGTTTACTTAACGGTATTCCTCCTGAATTAGGTCGTTTTAATAAACAGTTAGCATTTAACATTTTACCTTTAATGGTTGATGACGAAGGCTCTATACAAGAAGAGCGTCGCATGGTTGACCAAATTCGTAAAATTTTACAAGACGAAGGCTTGCCAATCTCTGTTACTACGCTGCAAGCGCCAGTTTTTTATGGTAATGCACAGTCAGTACAATTAGAAACCTCACGGCCAATGGGAAGTGATGAAGCGCGTGAAACATTACAAGAAAATGAAGATGTTAATATCAGTGATGAAAATGATTTTCCAACTCAAGTCACCGATGCATCTGGTAATGTGAGCTTAAATTTAGGTTGTTTCCGTAATGATTATGGTATGCCAGAAGCTTTACAATTCTGGTCAGTTGCAGATAACGTGCGCTTTGGTGGGGCATTAATGGCTGTCGAAGTGGCAGAGCAATTAATGCAGGAGCAGTTTTACTAATGAATGCGCAAGTGAGTGCGGAAGTAACAGAACAACCCTTGACTGAGTCAGTGGTTATTTCTGAAAGCACAACAATTAAAATTGCTCTAGGCGTTGAATATGATGGTAGTCGTTATTATGGCTGGCAACGCCAAAATGAAGTGCGCAGTGTACAAGAACGGTTAGAAAAAGCACTTTCACAAGTGGCTAATGAACCTGTATCTGTATTTTGTGCGGGAAGAACTGACGCTGGAGTACATGCAACGGGGCAAGTTGTCCATTTTGAAACAACTGCACACCGTAAAGATCCCGCTTGGACAATGGGTGTTAACACTCATTTGCCTGCGGATATCGCAATACGTTGGGTAAAAACAGTTTCTGATGATTTTCATGCTCGCTTTAGTGCAACGGCAAGACGTTATCGCTATGTGATTTTTAATCATCGTTATCGTCCTGCTATCTTGTCATCTGGAGTGACACATTTTCATTATCCTTTAGATGCTGAACGTATGCACCAAGCTGCGCAATGTTTACTGGGTGAAAATGATTTTACCTCTTTTAGAGCTGTCCAATGCCAATCGCGAACGCCATGGCGTAACGTTATGCATGTTAATGTTTCTCGATACGGTGACTATGTTGTTGTGGATATTAAAGCGAATGCTTTTGTTCATCATATGGTGAGAAATATTGTTGGCAGCCTTTTAGAAATAGGGTGTGGCAATCAGGATATTACTTGGATGGCTGAATTATTAGCCTTAAAAGACAGAACCAAATCCGCAGCAACAGCTAAAGCGAATGGATTGTATTTGGTCTCTGTTGATTATCCTGATCATTTTGAATTACCAAAACCTGCAATGGGCCCACTATTTTTAGCGGATAACCCTATTGAGATATCTCAATCATAAAGACACCCAGTTTTCTGAGGATTTATGGAAATATTAACGCAATTTGTTGATTTGATTAAATTTATAATTGATTTTATTTTACATATTGATGCGCATTTAGCAGAGCTTGTTGCACAATATGGTACATGGGTCTATGCCATTTTGTTTCTTATTGTTTTTTGTGAAACAGGGTTGGTGGTAACGCCTTTTTTACCCGGAGACTCCTTATTATTTGTTGCAGGTGCTTTAGCTTCATTAGAAACCAATGATGTGAATGTTCATATTATTGTTTTACTGTTACTTTGTGCCGCCATTTTAGGTGATGCTGTTAACTATTCTATTGGGCGACTTTTTGGTGAGAAACTATTTAGTAAGCCGGATTCAAAGATTTTCCGTCGTGAATATTTAGATAAAACTCATGCTTTTTATGAAAAGCATGGTGGTAAAGCGATAATTTTGGCAAGATTCGTGCCGATTATCCGAACTTTTGCTCCATTCGTTGCAGGAATGGGTAAAATGTCATATCGTCATTTTGCCTTTTATAATGTTACTGGGGCAATTGTATGGGTACTGCTATTTACTTATGCAGGATACTTTTTTGGTGACTTAGATATAGTTCAAAAGAACTTAAAATTGCTAATTGTTGCCATTATTGTTATTTCTATTTTACCGGGCGTTATTGAGATCTTACGCCACCGCAGAGCGAGTGCAAAAGCAAAGAAAGAAAGTGATAACAAAGAGGTTTGAGCAGTTATCATAAGTTTTTGCCGTAGAATAGCCATAATAAAGAGATGCGCTGAAATTCAGTAAGCGGTATCATCATAAACTTTGCTAACCACACAGCCAGTGCATTGTGGTTGATACGCTAACAATAATTTTACTGGCGAAGGTCAGATTCAGACGAAAAGGTCCATTAATGAGCTGGATTGAAAAAATTTTAAACAAAAGCACTATCACAAGTTCACGTAAAGCCAATATCCCTGAAGGGGTTTGGACTAAATGTGACAGCTGTGGGCAGGTACTCTATCGCGCAGAATTAGAGCGTAATTTAGAGGTTTGCCCTAAATGTGATCACCATATGCGCATTTCAGCGCGCCGTCGCCTTGAGACTTTCCTTGATACAGGAAGCACAACAGAATTAGGCAGCGAATTAGAACCTAAAGATATTCTGAAATTCCGCGACTCTAAAAAATATAAAGACAGAATCAGCGCTGCTCAAAAACAGACGCAAGAAAAAGATGCATTAATCGTGATGAAAGGAACGCTGAAAGAGATGCCTGTTGTTGCTGCATCCTTTGAATTTGCGTTTATGGGCGGTTCAATGGCTTCTGTTGTAGGTGCGCGTTTTGTTCGTGCTGTTGAACAAGCATTAGAAGATAACTGCCCATTAGTTTGCTTCTCAGCAAGTGGTGGCGCGCGTATGCAAGAAGCGCTGATGTCATTAATGCAAATGGCAAAAACCAGTGCAGCATTAGCAAAAATGCAAGAGCGTAGTTTACCTTATATTTCAGTAATGACTGACCCTACAATGGGGGGGGTTTCTGCAAGTTTAGCGATGCTAGGTGATATAAACGTTGCTGAACCTAAAGCACTGATTGGTTTTGCAGGCCCTCGCGTTATTGAACAAACAGTACGTGAAAAATTACCTGCTGGTTTCCAACGCAGTGAGTTCCTGTTAGAAAAAGGGGCGATCGATATGATTATTCGTCGTCCTGAAATGCGTGATGAGCTGGCTGAATTACTGGCTAAGCTGACTCAGTATGATTTAGTTGAAGATGAAAATGAAGATGAAATCATCGGTGAAGAAATGATTGCTGATGAAATTGAATCTACAGACAACGAGCCAGAAATTAACATCGAAACGAATAAAAAAGAAGATGTCTAATATCATAACTGCTCCTAAAGCCACATCGCCTTTGTCGGTGTGGCTTTCTTATCTTGAACATTTGCACTCTAGCGCCATTGATATGGGATTAGAGCGAGTAGGCAAGGTAGGAAAAATATTAAACGTGTTACGCCCTGCACCTAAGGTAATTACTGTCTCAGGTACCAATGGGAAAGGCACAACCTGTCATATGCTAGAGTCAATCTTGATGGCATCAGGATTGAAAGTCGGCGTTTATAGCTCCCCTCATCTTGTCCGTTATACAGAACGTGTTCGTATTCAAGGCAAAGAACTTTCCGAAGATGCTTTTTGTGAAGTTTTTGCAGAAATTGAACAAGCTAGAGGCGATATATCTCTGACCTTTTTTGAATATGGCACTCTGGCTGCGCTGAAGTTATTTCAACAAGCACAACTTGATGTTGTTATTCTTGAAGTAGGATTAGGCGGTCGATTAGATGCGACGAATATCGTTGATGCGGATATTGCTGCTATCACAAGTATTGCACTCGATCATACTGATTGGTTAGGTGCAGATAGAGAGCATATAGGCTACGAGAAAGCCGGTATTTTTCGTGCTAATCACTACGCCGTTGTGGGTGAGCCGGATATGCCTCACTCCATTGCTGAAGTTGCCAATGAAAAACAGGCTAAGCTTTTCCGTCGAGGAATGGATTGGTCTTTTGTTATTGAAGGTGATCACTGGCATTGGCGTTGTGCTGATTGTGAATTTGATGCGTTGCCAATCCCTAATATTCCATTAGCCAATGCGGCGACAGCGATGGGGGTTATTCGTTGCTTGCTCAAGTCTGATGATAAAGTCAGCCAAGCAATCACACAGCAAAGTATTGTGGAAGGTATGTCTCGTGCACAATTACCGGGTCGTTTTCAGGTAATTTCTCAGCATCCTTTGGTTATCTTTGATGTAGCTCATAATCCTCATGCGGCGGGCTATTTAGCGGAAAAATTATCACAATTACCACAAAAATCTGATACTCAGGTGCGTATTGTTGTTGGTATGCTGGGTGATAAAGATATTGCAGGAACATTAGCGTGCTTAACACCATTGGCTGATAGTTGGTATATTGCTCCACTTAATGAGTTTCGTGGCGCTCCTGCGGAGGTATTAGCTCAACATCTTGAGAAACCAATGGTATTCGATAGTGTTGAAAATGCATGGCAACAAGCAATGTCTGATGCTGCGCCTAACGATATTGTTGTGGTTTGTGGCTCATTTCATACTGTCGCGCATGTGATGGAACTTTTGGAAAAGGAGAGTGTGGGTGGCAAGTAAATTTCAAAATCGCTTAGTCGGTGCCGTTGTATTGGTGGCAGTAGGGGTTATTTTTTTACCTGCACTGCTCGACGGCGATAAGAAATATAACGAAGACCAGTTCGCCTCTATTCCTCTAGTACCCAAACCCGGTGATGAGCAAGAAATAGAATCTATCGCCCCGATAGAGCAAACCTCAGTGCCATCTACTCCGTCAGAAGGTGCGTCTGAAGGTATGCTTTCTGAAGCTGTGACAGGTGTTGAACAACCTACTGTTACAACACCCGAACCACCTGCTGTTGTACCTGTTACACCATCAGTACAACCACCAACGCCTACACCAGAGCCTCCTGCTGTGGTTACGCCACCTGTACAACCACCAGCACCACCGGTGCAAGAAACTAAGCCACCGAAAGGTGAGGCTTGGGTTGTTCAATTAGGTGCGTTGAAAAATGCGACGAAGGTAGAAGAAATTATTGCGAAAATGCATTTCTCAGGTTATCCGGTATATACCATACCTGCACGCCCAGTTGCAGGGCAAGTGACTCGAATTTATATCGGCCCTAGTGCATCTAAGTCAGAATTACAGGCGATTTTGCCTCATTTAAAAGAGCTTACGGGCTTACAAGGTGAGGTAAGGGCATATAAGCCTTAATTTTTTCTAAACGAGTCATCAGATGTGTGATGTAACAAAGCGTTAACTTATTGCGGCGATTATGATTTTTCATATCGCCGTAAATTATTTTGAAATTAGTGAAAATTAGCATTACGCAAACGTTTTCGTTTTCTGTTAGAATGCTTCCGTATTAATGCGGAGCATCATTATTGGATAAAGAATTTATGGTCTGGATAGATTACGCCATCATTGCCATTATTGGTTTTTCCGCATTAGTCAGCCTGATCCGTGGCTTTGTTCGTGAAGCATTGTCACTCATCACCTGGGGTTGTGGTTTCTTTGTTGCTAGTCAGTTTTATCCTTATCTTGCCGTCTATTTTACCCGGTTTGAAGATGAGCTGGTTCGTAACGGGATTGCGATAGTCACGTTATTTATTGCGACACTGATTGTCGGTGCTGTTGTGAATTATGTGATTAGCTCTCTTGTTCAACGCACAGGGTTATCAGGTACAGATCGTGTATTGGGGGTCTGTTTCGGGGCTTTAAGAGGCGTGCTGATAGTCTCAGCATTACTTTTTGTTTTAGGTGCATTTACGCCTATGGCAGATAGCGCTGATTGGCAACGTTCTGAGCTTATTCCTCAATTCAACCATATTATTAGGTGGTTCTTTGACTACCTGCAAAATGCGTCAAGTTTCGTGTCGGAGGGAATATAACCTCTCCGTCTGGCTGATGAGGATCTATTCATGTGCGGTATTGTCGGTATCGCTGGAGCTAATCCAGTAAACCAATCAATTTATGATGCGTTAACGGTGTTACAACACCGAGGTCAAGATGCAGCAGGCATTGCAACGATAGACGGTAATAACGGTTTCCGTCTTCGCAAAGCGAACGGACTGGTTAAAGATGTATTCGAAACCCGTCATATGTTGCGTTTAAAAGGTACTATCGGGATAGGGCATGTCCGTTATCCTACAGCGGGTAGTTCTAGTGCATCAGAAGCGCAGCCTTTTTATGTGAATTCACCTTTTGGTATTACGTTGGCGCACAATGGTAATTTAACCAATGCGCATTTATTACGTCGCCAATTATTTGAAACAGCGCGTCGCCATATCAATACCACCTCTGATTCTGAAATTCTGCTTAATGTATTGGCATATGAATTAGACCGTTTTGACCATTTCCCTCTTGAACCTGATAATATTTTTGCAGCCGTTGCGGCAATGCATAAAAAACTCCGTGGTGCTTATGCTTGTGTTGCTTTGATCATCGGTCATGGTTTACTGGCTTTTCGTGATCCCTTTGGTATTCGTCCTTTAGTATTAGGTAAACGTACCTTAGAAGATGGTCGCCATGAATATATGGTCGCATCTGAAAGTGTTGCGCTTGATACTTTAGGTTTTGAATTCTTACGTGATGTGGCACCAGGTGAAGCGGTTTATATCACAGAACAAGGACAACTTTTTACGCGCCAATGTGCTGAAAATCCGCAATTAATGCCTTGTTTATTTGAGTATGTTTACTTTGCTCGCCCCGATTCCTTTATCGATAAAATTTCGGTTTATAATGCGCGTTTACGCATGGGACAGAAATTAGGCGCTAAAATTGCGAAAGAGTGGGATGATTTACACATTGATGTTGTGATCCCAATTCCTGAAACATCTTGTGATATTGCCTTAGAAATTGCGCATATTCTCAATAAACCTTATCGCCAAGGTTTTGTAAAAAATCGCTATGTTGGTCGCACCTTTATTATGCCGGGTCAGCAAGAGCGTCGTAAATCGGTTAGACGTAAACTGAATGCAAATCGTGCAGAGTTTCGTGATAAAAATGTTCTGTTAATTGATGACTCGATTGTACGTGGCACAACGTCAGAGCAAATCGTCGAGCTTGCAAGAGAAGCTGGTGCGAAGAAAGTCTATTTTGCATCAGCTGCACCAGAAGTTCGCTTCCCTAATGTGTATGGCATTGATATGCCAAATGCCAATGAGCTTATTGCTCATGGGCGTGAAGTGGATGAAATTCGTAAATTAATTGGTGCTGATGGACTTATTTTCCAAGATCTCACTGATTTAATTGCCGCAGTACAAGAAGAGAATCCTGATATTAATCAGTTTGAATGTTCTGTGTTTGACGGTGTTTATATTACGAAAGATATTGACCAAGATTACTTGGATTATTTAGAAAATCTACGTCGTGATGATGAACATAAAATTCGTGATCAGAATGAAATAGAAAATTTGGAAATCTATAACGAAGGCTAATTTTTCGGTAAGATATCCCTCTTATAAAGCGTCGATGCCAGCGTGTTCTGCATCGACGCTTGTTTTTTGAGGGTTAATCATCATAATGATTAACAAAGGTATATATTCTGAGGATCATAATGAAAAAGCTGATAGTTGGGCTAACCGGTGCCAGTGGTGCAATTTACGGTATACGTTTATTAGAGATACTGAAATCAGTGCCATCAGTTGAAACACATTTAGTCATTAGCCAAGCTGCACGCCGTACTATTTCATTAGAAACCAATTATTCGCTAAAAGATATTCATGCTTTAGCGGATGTGATTTATGACGATCGCGATATTGGCGCCGCTATCTCTTCAGGATCGTTTCGTGTCAATGGAATGGTTATATTACCTTGCTCAATCAAAAGCCTGTCAGGTATTGTTCATAGCTATACAGATACCTTAGTGACTCGTGCTGCGGATGTGGTATTAAAAGAAGGGCGTAAATTGGTGTTATGTGTGCGTGAAACGCCTCTGCATTTAGGTCATTTGCGATTAATGACACAAGCTTCTGAGTTAGGCGCAGTGATTATGCCTCCTGTTCCAGCTTTCTATTTTCAGCCTAAAACCATCGATGATATTGTCAATCAAACTGTTAATCGTGTACTTGATCAGTTTGAGATTGATTTACCTGATGATTTGTTTCAACGATGGGAAGGCGATAAGCCTGCTCGCTAAGTATACTCGTCGTTACTCGTCATGCTTCAAGGTGTAGTGTTGTTGACTGTGTTCATTCGCATTAGTCACATACTATTGTATGCTCCTAGTGACTCATTTACTTGTCGCCTAGCTACACCTTGAATTATTTAGAGTATCTATCCGGTAGAATATCTATTTTGAATAAAAAGAGATTATTTTCCTGTAGTAATAATATCTTTTAATGCCTCTTCTAAATGTGGGTAGCGAAATTCAAAGCCAGCATTAAGTAGTTTTTCAGGAATGGCTTGTTGCCCACCTAACACTAATGTGGCGCTTTCTCCCATCACTAAACGTAATATGCTTTCAGGCACTGTCATTAAGGCTGGGCGATTGAAGGCTTTTCCTAATAGACGAGTAAACTCTTTATTTTGTACAGGCTCAGGTGCTGTTAAGTTAAAAGCGCCTTTAGCATCTTGGTTCTTAAGCAAGAAAACAATCGCATTGACCATATCATCAATATGGATCCACGGCATATATTGTTTTCCACTTCCCAATTTACCACCCAATCCTAACTTAAAGGGTTTGCTCATTTTAGGCAGCGCGCCACCGAGTGTTGAAAGTACAATCCCTGTACGTAACAAGCAAACTCGTGTTAATGGTGTTTGAGCCTCAAGAGCAATACGTTCCCATTTTGCACAAAGCTCATGTGTAAACTCAGGATTTGCTGGTGTTTCTTCAGTGACTCGAGTATCACCTTGATCACCATAAAATCCCACCGCTGAGCCAGAAATAAAAACAGCAGGGGGGAGATCACTGGCTTTAATTAAATCAACCAATTTCTGGGTTAAATGACAACGGCTATTAACGAGTTTCTGTTTTTGAGAAGGTGTCCAACGGTTATCAGCAATAGGCTCTCCAGCAAGATTAATAACGGCATCAAACTCATTAAGATTTTGTTTATCGTTGAGTTGAGTCCAACAGGTGATTTCATTACAAAAATGCGAATAGACCTTTTGAGGCGAACGAGAAAGCACCGTAATATCATTATTGGCGAGTGCAAGCTCACAAACTAATGCTTTGCCAATTAATCCTGTACCACCTGTGATAAGTATTTTCATCACAATCCTCCTGACCTGCTTGCTTGATAAAGAATAAATATCATCCTGATATATGAATTGCTTATATTAACCAAAGAGTTTTTTTGTTGCTGAGCGCTGGTTAATATTGTTTAGCCATTTTTCAATTGCTGGGTAATTAGCCAAATCAATATTGTGGTGATCGTGCAGACGAGCCCATGTATATGTGGCGATATCTGCGATGCTGTACTCTTGTCCACCAAGGTAAGGTGATTGCGCTAATCTTTTCTCTAATACGCTATATAGACGCTGTGTTTCTTCAGTATAACGTTTAATCGCATAAGGGACTTTTTCTGTGGCATAACGAGTGAAGTGATGATTTTGCCCCAACATTGGGCCAAATCCACCCACTTGCCAAAACAGCCATTGTAGTTGTGTTGTTTTTTCTCGTAAATTTTGGCTAATCAATTTGCCACTTTTTTCAGCTAGATAGATAAGAATAGCACCTGATTCAAAAATAGAGATAGGTTCACCTCCATCAACAGGTGAGTTATCTACAATAGCGGGAATTTTATTATTGGGTGAAATTACTAAAAATTCAGGCTTAAATTGATCGCCTTTACTAATATCAATGCGATGTAACTGATAAGGTATGCCTGTTTCTTCAAGAAAAAGCGTTATTTTTTGGCCATTTGGGGTATCTGCATAATATAAGTCAATCATTAAAAGCTCCAAAATAAAGTAGGCACTAAATACATAAGATAATCACAGTCTGCCTTCTAACATCATAAAAAGCAAAAAAGCGCAAGATGGATAAAACAAGTCACGTATGATTATTGTAGTGGTGAAAAATAGTGATTTTGGTATATTCAGGATAAAAATTACGATCGTTTAGTATCGGTTAAAAAAGGTTTGTTGAGGATGGAACAAGAAAAGACGGCATTGGTTGAATGGGTTGATATTGTTGATGATAAAAATGAAGTCGTTGCACAAGCAACACGTCAACAAATGCGAGCTGAAAACCTAAGACATAGAGCAACTTATATCGTTGTTCATGATGGAATGGGAAAAATCTTGGCACAGCGTAGAACTGAAACAAAAGATTTTTATCCGGGTTGGTTGGATGCTACTGCGGGTGGTGTAGTTCAACAAGGTGAGAATTTACTTGAAAGTGCACGTCGTGAAGCAGAAGAAGAATTAGGTATTGCTGGAGTCCCTTTTGCTGAGCATGGTCAATTTTATTATGATGATGAAAGTTGTCGTGTATGGGGAAGCCTGTTTAGTTGTGTTTCTCATGGGCCTTTCGCACTGCAAGCAGAAGAAATTGAGGAAGTGTGTTGGTTAACTCCCTCTGAAATTACTGAACGTTGTGATGAATTCACACCGGATTCATTAAAAGCTCTTTCTCTTTGGTTAACGCGTAACAACAGTACACGCCTAGAAAGTAGAGAAACAGTAGATTAAGGGGTACTTTGCCCTAGTTCAAATCGATAAGCATAGTTGATAACGGTATCTTCGAATATAGCGTTATCATCTTCGTCTCTCAAACGTTGTAAAAGTGCTATCAGATGTTTTCCCGCCTCTTTTCCTATTTTGTGATAATCAAAACGAATTGATGTGAGAGAAGGGGATATCTGATCGCTATTTTCAGAACCTTCTAAACAAGCAATAGCTAGATCTTGTGGGATCTTAATTAATCGACGTTGACATTCAAAAATCATACCTAGCGCAATACTTTCATGACTACAAATAACCGCATCTAGTTCTGGTTGGCGCAATAAAATCTCTGTTAATGCTTGTCGCCCGTATGCCATAGAAGCGGGATCGGGCGTGGTGACACTTTGTTCAGCATTTAAATAATTTTTGAGTAATGCTCGTGACCAACCTGTTATTTGCTGGTGGTGTAGGCGTTGCCCTTGTAACGCACCAATATAGCCAATACAACGTTTTCCTTGGGTGACTAAATGGTTTGTTAAATCATATGCGGCTTGCTCATAAGAACAATCGATACTAATTGCTGCCTGCTCATCCGATTGGCTGGCGACACTGACAACAGGCACATTGGCATTACTGATATGTAAAAAATGAGTTGGGCTAAGCTGTGAACCAAAGGCAACCAATGCAGCAGGATTACTTTGCAATAGCATATTAATCACATCGCTAGCTTTATGAGGCTGATGTTCATAGCAACCGACTAAAATTTGATACTGATGACGATTGAGTATTTGTTGCAAAGACTGCATAAAATCCGCACTGGCTCTATCTGTAAAAGAGGGCAACAGTACAGCAATAATATGGCTTTGTGCTGAAGCTAAAGCACCTGCTGAGGCATTAGGAATATAGCCAAGCTCTTCTACTGCTTGATTAACTTTTTCTCGTAACTTATCAGAAACTAATTCAGGGGTTCGCAATGCACGAGAAACGGTCATTGAACCGACTCCTGCATGTTTAGCGACATCTTGTAATGTGACGCGACCTGTATTTCGGCGCTTACGTGTTTTGATCATTTGTGATTATGCTTGCTTAGCCTATTTTATTAACCGCAGATCCTACCTGAAATCTTCCTATTATGCTGAAACAATACAGTGTCAATTGTTGGCATTTTCTGCAATTAACATTTCATTAAAATGATAGCGCTATCACAATTACGAATGATCTATCTAGATAGCGCTACCATTAATGATTACTATCCTTAATAACGAAGCTCAAAGAGAGTCTTATTGAGGTTACAAATATGCTTAAAACGTTATTAACACCTGATGTGGTGCAAGTGGTTCCAAACGTTAGCGATTGGCGAGAAGCCGTTAAAGTAGCGTGTCAGCCATTAATTGATAAAGGTTGTATTGAACCTCGTTATATTGATGCGATTTATAAATCACACGAAAAAATCGGGCCATATTATGTATTAGGTCCAGGAATTGCGATGCCTCATGCGCGTCCTGAGGATGGTGTTAATCAACTTTCTCTTGCATTAACCATTGTTGAGCAAGGTGTTGAGTTTGGTGCTGATGAAAACGATCCAGTGAAATTACTGATTGTTTTGGCTGCAACAGATAACGATAGCCATATTAATGCCATTGTGAAATTAGCCGAACTTTTTGATAACGATACAGATATCCAAAAGCTATTTAATGCGAAAAGTAAAGCGGATGTATTAGCCGTTATCAACAACTATTAATGACGATTTAAATTACCAAGGGGAATATCATGAAAATTACTGTTGTATGTGGAAATGGTTTAGGTAGTAGCTTAATGATGGAAATGAGCATCAAAAGCATCCTAAAAGATCTTGCTGTGAATGCAGAAGTGGATCATGTTGATCTGGGTTCAGCAAAAGGTACACCAAGTGATATCTATGTGGGTACACGCGATATTGCCGAGCAACTTAATTCACAAGCGGTAAATGGAAAAGTTGTTTCATTGGACAACATGATTGATAAAGTGGCGATGAAAGAGAAGCTTTCTGTCGCATTACGTGAATTAGGCGCGTTATAAGGAGCCTATCATGGACTTTTTCCGCTTTCTAATGAGTGATGTGCTTTCAGAGCCGGCTATTTTAGTGGGTTTGATTGCATTGATTGGCTTAATCGCCCAGAAAAAACCAGTTACGGAATGTATTAAAGGCACCGTAAAAACCATTATGGGTTTTGTGATTTTAGGTGCTGGTGCAGGTCTTGTAATTAATTCACTGGGTGATTTCTCAACGATTTTCCAACATGCATTCGGTATTCAAGGTGTTGTGCCTAATAACGAGGCGATTGTCTCTATTGCACAAAAAAGCTTTGGTAAAGAGATGGCATTAATTATGTTTTTTGCCATGTTGATTAATATCTTAATTGCACGTTTAACGCCGTGGAAATTTATTTTCTTAACTGGTCACCATACATTATTTATGTCGATGATGGTGGCGGTTATTTTAGCAACTGCGGGCTTAGAAGGCACAGTATTAGTTGCGGTAGGTTCATTAGTTGTTGGGATTTCAATGGTATTTTTCCCTGCCATTGCACATCCTTATATGAAAAAAATCACTGGTTCTGATGATGTTGCATTAGGACACTTCTCAACTATTTCTTATGTTGTTGCGGGTTTTATCGGCAGTAAATTTGGTAATAAAGAGCATTCAACAGAAGAGATGAATGTTCCTAAAAGCTTACTATTTTTACGTGATACACCAGTCGCAATTGCCTTTACTATGGGCATTATCTTTATCATCACATGTTTATTTGCGGGCGATACTTTTGTTCGTGAAGTCAGTGGTGGTAAAAACTGGTTTATGTTCTCGTTAATGCAATCTATCACTTTTGCAGCAGGTGTTTATATTATTCTGCAAGG
Organism: Proteus sp. CA142267; assembly: GCF_003336825.1. Classification (NCBI taxonomy): domain Bacteria; kingdom Pseudomonadati; phylum Pseudomonadota; class Gammaproteobacteria; order Enterobacterales; family Morganellaceae; genus Proteus; species Proteus sp. CA142267. Next base: position 742,772 of record NZ_QPMG01000001.1, on the reverse strand, counting down.
TGTGCGTATGGTTATTGCTGAGATCGTTCCTGCATTTAAAGGTATTTCAGATAAGTTAGTTCCTAATGCAAAACCAGCGTTAGACTGCCCGGTTGTATTCCCTTATGCACCCAATGCAGTGTTAGTCGGTTTTTTAAGTAGCTTTGCTGCGGGTGTTATCGGCATGTTTATTCTGTATGCCTTAGATTGGACAGTAATAATTCCTGGTGTGGTTCCTCACTTCTTCGTGGGTGCAACAGCAGGGGTATTTGGTAATGCAACCGGTGGACGTCGTGGTGCGATTTTAGGCGCATTCGTTCAAGGTTTATTAATTACGTTCTTACCTGTGTTCCTATTACCAGTACTTGGTGATATCGGTATAGCTAACACTACATTTAGTGATGCAGACTTCGGTGTTATCGGTATTCTGTTAGGTATTATTGTTCGTTGATAATATTTATATATTGAATTTTAATAGATGCTCGACTTTCTAATCAGTCGGGCATTTTTTTGGTAGAAATAATGCACTTAAATTTCTTTTATATATTCAATATATTATGATTAGAGTGCTCCCCGTATGCACGGGGATAGACTGGCGTTTCCTACAGAGATCACACCTATAATTTTCTTTCCCTTTTCTATTCATTTTCGTCATTGGCTGATACATATATCATTTTGAATTAATATGTTTATTTTATGAATAATAATGCTATTATCCTGAGTGAATATTCACGATGTGTATATTTTCGTACCTAATTAATTATAAAAATAGGTTTAACATCACAATCACTAAGGAAAAAGAAGATGTCTTTTGGTATTCGATATCTTGCGTTGTTACCACTTTTTGTTATCACTGCTTGCCAACAACCGCTTAATCACAATCTACCAGCGACTCAAATAGCTCAGGTTCAACCTGCAATTGTGAATAACTCATGGATTGAAATTTCACGTAGTGCACTTGATTTTAATGTGAAAAAAGTACAATCACTTTTAGGTGATAAATCCTCACTTTGTGCTGTTTTAAAAGGCGATGCATATGGACATGGTTTATCATTAGTTGCACCTGTTATGATTGAAAATAATGTGCAATGTATTGGTGTAACGAATAACCAAGAGCTAAAAGAAGTTCGTGATCTAGGATTTCAAGGTCGTTTAATGCGTGTACGTAATGCCACTGAGCAAGAAATGGCTCAGGCGACAAGCTATAACGTGGAAGAATTGATTGGTAACTTAGATATGGCTAAGAAATTAGATGCCATTGCTAAACAACAAAATAAAGTAATCCCTATTCATCTTGCCTTAAACTCAGGTGGAATGTCTCGTAATGGATTAGAAGTTAATAACAATGCGGGGCTCGAAGAGGCGAAGCAAATTACTCAATTAGCTAACCTTAAAGTGGTTGGCATTATGTCTCATTATCCTGAAGAAGATGCAGATAAAGTAAGAGAAGATCTCGCTCGTTTTAAACAGCAATCACAAAAGGTATTGGATGTTACTGGGCTAAATCGTAAAGACGTTACTCTGCATATGGCAAATACTTTTGCCACAATTACCGTACCTGAATCATGGCTGGATATGGTGCGTGTAGGTGGGATTTTTTATGGAGATACCATTGCAAGTACCGATTACAAACGTGTTATGACTTTTAAATCCAATATTGCCTCAATCAATTATTATTCTAAAGGCAATACTGTTGGTTATGATCGCACTTACACACTAAAACGTGACTCAGTGTTAGCTAATATTCCTGTCGGTTATGCAGATGGTTATCGTCGAGTCTTTAGTAATGCAGGGCATGCTTTAATTGGTGGCCAACGTGTGCCTGTTTTAGGTAAAACATCAATGAATACAGTGATTGTTGATATTACCGATCTTAAAAATATCAAATCAGGAGATGAAGTCGTGTTCTTTGGTAAGCAAGGTAATGCAGAGATCACTGCTGAAGAGGTTGAAGATATTAGTGGTGCATTATTTACAGAGATGTCGATTTTGTGGGGTGCGACTAACCAGCGTGTGCTAGTGGATTAAAGTAGGGTGCTTGTGATCACCAATCTCAACAACTTTTGAGAGAAATTGTGGGGGAATTTACCCCCACAAAACTATTTATCGCAAGATAAAATAGCTTGAACTACGGTGTCGCCACTACTGATATTAAAAGAACATAATCTTTCATGTTTCAGTAAAGCAAAACACAAAACTGTAATACATACAGTAATCAGCCCTAATAGGGCAAGCTTAGTCATTTCTCTTGACACTCCTTTATAAAGGAGACAGAATCAAGTTGTCTGGTTTGAGACTGCCTCGGATTTTAGTAAATTAAAATTCGGGGCTTTCGTCTTTTTGGCTCCTGCAAATGCTTGAACCAAAATGATCCAAGCACCCACCAGCATACTAACAGAAATTCACCTCATTCCTATCTTTTTCTGAATAATAAAGATATCGATAATCAAGTAAAATCAATACGTTAATTGTTTTTGTATCGGGTGTTTATATGTGTGATTTTATTTGACACTCTTTTATAAAGGAGACAGAATCAAGTTGTTTGGTTTTGAGACTGCCTCGGATTTTAGTCAAATAAGAAATCTGTAGAATAAAAAACGCCAGATGATTGATTTCATCTGGCGTTTTTTTATTTGAAGCGAACTTCAATAATTATGCGTTTTCTTGTTGGCTTGCTTGAATAGCTGTCAACGCAACGGTGTAGACGATATCGTCTACTAATGCACCACGAGAAAGGTCATTCACTGGTTTACGCATACCTTGTAACATTGGTCCAATTGAAACCAAGTCAGCTGAACGTTGTACCGCTTTATAAGTGGTATTACCAGTGTTCAGATCAGGGAAGATAAACACAGTCGCTTTACCTGCAACTGGTGAGTTTGGTGCTTTAGATTTAGCAACATCAGCCATAACAGCCGCGTCGTATTGTAAAGGACCATCAATCATCAGATCAGGGCGTTTTTCTTGTGCTAAACGTGTTGCTTCACGAACTTTCTCTACATCGCTACCTGCACCAGAGTTACCAGTAGAATAAGAGATCATCGCAACGCGTGGGTCGATACCGAATGCAATTGCAGAGTCTGCAGATTGGATTGCGATTTCAGCCAGCTGTTCTGCTGTTGGATCTGGGTTAATTGCACAGTCGCCATAAACATAAACTTGTTCTGGTAACAGCATAAAGAACACAGAAGACACTAATGAGCTACCTGGTGCAGTTTTGATTAACTGTAGCGGTGGGCGAATAGTGTTAGCAGTTGTATGAACAGCACCAGAAACTAGGCCGTCTACTTCACCTTTTTCCAGCATTAATGTGCCAAGAACGACGTTATCTTCTAACTGTTCACGAGCAACAACTTCTGTCATACCTTTATTTTTGCGCAGTTCAACTAAGCGAGGTACATAGATTTCACGTACTTCTTTAGGATTGACTAACTCAATGCCTGTGCCTAATTCAACACCTTGTGCGGTTGCTACACGACGAATTTCTTCAGGATCGCCTAACAGTATGCAAGTTGCGATACCACGATCAGCACAAATAGCAGCAGCTTTAACTGTACGTGGTTCATCACCTTCTGGTAAAACGATACGTTTTTTCGCTTTACGCGCTAATTCTGTTAATTGATAACGGAATGCTGGTGGTGATAAACGGTTAGGGCGTTCAGAGTTAGCAGTCAGTGAATCAATCCATTGTGTATTGATATGTTGAGCAACGTAGTTCTGAATTTTTTCAATACGTTCATGGTCATCAGCAGGAACTTCTAAGCTAAAGCTTTGCAGATTTAAAGAGGTCTGCCAAGTGTTCGCATTAACCATAAAGATTGGTAAGCCAGTTTCGAATGCACGTTCACAAAGTTGTTTGATTGGTGCATCGATTTGGTAGCCACCTGTTAGTAGAATTGCACCAATTTCAACGCCATTCATTGCTGCAAGGCACGCTGAAACTAATACATCTGGGCGATCCGCTGAAGTTACTAAAAGTGAACCTGGACGGAAATGCTCTAACATGTGTGGAATACTACGGGCACAGAAAGTCACAGATTTAATACGACGGGTTTCAATATCGCCTTTATTGACGATAGTCGCATTTAAGTGTTTTGCCATATCTGTTGCACGAGTAGCGATTAAATCGAAGTTCCAAGGAATGCAACCCAGTAAAGGCAGTGGGCTGTTTTTTTCGATGGTTTTTAAATCGACATTAGAGATAATCGCTTTACTTGAATCATCAAAGATTTCAGATAAGTCAGGGCGAGTACGGCCTTGATCATCAACAGGTGCATTTAGTTTGTTAACAATAACGCCTGTGATGTTTTGGTTTTTTACACCGCCAAATTCAGCACGTGCAAATTCGATACGCTCTTTTAGCTGTTCAACAGTGTTGTTACCTAATGCAGTAACGAAAACAATTTCAGCACCTAATGTTTTTGCAATTTCATAGTTTAATGATTGTGCAAAAGGATGCTTACGCATAGGTACCAGACCTTCGATGAGAATAACTTCTGCATCAGTGGTGTTTTCATGGTATCTAGCAACAATTTCTTCCATCAGAACATCTTTTTGGTTTGAGCTGAGTAGAGACTCAACATAATCCATGTTTAAAGGTTCTGATGATTGAATAGTGGAATGAGAGCGGATAATCGCAGTTGTCTGATCTAAAGCGCCTTTTACACGAGGTTGTGCAATTGGCTTGAACACGCTAAGGCGAACGCCTTTTTGTTCCATAGAACGGATAACACCCAAGCTGACGCTGGTTAAACCTACGCGTGTATCAGTTGGGACTAGCATAATTGTACGGGACACGGAAACCTCTTTAAATATCGGTTGCTCGTTATGTAAAACAGTACTGCCAGCATTACACTGGCAGTACATCAAAGAACTTAAGCGGTCAGGCGACTTGCGTCCTGAGCGATAACTAACTCTTCGTTAGTTGGGATAACAACAGCAAGACGGCTGTTATCGGTAGTGATAGTGCCTGATTTACCGAAACGTGCATCTAAGTTACGTTGATGATCAACTTCAAAACCTAACAGAGCCAGTTTTTTCAGAGATAATTCACGTACCATTGCTGCGTTTTCACCGATGCCACCAGTAAAGATAATAGCATCTAAACGACCTTCCATCAGTGCACAGTAAGAACCGATGTATTTCGCTAAACGATGGCAGTAAACGTCCATTGCACGTTTAGCATCTGCTTTAGTGTCGTAGTTATCTTCAACATAACGGCAGTCACTAGTGACTTCGGTTAAACCTAACAGACCAGATTCTTTAGTCAGCAATTTGTTGATATCTTCAACGCTCATACCTAAGGTGTCGTGTAAATGGAACACGATAGCAGGATCGATATCACCACTACGAGTACCCATTACTAAACCTTCTAATGGAGTCAGACCCATAGAAGTATCAACACATTTACCGTTAACAACAGCAGAAACAGAACCACCATTACCTAAGTGGCAAGTGATTACGTTCAGTTCATCAACAGGTTTGTTTAACATTTTAGCGGCTTCACGAGAAACGTAGAAATGGCTAGTTCCGTGAGCACCGTAACGACGGATGCTGTGATCTTTATATAAGCTGTATGGCAGAGCATACAAATAAGCTTCTTCTGGCATTGTTTGATGGAAAGCAGTATCAAAAACAGCAACCATTTTTTCAATTAAATGTGGGAATGCTTTACGCGCTTCTTCAATACCAATAAGGTGAGCTGGGTTATGTAATGGTGCAAATGGGATAGCTGCTTCAATACCTTTGATAACTTCGTCAGTGATCACGACAGATTTAGTGAATTTCTCGCCACCATGAACAATACGGTGACCGATAGACGCGATTTGTGCAGAAAGCTCTGGTTTTTGAGCCAGAATAGTATTTACGATGAAGTTTAATGCTTCGCTATGAGCAGCACCTGCGCCTAACGCAGCTTCGTGTTTTTGGCCATCCATTTTCCACTTCAGGCGGGCTTCAGGAAGGTTGAAGCATTCAGCTAAACCTGACAGGAATTCTTCACCATTTTCTGGGTTGATAATTGCAAATTTAAGAGAAGAACTACCGCAGTTCAGTACCAGCACCAGCTTACTTGACATGGAATTACCTATTTATCTTGTTGTCGTAGTGTCTTTTATATTATAAAGACGGTGGTTAATAAAACGTCAATCATAAAAGCCTATCGCATTCCTATGATGACATTAATGACGCGCATCATGCTTAAAGTAAAAAACTTGATGCTAATTATAGTTGCCAATCATTAATTGGACGATTTTTATTCACCCATTAGCTTTTCGCGTTAAAATCGGCGAAAAGGGTTGAAAATCACGCCGGCAAACAAAATATAGCGCTTTATTGCCACAAACCTTTAGAATGGGCACAGGATACAGAGTAAAGGCAACAAAGACAAAATATACTTAATTCTACTAAAAGATTTTTATTCTTTATAGATATTTTTTAAAAGTTACAGAAGAAATTGATTGAGGTCATTATGAGCGAACCGACAGTGACTCCCCCCGGCTTTTTTAAGAAGCTTCGTTTGGGTAACGAGTATTTAAAAACCTGGCCGGTTGAAAAGCAGTTAGCGCCTGTTTTCCCTGAAAATCGTATTGTCAAAGCCACACGCTTTGGTATTCGCTATATGCCACCTATCGCCATTTTTACAATGACATGGCAAATCGCATTAGGCGGTAATTTGGGACCTGCAATTACAACCGCGCTTTTTGCTTGTAGCTTGCCAATGCAAGGATTATGGTGGTTGGGTAAACGTGCAGCTACGCCACTTCCTGCTACGTTATTACGCTGGTTTTATGAAATTCGTGAGAAATTTGAAGAAGCAGGCATCGCTTTAGCCCCTGTTGAGCAAACACCTACTTACCTTTCTTTAGCCCATTTATTAAAACGTGCTTTTAAGCAACTTGATCGCTCTTTTCTTGATGATGTGTAGAACATTTGTTCTACCGTCTTCGTTTGTCATGATTGTCCTTAGAATTACCCCGTTGAGATCAAAAAACGCGTAGTTAACACTACTCAATACTTTTGATTAATGTCATGCTCTCCTCAATGATTTCTTTGGAGAATTAATGATGGAAATGACACACGCACAACGTTTGATCCTCTCTAATCAATATAAAATGATGGCTATGATGGATCCTGATAACGCTGAACGTTATCGTCGCTATCAGACAATCATTGAACGTGGGTATGGATTACAATTACGTGAACTAGACCGTGATTTTGATGAAATGTCAGAGGAAACTTGCCGTACCATTATTAACGTCATGGAAATGTACCATGCACTGCAAGTTTCTCGTGATAACTTAAAAGAACAAGAGATGCCTGATGCTCGTCGTGTCGCATTTATTGGCTTTGATGCGGCGACAGAATCCCGCTATCTTAGCTATGTGCGTTTTATGGTGAATACAGAAGGGCGTTACACGCATTTCGATAGTGGCAGTCATGGTTTTAACTCTCAAACACCAATGTGGGAAAAATACCAAAGAATGCTTAACGTTTGGTTAGCGTGCCCTCGCCAATATCACCTTAGCAGCGTTGAAATTCAACAAATACTTAATGCGTAATCATTAGCGCATCACTCTGTAAGGTAAAGGTAGGCATAAAATATGGCAATCACATGTAAAGGTTTTCTGTTTGATCTAGATGGAACATTAGTTGATTCATTACCAGTTGTTGAACATTGTTGGGCGTTATTTGGTGAGCGCGTAGGTGTATCAACACAAGAGATTAATGACTATATCCACGGAAAACCTGCTATTGAGTCGATTCGCCATTTTATGCCTAATGCAACCGAACAAGAGATAACTGAAACTTTTCGTTGGTTAGAAAAATTAGAATCAACACAAACTGAAGGGTTAGCACCGCTTCCGGGTGCTATTGAACTGATTAATCGCCTTAATGACTTAAATATTCCTTGGGCGATTGTTACATCAGGCACTGTTCCTATTGCTTCAACACGTCAATCTGTCACGGGTATCCCTGAACCTAAGCATTGGGTTACAGCAGAATGTATTAGTAGAGGTAAGCCTAATCCTGAGCCTTATCTTTTAGGTGCTAAGAAATTGGGTTTATTACCACAAGATTGTGTGGTTTTTGAAGATGCAGCTGCGGGTATTTACTCTGGTTTAGATGCAGGATGCCAAGTCGTTGCTGTTCATGCCCCTTTTTCTCTTCCTCGCCGTAATGAGATTCATTTAATTATTGATTCTTTAAACGATATTCAAATCGAGAAGCAAGCTGAAAAAGTGATAATAACGCACAAAAGATAGTCTTTTCTTTGATCATATTAGAAGATTTATTGTTGTAAAAATGGTCTACTTATCAATGTAGTGAATTGATGTCTTAAACTGTTTTCACTTATTGCTGATCGAGGCCATTTTGAATAGCGAATTATTATGGGTTTTAAGCCTGCTATTGATAGCTATTGTCCTTTTTACGACCAACAAAATCCGCATGGATGTGGTCGCTTTACTTGTCATCATCGCATTTGTTCTTAGCGGTACACTCTCATTAAATGAAGCCACGGTAGGGTTTAGCGATCCTAACGTATTACTTATTGCAGCCCTTTTTGTTATTGGTGAAGGACTAGTGAGAACAGGTGTGGCTTATCAAATGGGTGACTGGCTTGTACGTGTTGCGGGTAGCAGTGAAGTTAAAATGCTTGTGCTATTAATGATATGCGTTGCAAGTCTAGGTGCTTTCATGAGTTCGACAGGTGTTGTTGCCATATTTATTCCTGTTGTACTGAGTGTTGCCGCTCGCATGAAAATATCAGCCGGCCGTTTAATGATGCCGTTAGGTTTTGCTGGACTTATTAGTGGATTAATGACCTTAGTGGCAACACCGCCTAATATGGTTGTTAACAGTGAATTAGTCAGAGAAGGGTTACCAAGTTTTCAATTTTTCTCCATTACACCTATTGGTATTGCCGTCTTATTCGCAGGCATTTTATATATGCTGGTGGTACGTCGGTGGCTAGGAAACAACGATAATGGTAAGCAAAAAGAAGCTTATCGTCGTACTTTCCGTGATCTTATCCGTGATTATCAATTAGCGGGGCGCGCTCGTCGTTTAGCCATCCGTAAAGGTTCTCCGCTAGTAGGCCATTCACTTGATGAATTACACTTACGTTCTCGTTATGGTGCAAACGTTGTCGGGATCGAACGCTGGAGGCGGTTTCGGCGTGTTATGGTTAGCGCAACCGGTGGTACTGAATTAAGAGAACGTGATGTTTTATTAATTGATATGTCAGCCAGTGATGTCGATTTGCGTGAGTTTTGTCGTGAACAGATGTTAGAGCCAATGGTGCTACGAGGTGAATACTTTTCTGAACAATCTCGAGATGTAGGGCTTGCTGAAGTATCGATGAATCCTGATTCAGAATTGCTAGGCAAATCATTAAGGGAAATTAAATTTCGTACTCGTTATGGCTTAAATGTCGTTGCGATCCGTCGCGAAGGAAGCGCCTTGCCGGGTAAAATAGTCGATGAGCCATTACGCCTTGGCGATGTGTTATTGGTGATTGGTGATTGGAAACTTATTCGCGTTTTATCAACTAAACCGCGTAATTTTATCGTATTAAATCTGGCTGCTGAAATTGAAACGGTTGCTCCTGCTTCATCTCAAGCACCTCATGCATTATTTTCGTTAGCATTAATGGTGGCATTAATGGTGACAAATGAAGTCCCTAACTTTATTGCGGCACTTATTGCTTGTTTATTAATGGGTAAATTCCGCTGCATTGATATGGAAAGTGCTTATCGCTCTATTCATTGGCCAAGTATTATTTTAATTGTCGGTATGATGCCTTTTGCTGCCGCATTGCAAAAAACAGGCGGTATCGAGCTTATTGTAAATGGCTTAATGGATGTTGCAGGTAGTGCAGGTCCTCAAGTGATGTTGGTATGTTTATTTATACTTTGTGCAACAATCGGGTTGTTTATCTCGAATACGGCAACCGCAGTATTAATGGCACCAATCGCGATTGCGGCTGCGAATCAAATGAATGTTTCTCCATTACCATTTGCAATGGTGATTGGTGTAGCCGCTTCTGCAGCATTTATGACGCCAGTTTCATCTCCGGTTAATACGCTTATTCTTGAACCTGGTGGTTATAAGTTTGCAGACTTTATTAAGATTGGGGTGCCATTTACCATTATTGTGATGTTTATTAGCGTATTCTTGATCCCGCTATTATTCCCATTCTAATTATCAATATTTTTGTTTTGCTGGAACGTTGTTTATTAATTAATAAATAACGTTTTTTATTTATTGGTCGGTGGTTTTTTATTTGATGCATAATTTGTATCTATATGTGTGTGTTTTTTGACATAGGTTATTAAGTAAAGAGCATAATATCTTATATAAAAATAAATGTGTTCGGAGTAATTAAATGAATGAGTTAAACAATATTCAACCTACAAGTGTTAATATAAGATATGTTAATGAAATAAAAAATGAAACTGAACAATATAGTTTTTTATCCAAGGTTATATCGTCGGTTAAAAATTCCATAAAAGAGTTTTTAGGTTTAAATAAAATTAGAGAAAGTATAGTAAATAAAAACACTAATGATAATGGTGGTATAAGAATGTATGGAGAAGACTGTGATAAAAATATATATTTTATAAAAAATGATAATAAGTTCAATATGAATGAAGTCAAATTATTTGGAGATAGTCGTGAATCTATATCCAATAATAGCGATAATATATATCATTATTCGAATAATGGCCCATTGAGTTTTTTAAAGGATGCTACTATATTGAAAAGTATTGATAAAAAAATCGATAAGGTTAATAACTCATTTTCATCTTTTAGATAGAAATAGAAATAGCCCATTATATTTATAATGGGCTATTTCTATTTACTCACTAATTTCATCAAGCGATAAACTAAACCCTGGTACAAATACCTTCATAAAATAGTCCATCTCTGGGCTATGTCTTTCGGCTAATGTTTTTTCTAAGCGATTTTTGGCTAAATTAAATTCACTATTACCTGCGGCAAGCTCTTCAAGGCATTTTAAATAAGCACATAAACTATCAGCTTGTTTGACAATAAAGGTTTCTTCCTCACTATGTAATTGCTCATCAATAAGAGGGCGAAAATCGTCTTGTAATTCTTCTGGTAACATTTCAATTAATTTTTGCTGGGCATATTTTTCTATTTTTTTATATTCATGAGCAATTTGTGGATTATGGTACTTAATCGGTGTCGGCATATCACCGGTGATCACTTCACTGGCATCATGATACATCGCTTGTAATGCAATACGTTCAGCATTGACATTACCACCAAATTTACGATTTTTAATCACCGCTAGGGCATGGGCGACAAAAGCGACTTGTAAACTGTGTTCAGAAACATTTTCTTGGCGGATATTACGCATTAAAGGCCAACGAGTAATGAGTTTTAAGCGAGAAAGGTGGGCAAAAAAGTAACTCATAATATCTCCCAATTGCGTGATTGAAGGCATTATTGTGAGTGGATAATAGGTAGATGTAAACGTTAATAGAAAAGAAAATAAAAAAACGCAATATAACTGGTTGTTATACTGCGTTTTATTTTATATGCAGGTAATCTTATTGATGATAACCGACAATAAAGCGACCGAATTTTTGAATTGCCATATCTAAATCGTCTTCACGCGGAAGAGTAACGATACGGAAATGGTCTGGGTATGGCCAGTTAAAGGCAGTACCTTGTACCAGTAATACTTTCTCTTGTAGTAATAAATCGAGGATCATTTTTTGATCGTCTTTAATATTGTAACGGTTAAGATCTATTTTAGGGAACATATACAATGCCCCCATAGGTTTAACACAAGAAACGCCCGGAATTTGATTAATTAGTTCCCAAGCACGGTTGCGTTGCTCATATAAACGACCACCCGGCAGAATAAATTCACTAATACTTTGATAGCCACCTAATGCCGTTTGGATGGCATGTTGCATAGGAACGTTAGCGCATAAACGCATAGACGCTAACATATTCAAGCCTTCAATATAGCTTTTAGCGTGTTTTTTAGGACCGTTTAATACCATCCAACCTTGACGGAAGCCTGCAACGCGGTAGGTTTTTGATAAACCATTAAATGTTACGGTTAATAAATCGGGCGCCATGGCAGCAATAGAATGGTGCTCGGCATCGTCATACAGAATTTTATCGTAGATTTCGTCAGCAAAAATAATCAGGTTATGTTGACGTGCAATTTCAACAATTTCCATCAGAATGTCTTTGCTATAAACCGCACCTGTCGGGTTATTTGGGTTGATAATAACAATACCGCGGGTATTTTTTGTGATTTTACTGCGGATATCATCTAAATCAGGGAACCAGCCTTGTTGCTCATCACACATATAGTGAACGGCATTTCCTCCTGAAAGAGAAACGGCTGCTGTCCACAATGGATAATCAGGTGCAGGTACAAGCATTTCATCGCCATTATTTAATAAAGCTTGCATCGCTTGTACGATTAACTCAGAAACACCATTACCAATATAGATGTCTTCAACAGTGATATCACGCATATCACGGGCTTGATAATGCTGCATGATAGCTTTACGCGCAGAAAACAGTCCTTTGGAGTCACTATAACCTTGAGAGCTTGGTAGATTGCGGATCACATCTACTAAGATTTCATCAGGTGCTTCAAAGCCAAAAGGTGCCGGGTTACCAATATTGAGTTTTAAAACTTTGTTACCTTCTTCTTCCAGACGTTTTGCTTCTTGCAAAACCGGACCTCTAATGTCGTAACAGACATGTTCGAGTTTGTTTGATTTTTTAATCTGATTCATAGCGCGTTTACCTAATAGGGTCTGACTCGTATCTTTTATTGTGATGATGGTGACTTAGCGACATTTATCGCCGATTGCTATCCATATAGAAAGATACAAATGAAAAGGCTGTCCCAGCAAATAACTGTTCTATCACTCTACTCTTACGTTACAAACTTTTGAAGATGCTAGGTAATTTTTGGTGTAAAAGGTCAGTTTATTCTTAGAATGTTATTTTGATGACTGATTATATTGCTTATATTGGATTTATGTTTCATATTTTGAAGTAAAACTAGATTATTACTCTATTGAAAAGGGGCTTTTTAGTGTGGTGATCAGAAATAAGTTGATGTGATGGATAGGTAGATGAAATGTTGCATAATCAATTATTGAATAATTTTATCGGATTTGTATTATCTGACTTAATATATTAAATTTTCAAATAATATGGTTAAATCTGTTTTATTCTATAGCAATCAATTAGTTTAAGTATAAATTAAATTTAAATCTTAAATTTAGTTTATAGGGGAAGATACTTAAACCTGAATACATAGTTAAGATAATTTAAATTATTTTCAAAATGTTAAAATTTATGAATGAGAAAGCAATATAGTATGATCTACGTCTAACTTGTGATGACGGTATACAGTTCTTTCTTGTGAATGCTTGAAATGATAATAAAATTTAATTTGTTACAAAAAGATGCAATTCCTTTCTATCTAGGAGGTGTAAACGATAAGAAACAAATGTAAAGTATTCGGTATGTCTTTGCTCTCCTTTTCAGAGTAGAGTACTGTCTGAATCGGAAGTCTTTTTTAGACTTTTGATATAAAACACCAGGTATATGTAATTTAAAAATCAAAAATAAGTGAAGAATAAACAATGATTAATGCAAATCGTCCGATAATGAATCTCGACCTCGATCTGCTTAGAACGTTTGTAGCTGTAGCAGATTTGAACACTTTTGCAGCAGCCGCTGCTGCTGTATGTCGAACCCAATCTGCTGTGAGTCAGCAGATGCAACGTTTAGAGCAATTGGTGGGTAGAGAGCTTTTCGCCCGTCATGGTCGTAATAAACTTTTAACAGAGCATGGTCTACAACTGTTAGGTTATGCGCGTCAAATTCTGCGTGCAAATGATGATGCAACGGCATCATTAACATATAGCGATGCAGAAGGGGAGCTACGTATTGGTGCTTCTGATGACTCTGTTGATACTTTATTACCGTTTTTATTAAATCGTATCGCGTCAGTGTACCCACGTTTAGCTGTTGATGTACGTATTAAGCGTTCTCAATATATTGAGACAATGCTAGATAATCATGAAATTGATTTAGCATTAACAACAGCACGTATTGGTCATCACCCACGTACAGCGTTACGTACTGCACCAGTGCTATGGCATTGTGCGCCAGACTTCCAATTACAAATGAATGAGCCGATTCCTTTAGTTGTAATGGATGAAACGAACCCATTCCGTCAATTAGCGATAAACACGTTAGATGATGCAGGGATACAATGGCGTATTGCTTATGAAGCAGCTTCTTTATCTGCTGTTCGTGCTGCGGTTAATGCAGAAGTGGGGATTACTGCACGTCCACTTGAAATGCAGAATGCCGATTTACGTATTTTAGGCGAAAGCGAAGGATTACCTCGTTTACCTGAGACACAATATTGGTTATATCGTAATTCTGATGAACAAAATGAAGCAGTGTTAACAGTATTCAATGCGATTGAAAACAAGAAAACACCTTATACCGTCACTGCACCTGAAGATATTAGCTCTACTGAACTTGAATAATCACATTAATAATTGTGTGAATTTTTTAGCGTTAAAACACAAAAATTAAAGATTAAAAAAGAGTCAAATAAAACTGGATAGTGATGAATAATGATAAACGGGAATAGATGCAATAAAGAGCATTTATTTCCGTTTTTTTATTGCCTTTCTTTGAAATAGTAACAACGTGTTAATAATTATGTTGTTTTATGTATTTATCTTTGTGACATTTCATTCCATAACTACCTTAACTGCTTGTTAAAAAAATGTTTACCTTCCCCCTTGGTTAATCACTTGTAGGATTTGTTAACAAATAAAAAGATTGTCTAGGTTTTAAGAGAATAAAAAAGTAAATCTAAGCGGATATTTGACCTCCTCCACAATATTAGAAAGTTAATTTGTTAAAATTTGGATAAATTTTAAACTGATTAAGTATTTTTTCGACTATTTTGTGAGTTTGATCAAGAAAATAAGGCACATTTGCCTGTGTTGAGTCAGGTTTTTCCTGAGATACTGGTGTAGTAAAATCGAATTATCGGTTAGACTAAGCGTGTTAGCATAAAGTTTGTCGGTTGACTGACACGTTTTAGCATTAGCCAGTAATTGAGTGTTAAAATTGAGTGTTAAATTTGTTAAATCGCGAAAGAAAACTGAGTGATTTGTCGCAAAGTTTTCTAAAAAAGAAGAAAGGTATAAATAGAGTGTTATTATTTCTTTAATTAGCAAGTCTGTTTAATTCGCCTTTTTTTTCGTAATTAGAAATGTGGTGTAAACCGCCGGATAAGAGTTGGTTAATTGACACCACCTTTGATGAGTAAGCAATGAGTATGTCTACAACCACCGAAGTTATCGCCCATCATTGGGCATTTGCTGTCTTCCTCATAGGCGCATTGGGGTTATGTTCGCTCATGTTGTTGGGTGCCCGCTATTTAGGCGGACGCGCACAGGCAAGGGCAAAGCATGTTCCTTATGAATCTGGTCTTGATTCTGTTGGCAGCGCTCGTCTGCGCATGTCAGCTAAATTCTATTTAGTTGCCATGTTTTTCGTTATTTTCGATGTTGAAGCACTGTTTCTTTATGCCTGGGCTGTTTCCGTTCGTGAAGTTGGCTGGTTAGGCTTTATTGAAGCATCAGTCTTCATCGCTATTTTATTAGCTGGATTATTCTACTTGGTTCGTATAGGCGCATTAGATTGGACGCCTGTTCGCTCTCGCCGTGAAACTGCGAGTAAAAGCCATGTTCGATTAACCAGCGGCAAACATCCGCAGCAGTAATAAGCGAGGCATTAGAAATGGATTATACGCTCACCCGCATAGATCCGAACGGTGAGAATGACCGTTATCCCCTGCAATCACAGGAAATTGTCAGTGACCCATTAGATGCTCACGTTCATCGCAGCGTGTATATGGGAAAACTGGAACATGCGTTGCATGACGTTGTGAACTGGGGACGGAAAAACTCTTTATGGCCATATAACTTTGGTCTTTCCTGTTGTTACGTTGAAATGGTGACGTCATTTACGGCTGTGCATGACGTGGCTCGTTTTGGTTCAGAAGTATTACGTGCATCCCCTCGTCAAGCTGACTTTATGGTGGTTGCGGGTACTTGTTTTACTAAGATGGCACCCGTTATTCAACGTTTATACGATCAGATGTTAGAGCCTAAATGGGTTATCTCTATGGGGGCATGTGCAAACTCTGGTGGTATGTACGATATCTACTCAGTAGTGCAAGGTGTTGATAAGTTCATTCCAGTTGATGTGTATATTCCTGGATGTCCACCACGCCCTGAAGCTTACATGCAAGCACTGATGTTATTACAAGAGTCCATTGGTAAAGAACGTCGCCCATTATCATGGGTTGTCGGCGACCAAGGCGTTTATCGTGCCAATATGCAATCAGAACGAGAAAGAAAACACGGTGAACGTATCGCAGTGAAAAATCTGCGTACTCCTGACGAAATTTAAAGGCTTTTGCCTAAGACGTAACCAGAGCAATGTGTTGCGATCATAGTAACCCTGATCAAAGTTGTGGTGAATAGAAATGACCGATCAGATAGCGCAAAAAGGCGCTCGGCCAGCGTGGGAAACGACCGATCATATTGATGATCAGGTGGTTAATGAACTACGTCAGAAATTTGGGCCTGATGCGTTTACGTTCCAGCCTACTCGTACTGGTATGCCAGTTGTTTGGGTAAAACGGGAACAACTTATTGAGGTAATGCTATACCTCAAATCTTTACCAAAACCTTATGTCATGCTGTTTGATATGCATGGTTTTGATGAGCGTCTTCGTACGCATCGTCAAGGCTTGCCAGCAGCAGACTTTTCCGTTTTCTATCATCTGATATCAATCGATCGTAATAAAGATATCATGCTGAAAGTCGCATTAAGTGAAAATGATCTTAATGTTCCGACTATCACATCTATCTTTCCTAACTCGAATTGGTATGAGCGTGAAGTCTGGGATATGTTTGGGATTGTCTTTAATGGGCATCCAAATTTACGTCGTATTATGATGCTTCCTGATTGGGAAGGTCATCCACTGCGTAAAGATTATCCAGCTCGTGCGACAGAGTTCGATCCTTATGTGCTGACAAAGCAGAAACAGGATCTGGAAATGGAATCGCTGACATTTAAACCTGAAGAGTGGGGGATGAAACGTGGTACTGAGAATGAGGACTTTATGTTCTTAAACCTCGGTCCTAACCATCCATCATCTCACGGTGCATTCCGTATTATTCTTCAGCTTGATGGCGAGGAGATCGTCGACTGTGTGCCTGACGTGGGCTATCACCACCGTGGTGCTGAAAAAATGGGTGAGCGCCAATCTTGGCACAGCTATATTCCATACACAGACCGAATCGAATATCTCGGCGGATGCGTTAACGAAATGCCTTATGTACTTGCAGTGGAAAAACTTGCCGGTATTGAAGTGCCTGAACGCGTTAAAGTCATTCGTGTCATGCTATCAGAGCTATTCCGTATTAATAGCCACTTACTGTATATCAGTACCTTTATCCAAGACGTTGGTGCAATGACACCAGTGTTCTTTGCCTTTACTGACCGCCAGAAAGTTTACAACATCGTTGAAGCGATTACTGGATTCCGTATGCACCCTGCATGGTTCCGTATTGGTGGTGTTGCTCATGACTTACCTCGAGGTTGGGAACGCTTATTACGTGAATTCTTAGATTGGATGCCAAAACGTCTAGATTCTTACGTAAAAGCAGCACTGCAAAACAGTATCTTGAAAGGTCGTACTATTGGTGTTGCCTCATATAATGCTAAAGAAGCATTAGATTGGGGTGTGACAGGTGCAGGTCTTCGTGCAACAGGCGTTGAATTTGACGTCCGTAAATGGCGTCCATATTCAGGTTATGAAAACTTTGAATTTGAAATCCCTGTTGCAAGTAATGGTGACTGTTATGACCGCGTAATGCTGAAAGTAGAAGAACTACGCCAAAGCTTACGTATTCTGGAACAGTGCTATAAAAATATGCCAGAAGGGCCATTTAAAGCAGACCATCCACTGACAACGCCTCCACCAAAAGAGCGTACATTACAGCATATCGAAACCATGATTAACCACTTCTTACAGGTTTCATGGGGCCCTGTTATGCCTGCTAATGAATCATTCCAGATGGTTGAAGCCACTAAAGGGATCAACAGCTATTACTTAACCAGTGATGGCAGCACAATGAGCTACCGTACGCGTATTCGTACGCCAAGCTTCGCTCACTTGCAACAAATCCCAGCGGTTATCCGCGGTAGTTTGGTTTCTGACTTGATTGTGTATCTGGGAAGTATTGATTTTGTAATGTCGGATGTGGATCGTTAATCATGCAAAATGAATTAAACCAAAAAGATGATGCAGTGCAGATCGAAATCGTTGATGTCACGCATTCAAAGAAAGCAACGTTTGTTTTAACTGAAGAAGAACGTGCTGAAATTGAACAAGAAAAACATCACTATGAAGATCCGCGTGCAGCCTCTATTGAAGCACTGAAAATTGTGCAAAAGAACCGCGGTTGGGTTGAAGACGGCGCAATTTATGCGATTGCGGATGTTCTTGGGATACCTGCAAGCGATGTTGAAGGCGTTGCTACTTTCTATAGCCAAATTTTCCGTCAACCCGTTGGCCGTCACATTATTCGTTTTTGTGACAGCGTGGTTTGTCATATTACAGGTTATCAAGGCATTCAGGCAGCGATTGAAAAGCATCTTAATATCATTCCTGGTCAAACAACACCAGATGGTCGCTTTACGTTACTGCCAACCTGCTGTTTAGGTAATTGTGATAAAGGTCCTACCATGATGGTAGATGATGATACTCACAGCTTTGTTAAACCTGAAGAGATTGAAACGTTACTGGAGCAGTATCCATGACAGCAATTTCAGGAGCAAAACCGATTATTCGTAGCGCAGAAACGCATCCGCTAACGTGGCGCTTACGTGATGATCGTCAGCCTGTATGGCTGGATGAATACCGTGCTACAAACGGTTATAAAGCGGCAGAAAAAGCATTAAAAGGTATGTCACCGACGGAAGTGACCACTGAAGTTAAAGATGCTGGCCTAAAAGGTCGTGGTGGTGCTGGATTCTCAACAGGCTTGAAATGGAGCCTGATGCCAAAAGATGAAAGCATGAATATCCGTTACATCCTTTGTAACGCAGATGAAATGGAGCCGGGTACTTATAAAGACCGTCTCTTAATGGAAGAACTTCCACATCTGTTAATTGAAGGGATGATTATCGGCGCTCACGCACTAAAAGCTTACCGTGGCTATATTTTCCTTCGTGGTGAATATATCGAAGCGGCTAAGAATTTACGCCATGCCATTGAGGAAGCAAAAGCAGCAGGCTTTCTTGGTAAAAACATCTTTGGTTCCGGAATTGATTTTGAACTGTTTGTTCACACGGGTGCAGGTCGTTACATCTGTGGTGAAGAAACAGCATTAATCAACTCATTAGAAGGTCGTCGTGCTAACCCGCGCTCTAAACCTCCATTCCCTGCAACATCAGGTGCATGGGGTAAACCAACTTGTGTCAATAATGTTGAAACATTGTGTAACGTGCCTGCGATTATTGAACACGGCAAAGATTGGTATATCGGCTTAAGTGAAGGCAAAAGCCCAGATGCGGGTACTAAATTAATGGGATTCTCGGGTCGCGTGAAATTTCCGGGCTTATGGGAATTACCATTTGGTACAACAGCGCGTGAGATCCTTGAAGATTACGCAGGCGGTATGCGTGATGGTCTTAAGCTGAAAGCATGGCAACCGGGTGGCGCAGGTACTGACTTCTTAACAGAAGATCACCTCGATCTCCCAATGGATTTTGGCACGATTGCAAAAGCAGGTAGCCGTTTAGGTACAGCACTTGCGATGGCGGTAGATAATGAAATTAATATGGTTTCATTAACCCGTAATTTAGAAGAGTTCTTTGCTCGTGAATCTTGTGGCTGGTGTACACCTTGTCGTGATGGCTTGCCATGGAGTGTCGAAATCTTACGTGCGATAGAAAACGGTAAAGGTCGCCCTGGTGATATCGAAACACTTGAGCATTTATGTCGTTCTTTAAGTCCGGGACACACATTCTGTGCTCACGCACCGGGTGCAGTAGAACCTTTACAAAGCGCCATTAAATATTTCCGTGAAGAATTTGAGGCTGGCATTATTCAAGAAGATTATACCAATGCCAACTTGATCAGAGGTATTCAGCCTAACTTGCTGAAAAGCCGCTGGTAATTTTTCACGACACATTCTAGGTTTAACGCCTGCTGTGCAGGCCTTTGGGAAGCATGCTGACTATGGCTACGATTCATGTAGACGGCAAAGAATATGAAGTTAACGGGGCTGATAACCTGTTAGAAGCCTGTCTTAATTTAGGCTTAGATATTCCTTATTTTTGCTGGCACCCAGCGCTGGGAAGCGTTGGCGCTTGCCGCCAGTGTGCGGTGAAGCAGTATCAAAATGCTGAGGATACCCGCGGTCGTTTAGTGATGTCTTGTATGACACCGGCGACTGATGGCACGTTTATCTCTATTGACGACGAAGAAGCGAAGAAATTTCGTGAAAGCGTTGTTGAATGGTATATGACAAACCATCCTCATGACTGTCCAGTTTGTGAAGAAGGCGGTAACTGCCACCTTCAAGATATGACGGTAATGACAGGTCATACTATGCGTCGCTATCGCTTTACGAAGCGTACACATAGAAACCAAGATCTGGGACCGTTTATTTCTCATGAAATGAACCGTTGTATTGCTTGTTACCGCTGTGTTCGTTACTACAAAGACTATGCCGATGGTACTGATCTGGGCGTCTTTGGTGCACATAACAACGTATTCTTTGGACGCGTTGAAGATGGCACATTAGAGAGCGAATTCTCGGGTAACTTGGTTGAAATTTGTCCGACAGGTGTGTTCACTGATAAAACTCACTCATCACGCTATAACCGTAAGTGGGATATGCAGTTTGCACCAAGTATTTGCCAAGGTTGTAGCATGGGTTGTAACACCAGCCCAGGTGAACGCTATGGTGAATTACGTCGTATTGAAAACCGTTATAACGGGACTGTAAACCGCTATTTCCTGTGTGACCGTGGTCGTTTTGGCTATGGCTATGTGAATTTAGCAAGCAGACCTCGTCAGCCTAAAAAACGTTTAGGCAGTAACTGGTTAGAAATTAACGCTATTCAAGCAACTCAAGCTGCTGCGGATATGCTGAAGAAAAGTCAGCGTATCGTGGGTATTGGTTCCCCGCGTGCAAGCATTGAAAGTAACTTCGCATTACGTGAAGTTGTTGGTGCTGAAAACTTCTATAGCGGTATCTCTGCATCAGAGCAAAAACGACTGACTTTAATGTTAGAGATTTTACAAAAGGGTGGCGTTCATACCCCATCTCTGCGTGAAATTGAAGATTACGATGCTGTTTTAGTGTTAGGTGAAGATTTAACACAAACTGGTGCTCGTATGGCATTGTCTGTGCGTCAAGCTGTGAAAGGTAAAGCGCGTGAAATGGCCGCAGCTCAAAAAGTAGCTGACTGGCAAATTGCTGCGATTATGAATATCGGGCAACGTGCAAAATATCCGCTGTTTGTCACTCATGTTGATGAAACCCGCCTCGATGATGTTGCTGCATGGAGTTACCGCGCACCAGTTGTTGATCAAGCGCGTTTAGGTTTTGCGATTGCCAATAACATTAACGGTGAAGCACCTGCAGTTGATGGCATTGATGAAGCGCTGAATAAACATATAGAGATGGTTGTTCAAGCACTTTCTCAAGCGAAGAAACCATTAATTATCAGTGGTAGTCATGCAGGGAGTGAAGACGTTATCAAAGCAGCCGCTAACATTGCGTTTGCATTAAAAGCAAAAGGTAATGAAGTAGGGCTTTCTTTCGTTGCTGATGATGCAAACAGCATGGGTCTTGCCATGATGAATGCACAACCACTTGATGATGCATTAAAAATGATGCGTAGTGGTCAAACTAACACCGTTGTTGTAATGGAAAACGATTTATATCGCCACTACGATGCAGACGTGATTGATGATGCGATTGCTAAAGTAGATAACGTTATTGTTATCGACCACCAGCAAACAGACATTATGGCGAAAGCACATCTTGTTCTCCCAGCATCTTCATTCGCTGAAAGCGATGGAACAATGGTGAGTCAAGAGGGCAGAGCACAACGTTACTTCCAAGTTTTCGAACCTTCTTTCTATAACAAAGAAGTGGTGATGCATGAAAGCTGGCGTTGGTTGAGTGCTGTTGATTCACAATGGCATGAAAGAACGTTGGATTGGACACAGTTAGACAGTGTTATTGAGCATTGTGCGACCAGCCTTCCTCAGTTTGCAGGCATTGTTGATGCTGCTCCGAATGCATCATTCCGTATTCGTGGACAGAAACTGGCTCGTGAACCGCATCGTTATAGCGGTCGTACTTCTATGTTGGCAAATGTATCTGTTCATGAACAGCGTCAACCAAAAGATATCGACACTCCATTTGCATTCTCCATGGAGGGTAATAACAGCCCAACAGCACCTCGTCAGCAAATTCCATTTGCATGGGCACCTGGTTGGAACTCACCTCAAGCATGGAATAAATTCCAAGCAGAAGTGGGTGGCAGCTTACGCTTTGGCGATCCAGGTGTGCGTTTAATCGAATGTGGTGATAATACACTTGGCTATTTCACTGATATTCCTGCGCCATTTAATGCACAGAAAAATCAATGGACTGTCGCACCTTGCTACCGTTTATTTGGTAGTGAAGAGTTATCACAACGCGCTGAAGTTATCCAATCTCGTATGGAAACGGCTTATTTAACATTGAGTGAATCTGATGCACAGGCATTAGCGTTAACTCAAGGTCAGCAAGCGATGTTTACTTACGAAGGCCGTGAATTCACCTTACCTGTGAAAATCAGTGCTCACCTGACTCAAGGTCAAATTGGCTTGCCGTTAGGTATGGCAGGTATTTCTCCATCGCTGGTGGGTGTATCGGTTCGTCAACTGCGGGGTATTGCATAATGAGCTGGTTATCTCCTGAAGTTACAGAGATTTTACTCACCGTTTTAAAAGCCGTCGTGATCTTGCTTGTCGTGGTCACTTGTGGTGCTTTTATGAGTATGGGGGAACGCCGTTTACTGGGTTTATTCCAAAACCGTTATGGGCCTAACCGTGTAGGTTATGCAGGTTCAGCACAGTTAATTGCGGATATGATCAAAATGTTCTTTAAAGAGGACTGGATCCCGAAATTTGCTGATCGCTTTATCTTCACCATTGCGCCAGTGATTGCGTTTTCATCTCTACTGCTGTCATTTGCAATTGTACCTGTTAGCTCAACATGGGTTGTCGCTGACTTAAACATTGGTATTTTGTTCTTCTTGATGGTTGCAGGTATTGCGGTGTATGCCGTGTTATTTGCAGGCTGGTCAAGTAATAACAAATATTCACTGTTAGGTGCAATGCGTGCATCAGCACAAACCGTAAGTTATGAGGTGTTCTTAGGACTCTCAATCTTAGGTGTTGTTGCACAAGCGGGCTCTTTTAACCTGACTGACATCGTAAACTCACAAGCGAATATGTGGAATGTCATTCCACAATTCTTTGGCTTTATTACGTTTGCGATTGCTGGGGTTGCTGTTTGTCACCGTCACCCATTTGACCAACCAGAAGCAGAGCAAGAACTAGCTGATGGTTATCACATTGAATATTCAGGCATGAAATTCGGTTTATTCTTTGTTGGTGAATATATCGGGATAGTTGCGGTATCAGGTCTTATCGTGACGTTATTCTTTGGTGGTTGGCAAGGTCCTTTCTTACCGTCATTCGTTTGGTTTGCACTGAAAACAGGATTCTTCATGATGATGTTTATCCTTATTCGTGCATCGTTACCGCGTCCTCGTTATGACCAAGTGATGTCTTTCGGTTGGAAAATTTGCTTACCGTTAACGCTTATTAATCTGCTGGTAACTGCTGCAGTGATACTTTACAACGCTCAATAAGGGGTGATTGAACCATGACTTTAAAAGAGTTATTGACTGGTTTCGGCACCCAGGTACGAAGCATTTGGATGATTGGCTTACATGCCTTCGCCAAACGTGAAACACAGATGTACCCGGAAGAACCTGTTAATGTTGCACCACGTTATCGTGGACGTATTGTGTTGACGCGTGATCCTGATGGTGAAGAGCGCTGTGTTGCTTGTAACTTGTGTGCAGCAGTTTGTCCAGTAGGCTGTATTTCATTACAGAAAGCAGAACATGAAGATGGTCGTTGGTATCCGGAGTTTTTCCGTATCAACTTTTCTCGTTGTATCTTCTGCGGTTTATGTGAAGAAGCTTGCCCAACAACGGCACTGCAATTAACGCCTGATTTCGAAATGGGTGAGTTTAAGCGTCAGGATCTGGTTTATGAAAAAGACGATTTGTTAATTTCTGGGCCCGGCAAATATCCTGAATATAACTTTTACCGTAAAACAGGTATGGCGATTAACGGCAAAGACAAAGGTGATGCGGATGATGAAGCTAAACCTATCGATGTCAAAAGCCTGTTACCGTAAGGAGCGATATTCATGGAATTTGCATTTTACATCGCGGGGCTGATTGCCATCCTTGCAACATTGAGAGTTATCACTCATACCAATCCAGTACACGCACTGCTGTACTTAGTGATTTCATTGATTGCGCTCTCTGTGGTTTTCTTCTCGTTAGGTGCCTATTTTGCTGGCGCATTAGAAATCATCGTTTACGCTGGCGCCATTATGGTGTTGTTCGTTTTCGTGGTGATGATGCTCAATTTAGGTAAATCCGTCGTTGATCAAGAGAAAAAATGGCTACAACCGAAGTTTTGGATTGGACCTGCACTTTTATCTCTGATGCTATTAGTCGTGCTTATTTATGCAATTAGTAGTGTCACACACGGCGAAATTGCTGGAGATGTGATTGGCGCGAAAGAGGTCGGTATTAGCTTATTTGGACCTTATATTCTGGCTGTTGAGTTAGCATCTGTTCTTCTATTGTCTGGACTAATAGTTGCTTATCACATTGGTCGTGATCAGAGCCATGACGATCTCGTCGAAAACGAAAATGCAGGGGAGCAAAAATGATACCTCTTCAACATGGTTTGATCTTGGCTGCGGTACTGTTTGTGTTAGGTTTTACCTGCTTAGTACTTCGCCGCAACCTGTTGTTTATGTTGATCGGACTAGAAATTATGATTAATGCGGCTGCGCTGGCATTTGTTGTCGGTGGTAGCTTTTGGGGTCAAACGGATGGTCAGATAATGTATATTCTGGCAATCAGCTTGGCAGCGGCAGAGGCAAGTATTGGTCTGGCATTGTTGTTACAGCTTCATAGACATCGCCAAAATATCAATATCGATACAGTCAGTGAGATGCGCGGATGAATATACTCTATTTAACCATTCTGCTACCACTGCTGGGATTCTTATTGCTCGCTTTCTCACATGGTCGTTGGTCTGAAAACGTATCAGCATGGATTGGTACAGGTTCTGTGGGTTTATCTGCTCTTGTCGCACTTTGGGCAGGTATGGATTTCTTTGCTAACGGGCAAGAAACCTATGTTCTGACTTTATGGAACTGGATGTCAGCAGGGAACTTTAATATTCCATTTACGCTGGTTCTTGATGGTCTTTCATTAACAATGCTGGGTGTTATCACTGGTGTTGGCTTCCTTATTCATATGTATGCATCTTGGTATATGCGTGGCGAAGAAGGGTATTCTCGTTTCTTTGCTTATACCAACTTATTTATCGCAAGTATGGTTGTCTTAGTACTGGCTGATAATATGATGCTGATGTATATGGGTTGGGAAGGGGTTGGTTTATGTAGTTACCTATTAATTGGTTTCTATTATAGCAATCCTGCTAATGGCGCAGCTGCGATGAAAGCGTTTATCGTAACGCGTATCGGTGATGTGTTCTTAGCTATCGGTATGTTTATCCTGTTTGACCAATTAGGTACATTGAGCTTCCGTGAAATGGCAGTACTTGCTCCTGAGCAATTAGCAGTGGGTTCAAGCGTCATTAACTGGGCGATGTTGATGGTATTAGGTGGTGCAGTAGGTAAATCAGCACAGCTTCCATTACAAACTTGGTTAGCCGATGCAATGGCAGGTCCAACACCTGTATCTGCATTAATTCACGCCGCAACCATGGTCACGGCGGGTGTATACTTAGTTGCACGTAGCAATGCGCTATTTTTAATGGCACCAGAAGTGCTGGAATTGGTTGGCATTATCGGTGCAGTCACATTAGTGTTAGCGGGCTTTGCAGCTTTAGTACAAACAGATATCAAACGTATTCTTGCCTATTCAACCATGAGCCAAATTGGTTATATGTTCTTGGCTTTAGGCGCTCAAGCATGGGATGCGGCAATTTTCCACTTAATGACTCACGCTTTCTTTAAAGCATTACTGTTCTTGTCAGCAGGCTCGGTGATTGTTGCCTGCCACCACGAACAGAATATCTTTAAGATGGGCGGGTTGCGTAAGAAGATCCCATTTGTTTATGCTTGTTTCCTAATTGGTGGTGGCGCATTAGCGGCATTACCGCTGTTAACAGCAGGGTTCTTCAGTAAAGATGAAATCTTATGGGGTGCGTATTCAAACGGGCATTTTAACTTAATGCTTGCAGGTTTAGTTGGCGCGTTATTTACGTCACTTTATACCTTCCGTTTGATTTTCATCGTATTCCATGGTGAAACCAAAACCGAAGCACACCAAGTTAAAGGATTTACTCATACTTTCCCATTAGCGGTATTAGCACTGTTATCAACATTTATCGGTGCGTTAATTACTCAACCGTTAGGTGCTGTTTTCCCTGAAGGAAATGCATCGCACGAGGGTAAATATGTGTTAGAAATTCTTTCTGGTGTGGTAGCGATAGTAGGCGTTGCCATTGCAGCATGGTTATACCTGAAACAGCGTCAATGTGTTTCTAAGGTTGCCAATACTTGTACGGGTCGTTTCTTCTCAACATGGTGGTTCCATGCTTGGGGATTTGATGCGCTGTATGAAGTGCTGTTTGTCAAACCTTATAAAGGGGCGGCGTGGCTTATCCAAAATGATCCTGTTAACCAATTCTTTAATTTATTCGGTTACCTGTTTAAAGGTACCAACAAAGGATTAAGTTTCAGTGAGAATGGATTAGCGCGTTGGTATGCGGCTTCTCTCGGTTTAGGTGCAGTGCTGGTCATCGCTCTGCTGCTTCTGGTTTAATTAAGGGACACATTGCGCCATGTTATTACCCTGGCTAATACTTATTCCCTTCATCGGTGGCCTGCTAAGTTGGCAGGCTGAACGAATCGGCTCGCAAGTCCCTCGCTGGGTTGCGTTGCTGACGATGGGATTAACACTCGTTATTTCTGTGCAACTTTGGTTGCAGGGCGATTATCAACTACTTAGTGCTGATGGAGCGCCACGCTGGACAGAGTATTACTTTGTGCCGTGGATCCCTGCTTTAGGGATTAATATCCAATTTGCACTTGATGGTATGTCATTGCTGATGACTGTATTAACTGCGATTTTAGGTATCTTAGCGGTACTTTCATCGTGGAGTGAAAATCAGCCATCACAAGGTGCTTTCCATTTTAACCTGCTGTGGATCTTAGCAGGTGTGATGGGGGTATTTTTAGCAACTGACCTGTTCTTATTCTTCTTCTTCTGGGAAATGATGTTGATCCCAATGTATTTCCTGATTTCTTTATGGGGACACAAAGGAAGTAGCGATAAAAAACACGTTAGTGCAGCAACAAAATTCTTTATCTATACACAGGCAAGTGGCCTGTTAATGTTGCTGGCCATTATCGGTCTTGCGGTGGCTTTCTACCGCGGAACAGGTATTTGGACGTTTAACTACGATACCTTATTACAAGCACATACTGTTTTAAGCTCTGAACTACAATTTATCCTGATGTTAGGTTTCTTTGCTGCATTTGCAGTGAAAATGCCAATTATTCCTGTACATGGTTGGTTAGCGGATGCTCACGCAGAAGCGCCAACAGCAGGCTCTGTTGACTTATCAGGTATTTTGCTAAAAACAGCGGCTTACGGTCTATTACGTTTTAACTTACCGCTCTTCCCAGAAGCGTCAGCGTTACTGGCTCCTGTGGCAATGTGGTTAGGTTTAATTACTGTATTTTATGCGGCATTACTGGCATTTCGTCAGACAGATATCAAACGTCTTGCGGCTTACAGTAGTATTTCTCACATGGGCTTTATCGTAATTGCGATTTATGCCGGTTCTGTATTGGCTTACCAAGGTGCGATTATTCAAATGATCACCAATGGTTTGTCAGCAGCAGGTCTGTTTATCATGTGTGGCATGCTGTATGAGCGTTTAGGTACGCGTGATATGAACCAAATGGGTGGATTGTGGAAAAGCATCCGCTTCTTACCAGCGTTTTCATTGTTCTTTGCGGTTGCCTCTTTAGGTATGCCGGGAACAGGTAACTTCGTTGGTGAGTTTATGATCCTGTTTGGTACTTATGGTCACTTTAAGCTGATCACGATTATTTCGGTCTTTGGTTTAGTTTTTGCTTCTGTCTATGCATTGTGGATGATGCAACAAGCTTACTATGGTTCACCGAAAACAGCTGAAAGAACCTATAAAGGGTTAGATCTGAGAGAGTTCTTTATCCTGATCACATTGGTTGTTTTACTGGTTATCTTGGGCTTCTTCCCACAACCAGTATTAGACACATCAATATCAGCGATGGAAAATCTCCAGACTTGGTATTCCGCTTCTATTTCAACAGTAAGGCCGTAATTCGCCATGACAATAACTCCTGAACAATTGATCGCAATGCTACCGCTATTGATCGTCGGATTGACGGTGGTGGTTGTGATGCTGTCCATTGCGTGGCGACGCGATCATTTTATTATTGCCACTTTGACAGCAACAGGCTTCATCATTGCGCTGGGATCACTCTATTACGTTAATGCATTAGGCGTAGTGGACGTTACCACGCTTTACCATGTTGATGGATACTCTAGCTTCTTTACCGCGCTAGTGATCCTTTCTGGTATTGGAACTATAGCTTTTGCTTATCCTTGGTTAGAAGGCTATCAAGATAACAAAGAAGAGTTTTACTTGCTGATTGCGATTGCGGTCATTGGGGGGATTTTACTCTCTTCGGCTCACCACTTCGCATCGATGTTTATTGGTATTGAATTACTGACATTACCGCTGTTTGGTCTTATCGGTTATGCATTCCAACAACGTCCTTCTTTGGAAGCAGGTATTAAATATATGCTGCTTTCAGCAGCAGCATCTTCTTTCTTACTGTTTGGTATGGCACTTCTCTATGCAGAAGCAGGAAACCTCTCCTTTACTGCGATGGGGCAGAGTTTAAGTGATAGCAATATTCATAAACCATTAGTACTCGCAGGTTTAGGTATGATGTTAGTGGGAATTGGCTTTAAATTATCTTTATTCCCATTCCAACTGTGGACACCCGATGTTTACCAAGGCGCACCAGCACCAACTGGCGCGTTCTTAGCGACAGCAAGTAAGATTGGTATTTTTGCTGTTGTTATGCGTTTATTCCTTGAAGCACCCGCTGCGGATAGTGAAACCTTACGAATGATCTTAGGTTTCATGGCAATTGCCTCTATCTTATTTGGTAACATCATGGCGTTAACGCAAAAGAGCGTGAAGCGCTTACTGGGTTACTCTTCAGTATCGCACCTTGGTTATCTGCTAGTGGCATTAATTGTATTGCAATACAGCCCTGTATTAGCACAAGAAACAGCTGAAATTTATTTAGCGGGTTACTTGTTTGCAAGCTTAGGGGCATTTGGTGCTATTGCAGTAGCTTCAAGTCCTTACCATGAGAGCGAAATGGATTCACTGGAAGATTACCGCGGATTATTCTGGCGTCGTCCTGTGGTTGCTGTGGTGATGTCGCTGATGATGTTATCACTGGCAGGTGTACCAATTACATTAGGCTTCATTGGTAAACTGTATGTCATCATTGCAGGTATCAGCTCAAGCTTATGGTGGTTAACAGGTATGGTTGTGTTAGGTAGTGCGATTGGCTTATTCTACTACCTACGTGCTGCGGCTATTGTCTTCTTACGTAAACCAGACAATGACAACACTCCAGCCATTTCAACAACATCACAAAATATGGCGACATTTGTTGCACTAATCTGTGCAATTGTTGTTATCGCATTAGGTGTGTGGCCACAACCACTTATTGAATTAACTAATTTTGCGATTATTGCTCCAGCAGTAAATTAATCGACATTATTAGATAATAAGATAATAAAACGGCTCTTTATTACAGAGCCGTTTTTTTTAGTTAAGGCGTATTGCTGTTTAGCTTTTCCGACGTATCGTAATATAAAGAAAAATCATCTAAGAATGAAAATAGAGGAATAATAATATCTTCTGTTAATAAAATATTATTTTCTAAAGTAGAGAGTTGTAAGTTAATATTATCCCAATATTTATTTAACTGTTCTAATTGATCGATAAATACTTTTAGATAATAATCGATATCAATTAGTTTATAGTAGTGTTTTAGAACAAATAGGGCATTTTGCTTTTTGTTTCTTAATTGATTGAGTTGTTTAATTTGTTCTAGGTAATTTGCTGTTAATTGGTGACGAGTTTCAATGATTTTAGTATAAGAAAAACCATGATTTAAGGTTGAAAATAAATTATTAAGTATTTCTATCAATGAAGATAGCAGGTTTTTCTCTTTAGGTTCAATATTGAGTTCTTCTATTTCTGACTTTGACGGAATAGAACTTTTGAAGAGGTTGAGAAAATATCTTTTATTTAGAAGCTCTTCACTTTCTCGAATGATATTCAGTTCTTGCTTCGTTTTTTCTGAATCTATCTCTAAAGTTGAAATGTTTTTTGTTAGTTGGTTAATCAAATCCTTTTTATCAGTGATAAAGGGTGTGACCTTATGAGTGATAAAATGTTTTTTAAGTCGCTTTATTTCCATTGATAGAAATAAATTATGTTCACTAATTATAGTGCTTGTTTCGTTTATCTCGTTTAGATATAGATCTATGATCTCTTTTTTTTCTACTTCCAGTTTTAATTTTAACTCTACATCAAGAGTTTCCTTTTTTATCTCTTCATCAATTTCATTAATGGTTTTAAATATATCGTTGAGTAATTTTTGTCTTAATCGACTTTTTAATAATAGAGAAAAATAAATGATACTCTCAATATTTTTATTGTTTTTCTCTAAGAATAAGGTTAGCTCATTGTCAAAATCATTATTCATATAACATTTATTATTACTTAAATGAAGAATGTTTCTATATGCATGAAAGAGTTTATTATGTTCAAAAGGTATTTCTGAGATGATGCGAGTTTCATTATTATTCATAACAATTCCTTTTGTTAATTTGAGGAGTAAAAAGAAGAGAGAGCATTATCGAAAGAGATTAAGATCTCTTTTGAATAACCAATTACCATATACCAAGGTGAAATGATTTTTTCTAGATAAATACTAAACTTAATAAGTTCTAATGCATTGTTTATTTTGTTGAAATTATTAATTGATGCTTCTAGTTCCGTTAATATGGCTTGCCAAACATATTCAATATGCTCTAGTGCCATATTTGTATCTTCGATAAGTTGTTGTATCTCTTCCAGTTCAATATAAAGTGAATTTAAATGTAGTGATAGGTTGGTGTAAATATCTATCTCTTTATTGAGGTTTTTTACTTTATCAATTAATTGATTCCTTTTTTTACGAATATTTTCAGCTTTTGAACCAAAAATTCCACCTGTAATAATAACGCCGATAATGCCCGCTGCAAGCCCTGTAAAAGCAAGGATAACATAGTTTTTATATTCTTCTTTGAGTATTGAGATATCTTCAATCAGTAAATCACGTTCATCACTTAATAGAGGATTATTTTTATTATAAAATTCATTAATGAGTCTCTTTTTATTAAGAATTTCATGATAAATAGAGTGATGAGCAACATTTTTACTGTCTTTCCAACCCATGATTTTACTTCTGAACGTGGATAAATTCTCTTTTAATTTAAGTGTTTTATCTCGCTCAGTTTCAATATCTTCTTTCATACTTTCTAATATATGAATAAGTTGAATGGAAACTTGTTTATCTTCAGAGGTATATTTAATGTTGGTTAACTCTTGCTCAGAAAGATCATGCATGGTTGTTGATATTTTAGTAAGTAACGGCATTTGATTAATAAAGGCAATAATATTTTCACCTGTAGAAGTAATTTCTCTACCAATAATTTCTAAATCAATCGCTTGCTGTTTTATTGAATATTCTATCTTATTCCATTCTAGGGCATGCTCTCGTATTTTGATAAAAAGAGATAAAATATTTTCTGGTAAAAGTTGTTGTATGCTTATTTGGTTGTAACCAATAAAATCTATTACATCATCTAGTTTGTAAGGAAGTGAAAGCGCTTTATTAATATAAGATTTTATCTTAATTAAATCAGGAGCAGTCACAATTCCTGGTAATCGACCATTTTCGATATCTATTCCTAATATTAAACCTAGTGCAACTTTAGGAACATCGGGCGCTTCGATAAATTTATCTACTTGTTCAAAGATGGTTGTATCCATATAACCCCTCTTATGTATAATGTTTTTCGTCTATACAGTTCAGCCTTAAAATGATTTGTTCACGATTTAAGTTTTTAGATTAATGCATCTACTTTGTAACATGAAAAATACAAAACTTTGATAAATGACAAAGGTTATAATTAATCAACCCTTTGATAATTTGTATAGAGACGTATAATCTCCCTTTTAATTAGTTGTGGGTATTGGAGTGGAAAAGGTTAATCCTGTGTTTTCGACACTGTACGAAAAAGTTAAAAATATAAATCTGACAGCACAAGGTAATCTTTTACATTTGAAAGTCACCTTGCCATCAGAGGTTTCATTTTCATTGCTCTCATGGCTTGCTGCACAGTCGTATTATCCCCAATTTTATTGGCAACATCGCGATGAACATGAAGAAGTCGCTGCTTGCGGGCAATTACGCTGTTTTAATCATATTCAAGATGCTTGCAAATTCTTAGGTTTACATCATTGTGATGCAGACAGTGATGATGTGCGTATTTGGGGCTTAAATGCGTGGGATACCATTATTCCAGGCCACATTGATAAAATAAAAGGCGATGATGCCTACCTTTTTTTGCCTCGCATTGAGATTAGGCGCCACCAGCAACAGCTTTCTGTTCATCTAAATATGTTGGATGAAGGTGATAAGCAAAATACATTAGATTTTCTGCAAACATTAAATCAAGCTGTAGAAATTGAACCGCTTTCTGTTTCTGTTACTCATGTTAATCACTCTTTAACGCAAGAGCAGTGGACTCACTATCTCAATATTGCCTTAGATGAAATTAGCCAAGGTTTATTTGAAAAAGTTGTCCCTGCAAGAGCGACATGCTTAACTCTAGATAACCCGCTGAAAGCGATCCAATTTATGAAAGCGAGCCGTGATGTTAATCATCATTGCTATCACTATATGCTGGCGTTTTCACCTTCAGATGCATTTATGGGATCAACTCCAGAAAGATTATATAAGCGTGATGAGTTGATGCTTTATACTGAAGCGTTGGCAGGTACAGTCGCGAGTTCTGATAACGAGCAACAAGCCACTGAATTTGCAGATTGGTTGATGAATGATAAGAAGAATCAACATGAAAATTTGGTTGTAGTTGATGATATTTGCCAACGATTACAAGGTGGTGTTGACGGTATTGATGTTTCACCCGCGGATGTTATCCGATTGCGTAAAGTGCAGCATCTTCGTCGCTATATACATGGTAAATTAATTGACTCTGATGACATCGATTGCTTAAAGCGATTACAGCCAACTGCAGCCGTATGTGGCTTACCAAGAAGTGTCGCGCGTGCATTTATTCGTAAGCATGAACCTTTTGAGCGTCGTTGGTATGCGGGCTCTGCGGGATATTTATCTCTCCCCCATGCAGAATTTGCGGTCAGTTTACGTTGTGGTGAGTTGCACGATGATGCATTGACTTTATACGCTGGTGCAGGAGTTGTTGCAGGATCTGATCCTCAGCAAGAGTGGACTGAAATCGAAAATAAAGCGGCAGGTTTACGTACATTGCTGGAAAAAGAGAATTAATTTCTTACAGATAATTTCAGTTTGAATAAATAATATCAGCGTAATAATCAAAATTTGATGAGTAGTTTTTTAAAGCCAGTTATTTAGTGCTACTCTTCAAATAACCACTGCTAATTGTTAACTAATTGATGCTATTCTTTAGAACACTAGCGCTATTTATTCCTATTCTTAACGATAAAAAAGAGCTCATTGAAAATAGAATGGATGATTAGCCTAAATAATGCACTCTTTGAGTGTTTTCTTTAACGATTTATTTAACGAAAACTTCTGTTCATTGAACTAGGCTAAGGAAAAGTATTTAGGAACAGATATTATAATAGCAATTGCAGGTTTTCGTTGTTGGGATGATCAATGTCTAATAGTTCGTTTAATCGCCAATGGGCTAAAGTTATACTCGAAACTTTGACTCGTCATGGCTTACGCCATATCTGTATTGCCCCCGGATCTCGTTCGACACCTTTAACACTTGCGGCGGCTGCCAATCAAAAATTAGTCTGCCATACGCATTTTGATGAGCGTGGTCTTGGTCATTTAGCTTTGGGCCTCGCAAAAGCAACCAAAGAGCCTGTCGCTGTGATCGTGACATCAGGAACAGCTGTTGCCAATTTATATCCTGCGTTGATTGAAGCCGGGTTAACGGGTGAGCGTATTGTCTTTCTAACCGCGGATAGACCGCCTGAATTAATTGATTGTGGTGCAAACCAAGCTATTCGCCAGCAAGGTATTTTTGCAACACATCCTTCACAGACACTCTCGTTACCAAGACCAACAGCAGATATTTCTGCAAGCTGGTTAGTTTCTACCCTTGATAATGCCATGAATATATTGGTTCATGGTGCATTACACGTCAATTGTCCTTTTGCAGAACCTTTATATGGTGATGATGTTGAAACATCGACTCCATGGACTGAAGCTTTAGGGGATTGGTGGCAAAGTGATAAACCGTGGCTACAAGAAACACTTTTTACTTCTGTCATTATGCATCCTCAATGGAATGCATTGCGTCAGAAAAAAGGTGTGGTTATTGCAGGACGTATTAGCCCAGAAGAGGGCGTTGAAGTCGCAAAATGGGCTTCACAATTAGGTTGGCCTTTATTGAGTGATGTATTATCACAAACTGGGCAGCCGTTACCTTGTGCCGATTTATGGTTGAATAATCCACAGATAAAATCAGAATTAAATAAAGCTGAAATCGTTATTCAATTTGGTTCAAGTTTAACAGGCAAACGCTTATTACAATGGCAAGTAGGATGTTCGCCAAAAACGTATTGGATTATTGATCCTATTCCGGGACGCTTAGATCCTGGTCATCATCAAGGTGAGAAATTTACATTACCACCGATGCAGTGGTTAACGGCACATCCTGCGGTTGATAATTCACCGTGGACAAATGCATTAACTCAGATAGCTAAACAAACCTATCAAAAAGTCAGTGAAATAACGGATTATTTTGGTGAAGCACAGGTTGCGCACCAATTAGATAAATTACTTCCTAATGATGGACAGTTATTTGTTGGCAATAGTCTAATAGTGCGATTAATCGATGCATTTGCTCAGCTTCCTCGAGGTTATCCTGTGATGAGCAATCGAGGTGCGAGTGGTATTGATGGTTTGATTTCAACATCTGCGGGTGTTCATCGTGCAACAGAAAAGCCAACATTAACAATATTAGGCGATTTATCGGCACTGTATGATTTAAATAGTCTAGCGTTGCATCAACAAGTTTATGCGCCTAATGTTATTATCGTAGTGAATAATAACGGTGGGCAAATATTTTCAATGCTACCAACGCCAGAGGCAGAGCGAGAACGCTTTTACTGTATGCCTCACTCATTAAATTTCGAACATGCAGCCGCAATGTTTGGCTTGCATTATGTATCACCAACAAGTTGGGATGCACTGTTAACGACTGTTCAGGCGTGCTGGACAGGGGCGCCAACAACGACATTAATTGAATTAATTGTTGATGATACTGATGGTGCAAAAACATTAAATCAGCTGGTAAAACAGGTAACATCTCATGACTTTAGCATGTCAGCGATATAATACCCATAATGAAGGGCCTTGGTTAGTTTGGTTACATGGGCTATTAGGTGAAGGTTGTGAATGGGAGCCTGTTATTCAGGCTTGCCATGAATATCCATCACTTGTGATTGATTTGCCTCGTCATGGTGGTTCTGCATCTATCAGCGCGAAAGATTTTGTTGAAGTTAGTGCATTGCTAACAGACACACTTAAAGAGCAAGGTATTGATCATTATTGGTTAATTGGCTACTCGTTAGGTGGCAGAATTTCTATGTATCACGCGTGTTTTGGTGATACTACAGGGTTAATGGGATTGATTGTAGAAGGCGGAAATCCGGGGTTATATGATGCAACGGAAAGGCAAAGTCGCCTTGCACATGATAAACGCTGGGCTGAACGTTTTCGTAATGAACCTATCAGTGACGTATTAACACAGTGGTATCAGCAACCGGTATTTGCCGATTTAAGTGATGATAAACGCCAGTTACTCGTTGAAAAACGTTGCCGTAATGCGGGTTTTTGTATTGCTGAAAGTTTAGAAACACTTTCTTTAGGTAATCAACCTTGGCTTGTTACTGAATTACAGCAACTCACTTTGCCATTTATTTGGCTTTGTGGCGAAAAAGATAATAAATTTCGATCTATTGCGCAGCAATATTCGCTGCCATTAACGACTATCCCGCATGCTGGTCATAATGCCCATCAGGCACAGCCTGTTGCTTATGCTGCGGTGATAAATCATGTTTTATCCCTCTTTGGTTAAAGGAACCTAATTATGCTTTACCCGAGCGAAGAAAAATTATATGCACCGATTGAATGGCAGGATTGTTCTGAAGGTTTTGAAGATATCCTCTATCATAAATCAGTCGATGGCATTGCAAAAATTACGATTAACCGCCCGCAAGTGCGTAATGCTTTCCGTCCTTTGACAGTGAAAGAGATGATCCAAGCATTAGCTGATGCACGTTATGATGACACAATTGGTACTATCATTTTAACGGGTGCCGGTGAAAAAGCATTCTGTGCAGGTGGCG
Source organism: Proteus sp. CA142267 (assembly GCF_003336825.1). NCBI lineage: Bacteria > Pseudomonadati > Pseudomonadota > Gammaproteobacteria > Enterobacterales > Morganellaceae > Proteus > Proteus sp. CA142267. Next base: position 705,538 of record NZ_QPMG01000001.1, on the reverse strand, counting down.
ACCAAAAAATTCGTGGCGACTACGGCGGATATCGCGATGATAGCGGTACTCATCACCTGAATGTATTAGATTTCCAACGCCAAATCCGTACTTGTCCAAAACCTGTTGTAGCAATGGTTGCAGGTTATTCTATCGGTGGTGGCCATGTACTTCATATGATGTGTGATTTAACTATTGCTGCTGAAAACGCTATTTTTGGTCAAACTGGTCCTAAAGTGGGCTCTTTTGATGGTGGCTGGGGCGCTTCTTATATGGCTCGTATTGTTGGCCAAAAGAAAGCGCGCGAAATCTGGTTCTTATGCCGTCAATATGATGCAAAAGAAGCATTAGAAATGGGCTTGGTTAACACCGTTGTTCCTTACGCAGATCTTGAAAAAGAAACTGTACGCTGGTGTCGTGAAATGTTGGAAAACAGCCCAATGGCATTACGTTGCCTGAAAGCAGCATTAAATGCAGACTGTGATGGTCAAGCAGGCCTTCAAGAATTAGCGGGTAATGCAACTATGCTGTTCTATATGACAGATGAAGGTCAAGAAGGTCGCAACGCCTTTAACGAAAAACGTCAACCTGATTTCACTCGATTTAAACGTAACCCATAATGCGAAACGCCAAACTCTATTCATTCAGCCTACCTGTAGATGCAGGCGTTGTTCTGCGCTATCAAAGGCTAAAAACGCGTGATGGTTTTCTTGTCTGTTTAGAGCAAAATGGCAAACAAGGATGGGGTGAAATTTCACCTCTTCCTGAGTTTAGCCGTGAAACTTTAGAACAAGCACAAGAAGCCGCACAATCTTGGTTAACAGCTTGGTGCGCGGGTGAAAACCCTGTTCATAGTGAACTGCCAAGTGTGGCTTTTGGTATTAGCTGTGCATTAGCAGAGCTTGAAGATACATTGCCACAAGACGCGAATTATCGTGCTGCACCTTTATGTAATGGCGATCCTGATGATTTGATTTTAAGCCTTAATGATATGGAAGGTGAAAAGGTCGCTAAAATCAAGGTTGGTTTATATGAAGCAGTGCGTGATGGGATCGTTGTTAACCTGTTATTAGAAGCTATCCCTGACTTAAAACTAAGACTTGATGCCAATCGAAGCTGGACACCAGCAAAAGCAGAAGGCTTTGCAAAGTATGTTAATCCGCAATGGCGTGACCGTATTGCGTTTTTAGAAGAGCCTTGCAAAACACCTGAAGAGTCACTGGCTTTTTCTCAAGCAACTGGTATTAACATCGCTTGGGATGAAACTGTGCGTGATGATGGTTTTGAAGTAAAACTACAACCTGGTGTGACAACGATTGTTATTAAACCTACGTTAGTGGGAAGTCTTGAACGCTGTCAAATGCTTGTTAAACAAGCACATACGTTGGGGTTAGATGCCATTATCAGTTCAAGCATTGAAAGTAGTTTCGGACTCACTCAATTAGCTAGAATTGCACAATGGTTAACACCTAATAGCATTCCGGGGCTCGATACTGTTGATTTGATTAAACAACAACTTATTCGTCCTTGGCCAAATGTGGACATTCCGCTTATCTCTCTTGAACAGCTAGAGACAGTATGGCAACAGTAGTTCCATTTAAACAATGGCCGTGGCATCACTGGGCACAACTATACCCAAATGAAACGGCCATCATTTCAGGTGTTTCACCAATTACATGGCAGCAACTAAGTTGTCATATAAATCAGTTAGCTAATAATTTTGCTAAACAAGGTGTTGATACACAAAGCACTGTGCTGTTGCGTGGAAAAAATCACATCAATCTTGTTTTCGCACTGCTCGCTGTTTTTCAATGTGGTGCAAAGGTTTTACCTTTAAATCCACAGCTTCCAAAATCTTTACTTGATGAATTATTGCCTCACTTAGGCATTGATTTTTATGCTGATTTGAGTGAAATATCGCTAGATTTAAATGCAACATTGCTTGATCTTAGTGGTATTGAACTAGATAACATGTCACGTCAATATAAAACTCAAACAGTAAATGATGTTTTATGGGAGCCATCTCGTATGGCAACACTTATTTTGACATCAGGTTCATCAGGTTTACCTAAAGCCGCGGTACACACTTTTGATGCACATCTTTGCAGTGCAATGGGTGTTTTATCATTAATGCCTTTGGAAAAAGGGGATAGTTGGTTACTTTCTTTGCCTCTATTTCATGTTTCAGGACAAGGTATACTTTGGCGCTGGTTATTACGCGGAGCAACACTGGTGGTGCGTGAAATGCATCCTTTTGTAGATGCTTTGCAAGGTTGTACCCATGCCTCTTTAGTTCCCACACAGCTATGGCGCTTCTTACAAAATAGAGCGCAACAAGATAATCAACAACCTATTACCCTAAAATCTGTTTTATTAGGGGGAGCAATGATCCCTATTGAGCTAACGCAAGAAGCAGAACATTGGGGAATTCAATGCTGGTGTGGTTACGGCATGACAGAAATGGCATCGACCGTTTGTGCTAAGAGAGCGGATGGTAAAGCTGGAGTCGGACTTCCACTAAAAGGTAAAAGTGTTAGGTTAGTGAATGATGAGCTCCAGATAATGTCTGACAGCATCGCATTAGGTTATTGGTTTGATGGTCAATTAAAACCGCTATCGCTTACGGCTGATGGTTGGTATTCAACGCGAGATAAAGGTTGTTTTAGTGCCGAAGAATGGTGTGTTTTAGGCCGTTTGGACAATCTTTTTTTCAGTGCTGGCGAAGGGATCCAACCAGAAGATATTGAAAAAATTCTTAATACACATCCAAGTGTTAGCCAATCTTTTGTTGTCCCTATCGATGATGCCGAATTTGGACAACGTCCAGTTGCAGTTGTTGATGCTGATATTGAAATCATCAATCAATTACCACAGTGGTATCACTCCCGATTAGCCGGATTTCAAAGACCTGTTGCTTGCTTACAACTTCCTGAAAGCCTTAAAAATGGGGGAATAAAAATCTCTCGTAAACAAATACAACAATGGATGAAAGGGCAATTGTTGAAGTAATAATGGTGTATTTGTCGATCCTCCTATCAACATTCTATTTCTAATATAAAAGGTAGATAAAAGTAATTTAAATCTATGTTCGCCATGGTTAAAATGATGAGCGTAAAATAGACAATAAGTCTTAAAGATTATTAGAGAAAGGCGCCCGAAGGCGCCTTATTATTTTTGCCGAGTTGCTCACAGGGCTTCTTATTATACGGTTATTTAGCGTCTTTTTTTGCTAATGCTTTCATTGCTTTTTCAACACCAGCACCATATTCAGGATGAACTTTCTTAAATAAGGCAATTTGACGTTTTTGTGTATCTTTACTTGCTTGAATTAACTCACCTGCGATGCGAGAAAACATACGTTGATGCTCTTCATCACTCAGTAATTCATACAGTGCACGAGGTTGGCTGAAATAATCTTCGTCTTCACGATGGTTCCAGTGATCTGCAGCACCTTCAATTGATAATGGTGGCTCTTTAAAATTAGGCTGTTCTTGGAACATGCCACCATTATTTGGCTCATAAGTAATACCGCTACCACTATTACCATCAACACGCATTGCACCATCACGATGATAATTATGGAATGGGCATTGTGGCGCATTCACAGGGATTTGATGATGATTAACACCTAAACGATAACGGTGAGCATCACCATAAGAGAATAGGCGACCCTGTAGCATCTTATCTGGGGAGAAGCCAATGCCCGGAACAATGTTGGCAGGGCTAAATGCTGCTTGCTCTACATCAGAAAAATAGTTTTCAGGGTTACGGTTTAGCTCGAAATAGCCCACATCAATTAATGGATAATCAGCATGAGGCCAAACTTTAGTTAAATCGAAAGGATTATAAGGGACTTTTGACGCTTCTTTTTCTGGCATCACTTGAATTTGTAAATTCCAGCGAGGGAAATCACCGCGTTCAATCGCATCAAATAAATCACGTTGTGAGCTTTCTCTATCTTTACCAACCAGAGTCTCAGCTTCATCATCCATCAGATTTTTAATGCCTTGCTGACAACGGAAGTGAAATTTAACCCAGAAACGCTCATTATCTTTATTAATAAAGCTATAAGTATGGCTACCAAAACCGTGAATAAAACGATAGCTTTGTGGTAAACCACGATCGCTCATATCAATAGTTAATTGGTGCAAAGCTTCTGGTAAATGAGAGAAGAAATCCCATTTGTATGCCATATTGCGTAGGTTGGTTTTAGGATCACGTTTTACAACGTGGTTTAAGTCTGGGAATTTCAGGGCATCGCGAAGGTAGAAAACAGGGGTGTTATTACCCACCATATCCCAATTACCTTCTTCAGTATAAAATTTTAACGCAAAGCCACGAATATCACGTTCGGCGTCTGCGGCACCTCTTTCACCCGCAACGGTTGAAAAGCGAGCAAACATTTCTGTTTTTTTACCCACTTTAGAGAAAATTTTAGCGCGAGTATATTTCGTAATATCGTGAGTGACTTTAAATGTACCAAAAGCACCAGAGCCTTTTGCGTGCATACGTCTTTCTGGAATAACTTCACGATCAAAGTGAGCTAGTTTTTCTAAAAACCAGACATCTTGAAGTAACATCGGACCACGAGGGCCTGCTGTCATTGAGTTATTATTGTCTACAACAGGTGCACCTGACGCCGTTGTTAGCTTTTTCTTTTCCATCACATATCTCCAGTTTATGAAATAGTAAACGTTCTAAAAAAATAGCATGTGTGAATAAAACGAAGCGAACAGCCTTATATTTATTATGGTTAATATTGACTGTAATTCCACTTTAGCAATATTGGACTCATTAATAAAACCAATTAGACCAATAATATTGATAGATGTAACTTATTTACATAGATTGAAAATTCTACAGATTATCTTTCAATTTTGAGTCAAGTTGTTTAATAAATTTGTTGTATAATTATAAGTTAGGACAATTATTTGCTGGAGTAATAACAATGAAAAAATATTTATTGGTCGGTGCGATAAGTGCGCTGTTTGTGGCTGGAAATGCCAATGCAGTATCAATGAATATTCAAGCAGGGGAACATTATACTGATGTTCGTGCTGGTTTAGGTGATCCTAATGCGGGTCTTTCTTTTAATGGTAACTGGGCTCGTAGTGATCATGATGGTCAAGTAGGAAGCTTAGGTGCAAAATTTGCGTTACCTTTAGGGCCTTTTTCAGCAAGTGTTGGTGGTAAAGCACTCTATTTAGCACCCAAAAATGGTGATGATGGCGCTGCTTTAGCGGGTGGTGTGGGTCTTAACTGGAATGTTCTGCCTTCTTTAAGTGTGTATGGCGAAGCCTATGCATCTCCTGAAGGATTAACCTCTGGTAGCAAATCTTATTATGAAGCTGATGTGGGTGCACAATTAACGGTATTTAAACCATTGCATGTTAATGCAGGTTATCGCGTGATTGAAATTGAAAACTCACATAATAGAAGCAATAATAAATTAGCTGATGGTTTCTATGTGGGGGCTGGTTTAAGTTTCTAATCTAGACGCTATATCTGAATCAAAAAAAGCAGGTGTCTAAAATCAGCACCTGCTTTTTTGTTGTCTATAAGAAATCTATATAAGAAAGGGAGTTAGCCAACTTGAGGTAATAAACCAAAAGTGATGGCGATTTGAATACCAATAACCACCAGACCACAAGTAAATACAATACCTAATGCACCTTTCCCACCTTTAACTTTGTATTTATCAGCACCATTTTGTTCTTGTCTGACTTTCCATACTAATAAAGCCGGCAGAAGTAATGCTAAAATTGATAGTGCAATAGCAGCATAAGCTAATGCTTGCACAAAGTTAGGGAAATAAAGCGCACAAACCAAAGGTGGAACAAAGGTTAACAGGCTTGATTGCATACGCCCAGTTGCGCGATTGCTGCGCTTAAAGAGATCTGCAAGGTAATCAAATAGACCTAATGCAACACCAAGGAATGAAGTAGCCAACGCCAACGCAGCAAATAGATTAACCGCAATATTTACGCGAGGTGTAGCAACAACATCACGAATAGCCGTCAGTAAGCCATTTAATCCCGATTGTTGCGCCATAATTCCCATAAAAGTATTTGTTGGGATGGCACCTAATGTGGCAATTTGCCATAAGATATAAGCAACAAGCGGAATAGCACTACCAATAATAAAGATAATACGTAGCTTTTTAATATCGCCATTCATGTAACTTACGATACTTGGCACACTACCGTGGAAACCAAATGAAGTAAAAATAACGGGAATAGCAGCAAGAATAAGTCCTTGAGCGACTGGCATTGACGTTAAATTGACGCTTTCAACGTGGGGTAACATCACAACCAGCATAAAGATTAAGAAGAAAACTTTTGCTGTAAATAGCAGCCGATTAATCATATCAACTGATGTGGTACCAATTCCTACTACAGCTCCGCCAATCACTGTAAAGATAATAATACCTTGAGTGACAGAAAGCTCATGATCAATCCAAGATGAAAGGGTAGCCGAAAGTAATTCACCTGCACCACTAATATAAGCGGTCGTTAACGCATACATTAATAGCAACAATGCGAGACCAGTGATAACTTGACCACCTACACCGAGATAGCGTTTTGCGATAGAACCGAGACCTGTATGAGGATCGTTGTATTGATAAACTTCCACCAGCAGTAATGCGGTATAGCTCATCAATAACCATAAGCCAATAAGCAATAGCATCATCGTGCTAAAGCCAATACCCACGGCAGCCAGTGGCATTGCCAGCATACCTGCCCCAATTGTTGTTCCTGCAACAATAAAAACACTGCCTATAGTGCGATTCTTCACAAGATCCTCTGTTCACTAGACTATTTTATTTATTTAAAAAGCAGAGTATAAGAATGGTAAATTTCTGTCAAATTTTAATTACGTATAGTGTAATGATTAGTTTACAAGAAAAGATTTTATGAATAAAAAAACGCCAATCATAAATATGAATTGGCGCTTTAAGAGAAGGGTTTATAAGAGCGTTAATCGTCAAGCTCTACCATTCGTCTTATTTGATCACGATTAATTTGTTTAATCTGTCCAGTTTCTGAATCTTTGTAGGTAATTAATCCAGTTGCTTCATCTTCTTGGGGTTTATCTGTCGTTAAAATTGTTTCCCCATTTACTGTTTCTATTTTTTGTGGGCTTGAACAGCCAGCAACAAGCAGAATTGATGTAGAAATAGCAATGACTGAGAAAATAGACTTTAATTTCATAATGCTTTTCCTTTTTTTATCGTGTTAACTTAACCTTAGTCAAAGTTGAACAAGAGTGTTAGAAAAAAGCTCAAATTAAGATAATTCAAATTATTCAGAGTAAATTTCTATTTCGATATCACTGATGGGATGACAACTACAAGGTAAGATTTCATCAGGTTGGATAAACGCTAAAGGTTCATTACGATAACAAACTTTGCCTTTCACTAGGCGCAGACGACAAGAGCCACAATAGCCTTCGCGACATTGGTATTCAACTTGGACTTTCCCATGCTCTAATGCATCAAGCAAAGAGGGATGGGTGTCAGTATGAAATTCTAAAGGTTTTGAAAGACCCTGCTGATGCAGGGTCACTTTATGAGATGCCATAACGTATCGGTGTTATTTCTCAGTATTACAGTTCAAAGTTACTTAAATCGTCAGTATCAACTTGTGAATCGATTTGACCCACTAGGTAAGAACTGACTTCAACTTCTTGAGGCGCCACTTGAACGTTGTCAGACACTAACCATGCGTTGATCCATGGAATAGGATTAGAGCGCGCTTTAAATGGTAATTTAAGACCCACTGCTTGCATGCGAATATTAGTAATATATTCAACATATTGGCAAAGGATATCTTTATTTAAACCAATCATCGAGCCTTCAGAGAATAGGTATTCAGCCCATTCTTTTTCTTGCTCAGCAGCTTCAACGAACAGGTCATAACACTCTTGCTCACATTCTACTGCAATTTCTGCCATTTCAGGATCATCTTGACCTGAACGCAGTAAATTCAGCATGTGTTGTGTACCTGTTAAGTGTAGCGCTTCGTCACGAGCAATTAGTCGAATGATCTTCGCGTTACCTTCCATCAGTTCACGTTCAGCAAAGGCAAATGAACAAGCAAAGCTAACATAGAAGCGGATTGCTTCTAGTGCGTTGACGCTCATTAAGCACAGATAAAGCTGTTTCTTTAATTTACGTAACGTGACGTGAACTGTTTTACCTTTAACTTGATGGTCGCCTTCACCATACATGTGATAAAGATTTGTCAGCTTGATTAACTCGTCATAGTAAGAAGAAATATCACGTGCACGTTTTAAAATTTCTTCATTTTCAACGATATCATCAAACACAACTGACGGATCATTAACGATATTACGAATAATATGAGTATAAGAGCGTGAGTGAATGGTTTCAGAGAATGACCATGTTTCAACCCATGTCTCTAACTCTGGGATCGAGATCAAAGGTAAGAATGCCACGTTAGGGCTTCTGCCTTGAATCGAATCCAACAGCGTTTGATATTTTAAGTTGCTAATAAAAATATGTTTTTCATGATCAGGTAATGCATTGTAGTCAATACGATCACGAGAAACGTCCACTTCTTCTGGACGCCAGAAGAAGGAGAGTTGTTTTTCAATTAACTTTTCAAAAATAGGATATTTTTGCTGATCATAACGCGCTACGTTAACAGGTTGCCCAAAAAACATGGGCTCCTGAAGTTGATCATTTTTAACTTGTGAAAAAGTAGTATAAGACATAGCTTCCTCAATTAAATTTTACACGCGCCGCCTTCACAATCTGTATCTTCCGTCTCAACGACTTCTTCCAGATCACCCTGTACATCATCTGCACCATCACGGGTATTGTGATAATAAAGTGTTTTCACACCATATTTGTAAGCGAGCAGCAAATCTTTCAGCAGTTGGTTCATTGGAACTTTACCGCTAGGGAAACGAGTAGGATCGTAGTTAGTGTTCGCTGAAATGGCTTGGTCAACGAATTTCTGCATGATGCCCACTAACTGCAAGTAACCTTCAATACTTGGCATTTGCCATAGTAATTCATAAGCGCCTTTCAAACGCTCATACTCAGGAACAACTTGACGTAAAATACCGTCTTTAGAGGCTTTAATACTGATATAACCACGCGGTGGTTCGATACCATTTGTTGCATTCGAAATCTGTGAAGATGTTTCTGATGGCATCAGTGCAGACAGTGTTGAGTTACGTAAACCGTGCTCTTTAATGTCTTTGCGTAAACTTTCCCAATCGTAATGCAGAGGTTCTTTTGTCAGTACATCTAATGATTTTTTGTAGGTATCAATAGGTAAAATACCGTCAGCATAAGTGGTTTCATTAAACCATGGGCATGCGCCTTGCTCTTTCGCTAATTCATTAGATGCTTTTAATAAATAGTATTGAATTGCTTCAAACGCACGATGAGTTAAGTTATTTGCACTACCATCAGAGTAGCGAACACCGTGTTTTGCTAAATAATAAGCAAAGTTAATAACACCAATACCTAAGGTACGACGACCCATTGCACCTTGTTTTGCTGCTAAGATTGGATAATCTTGGTAATCTAACAGCGCATCTAAAGAACGAACGGCTAAACGAGCAAGTTCTTCTAAATCATCAAGATTTTCAATTGCGCCTAAGTTAAATGCAGATAATGTACACAGTGCAATTTCACCATTAGGATCTTTAATATCATTTAATGGTTTAGTTGGCAGTGCAATTTCTAAACATAAATTTGATTGGCGAATTGGTGCAACCGCCGGATCAAATGGGCTATGTGTATTACAATGGTCAACGTTTTGAATGTAAATACGGCCAGTTGATGCACGTTCTTGCATCATTAATGAGAATAACTCAACCGCTTTAATTTGTTTTTGGCGGATGCTCTTATCTTTCTCATATTGCACATATAAACGTTCAAATTCATCTTGATCAGCAAAGAATGCATCGTATAGACCTGGGACGTCAGAAGGGCTGAATAAAGTAATATCCTGACCTTTGATTAAACGTTCATACATTAATTTGTTTAATTGAACGCCGTAATCTAAATGACGAACACGGTTATCATCAACACCACGGTTATTTTTCAGTACCAGCAGGCTTTCAACTTCTAAATGCCATAATGGGTAGAACAAGGTTGCTGCGCCACCACGAACACCACCTTGCGAGCAAGATTTTACCGCTGTCTGGAAGTGTTTATAGAAAGGGATACAGCCCGTGTGGAATGCTTCACCATTACGAATAGCACTACCTAATGCACGAATACGACCCGCATTGATACCGATACCCGCACGTTGAGAAACATATTTTACAATGGCACTTGATGTCGCATTGATAGAATCAAGGCTGTCGTCACACTCAATTAATACACAAGAGCTAAATTGACGAGTTGGTGTTCTTACACCCGCCATGATTGGCGTTGGTAATGAGATTTTAAAGGTTGAAATCGCATTATAGAAACGTTCAATATAGTCCATACGTGTTGCTTGTGGATAACGAGAGAACAAGCAAGCTGCAACTAAAACATATAAAAACTGTGCGCTTTCGTAAATTTCACCTGTAATACGGTTTTGAACGAAGTATTTACCTTCTAATTGTTTAACTGCAGCGTAAGAGAAGTTCATATCACGTTGATGAACAATAAAGCTATTCATCTGTTCAAACTCTTCTTGTGTGTAATCTTCAAGAAGATGGCGATCATATTTGCCTAAATCGACTAATTTTTTAACATGATCATACAGTGTTGGTGGCTCAAATTGGCCATACGCTTTTTTACGTAAATTAAATACGGCAAGACGGGCAGCGAGGTACTGATAATCAGGCGTTTCACCAGAGATTAAGTCTGCAGCAGCTTTTACCAGTGTTTCATGGATATCAGCAGTTTTGATACCTTCATAAAACTGAATCTGAGAACGTAATTCAACTTGAGATACAGAGACATTTTCTAGACCTTCTGCGGCCCAGGTGATAACACGGTGAATTTTGTCTAAGTCAATGCGTTCTTTATGACCATCACGTTTTGTGACGAGCAGGCTGTGATTCATGAGCGATGCACCTTTCTTGCATTAGTGTTACCTGAAATTTTATACCGCAAAAAAACGCTCCCGATGACAATCTGTGTCAAGGAGTCTTGTGGTGTGAAATTTAAGGAAACACAATATATAGGGGTTGGTTCAAATGGTGATAACAAGATAAAGGTAATTGAGCGATTGATCAAGTGTACAAATCTGATTGTTTCTGTGGATAAATAGGGGATAAATTTTTTAACAACTGCCTGTACCCTGCATAAATACAGGCAGTAAGAAACACAAATTCAAGTGACAACGATGTAAAGTCAATTTTAAAAAATGTGATCGTTTGATGTTTTATTAAACCAAATCAAACTTTCAGTTTCACAAATTCGAGTTATGTGTCGATTGTGTGTGCACCATATAGTTCACATCGACATTTGGCGCTAATCGGAATTTGTCAGTGATCGGGTTATAATGTAAACCAATCATATTTTTGCTACGCAAATCGGTTTCATCAACCCAACTAAGTAATTCTGATGGGCGAATAAACTTATTAGCATCATGTGTGCCCTTAGGTACCATATTCAGAATATACTCCGCACCTACTACCAGCATCAGCCACGCTTTTTTATTACGATTGATGGTTGAGAAGAAAACATGTCCACCAGGTTTTACCAGTTTTGCACAGGCTCTTACAACAGATGAAGGGTCGGGAACGTGCTCTAACATCTCCATACAGGTAACGACGTCGTAAGTTTGTGAGTTTTCATTCGCGTGGTTTTCAACCGTATCTTGAATGTAAGTGACAGGAATACCTGATTCAAGCGAGTGCAAACGTGCAACTTGTAATGGCTCTGTACCCATATCAAGACCAGTTACCTCGGCCCCAGCACATGCCATACTTTCAGACAAAATACCGCCACCACAACCAACATCTAGGACTTTTTTTCCGAATAGGCCGTCTGCGCGTTCTTGAATATAGTTGAGTCTTAGCGGGTTGATGCGGTGTAATGGCTTAAATTCACCTTCAAGATCCCACCACCGTGATGCGACGCTTTCAAACTTGTCGATTTCATGCTGATCCACGTTAGCATGTAAAGAGGTTGTTTTATCATTCATCAGAAAGTATTACTCCTATTTTCATATTGCCATGATTCTACCAACGTTAGACGGTGAAATCGAAGAGAATAGCGAAAGGATCATTAATTTAGTTGTTTCCTTTTTCCAAAAATTGGCGATTTGTGGTATAGTTCTAAACCTTTGAATCCGTAGTATGAGGGACAGTGGCTCCATGAGCGACATTGCCAGAGAAATCACACCAGTTAATATCGAAGAAGAGCTGAAAAGCTCATATTTGGATTATGCGATGTCTGTTATTGTAGGACGCGCATTACCCGATGTTCGAGACGGACTGAAGCCAGTACACCGCCGAGTGCTTTTCGCGATGAATGTACTAGGAAACGATTGGAATAAACCTTATAAAAAATCAGCCCGTGTTGTTGGGGATGTTATCGGTAAATATCACCCGCACGGTGACAGTGCTGTTTATGAAACGATTGTTCGTTTAGCACAGCCTTTTTCTATGCGTTACATGTTGGTTGACGGGCAGGGTAACTTCGGGTCAGTTGATGGTGACTCGGCGGCTGCAATGCGTTATACCGAAGTTCGTATGGCGAAAATCGCCCATGAACTGCTGGCGGATTTGGAAAAAGAAACGGTTGATTTTGTTCCTAACTATGATGGAACAGAACATATTCCGGCAGTAATGCCAACCCGTATTCCAAACTTGTTAGTCAATGGTTCTTCAGGGATTGCGGTGGGGATGGCAACAAACATTCCTCCACATAACCTAGGCGAAGTTATCGACGGCTGTCTTGCTTATGTTGATAACGAAGACATCACGATTGAAGAGTTGATGGAACATATTACGGGGCCTGATTTCCCGACTGCCGCTATTATTAATGGCCGCAGAGGAATTCTAGATGCTTACCGTACTGGTCGCGGAAAAATTTATATCCGTGCTCAGGCTGACATCGAAACTGATGAGAAAACAGGTCGCGAAACTATTATCGTGACAGAAATTCCTTATCAGGTGAATAAAGCTCGTTTAATTGAAAAAATTGCAGAGCTTGTTAAAGATAAGCGTATTGAAGGTATTAGCGGATTACGTGACGAGTCTGATAAAGACGGTATGCGTATTGTCGTTGAAATCAAACGTGATGCTGTGGGTGAAGTGGTATTAAATCACTTATTCTCACAAACACAAATGCAGGTTTCTTTCGGTATTAATATGGTTGCGCTTCACCAAGGACAACCAAAATTATTAAATCTAAAAGAAATTATCTCTGCCTTTATTCGTCACCGTCGTGAAGTTGTTACTCGCCGTACTATTTACGAATTACGCAAAGCGCGTGACCGTGCTCATATCTTAGAAGCACTGGCTGTTGCATTGGCGAACATTGACCCAGTTATTGAAATGATCCGTCAAGCACCAAATCCAGCAGAAGCAAAAGCGGCATTAATTGCACAACCTTGGGATTTAGGTAGCGTTTCTACCATGTTAGAGCGTGCTGGCGACAGCAACGTTGCTCGTCCTGAATGGTTAGAGCCACAATATGGTGTGCACGACGGTAAATACTATCTAACAGAGCAACAAGCTCAAGCTATTTTGGATCTGCGTTTGCAGAAACTGACTGGTCTTGAACATGAAAAACTGTTAGATGAATATCGTGAGTTATTACTTCAAATTGCTGAGCTATTACATATCTTAAGAAGCCCAGAACGTCTGATGGAAGTCATTCGTGAAGAACTAAATGCGATTAAAGATCAGTATAACGATCCTCGTCGCACTGAGATCACTGAAAATACGGCTGATATTAATATTGAAGACTTGATCAATGAAGAAAATGTTGTTGTGACACTTTCTCACCAAGGCTACGTTAAATATCAACCACTTACCGATTACGAAGCACAGCGTCGTGGTGGTAAAGGTAAATCAGCAGCAAGAATTAAAGAAGAAGACTTTATCGATCGTCTATTGGTGGCTAACACCCATGATACGATTTTATGCTTCTCAAGCCGTGGTCGTCTCTACTGGATGAAAGTTTACCAGTTACCAGAAGCAAGTCGCGGTGCTCGTGGTCGTCCAATTATCAACTTATTACCTCTTGAGCAAAATGAACGTATTACCGCCATTTTGCCAGTAAGAGAGTATGAAGAAGGTAAATTTGTCTTTATGGCAACAGCAAGCGGAACCGTGAAGAAAACGCCTCTGCAAGATTTCAGCCGTCCTCGTAGTGCAGGTATCATTGCCGTTAACTTAAATGAAGGCGATGAGTTAATCGGTGTTGATTTAACCGATAGCACAAACGAAGTTATGTTGTTCTCTGCGGAAGGTAAAGTGGTTCGTTTTGCGGAAGATTGTGTTCGCCCAATGGGTCGTACTGCGACAGGTGTCCGTGGTATGAAACTGAGTGATGACGATAAAGTGGTTTCACTCATTATCCCTCGTGGTGAAGGAGATATCTTAACCGTAACTGAAAATGGCTATGGCAAACGTACTGCTCAAAGCGAATACCCAACGAAGAATCGTGCAACACAAGGCGTTATCTCTATTAAAGTGAGTGAGCGTAACGGTAAAGTTGTTGGTGCAATTCAAGTTGAAGAAACTGATCAAATTATGATGATCACCAATGCGGGAACATTAGTTCGTACACGTGTTTCTGAAGTCAGTATTGTTGGACGTAATACACAAGGTGTTACCTTAATTCGTACAACAGAAGGCGAGTTGGTTGTTGGCTTGCAGCGTGTTGAAGACGAAGATGATGCATTAGATGACGATGAAGTTAATGAGGTTATTAGCGAAGAGTCACCCGAAGCACCTGATTCAGATTTAGCAGATGATGCGGACGAAGAATAATATTTATCATTATTGTGATGTATAAATAAAAGAAAGCAGGCATAATTGCCTGCTTTTTTTATGTGGTAGGATCAGTTCATCATCAGAAAAAATTATCCTGATGATAAAGATCATATCATTCAGAGATTCAGTAACTTCTGCTAGAATAGAATAAGTTTCTTGTGCGGTAGGAATATTGATTAGGGTGGTTGTTTGAGATATCTCTCGTCCTTTAAAACATCGTTAAAAATTTCCCGCTACCTTTTTCGCGTATTAGGTATCATGTTGTGGGCGATGGGGGCATTGCTAACCATGTTTTACCTCATCAATATCTTCAATGATACTAAGTCTGATATTCGGCAAGAGTATAGTAATAACTACACCAACCTTCTTGGTTTCTTTAGGCAAACCTCCGGCACTATTCGTGATCTACAATACCTAGCAGAACGTCACCAAGAACAAATTAACTTAAACCCAGGCATGAAAAACTCATTATTTTATGAAGGGCCATTCTCACTTCATAAACTTAATGACACCGCAGATTGTGAATTATTTAAAGGGCAAACAAACAACTATTTCCGCTCCTTTAACAGTATCTTATATTATTGGAAAGATAACACTCCGGCATTACAAGGGATAAATCAAGTCTTTATGGTTGGTTCCCATAGCATGTGTATGATTAACTTCCCTTTGCGCGCATCCCCTGTTGATACTGAAATGTTGAAAAAAATGGTTTACGAAAATACACGTAACTATGTTAATCAACGTGCACAAGGTAAAGAAGTTAACCAATATTGGATAGTGCCAGATGCAAAAGGGGATAGTGGCATTTTATATGTTATGTCGCCAGTTTATGCCTCAGGTAAATTCATTGGTCTGATTGGTATTGAAAGGGCTATTCGTCTTGAGTATTTTTCTCCTGCCAAAGATAGAGTGATTTCAATTCATCTTCTTAATAGCAGAAATACTACGGTTTTAAGTTATCCAGCAGAAAACAACTATCATACTGTTAAGCAGGTTCCTGATGTCAGCGCCCCTTATTTTGGCTTTGATGAAGATTTTAGTGATTTAGTTGCTAAGCGTAAATTATTACCATCATCTTTTAGTGTGGTGTATTCATTACCACTCAAGCAAATTTTAAATGAATTTAAATTCACGATTTTTAATGCGCTGATCTTAAATATTATCTCAGCCATTATGATTTTTATTTTCGTCTGGATCTTTGAGAGAAAAATATTCTCTCCAGCTGAAAATAATGCCTCTCGTCTAGAAGAACACGAGCAATTTAACCATAAGATTGTGGCATCAGCGCCAGTCGGGATCAGTATTCTTAGAATACGTGATGGAATGATCATCTTAAGTAACGAGCTAGCACACAACTATTTTCGTTTGCTTAGCCACAGCGATAAACAAAATATCCTTTCTATTATTGCTGAGAAAAGTAGCAATATGGTCGATGTAGTGACCAACAATCGTAATCATCTGCAAATAAGCTTTGTTAACTCACGTTATCAAAATGAGGATGTGGCTATCTGTGTTTTAGTGGATATTAGCGCACGGGTTAAAATGGAGCGCTCACTACAAAATATGGCGACAGCTGCGGAGCAAGCTAACCAAGCTAAATCGATGTTTTTGGCAACAGTTAGCCACGAATTACGAACACCACTTTATGGTATTATTGGCAATCTAGAATTATTGCAGTCGCTTACACAAAGTGATGATACATCTCGATTACTAAAGACGATGGATAACTCCTCATCGTTATTGCTAAAAATTATCAGCGATATCCTCGATTTCTCGAAAATTGAATCTAAACAGTTAAAAATTGATATTAAGCCATTTAATTGTCGCCAAGTGCTCTCTTTTGTGATTTCTAACTATTTACCTTTGATTGCGAAAAAAGACTTGGCTATTTACTGTTTTATCGAACCTAATGTACCAAAAATTGTAAATAGCGATCCTGTTCGTGTACAACAAGTTATCTCTAATTTGTTGAATAACAGTATTAAATTCACCACAACGGGATGTATTACCTTACATCTTTATAAAGATGATTATTATCTCTATTTTGATATTCATGATACAGGGAGAGGCATTAGCGATAAAGCATTGCATGAGCTGTTCGAGCCATTCTTCCAAGTATCTCAAAATACAGAAAGTGCATCAGAGGGAACTGGATTAGGTTTGGCCATTTGTGAAAAACTGATCAACTTAATGGATGGGGATATCAGTGTTGTTTCCCAAGAAAATATTGGTAGCCGCTTTACGGTTCGTATACCTCTTTATGGTGCCTTAGAGGGAATAGAATCGTCGTCTAAACAGAATATTTATAAAGAAAGTAATGTTCGTTGCTTTATAGATATTAAAAATCTTTATTTGGAGGGTTTTATTGGTCGATACCTTCGTTACTTCGGTTTGAGCTGTGAATTACTAACTGAAGAAGTGGTGATATCTTCAAACGATTTTATTATTACGGACTACGATCTACCAAGAAAAGATAACTGCCAATTTATTAGGATCAATGAGCATTACTTTGAGCCATCGAAGAAAATAGCTGAAAACGTATGGGTATGCAGTACTTATAAACTAAATGAATTAACAAAAATAATACTACAATTACCACAAAATAAAGTTGAAGCAAATTGTGTGGAGATGATGGAGCAAGCTACAGATTGTAGCTTACAAACCTTAACTATCCTTATTGTCGATGATCATCCAATAAACCGCTTATTGTTGACCGATCAACTGAAAAAAATTGGTTTTAATACAGCAACAGCAGAAGATGGTTGTGATGCATTAACGTATTTAGCTAAGAATCATGTTGATATCGTTTTGACGGATGTCAATATGCCGAATATGAATGGCTATCAGTTGGCAACACATATAAGAGAAATGGGCAGTGATATGCCTGTAATAGGAGTAACGGCGAATGCGATTGCCGAAGAGAAGCAACGCTGTATTGATGCTGGAATGAATGATTGTGTATCCAAACCTGTTTCACTTTCTATTTTAAGAGAAGTGTTGGTGAAGCATATTCCTAAAGAATAATTCTAGAGCGTGAACGATAAAATGAGTAAATAAAGACTAATTTATTAGTCTTTATTTATTTTTAAGCCCAAATAAGGCGAAAAATAATGTATTTGAAAAGTATTTTGATAGATAAGATAAAATAGAGCAGAGTCATAACAAGATAAATTACTTAAAAAGCAGGGTAATAAAGCCTCTACAACGGTCTGTGAGCACTGAAACGAATAAAGGTATGATAGAAACAGAAGAATAAGTCATACAGCTTATAAGAGCTTGTGAACAAGGAGGGTATTGCAAGGAAAGAGAGAGGTAAACCCAAATGAGGGATTAAAGTAAAGACTAAAAAGCAGAGAAGCTCCCACAAAAGGTTGAGCTTCCTGATTTTATCGGTGCGACTAAGGTAACTACGGTGAAATTAATCTGGACCGTTAATTTCCTTATCAATAGTCACGGATGACAAGTAATTAAGTAATGCGATATCGTTATCGACACCTAATTTCATCATGGCTGATTTTTTCTGACTACTAATCGTTTTAATACTACGATTTAGTTTCTTCGCGATTTCAGTTACAAGGAAACCTTCAGCAAATAATCTCAGCACTTCACTCTCTTTTGGTGATAAGCGTTTATCGCCATAACCATTCGCATTGACTTTTTCAAGTAGCTTCGCAACGCTTTCAGGCATAAATTTCTTGCCTTTTTGTAGCGCAGCCAATGCTTTTGGCAGATCAGTCGGAGCACCTTGCTTGAGCACAATACCTTCAATTTCAAGATCAAGGACTGCGCTCAAAATAGCTGGGTTGTTATTCATTGTTAGTACGATAATCGACAAATTAGGGTAATGTCTTTTAATGTACTTAATAAGTGTAATACCATCACCATACTTATCGCCAGGCATAGACAAGTCAGTAATTAAAGCATCCACATTTAACTTAGGTAAGTTATTGATAAGTGAGGTTGAATCTTCAAATTCACCAACAACATTGACCCATTCAATTTGTTCTAAAGATTTACGAATACCGAATAAAACGATTGGGTGATCATCGGCAATAATAATATTAAGGTTATTCATGTTTAATTGTTACCTTGCTGCAGCAACTGTTGAATCCATTTATCCAGTTGAGTGATACGTTCTTTGATCTCTAATTCATTATGATTTTTTATGTCATGCTCTAAATATTCACAGCTTTCTCTGAGATATTCTAAATCTAACATGGCAAAAACCCCTTTTAGACGATGAGCTGTCTGGGCTAGAGAATGAAAGTCTTTATTTGTTGCTTCTAAGTGTAGTTTTTCAACATCAATAGGAACAGTACTGATAAATAGTTCCTTATAATCACTACCATTCAACTTCTTCCTATAATTATTAAGAATTACTTCGTATTTATCAAGGTTATTATTTTCATCCCAAATACTCTCTTTAGTTGTATCTAGGGGAAATGACTCATTTTCTTCAATTAAATAAGTAATAGCCTCTATTAAAGGATCACCGAAGTTATAGTTACACTTTATTAAATCTTTTGATATTTTTTCAAATCCAACAATAGAGCTCATTAATAATATTGTTGGAGATTCAGGATTATCATTCGGCGTATCCCTAAGTATGATATCGTATTCAGGATAAAGATTCTCTCTATTTTTATCAAAGTATGTAGCACCATATTTATCAAGCTGTTGGC
Organism: Proteus sp. CA142267; assembly: GCF_003336825.1. NCBI lineage: Bacteria > Pseudomonadati > Pseudomonadota > Gammaproteobacteria > Enterobacterales > Morganellaceae > Proteus > Proteus sp. CA142267. Next base: position 685,949 of record NZ_QPMG01000001.1, on the reverse strand, counting down.
AGATGATTTTTTCTATTTCAGGGTTTTTTATGGCGAGTTTTGCGTTTATACCCTCTAATAATACGTTAAAAGTTCGTTCTTCCGTATCTATATGCTGGTATGGGAGTACAATTCGAAAATGAGAACCAATACTTTCTTGACTCTTAATAGTTAATTCTCCCTGTATTTTATTACACAGCAAATGACATAAATAAAAAATGATACCTGAGTTAGAATAATATTTGTCTCCCATTGCTTGGCCTAAGAATGGGTATTTTATATTAGCAATGTCTTGAGGTGTAAGCCCGCTTCCACTGTCAATAATATCAATAATTATTTCTTCTTTATCTTTATTTTGAACTAAATTCAGATTAACTGTTATCTTTCCATAATTAGTCGTACTAATGGCATAATTAATCAATGATAAAATAATCTTACTTAAAGCCGGGCCATCGTTAATTAAAAGTAAGCCTGGTCTTATGTTATTGTGGAAATAAAGTGTTAGGCCTTTTCTTATCATAAAAGGTGATGCGGTTATCAGAATAGATTCAACTAATGTTGAGAGTTCAAATTCATCCTTATGAATTTTCCATTCTTGATTTTCTAACTTATTAATTAATGTAATGTTTTCTATCCACTCAGAAATGTAATTTGTTTTCTCTAATAATAAGCTAAGCAATTGTTGATGAGTATCTTCAGGTAATAACTCTTTGAATTGATAAACCATCTCATTTATATCTTTGATGGGACGCATCAATTCTAATGACATATTAGATAAGATCTTACGCCGAGCAATGGTATTTTTCTCATATTCTTGCTGTGCAAGTTGTAATTTTTTATTGATTAGTGCTTCGTTATCTTTATTCAGAAATATGAATAATGATGTATTGTCAATATTGTTGTTATTACTGGTTCTTATTTCATAAATTTCGTTGTTGATAGCCGTTTGGATTAAGCCATTATGCTCAACCGCCATTTGGCGGATCTTAGATAAATCGATATGAGGCAGTAATTTTTCCGCATGACTATTACTAATAATCTTATGGTTAGAGGAAAAATTATAGACTAATAATCCTATCGGGAGATTCGAAATGATATCGTTTGTCATCTCTTCTTTGATCCGCAGATTACGAGTCATAGAGATATAAGGAAAAACGTATTTATTCCGAATATAGATATGGCCAAAAATAGAGATAGAAATAAATACCAGCAGGCTGATTAATAACCAAATATTTTTGTAGGCAATCTCTTTTATAATCGATTTTAATGGGTATTCATAAGAGAGTGAATAGGGGATCCCTGCAATAGGTTGAGAAAAAATCAGTGAAGAGCCGTCTGTTGATACTTCAATGCTATTTTTGTCGTAAACAGATTGCTGACCTGTTGGAAGTAGTCTTAAGTAGTGTGGAGACAATTCTGAAGGCAAGAAATTATTGATAGGCAAATCAAACGCCACTACGCTGGTTAACTGACCTGGCACATTAAACATAATGCGATAAGTGTAGTAGTAGATGTTTTCCGTAGACATCTTCCTAATAGGAGAAAGACTCTCTTTTTCATCTAATGCCGTTGATTGCATCAATAACTCAGACCGTTTGTTTTCGGCCGTTAATGTTAAATAGCTTTCTTTGTAACGGATCTCCGGCTTAAGCACAGAATGAGTCGTAATTAAGATAAGATCATTCCCTTTACCATTTAGATAATAAAGTGAACTGTAATCATTACGTACTCCCCAAAGAATTTCGAGTGAATTTGCAAATCGTTGTGCTAACTGAAAGGTTTGCTCATTGGGTTTGCCGAATATAATGGAATCTACGGTTTGATCTCGGCCTTCAAGCCAAAATACATCAGAACGTAATCTTATTGGATTAAGTCGCAATACAGGGAACGTCGAGGTATCGGTTATTTTATTTGATAGCTGAAAAAGCTGATTAGAGTGGTAACGGTAATCTTCAACCTGTCGAGCAAATTTGTGAGTTGTATTGTTGATAGCATTTTTTTTGCTATCTAGCCAAGTGTCAAAATAACTGTAAGCGTATAGAAAAAGTGATATGACCATAAAAAGAAGAAACAGGGCATATAGACGAGTTAGTGTATTTGGCTTGAGTTGGTTCAATGTACGCATTCAGTTTGCGAGCCTTTAAGAGACAATATAATTAAAAATAGAAAATTGAATAAACAATCACCATTATTCAGTCATTATATTAACAGGTTATCACTTTAAAAGGGATATTCGGATGAACTTTGAGCAAACAAACAAAAAAATCCAATTTTTTTACAATCGGAGCTAGACAGCGGGGTCAGAGATAGGCATAATTCCGCGCTATGGAAGGATGGCCGAGTGGCTGAAGGCAGCGGTCTTGAAAACCGCCGATGGGAAACCATCCTAGAGTTCGAATCTCTATCCTTCCGCCAGAATTAGCCGGCTTAGCTCAGTTGGTAGAGCAACTGACTTGTAATCAGTAGGTCACCAGTTCGACTCCGGTAGCCGGCACCATATAAGAACCCGTTATCTCGCAAGAGATAGCGGGTTTTTTATTATCTATAATTCTATTTTTTGTTTTCCCTTTTATTTGTTTTTATTTAATTCCTTTTGGGTTCCTCCATTTATATCTCGATATCACTGTGATTTTTTATCTCTAGTTATCAAAAATTAACCAATATATTAGTGAGTTAGCATTTTTTAAGCAAAAAGCGTTTGAAGATTGAGCAAACAGATAAAAAAGTCATTTTTTTTACAATCAGGACTAGACAGCGAGGTCAGAGATAGGCATAATTCCGCGCTATGGAAGGATGGCCGAGTGGCTGAAGGCAGCGGTCTTGAAAACCGCCGATGGGAAACCATCCTAGAGTTCGAATCTCTATCCTTCCGCCAGAATTAGCCGGCTTAGCTCAGTTGGTAGAGCAACTGACTTGTAATCAGTAGGTCACCAGTTCGACTCCGGTAGCCGGCACCATATAAGAGCCCGTTATCTCGAAAGAGATAACGGGTTTTTTCTTGGATAAATTTTATGAATATATATTAAAAAACACCACATAAAAGATTGTAGTGTTTTCGTGTATTACTATGATTATCGATCTATCACGATCACCAACCCATCACGGACCAATTAAATACTCGCCCCAAAATTTTTACTTCTTCTAATGTAGAACGCTCATCTGGATAATCAATAGTGTTATAGCTACGGATGATTATGGTGTTATTGGGAAGTCGATGTAAAATTTTGACTCTTAAAAGATCACCTTGTTGAATAGCATAAATACCGCCATCAACAATTTTTGTATGTCCTGTACTGATAGTGACAATTGAACCATCAGGGATAACAGGGGACATACTGTCACCATGAACTTTAAAAGCAACGGCATCACTAGGTTGAACACCATAGCGATTAAATGTAGAACGAGAAAATCTCAATAACTCCACCTTCTGATTATCCGTGGTACAACTTCCGAAACCGGCAGCTAATTCAATAGTAGTATAGAAGGGGATCTCAACTTCATCTCGTTCTATCGGTGTATTATTATCCCAATCATCAACAGGTGTCATTTCATTGACCGAAACACCATCGTTTCTTTTAGCTCCACGCCCATATTCTAACCATTCTGCTCGAACATCGAGCCATTGACTTAATGCTAAAATATTGGTTGGATCGGGAATTGATTCGCTGTTTAGCCATTTCCACACTGCTGGAGCACTGACTTTTATACCTTGTTCAGCAAGTGCATCTGTAATTCTTTTACCTAACCCACGACCAGCAATCCCTGAATCTAAACAAGCTTCTTGAAGCCTTTTTGTGAACTCCGTTTTATTATCAACTTTAACCATTGGTTAATTTCCTTTGCTGCTTGACGTCACTTTGGTTAAAATATAGCATTAACTATTAGTTAATAAAAGTGCGAAAAGTACAAGAAATTAACTAAATGAACCAATGCAAGAGTGGTAAGTAAAAATCACGTTGAGATAACGCCGTAAAATGCGGGTGATTTAGATGCATAAATGCCATGCCTTGTCGTGGTACATGGATGACCAATGAGTAGTGATAGGAAATCAACAGGAGCATTAAATGAGACTAGCAGACTTACCTAAATATTTTTCACCAAAAAGCATTGTATTAAGTGATGTAAGAACTGTTAAAGCGGTAGATTCACTCTCAGTAACCGATGTAATGACATCAATTAGCCTAGCAACGCGAAAAGGACGCATGGGAATAGAATTGTTTTTAGCTAAACATAGTATTAGTAACCCAAGCGAAGCGATAGAAAGCCTTTACCAATATGCATTAACCCAAGCTTATCAATATAAAGCGATTGATAAATTAACTGAAAACGATAAAGCTAAAGTTTTGCAGATCATTGCTAATTATGCTTTTCAAGATTACGCAAGAAGTGCAGCAAGTAAGAAAGCGTGTCCTGATTGTAGTAACGGATTTATTGAGGTTGAAGTTTTTACCACTAAAAGCTACACCTCAAAATCGGTTAAAGAGCTTGAGCAAAATCTCAAAGATGATCTTAAAGTTAAACCAATAAATAAGACTTCTTACCGTGAAGTGAGAGAGATAACTCGAGTTATTTGCCCTACATGTAAGGGAAAAGCCGAAATTCGTTTGGCATGTCGTTGTCATGGACGTGGTCAAGTTTTAGATAAAAAAGAGAGTCAAAAACAGAGTATGCCTGTTTTCAAACCTTGTAATCAATGTTCAGGACGTGGATATCCTCGTCTAAAATTCAGCGAAGTATTAGAACAAGTACAAACGGTAGTGAGTGTTTCTAAAACTGTTGCCTACAGTAATTATAAGCCGTTATTTGAACTTTTAGTTGAAGAATGCTTTAAAGAAGAGTCTTTGTCAGAAAAAATTCTTCAAGAAGTAACTGTTAAGTAATAATTTTCTATATTTATTTCTAATTGTAGAAACTAGTTATTGACCTTCAGGAAAAAAAAGCATACTATATCCCCACAGTGAGAGATTTGTATCTAAAGACCTCACAACAGAATATAAAGAGCCTCACTTCGGTGGGGTTTTTTTGTTTCTCGATTTTCTTAACTAATATAAATTAATGATATCTGTTAAATTTTATCTTCAATAGAAGACCACAATGTGGTCTTTTTTTATATTCTCCATTTATCTAATTAGATAAATAAAACATAAAGATACTCATATTAAAACAGTGCTTAAATTTAAGTGCTGTAGATGAGTATATGATTTATTACAGTTCCTCCTATTGGAGGTAAGCCATGAGAAACAATGAAAGAAAATCCAGATCTATGGGAACAGGTATTTATTGTTCTTTCTTCAATGAAAGAGCAAGGAATATCAGCCTCTCTAGCTGGAGGAATGGCTATTCTTCGAGGTTTATATAACGGCGGAGGATGGAAAAAAACCTCTATAGATGGGCTGATGTGTGCAATGTTTGCTTGGTTCGTAAAAGACATCTTAATTTTATTTAATATTAATCATGAGTTTGCTTACTTAGCCAGTGTATTTATTGGCTATGTTGGAGTGGATTCCGTGAGTAAACTCCTTAAAGGGAGAGCAGGAGTTAAAAATGGCTAAAATAGCACGAGGTGAGCGTAATCATAATCCGGGTAATATCCGGCATGGTTCGAAATGGCAGGGATTATCCGTAGAGCAAACAGATAAAGATTTTTGTCAATTTATTTCACCTGAATATGGTATACGAGCTATCTACAAATTATTACAAACTTACCAAAAAAAATATGGTTTAAATACCATTAGAACGATTATTAATCGTTATGCTCCACCTAACGAAAATAATACAGCAGGCTATATTAGCCGAGCATCAAAAGAAATTGGTATTGATGCTAACAACCCAATTAATACACAATTAAAAAATATCACCATTCCTTTAGCAGTTGCTATTGTCAATATTGAACTTGGCTATCAACCTTATTCAGAGAAAGTTTTTGAAGATGCCTGGTTGATGCTATGAATTATTTATCAAAAATAATGCTAATAGCGATTTTATGCTTAGGAATAGTATTACTTTGGTTAATTGATAAAAACAAATCTTTGCAACAGGAATACGACAATATTAATCAATCTCTTATTCAGCAGATTGCAGAAAATAAAGATTATCAATTAAGAATAAATCGGCTTAATCAACTTGATAATCGACATTTACAGGAACTTGTTCATGCAAGAAAAGAAATTGATCAGCTGCGTGATATTAGTAAGCGTGCTCCTGAGCGGGTGTATATCAAAGCAGAGTGCCCTAAAGCCTCAGCCACTTCCACCACCAGCTTGGTTAATGCAAACACCGCCAGACCTACTGACACCGCTATCCGAAATTATTGGGTACTCAGAGAACGAATTGCGCAGTCAGAACAGATCATTTTAGGTTTACAAGATTATATTCGCCAAGAGTGTGTGAACTAAAAATACTTTAGATGAATTGTTATTAATAAAAATCCTTTTTAAAAGGAAGTAAGCTAATCTATGATGATTAATTATTATAATAAATTTCTACTTTATGGGGATTATTTATGCTACTAAGTAATAATCCAAAATCACAATAGTGTAATGTCTTTATTTTCAATTACCATCCTTAATGGTTCACATTATGAAAATCACCTCCGCCACACACCACCATCTTTCCGCACTTATTGAGTTAGATACTTATGCTCAACAGGATGCTTCGCGTATTGAAGAAATTAAAGCTTGGCTATCTAGCCAAGCTGTTTATATTCTTGAGGTGGATGCACAGATTGTGGGTTATGGTGTTATTCATCATCACTTTTTTAGTCATCCATTTATTGAACTTGTGATGATAGATAAGAAATATCGCCAAAAAGGCTATGGAAAATGCTTGATTACTTATTTTCAAGAAAATATACAAGGAAATAAACTATTTACATCAACCAATAAATCTAATCATACAATGCGAAATATGCTGGTTCAGTTAGGATTTATTGAAAGTGGTTGTATTGAAAACCTTGATGAAAATGATCCTGAAATTATCTATTGTTTTATTAAGTAGAAAAGAATTTCTTATAGCGTATTAAATAAAAAATCATCTAGAAATAGATGGTTTTAAACAAAACTATTTTATCTTCTTTTTATCGTTAAGCTCAATTTCGATAGGAATATAGTAATTCACATCTTTCACTAAAGGAATTGGCTTATAAGCTAGGCTAGAAACTGGATATTCCTCTTTAAAAATATACTCTTCAATGTCGGGTGATCCTTTCTTTCTAGGTATGTTTAACTTTCTAAGTAAAATACCATAAATATTATAGATAATATCTTTATACTCTAATGTGAGTAATTTTTCAGGGATCGTGAATTTAAGATATTTAGCATTCTCGATATGCGCTTTATGCAAAAATTGTGCATTATATACTTCAGGTTTATTTTCCATCATAGTTGCATATTTTATCGTTAATTCATTATTTTTCTTAGATAAAATATTATGTAAGGCATAAACCCGCTCATGTTTGTAGAGGGCATTTTGAAAAAATACCTTCCAGTACTCTTCTCGTGATTTTTCTGTACTAAAATTCCAATCGATTGCATTGGCTTTATAGGTGTGATCTATTCCCGTTAAAGAGAGAGAATCAATAGTGACGATTTCGATATCTAAATTAAAACCACTAAATTTTCTTAACGGTAATGTAAAGCCATGAGCCTGCCAATTCTCTTTTCTACGATAATTATAGGGCGTCATATTAAACAGCTTTTTAAACGCTCTTGAGAAAGTTTGTTGCGAGTCAAAACGATATTTTAATGCAATATCAAGTAGTGGCGTTCTTTGTAAGCGTAATTCAACAGCGGCACAAGAAAGTCGTCTAGCTCGAATATAAGACGCTAATGTTAATCCTGTTTGCTCTTTAAACATGCGTTGAAGATGCCATTTGGAATATCCTGATTTTTGTGAAACATTTTCAAGTTTTAGATCTTTCTCTAAATTCTCTTCAATCCAATAGATAATATCTGTAATGACATTTTCACTAAACATATTCTAGCTCTAATTAAAAAATTATTATTGGTGATGGTGAATAATATACGTATTCGAGCAATTTACATAATATACTGTAATGAAATTAAGTTTAATTGTAAATTTATAAAAATATTTGCTCGAATATTAGGTTTTAAAATGGCGCTCTATTTTCGATAAAGTGAGTATTAATTATAACATACTGATATTACTTGATAAGGTTGTGATTGACTGAATAAAACAACGAGTAATTAGATATTCTTTTTTAGATAAAATCTAAGCTAAAAGTGTTATTTTTATAAAATAATAAATATATTTATTCAAGAATAAAAAATCAAATAGCTATTATTCTAATTTAATAGAATATAACTACTGTTATTAAGTTTAAATTAAAAAGATTAACTAAAAATAGAGAAGATAAGTGCCATAGGAAAGCTAAGAGGCCAAGTTAAGGCGATTAATAATGCACTTAAAAGACGCATGGCTAGGCTAGGATCTTTGGTTAAAAAGAAAGTGATAATAAACGATATTACAGCCCCAATAAGGTAGCTTATTCCAATAATAGAGATAGCAGACATAACAGATCATTCAGTAAATAAACTGCAATAATTGTACTCCAAAATTGTTAAAGAAACAGAGGAATAGGGCAAATTTTTCAATAAATGTCATTACTAATGTGCAAATTTTAAACATTCATCTCACTTTTGATCTCTGGTTTCTTTTGGGGTAATCACACAAGATAATAACAAGGTTAAAGCGGAAAAATAAAAAATTGAAATGTAGTGCATTGATTTAATTCGTTATTTGTAACAATCTTTATTGTCATAAAATGATGTTTTTAAAAAATAAAATAAGACGGTATCGATCTTTTTTAGTGGTTTCACTATAAAAATTAAAATTTTTAAATGCTGATTTTTAAGGCAGGATAGAGATACAGAGATAAATTTGATGTTTGTAAAATGTGCAGGCTAATTAAATTGCATCATAATATCGACAGAATGTAACAAATGGAATGAATACTATTTTATACATACTTGTAGATAAATTGGCTTATGGATGGCGCGACTTAATGGATTTAAGCGTTAGCTAGGAAGCATTTTAAATCCCCTTTAAAGATTAAAAAGGGGATTTATTTTTATGTCCTTTTCGGATAGGGATCAATAGCCGTTGCTATATTAAAATGGTAACTTACCAACGTAGTAACTCGCCAATGACGTTTATTTTGATGAAAATAAACGCTATTTTGATTAATAAATAACTAGCGTGGTAGTTTTTATGATCCCTTATCAATCAACTTTGACGTTTTGGTTTGAAGAATGCACACCCGAGCAATGGTTTAAAAAAGATACTCAGTTTGATAAAGAAATTAGCCGTAGATTTGGTGAATTATGTTTAAGTGCAAGTCGTGGCGAACTGGCATCGTGGAGAGAAACGATAGAAGGGCGCTTAGCTGAGATTATTATCCTTGATCAGTTCTCGCGTAATATTTGGCGTGATACGCCAAAAGCCTTTGCCCAAGATAATATGGCATTAATCTTAGCGCAAGAAGCTATCCGGTTACCTGAATACCTGACATTAGCGCCAGTTAAACGTAAGTTTATGATAATGCCATTTATGCATTCAGAATCACCTAAAATTCATCAAGATGCGATTATATTGTTTTCTCAGATTGATGATGAAAATACTTATCAATATGAATTAAGACACAAAGAAATTATTGATAAATATGGTCGTTACCCTCATCGTAATGTCATCTTAGGTCGAAGATCTACGCCAGAAGAATTAAATTTTTTACAGCAACCTGGCTCTTCATTCTAAAAAAAATGCATACCTTTTCGGGTATGCATTTTTGTCTCTTTTCTATAGATGACTAATCACCCATAACATCAAGATCACATGGTAATGTGCCATAAATTATAGAAGGCGATACGGCCTGATAATTCGGCAATAATGACCGCCGCTGCACAAGTTGCCAGCGTCATTTTTGATGCTTGCGCTTTTACTGCAGTAAATCCTACGATAACCACACCTAATGCTAATACCGCTAGCTGGAATCCCCAAAATAGAGATTGATCAGCGCTAAGTTCAGGGCCTGTAAAACCAAGGAAGCTAACATAACCAGAGCGAGTCGCAAAAGTAATAATGGCACCGATAATAAAGGATAATGCGCCTAAACGTCTTGCACCTGTAGCCATTGCTAATACACCACCTCCAACTAATAGCGTCATCCAAAATTGCAATGTGGTGTAGTCTGTATTCCAGTTAGCAATTGTCGGAATATGATAGACTTGTGGAATGGACCAAACAAATGCTAGACCAAAAACAACGGTAAATAGGTTACAAATTTCACGTAAACCCTTCCATTTCTTCATGATAGTGAGTGCAACAGTTGCAAAAGCAAAACCTGTAAACACACCACTTAAAAACGCTTCGTTACTCATTGGAGAACGACCAACGCCTAATAGCATATTGAAAAAACGCAGGGGTTGACCAACGTGTAATCCACCAATACCTAAGCCAACTAATGTTAAGATCAGGGCTAAAATATTAGCATTACGCAGTTGGTTTTCATCAATTTGACCTAACTTTTTACTGATATAAGCAATAAGAAACAGGCCTGCTGCTGACGAACCTAAAACAGTAAAAAAGACTAGAGGAAGTTCATGCATGGTTTATACCTCCGCCGCATTTTGAACTGAGCCGGTTTTATCACCAGAAGGTTTAGCTTCTTTGTGTGCTTTGATCACGATATTTGGATTGGTCAAGCTAGGATCAGGCATTGGTGCGATACCGCATTCAGTACCGTGTTTTGCTCTGATCACTTCAATATCATCAAAATCAAGCGCACGTTGAGGACAAGACTCAACACAAACCGGTTTCATGCCTTGTGCTACACGTTCGTAGCAACCATCACACTTAGACATGAGTTTTTTCTTCTCATCGAATTGTGGCGCGCCATAAGGGCAACGCAATTCGCAATAACGGCAACCAACACAAATATCTTGGTTAACAACCACTAAACCATCTTCTTCACGTTTATGCATAGCGCCAGTTGGACAACCTGCAACGCAAGTAGGGTTTGAACAATGGTTACAAGAAATGGATAAATAATAACTATAGATATTTTGTGTCCAGATCCCGTCTTGTTTTGCCCAGCTACCACCACCGTATTCATAAACACGACGGAATTTAGGGCCTAAATCTAAATCTTTTTCATCCTTGCAACTGACTTGACATGTTTTACAGCCAGTGCATTTAGTGGAGTCAAAATAAAAACCATATTGCTTCATGAGTTAACTCCTTATGCACGTTTCACTTCAACAAGGTTTGTATGTTGTGGATTTCCTTTAGCAAACGGCGATGGGTGCCAGCTTGTTAATGTATTAATACATCCACCTGTATCTACACCTGTTGTATCAAGTGAACGCCATGCACCTTGCGGTACTGCAATTACACCAGGTAATACACGATCTGTAACTTTGACGAGAATATTTAAACGACCACGGGCATTATAAATTTCAGCGATATCGCCAGATTTTAATCCACGTTCAGCTGCATCAATTGGGTTTAGCCAGAATTGATGAGGAATAGCTTCACGTAACATAGCAACGTTATAGTAACTTGAGTGAACGTGGCCTTTATCGTGGAAACCGGTCATTTGCAGAGGGAATTTCTCTTTCAGCTTAACGTTTTCGACGCCTTCTTCATTCTTACAATATTCTGGAATTGCAGGGATACGATCGCCTTCTGGTAACACCCAGCCATCAGTATCTTGCATTAGTTTTTCAGAATAAATTTCAATCTTACCTGACGCAGTTTTTAGTGGATTAGCGATAGGATCTTGACGGAATGCTTCAAGTGCAACGTATTGATTACGGTTAGGTAATTTACGATCGATAATTCCTACATCATTAGTTTCTGCAAATGTAGGCAGTGCTGGGTTTTTCTCACGCATTTGGTTATAGCAATATTCAATCCACTCTTCGTAAGTACGTCCTTCAGTGAATTGTTCTTTGGTACCCATCTTTTCTGCAATGTCAGTTAAGACATCATAGCAAGGGCGGTTTTCCCAAAGTGGTTTAATCGCATTTTGTAAACGGACGACATAGTGGTAAGCACCACTTGCGTAAGAGTTGTTGATAAGATCGTTTGTCTCAACCGTTGTCACATCTGGCAGTAAAATATCAGCGTATTTTGCAGAAGGTGTCATGTGGTTATCCCACACTAAAATAAACTCACATTTTGATTCATCTTGCAGTAAATCATGTGTTTTATTCAAGTCAGCGTGTTGGTTACCAATCACGTTACTGGAATAACACCACATAAATTTAATGCCCGTATCGAGTTTATCTTTATTTCTGACACCTGCATTTTTGCTGGTAAGTTGATCACCGCGAGCAATTGCTTCAGACCACATAAATGTTGGGATCAATGTCTTAACTGGGTTAGGTAAAGCAAAGCTTGCAACTGGGTAAGCAACGTTACCACCCCAACAACCTGTATTTGTACCAGGGCGCCCGATATGACCTGACATTAATGGTAACATCATAATCGCACGACACGCTTGCTCACCATTTGAAGTACGTTGGATGCCCCAACCTTGAGAGATCCACGCTGCTCTTGCACCGCCAATTTCACGCGCTAATTGGATAATACGTGCAACAGAAATACCGGTTAATTTACTTGCCCACTCAGGTGTTTTAGCAATGCCATCAGGGCCATTACCTAAAATGTAATCTTTATAAGAGCCATTTTCAGGTGCTGATGCAGGTAATGTTTGTTTATCCCAACCGACACAATATTCACGTAAGAAATCTTCATCGGTGATACCTTCTTGGATCATCACATAGCCTAATGCAGCCACTAATGCAGCATCAGTACCCGGATAAATTGGGATCCATTCGGCACCTAATGTTGTCACACTATCGGTACGACGAGGATCGATGATGATAACTTTACTTTTGCTCTTATCTAACGCATTTAACGTTTCATAGAACTGACCACCACCAGACATACGTGTTTCAGCAAGGTTATGACCAAACATCACCACTAAGTCTGAATTCTCAATTTCTGTTAACAGTGATTCCAGCATATCGCCATAAACATAAGGCACAATACCAGTTAATTGAGAGTATGAATAAGTACCATAGTCACTTAAAAAACCACCGACAGTACTTAATAACCGTTTACATGCAGTTCTACCGTGTAAGTTTGCACCAGTAGAGCCTGTACCATATTGGTAATAAATGGACTCATTACCATATTTTTCGATGGTATATTTTAGTTTTTCCGCGATGATTGAAGTCGCTTCATCCCAAGAAATACGCTCAAATTTACCTTCACCACGTTTACCAACACGTTTCATTGGGTATTTTAAACGATCTGGGTTATACGTTTTCCAACGTACAGAACGACCACGAAGACACGGACGAATTTGGTGAAGACCAAATGTTGAATCGTCATACATAGTTTCATTAGAAATACGGCGAATAACACCATCTTTCACATGAACTTTTAATGGACAACGGCTACCACAGTTCACTAAACATGCACTGTACTTGATAGTTTCAGAAGTCTCATCAGGACGAATACCCTGGGGAGTTTGAGCATTAGCAGCGAATGGTAATGAAACCGTTCCTGCAACAGCGGCAGCACCAGAAATAACTGCTGCAGACTGAATGAATCCACGCCGACTCATTTCAGTAATAGAAGTATTATTTTTAATTTTTGACATTGACATTACCCTAACATTTTTCACAACAAGTAAAGTTGTATATATATGTTAAGTTATAACCCTTCTACCTATAATGATTTATATCAATATAAAAAATGTTAATAACGTTATATAAAAAAATAATTATTAAACAAATGGTTACAATTTCTGGTTAATACCACTTTAGTGGTAAATAAAACATCAAATAAATAGGAATTAACAATCGATCGATATATAAAATATAACATAGCGATTTTTGTTAATATATAGAAAAACAAGATTGTTAACATGATAACAAAATAAAAGATTAAAAATATTTGTTAATAAGAAAAGTAAAAAAGAAGAATAATCCTCCTTTTTTACTTAATAAAAAATGATTTATTGCGGATTATTTTCTGCAGGAAATCTGAGTGCTCTTACATCATTTCCAGTTGGAGATTGATGAACTCTTAAGCCAAATTGAGGCAAAATAGCAAAGATATGATCAAATATATCTGATTGAATGGCCTCGTATTGAACCCAAACGGTGGTATTAGTGAAAGCATAAATTTCAATGGGAAGCCCATCCGAGGTGGGTGCTAATTGTCTTACCATAATCGTCATTTGCTTATGAACGTTAGGATGGTTTTTTAAATAGGCTTCAACATACGCACGGAAGGTTCCAATATTGGTCATGCCACGCTGGTTTAATGGAGTTTGACATTCATTGCTCAAAGTTGCATTGAATTGATTAATTTCGCTTTCCTTATTTTTTATATAAGGCGCTAATAAGTGAGCTTTTTCTAGATCATCAAGTTGTTTTTTATCTAAAAAATGGATGCTATTAATATCAAGAGCAAGACTGCGTTTAATACGACGTCCTCCTGATTTTGTCATTGCTTGCCAATTTTTAAAGGAATCTGAAATCAGAGAATAAGTTGGAATAGTGGTGACAGTATTATCCCAATTACGCACTTTAACGGTCGTTAAACTAATATCAATAACGGCGCCATCAGCACCATATTTAGGCATCTCTAGCCAATCACCAAGGCTTATCATATTGTTTGCAGATAGTTGAATACCGGCAACTAATCCCATAATAGGATCTTTAAACACCAACATTAATACAGCCGTCATGGCACCTAAACCACTGAGTAAAATAAGTGGTGACTTGCCAATAAGTAGGGAAATAATCATTATCCCAATTAGCACAGAGGCGGCGAGTTTTAAGCTTTGAAAAATACCTTTTAAGGGTAATCGACCAAATGAGGATGAATTTCTCATGATCTGCATACAGAGATCCATAATAGAGAAAAGCATCAACAAGCCGAAAATTAAACACCATACTTGAGCGCTGGTGGTGAGAATTTCTTGTGTTTTACCTGCTCCCATCCACACCAGTGCTTGGATATTAACAACAACACCTTGGATTAAAAAAGCAAAACGACTAAATAGTTTATTTATTTCTAGAGAAAGTTGCCATTTCTGATCGTACTGAGTTATTGCTTTGGAAATTTTAGGTAAGACTAACTTGTGCAAAATAAAATGGAGAATGATTGCGACAAGGAAAATAATGGCTAAAACGAGTAAGAGAGACGCGACTTGAGCATACTCCTCATTGAATTGACGTATCCATGTAAGCAGTTGCTGCTGCATAAAATATCCTCATAGTTAATGTGGGCTGTATATTAAGAGTACAGAAAAGAGAGCTTAGTTCAAGAAGGTGAATTTTTTGTTACGAAAAATGCGAGAGTATACGAGGTAATGAATAAGCGTAAAGAGAGGGGTAAAAGCCAGAAATAGTCTTTTGTGCGATGAGGGTGCTATTTCTGGCTTTGTGCTGTATTTTATTTTTTTAAATCAAATAATTACAGTAAACGAGTTGATGATAATTGTACAACAACTTGGTGCAGGTGAGTAATAAAAGAAGTCATTGATTTCATATTAAGTATCCTATTAATAAAATGTGATTCACGTCACAAATATTTTCTGATATTGATTTTAATCACATTTCCATAACAGTCAATAGCTTTATACAAAAATATTTTAAAATTTAAATTATTTTTTATGTTAAAGGCATTTTTTAGCGATCAATTAGAGATAATTTTATTAGGCTCGTTTTTTATCTTATTGTTTATTAGGTATTTATTCCTTCCATCTGACAACAATACTTAGTTGACTTTTTTCTATTGTGATTTTCACTCAAAATTTTTGCTTTAAGCTAAAAATGGAATCGGAAAAAGAAAGGAAATCACTCAATGAATATCGAAACAAAAGAAGAACGCCTGCAAAAAATTATACAAGGTGAGAAGGACACTCTGGCCTTTCAACCCCCTATTTATAATGCACAATCACAAGTTGTCGTTGATGCCGATGTGAGAGTTGAATTTAATCAGATCAAATCATCACCCGATGAAGCTGATAACGAAGTCAAAATGAATAGAGTCATCAAATATGAGGTTATTGTAACGGGGATTAATCTGCGTTTAGCCGAATGGCGTACAAGCCCTAAAGGGATTTTAATTTTACCTAATAATAAAGATGTCTACATTACGATAGTGGATAATAATAAAACAGAGATCTCTTTAACGGGAAATCGTAATGGTGTGGCGTCATTGCAATTGATATTAAAAGATGAAGATGATGAAAGCATTGTGTATTACGCAACGCCGATTCAAATTCGAGTTACGCCTCCAAAGCCTAATCCTAATACTGACTGCATTGCGACTAACTGTGAGAAGTTTGATGACTTACTGACAATACGTTCGGAATCTATGCAATGGCCCAGTAAATGGGAAAGTGTGTCTAAAAATTTTGTTGTGCATTTACAGGATAAAGAAGGAGATGATGTTCCAAATAAAGAGGTAAGGCTCGTCTACAATGCTGATAATAGTACCTTAGGGGTTGAGCCAGAAGTTTATAACGCTGATGGTGAAAAAATTAATGTTGGGAAAACCAATAAATATGGTATCGCGAACTTTAAAGTGAAATTTAAAAAGAGTAAACCTAAACAAATTGCTATTTTTTATGCTGAATCTGAAAATAGCGAAGATCCAACTAAACCTCTTAAATCAAGAGATTATTATGTTGAAATGACAACCGAAAAATTACCGTCGCCAAAAGTTCCAGCAACACTAAATGGTATTTTAAGCTATCACAGCGAAAATTATTGTGTGAATGCAAACCTAATTTTAGGACGTGATATTAGCGAAAGCACGCAGGTTGGTTTTTATTTTAATGACCAATTAAAAATGTTGCCTTGTACTGATAAGTCAGCAGTTTCGGTAAGGCTGGAAAATCAAACGCTAACTAATGGTATTCATTACATCTCTTTCTTTACGGTTGATATTTTTGACAATATTTGTTTCTCTCGTCGTGAGCGTATTATTGTCGATAACTCTTTAACAGGGGAGTGTAGTAAGCAAATTAAAAGTATTGCACCAAAACCTTGTATAAGTGTCACTATTCCACAAATTTGTGATCGCTATTTTAACTCTGTAAATATCAGGCTTGTACCTTCACTATGCTTACAGATTAAGAACCGTGTTGCCAAAATGAATATCCAAAAAATGGTTATCATCTTTAATGGCTACTCTAAAGTAAATAGCAGTGAAAGAACGTTAGTGTATCGTTCTACACTGGAAATCTATGCTGATGATCCTCGTTTAGGGGATTTCTTGCATGATACAACGGCAAATAATGATCCTGTTAATATGGTCGAATTACTTGAGCCTGCTTTAGAAAGTATTTTGGCAGATGCGTTGCCAAATATTGAAGTTGGACAATTAGGTATTCAAGTGATGATTTTTGAAAATACAGGCAATTGCTACCTTTGTGGGGAAAATATGTATACGGTATCTCTGCGTTTACCTTGTGCTTGATACCTCTGTTTCGTTTTCCATAAATTAAGAGCCACTGATGTGGCTCTTAGTCTATATAAAATGGATGAGATTATTATTACTGAATAGTCAATTAATGGGTCATTCTTTTTATTGCACTGGCTATCGATAATATTGTGATAGAACTTAAAATGAGTTGTATACCAATCAATGCCATAACTAATGCCACTGAGGTTTCAGGGCCGAAAGCAAGCAAGAAATAGGCAATCACTAAATCTAAAAATCCCACCAAGATATTAAACCAGCCATAAAAATTATCTTTGATCTGTTTAAAACCTATATTTAGGCGCAGTATCCCTGCAAAAATAAATAAAAAACCGATAAAAAAGGCGAGGCTAAGCATACCTTTTAGTGGGTCGGTGACAAAAATATAGCCAAGCAGGAGATAAATAAAACCCGTCAATAATGTGATCAACATTGACCAACCAGAAGAGACTTGAGCATTAAAACCACCAATAATGCTGGATATCGCACTGGCAAAAAATACAACACCGAGTAATACACTGATAACAATGCCAGAAGAAAGAGGGTTAATAATACAGATAAAACCTGCAATGAAACCCAATATGGCAATAACAGTCATTAAAGTACATTGTCTTTTAACCAGTTTCTCTGTTAGCTGAGATAAATTATTTTTATTAATATCTAACATAGCCACCTCTTATCCTTATATTTGGTACATAAGTTAAATTATAGCAATTTTTGCTTATATAACATGAATTAGTTACATAAAACTATAATTAAAAAGAGGTAAGGATGTGGAAGATCGTCTTTAAAATAGAAAACTGAAAGAGTAAGGTAGTGAATTGAGATAAATTGTTAATAAAATTTATAACGGAGGTAAAATGTCTGATATCGTGTATTTAGACAGTCACTTTGTACCTAAAGAGCAGGCTAAAATATCTGTCTTTGACCGTGGTTTTTTATTTGCAGATGCCGTTTATGAAGTTACTGCTGTTATTGATGGTCAGCTCATTGACTTTAATGGACATTTTCAACGCTTACAACGTTCATGCAAAGAATTAGCTCTATCGCTTTCTATTACCAAAGAGCAGCTAATTGATGTTCATCATCAACTTATCGAAAAAAATAACCTTCATGAAGGACTTATTTATTTACAAATAACACGAGGTACTGATTCCTCTCGTTTTTTTGATTTTCCGGCTTCATCTGTTCCTTCTACAATAGTTGCTTTTGTTCAGCACTCCACAGTCATTAACCATCCCAATGCAAAAAAAGGTATTTCGGTAGTGAGTGTTGAAGATATTCGCTGGCAACGTTGTGATATTAAAACAGTGGCATTATTAGCGGCATGTTTAGCAAAAAACCATGCACATCAACAAGGTGCTGATGATGCTATTTTAATTAAAGATGGCTATATAACAGAAGGGAGTTCAAGTAACTTCTTTATTATTAATCACGATAATGAAATTATTACACGGCCATTGAGTCAGAATATTTTACCCGGTATTACCCGCCAAGCGATTATTCAGTTAGCGCAAGAAGAAGGGCTTAAAATAACAGAACGCCTATTTACGCTTGATGAAGCGAAAAAAGCAAAAGAAGCTTTTATTAGTTCAGCAACCACATTAATTTGGCCAGTTGTTTCAATCGATAATGAAGATATAAATAAGGGAAAAGTTGGGCATTTATCTCAACGGCTACGAGAGATCTACCTTGATAAAGCACTTAAGAAGTAATTGAATAAGCAGATATTCTTTATCAAATTTATCGCACTGCTTTTTAGATGTCGTTGGCGGTGTAGCAGTGCGGTAAATTCATAATTTTACTATATTAATTAGTTTTACTATGTTAATTATGATGTTCAATAATCATGACTGCGGTTGTGTCAGGCTCTAAAGCTCGTAATACATGAGTGACATCACCAGGATAGCAAATATAATCACCAGGTTGTAATTCTTGCTGATCATCTAAAGTGCCCACCATTGCACTGCCACTGATAATAATAATATGTTCAGTGACATTCTTACTGTGGGGATCTGAAACTCTATCTTTTCCCGGCTGTGCAATTACCGTGTATATATCGCGTTTTGCACCCATTGGACAGGATGAAAGTAAAAAAGCATGGTAATAGGCTTTTTCTGCGCTAATTTTAAAGCCATCGCCTTTACGTATTACCTTCACTTCAGGCTGTGGCACTGAAATAAGTTGAGAAAAAGGGATGTTTAACGCAACACAAATTGCCCAAAGTGTTTCAATACTTGGGTTTCCCTGTCCTGCTTCTAATTGAGATAATGTTGATTTTGCAACACCGGCTCGTCTTGCTATTTCAGCAAGTGAAAGGCCCGCTTTTTTTCTTTCTCTAGCCAGTGCTTGAGAAATAATTTCAATAGGCGCACAAGGCGATGACATCATAGATTCCTTCAAAAATCATCTTGCAAAAAAATAAGTCGTTCAACATAATGAACGAATGGTTCGATAAAAAATACTATATTCTATGAAAATTAGCAGTCGTCTTGATAATAACGTACTTAGAGATATTGTGCTTGTTTCATTAGCTGATGGTATCGTCGGTATCTCTTATGGCGCATTAGCACATACCCAAGGCTTTGATTTTTGGGTACCGTTGGTGTTATCCATTTTTGTTTTAGCGGGGGCTTCCGAATTTCTTTTTATTGGTGTTGTGGCGATGGGAGGAAGTGCAATATATGCCGCTCTTGCTGGATTAATGGTCAATGCACGACATATTCCTTTTAGTATGGCTGTAAAAGATTTACCGGGAAAAGGACTTAAATCATTCTTAGGTTTTCATATATTAAATGATGAAAGTGTTGTATTTGGTTTATCTCAACGTACTGCTGAACAAAATAAATTAGCATTTTGGGCTTGTGGGTTGGGTATTTTACTTGTTTGGCCTTTAGGAACCATGCTTGGTGTTTACTTAGGATCATTTATTGTAGATATAAAGATGTTAGGGCTAGATGCGATGTTTCCAGCCATCATCCTCGCATTAAGTTTACCGGCATTAAAAAATAAACTAACACGCCATGCTGCAATAATAGGAAGCATTATTGCACTCGCAACCACACTATTCCTCCCTGTTGGGACACCCGTTTTATTATCGCTATTAGGCGTATTGTTTGTGATAAGGAAAATATAATGTCCACGGCATCTATTATTACAGGAATTATTATTCTTGCTGTCGGTACATACGCCATGCGTCTTTCCGGCATATTACTCAACAATAAAGCGGGTGTGTCAGAGAGAGTTAAAGAGATCCTCTCATTGTCGGCGATTGTTATTCTGTTTTCAGTGGCAATGACATCGACATTTTTTGATGGTGACCAACTTGCTGATATCTCAAAAGTTATTGGTGTTGGTGTGGCAGGCGTACTTACTTGGCAGAAAAAGCCTTTTATTATGATTGTACTGAGTGCCACAATAGTGACAGCAGGTTTACGTTGGTTAATTAATCTTTGGGGATAATCCCTCTTTAGGGCATCACTGTAATAAAATAAAAAGGAGGTACAATATCCTCCTTTATTATGGAATATCGGTTATCTATTAATCGCTGTCTGATGATTTAGCCTCTAAAGGCAGAACAATAATAAAACCAATCCCTTTATTATTTAGCCCTTCAGTCACAATTAACGATGCTTGAATTTTATTAGCGAGATTTTGTGCAATAGATAGACCTAATCCACTTCCTGTTTCGTTCGAGCCAGGAACACGGTAAAAACGTGAAAATAGAACATTGATATGTTCTTTTGCGACACCAGGGCCATTATCACGCACGATAACATGGACCCCTTCCGCATATCGATTCTCAATAGTTACCTCAACTTGGCTACCTTTGGGGCAATATTTGATGGCATTATCAAGCAGATTATTAAATATAGAGAGTAAAGCCTGTTTATCAGTTTTAAGCGTTAAAGCGTGGCCTTCATTAAGTGATAGCTCAATATTTTTAGTAATTGCATAAGGAACACGTTGTGCTATTGCATTTCCAATAACGTTATAGATATCAAGAGATTCTATTTTTAATGGAAAATCGTCACATTCTAATCGCGCCAAATCAATTAATTGATGAGAAAGAGCGGCCGCTCTATCAAGAGATTGTTTCATATCATCAATAATTTCTTCACGCTCTTGTTGATCATCGACTAAAGAGAGCAGGTGTAATTGAGCAATAACAGCAGCTATTGGTGTTCTCAATTCATGGGCGGCATCTGCCATAAATTGTTTTTCACGAATATTAGCAGCATCAATTCTTGCCATTAATTGGTTTAGCTCTTTAAAGATCGGGCGTATTTCTTTAAATTGCTGGCCTACATTAATCGGCGTTAAATTACGAGGTTTACGGTTAGAGATAAGCTCTGCTGCTTGTCTTAGAGGCCGTAAACTAAAATAAGCGGTAATTAAGATTGCAAAAATAACAGTCGCAAGAATAAATAGAAAAGGAACAAAGGTGCCTTCAACAGGGTTACCAATAACATGGCCCCTATCTTCAACCGACTCACCAATAAAGACTTTTATTTTATGTTTCTCACCCCAACTAAAAGAGAGTATCCACTTTTCACCCGCCACAGATACTCTTTCTGATGCTAATGAAAGAACTCTTGTAGGGATAGGTAGCTCAGGGCGGTTAGTATAAATCAGGGTATTATTTGCATCTAAGGCAATAAACCACGGCAGATATTGTAATTCATCATCTTCACCATTGAGCATGGCGTCGATATACATACCTTGTAAGTTATGAGCGACTTCTTTAAGGACTTCAGGCTGATCAGCAACAATTTCTAAGGTATTAGCAAAACCCTCAGCAATAATTTCTTGCTGTTTATTATAAACTTTTTCGAACTCAGCAAGATAATCAAATTGTATCCAAGCTAACCAAACGCCCCAAAGCATAACTATGGAGATAATCTGAAGGACAATAGTGTAAATAAAGAAGGAGCGGATCTTCATTTAATTAGCTTCTTTTTTTAATAAATAACCCACGCCACGAACCGTGATAATGCGCTCTTTGCCTATTTTTCTTCGTAAATTATGCATATGTACTTCAAGGGAATTACTTTCGATTTTATCGTCTAAACCAAATAAACGCTGTTCTAACTCTGATTTACGCACCACATTGTCAGTATTACGCATTAATTCATATAATAGTTGGTATTCTTTACCTGATAACAAAAGCAGTTCGTTATTTAAAGTGACTTGATGGTTTGCTGGATTAAGTTGTAAATCGCCAATAGACCATATTTGTGAAGAAAAACCAGCCATTCTACGGCTAACCGCTTTTACGCGAGAAATAAGTTCAGGCATAGCAAAAGGTTTTGGTAAAAAATCATCTGCACCTGAATCTAATGTTTGTACTAAATTATCAATTTGAGTGCGAGCAGTTAAAATGATAATTGGAATTTTTTCACCACTTTTTCTCAGTGCAATCAATTCGTCTTGCCCGTCACCATCAGGTAGACCTAAATCTAATAGCATTAAATCAAAAGGGCGTTGGCTTAATTGAACACGAGCATCCGCAAGTAATCTGACCCAACATGGTTGAAAACCTGCAATTTCAAGCCCGCGACAAAGCGCTTTACCAAGTTGTAAGTCGTCTTCAACTAATAAAATATTCATAATAATACCTACCTAAAATCGTCTTAAGAAAGTATAAGAGCCAAATAAAAATTGAGCAATATAATAAAATGTAAAGCAAGATTTGATTAATGAACTCTTAATGTAAGATAAATTTTTATTTAATATGTTTTACTAAAAATAAATGACTAGAATTTCTAGGAGCAGATTGAGATAAACATGCTATTTATTTCATTTTTATCACGTTAAGGCATTTAATGTTAATTTTAAAGATTTATTTTAGATAGAATTAGGTAATTAACCTAATGTGAATAATAAATATCTCACACTATTATGCTAAGGTAACTTAAATAATTTATTTGAGATGTTTTAGATTTAAAAGTTAAGCTTATTAAAAATCAAAACTTAATAAATAAGTTTTATATTTAAAATAATGTAAATATAAAATATTGATTTTATTGAATAATATAACCATTAAATTGATGTCTTATTCTTTTATTGAAAATAAATAACTGTTTTAATATATCCCTGTTGTGCAACATTTTTATCAGATTTAAATTATTTACTCTATTCATCTATACTCTTGCAGTAAAAGTTAACTACTTGAAAGGAATTAAATTTTCAATAAAAGGAATTTATATGAAATTAGATGGTGTTATTTAGTATAAATTAAATCATTCTGTGTCAGAAATGCTCCCAACCCTCTGGGAGCATTTCACATATCATTATCACTTGCAAAGTGAGTTACCCCACAACATTAAGTTAAATGGTAAATTTAACGGTTTCACCAATTCATTTGCAGTAGTTTGAAGCTCAGCTTTTACTTGAGCCAGTCGTTGTTTATCTATATCAGGAATAAAGCCATCTTTTGCAGGCAAATCATCTAATGTGTACTCTTCCACTAAAACGCCATTAGCCCAACGTTGAAATAGCCAATTACTTTCTGGCATCAAAGTATATTTTGTACCGTCAATAATTGTTGTTTTATCTTCCTGATAACGAACAGGAATAAGCTGGTTTGCAACATTATCCCAAATCCAACCTTTGTATGCTCCATCTTCTAATCGATTTATCGACCAATGCATATCATCAGGATCATAAAAATACAGCTCAGTTAATGCAATGTAAGATGTGCTTTTTGTTGATACAGATGCTTGAATAAGGCCATTAGTAAAATAAGAGATATAAAGCGTTTTATTATCAATTTTCAGTTCAATACTGCAGGTATCCCAATGCGTTATTGTTAAACCTTCTTTAGCTGGTTTTTCTGGAATGGAAATCACCGCATCTGTTGCATTATCTTCTGCTGGTGGGTAGTAATGACCTGTAATATATTCACCATTATTGCCATAGAAGTGCCAGGTCGCCAAAGGTGAGCTTTTAAAAAATTTATTAATAGTCAAAAAAGAGAGCAGTGCAATAGTCAAAAAAAGAAATATAAATCGTATTTTTTTAGCCATTTTAATTAATTGCCTATTTTCCGTTTGCTGGACAGAATTCTATAAATTCGGATAAATAAAAGCGAGACATTTAATTAAGAAACGTAATATACTTTTTCGTAATTGAGATAATAAGTACACTTTAATGACCTTAAGATAAATACTTAGATAAGGATGTTTGTAATGATTAAAAATAAAGTACTAGCAGAGCATTATTTTTTAAAAGAAATGGACAATGATAATTATTATCCAACACATCTTGTGAAGAAAGGGCAAGAGTTATTAAAAGCACTTTGTTTAAAAATAGAAGCAACTTCGCCTAAAAATTTGGCAGAGCTTTATATTCTTACGCAAAAAACAACTGACCAATTTAATGAGTTAGCTGAAGAGTTTTATGAAGAAAATAGCGAGATCGAAACAGTAGCAAGAGAGTGTATTGCTGAAGATTTTGGCGTTATCGCTGATGAATATGGCTTTGAAGATGCTGATATAGAAGAATTAATTGCAACACGAGATTGGTAGAAATAAGATGAGAAAACTATTTTATGTTTTCTCATTTAGATTATCTTTAATTTTATCAATGATCATCTAAATGATAATGAGAATAATTTAGTTGACAAAGAAATATTTATTAATAAACTAGCACTCAGTTTGGTCAAAAAGACTCGTAAGCGTTTACGTTAATCAACGCATATAACTTTTTTTAGCCTGTTGTATTGGCAGTTATGTGCTGTTGTACAATCGTATTATTGGAGTCTTTATCTATGTCTTTTCAGGACAAAAATTACTTTTTAGGTATTCCTAAACTTCCTACTCGAGCAATGATTTTTCTTGTTCCCTTTTTCCTTTCTTTTATTATGTCAGGTATTGTTGCGTTTATTAGTACCGTCAAATCGCTAGGAATGGGAATGCATGTAATCTCCCCATGGTTAACTTCTTGGGGGATCTCTTGGATGATTGCTTTTCCCACGGTTTTATTTGTCTTGCCAATCGCAAGACGTTTTTCACTGTTATTGGTGAAACCTGCCAAATCTAATGATTAATCAACAAAGCGATCCGCAATTGATGCGGATCTCTTTGTTTTTCACAATGTGAAGTAAAACATCGCCTAAATGAATAAGATCCGATAGCCTTAAAACTGTATATTTAAATGGTATATCGAAAAGCGAAGACATTTTCTTTGCATAAATTCTTATTGATAGCAGGAGGCTTTAAATGAGTTTGTTGTTCTCCCCTAAAAAATTAGGCCCCCATCAGTTAGATAACCGTATTATTGTTGCACCTATGTGCCAATATTCAGCACAAGAAGGTTACCCAACCGTATGGCACACTATGCATTACGGGCAGTTAGCACTATCAGGTGCTTCATTAGTGATTGTTGAAGCAACAGCAGTTGAGCCTAGAGGTCGTATTAGCTATAAAGATTTAGGTATTTGGTCTGACCGACATGGTAATGAACTAAAAAAGCTGGTTGATAGTGTTAAGCAGTATTCATCTGCAAAAATCGGTATACAGATTGCACATGCCGGACGTAAGGCATCGACTGATTTACCTTGGAATGGCGGAGCATCATTAGCGCCAGATTCTCCTAATGGATGGCAAAAGGTCGCACCTTCAGAAATACCTTTTGGAAAGAATCATCAACCTCATGCGCTGACTGTCGATGAAATTGAAGAAATAAAACAAGCTTTTGTTGATGCGGCTAAAAGGGCTGAGTCAGCAGGATTTGACGTTATTGAGATCCACGGTGCTCATGGATATTTATTGCACGAATTCCTATCTCCATTATCTAATCACAGAACGGATCAATACGGTGGTGATTTTAATAATCGTAGTCGGTTATTAGTGGATATCTTTGTTGCAGTGAAAAATGCAGTTTCTGATAATATCTGTGTTGGTGTCAGAATTTCCGCAACAGATTGGGTTGAAGGTGGTTGGGACTTAGAAAGCACGATTGCTTTAACTCAACATCTTGAAGAGTTAGGTTGCCATTATATTCATGTTTCTTCTGGTGGATTATCAGAAAAGCAAGAAATTAAGCTAGGTCCTAATTATCAAGTACCATTTGCTCAAGCAATTTATAATGAAACACAACTGCCTGTTATTACAGTTGGTCTTATTACCGAGCCAGAACAAGCAGAAGCCATTTTACTTACAGAGCAGGCTGATTTTATCGCTTTAGGCAGAGGTATTCTTTATGATCCTCGTTGGCCTTGGCATGCAGCAGAAAAACTCAAACAAACCATAAAAGTAGCACCTCAATATTTACGTTGTGCGCCTCATGGTAGCAAAGACTTTTTTAAATAATATTATCAAGCCACGGGTAATAACTAATCATTATTAAGGTTATCCGTGGCTTTTTCTTTGATAATCTTTATCATGGTGCAGATAAACTGCAAGCATAAGCCGATTGCGTTGGAAAAGTTGGCCGTAAACAAGATGAAAAAAAATCCCTTATTACTTCAACCAAGGATTGCTTAAGACGATGTGTTTTGAATGCGAACACATCATCAGAGAATTAAGCATTCTTTGATGACTCATTAATTTATAGCGAGTCATATTATGAAAAATAAACATTGGTCGCGTGTAGAATATCTGCACGAAACAGTTAAAAATAAAAATATTATCATCAAAGGACAACACAGTTATTACAGTGATTGTTGGGATGATGGTTTTGAAACTTCAGTTGTACGTTATCTATATGGTGACGAAGTTAGCCTGCAATGGGAACCATTGTGGGAAATTGATAAATTATATATTGGCGATTATGTCTGTATTGGTGCGCAAGCGGTGATATTAATGGGTGGCAATCATACTCACCGAATGGATTGGTTCTCACTTTATCCTTTTATGGATAAGATTGAGGAAGCCTATATTGGTAAAGGTGATACCCATATTCATGATGGTGCATGGATAGGAATGCGTGCAATGATAATGCCTGGTGTGACAATTGGTGAAGGTGCTATTGTTGCGGCTAATAGCGTTGTTTCCAAAAATGTTGAACCTTATGGCATTGTGGGAGGAACACCCGCACAACACCTTAAATATCGTTTTGAGCCTAAAGTTATTGAGCAACTATTATCTTTAAAGATTTACCAATGGTCAGAAAAGAAATTTGAAGCACTCAGACCTCTTTTATGCCAATCATCAATTGATAAATTATTAATTGCAGAAGCACAATTTATTGAATAATACAGTCCCCTAAGCGGTGACAAGCTTAGGGGTTTTACTTAGCGTTTCTTTTAATACATATTAAAAAAGAGTATTCATATTTATAGAGTAGCACTTACCATTATTTGATCATTATCTCAAAAGTAAAAATATTTTATTTTTACAGATGGTTAATAAATTTATTTTTTAAATTTAAGTTTCATTTCTTTATTTTTTATCTATTTTCTTTAGTTGTTGATTATTATTTAAATATAAATCAAATTACAATATTTATTTATAATAAAGTTAATTATATGACGTTGTTATTATCTTTAATTAATAGAGTTTCAATTTATCATTAGTTTATTTTATAAGATATCTAATGTGTAAAAAATAAAATACATATTATTCTATATATGAATTTATTAATTATGGAGTGATGTGGATATGATTAAAAATAAATATTTCCAGGTAAAATTGTTAGTGATTTCACTATTATCATCACCTTTATCTTATGCGAATAATACAACCTTATTGGGTGGAAATAGTAAAGCAGATGGTAATGAATCTACGGCAGTTGGATATAATACGTGGGCGCATTCTGATCAATCAACGGCAATCGGTGCTAATGCAGGTGCTGAAGGTGAAAATGCAACTGCAATAGGTCATAAAAGTACAGCAATTGGTGATAATGCGATGTCATTGGGAAGTGGTGCAATGGCAATTGGTGAGGGTTCTCTTTCTATTGGTTCTAACGCTTATAGTGAAAATAAAGATTCAATTAGTATAGGGAAAGGGGCAATAAATAATGCTGAAAATGGTGTTATTTTAGGGAGTGGTAGTCGCCTTTCTGATAATGCAGATAATTCAGTGATTATTGGTAGTAAGTCTTCAGGATCAGCAAGTAATGCGATTATATTAGGTGATAATAGCAGTAATAATCGTAATAATACATTATCAATCGGTAGTGATAAAAACCAGCGGCAAATTATTAATGTTGCAGCAGGTACGGAAAATACAGACGCCGTCAATGTTTCCCAATTAAAAAAAGAAAAAGATAATATTCTTATTGAGGCTGATAAGCGCATTAATGACAATAATACCACTATTTATAATAAAATTGAGCAAGAGAAAAATACGGTCGTTGAAGCAACAACAAAACAAATAAATGAAAATAATAAAATAATACAAAGAGATATCATAAAGGCAAATGAAGTAGTCTTAAAAGAGAGTGAGTTGAAGGCAAAAACATTCGCAGAAAATGCAGAAAAAACCTCAAATCAATATACTGATAGTAAAATCAATGATCACCAGACTAATACTGTTAATTATATCAATGAAGTTAAAAATGAAATGTATCTTTATAATGAAGGCAAATTATCTGATCTAAAAATAGATACTGAAAATTATACTGATAATAAAATAAATAATATGAAGGAAGTAATAGAGAAAAACACAAATAATAGGATCAATGAGTCTGAAAAACAGATTAAAGAACATACAAATAATCAAATTATTGAAATTGAAAATAAAGGTAAAGAATACACTGACTTTAAAGTCAATGAACATGATAAGAAAATAGTTGAACACGTTAACAATATTAAGGATGAAATTACCTTTTCAACAGAGAGAAAGATTAACGTATCAGAAAAAAATGCCAATAGTTATACCGATATTGAGATTAGTAGAATAACATCGGGTATGGAAGGGCTTATTGGAAAAAATAATGAGAAATTAACCAAAGAACATCAAAGCTATGTTACTCAAAAAGGAAATGAGTATATAAATGTGACCAACACGATAATTAATGAAAGAGATGAATCGCTGAAGGAATATATTGAAAAATCAAAACATGACTCTATCTCTATTGCAAATGAATATACCAATAATAAATTTAAGAATATCTTTATTGATAATGATGTTGCACTTAAGAATATGGATAATAAAATCGATAAAGCAGATAAAAGAGCAAGTGCCGGGATTGCTTCTGTCGCAGCGATGGCTAATATTCCTTACGTGACCAATCATACGTTTAGTTTAGGTGTCGGAGTGGGTAATTATCGCGATGCTAATGCATTTGCAACGGGTGCTCAGTATCAAATAACAGAAAGCGCCATTATTCGTGTTTCAGCTTCATGGAATACAGAAGATCGTGGTGTTGTAGGCGGAGGTGTTTCTTATGGCTGGTAAAGCACTTTTGTATTGTGCTTAGTAAGATAAAAAGTGAAGGTAAGGTTGTTACTTTTTTATCGTTCTGCTGGCTTTTATGCCTTTGATTTGAATAATAAAGGTAACAGCCTTTGGTTTCTATGTGAGTAAAATATGATTTATCTTCATTCAGGTGGTGGTGTTTTTGAAAAACAAGCAAGAGTTAATCAAGTCGCAACGGAAAAAGCGCAAGAAATTGCTAAAAATAAGATAAAACAAGTGGTGCAATTTAGATCAATTGCAGACTTTCCTGTTGAGCTTGAAAAGATTGGGGCGATCTTACTGATTGAACCCACCATTGAATTAGCGCTTGAAGTAGGGCGACAGTATTCACAATCAACGGATATTGTTATTGCTGAAAGTGCAACAGTAGGAAGGAAATTAACCGTTTGTCAGATTGAATTTGCAGTAACAAAAATCTGTGTTCTCTGATTTTTGGATTTATTCAGTTATCCACATTAACTGTGGATAACTCTTGTCTTACATGTTAGTAATCTTATTATTTATTGATTTTATTGAATATTTTATATTGATTGAAAAATATCCATTTAAATTAATGATCTTAATATTTTGTTATTATTCAAAATAATAAAGAAAATAATAAAATAATGTCGTTTTTAATTAAGAGAGATAAAAAGTATGACAAATCTCTCTATAGATACTATTTATCGAATAATGGCGTTGGTTTTCCGTCATGATCAACCGCAACAAAATTAAACTGACCATGGATCACTTCTTCACGGCCTTCTGCGTACATATCTTCAAGAAAAATAGAAACATTTACCGTTAAACTTGTACGTCCAACACGAATAACTTCACCGACTAATTCAATAATCGTACCCGATGGAATAGGGTGATTAAAATTTATTTTTTCAGTTGAAACCGTCACTAGACGTTTACGGCTAAAGCGGGTGGCGGTGATAAATGAAACTTCGTCCATCCAAGCTAATGCAGTGCCACCAAAGAGTGTTGAGTGGTGATTGGTAGTGGTAGGAAATATGACTTTAGAAACACGGGTGACTGAATTTTTAATTTTATCTTGTAGTTCAGGGGATAAGTCAGAGATGGACATAACAATAAAGCCTTTTTCTTTAATACTGTAGGGAGAAATTCCCCACAGTATAAAATAGAGTAAATTGAAAGCAAAGTAGACGAATGACTGATTATGCCGTCTGTAACTAAAAGGTTATTTCGCCAGTTAAAAAGAGTGCAGCATCTCCTGTCAGCAAAACGCGATTATCTCTTAGCACACAGTCAATATTTCCACCTCGTTTTGAAACTTGTCTTGCTTGTAACTGTGTTTTATTGAGTTTATTAGCCCAAATTGGCGCTAATACACAATGTGATGTACCCGTAACAGGATCTTCATTCACGCCTTTTACGGGGGCGAAGAAGCGAGAAATAAAATCAAAAGGAGCATGACCTTTAGCTGTGATAATAACGCCAGGTAAAGGCAACTGTGCGATTTGAGTGAAATCAGGTTGGTAGTTAGTGACTGTTTCTGGATCAGATAAAAAGCAAACATAACGATCACGCGCTTGCCAAACCTCATCAATTTGTAATGCTAATTTTTCTTCAAGGGCTGACTTTATATCGTTATTTAATGTCGCAGGTATAGCTGGGAAATTAAGTGTAAAAAGCGAGTTTTGGCAAGAAATCGTGAGTTCACCTGAAAGAGACTGGAATTTAAAGAGATCATGAGGGGACTGTTTTATGGTTTTTAGTACAAAAGCAGTGGCTAATGTTGCGTGTCCACAAAGAGGAACTTCAATTTTAGGTGTAAACCAACGAATATGGTCGTCAACTAAAAAAGCGGTTTCAGGTAAATTAATCTCACTAGCAAGTGTAATTAAGGTGTCATCAGGCAACCATTCTTCTAACAAAACGACAGCTGCGGGGTTTCCTGAAAAAGGCATAGAGGAAAAAGCATTAACATAATAAATAGGAAGAACAGTCATTCCATTACCTTAGTAATAAACTATCAATAAATAGAAGGTAATGAGATTAAGTGTTTTAAATATTGGGCGCAATACTTAAAAACAGCGTTTAAGTTGTAAGATATAAAAGCAAAAAGCCATGCCTAAGTAATTAGACATGGCTTTAATAATTAACGCATTAGATTAAGCTTGTGCTTTCTCTTTGCTATCTGCGCTTTGTAAAAGCTTACGAACTGGAATAATCAGTGCAGCAAGAACAACGGCACAAATAACCAGAGCGATAGAAACATGAGAGAAGAAATCAGGCATGACATCGAGTTTATCTGGACGAATATTTCCACCCATTAAACCAGCCGCTAAATTTCCTAATGCGCTTGCACAGAACCATAATCCCATAACCTGACCACGCATTTTAGCAGGCGCTAAAATAGTCATTGTGGCAAGTCCAATTGGGCTTAAGCATAATTCACCTAATGTCAGCAATAAGATACTGCCAATTAACCAAAGCGGTGAAACACCTTGCCCTGTTGCAATAACGCTTTCAGATGCAAACATCATGACGGTAAAGCCACCAGCTGCAAATAAAATACCAATTACAAACTTACTCATGCTGCTTAAATTCATATTCTTACGTGCCATCATTGGCCATAACCAGCTAAATACTGGCGCAAGAATAATAATAAACAGGGCGTTAACAGACTGGAACCAAACCGCAGGGATCTCAAATCCCATAAAGTTTAAGTCAGTATAGTCGTTAGCAAATAAGTTAAATGATGTCGGCTTTTGTTCGAATGCAGACCAGAAAAGGGCTGCTGAAACCAATAAGAGGAAACAAACAAATAAGCGAGAGCGGTCACTACTACTTAATCCAGCAAATAGGAATAAATAGATAAAATAGGCGATAACACTACCGGAAATCACATAGACCATAAAGTTAGCCACAACAACTGGGTTAAAAGGAATAACGCCAGAAATAATAAGGCCAACAATTGCCATAAGAACAACAGATAACGCTAAGATCCATTGACCGACATTACGGCGAACAACGGTTGGGCGATCCCAACTTGAATCTAAACCGACTTCGCTATCAAAGCGACGCATAGTAGGTACTGCGTAAAAGCGGAAAATCAGTAACGCAACAAGCATACCAATCCCACCAATACCAAAGCCCCAATGCCAGCCATAATCACGCACTAAGAAACCCGTGATGAGTGGTGCAATAAAGGAGCCCATATTGATACCCATATAAAATAAGGAGAATCCACCATCACGGCGAGTATCATCCCTTTTATATAAGGTTCCTACCATCACAGTTACGCAGGTTTTAAATAGCCCCGTACCCAACACAATCAGTAATAAACCGATAAAGAACAGGTCTTGTGACCAAAACGCGGAAAGTGCGATGGATAGGTGCCCTAAAGCGATAAAGATAGAGCCGTACCATACAGCTAGGCGTTGACCTAGCCAGTTATCAGCGAGCCAACCTCCTGGCAGTGATGTTAAATAAACACCGCCTGCGAAAATACCCACAATAGCAGATGCCTGCTCTCTGGGGATTTCCATGCCACCCTCATAAACGGTTGCCGCCATAAATAGGATTAATAATGGGCGAATACCATAGAAAGAAAAGCGTTCCCACATTTCGGTGAAGAAAAGGGAGCTTAATGGATATGGGTGGCCAAAGAAAGTTCGGCTAGATTTTGAGTGAGTAGATTGCATCTTAAATTCCCAAAAAAAACCTCTACAGGTCGTTTGCAAGTAAAAAGAACAAAATAGCAGCAAGTGGCGAAACAAAATTATTTCATTCTGTTATCAATATCCACCGCATTTAATTAATATATTTTTAACATACTTTTGTCAGAATTCAGCGACTAAAAGTATATTTAATACTTTATAAACCATTTTTTGGTGCAAAAGTCGATAAAAATCTCATTTTGCAATAGTTAACCTTGCAATTTTTTGAAAAAGGAGGACAAGAAAATTTTAGAGGTCTTAACAAATAGGGGGTGAGAATATTCTTAATAAACAATAAATTACAAAAAATAGAATAAAAGAAGTAACAATTGGGCCTTTAAATGTAAAAGTGTAATTTTTTCAAGAAAAAAAACTATTAACTGATCTTATTTGTGGATTTTTTGACTACTTTTCTTGTGGCCTTCTAAAGCTTAACCAAGAGTAAATTAGATTAAAAAAGACAACAGCTGCGGTGAAATAAAAAACAGCTCTAAATCCATAGCTTGCAGCAACAAAAGCACCCATTAACGGTCCTGTAACATTTCCAACATCTCTTAGTGCTTGGTTATAGCTGAAAATTCGACCTGCAATCGCAGGAGTAATGTTGTAGAGGATAAGTGTTTGCACTGCAGGTAACATAGCGGCATTGACTGCACCAAGTAAAAAACGTAGTGCACCAAGCTCCCAATAACTACTGACCAGCGCCATTGGAATTAACATAAAAATAGAGAGCCCTAGGGTAAAGATAAGGACTTTATCAGGGCCAATTCGGTCACCTAATTTACCAAAACGCGGGGCGCTAATAAGTGCAGCGATACCGGGTACAGAGGCGATAACACCACTGATAAAGGCAAGATTGTTGACTGGTCCTGTTAATTCTCGGATATAAAGCGTCAAAATAGGTGTAACAGAGCCTGTTGCCACTTGAATGATCATTGTGGTGAAAAACAGGCATACCACGAGTCTTTTGTTCTTAAGCGATGAAAAGACCTGTTTTGTGGTTAGTGCGTCTTTTTTAGAAACAGGCGTAAAGTTCTCACTGACGAAAAAGAGGGTGACTAAAAAGCAAATAAATAAAACGGCTGAAGTAATAAAGAAGACAGGACGTAAACCATAGAGATCGGCAAGCATACCGCCAATTAAAGGGCCTATTAATGCACCACTTACGGCACCTGTTGAAAGTGTACCTAATGCCCAACCGCTTTTTTTAACGGGTACTTGAGTGGCAATTAACGCATTTGCATTCGGAACAAATCCACCTAATATACCGAGCAAGGCTCGCAGTACTAATAATTGCCATATATTTTGTGCAAATCCAATTAATACCATCACAATCGCCATACCAAGGGCTGAACGCAACAGCATTAATTTTCGACCTTTTCTATCTGATAATTTTCCCCAAAAAGGCGCTGCGATAGCAGAAAAAAGGAAGGTAATACTAAATGCAACACCTGTCCAAAGATTAAGCTCTTCGTGATCAGTTATACCCAGTTCTTCTACATAGAGAGGGAGAAAAGGCATGATCAGACTAAAACCGGCGCCAGTTAGAAAACAGCCAAACCAGACAATATAGAGATTACGTTTCCAAGAATTATTTCGGGGCTTGAGATCCATGTTACTCCTTTAGCCGAGAACGAGAGAGTAAACCAAGAAAATAGGCTGAAAATAACCGTAGCGATGTTGAGCGTGGCAACAACGAGTCGGTTTTCTTATTTTATGATGAATAAGAATATAGCCATGATACAGAATAAGTGCGATAGGTCTTGCTCTTATAATGTGTTTTGCAGGAGTTTACAGCTTGTGCTGTTATTGATTTTATTATCGTTATTGCAGTATATCGTGATATTACAAAGTGGCTGCTTTGGAATAAAACAGCCACTTTGCGATTAGTGTACTTTCTTTATTTCGTTATATAAAGAAGCGTCACCTTCTGGGCGAGTTTTAAAGCGACGATGCAACCACATATATTGGTCTGGCGCGCGTAAAATCTCTTGTTCAACCACTTTATTCATCGCTTTAGCGGCATTTTCCTCATTATCAACAGGAAAATCAGCAACAGGTGGTGAGATAATTAACTCATAACCTTTACCTTCAGGTAAGCGTTTGGGCGTAAATGGAATTAATGCGGGTTTGCTGGTTCTTGCCAGAATATAAGTCCCCGTTGTTGTTGCCGCTTTATCAACAGCGAACAAAGGCACAAAAACACTTTTACGAGGACCATAATCATGGTCAGGCGCATACCAAACAATTTCACCTGATTTTAAACTGCGGATCATGCCTTTGACATCTTTTCTGTCGATCATAAATTTATTAGAACGTAATCGACCCCATGTTTGTAGCCAGTCCATAACGGGATTATCGTTAGGGCGATAAACACCAACGCCAGGGTTATGGATACCAAAAATTCGAGCACCCAGTTCAAGTGTTAGAAAATGGATGCCAATGAGCAAAATGCCTTGCCCTTTTTCTTGAATCATTGAGACATTTTCAAGTCCACTGACTTTAAACCAACGTTTGACTCGCCATTCAGGCCAAAACCACGCCATGCCAGTTTCGAATAATCCCATACCAACAGATTCAAAATTTTTATTAACTAAGGCTTCTCGCTCACTTTTGGGCATCTGTGGAAAACAGAGCTCAAGATTACGTTCCGCTATTTGGACGCGTTTCTTTAAAAAAACTTTTGAAAAACGGCCTAGGCGTGTCCCTAGCCAATAAATGACAGGATAAGGAAGGAGAACCAGAATATAGAGTAATCCAATCCCGAACCAAGTTAGCCAATATTTAGGCTGTAAAAATGATTTTTTAAATGGAGGTGACTTTATCATAAGCCTATCTATTTACTATTTTTCCAATGAATATCTTATATTGTGACATTTTTTAGCGCAGATAAGAAATTTTGTCATAAATTAGGTGAAATTATTTCGATGCCTTGTAATGCAGTCACCAATTCAGCAATATTTTTAGCTGCCATTTTATCCATCACTTTTGCTCGATGAACTTCGACGGTTCTTATTGAAACACAAGCAACTTCTGCTATTTCTCTGTTCATTAATCCTTGAATAACATAATAAGCAATGTCTTTTTCTCTAGGGGTTAATGATGCATAACGGCGGCGAATATCGTGTGCGGTAAAACGCGTATTAGTTTCAAGAAATGCGGCATCTAATGCAGATAACAATGCATTGCTATCAACGGGTTTTTGTAGAAAGTCGATAGCCCCTTTTTTGATCTCTTCAACTGCCATAGGAATATCGCCATGACCAGTTAAAAAAATCACAGAAAGTGTACTGTGCTTATCAATTAAATGCTGGTGGACTTGCCTGCCATCGGGTTTTGGCATTCTCATATCTAACAAGACAACACCTTGTTGATAGAGATTAACATTGTTGATAAAGAACTCGCTATCATTCCAAACATGGGCTGAATAACCTAAGCTTTCTAATAAAAACTGACAAGCATCAGTGACAGCAAGATCATCATCAACAAGATGAATTGTTGGCATTTTTTCTCCGTTATTTATTTTTGTTAGGGAAAATCAGTGTAATTTTTATTCCAACTTTATTTTGTTCATTCTTTTGGTTTTCAATATGAATATCAGCACCTTGAGAAAGTAATAAACGTTGGCAAATCACCAAACCTAATCCAAGTCCTTCCGTTTTTGTTGTTTGGAATGGGGAAAAGGGGTGTTCAAGTTGGCTATGGCTCATTCCACCCGCATCATCTTCAATGACGATAAGTAACCTATCAGGGGCCTTATGGGTGCTAATTTTTAGTACTTTAGCGCCAGCTTGGAGACTGTTGGTGATTAAATTCGATAAAATTTGTTCTAATAATGTTTCAGGTAAACACAGGGTATCATGTTCATCAATATGGGTGATCAGTGAAACCTGTGGGTATTTTTCTTCTACGCGTAAAAGCTTCCAAATGTGTTGAATACACTCTGCAATATTTTGATGAGAAAGCAAAATCGTATCACTGTTAGGTGTTTGTTTTCCAACCCATAAACGTAGATTTCTAATGATATCAGCACCGCGTTGCGCTTGCTTATCTATTTGTTGCAATGCAGGTAGCAATGGGTGCAATTCATTCTCTTTTTTAAGGCGAATAACACTCCCTTGCGCATAGCTTTTAATAGCAGAAAGTGGCTGATTAAGCTCATGAGCAAACCCGGATGCCATTTCTCCCAATATATTTAAGCGTTGAGCGTGTTCTAACTCTTCCTTTTGCTGTCTTAATCGGTTGTGAGCTTGTTCCAGTTGGCGACTACGGCGCCTAACTAAATAGCTGATCCAGACTTGGTTTAGGATGAGAAAAAGGATAGCAGCTAATGAAAGACCAATCATAAATTGGTGCTGAATAGCCCAACTTTTCGCATCTTGCCAAAGCTGCCTTTGTCGAGGATGTTGATTGACTTCCCTTAATAGATTTTCAACTTGAGTATGTGAAGCCGGCGCTCCCCATTTCATCGGTTTACTATCATCAGTGAGTAAAACGCGAGTGACTTTATCAACAAGTTCATCAGGAACGGTATCTAGTGCCGCAAATGACCAATTAGGGTAGAGCGGTGTACTGGTTAAACATGGCGTATTGGTTTGATAAGAAATCAAGGGGCGATAATCACTTTTACGAATAAGCCCTTCACTATCCATATTTTCCAGTAAACAGACGGGAATAATTGCCGCATTAATATCTTCATCTCGTAATAGATAAAGTAAAGCGTCAGCCGGAAAACCCGTGAAACGTAATGTGAAATCTTTATCCGGATCAATACCTTCTTCTCGTAGCGCTTTGTAACCTAGAAGATAGCCGCCAAAGGCATCTGGTGCGATGGCGCCAATGCGTTTTCCGATTAATTCATGGGCGGAAGTAATCGGACTATCATTACGGACGAGAATTAGGCTGCCAATGACATTTCGTGTTGTGTTATCAGGCTCATAGCCGGAACGCAAAGAGAGCAGCCAACGTAATGGAAATGCATTATCTAATTGAACAAATTGCGCAGGATTTGTGAGTAAGAAATCAACATTTTTCTTTGCAACCGCTAATTTCATCTCTTCCAGATTTAACGGCACTAATACAAAGTTTTCTGATGGAAATTGTTCATTTAAGGTGTCAACAAGTGGATGCCAGTGTCTTTGCGTTGATGCATCACCACGTAATGCTAAAACACCGATTGTCCACTCTTTTGCTATGGCTTGTAGAGGAAGTACAAAAAAGAGCAGTAATAATCCGATGCTTACTGCGTTTCTTATCCCAATTGTCTGTTTTATCGTCATAAATATCTAATGTTAAATATTGTCTTGGATCAAGTTCGCACTTGGTATGTGGTAAACCACAATAGGTGTCGTCTTCAGTAATTTTTACAATGCATTTATAACAAAACACATACTTTTTAATTTCTATTTCCTTCACTCATAGTGAGATTGTGTTATTGAGTGATGCTGGAGACAAATATGGATCTTGGAAAACGAAAATTTCTACAACAATTAGGGGTCCTTACTGCTGGTGCTTCACTGGTTCCTTTAGCTGAAGCCGGCATTAAATTATCACCTGAGCGTCGTGAGGGCTCGGAAGATAAACGCTACGGAATGCTGATTGATTTACGCCGTTGTGTAGGATGCCAGTCCTGTACAGTAAGCTGTAATATTGAGAATCAGACTCCTCAAGGACAATTTAGGACGACAGTAAACCAATATCAGGTTGCTATCAAGGGGCAAGAGGGGATAACCAACGTCTTACTGCCTAGATTGTGTAACCACTGTGATGAACCACCTTGTGTGCCGGTTTGCCCTGTTCAAGCAACTTTCCAACGTAAAGACGGTATTGTTGTTGTTGATAATGAACGTTGTGTTGGCTGTGCTTATTGTGTTCAAGCATGTCCTTACGATGCTCGTTTTATTAATCACTCAACACAAACAGCAGATAAATGTACTTTCTGCGCACATCGCCTCGAAGTTGGATTACTGCCAGCGTGCGTTGAATCTTGTGTCGGTGGTGCTCGTATTATCGGCGATATGAAAGATCCTAATAGCACTATCAGCAAAATGCTGCGTACACATGAAAAAGAGCTGAAAGTATTAAAACCAGAAAGCGGCACATTGCCACAAGTTTTCTATCTCGGCCTCGATGATGCATTTGTACAACCGTTAGCAGGTCAAGGACAACCCGCATTAT
Source organism: Proteus sp. CA142267 (assembly GCF_003336825.1). NCBI lineage: Bacteria > Pseudomonadati > Pseudomonadota > Gammaproteobacteria > Enterobacterales > Morganellaceae > Proteus > Proteus sp. CA142267. The sequence continues at coordinate 646,228 of NZ_QPMG01000001.1, read as the reverse complement.
GGCAGCAGGAGGTTCACTCATGATCCCGCAAGTTTCTCAAATTCAAGAAGTCATCGCGATCCCTCAAGAATATTTTTGGTTACCTTGGGCTGTGCAATATTTCTTTTTCATTGGTATTGCTTGTAGTGCAACGCTTTATGCGTGTTGGCAGTGCTGGAAAGGCAGTGTAGGTAATCAACGTTTAGAAGCGGTTGCTGTATTTATTGCAGTAACAGCTGGTATTACGGCACCTCTTGCGTTAACAGCAGATTTACACCAAACAGCTCGTGTGTGGCATTTCTATGCTTATCCAACACCGTGGTCATGGATGGCATGGGGTTCACTGTTATTACCGTTATTCTCAGCGTTTAGTTTGCTCTATTTTGCAGCGATGGTTGTTCGCTTAGTGTGGAAGCGTGAATACAAATTAACGCGTTGGGTTGCATTAGCTTGCTCATTAACTGCGATTGGTTTGTTGTTATATACAGGTCGTGAAGCATCTATCTTAAAAGCAAGACCGGTGTTGTATACCTATTGGTTACCAATACTGTTGTTCTTTAGTGCAATGCAAGTGTTACCAACATTACTGGCATTAGGCACACGTCGTGAACCAGTACATCAGCGTGAATTAGCGATGTGGTTTGTAAGTTCACTGATGTTATTAGCAGTATGTACGGGCTTTTGGGTTGCTGGCGATACGATTTCAGGCCAAGCAATTAGAGAACAATTAGCAATGGGAAGTCTTGGCTGGTGGAGTGCCATGGGTGTTATCACACTATGGGTTATCTCTGTCGCGATGGGTCTTTTGATGGCAAAACAAGCTCGTTCGGTTGCATTTATTACCATCATGGCATTTGTATCAATGGGACTTGCGTGGGTATTACGCTGGTTGATGTTGATGGGTGCTCAATACATTCCAAAATATAACATAATTACAAACCCTTATGAGTTTACGCTAGGTAATGATGGACTGATGGCAATTGTCGGTACATTTGGATTGTGGATAGCGTTAACCATTTTATTTAGAGAAAGTATTCGTTGGGTTGTCAGGAGAGTGCAGCATGGCTAAGTTTACAAGACGTCAATGGCTTAAAGGTGGGTTAGTTATCGGTGGTATTGCCGCATTTGCTGCCAGCTACCGTGATGTTGCTAAACGTGCCATAGATGGTTTAGTTGATGGCACATCAGGCAAAGTGACACTTGATAGGATCAACGGAAACTCTTTATTACCTGAAGGCAAAGTTGTAAAAGACGCAAAATGGCAAGCGAATACAAATCAATCTGTTTGTATGACGCAATGTTTTGGTTGCTGGACACAATGTGGCGTTCGTGCTCGTGTTGATAGAGCCAACAATAAAGTTTTACGTATTGCAGGTAACCCTTATCACCCACTGTCTCATGATCACCACTTTGGCTATAACATGCCAATTAAAGAAGCATTTGAAAAAATGGGTGGTGAAAGTGGTTTAGAAAACCGTTCTACAGCTTGTGCTCGTGGTGCAACCATGATGGAAAGCTTAGATAGCCCAACACGTATTCTTGAACCGATGAAACGTGTGGGTAAACGCGGTGAAGGTAAATGGAAACGCATTAGTTTTGAGCAGTTGATCCAAGAAATTGTAGAAGGTGGCGATCTCTTTGGTGAAGGTCATGTTGATGGTTTACGTGCCATCCGTGATTTAGATACTTTAATTGATCCAAAGCAACCGGCTTTAGGCCCTAAAGCTAACCAATTATTAATGACAAATGCGGGTGATGATGGACGTGATACGTTTATTCGTCGCTTTGCTCAAAACTCATTTGGTAGTAAAAACTTTGGTGCCCATGGTTCTTATTGTGGATTAGCGTACCGAGCTGGCTCTGGTGCGTTAATGAATGATTTAGATAAAAACGCCCACGTTAAACCTGACTGGGATTATGTTGAATTTGCGCTGTTTTTAGGAACATCGCCGGCACAATCAGGTAACCCATTTAAGCGTCAAGGTCGTCAATTAGCTAATGCTCGTATTCGTGATTCGTTCAATTATGTGGTTGTTGCACCTGCATTACCGTTAACAACGACATTGGCTAACGATCATGGACATTGGGTTCCTGTTCAACCGGGAACAGATGCGGCTTTAGTGATGGGGATGATCCGCTGGATCATTGAAAATGATCGCTACAATGCGGAATATCTGTCAGTACCAAGCGAAGCTTCAATGAAAAATGTAGGTGAGAAGAGTTGGACGAATGCGACTCACCTTGTGATCAGTGATGAAAAACATCCTCTATCAGGGCAAATGCTGACAACAGCACATTTTAATGATGTTGCAGAAGGTGAAGAGCAAACTTTAGTTTTATCACTTGAGGGAGAATTAGTTCCATCTACTCAAATTGATAAAGCACAATTGTTTGCTACGCATACTGTGACATTAAAAACGGGTGCTACTGTTACGGTTAAATCAAGTTTCCAATTACTTGATGAAGCTGCTAAACGTATGACACTGGCGGAATACAGTGAGCGTTGTAAAGTACCAGAAACAACAATTGCTGCATTAGGACGTGAGTTTACGGCATATGGTCGAAAAGCCGCGGTTATCTCTCATGGCGGTATGATGAGTGGTAATGGTTTCTATACAGCGTGGGGCGTGATTATGCTTAATGCGCTAATAGGTAACTTAAATCTTAAAGGTGGGGTATCTGTTGGTGGTGGTAAGTTTAATGGTGCAACTGACGGCCCATGTTACAAAATGGATAGCTTTAAAGGTAAAGTTAAACCAAAAGGCATGGTGTTATCACGCAGTAAAGCAGCCTATGAAAAATCTGATGAGTACCGTGAGCGCGTAGAGAAAGGGGAATCTCCATATCCTGCAAAAGCACCTTGGTATCCGTTTGCTGCTGGACAATTAACTGAGCAACTAGGCTCTGCATTAGCAGGTTATCCTTATTCATTGAAAGCATGGATAACGAATATGACCAACCCTATTTATGGGATTGCAGGTATTCGCCAAGTGATGGAAGAGCGTCTGAAAGATCCGAAGCATCTACCTTTAATTATTGGTATTGATGCCTTTATGAATGAAACAACAGCTCTGGCCGATTATATTGTTCCTGATACGCATAACTTTGAAAGCTGGGGTTTTAGCGCACCTTGGTCTGGTGTTCAAACTAAAGCAAGTACAGCGCGTTGGCCGATTATTGAACCTCGTGTTGCAAAAACAGCAGATGGTCAACCAATTTCAATGGAAACATTCTGTATTGCTGTAGCAAAAGCTTTAGATTTACCGGGCTTTGGTGATAAAGCAATTGAAGATATGGATGGTCACTTTTATCCAATCAATAGTGCAGAAGACTACTATTTACGTGTTGCAGCCAATATGGCATTTATGGGTGAGAAACCTGTTGCACCAGCAACTAATGAAGATATTTTATTGAGTGGTGTAGACCGTATTTTACCAGCGATAACGTCAACGTTAAAAAATGAAGAAGTCCTTCAAGTTGCGTACATCTATACACGAGGTGGTCGTTTTGCACCTTATGAGAAAGCATGGAATGGTGATGAAACTGGGCCTCAGTGGAAAAAACCATTGCAGATTTGGAATGAAGAAGTTGCGAAAAACCATCACGCAATAACCGGTGAACGTTATAGTGGCTGCCCGACTTATTATCCACCGCGTTTATCAGATGGTAGTGATATTCATCAGCACTATCCTGAAGAGCAATGGCCATTAAAATTAATGTCCTTTAAATCTCATGTGGTAAGTAGTTCAACAGGTATGATCCAACGTTTAAGAATGGTGAAACCGAGCAACTTAGTCGCAATTAATCCTCAAGATGGTAAAAAATGGGGTGTTAATCATGGTGATAAAGTTCGCATTGTTACACCTGGTGGGCAAGTTGAAGCTGAGATTAGTTTACTCGATGGCGTGATGCCGGGTGTTTTAGCGATTGAGCATGGATATGGGCATCAAGAGTTAGGCTCTCGTCAGCATTACTTAGACGAACAACCATTACCTATGGATAAAGGCATTGGCAATGGTATCAATCTTAATGATTTAGGGTTTGCTGATCCAACACGTCAAATCACTAATACGTGGTTAGATTGGGTATCTGGTGCATCTGTTCGTCAAGGCTTACCTGCTAAAATTGAGCGTATAGCTTAATTATCAATTTGGTATTTTAAATAATCACTTCACTCTTTATTAAAACAAGAGTGAAGTGATCGCACAAAAAATCAGTTTTACTTTATATTCTATAAGATAGAGCTATATCAGTTTAATTATTTTAATATCACATGTACCCTACATACATAATATTATAATAAATTTAAGGTGGCCAACACGCATATTAACCACCTCACTTACAGTGAGTAATAATGGGAATTGGACTCCTTTTTTCTTCTGTTTATTTTTTTATTTAAATGTAATAAGATTATTTCTCGTATATATATTTTAAAATGTTATATATGAAAAATAATTCAATTCGATTTTTCACATTAATTTTTTCGGTAATATGTCTTTTGTGTGAATATACGGTGCTACCACTAATGGACAATTTTTTAGCAATTTGGTGATTAGGTATTTCATTCATCCAATAATTAATTATTTTTTGTTCTTGTAAGCTAAAAATAGAACATAATGAATGTTTATAGGTTGGAAAGAAAACTTGGTAACGAGAAGTGAATAAAGATGTCTTTTCAAGCACCCAAGGAAGTATCTTCTTAGGAAGGATAAAACAGTTATTTGTCAACGCGATAGGTCTTTCTTTGTCTGGATAATTTGCATCAATATAAAGATAAAGTCGGCAACTTCTTGTTGAAATGAAAAAAAACTGCAAATGTGGACAATGTGCTATTTCTCGACAATATCTTGTAAGATCAATAAATATAATATCTGGCATTGAGTGATTAATATAATTATTTGCTTCTTGTATAGATGATATGTCAATTATTTCATGCCTTACATTTTTCTTCGAAAAATAATGTTTTATACCATTACGAGTAAAAAAACATTCATCAATAATTAATACTTTCACAAATAACTTCCTTGTTTGTAGCCGTTTTAATTTATTAAAATAAAGATAACCTCATTTTATGTCAATTCGGCTTATATGTTCTTTTTTTGAAGATATATCGAATAAAAAGGTTATGATTGTTTTTTCATTAAATGGAATTTGATTTGTTAATATAACTAATTATTTTTTATATCGTAAGGATTGGTTTGTATATGGATATAACCAATATGTGATGATGGGTTATTGAGAGGTAAAAATAAGAACAGGAGTACCAAGTACTCCTGCTTTGCGTTCGCTATCTTTTCTAGATCTTTTTATTAATGCTTGGTGTTGTCTGAAACAGAATCTTCAGATGATTCAATTTTATCAATACCAGCTTGAAGAATGTGAATCAACTGTTTAGCTATGTCTGTTGTGAGCCAAAGTGTCTTATCTACAACTGCGTTTTCTGGATGATGTTCGTTTTCAGGAAGATAATGTAAACGCAACATCATGGCATCGTAGATGTCAACAGTACTGATGTCCCAGCCTACAACAGGATGTGTCTGAATAACTTCATTTTTTCTACTCATAATACCTCCTAATCATACAACCGGTTTTGACTAAGAGAGAAGCTCCCACACAAAGTGGTTACTTTTCAGTATACGAGATTTATCGTGATTAAAAAGATAAATTTTTGCTATAACAAAAAAATGTGTGCTGGCTCTGATAAAAGAGTAATGCACCATTAACAGTCGAACAAATGTTATATGGTGCATTTTAGATAAATATCAAGGGGACGGATTAATCGACAGTGATATCCCAATGAATATTTTCATTTGCTAAGAAAGGAATAAGCGCTTCATTACCACAAAGGATTTGCGCTGGAGCCTCAACCGTTTTTTCAGTTAATGTGATTGTTCCTTCATTAACAGGTAAACCATAAAAACGAGGGCCATTTAAAGAACAGAAAGCTTCAAAGTGTTGTAATGCATTGAGTTCTTTAAATACGGTTGCGTAAGCTGCCAGTGCGGTTGGTGCATTAAATACTCCTGCACAACCACAAGATGATTCTTTGCGGTGTTGTAAGTGAGGTGCAGAATCTGTACCTAAGAAAAAGCGAGAATTTCCTGATGCAACAGCTTCTCTTAGTGCTTCTTGGTGAACGTTGCGTTTAAGAATAGGTAAGCAATATAGATGAGGTTTAACACCACCAACCAACATATGATTGCGGTTAAACATCAAATGTTGCGGAGTGATGGTGGCTCCGAGAAATTCATTTCCTTCTAACACATACTGAGCTGCTTCTTTAGTTGTAATGTGTTCAAAAACAATTTTTAGCTCAGGAAATTGCTTGCGTACAGGAGACATAACGCTATCAATAAAACGTGCTTCTCTATCAAAAATATCAATATTTGAAGCGGTTACTTCGCCGTGGATCAGCAACGGCATACCGATTTTTTCCATCACACTTAAGATAGGGTAAATCTTTGTGATATCTGATACGCCATGACTAGAGTTAGTTGTTGCATTTGCAGGATAAAGTTTACAAGCAGTAAAAACACCTTGTAAGAAACCTTGTTCGACTTCTGAAGGCAGTGTGCTATCTGTTAAATAGCAAGTCATTAACGGTTCGAAGTTATCTCCCGTAGGAATAGCCGCTTTGATGCGATCACGATAAGTGCGAGCAGCTTCAATCGTTGTAACTGGTGGAACAAGGTTTGGCATGACAATAGCTCTGCCAAAATAGCGACTGGTATAAGGAACAACAGTTTTTAGCATGTCATCATCACGAAAGTGAACATGCCAATCATCAGGACGGCGAATAGTGAGGGTGATAGGTTGTGCAGTGGTCATATACCGGCTCCGTGTGTCTTAGGAAAATCGAAAGATCAAGGATTGGATTGGACTAGATAGTCAAGCCGGAAACGAATGCTAATACGAAAACGATTAAATAGCTACCATTTAATCGTATTTTTTTATTATGTTTTTGGAATTATGTAAGGTGAAACAGAGAATAAAATCAAAAGGTTACGAGGGTGACACAAAGAGAAATGGCTCCTCCAACTGGACTCGAACCAGTGACATACGGATTAACAGTCCGCCGTTCTACCGACTGAACTATGGAGGAACATCATTAAGTGGCGTGTATCATATAGTGAGTGATTTGATATGTCAAAGGGCAATCGACGATATTTGTTTAAGTGCGTAGATAAACAACATATTGTGTATTTCTAAAACAGATAATCTAATAATGACGAGGCAAACATTTTTTTATGGTTATTTTCTCTACATTGAAGACTGAAAATAAAGATAAAAAATAAAGAGATAACGTATTCGAGACGACACTGAGATCTGAAAAATAAAAGGGAAGAAAAATAGGAATGGTATTGATAATAGAGAAGATTGAAAGCAAAAAGCCCGCACTATAATAGCGCGGGCCTTTCTAAATTTGGCTCCTCCAACTGGACTTGAACCAGTGACATACGGATTAACAGTCCGCCGTTCTACCGACTGAACTATGGAGGAAGCGAGTTCTCGTGAGAACGAGACGGATAATAGCGAGGGTGATGAAGTTTGTAAAGTAAAAAAAGTGAAATAATAGTTTAAGTGGTTAAAAAATAACTAATTTATAGTTTTTAAATCAAATAAGGTGGTTTTAAGTTTAAAAAATAGTCAGTGGGTGGTGTTGATTTAAATGATCCTATAAGAACGCACTCTTTTATTGATGACTTTGAGTTAACCTGGAATTGAAATAGCAGATGCATAAGATGGAAATGTAAAGAATACAAAGGAAATAAATAAGAAAATGAAGGAATAAAAATAGCTGATGAGTAGAAAGCAAAAAGCCCGCACTATAATAGCGCGGGCTTTTTTAAATTTGGCTCCTCCAACTGGACTTGAACCAGTGACATACGGATTAACAGTCCGCCGTTCTACCGACTGAACTATGGAGGAAGCGAGTTCTCGTGAGAACGAGGCGAATAATAGCTATCCTCGGTCACCTTGTAAAGTAAAAAAATGAAAAAAATAACCGTTTGCTCAAGAGTGCATCAGATTGTTTCTTTTTTGATAAAAATGTATAAAAAATAAATGGTTATCAGTAGAAATAATACTCGAAATTACATTTCTACTAGGTGAAATATGTTTTACCTTGGTAAGAAAAGATAAGGTGCTTTTTTAAAAGAAAGTTTTTCAAACTATTTAGTAATACAATCTGGCGAATTCACAGACTAAATTGAAGAATCAGAGGTTATGGATACTGCGAATTTATCTACACCGATAGTATTAGAGTTTGAGCATTTTAAAAGAACACTTCTTCTATATACAAAAGATAAAGAAGGGGGATGGGATACGGTTGTCTCTGGTCTAGCGTTATGTCGGTATAGTTCTATTACAGAATCAGAAGGCTGGATGTATGAACCAAGTTTGGCTATTGCTGCGCAAGGTGCAAAGCAGATAACAATAGGGGGAGAGACAAATTGCTATCGTCCTATGAATATGCTTTTAACATCATCAGAAATACCCACCTTTGCTAAAGTTTGTGAGGCTTCAAAAGAAACGCCTTTTTTAGCAATATTGCTAAAATTAGATCTCGCTCTATTACCTGAACTGTTAGCTGAAAATAAGTTTGAATTACTACAAGAAAATAACGAGATCCGAGCTCAACAAATTGTTCAAGTAACCGCACCAATTCTACAAGCAGTAACAAGGCTTATAAAACTAATAGATACACCCGAAGACGCACCGTTTATTGCTCCTTTGATCCAAAAAGAGATCCTTTATTACTTATTACGAGCAAACGATGGTGCACGTCAGCAACTACTAGCTTCGCAACATCCTCAGTGCCGGCAAATTAGTCATGCTCTTGATTGGATTAAACAATATTATCGCGAAACAATCCGGATTGAAGGTCTAACAACGTTAGTGGGTATGAGCACCTCTTCATTTCATTTTCACTTTAAAAATCGAACTGGCATGACACCATTGCAATATCAAAAATGGTTACGACTAAATGAAGCGAGAAGGATTATGCTAATTGAAAAGAGTGATGTTTCTGAAGCAGCATTTACTGTGGGTTATGAAAGTCCATCACAGTTTAGTCGTGAATATCAGCGACTATTCGGATTGTCGCCCCTAAAAGATATTCAACGATTAAAGGTCTCTGGATCAGAAGGGGGATCTTTGGATTATTAGGCAAGAATAATGGAGAAATGAGTTAAAGTAGTAATAGATAATTGCGTTACAGTCAGTTTATTAACTATGTGTATACAAAGGAGTTTGGACGTGACTAATGTTTTTATTATTAATGCCGCAAAAGAGTTTGATGGATCTGAAGGGAAGCTCAACGACCATTTGACGCAAGTTGCCACAGAATTATTGTCTTCACATCATATAAATGTGCAATCAACACGTATTGATGATGGCTATGATAATGATGAAGAAGTCGATAAATATTTATGGGCTGATGTCATCATTTATCAAATGCCTGCCTGGTGGATGGAAGGGCCTTGGATCTTAAAAAAATACATTGATGATGTATTTAGTGCTGGATACGGCAAAATGTTTATTGATGATGGCCGTACACGAAAAGATCCTTCGAAAAAATATGGTTCGGGGGGATTATTACAAGGCAAAAAATATCTTCTTTCTGTAACTTGGAATGCACCTTTTGAATCTTTTGAAGAGCAAGAACAGTTCTTTGAAGGAAAAGGGATTGATGCTGTCTATTTCCCATTCCATAAAGCGAATCAATTTTTAGGTATGGAAGGATTAAAAACCTTTGGAATGTTTGATGTGGTGAAACAACCACAAATTGAACAAGATATTAAAGCGTATAAAAAACACTTAGAACAAGAAATTGTTGGGATCGCTGATTAGATATTTATCTGGCTAGATATAAATTAGCTATCTATTAGTCAATCAAGATAACGATTTAGATTGGATTTAGGTAGCTGATTTAGATGGTGAAAGCTAAGAAAGCAAAAAGCCCGCACTATAATAGCGCGAGCTTTTCTAAATTTGGCTCCTCCAACTGGACTTGAACCAGTGACATACGGATTAACAGTCCGCCGTTCTACCGACTGAACTATGGAGGAAGCGAGTTCTCTAGAGAACGAGGCGCATAATAACGATGATATATCAGAGTGTCAACGTTAAAAGTGGATTAAACATCTGTTTGGTTGCTTTATCAACAAAGTGGCTAAATAATAGAAGTTATTCTCCGTGTTTTATATGTAACACGGAGAATAACTTAGGCTTGAGGGGATAATTGTGATGCTGCAATTGATTGTTGAACGGGATCAAATACCATCAAGTACACATCGTAAAAATGAATTTCTTGTTTTTTACTAATAATCTCACGAATGTCTTCTTTTATTTGTTGAGATATCGCTGGGTGCTGGTGGATCTCATTTATGGCTTCATCAGAGAGTTTTTCAAAGGTATACCATTCACCGTTATAGCAAACTCTCAAATCGAGAACACCAATATCTTCAAATTTATAGATAGGTTTAATATCAAATAACAAGATACCGGCCATAACTAAAAACATCACAGTAAACAGAACGAGTGAGATAACACCAAAGTAAGGTGAATAAATTAATAATGCAGCGAGTAATACATAAGAGAGAACCATGCTGATACATAACCAGATATGGTTTTTTAAAAATTGACTATTAAAATGTGGTTTCCCGTCTCTTTTTTCTGCTTTATTGATTCGGTCTAAATCACGCTCTAAGATTTCTTTTAATACATTCATTGTAAACACCTTAATAGATGAATGTTGCAAACTTGTTTCTTATTACTAGATTATCACGGGGACAAGATAAGCGGGTAGAACAGTTTTTTTTAAATCTGGCATTAACTGTTATTGTTAGGTCATTAAGAATATTCTTAGTTGTTGTTAATAATAGAGATAAAATATCAAATAAATTTTATGCACAGTGATAAAAATAGAGGAAGAATTGTATTTTTAATGTGCAATTCGCATTTTTTTAATCTTTAGACGCATAAAACTATTGCTATTAAACTTGTCTCATGCGTTAATGAGTAAGGCCTCAATACAGACCTGATTTATGATTGACATTCTAAGTTAATGAGTTTTAAACAGCATCGCTTTTTGACCGTTTTCTTCATGTGTGCCCATAAGTTATAGGTAGTTCAGGCCAGTAGATGCCGAGAAGGCAACGTTTTATTGATATATAGGAAAGTCACATGTCTGACAAAATGAAAGGTCAAGTTAAGTGGTTCAACGAGTCTAAAGGCTTTGGTTTTATTACTCCAGCAGACGGAAGCAAAGACGTATTCGTTCACTTTTCTGCCATTCAAGGTAACGGTTTCAAAACTCTGGCTGAAGGTCAGAACGTAGAATTCACAATTGAAAACGGTGCAAAAGGTCCAGCAGCTGCTAACGTAACAGCTCTGTAATTTAAAGCCTTTTAAAAATTTTCTTCAAGCCTGTCACCTTATGGTGGCAGGCTTTTTCTTTATGGGTAAAATAAAGAAAAAGAGAATGATAATATTTATCAGGAGAGAAAATGCAGGTTAATGATAGCGTTGTTGTGAAAACAGATGGTATTGACGATCGTGAAGGAACAATCCTACTTATTGAAGAATTTAACGAAGGTATAATGTATTTAGTATCACTTCCCGAGTATCCAAAAGGAATTTGGTTTTTTAATGAAAAAGAGGGCGGAGAAGGAACATTTGTTAGACCCATACAGCAAAAGTGACTTACGTTTAGGTACTGTTCATTTACAATTTTAAATCAGCTACTTATACTTTCGCCAAATTTTAGTTAGGAGAAAACACATTGGATACACAAAGTTGTAGGTTAATGATAAATCCATTAACTGAGAGTAATTTTATTCAAAATAATCGGTAGGCTGTTTTCTTCGCTGAAACTGCTTACCATTTTGGTGGGCAGTGCATTGTAATATTTCTTTCTTATATATTCCTATTCTGCACTTACCCAAATGATTTCCCTTATGCAACTAAAATACGAAGGGTAACTTCATGTGCTACATTTTTTTCTCTTTATTTCCTCCACCTAAGGCGATGAATTAATTTCAATACTCTGAACTATCAGAGCAAAGTTTTCATATCGATTTTAATCATCATGTAGAGGAAATAAACATGACGATGACGCCTTATATTTTAAATCTCATAATTGCAATGTGTCTTGGTGCTTTGATAGGCGCTGAACGTCAATGGCGACAAAGAATGGCAGGGTTAAGAACAAATGCTTTAGTTGCAACGGGTGCGGCTGTTTTTATTTTAAGTTCAATAGAAACTTCACCAGATAGTCCTGGCCGTATCGCAGCTCAAGTTGTTTCGGGGATTGGATTTCTTGGTGCTGGTGTGATCATGCGTGAAGGAATGAATATACGTGGGCTTAATACAGCTGCAACGCTTTGGTGTTCAGCAGGAATTGGCGTGTTATGTGGCTTAGGTTTATATCAATTAGCAACCATAGCCACACTTCTTATTCTTTGTGCGAATATTTTATTACGGGAAGCGGCTCAGCGGATAAACGCTCAGCCACAACATCAAGCGATAGACATTGAACAACGTTACTCAATACGAATTATTTGTCATGAAGAAGATGAGGTTTTAGTTAGAACCCTCATTTTACAAGCAATAAATGGACTACATGTTCGATTACAGTCTTTAAGTAGTGCTGATACATTGATGCCTAGCCAGTTGGAAGTTTGTGCTGAATTACTTGCAACACCTGTTGAGCAAAAAGAGATAGAGGCGATTGTTTGTAGAGTAAGTTTAGAGAAGAGTGTCAGTGCAATTAATTGGAAGATAGCGGCAGAGCATCCTGCTTAACGGATCTTTTGAAAATAATACCTTTCTAATCAAAGCTCCTTGTATTGAATATAGGGAGCTTTTTTGTCATCGAGATATTAACTAGATATCAACTTACAAAGTTATTCCAAAAAAGAATATGAGTATTGATAAAAGTTATAAAGAATATAACGTTGTAGTTTGTAAGTAATAGTTCTGTCATATTTCAAGCTGTTGTGTGGGTGATTACGCTTATTCGTATCAGTTACATACTTTTGTATGCTCTTAGTAAAGCATTCACTTTTGACTATCCAAACCTAAAATTATTCACATCATCAACATAATACTTAATTTAAGAACTAACTCCTCTGATGAGAATAATGAGAACTTAGTCATATATTACGTATTATTACTAGTATATATAGAAATAAAGTATTTTGTTTATGTAATTATTATTTCTGTAACTATTACTTTATGGAATAAAAAATGGAAAAATGTATTCAAAAAGAGCTAATTAAAATACGCAATAGGGTGGAATATATTCATTTTCGTTTTAATAAAAACAAACATTTTTACCTAAATTGATTAATACACAATTATTTGTATTGTGGTTAACCCGTATATAATGAGTTATGAATGAAAAATGTTGAACTGCGTTAGAGTATATTTGGCGTGATTTCTCATCTTTATTAATCTTACGTTTTAGATCAATTTGATTTATCTCTGTTTATTTTGTTTTTAATAAACAGGAAAAACTAAAATCAAGTAAGCGATTGCTACCCATGGTTTACTTATTAAATGAGGTACTTAGGAGTATTGTAGGACAAAAAGTCGTTATTAAGGGGCTTAGTGCAGTATAGAATCTTGGGTTGAAATCAATGTTTTCCATTGATTATATTGGATTTTTTTTTAATACCTAAATTATACTCTCAAATTATTTCAATGTATTTGGTGAAAATTTTATCAATATTTTCTATCGCATTTAATTTAAGTTTGATTTTTTGAGTAATGTTTTTAATTTAATCAAATTAGACCCTCAAAAAATGGAGAAGAATTCAGGAAAATGGTGAGTTTAGACCGCTACAGTAAAGCTGATGAATTGCTGTGGTATGTTGTTTGTAATCACTAATCAATAATGAATGAAAATCTTTTGAAAGATTGTAGGATTTTTTGTAAAAGCCATGTAGAAAAAATGATACCAATAAGTAATTTTATAATAAGCGTAGAAAAACCACACCACTCCTTTCATTCGATAAAATAATAATTTCAGAATTATATTGTTTATAACTTTGTCAAGGATGTAAATCTTACTTATTACAGAAGGAGAATTATCTTAGTATGAAATAGATGTGTCATTGGTATTTACTGTGAAAATATATATAAAGGATAATTGTGCCACTGACCTTTTTCGATTTACCAAAAAAGATAAAACCAAGTATAAGAGGAACGCTAATTTAAAAAATTGCCGGTATAAAAGGGGAGCAATCATTTCATGTTTGCTTACTAAAAAACGATGTAACTCATTTCAATAGAGCTGAAAGCAATACACAAAGTATTTGCATTCACAGCATGAATAATCTCAATTATTACTTTTGAAAAATACGGTTACAATATTTTTCAAAAGCTTCCCTTTCCAAAAATTTAGAACACTTTTGGGGTATAGAATACTAAGCATTGTTATTGGTTTTTAAGATTAATCTAATAAATGAGATATGGGTCTTGATTATTTAGATACATCAATATTTTTATTAAGCTTTGATAGAGAGGAAAAGTCTTTTGAAACTCGAAATTACTCATAAAAAGGGTAATAAAATGAGTCAAATTAGTGGTTAGAATAGAAGAATATTTAGAGATATATTTTATCGTTTTAAGTAAAGATATATCGATATTTAAATCTTTATACTCTTCTAAACCCATCAACATCAACTTTTGTTAAGTAATGGTGTTGTTACGTGTCAGCACTTTTTGTTCTGTAATGTCTTGAGACTTGTGCTAACTAGGTTGAAAAAAAGAAGCTAACCGAATGATAAGAGGAAAAGTGAAACAATACTCATCATTTGTAAGAGCAAAACAAATTGCTATTAAGAGCTGTTTTGGGGGTAAAAAGTAACATTTGATATTTTTTATTTCTAGGTAATGCCAATAGAATAATCAATAAGATGTTATTTTGATCATATTTGTTTTTTTGTCTTTACATTGAAAAAGCTGATGTGTACAAGTGTTAACCTTGGGTTGTCATATTTGTCATTACAGCCATTTATTGTACAGAGGTAATGCTGATAACAGGAAAAACAGAATTTATATTTTGTCTTATTATTTTATGAATTAATTACTTTGTATTGGATAATTTGAGGTCTTTTTTTTATGGAATTGAAATTTATATTTCAAAAAAATGTCTTTTTTTATAATAAAAGAGGTGAGATTATATAAAACATGATTAATGGATCTGTTTTTTTCTTTATGTTTTTTTACTGATTTTTATATTTTTAATTAATTGTAGATTATTTAATTAATATATATATCTATACAGTAAAAATAAGACACTTTTAATTTTATTTTTCATTTTAATAAAATATGGCTTTATTTTATAAAAAGATGATTGTTTTTTTAAATTTAACTTAAGTTAAATATTATATTATTTTTATATTCAATTTTAAATTGATAATTAAATTGCAGGTGTTTTTTATTTAATTAAATAAAAAACATTTTTTTGATTTTATATTAAACTCGTGGCATTTTTAAATTCTCATTGTTCATAATATATACTGCTATTCATAAATAAAACTTATTTGTATGTGGATATTATTTCTCTGTGACTAATTTACAGCCAATAAAACTCTTATTAAGAGTTCTGTAATTTAAGTGTTAAATAGTACTTAATAAGTATTAGTTAAATTGTATTATTACAATTGAAACTTTAATAACGTGGAAATAAATATTCAATGATTTAAGGGTGAAGATGCATAACTAAGAATTTAATTTTATATGACTTATCGTTCTGCCTAATAAATCAACTGCAATATCATGTTGATTTTAAAGAATAATTTCAATTGTGAAATAATAAAAAAATTTAGGATAACTATAAATAATTAGAATAGGTTATTTTTCAAACAAATTGTAAATAAAAAGTGATCATTTCTGAAGGTTTACGTAAATGATGAAAAAAATAATATCTATAGAAATATTTATTAAAATTGGGAAGCCTGTTTAGATAAAGATGAGGAGGAGATATATCAATATATGTTACTGTGATCAAAAAAATCTTCAATTGTGGATTTGTCAAATTTTTATGCTGTATTTTTAGGTTTATAAGTTTAATAGATCGTATAAAATAAAAAATTATCATTAATATTTTAATTTGGGTAGATTAGCTTATTAATTTACACCTAGTTTTATTACTTTTATCACTTGAATAGTTAATGAACTAATTCCATAATAATGATTATCTTTTTGTGATGTGACTCACATAGTATTTAAATTAGACTACTTTATCCGTTGAATAACTTAATCGTTAAGGAGTAAAGTTGTCGCGTTAGGATTATTCTTAACGAGCTATATTGGCGAGCATTTAAAGTTTACTTTTAATTTAAATGTTTTTTTCGCTACTTTTGAAAATGACCGTAACTAAGTAATACAAGGTAGTGTTACTACGTGTCATGTTCATAAAATGGGGCCTGGAAATTTAATATTACATTTATATTAATTTCCTCGGGATCTTTCATTAGGAAGATCCTCTTTGTTCAATATAATCGGACGGGATGTAAAGAGATGAGTACGGTTGAATTGCTTAAGCATATTTATGACATAAATTTATCGTATTTGCTTTTGGCGCAAAGGTTAATTAACCAAGAAAAGGCTTCCGCAATGTTTCGGCTTGGGATTAGTGACGCTATGGCGGATGCACTGGCAGAGCTTACATTGCCTCAATTGGTTAAGTTGGCTGAAACAAACCAACTAATCTGTAATTTCCGGTTTGAAGACAGCGAAACAATAGAACAACTCACTAAAGAATCTAGAGTGGATGATTTGCAACAAATCCATACTGGCATTCTTCTTTCTTCTAACTTGTTTCGTCAGTTATCGGAACAAGATACTACTGCGACAAAGAAACGGGCATAACAATGAGTGAGAAAAGTATCGTCCGAGAAGCGAAGGATATTCGCTTAGCAATGGAATTAATCACCTTGGGTGCCCGCTTACAAATGCTTGAAAGTGAAACTCAATTAAGTCGGGGGCGTTTAATTAAATTATACAAAGAATTAAGAGGGAGCCCCCCTCCAAAAGGAATGCTGCCATTTTCAACGGATTGGTTTATGACATGGGAACAAAATATCCATTCCTCAATGTTTTATAACGCATATCGCTTTTTATTAAAAAATGGCGGTTGTGTTGGCGTTGAGGCTGTTGTTAAAGCTTATCGTTTATACTTAGAGCAATGTCCGCCTGTTAAAGATCAAGAACCTATTTTAGCACTAACAAGAGCATGGACATTAGTACGCTTTGTTGAAAGTGGCATGTTGCAACTTTCCGTTTGTACCAAATGTAATGGTTCATTTATTACACACGCACACCAGCCAGCTAGCAATTATGTTTGTAGTCTTTGCCAGCCACCTTCTCGCGCAATAAAAAAACGTAAACTTTCCGCCAATCCTGCCGATATTAACTTACAACTGTTGGATGGTCTTGAACAGTTTGCAATGTGATTCGAGATTGAAAGTTAAATATCAGGTTATAGAGCTTAGTTATCTATAACCTGAGCCGTTTCCTCTCCCCCTCCTATCTCTTGCTGCTATGTTCGCCATTCTCTCTATAACGAAATTAGCTAAAGGGATATCGCGTGTTAGTACTCTTAGGATATATCGTGGTTATGAGCGCCGTCATCGGGGGATATCTTCTCGTCGGTGGTAGTTTAGGCGCCTTGTACCAGCCAGCCGAATTTATAATCATCTTTGGTGCCGGTATCGGTGCTTTTATTGTGGGTAATAATGGTAGAGCAATTGTATCGACAATGAAGATCCTACCGAAATTACTTCGTAGTACAAATTACAATAAAGCGATGTACATGGATTTAATGGCACTCATGTTTCGTTTATTGTCAAAAGCTCGTCAAAACGGGATGTTGGCATTAGAGAGAGATATCGAAAATCCACAACAAAGTGACATTTTTTCCCAATATCCTCGCATTATGAAAGATGTATATATGCTCAGTTTTATTACTGACTATATGCGCCTGATGGTGACAGGGAATATGAATCCTTATGAAATTGAATCTCTGATGGATGAAGAGATTGCAACTTTTGAGGAAGAAAGCGAAGTGCCTGCAACAGGTTTATCGGCGATGGGGGATTCATTACCTGCGTTCGGTATTGTTGCTGCGGTTATGGGTGTTGTTAATGCGTTAGGTGCTGCGGATAGACCTGCTGGCGAAATGGGCGTATTAATTGGACACGCAATGGTTGGTACTTTCTTAGGTATTTTATTAGCTTATGGCTTTATTTCACCATTAGCTTCTAGACTCAGACAGCGCTCTAGTCAGCAAATGAAAATGATGGAGTGCATCAAAACAACATTGTTATCTAGCATGAATGGATATGCGCCACAGATAGCTGTTGAATTTGGACGTAAAACCCTCTTTCTGGCAGACAGACCTTCTTTTATTGAGTTGGAAGAACATGTACGTCAGGTACGGACACCAATGCAGGCAAATCCTGATGCAATGAAAGAAGAGTAATTATGAAGAGTAATTCACAAATCATTCGAGTTAAAAAGCGAGGAAGAAAGCAACATAACGCTCATGGCGGTGCATGGAAGATAGCTTATGCTGACTTTATGACTGCAATGATGGCTTTCTTTCTGGTGATGTGGTTACTTTCAATCTCTAGCCCGCAAGAATTAACTCGTGTAGCAGAATACTTTCGTACGCCATTAAAAGTTGCTATTGAAAAAGGGCGATTTAGTGGGGATGCAACCAATCCTATTCCTGGAGGCGGGCGTGATCCTGTTTATAACGAAGGTGATATTTTGCCAAAAGGCCAGGAAGATAAACAGCTCAATGAAAAACAACAATTCCGCCGATTAAAAGAGAATTTAGAACAAGTCATTTTAAATGATCCTAGATTAAAAGATCTGAAGCCTCATTTATTAATCGACATGATGGATGAAGGTTTACGCATCCAAATTATCGATAAAGCCAATCGACCTATGTTTAGAGTCGGTAGTGCTACCGTTGAACCTTATATGAAGGATATTTTGACGGCAATTGCACCTATTTTAAATGACACGCCATACAAAATTAGTTTATCGGGTCATACCGATGATATTCCTTATGCAAGTGGCGCTTTTAAATACAGTAACTGGGAACTATCAACGGATCGCGCGAATGCCTCTCGTCGAGAGTTAATTGGTGCTGGCTTAGGTGAATGGAAAGTGTTGCGTGTTGTGGGTATGGCATCAACAGTTCATTTAGTTAAAGAGGATGGTTTTGCACCTGCTAACCGACGGATCAGTATTCTGGTCTTAACGAAGCAAGCAGAACAAAAAATTGTACAAGAAAATGAGCGGGTTGCACCGACAGTAACTGAGGCTTCAGAAATTGAACCTCTACTTTCAGGGCAAGAAACCCCACAAGAAAAAGCAGAAAATACACAGACGGGTTCGTCTGTGTATTCTGCATCTGAGCTTCCCGAATCAAAAAAGGAAAATGTTGAAACAGGAGTTTCTGGGGAAAGTTTGCCATCACAATCGACAAATATTACTACAAAGCAGGGAACAGCCCCCTAATTTGTTGGTAATCGCGTAAAGGTGAATGAGTAACGATGGATATTACTGAGTTTTATCAAACATTTTTTGATGAAGCAGATGAGTTGTTAGCTGATATGGAACAGCATTTGCTGTTACTTGATCCTGCAAATCCAGATCAAGAACAGATGAATGCGATTTTCCGTAGTGCGCACTCCATAAAAGGAGGAGCTGCAACATTTGGCTTCGTTAAACTTCAACAGACCACTCATGTGCTTGAAAACTTGCTCGACAGTGCAAGACGTCATGAGATGGCGCTCACCGACGACATTATTAACCTGTTTCTGGAAGCGAAAGATATTATGCAACAGCAATTGGATGCACATAAAAACTCACAAGAACCTGATGAGGAAACATTTAACTATATTTGTGAGAAGTTGCGTCAGCTGGCTCTCGATGTAAAAGAAGAACAATCCGCTCCTCAAGTTGAGGTTGGTGCTGGATCTGAAGCTTCAGACTCACAAGTGACAATGACTGAAACTTCTGTTTTGTCATCTGACTCTGAAAGTATGCAAAGTGAAGCCACAGAAACCATGGTCGAAGTAACATCGACAATGGCGGCTGATGGACATTATTACCATCATATTATTTTGTCTGATCTTAAAGAGACAGATATTGATTTAATGCTTGATGAATTAAAACACCTTGGTGAAGTTAGCCAAGTTGAAAAACAGCATCATGGTCTTGAAGCAATATTAAAAACCACTGCAACAGAAGAAGATATCAGCGCTGTACTTTGTTTTGTGATTGAACCTGAACAAATCTCGTTTAAAAAAGTGGCTGTTGCAGAAAAAACACCAAAAGAAAACACAGTTACAGAAGAAAGTACAACATCTGTTGATGATGTTCATGTTGAAAGCCAAGTAGAACAAACTACATCTGCACAAAAACCAGTTGCTGGAAAAGTGACGCCATCGGCAGAACCCGCTAAAGCACCAGTGGCATCGGCTACATCAGCGAAAAGACCTGTTGCGGCAGCTGCACCAAAAACAGAATCAAGCAGTATTCGTGTTGCAGTTGAAAAAGTTGACCAATTAATCAACTTAGTTGGTGAACTGGTTATCACACAGTCAATGTTGGCACAGCACAGTGGTAGCCTTGAGCCTGCAATATATAGTGATTTACTAAGTTGTATTGCTCAGTTACAGCGTAATTCTCGTGATTTGCAAGAATCTGTTATGTCAATTCGTATGATGCCGATGGAATATGTTTTCAGTCGTTTCCCTCGAGTTGTGCGTGATGTTGCAGGTAAAATGAATAAAAAAGTTGAGCTAAACATGATTGGTAGCTCAACAGAACTGGATAAAAGCTTAATTGAAAAAATTATCGATCCTTTAACTCACTTAGTTCGTAACAGTCTTGATCATGGTATTGAAATGCCAGCCGATCGTGTTGCAGCGGGTAAACCGGAAGCGGGGCAATTAACCCTGTCTGCGGAACATCAAGGCGGTAATATTTGTATTGAAGTGACTGATGATGGTGCTGGATTAAACCGTGAACGTATTTTGAAAAAAGCGATTTCCTCTGGGCTTGCAGTTTCTGAAAATATGAGCAACGAAGAAATTGCTATGCTGATTTTTGCACCTGGTTTCTCTACTGCAGAAGTCGTCACGGATGTTTCTGGTCGTGGTGTGGGTATGGATGTTGTAAAACGAAATATCCAAGAGATGGGCGGTCAAATTCAAATCAGTTTTGAAGTGGGTAAAGGAACGCGCATTCGTATTTTACTTCCACTGACATTAGCAATTTTAGATGGTATGTCTGTTAAAGTTCATGACGAAGTCTTTATTTTACCATTAGGAACGGTAGTCAGTTCTTTACAACCAGAAGAAGATGATATTTATCCATTGGCTGGTGATGAGAAATTATTGCAGGTCAGAGGAGAATATTTACCACTGATTGAACTGCATCGTACTTTTAATATTGAAGGTGCTCAAACCGATATTACCCAAGCAATTGCGGTAATTGTTCAAAGCGCCGGACGTCGTTATGCTTTATTGGTAGATCAATTAGTTGGTCAGCATCAAGTTGTTGTTAAAAATATAGAAAGCAATTACCGAAAAGTACCTGGAATATCTGCTGCAACAATTATGGGCGATGGTAGTGTGGCTTTAATTCTTGATGTACCAGAATTGCAACGTTTAAGTCATACACAAATGACAAATAAGAAAAAGAATACAACTGCAAGCGCAGTCATTTAATAGTGAGGATAAAATAAGATTATGGCTTCGGAACATTTCGAGAAATTATCCGGTGAAACTGTTGGACAAGGATTTCTAATTTTTACGCTGGGCGATGAAGAATATGGAATTGATATTTTAAAAGTCCAAGAAATTCGTGGATATGATCAAGTTACACGTATTGCTAATTCACCTAGCTTTATTAAAGGTGTAACTAATTTACGGGGCGTTATTGTTCCGATAGTTGATCTGCGTATTAAATTTTCACAAGAAAGTGTAACTTATAATGACAATACTGTTGTTATTGTGGTTAACTTATTAAATCGAATTGTGGGAATTGTTGTTGATGGCGTTTCTGATGTTCTTACGCTAAAGCCAGAGCAAATCTGCCCTGCGCCAGAGTTTGCAGTCACAATGTCTACTGAGTATTTAACAGGTTTAGGTACTTTAGATGAAAGAATGCTTATTCTTGTTGATATTGAAAAATTACTCAACAGTGAAGAAATGGAATTAGTCGATAGCGCAACAATTCAAGCTAAATAAGTTTTTATTTTTTAAAAAATAATCTAAATACTGTTCCGGTAATTTTGCCGGAATAGCTATTTCTATCTTTTTTATTTTATTAGCGAGTGCTAAAGCATCAAATTAACTTTAAGTAAAATTAAAAGATAAAAAAGAACTAATAATTTTAGTTAAGTTCTATTTTATTATTTATTAACTTATAAGTAGCTATCACCTAGCTGTAATATTTTTCTACTGACGGAAATAACTTTAAAGTTTTTTATACTTATAATTTTAATTAAAAACAGTATTACCACCGCTTTCTAATGGGGCAAAAGCGTGACTAAGACGAAATGAAACCTATAAAGTTTCTCTTAAGTCTGCCGATAACTTGCTCATTACCGTTTATTATAAAAAGGGAAACTATGTTTAGCCGAATGAAAATAGTGACTGGATTATTATCCATTCTTCTGTTGTTTGGTGTTTTGCAATTTATCTCAGGGGGCGTTTTTTACTCAAATATCGTTGAGACAAGAAGCGACCTTAATAAAACACTGACAATACAAGATCAACGTGAGCGCCTAGATGAAAGCTGGGCTAACTTACTGCAAGCTCGTAATAACATTAACCGCGCCGCGATTAGTTTTTTATTACAAGATAAAAATCTTAATGTAGATGATTCTCTATCTGTTGACTATCTAACGGGTCTTGCTCGTAAAAATATGTCTCGTGCAGATGAGAAATTTAAAGAATTTGAACAGAATATTACTGCTTATCAAGTTCACTCAGAAGATAATGTTCGTAGCCTAAAAGGGCGTTTTATCGAATATTACTCTGCATTAAATCAACTGGAAATTTTACTTCAAGATAAAAACTTAAAAGATTTTTTTGAGCAACCAACTACGGGTTATCAAGACGCTTTTTATAAAGAATATCTTGCATATGTCATGCGTAATGAGAAATTTAACGAAGAGTTAAATGTGGCACTAGAGGCCTCTCACCAACGTACTGTCATTACTATGGTTGTATTAGCCATTATCGTGATCTCGGCATTAATTCTATGCTGGTTTGCATTACGTAATGCCTTAATTAGACCATTAAATTCACTTCTATTAAGTATCAAAACCTTCTCTGAAGGTGATTTACGTCCAAATATCGAAGTGAATGGTCGCAATGAAATGAGCTTGTTAGCAAATGGGTTAAAGCATATGCAACAAGAACTTATTCAAACCGTTCGTGGTGTCTATCAAAGTACGGAAAACATTTATAACAGCACAAGTGAGATTGCTGCTGGAAATAATGATTTATCTGCTCGTACAGAAGAGCAAGTGGCTTCGTTAGAAGAAACTGCTGCAAGTATGGAACAGTTAACGGCGACCGTAAAACAGAACGCAGACAATGCTCGTCAAGCAAGTAACCTTGCTAATGACGCCTCAGATATTGCCCGCCAAGGCGGAAAAGTTGTTGCTAATGTGGTGCAAACGATGCACGACATAGCCGGAAGTTCTCAGAAAATCACCGATATCACAGCCGTTATCGATGGCATTGCATTCCAGACCAATATTTTGGCACTGAATGCGGCTGTTGAAGCAGCAAGAGCCGGTGAGCATGGTCGCGGATTTGCGGTAGTTGCCGGTGAAGTTCGTAACCTTGCACAGAGAAGTGCAGAAGCTGCTAAAGAAATAAAAACACTGATTGAAGATTCTGTAAGTCGTACTGAAACGGGTTCTGTACTCGTTGAAAGTGCGGGTGAAACGATGACACGTATCGTAGATTCAGTAACGCGTGTTACTGACATCATGGGCGAAATCGCTTCTGCATCAGATGAGCAAAGCCGAGGTATTTCACAAGTTGGCCTTGCAGTTTCTGAAATGGATCGCGTCACTCAGCAAAACGCCTCTTTAGTAGAACAATCTGCAGCCGCTGCTGCTGGTCTTGAAGATCAAGCAGTTGCATTAACCCGCTTAGTTTCAATCTTCAAATTACCGGGTCAGGAAGAAAAAACGCTAGAAAGAAAGGAATCGGATGCAACCCCTGTAGTTAAAGCCGCTGCTCCACTTATAAAACCAGGAACCTCAGAAAAGAAAAAGAGCAGCAGTGTTGAAGATCCCGCTAACTGGGAAACTTTCTAACAACAACAAGTGGCTGACAAGCGGTGGCTTTTAACCACCGCTTTAAACGAGGTGAAGGCATGTTTAGGTTTCGCAAATTAAAGATATCCACCAGTCTCTATTTATTGCTGATGATGTTTTGCGTTATGCAGGTGATTTCTAGTGGTATTTCGCTAGGGATCGTTCATTTGAATAACGAACAGATCACCAGAGTAGATATAGATACATCTAAGCGAGATGAATTAGGATTAAGTTGGGCATCTTTAATACAAACACGTAATGCAATTAATCGTGTAGCTATTGCAGTGAAAACTGAACAGTCAACGGATTATATTCAATCTATTGAATCAATTGCACTTTCACGTTTGGAAACGGCGAATACACATTTTCAAAATTTCCTTGCTGATATCAATAAAGAGGCAATCCCAACAGAAGAAAAAGAAATCGTTGAAGCAGTAAAAAACGATTACCACGTTTTATACGGTGCCTTAACTGAATTACATAGCATGTTAAAAAACGATAACTTCCAAGGTTTTTTAGATCAACCAACAGAACGTTATCAAACTGCAATGGAAAATTCATTTAACACCTATATGAATTATGTTCAGACAGAAATTACTGAATCTATAGAGCAAGGACATCGATCTTATACTATTGCTATCTTGATGTTTATCGGTGCAATAGCGATGGTTATTGTTGTATCAATCGCTGCTCATCGCTGGCTAAATTTTAATATCATTAAACCTTTTGCAAGTTTAAGCCGTTATTTTAATGATGTTGCTACCGGTAAATTAAATCGTGAAATTCTTGTCTTCACCGATGATGAAATAGGGGATGTATTTAGACGACTACGAGATATGCGTGGTGAGCTCGCGCGTTCTATTCGTATCGTTCGTGATAACAGCCATGCTATGTATTCTGGCATTCAAGAAATTTCCAAAGGAAATACGGATTTATCCTCAAGAACTGAACAACAAGCTGCTTCGTTAGAAGAAACTGCGGCAAGTATGGAAGAGTTAACAGCAACGGTAAAACAAAATGCTGATAACGCCTTGCAAGCGAGCAAGCTAGCAGAGTCTGCTTCTGAAACAGCCATACGTGGTGGAAAAATCACGCATAGTGTTGTTGAAACCATGGATGCGATTACACAAAGTTCTCAAAAGATAGGGGCTATTATCAGTGTGATTGATGGTATTGCGTTCCAAACCAATATATTAGCACTTAACGCAGCGGTTGAAGCTGCGCGCGCAGGTGAACAAGGGCGTGGATTCTCTGTTGTTGCTGGAGAAGTTCGTAACCTTGCTCAACGTAGTGCTGATGCTGCAAAAGAGATCAAATTATTGATTGATGAATCTGTTTTACGAGTCTCTCAAGGTTCTCAACTCGTTAATAATGCAGGGCAGACAATGGAGGAACTCGTCACATCAGTAAATAAAGTCACTGAGTTAATGGCAGAAATCGCCTCAGCTTCTGATGAACAAAGTCGAGGTATTCACCAAGTCGCTGATGCAGTCAGTCAGATGGATCAGGTGACACAGCAAAACGCTGCTTTGGTGGAGCAATCAGCATCTGCTGCCGCAGCATTGGAAGATCAGGCTAATAATCTTGTTGATGCTGTATCGGCATTCGAGTTGCCTGACACGGATGAGAGTAATTCCTCTTCATCCCTAGAAGGTAATGGGTTGAAAAAAGCAGATAAAAAATCATTTTTTAAAAAGACCCATTAAAAACAATGAAACGTAATGTTACTGAAGTCTTATCAGATATCGCTGCTCAACCGTTGGATATTTTTACCCAACGGTTCATGTTGTCCGATGATCAGTTCCAATCTATATGCCAATTGATTTATCAAAAGGCAGGTATTGTGCTGACTAACAACAAAAGGGAGATGGTTTATAACCGTCTCACTAGGAGGTTACGTGAATTACGGATGAATAACTTTGGTGACTATCTTGCGTTTCTTAAAAGTGATATACGCAACCCTGAATGGCAAGAGTTTGTAAATGCTTTAACAACCAATCTCACTGCATTTTTCAGGGAAGCGCATCATTTTCCTATTTTGGCAAAACATGCCAGAAAAAGAGCAGGAGGCGTCTACCGAGTATGGTGTGCAGCAGCATCTACTGGAGAAGAACCTTATTCAATTGCGATGACTTTACGCGATGTTTTTGGGAATAACCCTTATAAAACCAAAATTATTGCCAGCGATATCGATACTAATGTGTTGGATAAAGCACGAAAAGGTGTTTACCGACAGGAAGAGCTTAAAACTTTAAATGATGAATATTTGAAAAAATATTTTCTCAAAGGTGTCGGCGATTTTGAAGGATACGTGAAAATTAGACAGCAAATTAGCGAGATGGTCTCTTTTCAGTATTTGAATTTACTCGACAAGCAATGGGATCTAGAAGGCAGTTTTGATGCGATTTTTTGTCGTAATGTCATGATTTATTTTGACAAAGCGACACAACAAACCTTACTTAACCGCTTTACCTCATTACTTAAGCCAGACGGAATGCTGTTTGTTGGACATTCTGAGAATGTAAGCCAGCTTAGCAAGGATTTCTACTTGCATGGGCATACCGTTTACGGGCTGACACCAGCAAGGAGAGGTTATGAATAAAATAACGGTACTCTGTGTTGATGATTCGGCGTTAATGCGTCAAATCATGCGAGAAATCATCAACAGTCATAGCGATATGGAAGTTGTTGATTGTGCACCAGATCCTATAGTGGCTCGTGACTTAATAAAAAAGTACAACCCACAGGTATTAACGTTAGACGTTGAAATGCCACGTATGGATGGTATTGATTTCTTGGAAAAACTGATGCGATTAAGACCAATGCCTGTCGTTATGGTCTCATCATTGACAGCAAAAGGTTCAGAAGTGACGTTAAAAGCGTTAGAACTGGGTGCGGTTGATTTTGTGACTAAACCACAGCTTGGTTTGCGTGAAGGTATGATGGCTTATAGTGAACTGATTGCTGAGAAAATTCGAGCCGCAGCACTGGCACGGATTAATCGCCGAGAAGTACAAGCAACGCCTTCTAAATCATTGTCATTTACACCGATGATTTCGAGTGAAAAGTTGATTGCTGTAGGTGCATCGACTGGTGGCACAGAGGCTATTCGTAATTTTCTAGAACCATTACCTATTACCAGCCCTGCGATATTAATTACGCAACATATGCCCGCAGGGTTTACACACTCATTTGCAGAACGATTAAATCGTTTATGCCAAATTAGTGTAAAAGAAGCAGAAGACGGCGAACGTGTATTACCTGGGCATGCTTATATTGCGCCAGGTGATTATCACATGGAGCTTCGTCGTAATGGTGCTAACTACCAGATCCACATTAATAAAGAGCCAGCAGTAAACCGTCATCGTCCTTCTGTCGATGTGCTATTTAGGTCAGTCGCAAAATATGCGGGACGTAATGCTATCGGTGTGATTTTAACCGGAATGGGCAGTGACGGTGCTGCAGGTTTATTAGAAATGCGTCGTGCTGGTAGTTATACCTTTGCACAAGATGAAGCGAGTTGTGTCGTCTTTGGTATGCCTCGCGCTGCGGTTGAATTAGGCGCAGTAGACGAAGTGAAAAGCATAAGCGCAATGAGTAAAGCGGTGCTGATGAAAATCA
Source organism: Proteus sp. CA142267 (assembly GCF_003336825.1). Taxonomy (NCBI): domain Bacteria; kingdom Pseudomonadati; phylum Pseudomonadota; class Gammaproteobacteria; order Enterobacterales; family Morganellaceae; genus Proteus; species Proteus sp. CA142267. Next base: position 618,252 of record NZ_QPMG01000001.1, on the reverse strand, counting down.
GCAGCACACAATCATTGCGTATCTGATTAAGTTCAGTTTAAAAAGCAACACAGTAATTTGCCGATATATTTTGAAGGAGTTTTCAATGGCAAGTAAGGATCTGAAATTTTTAGTGGTTGATGATTTTTCAACAATGCGCCGCATAGTTCGTAATTTGCTAAAGGAATTAGGATTTACGAATGTAGAAGAAGCAGAAGATGGTGCTGACGCGTTAGCTAAATTACGCAATTCGGCAATTGATTTTGTGATCACAGACTGGAACATGCCAAACATGGATGGTCTAGAGCTTCTTAAAAATATTCGTAGTGACGCGGGACTTGCAGCAACACCAGTGTTAATGGTGACCGCTGAAGCTAAAAAAGAAAATATCATTGCAGCAGCGCAAGCTGGTGCAAGTGGATATGTTGTTAAACCTTTTACAGCAGCAATTCTTGAAGAAAAACTAAATAAAATTTTTGAAAAACTGGGCATCTAAGGAGTCGCAATGAGTGGGAATCCAATTATGCCGAAAGATAATATTGAAATGACATCTGATATTATCAGCCGGATCGGACAATTGACGCGGATGTTACGCGACAGTTTGCGAGAATTAGGATTGGATAAAGCAATAGCCGAAGCAGCAGAAGCCATCCCTGACGCTAGGGAACGACTGGACTATGTTGCTCAAATGACCGCTCAGGCAGCTGAGCGTACATTGAACTGTGTTGAAGCTGCGCAGCCTAAACAGGATGCGTTAAGTTCCGATGCGACTAAGCTTACTGAACGTTGGGACCAATGGTTTGAACAGCCAGAAGAGCTGAAAGATGTACGCTCTCTTGTAACCGATACCCGCAATTATTTGCGGGATATCCCTGAGAGTACGGCTTTTACTAACAGTCAGTTATTGGAAATTATGATGGCACAGGATTTCCAAGATCTGACCGGCCAGGTAATTAAACGCATGATGAGTGTCGTTCAAGAAATTGAAAAACAACTCGTGATGGTATTAATGGAAAACCTGCCACCAGAGCAACTTGAAAAGTCTAATGTGAAGAAAGAGACCGACTCTTTATTAAATGGTCCACAGGTTAATAAAAACAACGCTGGCGTGATCAAAAATCAAGATCAAGTTGATGATTTACTAGAAAGTTTAGGTTTCTAACCTTCTAATGAGTTTTAGGGCGATAAGGACGTTGAGATATGCAGGACGCATTCGCTCTATGCTCAGCTCTTTTAGGATTGTGTATTTTATGGATAAAAAATCACGTAATAATGCTTTAATAGCACACGCTATTGAAGAAAATGTAAGCCGCTTTTTTTAAGCGGCTTTTGAAGTTGTTGAAATAAACATCAAAAGTAAAATTGCTCAATTTTGCTGTGAATTTTGCTGATTTCCTTATAATCAGCGTCAATATTGTCTATATCTTCATTTTTATCATTCGGTTGTTTTTTAAATGCATACTGTCATAGCCCAAAAAGCCCTGTAAATTTGCGATTGTTCAGCCCATCAATTTCCTCTGAATTTGTCATGCTTAGAGTCATTTCATTCATGCTTTTAATCTCAATATCTAAATCGGACAGACTGTGGCTGAAGATAGCGATCTCGAAAAAACAGAGGACCCCACACCCCATAAACGGGAAAAAGCCAAAAAGGATGGACAAATTGTCCGTTCTAAAGAGCTATCGTCCGTATTAATGATCTTGGGTGGTGTGAGTTTGCTGTGGATGAGTGGTGGGTTTATCACTCGTGGGCTACATGCCATGTTAACAGAAGGGTTTACGTTTAATCATCACCTTATTGGTAATGAGAATTTGCTGATCCCTCGATTTGGTAGCTTGATTAAACAAGCCGTGTTTGCGCTATCACCGGTGTTTTTGGGTTTAGTGCTTGTGGCAATTGGTGGCTCTGCTTTATTAGGCGGGATTAACTTTAGTAGTAAATCCATTAAGTTTGATCCGAAAAAATGGAACCCTATTTCTGGGTTAAAGCGCATTTTTTCAATGAATGCGTTAGCCGAGTTATTTAAAGCGATACTGAAATCAACTTTTGTGGGGATCGCAGCAACCGTTTTTTTATGGCACAACTGGAACGATATTCTTCATCTGATCACGCTTCCACCACTGAGTGCACTAGCGAATGCGATGCAACTACTGATTTTTGCCGTCTATATCACGGTTTTTATGCTGATCCCGATGGTGGCATTCGACATTATTTTCCAAATTCGTAGCCATTTGAAAAAGCTACGCATGACGCGCCAAGAAATTAAAGATGAATTTAAACAGCAAGAGGGTGATCCGCAACTTAAAGCGCGTATCCGTCAGCAACAACATGCAATGTCTCGCCGCCGAATGATGGCGGATGTACCGAAAGCTGACGTTATTGTTACGAACCCAACACATTATGCTGTTGCACTGCAATATAACGACAAAATGACTGCTCCTAAAGTTTTAGCAAAAGGTGCAGGGGCTATTGCGTTAAAAATTAAAGAGATTGGTGCAGAAAATCGAATTCCGCTTCTAGAAGCGCCACCGCTTGCTAGGGCGTTATATCGTCACAGTGAAATAGGCCATGCAATACCTTCAACCCTCTATGCTGCGGTTGCAGAGGTACTTGCATGGGTTTATCAACTGAAACGATGGAAAACCGAAGGTGGTTTAAAACCTAAACAACCTATGAACTTGCCAGTGCCTCCCGCACTGGACTTTGCTGGAGAAGATAATCGTCATGGCTAATTTGGCCTCATTACTCCGCTTGCCGGGAAATTGGAAAAGTTCTCAGTGGCAGATACTGGCAGGGCCAGTGCTTATCTTGTTGATACTGTCAATGATGGTATTGCCATTGCCACCTTTTCTATTGGATTTATTATTTACCTTTAATATCGCACTCTCCATCATGGTGCTGTTGGTTGCAATGTTCACTCGACGTACTTTGGACTTTGCGGCTTTCCCTACTATTTTGCTGTTTACCACGTTGTTACGTTTATCATTAAACGTTGCTTCAACACGTATCATCTTAATGGAAGGACACACAGGGCCAGAAGCGGCAGGGCGCGTTGTTGAGGCCTTTGGCCATTTCCTTGTTGGCGGTAACTTTGCTATCGGTATTGTGGTCTTTATCATCCTTATTTTGATTAACTTTATGGTTATCACCAAGGGTGCGGGACGTATTGCTGAAGTAGGTGCGCGTTTCGTGTTAGATGGAATGCCGGGTAAACAGATGGCAATCGATGCTGACCTGAATGCAGGTATTATCAACGAAGACGAAGCTAAAAAACGCCGTAAAGAAGTTTCATTGGAATCCGACTTTTACGGTTCAATGGATGGTGCGAGTAAGTTCGTTCGTGGTGATGCCATTGCTGGCTTAATGATCCTGGTGATTAACGTGGTGGGTGGTCTTATCGTTGGTGTCGCTCAACACGGAATGGCATTAAACGATGCAGCAACAACTTATACCCTTTTAACCATTGGTGATGGTCTGGTTGCGCAAATTCCTGCATTGATTATCTCAACAGCAGCGGGTGTTATCGTTACTCGTGTTGCAACAGACGAAGACGTTGGGCAACAGATGGTTACCCAACTGTTTGACAATCCTCGTGTTCTACTGTTAACCGCAGGTGTACTTGGTCTGTTAGGTTTAGTGCCGGGAATGCCTAACTTTGTTTTTCTTTTCTTCACCGCAGCATTAGGTGGATTAGGTTGGTATATCTTACGCCGCAACGCCAATCCTGAAGTGCAACAACAAAAAGAGATGGAAGAAGTTGAAAAACAAAACCGTGTTGTTGAAGCTTCATGGGAAGATGTACAACTTGAAGATCCATTAGCTATGGAAGTCGGGTATCGCTTAATTCCAATGGTAGATAACCGCCAAAATGGTGAGTTATTAGGCCGAATTAGTGGTATTCGTAAAAAGTTTGCTCAGGAAACGGGATATCTTCCTCCAGTTGTTCATATTCGAGACAATATGGAATTAAGACCTTCTTCTTATCGCATTCTCATGAAAGGGGTTGAAATTGGTCACGGTGAAGCGCATCCAGGTCGTTGGTTAGCAATCAATCCGGGTAATGCGGTTGGCTCTTTAGAGGGCGATATTACTCAAGAGCCTGCATTTGGTTTACCCGCAGTTTGGATTGATGACAGCTTAAGAGAGCAAGCGCAGGTTCAAGGCTATACCGTTGTGGCTGCAAGTACTGTTATTGCAACGCACTTTAACCATGTATTAGCGAAATACGCATCAGAATTATTTGGTCGTCAAGAAGCACAAATGTTGTTTGATCGGGTGAGTAAAGAGCTCCCTAAAATGACAGAAAATATGATCCCAGATATGCTTTCGCTTACTGTGTTGCACAAAGTATTGCAAAACTTGTTGTCTGAACAAGTGCCTATTCGTGATATGAGAACTATATTAGAAGCTTTAGCAGAGCACGCGCCAGAGCAGAAAGATCCAGCTGAATTAACAGCCGTTGTTCGTGTTGCACTTCGCCGTGCGATCACACAACACTGGTTTGGCGATCAAGATGAAATTCAAGTCATTGGTTTAGATGCAAGTTTAGAGCGTATTCTTGTTCAAGCAATGCAAAGTGGCGGTGGTTTAGAGCCGGGGCTGGCTGAGAATATTGAACAACAAGCAGCAGATGCAGTACGTCACCAAGAGATGTCTGGAGGTGCTCCAGTATTGTTAGTGAATCATACATTACGTTCATTACTGTCACGTTTCTTGCGTCGTAGCCTGCCACAATTAGCCGTATTGTCGAATATGGAAGTTAGTGAAGGTCGTCGCATTCGTATGACGTCGATGATTGGTGGACAACCTCATTAATCATTCATCACTGATAAACTGTTATTAAATCCAAGGCCACTTTATTAGGTGGCCTTTTTTATATTTATAAAACAGAAAGATGTGATGGGGTAGAGAGTCGGAGTTGCATTAGCTTTTTACTCACAACAAAGAGAGAAGTCAGTGCATCAAGAAATAGATAGCTTAGTGATATCTATTTTAATGTGCGGTAATCAAGGTTTAAATAAGAGATGTGCCACAAGAAGATGAGATAAATAACAGCACTGTGTGATCGATTGGCGGCTTTAAAGTCAGAGGTGTTTTATCCGCAATGCAAAACGCCATCAATATTGATGGCGTATCGTGTGAATTCTGATAATTATCGAGAAAACCTAAACTTGAATTTTACGCCCAGCTAGTGTTGATCGCTGTGCTTGCCCATCAGAACCATAAAGGGTTGGGCTGTGGTTCTTCTGCAAAAAACGGATAGCATCACTATTACGAGCGATATGTTGATCGAGCAGTAATCCGTTATGTTGATTCAGATATTTTAACTCCGCCGTAATGTCTATTATCTGTGTCCATAAATCAGATAAGAACGGCAACCCTGTATAAGGTTTTTCTACACCGGCTTGTAGGCTTAGCGTATGACGCTGTTGGTCTGTATGACCTAAAGCCGACAAGACAAAATTCTTCTGTTCAGTTACTTCGTGCAGGGCATTGATATCAATATTACCTGCGCATAATAACTGTTGTTCAGCACGTAAAATACCCGCAATGGTATTAAGCTGCGATAATTGAAGATCTAAAGTCTGGCGGAGTTCTTCCATCATAATCATTAAAATATTATTGAGTTATGCTTTCAGCAGCTTCACGGAAAAGAGCGTCCGCAATTTTACCGCTGTCCATGGTTAATGTTCCGTTGGCAATTGCTTCTTTTAAGCGAGCAACTTTCTCAACGTCAATGTCTTTATTTCCAGGTTGAACAAGTTTTTTCTGAGCTTCACTTAGCTTTACAGAAGTATCGCCTGTTGCAGTTTTTTGTTCAGTCGTTCCCGATTTACGTGAGCCTTGAGTGACTTCACCTGGGTTACGTTGTGCAATTGCGTTAATCGGAAGCAGTGGATTCGCGCGTTCAATACTCATAGGGAAATCCTTTGTTAGGCATCAATTAATAGTCAGATGAAGCCATTGTAAAACAACCTATGTGTTTTCGCCTATCATCTTGTTTCTTTATATCGGCTATAGAATCAAAAACTTTAATCTTAGTCTTCATACTCGTCATACTTCAAGCCGTAGCGGTGTTGACCGCATTCACTCACACTAGTCACACTACTCGTCATACTTCAAGCTGTAGTGTTGTTGGCTACACTCACTCGCACTAGTCACATACTTATGTATGCTCCTAGCGATTCGTTCATTTGTCGCCTAGCTACAACTTGAATTATTTAGAGTATCTATATGCGATGTTTTAAATTATTGTCTAACTACAGCTTTAATTATTTAGAGTGAAAAATGTAGCGCAAGAGAGTTTACCTCGGCTTGCCATAACTGAAACGGGTAACAAGCAATTCAATATAGGCTTATTCTGCTTATCAGCTTAAAGCGGGATACGTACAGAGCCGTTTTCCAGTGCTTCACCGGTGACGATTTGGCCTGATTTAACTCTTACTCGAATAGTTTCATTGGCGACAGCATTGTTTACGGCTTTACCTTCATAACGGATCTGAAAGTGAGGGCCTTGCGCAAATACAGTGACTGTTTGTCCTGCCAAAATAGCCCAAGGGCGACGAACCATTGTGGAAGTTAAAGGTTTTCCTGCGGATATTTGTCGCATTGCGATCGCATTTTTAATTAATGCCGGATCACGTAATACATCATAAGGTAATTTTTCTAATTCACCCGTTGCCATGCTAACGGCAGAAGTTTCAATAATGTCATCACGATTAATGTCTTTTTTCGCGATTAAATATTTACCATTAACGCTAACATCAATTTGAATAAAACGACGTTGTTTATCACACTGAATTGGGATTGAAAGACGTCCCCAATTACGGGCACCAGCATGACGTTGGATCTCTTGTGTTTGGCAGACAGGCCATTTATCTTCTGGTGTTAAAACTGTCACAGTCACTTTATCGCCTTGTTGATGAAGTGCGACAAAGAAATCTTGTAGTTCTTCAGGGAGTGATTTCGCGACACTTACATTCACCATAAAGAAAAAAGAAAATAGACCGATAAGAGTTCTAACTAACATAATTTGTATCACCTTACAGAGTTGATGCTAATTGTGCGTTTGCCATTATTTAGCAATAACAGTGTACATCGACTTTGCACGCCTTAAACGCATAAATAGCAATCCAATTTACGCCTATTCCTCCAATCATCTTTTTTTTGAGCGTTTATTCTGTCAACTGAAATTGTTTTATCAGCTGAGGTAAGTGGCTTAGCCACCAAGGATAGAAGATGCTCGATAAATTAGAAAATACGTTTCATTTTCAACAAGAAGCGCTATCAATACGCAATAAACGCCAAGAAATTCTCGCTGCGAATATCGCTAACGCAGATACCCCAGGGTTTCAGGCTCGTGATATTGACTTTGCTTCTGAATTGAAAAAAACCATTGAAAATGGACGCTCAGGTACTCATGGCATGCAATTGGCTATGACATCTGAACGCCATATCCCGATCAAACCCGGTTATCGCTTAGAAGCGGACTTACTCTATCGCGTGCCTCATCAAACTGCGATGGATGGTAATACCGTGGATATGGACATGGAACGTAGTAATTTTGCTGACAATAGCCTTAAGTATCAGGCTGATGTGACATTTATTAACTCGCAAGTTAAAAGCATGATGGCTGTATTGCAACAGTAGGGTAAAGAGCATGTCTTTATTTAGTATTTTCGATATTTCAAGTTCAGCACTTTCAGCGCAATCACAGCGTTTAAATGTGAGTGCCAGCAATATGGCAAACGCTGACAGTGTTGCGGGTCCAGATGGCGACCCTTATCGTGCAAAACAGGTTGTTTTTCAGGTAAACGCACCTGCTGGTCAAGAAATTGGTGGTGTTCGTGTCACTGAAGTGGTGGATGATCCTGCGCCATTTCGTATGGAATATCAGCCGGGGCATCCCTTTGCCGATGAAAAAGGGTATGTACGTATGCCAAATGTTGATGTTGTGGGTGAAATGATTAACACCATCTCTGCATCAAGAAGCTACCAAGCTAACGTTGAAGTCATGAACACGGCAAAATCACTGATGCAAAAAACACTGATGATAGGTCAATAGGGAGAATAAATTGTGGGTATTTCCTCCTCAATGATTGAACCTTATGATAATACCATTATCGGGGATGCTCCTTCTTCATACCATACGAAAAAAAGTGGTAGTGATGATATTAAAGGGAATTTCCTGACACTTCTCATCACCCAGATGAAAAATCAAGATCCAACAAACCCAATGCAAAATAATGAGTTAACTTCCCAATTAGCTCAGATTTCAACCGTTGAAGGCATTGAAACACTGAATAAAACAGTGAATAACATTGTTGGGCAGATTGACCAAAGCCAGGCGTTAAAAGCCTCTTCACTGGTGGGACGAGGTGTTATGGTCTCTGGGAATAAAATTGTTGTCTTTCAGCCAACCGACGGTAAAGGTGAGACTGAAAAACCCGGTGATGGGGATGAGACCATTCCAACACCTGACACTCAAAATGAAAAAACACGTCAGCAAATGGGAACGTATAAAGCAGATGGTACGGACCAAAATACGCCTGACAGTGAACACCTTTTTTCAACACCTTTTGGTTTTGAATTACTCAGTCCAACCGATTCTCTTACGATAAACATCACTAATGCGAGTGGTGTGACCGTTCGTACAATCAATATGGACAAAAAGATGCTACCGGATGTTTATAACTTCTCTTGGGATTGTACTGATGAAGATGACAATCCTGTTCCACCGGGAAGTTATAAATTTACCGTTAACGCCACGCTTAATGATGCTCAGGTCCCTGTTAAGACACTGAATTATGCGCTGGTGAATAGTGTGTCCATGGTCGATGGTGGTGCCCGCCTTGATGTTGGCTTAGGTAATACCGTTTCATTGGATGAAATTCGTCAGGTTCTTTAACTAACACATATTCAACTTGGAGGGCGCATGTCCTTTTCACAAGCAGTAAGTGGTTTAAACGCAGCAGCCGCTAACTTAGATACTATCGGTAACAATATTTCTAACTCCGCAACCTACGGTTTTAAAGGTGCAAACGTTTCTTTTGCTGACGTTTTCGCCGGTTCAGGTGCAGGTCTGGGTGTTAAAGTTGCGGGTATTAGCCAAAACTTTAAAGATGGTAGTATCACAACCACTAACCGTCCAACAGACGTGGCGATTTCTGGCGGTGGTTTTTTCCGCATTGAAGACCAAAACGGCGGTGTTTTCTATTCACGTAACGGTGAATTTGGTAAAAATAAAGACGGTTTCCTGACCAATATGCAAGGTATGCGTGTAACAGGTTACCCAGTACAAGTTGTTGATGGTAAAAATGTTGTTCAAAAAGGGGCGACACCAACACCTATCGTTATTCCTACCGATATGATGAATGCCAGTGCAACAGACAAAATCAATATGGCGGTTAACCTGAATTCAGGTGAAGAGAAACCTGCTAAAACGCCATTTGATTCTAAAGATGGTGATACTTATAACTTCAGTACTAACGTTACCACTTACGATAGCCTAGGTAATGAACATAACCTGAACTTATTCTTTGTAAAAACTAATGACAATGAATGGAAAGTTTATGGGCAAGATACGTCAACTAAAACAGCAGGTGGTGCGCCAACACCTCATCAAGATTTAGGCACTTTAAAATATACCAATGCAGGGGTGCTAGATAGTTATACAAAGACCGATATGAATATTGCCTCTTTGAATGGCTCTGCTGCGGGTACTATCGAATTGGATTTCACTGGTAGCACTCAGCAAAAAGTCTCTGAATCCAGCGTATCTAAATTAGCTCAAAACGGTTACCAAGCGGGGGAATTCACCAACTTCCGTATTGAGCAAGATGGTTCAATCATGGCGACTTACTCAAACCAACAAAGCCAAGTTGTTGGTCAAATCGCATTAGCTAACTTTGCAAACGCAGGTGGCTTAAGCTCACAAGGCGACAACATGTGGTCTGAAACTAACGGTTCAGGTTCACCAATCGTCGGTGTTGCAGGCTCTGGTGTTTTCGGCAAATTAACCAATAACGCATTAGAAGCGTCTAACGTGGATATGAGCCAAGAGTTAGTTAACATGATCGTTGCTCAACGTAACTATCAATCAAACGCACAAACCATCAAGACTCAGGATCAGATCCTGCAGACTCTGGTTAGCTTGCGCTAATAACGTCGGAAATAATCTGTTATGGATCATGTGATTTATACCGCGATGGGCGGCGCCAGACATTCGATGGAAAATCAAGCTGTCGTGGCGAACAACTTAGCAAACGCATCAACGCCGGGATTCAAAGCGCAGCTTAGTGCAATGCGAGCCGTACCTGTCAATGGCGATACCTTACCGACTCGTACATTAACGGTAGCATCAACGCCAGGTAGCGATCAGAGTCAAGGAACGATGAACTATACCGGCCGATCAATGGACGTTGCTTTAAGTGATAACGGCTATTTAGCGGTTCAACTTGAAGATGGTACTGAAGCCTATACCCGAAACGGGAATATCCAACGTAACGCTGACGGTATGTTGATGGTACAAGGTCGTTTGTTAATGGGCGATAACGGTGCAATTGAAGTACCTGCTCAAGCAAATGTCAGTATTGCCAATAACGGTATTGTGACTGCGCATGTGCCTACTGATCCACCAAAAATGCTGGGTCAAATTGGTCGTCTGAAAATGGTAAAACCAGAGCAAAACGATTTAGTTCGTGGCGATGATGGTTTATTCCATTTATCTCAGCAAGGAACAGTGCGTGCGGGTGAGCAATTACCTGCGGATGATAGCGTCAAGGTGTTAGCTGGTGTGTTAGAAGGCAGTAATGTTAATCCAGCAGAAGCTATGGTCGATATGATAGCAAACGCAAGACGTTTCGAAATGCAAATGAAGGTTATTCATAGCGCTGACGATAATGCGCAACGAGCTAACCAATTGCTATCACTGAGTTAAATAGTGTAAGGGGAAAACCATGATCCGTTCTTTATGGATTGCTAAAACTGGGTTGGATGCACAACAGACAAACATGGATGTGATTTCCAACAACCTCGCAAACGTCAGCACCAATGGTTTTAAACGCCAACGTGCGGTTTTCGAAGATTTACTGTATCAAACCATTCGCCAGCCTGGTGCGATGACGTCTGAACAGACAAATGCACCTTCAGGCTTACAAATTGGTACGGGTGTTCGTCCGGTTGCGACTGAGCGTTTACATAGTCAAGGTAATTTGGCTCAAACTAATGGTACTCGTGATGTTGCTATTAAAGGACAGGGTTTTTTCCATGTCCAGTTACCTGATGGTACAGACGCTTATACCCGTGATGGCTCTTTTCAAATGGATCAAAATGGGCAATTAGTCACCACCAGTGGTTTCCAAGTTGTGCCCGCAATTATTCTTCCTGAAACTGCGAAAAAGGTCATGATTGGTCGTGATGGTACAGTCAGTGTTGAGATTGAAGGCTCCCCTGCGCCACAACAAGTGGGCCAATTGACACTAACTACCTTTATTAATGACAGCGGATTAGAAAGTGTCGGTGAAAACTTGTACTTAGAAACCGCAAGTTCTGGTGCACCTACTGAAAATGCCCCAGGTATCAACGGCGCAGGCTTGTTGTATCAGGGATATGTTGAAACCTCTAACGTTAACGTAGCTGAAGAGCTGGTCAATATGATCCAGACTCAACGTGCTTATGAAATTAACAGTAAAGCGATTTCAACATCTGATCAGATGCTACAGAAACTAACGCAACTCTAATTTCGTTTGTTCATTAGCCTGACAGGGTTTCCTGTCAGGCGTATTACTAAAAGAGTATCGAAGATGGATACAAAGGTCATTACTGACAATTCTGGGGCAAGAAAGCTTAGTGTCAGATGGCGTCGTCATCAACGTTTAGGTACCGCCCTGTTGGTACTGACACTGTCGGGATGCGCATATATACCCAAAAAACCGTTAGTGGAAGGCAACACAACGGCGGTTCCAACGGCACCGACTGCACCGGCACCCAATGGCTCTATTTTTCAGGCAACTCAGCCTGTTTATTTTGGCTATCAACCTTTATTTGAAGATAGACGTCCTCGAAATATAGGCGATACGCTGACTATTACATTGCAAGAGAATGTCAGTGCAAGCAAAAACTCATCTGCAAATGCCAGCCGTAATGGTAAAGCGGGATTCCTTGCTGCGATTACGCCAGGATTCTTGGAAGGGGTGTTTGGTAATAAACGTACAGATATGAGTATGGAAGGAAATAGTGACTTTGGCGGTAAAGGTGGCGCAAATGCAAACAATACCTTTAAAGGCACCATTACAGTTACCGTCGATCAGCTTCTTGCCAATGGAAACCTGCATGTTATTGGCGAAAAGCAAATTGCTATCAATCAAGGTACTGAATTTATCCGTTTCTCAGGTGTTGTGAACCCAAGAACTATCAGTGGTACTAATACCGTAAATTCAACCCAAGTTGCTGATGCGCGTATTGAATATATCGGAGACGGTTATATCAATGAGGCACAGTCTATGGGATGGCTACAACGCTTCTTCTTAAATGTATCACCTTTTTAATGAGTAGGGTCCAGATGAAAAAAATAGCGATGAGCCTTTTCTTTATCGTGATGACATGTGTCGGTTTTTCCGCTCATGCCGAACGGATCAGAGATCTCACCTCTGTTGAAGGGGTAAGAGAAAATGCGCTGATTGGTTATGGTTTGGTTGTGGGATTAGATGGAACGGGTGACCAAACAATGCAAACCCCGTTTACCACGCAAAGTCTGAATAACATGCTCTCACAATTGGGGATCACAGTACCACCCGGCACCAATATGCAATTGAAAAACGTTGCTGCGGTAATGGTAACTGCAAAATTACCGCCTTTTGGTCGTACAGGGCAATCCATCGATGTTGTTGTTTCATCCTTAGGTAATGCAAAAAGCTTACGTGGTGGTACGTTGCTGATGACACCGCTAAAAGGTGTTGATAATCAGGTTTATGCTTTAGCACAAGGTAATATTATTGTCGGAGGAGCAGGTGCATCTGCAGGTGGTAGTAGCGTTAAAGTTAACCAGTTAGCGGGTGGACGCATTAGCAGCGGCGCTATCATTGAACGTGAACTGCCTTCGCAATTTGGTCAAACAGGTCTGCTGAACTTACAACTGAATGAAGAAAACTTCACGTTGGCACAACACATCTCTGACACTGTTAATAAATTACGGGGTGTGGGTACTGCTATTCCTTTAGATGCACGTACAGTTCAATTACGTGTTCCTATTGGTAAAAGTGAACAAGTACGTTTCTTGGCTGAAGTACAGAATCTTGAAATTAAACGTGTTGTTGCAGATGCAAAAGTGATCATCAATGCAAGAACGGGTTCTGTTGTGATGAATCGTGATGTGACATTAGGAAGCTGTGCGATTGCTCAAGGTAATCTTTCCGTTACGGTTGATAGCCAAGTGAATGTAAGCCAACCTAATACTCCGTTCGCGGGCGGTAGCACTGTTGTAACGCGTAATACCAGTGTGAATATGAGTGAACAAGGTGGCTCATTACAGAAAGTGAATGCAAGCGCAAGCTTAAACGAAGTGATCCGCACATTAAATGCACTTGGTGCAACACCAACAGATTTAATGTCAATTTTGCAAGCAATGGAAAGCGCGGGTTGCTTACGTGCGAGATTGGAGATTATCTGATGAAAGATTTATCTCTGCTTTCTTCAATGCCAGCGATGTCAGCGCCAGCATATGATAGTAATGCATTGAATAAACTTAAATATCAGGTTGGACAAAATGCTGATCAGCAAGGGCTGCGCCAAGTGGCGCAGCAACTTGAAGGTGTTTTCGTTCAAATGATGTTAAAAAGCATGCGTGATGCTATTCCTCAAGAAAGCATGTTCAACTCAGAAAGTACCAAGATGTACACCTCTCTTTATGATCAACAAATCGCTCAAGACTTATCACAAAAAGGCTTGGGCTTTGCTGACATGATAGAAAAACAACTTTCTGCCAAAGTCACGATGGAGCCTAGCGAAATGGCGGGTAAAACACCGATGCCATTAGATGGTAGTGATATTTTTCAATCCATGCCAACACAAGCCTTGGGGCAAATTTATCGTGCTATGCAGCCTTATCAAAATGTCGTTGAAAGCACGATTGGTAAGCTTAAGGGCTTATCTGAAAGTAGTGCTTCTTTTGCATCAAAACTGTTAGGGCCTGCGAAACAAGCCACAGAAGGTACAGGTGTACACCATCTTTTAGTTGTTGCTCAAGCTGCGCTTGAATCCGGTTGGGGTAAGCGTGAAATTCTAACCGGTGACGGCAAACCAAGTTATAACCTGTTTGGTATCAAAGCAGGAAGTAGCTGGAAAGGGCCTGTCACGAATATCATGACAACGGAAGTGATTGATGGTAACTCGATTAAAATGCGTGATAATTTCCGTGTTTATGGCTCCTATGTTGAAGCTATTCAAGATTACCTCAGACTTATCACTGAAAGCCCTCGTTACGCCAAAGTACCTCAAGCTCAAACCCCTGAACAAGCGGCTTACCGTATTCAAGAAGCGGGTTATGCCACCGATCCGGGTTATGCGAAAAAACTGGTTTCAATTATTGGTCAATTAAAAGGAAGTGGTGAGCAAGTTGCTAAAACTTATACTCACGATTTAAGCGACCTATTTTAATCATTTTCCCCTCAAGTTTAGAGGGGAAGAACCGATAATAAAGACCAGAGCATTCATATCAATTGCCCAGTTATGCTCCGTACATACGGGAGATGACTAAACGTAAAAGGATAGACAAATGTCCAATAGTTTAATTAATACAGCGATGAGCGGACTTAATGCGGCACAAGCTGCGATGAGCACTATCAGTAATAACATCGCTAATCAGAAAGTTAGTTGGTATAACCGTCAAATGACAGTATTTAATGAAAACGGGGGTACGATGACCGGTAATGGCTATATCGGTAATGGCGTAAACGTCAGTCGTATTCATCGTGAGTACAATGAATTCCTGGCTGGTCAATTGAATCGTGCCGTGACTAAGCAAAGCGCCCTAAATAGCTATACTAAAAACATCTCACAAATTAATGATTTGTTAGCAGATAAAGGGAATGATGTTTCGAGTGCAATTGACGAATTCTTTACTAGCTTACCAAACGTAACCAATAATGCAGAAGATAATCCTGCACGTACGACAGTTATTGGTAAAGCAGAAGCCATGGTTAATATGTTTGCAAAAGCAGACCAATCATTGCGTGATCTGGAAAAAGATATCAATAGTCAGGTGACGAATACCTCTAAAAATATCAATGAATATACAAAGCAGATTGCCAAATTAAATAACGAAATTAGTCGTTCTAAAGGCTTTAATGGCGCTGATCCGAATGACTTATTAGACCAACGTGATCGTTTAGTTCAAGAATTGAATACATTAGTGGATGTTCAAGTTACACAACAAGACGGTGGTTTTGTTAACGTGACATTTGCTAATGGTTTACCGTTAGTTTCTGGTACACGCGCTTATGAAGTGTCCGCTATTCCATCAAACAAAAACAGTGAACGCCTTGTTATTGGTTATAGCAATGGTATTGATGAAGTTCGTGAAGTGGATGCAAAACGGATTAAAGGCGGTGAACTTGGTGGTGCATATCGTAGCCGTGAAGAAGTATTAGATCCAAGCCGTAACCAATTAAATCAATTAGCATTAGTGTTGGGTGATCAATTTAATAAACAACACGAGCAAGGTTTTGATTTAAATGGCGACAAAGGTGAGAAATTCTTCGACCTTGGTGGTGCTCATGTCATGCCTAACGGTAAAAATAAAGGTGATGCTAATTTTACTGTTGAATATGCAGATACGAAACAAGTTAAAGCAGCCGAATATACAGTTAAGTATGAAAGTGGCAAATGGAACGTCACGGTAGAACCGGGCAACCGTAAATTTGAAGCAACTCCTGATGCTACAACCGGTGAATTGAAATTCGAAGGCATGAGCATCAAGGTCAATGGTACAGCACAAGAAGGTGATTCCATTGTTGTTCAATCTGTAGGTAATGTGATTGCTGGTATGGGTGTTGCAATTACCGATCCAAGTAAGATTGCGGCAGCAGGCTCTAAAGATACTGGCCCAAGTGATAACGAAAACATGAAAAAACTGTTTGAGTTACCTGATGAAAAAATTATTGATGGTAAAACAACAATTGCTGGTGGGTATGGCTCATTGATCAGTATGGTGGGTAATAAAGTCAATACAGCACAAGTTGATTTTGATGCACAGACCTCAATCACCAAAAGTATTCAGTCTCAGCAACAATCTGTTTCTGGTGTGAACTTGGATGAAGAATACGGTGAAATGTATCGTATCCAAGAATATTACATGGCAAATGCTAAAGTTATTCAAACAGCAAATACCATGTTTGATGCGATTATGCAGGTTTTATAAGCCTCATGAATTAAGGAATAAATTGTGCGCTTAAGTTCAAATCAAATATTTTCCCAGCGAATGGATAATATCACCAGTTCGCAAAGCAAATGGATGACTGAAGGAAATAAAATCTCCAGTGGTCGTCGTGTTGAAAAACCATCAGATGATCCAATGGCGGCTTCTCAAGCCGTTATGGTTAAGCAATCTGAATCACGTAACCAGCAATATGCAACAGCGCGTGGGTTTGCAAAAAACAGTATGTCTTTGCAAATGAGTTTAGCCAGTCAAATGGTTAATATTACAACTAAAATTCAAGAAACGCTGGTTGCTGCGGGTAATGATGCAACATTAAGCGATGAAGACCGCTCATCTCTTGCTGATCAATTACAAGGTTTAAAAGATCAGCTAGTGGGGATTGGTAATACAAAAGATGGTGTGGGTCGCTATATTTTTGCCGGTTTCCAATCAGATAAACCGCCTTTTGTGGCTGATGCAACAGGCAAAATCACCTACCAAGGTGGTGATAAACAAATTACCCAAAAAGTAGATAGCAATATTGAAATGGTCACTAACTTCACTGGGATTGAAACATTACAATCTTCAGGAAGTAAAGGAACAGCACCAGATATTTTTGAAGCATTAGATGGTGCTATTACTGCATTACGTGAACCTTTAACAGGTAAACCACAAGCTGATCGCGATGCAGCATTAGAAAAAATTGATGCTGCAAACCGCGTTAACCGTGCAACGTTAAATAATATTTCAAGTGTAGAAGCTAAATTAGGTTTACAACTTCAAGAGCTTGATAACTTAGATGATTTAGGTGCGGATACTTCTTTAAGAAATGCAAAGCGTTTAAGTGAACTGCGTGACTTAGATTGGACACAAGCGATTTCAGATTATTACCAAGAAGAGTCTGTATTACAGGCTTCTTATAAGGTCTTTAACGACATGAAAGATATGTCGATGTTCAAAATGTATCGCTAATTATTTAGTATCGTTTTAAGATATTTTGATATCACCCCTGGTATTTATTTATCAGGGGATTTTTTTATTTATTAAAAGCAATAAACTATATTTTCTTTTTTAGTGCTAAGAATAAGATTTTGTCTTGAGTCGAAGAAGCTTTGAAACCATGATGAAGGTAGAAATGTTTTGCGTTTTCAGTTAAAGCATGAACCATAATCGCTCTAACACCAATGTTTTCAGCTACATGATGACAACGCAAAACTGCATCTCTTAACAAATCGGCACCAAGACCTTTTCCATGAAAAGTTTTATCAACAGCAAGTCTAGCTAAAATGATCACGGGTATTGGGTCTGGCATATTGCGACGAATATGACTCATTGCTTCAGTATGGTTAACACTACCTGTTGCTAAAGAATAGTACCCAACAACACGTTTTTTATTTTTTTCACAGACCACAAATGTACGGGATGCACCTAAAAATTGGTTTTTTAAACCTCTTTGTTTTATCCAGTTATCTAATACATTTTCACTACTATAAAAATCAGCCACTTCATGTGAGTTTGATAACGGCTCAGGTGCTGTTACTTTTCCCATAATGGTTTTCTCATTAATAACTTTTCAAGAGCAGGGTCAATATCAACCGGCGCATCAATAATTTCTATAAATTCCGCATATTGAGCATCATTTAAATTAAAGGTTCTACGGTCTAAAATGACGTCTTCAGCAGCTTGGCATGCTGTCTCAAGAATAAAGTCAGTACGAGATTTATGGAGAATTTCAGCAGCAGTATCAATAAGTGCGCGTTGTGATTCTTTAGCGCGAATATTGAGTTGTACATCAGCTTTCATATCACGCCTCCTTGTATAGCAATTGATATACATTGATTGTAGAATAAACAAACAATATTAGCTACAAAAAAACCGATAAATTTTAATTCGAGGACTGCGATTAAAAATCAGTCGATTTAAATCTCAAGAAACCAGCTGTTGTAATATTAAAGTGATGCGATTAAACGTATCGCTAAAGACGCGCTCTGTAAATACAGGTAATGCAGGCATAATCATAGATAATGCTAACATACCGATAGTCAGCGTAAGAGGGAAACCAACCACAAAGACAGAAAGCTGTGGTGTCATACGGTTTAGAATACCTAATGAAAGGTTAAGTACTAAAAGTAGGGTGATTAATGGCATGGCTAGCATCATACCGTTAATAAAGATTGTGCCACCACTTTGAACTAAGGTAAGAATACCTAAAGAGTTAAAAGTCTGATTTCCAATAGGAACAACATAGAACGTATCAACTAATATAGACAATAGCCATAAATGACCATCAAAGACCATAAATAACAGCATTGTTAGCATATTAAAAATACGTGCCAGAATAGGCATATTAGGGCCACCTGATGGATCGACGAAGGTGGCGAATGAAAGCCCCATCTGTAAACCAATCACTTCGCCGGCATGACGAACAGACGCGAACGCCAACTGCATCGATAACCCTAGAATTGTGCCAATCAAAATTTGTTGCAACAGCACCCAAAAAGCAATAAGCGAGAATAAAGGCACATTACTTTGTGGTAAGCCCGGTGCAACTAATGCAGTAATCAAAAAGGCGAGTGCAATGCGAAATTTTTTAGGTGTTTGTTTTTCACTAAATAACGGTGCAGTGCTAAAAAGGGCGAGTATACGCACAAATGGCCAGAAAAAATCACTAATGTAGCCGTTAAGCATTTCACTGGTCAGGGTTATCATTGCTATTAACCAATCATCCCAGGAATGCTAGTAAATAAGTTATGCATATAATCGACAAGTAGACTTAACATCCAAGGACCAGCAACTAAAATCGCCGCTAATACAGCAAGAATTTTTGGGATAAACGATAATGTCATTTCGTTTATCTGTGTTGCAGCTTGGAGCATACTGATCACAAGACCCGTCACCAGAGCGGACAATAAAAGAGGGCCTGCTAGTGATAAAGCGATTTTCATCGCTTCAGTACCTAGTGCTAAGACGGATTCTGGTGTCATGGGGTTACCTCTGCGCTAATTGAAAAAGCTTTGTGCAAGCGAGCCTAATATTAATTGCCAACCATCGACTAAAACAAAAAGCATAAGTTTAAATGGCAATGAAACTGTGGCAGGTGGCACCATCATCATACCTAGCGCCATCAACACACTGGCAACAACTAAGTCGATAATAAGAAAAGGAATAAAAATCATAAAACCGATTTGAAAGGCGGTTTTTAGCTCACTCGTAATATAAGCGGGAACCAAAATACGCATCGGTACACTTTCGCGAGTTTCAAATGCAGGTGCGTCGGCAAGGCGAGCAAACAGAGCTAAGTCAGTTTCACGAGTTTGTTGCATCATAAACTGGCGCAAAGGTTTAGAGCCATTCTCTAAGGCTTGCTCAAAGGTAATCTGATCTTCAGTAAATGGCATATAGGCATCTTGATAAATTTTATCAAAAACGGGTGCCATAATGAAAAAGGTCATAAATAATGCCAAGCCAAGAACGACTTGGTTTGGTGGTGCAGAAGGTGTACCTAAAGCATTACGTAATAATCCAAGGACAATAATAATGCGGGTAAAACTGGTCATCATCAGCAAAACAGCAGGAATAAAACCTAAAGCTGTAATGAAGATTAATGTTTGAACTGGCAATGACCAACTTTGGCCACCACCCGGTAAAGGCTGTGTAATAACACCCGGAAATTGGGCAAACGCACTGCTAGGTAACAAGATTAAAACCAGCACACTAGCGAAGAGACGCCAACGCTTTAATGCGTTAAAAAAAGTGACACACTGATGCATTATGAGTTGCCTTTATCTCGCTTTAGCGTTTTTTGTAATATTTGAGTAAACAATGGCGATGTTGGTGATGAGGTGGCTTCCTGCGAGGCTTTATCAGGGACGGGTAATTTATGCAACAGATTTACCTGTGATGCGGTTACCCCTAATACAAGCCATTCCTGTTCAATTTCAACTACCACCACTCGTTCTTTCGCACCTAACGAACAACTTGCTTTGACGCTCAATTGTGCTGTTGTTCCTTTAAATGAACCACGGGTAAAGCCAAAACGGCGAAATAACCACATAGCAACAATAATAAGAACAATGATGCCCGCAAGTGCCGTGCTAACTTGAGCAAGGCTTTGACCTACAGGCAACGGTTGTGTAGGTGTTTGAACAGTTTGTATTGTAGCGGGTGCGGTAGTATTTACCGCACCTTGGCTGGAAAAGGAAGGAAGCTGTTCCATAGATTAACGGCTCAGACGACGCATACGTTCTGATGGTGTAATGATATCGGTAATGCGAATACCGTATTTATCAGAAACAACCACAACTTCACCTTGAGCGATTAAATAACCATTAATAAGAATATCAAGAGGCTCACCAGCTAAACCATCCAGTGAAACGACAGAACCTTGTGACAGGCTCAGTAATTTTTTAATGGTCATTTTGGTGCGGCCTAACTCTACTGTTAATTTGACTGGAATATCCATAATCAAATTGATGTCAGAGAGATGATTCAGTGCATCGTCTTCAGGTAAAAGATGTTCAAATAGATCGGAACTATTATCCTGGCTTTTCCCAGTTTGCTGTTCCATCGCATCAGCCCACATATCCTCAGCCGATTGTGAATTATCAGTTGGGCGATTTGCATCACTCATTGGTTTGTTCCTCATCCAGAGCGTTTAAAACAGGGTTAATTAGGTGTTCAACACGAAGGGCATATTGCCCATTTACTGTACCGTATTGGCTTGTTAATACGGGCACACCATCAACATGTGCAATTAATCTTTCTGGTTTATCAATCGGGATAACATCCCCTTCTTTAAGTGTTAACACTTTTGATAAACGCAGTGGGATGTCAGTAAAGTTTGCGACCAGTTCAAGCTCTGAATGCTGAACTTGGTTGACTAAACTATCTAACCAAACCCCATCTTCTTGACGAACATTTTCAATTGGTGGATTGATCAGTCGTTCACGTAATGGCTCAATCATGGCAAATGGGATACAAATACTAAATTCCCCAACCATTGAGCCAATTTCTACCTGAAAAGGTGTCGTAACGACAATGTCATTCGGTGATGAGGTGATATTGGTAAATTTCACCTGCATTTCAGAACGAACATATTCCACCTGAATTTTGAATATGGAATCCCAAGCATCACGGTAGGCATCAAGTGCCAGTTTCAACATTTTGTTGATGATCCGCTGCTCTGTGTTGGTAAATTCACGTCCTTCCACAGGGATTGGAAAACGGCCATCACCACCAAACAGGTTATCTACCGCGATATAAACCAGATTGGGTTCAAAGGTAAATAATGCTGTTCCTCGTAACGGTTTTAAATGCACCAGGTTAAGGTTCGTTGGTACAGGTAAGTTACGAGCAAAGTCGTGATAAGGGTGAATTTTAACGCCACCAACAGTAATGTCAGGACTCCGACGGAGCATGTTAAACAGCCCCATACGGAATTGACGTGCAAAGCGTTCGTTAATAATTTCTAACGACTGTAAACGTTCTCGAACCACACGACGTTGCGTGTTGGGGTCATAAGGCTGAATATCCGGTTCATTCGGATCCTTCGCTATCGCAGGTTCCCTGTTCGCGCTTTTTTTGGCGTCGTCACCTGATGTGTCATCATTCAGCAGAGCATCAATCTCTGCCTGTGAAAGGATATTATCGCTCATAATGATTATCGCAGAATAAACGTGGTAAACAGTACATCGGAGAGGATCTGTTCAGATTCTCCCGGTACGAGAGTCGGTCTCAGCGTTTCTTTTACATCCGTCATTAGCTGGAGTTTTCCATTGTCTGTCGCGAGCTTATTAGCCTGTTGACGAGAAAGCAGTAATAACAAGCGGCTACGAACCTCTGGTAAATAATCATGTAGACGCTTACGAGTGTCTTCATTATGCAATCTTAATGTGATCCCTATGTAGAGCACTCTGTCTAAGTGTTCTTCGTCATCAATTAGATTTACCGTAAAGGGTTCTAATGACATAAAAACGGGTGCTGGTATAACTTTTTGCTGACTTGTGCCCGCTGAACCTGATTTAGCATGCTTCAATGCCCACCAACTATATCCACCGAATGCCGCTGCAATAATGGCGATCACCAATAAAACGATGATCAGAATTAAGCTATAGCTTTTACGTTCATTGCTGTAATTAGACATGGACAGTTAAATTCCTGTTTTGTAGTGGATACGTGTTCACTGTTGTGGACTTCCATATCCATCTAAATCAACCTTAATTATCCCGCTATTTCTGTTTTTTAATTGCAGAAACAGATAGGGAAAAAACCATTAACTCTTACGTTTATTGACATAGTGTGTTCTCCCAATACATTTGTATTAGGCGAAAATATCAACACCACCACGAGCAGATGCTAATTCTTGAGGCGTAAGGGTTATCTTTTGTAGTGCCGTTTCAGAGGCTAATTGCAGAGAATTACCCTCGCTTCCTTGATGATTATCGGCACCATCTCCACTAAATTGAGAGGAATCTGACATATTTTGTTGTTGCCAACTGTCATTAGTGTCGCTAGACACCTGACTTTGCGTGAGCTGTATCCCATTTTCAGAGAGGGCTTGACGCAATTGATGCATGGCATTTTCTAATACAGAACGAACTTGTCCGTTTTGTGAAGCAAGGTGTAACTGCGCTTGCCCATCTTCTATTTTCATGCGGATATGCAATGAACCTAACTCTTCAGGGTGTAAACGTAGCTCTGCCTTTTGTAAGCCATTACGGCTAACCATCACAATTTGTTGATTAAGTTGCTGTTGCCACTCTTGTGTTCCTACTTGTGCATTTAATACCTGTGTTGCCATCGGTGAAAATTGCATTTGTGGCTGTGCTGATGAGTGAGCATGACCTGTAATACTTTGTGAAGCCAAAGAAGAAGAGGTAGAAAGGGTGTTGTGAAGATCGGTTTCTACAACACGATTACCTGCCACCATTTGCTGAGCAACATTGTCCGCTAATTTTGCATTTGTAACTTGCTTATCGCCGTTTAGTAATGCATTCACTTTTTCTGCTGTTGGCGTTAAAAGTGTTGCGATGCTATCTACTTTTTTGGCAGAAGGTTTTTCTGTTTGATTAGCACCGACACGTGTACTTTCTGTTGCTAATGTCGCTGTCTCTGGGCGTAGCTGGGTTAACAAGGACTTTTCATCTGATTTTGATAGATTAAGCTTGTCGGTAAGGTTGAATTCCGACATATCGTTATCTTTTGAAATAGTACGTGCTAATGAGGCTAAACCTTCATCCTGTTTAACTGATTGAGGCTGTTGTAATGTTTGAGTCAGTTGTTCTGAGGGAAGGGTAAGACGCTTTAATCCAGGTAGTCCTGCTAACTGAACAGGAAGTTCAGCGGCTAGCTCTTCTGCTGACATTAATAAAGAAGGGGTTTTATTTTCAACAATAGCCGCAAATTGTTCATTATCCGGCAAAGTAAGAGTCAATTGAGATTTCTCAAGAGATGACTCTTCTATCACATTGGGTTCTGTGGTGACAGACGCAAGATGACTACCGTCTTCTTTTGTTTTGTCTTCATCAGAGTGTGAATGTGCTTTGTTTTCTTTCGTTGAAGGGTTTGTGATATTAGCTGTCTTTTTATCACTCTGTGCATTTTGAGGTTGAGAGCCCAAAAGCTGAGCAAATGTCGGGGCATTATCACCGGGTTGACTATTTGAAGCGGATGTCGTTCCCGGAGAGGCTGCAGCGACATCCATGGTCAGAAGCGTTATCTCCATCAAGTTGTTCTCCGTAAAGTACTACGCTGTGCGTACTCGTCCATTTGTTTCTGTTCAATACGATCAAGATGTCGCTTACGGCTATCTTCAGCGCGTTGCTCCAAAGTCTCAAATGCATTGAGTCGTTGCTGTTTTTCTCTCCATTGTTCAGTTGCAAGATCAAGTTGCGCCTGCCAATGTTGAAGTTGTTGTTTATGTTGTTCGATAGTCAATTCGAGCGTTTTGAGAAATTGTTGGTAGTTTTGCCACGATGCTGACGACATCCCCCCTAAATTTAACGTTTCATTTAGACGTACACGGTATTCATCCTGATACCCAATCAACATATTGAGTTGCTGTTCCATTTGTTGATGACTCTGCCGGACCTGAGCCAGTTGAATAGCGGCTTGTTCAGCCGCTGTCTGTGCCAGTTCTCTCAGTGTCACTAAAGGTGACTGCTCCCGCATTGGAACCCTCTTTACTTTCTCTGATTATGTTCAGAATTAGTTTACTGTGATCAGCTGATTAAGTTGCTCACATGCACTTTGATAACTGCATTGCTCTTGGATATCTTGTTGTAAGAACTTCGCGAGGGACGGATAAAGTGCAATCGCTTTATCAAGCATAGGATCACTGCCCGCAGCATAAGCACCTACGTTAATTAAATCGCGGTTACGTTGATAACTCGATAGAAGCTGTTTAAACACTTGCACACGACGATAATGTGTTTTATCAATCAGTGACGTCATTGCGCGGCTAATAGACGCTTCGATATCGATAGCAGGGTAGTGCCCAGATTCTGCAAGAGAACGAGAAAGCACAATATGCCCATCTAAAATCGCACGCGCAGAGTCTGCAATTGGATCTTGCTGATCATCACCTTCCGTTAAAACAGTATAGAAAGCCGTGATAGAGCCACCACCATCAACGCCATTTCCCGCACGTTCAACCAGTGCCGGTAATTTTGCAAAGACAGAAGGTGGATAGCCTTTGGTTGCAGGAGGTTCGCCTACTGCAAGGGCAATTTCACGTTGTGCCATGCTGTAACGTGTAAGTGAATCCATAATCAGTAATACGTGTTTTCCACGATCACGAAAATCTTCGGCAATACGTGTTGCATAAGAAGCACCTTGCATACGAAGAAGTGGTGATACGTCAGCAGGTGCTGCTACAACCACAGAGCGCGCTAAGCCTTCAGTGCCGAGAATATTTTCGATAAAGTCTTTAACTTCACGTCCACGTTCACCAATTAATCCAACAACAATCACATCAGCCTGAGTAAAACGCGCCATCATGCCTAATAGCACACTCTTACCTACACCAGAGCCTGCAAAAAGCCCCATACGCTGACCACGACCCACAGTTAACAGTGAGTTGATTGCACGCACGCCCACATCCAATACATCGGTAATTGGAGTACGTTGTAGCGGGTTGATAGGCGGTGTAATTAGTGGTGCGCGATAATCGGTATCTGGTGGTGGTAAACCATCTAAAGGATAACCCGAGCCATCTAAAACACGCCCTAATAGCGCATCTCCAAGAGGCAACTGGCGACCTTCATTTTCACCACCCGGAGTGGCCTGTGCATAAACACGGGCACCCGGTGTTAATCCCTCGACTTCCTGTAAAGGCATTAACAACATTTGGCTACCGTTGAACCCAACGACTTCACTTTCAACTTCTTCAACAGTTTTACCAATGGTACGTTCTATTAAACACGTAGAGCCAAGGGGCATAACAAGCCCCTTAGCTTCCATGACTAAACCTGTTGCTCTGGTTAAACGACCATATTGACGTACACGCGGAATTTTATTTAAACGCGCTTCTGCATCACTGAGTTTTTCTAACCAACGCCCCAATCTTGCTGTCATTACAACGCCTCCGGAGCAGCAAGGCGACAAAGCTCATGCCAACGAGTTGCAATCGTGGCATCGAGATCGCCATCATTTGTCACAACACGGCATCCACCAACATGAATACTGTTATCGGCAACCACTTTCCAACCATGAGCAGAAAGTGAATCACCCAGCTCTTTTTCAATCTGTGGAATATGTTTTGGGTTAACTCTTAACTGTGGGTTGTTTGAGAACATTTGTTCCTGTTGCAACATTAAGGTAATTTGCGCCAGTAATGCAGAACCATCACAAACAGCAGGCTGACCTAAAACTTCTTTTGCCGCTGTGAGGGCGATTTGCATTAAACGTGAAGCAATAACACTGTCTAACCCATTTAAAGAGTGCCTAAACTCAGCCAACAATCCTTGCCATTCATTAATTAATGGTGATTGTTGGGCAATGCCTTGGCGAATACCTTCTTCAATACCTGATTGTAATCCAGCCTGATAGCCTTCCTGATAACCCTGGTTTTTCCCTGCCTCAAAGCCCTCAGCGTGGCCCAATTTCTGGGCCTTGTCTTTCATGTCATCAAGCATATTAATTTGCTCAAGGACTTTCTGTTGCTGAACGACTTCTTTTTCCTGTTTTTCGACTTCCTTTTCGTCTTCTGTCGTTTCCTCGACCGTTAATGCCCAATCAGTGAGTTCTTTTGGAACCCAAGGCTTCCAGTTAGTATCAGTATGTTTATCAGACATAGGTATCGTCTCCTCCATGAAGAACAACTTCTCCAGTCTCTGCTAATTTGCGTACCACAAGCAGAATTGCTTTCTGCTCTGCTTCCACTTGAGACATACGGACAGGGCCACGAGAACTCAAGTCATCACGCATGATCTCAGCAGCACGTTGCGACATATTGTTGAGGAAGTGATCGCGTAGCTCTTGATCGCATCCTTTCAATGCCACAACCAAGGAGTCGGATTCCACTTCCTGTAGAATGCGCTGGATAGAGCGGTTGTCGATATCGATAAGGTTTTCGAACAGGAACATTTCGTCGATAATTTTTTGTGCCAATTCGCCGTCGTAATCGCGAACCGCAGTAATGACATTCTCTTCTTGCTGGCTCTTCATCAAGTTGATGATTTCAGCAGCAGTACGAACACCACCCATTTTACTGCGTTTGAGGTTTTGGCCATCAAGCAGGTTATTCAGTACTTCAGTTAACTCTGCTAATGCTGACGGCTGAACACCACCAAATGTTGCGATACGTAACATCACGTCATTACGTAATTTCTCATCAAACAGGGCAAGAATATCTGCCGCTTGACCCCGTTTGAGGTGAACCAAGATAGTTGCAATAATCTGCGGATGTTCGTCGCGGATAATATCGGCAGCCATTTGTGGTTCCATAAAGTTAAGTGTCTCGATACCCGTTGTTGTTTCACGAGTTTCAGAGATCTCATCTAATAGATTATTCGCACGTTCTTCACCCAAGGCTTTAACCAGAACAGAGCGTAAATAATCGTTCGCATTGACGTTCAATGCTGCGTATTGAACTGCGTCTTCTTCAAAGCTTGCCATAACATCAATCAATTGCTGATTTGAGATATGACGCATTGATGACATTGCAATACTCAGCTGTTGAACTTCGCGTGTACTTAGATGTTTAAATACTTCTGCCGCACGGTCTTCACCGAGTGTTAGTAACATAACGGCGCTTTTTTCGGTTCCAGTTAAGTTATTACTCATTGCTCTTTACTCATCCATTGACGAATTACCATTGCGACGACACGAGGATCTTTCTCTGCCATTTCACGGATACGTTGGCTCTGCAATTCGGCACTCACACGTTTACGTGCTTGTTTACGTCTTGCTTCGTCATCTAATTCTGCTTCATCAACATCATCTTTAACTTGTAGCTTGGTTTTCAGTACAGCTTTCTGTGCAGCAACTTCGGCTTCACGGCGTTTTTCAAGCTGTGGTTTCACCAGTTTGCGCCATAAGATCCATGCGATGATGACAAGTAATAACCAGCGACCTAAATCTAATGCTTTCGCCAGAATTTCTGGATTTTCCCATACAGGAACGGTGATCACTTTCTCTTCAATATCGTTGAACTGCGAGTTCACGACACTTAACGAGTCACCACGTTCTTGGGAATAGCCCATCGCTTCACGAACAAGCCCTTCAATTTGCTGAATTTGTTCATCAGTGAGCGGAACAAGTTTAGTTTCAACAATAGGCTCTTCGCCTTCAGCTGCTTCTTTCTTATCTTCAACTGTTTTGTAGTTCACAATAACAGCGACAGAAAGACGCTCAACATTACCTACTGGACGTTTGATATGGCGAATTCGGCGATCAACTTCATAGTTGGTCGTTTCATCTAAACGGCTATTGCTGTTTGGATTACGCGTTAATGTGCGATTCGTACCCGTACCCGTTGCATTGGCGTCATCTGTTTTCTCACCTTCTTGCGCTTTTGGTGCTTCAATAGGCGCTTGGGGGGGAGCAACAGGCTGATTAGATAATGCACCAGGAACACCGCCAGCTAACATGCCACCATTTTGCTCACTTTGGCTCAACTGTTTTGAACGTACAGCGGCTTGGTTTGGTGGCTGGTTTGGTTTGTACTCTTCCGCTGTTTCTTCGGTATGAGAGAAATCAACTTGAGCCGTCACCTGTGCATGAACGTTTCCACGACCTACAATCGGGCTTAATAACGTTTCAATGCGTTGTTGGTAACGATTTTCTAGCTCTTGAACATATTTCAGTTGGGTAGAGTTAAGGTCACGACCCATTGCATCAGGTTGTGTCAATAATTTACCGCTTTGATCAACGATAGTCACACTGCTGTCAGGCATGCCCGCAACACTGCTCGCAACGATATGCACGATGGCATTAATTTGACCTTCATCCAGCGCTCTACCCTGTAAAAGACCCACCGTAACGGATGCAGAAGGGGATTTCTGTTCACGAACAAAAAGAGATGGCTTTGGTAGTGCTAAATGAACACGAGCATTTTGTACAGGACCTAATGTCTCGATAGTGCGAGCAAGCTCACCTTCAAGTGCACGTTGATAGTTAATTTGTTCACTAAATTGGCTGATCCCGAACTTTTCTTTATCTAACAGTTCAAAACCGGCAGCACCGCCTTTTGGAAGTCCCGCTTGCGCGAGTTTCAGGCGTAATTCATGAACCTGATTGTCAGGCACCATAATCGCCGTGCCATTTTGTGACAAGCGATAAGGTACATTCATCTGTGTTAACTGTGTGACAATTTCGCCACCGTCTTTATCGCTAAGATTACTATAAAGCACTTTATAATCAGGGCTTTGTAACCATAAAAATGCAGCAACAAAAATGGCAATAGCCGCCGAACCCGCAATAATGAGCGGAATTTTCGGATCGGCTTTTATCCGGTTAATAATGGCGTTAAAACCCTTATTCTGGTTCACAACGTCGGTTTTTTCGGCATTCATAGACAATCCTTGCCTTGTAGTTCGGGATGAATACTAAAAGCGTGGCGTAACAAAACAGACTCCCCTTACGCAAATAAATAAACCTACTCTCAGGTGTCTCATTATTGGCCTTTTGCGTTTCATTTAATGGCGTAATTAGCCCTTAACTTTTGCGTTAATTACTCGCTTTGGAATGAAGCCCCTGTGTTAGGGTATAACTCGGTAAGCGTGTTGGTTCACTTCCTTACTATGACATTGATTCAGTAATTGAATTAGATGATTAACGCAGAGGTTTATATGTCAATTCCAGCTATTGAAAGTGTTCTGGATAAAATGCAAATCCAGACTTTGCAAGCATCCAATATTGCGAAACCCCAGCCAGTACAAGCAGGGTTTGCAACTCAGCTTGTTCAAGCCGTGGGTAAAATTAATGAAACTCGAATGAATGCAACCAACAAAGTTCAAGCGTTTACCTTAGGCACACCCGGTGTTGAATTAAACGATGTAATGGTGGATATGCAAAAATCCAGTATCTCATTACAAATGGGCGTACAAGTACGTAATAAGCTGGTCGCTGCTTATCAAGAAATCATGAGCATGCAGGTGTAGTGCCTTATCATTTGATAAAGGTGACTTTTCTTTTATATAGCTATAAAGAAGCACCTAATCAAAACAGAATGGGGCATCTTGCTCAATATCATTTGAATGGATGATATAAGCTTTTGCATGTAATTAAACATGCGAATACTTATACAATTGTCTGTTATTTATGGTGATGAGTGCCCCGATTTGTGCACAAAAGATAAACACATCATTTTATTGATGTGCGTTTTTGCACATCTATATCAAAGCAGATATTTATTAGTACCTCAAAAAGTGGAACCTTAAATAAAAAATCTATTTTTATAATTAAGTATCTGATTTGTAATTATTTCCTCATCGCTATTAGGCTGATAGTTGCTTCTATAAAAATGATAATTACTAGAATCACTAAGGATATATAAATTATCGTTTTTGATAAGTGCTGATTTAATCTTAATTATATTTCCACTTTTGTTACTATCAATTTTTGTATATGAAGAACAAGCATTAAGAAATAAAACCATCAATAATATTTTAAAAAATATTTTCATTGAAACCTCCATGTTAAATGATTTTTTAAATCTTATTAGAGAATTATAGTGAATAATACTTAAAGTATAGTCGGGGATGAATAAAGTTGAATTTTATAAAGTTCTTCCATCGGATTTTTTCTCGCTTTTTTCTATCTTATTTTTTCTTTATTTGACTACTTGTGAATATATTATGTGTTATTTTCTTTTATCTCTTTGATTCTATTGTTGTTATTTTATTTTCTGAAATTTAGTATAAAGGTTGTTATTTAGTAATTAAACTGTATATTTAAACAGTGTTTTGAGGGTGTTAAATAATGGAAATGTAAATAAGGATATTACTATGACAACTGTAACTACAAATAAAACACTCGTTTTAAGTGGCGAAAATAAAAATGCCATTTTAACGTTAGATGAGCAAATCGTTAATTGTATTGGTGAAGATGCCCAAATTATTCATACCGGCAAAAAAGCTAAGATTTATGATAATGAAGGCACTGAATATGACGAAGATAAAGGTACTATCAAACACGGAAAAAATTCACTTTTTATTACTACTGGTGAAGAAAGTTTTATTGAAGCGTCTAGTAAATCAGTGGCTTTTGCATCAGGTAAAAAAGCAAAAATATCGCATTCTTTTGAACAAGACGAAAGTAATGAAGATACAGAACTTAATCTTGTGAAAAATGCAACCGCTATTACAACAGGTGATGAGGCTATTATTTTTTGCTATGCATCTGACTCAGTCGCAATATCAACAGGCAACGATGTTTGGATACAAGATCTTACTGAAGGAAGTATTGGTATAGCAACTGGAAATAACACTAATGTTGTCTCCGAGGGAAACTTTAAAGCAGCAGCAATTTTTGGTGATCACTCTGGAATTAGTGGATTCGATGCAAGTTGTTCCGCTTTTGTTGGTGGTAAAAATTGTTCTGCTAATATTGGCCATAATGGATTGTTGCTATCTGAATTTCCTTTAGAAGCATTAAATGCGGGTACTAATTCAGTCATTGTGGTGGGTTGGCATGATGGTGAGCGTAAACGTTTTTCGACATATTACCAAGGAACGGATTTTGAAGGTGATATTGAATGGATCACCAAAGATCCTGAAACAGGAAAGAAAACAAAGCACTATAGAAGTAACATCTATAAAACAACAGAGTTGGGTGAATTAATTTTGCTGGAAACAAATGAAAGTGAACAAGATATTTCTTGGCAGAAAGACTAATGTTTGTTTAAAGAAAATTTAAAATATTTTAAAGCTCAATAATATTATTGGGCTTTTTCTAATGACCGTATTTAATCGTAATTTAAACCGCAAAAAATAAAATCAGCTCACATACAAATATGAATAGATATGATAGTAGTAAGGTTTTTGTAAATTGATGAAAAAATAATGGGATTACTGGTTAAAGCACTGATAGGTGCGTTTGTGGTGATATTAATCGCCGTTTTATCGAAATCTCGCCATTACTATATTGCGGGATTGGTTCCGCTATTTCCCACTTTTGCGCTTATTGCACACTATATTGTGGGCTCTGAACGTTCTATTGAAGCGTTGCGTACCACCATTATTTTTAGTCTATGGGCTGTTATTCCTTATATGATTTATCTGGTTTCACTCTATGTGATGATCAACTATGTAAAATTATTTACGGCACTGGCTACGGCGGTGATCTGCTGGGTTATTGCTGCTTGGTTACTTATTCAGTTATGGAACAAATTTCATGGATAGAGCCTTTGCTCTTTCCTATTTATTGTCATGTTGAAAAATAAAAATAGAGAGAATATGAGAAAATCACTGCAACAAAAAATAATTCAAATATGTAATGACAAAATTTCAGCTAAAGGAGAGGGCGTGGGGTTATCTTTTTATGCTTTTTTTGCAAATAAAAATGACAACCCTGAATTATTAATGGAAGCCGCAACATGGTGGATTATGACACATAAATTGGATCACTTTGAAAAAGCAGTAAAAATAAAGAAAATGATCCAATCAGAAATAGATTACGATGCTTAAAATTTCCTCTATTGCTTTAATCTTTTTATAAAACGATTTTATTAAACTAAAAATTATTGATTATTATCACATTAAAGCAGGCCATAAACCGCTATGGTAATTACATGATTAATAACGTAAACGGTGATGATATGGAATATTGGTTTATTGCGTATAAAGTGCGTTCCAGAAATGGTGATACCTACGCCGGACATAAAATTGTAGAAACAGAAAGTGGGATCACACCCCATATTGCGTTAGAAAAAGCATGTCAGGAAGTTGCTGAAGGAGCACAAGCTGATATTCCTGCGGTGAGAGTAGTTGCTTTTAATCGTTTATAAGACATTCTACCTAATAGAAAATCCTGCATTTATTAATGTGGGATTTTTTTTATTTTAAATTCAAAAATTGGTTATTTAATACACTATATTTATAAGCTAATTTACTAATAGAAATAATAAAAAAATAAAGAATTTATTTATATTATTTAATTACATTGATCTTATAGAGTTTTTTCATTTCTTTTACTTAAATAAAATTCAATTATGTGATCTCAGCTCTACTAATTCACTTTTAATAATTGAATAAAAAAAGGCTTATGGTTAATGTGCTGGTGGGCTAAGGAATAGCTCAGTACAAGGAAATAAAAATCATCATTGTGATTTTTAAGTTATTAATAAAAGGAAATTTAAACTATGACAGTATTAACCGTTTATTTATGTGGTACCGGATCTAACTCATTTGATAATAATAATCCGACCTTCTGGCAAGGCGAATTAGTCTCCACTTTAGCGCAAAATAACCAAGGACGAGAGTTTGCACAGTGGTTTATTGTTGATGGCCCAGGTAGTGGCAATCTGCAAGAAGATGATTTATGGGTTGAAAGCCCTAATTACTCTGATATTAAAGGTTCGCTATTTGGTAGTGGTTGGGAAGAAAATGTTAATCACGCACTTTGCTTAATGAAAGGTAACTTTGATTGGCAACGTGAAAAATTGACAGAAGAGCAGTATAACCAACTGAAAAAAGCGGGCATCCCTATCGAAGATGTCAAAGTTACAGGCTCTTTTTTATGGCGTAAATATGACTATGGCGACCGCCATGTCACTCAACAACAACTTCAGCAGCAAATTATTCGTATCTTCCGTAAAGATGGCATTATTCCAACACAAGTTAACCTCGTGGGCTGGAGCCGTGGTGGTATTACTTGCCATATGCTAGCGAATGCAATGTTGGCAGACTCTCAATTAAAAGATATTCCTGTGAATATTTTTGCAATTGATCCTGTTCCAGGTCCACTGAATTTCCAACCAGAAAAAGTAACGCTTGGTAAAAACGTCAAAGAATATGTCGGATTTTATGCAAAAGATGAGCGCTCTAAAGGATTTACTTGTGTGATCCCAACTGTCGCAGCTGATACTAAAATGCATATTTTTCCTATTTCCGGACGTCATGCCACATTAGTTGGCAATGCTTCTATTGATGGTAGTGAAGGTGAAAATAAATTATATGCGCCGGGTTTAGTGGTTCGCCATTTTGCAGAAGTTTGTTTAACTCGCTGGGGCTGTGATTTAGCCAATAAATTAGCTTTAACGGATACACAAATTACGGGCTATCACACCGATATTGCTAATGATGCAGATAAATATACCGCAATGCGTCGTAAAACCTATTCTATCTATGAAAGCACAGGTAAAGATGAACGCAAAGTTTCATTAGGTAAAGAGGGTAAAGCATTCTCTGAGATCGTTGGGGTACAATATAATCCATCAGCCGGTTTAACCGCGGATTATTTATCAAATCAGCAACTCTATGATGTGATTAAATAAATTTTTATTTATCAGATTATTATGAGCTAATAAGACGCCCACAGTAAAGTGGGCGATTTCTATTTCAACCACTATCACATTATTTATCACAGTTTCTTACTAGGAAAATGATTGTTGATTTAATATACTTCCTTTCGAGAGCTAACAGAATTTTATTAGACATAGACAGACTGTAGGAGGTTTCTATGCCTGAGTTTACTGTTAGAGTTGAGTTATCTGATCCTGAAAATGCAGATTATGTGTTATTAACACAAAAGATGGTAAAAGAAGGATTTAAAAAAGAGATTGATGGTTTGAAAGGTAAATATGTTCTGCCTCTTGCAGAGTTTAATTACCATACTGAAACTAAAGATCACAAAGAAGTTATCGAGTTGGCTTTTTCGATTGCAGAAAAAATAACCTTAAATCCAGCCATTTTAGTGACTGAAGTAAAAAATAGAGCATGGAAAGGGTTAGAACGACTTTAAGATTATCTTTAAATCTATAAGAGATGTCATCAAGGCTCGTGGGGAGTCTGAATGTATTTAGGTTAACGGCTTTATTGCCTATTTTTCTGTATTAAGTCTCTATTCTTCTACGTTTTTATTATAAAAACGTACTATCAACATCACTATTTCACTCTTTATATTAAACAAAGCGATGAAACAAAGTTTGCGTCGATGATATTGCATTATCATTGATTGTTTTTTATTACTTTTTATTACGTTAAACCGCGGGATAAAGCACATGAATTGGATTTTAAAATCATTTTCACAACTCACCACCGATGAGCTTTACGCTATTTTGGCATTAAGAAATCAGGTTTTTATTTGTGAGCAGCAATGTGCTTATCAAGATCTGGATGGGGTAGATCAAAATACATTACACTTGTTTGCCAAAGAGGAAGATGGCCAGCAACTTATTGCTTATGCACGCCTATTGCCTCAAGGGATCGCATTTAAAGAAGCCTCTATAGGGCGGGTGATTGTTGCTCAAAATCAGCGAGGAAGTGGTATTGCGCATCAATTAATAAAAGAGGCGATTGCAACTACATGCCGTCAATTTAACACCCATACAATAAAAATAATGGCACAGGCTTATTTAGTCTCATTTTATCAATCGCATGGTTTTGTTATCGATTCAGAAATTTATCTTGAAGATAACATTCCGCATATTGATATGGTTTTAGTGCAATCAATATAATCTGTGTAATCAAAAAAGCAAAAAATAAAAATATAAAAGGGCAAACGTTGATTTTTACGTTACCGATAACAAGTTAAGTTGAATAATAAGATTGACTTTTTCTAAGTAAAGACGCCATTAGCTAATAAAACCGCTTTTGGCGCAGAGGAGAGTTATTTAAGATTGAGATCAGGATAATAACTATGTTCTGTAAACTGACCATAGCTATTTTGTACCCTCTGCTCTTGTTCAGTCTGTCTTATTAATATGCCAAGCTCATCTAAACGAGCCCGTAATAAATTTCGCGTCTCATTTTCGTTTTCTAAGATTTTCTTTAGCATATCCGTGAGGCGTTGTTGTAGTCTCAGCTCACCGTCAGCCGGTTTTATCATCTTAGTGATACTTTCAACGCTTTTTAAATAATCCATTTCCATTTCTATCAGCTTGTCCCATTGCTGATCTTTGGCAAGCGTTAACATTTGCTCACTTGATTTTAAAACATGCTCGTAAGCCGCCATAATATCCATATTGTTGTCCACTCTAATTTAATAAGAATTAATCTGTGTGCCGATTTGTTGCCAAGCATCAGAAATTTCAGTTAAGAGCTTGATGACTTCATGAATTTTTTCTGGGTTATTTTTTAAGTTAGCATCGAGTAGCTGATTAACCATATAGTCATAAAGGAGCTCCAGATTCTCTGCAAGCTCGCCCCCTTTCTCTTTATCCAGACCTTGTTTTAATCCGTTACCAATAATATTAATGGCTTTAGAAATATTTTCGCCTTTACCGGCGATATTTCCTTGTTCCATTAATATTAATGCACGGCGAAGGGCGCTAAGCGCCCCATTAAATAGGATCTGGATCAGCTGGTAAGGCGTGGCATTTAAAATCTCGCTTTCAACGTCGATTTGAGCGTACATTTTACTGGCTGATTGTTGATACATAGTGTCCTACTTTTAAAAAATTACATTAATAAACGGCCGATTGAAGCACTGGAGTTAGTCATGGAGTTAACCATTTTATCTAACTGTTGGAACTGGTTTTTATAACGTTCCATCGTGGCTGCAATATTACGTTCCGTATTTTTAATTTGGCTATCTAATGTTTTCTTGCGTTTTTTCACGCCATCAGTGGCAACATCTAAAGTACCATCATTAGATTGCAGGGTTTTCTTTAGGTAATTATAGGTTTGAGTACCAAAGCCGGTTTCTTTACCATCACCCATAAAAAACTCTTTCACGTTAGCGGGTTTTTCCTTTAACGCTTCATCCAGTTTTTTGCTATCAATATCTAAAGAACCATCAACTTTAAACTTAATACCCATTTTATTAAGGGTATCTAAGTCTGAAGTGCCTTGTGAGCTAGTTACAAAGCTTTTTAGCTCAGACATAATCATACGGCTGGTGGTATCACCGAGTAATACACCATTGTCTTTAGATGCCGCTTCGCCTTTCTCTACTTGAGTATATTTAGTCAGAGATTTATAGGTACTGTTTAACTCGTTATAAGCGTCTGTCCAAGCTTGGATCGCTTTTTTCATTGGCTCAATATCACGAGCAACAGTCACTATTTCAGGCTTATCAACGCTGTCTTTATTATCGTCAGTCTTTTTCTTAAGGTTTAAGATGATCCCTTCAGGAGCATCTTTAATCTCATTAGTTTGACGTTCAATTTCAATACCATTAATCGTTAATTTGGCATTATTTGCTTTAACGATCTCTTGCATTGCTCCACTTTTACTGTTTGAAGAATAGCTAATGAAATCATTGAGTTCATCATCGCCTTCCACTTTAACGGTCATTTCTGACTCTGTACCTTCTTTACGAGAAGTCAGTACTAAGTGGTTAACGCCATCTTTTGCTTTAACGATAGTGGCAGAAACATTACCCTCTTTTTTATTGATTGCATCACGCAATTCAATCATCGAGGTTTGATCGTCAGTTAATTCAATACGTAATGGTTTTTCTTCACCAGGTTGGGTAATCACTAAGGTACGTTTATTACCTTCACCTAACGTTTTTCCAAGAGGTACTTTTACATCGCTTACAGCTTTTGATTTCAATGTTTGCGCATGAGCAAGCTCTTTAATGGATACGGTATAGTTACCAATACTGGCTTTACCATCCGTTGTCACTTTAAATGCATCAAACTCATCGTCTACTTTTGTTGCAACAATCTTGTCGAATTTTTTTAAATCTTCAGAAGCTTTTTGTAATTTATCTAGCTGACCACGAATTTTACCGTAAGCGGTAATTTTCGCTTCGTAGCTTTTCATCTGTTTATCAAGGGGTTCAAGGCGTTTATTTTCCGCCGCCTCTAATTGTGCCAATGTTTGGCTAAGAGGCATCCCTGAGCCCACGCCTAGTGAAGCAATACCAGCCATACCGGTCTCCTTTCTGTGTTCGTAAAATAATCCTCAAAAAGCGTTATCGGTAGAATCGGCGAAAAGTTTACGTCTATTTGGTATTTTTGATGACTTAAACAGGCTGCCATATAGAAGCCTTTTATTGCTATTGATAACCAAAGTCGAATTTTGATAACTGAAAAGTGGCTTGAGATAAAAAGTGATAAAAATTTAATAAAAAAATAATAAATTAATTTCTTTATTTATCATTGAGTTGATATTAATTCTATAAAAAATCACAGAAATATTTGTAGGAAAAGTTAAAGGTTGTATGTGGGGTGCCGATAAACTTGTTGCCGGTGATTGACACCGTAAATGAATAGGCAAACTTTTATTTTATCGACTTGATTTTAAAGGAATCTAGCTATGGCACAAGTCATTAATACCAACTATCTATCTCTGGTAACTCAAAACAACCTGAACAAATCTCAGGGAGCTTTAGGAAGTGCAATCGAGCGTCTGTCTTCTGGTCTGCGTATCAACAGCGCTAAAGACGATGCAGCGGGTCAAGCGATTGCTAACCGTTTCACTTCTAACGTAAATGGTTTAACTCAAGCTTCACGTAATGCGAACGATGGTATCTCTATCGCTCAAACTACTGAAGGTGCTCTGAACGAAATCAACAACAACTTACAACGTATCCGTGAGTTAACAGTTCAAGCTAAAAACGGTACTAACTCTAACTCAGACATCACTTCAATCCAAAACGAAGTTACTGAGCGTTTAGCAGAAATCAACCGTATCTCTGAACAAACTCAGTTCAACGGCGTTAAAGTACTGAGCGGTGAGAAGTCAGAAATGACTATCCAAGTTGGTACTAACGATAAAGAAGTTATCAAATTTAACTTAGATAAAATTGATAACGACACTTTAGGTGTTTCAAAAGAAAAACTGTTCACTGAAACTACAGCTAAAAAAGGCGTAACTGAAGCTGGTAACGCTATCGCTGCTAATGCAATCGGTGTTGCTGGTGCAACTTCATACGATTCAGGTACAGTAAAAGAATATAAAGTAGACGGTACTATTTCTGCTGATAAAGTAATCTTCAACGATGGTACTAAAGACTACCTCGTAAACAAAAGCGATTTCGCACTGGAAGGTGCTGACAAAGCTAAGTTTACTGGTACTAAAAGCGCAGCTAACGAATTTACAGCAAACGCTGGTAAAGACGTTAAAACTTTAGATGTTAAAGAAGACGCTCTGGCTACTTTAGACGAAGCTATCAATAAAATTGATGAAAGCCGTTCTAAATTAGGTGCGATTCAAAACCGTTTTGAATCTACTATCAACAACCTGAACAACACTGTTAACAACTTATCTGCTTCACGTAGCCGTATCTTAGATGCTGACTATGCAACAGAAGTTTCTAACATGAGCCGTGGTCAAATCCTGCAACAAGCTGGTACTTCAGTACTTGCTCAAGCAAACCAAGTACCACAATCAGTTCTGTCTCTGTTACGTTAATTCATACACTGACACAAAAGATACCTTTCTATATTCAAAAGGTCCTCGTAAGAGGGCCTTTTTTCGTTTTTATTTTTTTCTCAATTAATTCTCTTTTCTTTAAAATCAATAAGTTCTTAAAAATTAACTGACTGGCTTTTATTGCTATTTTCGCGACGCCAAAAACCGTAAAACCCTCGAAATTGATGACGATAGTGTATAGGTAACGTTATTACAGTGACGTAATAACCCACCTATTCATTGAAAAATATTTTAAAATCAAGTCGAAGGAATATTGTATGCCACAAGTTATTATGACTAATCCAACCTCATTGGTTGCTCAAAGCAATTTAAATCGTTCACAAGGTTTATTAAATACAGCTATCCAACGTCTTTCTTCGGGGCTACGTATAAATAGTGCAAAGGATGATGCTGCAGGACAAGCAATTGCGAACCGCTTTACATCAAATATAAATGGTTTAACACAAGCCTCTCGTAATGCGAATGATGGTATTTCCGTTGCACAAACTACAGAAGGCGCACTGAACGAAATTAATAACAACTTACAGCGTATTCGTGAATTAACTGTTCAAGCTAAAAATGGTACCAATTCAAATTCAGATATCACGTCTATTCAAAATGAAGTCACTGAACGTTTTGCTGAAATTGATCGTATTTCTGAACAAACACAATTTAATGGCGTAAAAGTATTAAGTGGTGATTCAGAGATGTCGATTCAAGTTGGTAGTAACGATAAAGAAGCGATTAAATTTAAATTAGATAAAATTAATAATGATACTTTAGGGGTGGGGAATGATAAGTTATATACCGAAACAACGGTGAAAAAAGGTGAAAAGAAAGCAAGTGCTACTAATGCTGATCTTGTTGATCTGGGGGTTGCTGGTGGTACTGCACTGAAAGGTGGTTTAACCGTTAAGAAATACGAAGAAGATGGCAAAGTTATTGCTGGTAAATTCGTTGCAAGTGAAAACGGTGTAGATTACTTAGTTACGGCTTCTGACTTTGAAGCTGATAATACTAAGCTTACTCAAATCAACTTAAAAACGACTTCAGCTGTTAATAGTAACAAATTCACTCCCAGCACAGGCGTTGATGTAAAAATACTCACTGTTAATGATGATGCACTCTCAACATTAGATAGCGCGATTAATAAAGTGGACGAAGCACGATCAAAATTAGGTGCAGTGCAAAACCGTTTTGAATCAACAATTAACAATCTGAACAACACTGTTAATAATTTAACTGCTTCACGTAGCCGTATTTTAGATACGGATTATTCAACAGAAGTTTCAAATATGAGTAAAAACCAAATCTTACAACAAGCAGGTACATCCGTCTTAGCACAAGCGAATCAAATGCCTCAAAATGTGTTATCACTATTACGTTAATTCGTACACTGACAAAAACGGTACCTTTCTATATCCAAAAGGTCCTCGCAAGAGGGCCTTTTTTCGTTTTTATTTTTTTCTCAATTAATTCTCTTTTCTTTAAAATCAATAAGTTCTTAAAAATTAACTGACTGGCTTTTATTGCTATTTTCGCGACGCCAAAAACCGTAAAACCTTCGAAATTGATGACGATAGTATTTAAGCAACGTTATTACAGCGACGTAATAACTCACCTATTCATTGAAAAATATTTTGAAATCAAGTTGAAGGAATATTGTATGCCACAAGTTATTATGACTAACCCAACCTCATTGGTTGCTCAAAGCAATTTAAATCGTTCACAAGGTTTATTAAATACAGCTATCCAGCGTCTTTCTTCGGGGCTACGCATAAATAGTGCAAAGGATGATGCCGCAGGACAAGCAATTGCTAACCGCTTTACGTCAAATATAAATGGTTTAACACAAGCCTCTCGTAATGCGAATGATGGTATTTCCGTTGCACAAACTACAGAAGGTGCGTTGAACGAAATTAATAATAACTTACAACGTATTCGTGAATTAACTGTTCAAGCAAAAAATGGCACCAATTCAAATTCAGATATCACGTCTATTCAAAATGAAGTCACTGAACGTTTTGCTGAAATTGATCGTATTTCTGAACAAACACAATTTAATGGCGTAAGAGTATTAAGTGGTGATTCAGAGATGTCGATTCAAGTTGGTAGTAACGATAAAGAAGCGATTAAATTTAAATTAGATAAAATTAATAATGATACTTTAGGGGTGGGGAACGATAAGTTATATACCGAAACAACGGTTAAGAAAGGTGTAACTGAAAAGGGAGCTGCTGTGGCAAAAAGTGAGCTTAATAAAATTGTAGCAGGTGCAACTCAAATGTCAGGTGCTGACACTTTGTCTGCATATAAGGAAGATGGTAACGAAGTCACAGGAAAATATATCTATCATGATGATTCTGGTTCTAAAGACTATTTAGTTTCAGCATCTGATCTTGAATTAACAGGTAGTAAAAATGATGCAGTGAGCATAAAAGCAGCATCAAAAATGAAGGCTAACGAATTCACTTCCAGTGTAGGTACTGATGTTAAAACATTAACTGTAAATGATGATGCACTCTCAACATTAGATAGCGCGATTAATAAAGTAGACGAAGCACGTTCAAAATTAGGTGCAGTGCAAAACCGTTTTGAATCAACAATTAACAATCTGAACAACACTGTTAATAATTTAACTGCTTCACGTAGCCGTATTTTAGATACGGATTATTCAACAGAAGTTTCAAATATGAGTAAAAACCAAATCTTACAACAAGCAGGTACATCCGTCTTAGCACAAGCGAATCAAATGCCTCAAAATGTGTTATCATTATTACGTTAATTTTCTCTTGAAATAATCCTCAATTAACACCCACTTCAATTTTTTGCAGTGGGTGTTTTTTCATCAAAACAGTCGTTTTTTTAATTAATCATTTATGAGTATTCCAACTCGTGAATTAGACGCTAAAATCCCACAAAATAAAATACTATGATTTATATGTTATTTTTTTATGAACAGAATGCACATTCAATGCATCAATTTCTTTTAATGAGATAAATTATCAATTTAATTAACGGTTTTTCCAAGGATTAGCAGTGGATGTTTTAAGGTAAAGTAGTTCTCGTAATGCAATGACAAATTAATTTATCAATGAAAACCCGATTATTGCTGAAAATTTGGCATAGGTGAAAAAGAGGCGCTTTTGCTTCACTGTTCAGCCGATTGCTAAATTTATTTCGCCAGATAATGGTTTCCGGTCTTTTATCCAAAGGTGTCTTTTGTTGTGAGTGATTTGTATACCGCCGAAGGCGTGATGGACAAAAATAGCCTCTGGGAGCGATATGTCCCGTTGGTTCGCCATGAAGCATTACGATTACAGGTCAAGTTACCTGCGAGTGTTGAATTGGATGATCTTTTGCAAGCAGGTGGAATTGGGTTGCTAAATGCCGTTGAGCGTTATGACTCAATGCAAGGTGCTGCCTTTACCACTTATGCTGTTCAACGTATCCGTGGCTCTATGTTAGATGAGCTGCGCAGTCGAGATTGGGCGCCACGTAGTGTGCGTCGCAATGCAAGAGAAGTAACACATTCTATTCATCAATTAGAGCAGGATCTAGGACGACCACCATTAGAACAGGAAGTTGCTGATCATTTGCAGATTGAGTTAGCAGAATACCGGCAGATCCTATTGGATACGAATAACAGCCAATTGTTCTCTTATGACGAATGGCATGAAATTTACGGTGAAAGCTGTGAACCGTCTCAAGACGAAGATCATGATGACAATCCATTACAGATGTTATTAGAAAGTGATATTCGCCAAAGAGTCATAGACGCGATAGAATTGCTTCCCGAAAGGGAAAAAATGGTTCTTACTCTGTATTATCAGGAAGAACTTAATTTGAAAGAAATAGGCGCAGTGCTTAATGTCGGGGAATCCCGCGTGAGCCAGCTACACAGCCAAGCCATAAAAAGGCTGCGAGCACGCTTAAACCCAGAGAAATAGAAGTTTTGCTTATTTTTGTTTTTGTTTATTAAGACTACAACACAGGGCTTTATCTCTTATGTCTGTTTCAACACAAAAGAAACGGCCGCTAAGCCGTTACATTAAAGACTATAA
Source organism: Proteus sp. CA142267 (assembly GCF_003336825.1). Lineage (NCBI taxonomy): Bacteria > Pseudomonadati > Pseudomonadota > Gammaproteobacteria > Enterobacterales > Morganellaceae > Proteus > Proteus sp. CA142267. The sequence continues at coordinate 574,830 of NZ_QPMG01000001.1, read as the reverse complement.
ACACAGCCAGACTCATTGTCTACATTGCCACAAGGCGCTTGATCGGATCTCTCTCGTATTCAATCGCCAAGTTATCAATAAAGAAGCCATTTCTGAAATGACTGATCTAATTGATGATGAAACGTGGGAAACGTTACAAGAGAAGTTCTCTGCGCTATGCCGTTTTTGTAGTGAGATTTACTGTAATAGTGAAACTGATTACTTTGACATTATGTCTTTTAAGCAGTATTTGTTTGAACAAACGGAGATGAGCCACAGTACTGTTCGTGAGTATGTGGTTCGTTTACGTCGGCTCGATGAATTACTGACTTCCACTAATTTTCCTCGTCAAGAGTTTACGACAGAGAAAATTCAGTCAGACCTGAGTAAAAAGCTCACTCCCTCTGCATTTAGTAACTACAATATTGCACTACGTAAGTACGAGCAATATCTTGATTGGTGCCAAGAGCCTCCATCAATGAGTAGCAGTCACTAATTGCGCTCAAGAGAGACCTTAAAAGGAGTAGCCTAGCCTGCTCCTTTTTCTATTCTATTAATCCTAAATCCTTCCTATTTTTTCTTGCTTAATTTCTTTTTTATTTCTAAAACTATCTATCAACGATAAAAAGCAATGTTGTACTAAGTAAATTGCATCAATAGATAAAAAAAGCGCCCACAGTGGGGCGCAAGTTTCAGGTATTCATAAAGATATAATTAAATCAACTTCTAGGTTGACTTGGGCATAAGTATATTTACTAAACTAATTCGTCGCGAATAGTAAATATAAAAAAAGTGAGAACAGTCACAGCATTAAAAAAAATAACACTTTTGACTATCTCTTTAGAAATAATAGGGTAATAAAAGAAAAAACCACCTTTAAGAAAACAGACTTTAAAGGTGGTCTCAAAGACAAGGAGAGAAAGAGAAGGGGTAATTAACTAATCGTCATTAAGCTTGCATTACCTCCAGCTGCCGCTGTATTAATGCTTAATGCTCTTTCATGCAATAAACGCTCTAACAATATACCTGTTTCACCACGAGAGAATCCTTGAACAGAAATTATAGCCCCTTTGCGTTGAGCAATTTTCTGGCAAGTCTCACGTAATTGGTCACCATCACCATGGTAAATCACAGCATTTATTTTCAGTGACTCATCATTCCAGCTTTCAGTCAATGTAATGGCTTTTCTGACAATATCAGGTAATTCACGATATGTTTTTTGTGAGAATGGGCTATTAACGACAATGGCATGACAACCAGAGGCGAGAACAGCAGCAATTTGAGTCAATGCATCTTGCTCGTTATCGGAAATACACAGTACATTGCCACAAGGAACTAATTGATAAGTATTGCGTTCGCCAGTAGGGCCCGGTAATACACGCAGTGTTCCTGCTTGGGATGCAAGGGCATATTTCTCTAAAGCTTCATAGTGTGGTTTATCCGCTTTGTTTGATAGCCATTCCATGTACTTATGATATGTCTGTAATAACGTATTACGCATAGAAGTATCAAGAGGAAGTGTCTCATCTTGGCGTGCTAGTGTTTGCGTTGCGGCATTTTCAGGGCGTTTAGATAACAAGCGATATAGATAAACAGGACCGCCTGCTTTTGGACCTGTACCCGATAATCCTTCACCCCCAAAAGGCTGAACACCCACAACTGCACCGACCATATTGCGGTTAACGTATAAATTTCCGACTTTAGCATTTGAGGCAACATAAGCAATGGTTTCATCAATACGCGTATGAACGCCCATTGTTAATCCGTATCCTGTTGCATTAATCTCTTCTAGCAAAGCGGGTAAATCTTGGCTTGCATAACGCACGACATGTAACACAGGGCCAAAGATTTCTTTCTTCAATGAACTGACTTTATCTAACTCAATTAAAGTCGGTTGAACAAAGGTACTGTGACTTTCAGCGTGTTTTGACAAACTATTGTGTGATGCTTGATAAATCTCGAAGCCAGTTGTACGCATAGATTGAATATGCTTCTCTATGCCTGATTTTGCTTCTTTATCGATAACAGGGCCAATGTCTGTAGATAGCAAACTTGGATCACCCATTGTTGCTTGTGCCATTGCACCTTTAAGCATCTCGATAGTACTCTCAGCCACTTCTTTTTGAATACATAACAGACGTAAAGCAGAGCAACGCTGACCTGCACTATCGTAAGCTGATGCCATTACATCAGTTACCACTTGCTCTGTTAATGCAGATGAATCAACAATCATGGCATTTAAGCCACCAGTTTCTGCCACTAAAGGCACTGGGCGACCTTCGCTGTCTAATCGACCAGCTAAGGTCTTTTGTAAAATATGAGCAACATCCGTTGAGCCTGTAAACATCACACCACGAACACGCTCATCTGCGACTAAACGTGCACCAATGGTTTCACCTTGCCCCGGTAACAGTTGTAGTGCAAAAGAAGGAACACCTGCTTGATGGAAAAGCTCAACGGCTTTCGATGCAATTAAAGGTGTCTGCTCTGCGGGTTTTGCTAGAACGGTATTACCTGCTGCTAAAGCTGCCGCAATTTGCCCGCTGAAGATAGCTAATGGGAAGTTCCAAGGGCTGATACAAACCACAGGCCCTAAAGGTCGATGTGTATTGTTATCAAAGTCTTGGGCGACTTGAGCTGCATAATAGTAGAGAAAATCAATGGCTTCGCGGACTTCAGCAATCGCATTGCTGTAAGTTTTACCTGCTTCGCGCACTAGTATTCCCATAAGAGGACCCATTTGTTGCTCCATTAATTCCGCAGCACGGATTAAAAATGAAGCTCTTTGCGCTGGTGGTGTTGCAAACCAGATTTCACCTTTTTCTTGAGCAATGGTTAAGGCAAAATCTGCCTCGGCTTCTGTGGCTTCTCTTACTGTACCGACAATATCCGCATGATTGGCAGGGTTTAATACAGATTGAGGTTCTTGTGTTTTTTCCGAAGAGCTAAACGTATCACCTAATAAAGGTTCGCAATGTATATTTTCAGTTGCTGATGTTAATAAGGCACTAGAAAGCGATGCCAAGCGATGTTCGTTTGACATATCAATGCCCGGTGAGTTCTTACGTTCATCACCATACAGTTTATGAGGAAGCGGAATTTTAGGATGAGAAAGTCCAACTTGGCCTTCGGCTTGAGCCATTCTATTCACTTCCTTGACTGGATCTGCCACTAACTCATCGAGAGAAATTGTGGTATCAGCAATTCGGTTTACAAATGATGTATTAGCTCCATTTTCAAGTAAGCGACGCACTAAATAGGCAAGTAATGTTTCATGAGTCCCTACGGGCGCATAAATACGACAAGGGCGGCCTAGTTTTCCGTCTGCAATTTTACCAACAACTTGAGCATAAAGTGGTTCACCCATACCGTGTAAACACTGGAACTCGTATTGTCCGGGGTAATAGTTTTGACCCGCTAAGTGATAAATTGCTGATAGTGTGTGCGCATTATGTGTAGCAAATTGCGGATAAATAAAATTAGGTGATGCGAGTAGTTTTTTCGCACAGGCTAGGTAAGAGACATCAGTATACACTTTGCGAGTATAAACAGGGTAATCTTCAAGTCCATCGATTTGAGCGCGTTTTACTTCGCTATCCCAATAGGCACCTTTCACTAAACGGATCATTAAGCGACGACGGCTACGACGAGCCAAATCAATCACATAATCAATAACTAATGGACAACGCTTTTGGTAAGCCTGAATAACAAAACCAATACCATTCCAACCTGCTAATTCAGGTTCAAAACAGAGTCTTTCAAGTAGATCGAGTGAAATCTCAAGTCTATCTGCTTCTTCTGCATCAATATTAATACCAATATCGTATTGCTTTGCTTGTAACGTTAATGAGAGTAGGCGAGGGTAAAGCTCTGACATAACTCGCTCATATTGAGAACGACTATAACGAGGATGTAATGCTGAAAGCTTGATAGATATTCCTGGGCCTTCATAAATGCCTCTGCCATTAGAGGCTTTACCAATGGCGTGGATGGCTTGTTGATAAGAGACTAGATAATCTTGTGCATCTTTTTCTGTTAATGCGGCTTCTCCTAACATGTCATAAGAGTAGCTAAAGCCTTTTTCTTCAAGTTTGCGTGCATTTGCGAGTGCTTGAGAAATCGTCTCACCAGTAACAAATTGCTCACCCATTAAACGCATCGCCATATCAACGCCTTTACGAACTAATGGCTCGCCACTTTTGGTGAGAATGCGATTTAAAGAGTTAGATAGCTTTTCTTCATTATGGGTAGAAACTAATTTACCTGTGAATAATAATCCCCATGTAGCTGCATTCACAAACATAGATTGGCTTTGTCCTAAGTGTGAGCGCCAGTTTCCATGACTGATTTTATCGCGGATAAGTGCATCACGAGTGGCTTTATCAGGAATACGTAATAAAGCTTCTGCTAAACACATTAAAGCGACACCTTCTTGTGAAGAAAGTGAGAATTCCTGTAATAGACCTTGAACTAGCCCCGAGCGTCCAACACCATTTTTCTGTTTACGTAATTTTTCGGCAATGGAATAGGCTAATTTATGCGTTGCTTGGGCTTCATTTTCAGGTAAAGTCGCTTGTTGTAATAACATAGGCACAGCTTGAGTTTCAGGTGTGCGATATGCAGAAGTAATTGCTGAGCGTAAAACAGACTGCGGGTGAATATGTTCAGCAAACTCCAAGAAAGGCTGATAATGAGCGGTTGGTATTTCAGTGCTTTCATCAATATCTTGCTCTGCAACTGTTGAGTGACCAAGATTAACCTGATCATTTTCGATTTGTTCTAGATAATCGAAAATAGCCTGTTTAATTAACCAATGCGATGTTCTATCTAATTTCTGTGCAGCTTCTTTTAATCTATTGCGGGTTTCTTCATCAAGTCTAACACCCATTGTTGTGCTACTCATGCAGTGCTCCTCATATTCTATTTCTAATTCACAAATACAGTTACCCGTTATTTTTATTAATATCATTCATGTTGCAACTTTGTGCAACATTGTTAACAATTTATTTATAAATAATGTGAAAGTAGTCAGGTTTTGTGGGTGATTAAAAATAGTGTAATTCGTTTTTTTTATTTATTTGCATATAAATCAATAAATTATATTTATTTTATTAATGTTTGCATTTATAATGTGACTTCGAATTAAGACAAATAGTGTGAAGTCATAAACAAAATTTAAACATTTAAACATTTAAACGTTAATTTCTTGTTAAATGCAGTTAACCTATTCTAGGATTGATGTGAATGCTTTATCTGTTGCTGTAAGAAATTATTTTAATTAAAAACTGAAAAGATCATTAATGCGCAACGAAGTGCAACGTTCCTGTACAAGTCAAAAGCATACCAATGATCGGAAACAGATTTATGGAGAACTGCAATTATGGCCCTAACTTCGCCAATGCTAATTACATTTACGATCTATATCTTAGGTATGCTTTTTATTGGCTACCTTGCTTATCGTTCAACGAAAAATTTTGATGATTATATTCTTGGCGGTCGACGACTAGGCAGTGTAGTTACTGCGTTGTCAGCGGGTGCTTCAGATATGAGTGGCTGGCTATTAATGGGATTGCCCGGTGTGGTTTTTTTCGCAGGTATTTCAGAAAGTTGGATAGCTATCGGGCTCTGTTTAGGTGCATGGTTAAATTGGCGTTTAGTTGCTGGGCGTTTACGTTTGCAAACTGAAAAAAATAATAATGCATTAACGCTGCCTGATTACCTAACATCGCGTTTTGATGATAAAAGCAAAATGCTACGTATCATCTCAGCGTTAGTTATTCTTACCTTCTTTACTATCTATTGTGCATCAGGTGTCGTTGCTGGTGGAATGTTGTTTGAATCTACGTTCCATATTCCTTATCACGAAGCGATGATTTATGGTGCACTTGCAACGATTGCATATACCTTTTTAGGTGGTTTTCTTGCTGTAAGTTGGACTGATACTGTTCAGGCAACTTTAATGATTTTTGCTCTGATCCTGACACCTATTATTGTTATTTTCTCAGTAGGTGGTATTGATACTTCTGTTGCCATCATTAAAGCAAAAGATCCCTCTTATTTGGATATGTTCAAAGGCCTTGATTTTATCGCCATTATTTCGTTATTAGCATGGGGATTAGGTTATTTTGGACAACCTCATATCCTTGCACGTTTTATGGCGGCTGACTCTAACCAAACTATTCGCAAAGCTCGTCGTATTGGTATGACATGGATGATCCTCTGTTTAGGAGGAACTGTTGCGGTTGGATTCTTTGGTATTGCTTACTTTGAAATGAATCCGGCACAAGCGGGTGCTGTAACAGCTAAAAATGAACGTATCTTTATGGAATTGGCTTCTCTGCTGTTTAATCCATGGATCGCAGGTATTCTGTTGTCTGCAATTTTAGCTGCGGTAATGAGCACATTAAGCTGTCAATTATTAGTCTGTGCAAGTGCATTAACTGAAGATTTATATAAACCATTTATTCGTAAAAGTGCGAGCCAAAAAGAGCTAGTTTGGGTAGGGCGTGGCATGGTGTTATTAGTGGCAATTATCGCAATCTTCTTAGCGCGTGATCCTAACAATAAGGTGCTTGATTTAGTCAGTAACGCGTGGGCAGGTTTTGGTGCCGCCTTTGGTCCTGTGATCCTTATTTCTGTTCTGTGGAAGCGCATGACCCGTAATGGTGCATTTGCTGGAATGTTGATTGGCGCTTTAACCGTACTAGTGTGGATGCAATATAAATGGTTTGGGTTATATGAAATTATTCCTGGTTTTATCTTTGCCTCTATCGCTATCGTTGTGATTAGTTTAATGGGTAAAGAACCAAGTAAAGAGAACCAACAGCGCTTTAATGAAGCTGAAGCTCAATATCGTAATACATAATAAAAGATAGCTATCAGCTAAATAAAAGGTCACTTTTTTTTAAAGTGACCTTTATTGTTTAATATCATTAATTCAAAATAGATAATTTTTATTAATAATAAGTAACTTATTCATAATATTCGAATTTATTATATATAGTTGCTGTACTTGTATCGATTATTATATCATCTTTTCTAACTTCACTTACCATATTCCAAGTTAAGCAGTTATTATATTTATCCCATTCTTGGCAAGTACTATCATATTCTCTTATGTCGTCATACATACTGGTAAATATTTGCATTTGATGTAAGACTTTACCATTTTCGTCATAATTAAATTCTAACATAACTTCATTATTATCAATTGCTTTTAAGAGACGGCCTTCATTATCATAAGAATAATAAATTGTACTTCCCTGATTTTTAGCGCTAGATTCAATTATTGTTTCTGATGCAATCTTACTGCCATCATAAAAAATTTTTGAAAAATCAGTACCTATAAGTGATCCATCTCCATCATAGAAATGAGAGGTTTTATCTATTAGCTGGTTTTGATTGTTTTTACCATATACTTCATGAAGATAGAGGGTATAGATCTTGTGTAAACTCTTCAGCTGGTATTTATATTTAATATTGTAAGGTGTTGACATTCTTACAAGATTTGTTTCTATTCGCTCATGAATATATTCTTGTGTAGAAGAATCAAATTTAGTGAGAGAGCCACATTCATCAAATCGAACTTCACCTTTATAGGCTTTAAATCGACCTTTTTCAGGTAATGTGCTAGTGATGATGATGGATTTTATAGGCCCATAATAAAACTCTAACATGGCAGGCATATTATTAGACTGGTTCACTTGTTTTTGTGATTTGTCACAAGATGCTGGCATTGCAAATGCTGGGAGTGAAATAAAAAGTGTGTATAAAGAAAAAATAAAAAGAAGTGATAATTTCATATAATGAGTCATCTTAAATTTTATTAAAAGTGAACACGCTATAAAGCATATTCATCATTAATTGATTTAAGTAGTTTTACACAAATTGTTTTTTAATGAAAGTATCACGAAGGAGTATCTAACCATAGATAAGAAGATATGTAATAAATATAAAAACCAGTCTATTTTTGATGGTCTGATTTTTATATTATTAACTTAAAGTTGATACGAAAAATATAATATAAATATTATTCGTAGTAAATAAACTCGTTATGAAGCATGGCCTTACTAAAATTCACCACATCATCATCAAATTTAATCGTACTCTCAAGCTCCTCTTTTGAACAATTAGCAAATTTGTCCCATTCAAGGCAAGTCGTGATAAAGGCTTTATCTTCTCCATTAATGCCCTTGATATAGTTCGATTGTTTGATAGTTTTTCCTTCTGAATCATACTGATACTCTACATTTACTTTTCCGTCTTCTATTACGGATTGTAGTTTTCCTTGAGGATTGTAGGTGTATTCTGTTGTGATAGTCTCAGTTGTAGGATCAGATGATTTGCTAGTTTCTTTGATAATGCGACCATCTTTATAGTCGAATTGGCTGGTGATAGTATCTAGTAAAGTGCCATCATCTGCGTAATATTGAATGACTTTTTTGTTGAACCGGTTCTGTTCATCTTTATGATAGGTTTCTTGCATGTAGATAGAATGTGAGCCATAGGTATTTTTTACTTGAAATTGATATCGAATAACAGAAGGGTTATTCGGTAATGTCCTTATTAAATTAGTTTCTACATTGCCTTCAAGATACTCCTGCATTGATGTGCTATTTTTCAATAATTCTCCACATTCATCAAAGTGAATTTCGCCTTTTAGTGCTTTAAAACGTCCGTCGTGGGGGATGGTGCTTGTCATCGCGACTGATTTAACAGGACCGTTATAAGAAGTGAGTAATATAATATTGTTATTGGCGATATTGGTTTGTTTTTCAGTATCGGAGCATTGAGTTGAAGCCGCGATTGCTGAAAATGAGGAAACCGCATAAAGGGAAAGGATGATAAGGAGTAGTTGTAGTTTCATAAGACCGTCCATGTATATATACGTATTCAAGCTACATTTTGATTCATAAAATATAGGTCTAGTATAGGGAATTAGTTTGCTAAATTGTATAGATAAAATCCTATATGATTAACTGGTATATAAAGAAAAAATAATTTGGTACGTTCAGAACTGTTTTTGGGAGCATTAAGATGTCAAACGTGTTTTCTTTTATGACTGATATAGCAACTCTGGCTATTTTTGATTTACAAGCGATCCGACATAGAAAATCAGATACAGCAGATTGGTGGAGCATACCAGATGATGAATTAGAGGAAATGAACAAGGGTAATATTGCATTTATTGGGTTAGGTAATGATGGCTTTTACACAATAAATCTATGCGACAACATTGAAGAGCCTGATGTGAAAATAAACATAAGTTGTCCATCGGGTGAAGTTTTTATTGGTGCTGGAGAGGACACTACTGGAGGTGATTTAGAGCCAGATGATCCGCAATATCGTGCCGGTGATATTATCTCGTTACCAATAGGAAATTATGAGATTTCATTAAAAAAGGCAGCAAATATTGTTTTTATTTCTATCACTCCAAGTAAAGCGAAAGCAAATAAATTTGAGAATGTTTTACGTTTAGATTAAAGAAATATATAAATGGAAATATAAAAATATAATAACAAGTGAAAAATACCGTTATTTTAAATATCGTTCTTGTACTTTATTAACAAGTTAACAAATATAAATTAAATTATTTTTGGTTATATTTAGTATGATATAGCGAATGTTATGGTTATAAATAAAATTAATCAATTAATAAAATATTAATTGATTAATGTAGTTTGAATATCACTGAAGGAAAATAGTGATATAAATAATTCCATAGTAATAAAATAAATAATGGAAAGTTTTTCATTTGTAAATTTAAAAGCGGTTGATGAATTTATTGATCTTATTTTATTAAAAATGACAAATATCAATTTAAGGCAAATTAACGTTATTTTTAATATTAATCCTAATAAAATTAACGTTTTTTTGTTAAAAAATGTGTAATAGTCGTATTTTGACTATAAGAATATACTTAAAATCGAAAGATATATACGTATTAGCCTCTATATACGATGAAGATAGTTGCATTTTATGAGTAAATAAGTTGATAATCATGCATACTTAAATATTAGCACGTAATAAACATGAAATAAGCTTATTAAGCAATTATTATTTCGTGTCTGCCTTTTCATTTATTCAAACCCAAAAATAAACTTATTTAGATATATTACCGGAGAGAGTTTTATTATGAATAAAATGCTTCTTGCTGCGATGATCGCAGGTATTTTTTCATCAACAGTTTATGCAGCTTCTGATAATACCATTCGTTTTCAAGGTGAAGTTTCTGATGAAACTTGTACTGTAACTGTTAATGGTAATTCAGCACTTCCAGTTGTTTTATTACCAACAGTACCCGTAACGGCATTAGATACAGCGGGTAAAACAGCAGGCCAAACACCATTTACTATCGCAGTGAGTGGTTGTACTGGTTCTAAACCAACAGATACAAATATTAAAACAATTTTTATTGCTAATAATCTGACAACAGAAGGTCGTATTGGTAATACTGCGGCAAATAACAATGTTAGCTTAGAAATTATTGATCCTGCAAAAACAGGCACCAAGATTGATTTAACAGGTGTAGGTAACGAAGGTTTAGTGTTAAAAGCAAACGAAAAATCAGCATCTTATGATTATGCTGTACGTTATTACGCAGATGATGTTGCAACAGCAGGCAAAGTAGAAGGTAGCGTGCAGTACTCTATCTCTTATCAATAATGCTTATATGTCTCCTTTATATAAAGGAGACATTTCTATTTATATAAGAGGAAGATAAGTAATGAAAAAAATAATAATGTTAATTGCCGTATTTTTCTTAAGTTATAGCACAGCATCGTATTCTAGTGTCACAATGCTAAAAACACGCATTATCTATTCTTCAGATTCACGCTTTGAAGTTTTAAAGTTTATGAATAACGATGAAATTCCTTACATTATGCAAATATGGGCGGATAAAGATAATCCTAATTCAACTCCAGATAATGCAGATGCTCCTTTTATTATTCAGCCTCCTGTCTTTCGTATCGACCCAAAAACAGGGAGAGATGCACGATTAATTTATACGGGTGAAGGTTTACCACAAGATAAAGAATCTATTTTCTATTTAAATGTGGCGCAAATTCCACCTAAAGATTTGAATAAAGATATAAAAGAAGGAAATAGCTTTACGGTTATTGTGCATCATCGATTAAAAATATTTTATCGTCCAACAGCGATTATCTCTCAGCTAAATAATATCGAGAAACAAATATCATTCTCGAAAGAGAGCAATGGCAATATAAAAGTCAAAAATGATTCACCTTTCTTTGTGTCATTTGTACAACTTGAAGCTACTAATGCGTCAGGACAAAAATTTGCATTTAAATCAACTATGGTATCTCCATTATCAACGGAAATATTAACCGCTGAAAATGGAGGGAAACTTTCATTTTCACCCGATAAAATAACCTATAAATACCTTAATGATCTAGGTGGGCAAAACAGCGCAACAGATTTAATTCATTAATAAAAATGGCATTGAAATGAAATTCATAGAAAAAAGCATAACGCAATTAAATAAGAGAATAAAAGTCGTATTTATAATCGGCTCATTTTCTCTATTTATTCAATCAATGCCTTCTGCATTCGCAGATGACTATGAATTTGATCCTTCTCTATTATTAGGTAGCAAGAATAATATCAACATTAATCAGCTTCATGATAGTAATTATGTGGAGCCTGGTGATTACGATGTTGATATCTATATTAATAATCGTTTTCTTGAAAGAAAAACAGTGAGTTTTCAATTAAATGATAAAGGTAAAGTGATACCGTGTTTTAATCAACAACAGATTGATGAAATGGGCATTTTGCTTGATAACGAGATCAACCAAGATAATGGTCAATGTTTAGTATTAAACCAGATCAATAAAAACATTGTAGATTCGTTTGATGCTTCTAACTTTAGAATAATGATTGCAGTGCCTCAAATCTTATTAAAACGAAGACCACAAGGCTATGTTAATGAAGACGATTTAGATGCAGGCAACACCATGTTGTTCACCAATTATTCGGGTAATTACTATAAGAATAAATCGAACGGACAAACTTCAGACTATGGTTTTGGTAGTATCAACATGGGCGTAAATCTGGGAACTTGGCAATTTCGCCAACAGGCGTCTTACTCTTATAACTCATCGAAATCGGGAAGTAATAGTGAATTTAATTGGATAAGAACTTATCTACAAAAACCTTTATTGACATTAAAGTCGATGTTAGTTGTCGGCGATATTTATACAACAGGCGCACAATTTTCAAGTCTGGCATTTAAAGGTATTCAATTAATGTCTGATGAAAGAATGTTACCGGATTCTCAAAAAGGTTATGCACCTGTTATTCGCGGAATTGCGACGACTACGGCTCGTGTGGTGATAAAACAAAATGGTATTGAAATTTATCAAACGACAGTATCACCAGGGCAATTTGAAATAGATGACCTTTATCCAACCAGTTATGAAGGGGATTTATTAGTCGAGATTAACGAGAGTAATGGCAAAGTTTCTTCTTTCACTGTGCCATTCACTGCATTACCTGAGTCAGTAAGGGCAGGTCGTTTCAAATATAACTTTACTGCGGGTGAAGTGAATAATTTCGGTTCAGAAAATAGTTATTTTTCAGATGTCGCCTTGCAATATGGTATGAATAACACTGTAACATTAAATACCGGGGTGCGTGTAGGACATCAGTATCAGGCAGTATTTGTCGGTTCTGTTATTGCCACAAAATTAGGGGCAATAGGTTTTAATTCGGCATTTTCAAATGCTGAAGTGGGTGGCAAAAATTATCAAGGTGGGCGTTTAGGTATTAGTTATAGCCGTACTTTTAGCCCAACAAATACCGTTATTACACTCGCAGGCTATAAATATTCAACAGAGAATTTCCGCGAATATAATGATGTCTTGGGGTTAAGAAAAAGTGCAAGCAATGACATGGAATGGAATTCCAGCAGCTATAACCAAGAAAGCCAGTTTACACTTAGTGTTAATCAGTCTCTTGATAAGTGGGGGCAACTTTATATTTCAGGCTCTATCAGTAACTATTATGGTAATAAAGGGCATGATGCTCAGTATCAAATTGGTTATTCAAATACCTATAAAGATATTGCTTATAGCCTTGCCTATAGTCGCCAAAAAACGGGTCAAATGACAGCGAATAATACCTTCACACCAATAACAACGGATCCGATATCAGAAGATATGGTGATGTTATCTGTTTCTATGCCATTAGGACGTTCTGATTATTCACCAATGCTATCGTTATCTTCTAGCCATTCTAGTGATGATTCGAGTTATCAAACGAATTTATCAGGGCTTTTAGGAGAAGATAAAACACTTTCTTATAGTGTAAATGCAGATTACGACACACAAAATAGAGCGGTAGGCAGTGGTTTGCATTTAATAAAACAGCTTCCTTTTACTACGTTATCAGGCAGTATCTCTAGTGGTAAACATTACACTCAAGGTAGTGTTGGTATTCAAGGTGCGTTAGTTGCACATAGTGGGGGAGTAACGTTAGGGCCTCGTATTAGTGATTCTTTTGCTTTAGTAGAAGCAAAAGGTGCAAGTGGCGCGAGTGTGAGTAATGGTATGGGAGCACGTATAGATCCCTTTGGTTATGCCATAGTGCCTTCTCTTGTCCCTTACCAATATAATAATGTTAGTTTGGATGGGAAAAATATTAGAAATAATAATATTGAGCTATTGGAAAATACTAAACAAATAGCACCATATTCAGGTTCTAGTACCAAAATCGTTTTTAAAACCCAAGTCGGATACCCTGTATTGATTTCGGTTAAGCCTGCAAATTCATTGGCATTAGGTGAAAATGTTTATGATAAAGATAGACATATTGTTGGTATGGTGGGGCAAAGCAACCAAATTTATGTCAGGGTTGAAAATAGAAACGGGACGCTGACAGTCGGTAAAGATGAAGATAGTTGTCAAATTGCTTACTCAATACCAGAAGAGAAAGAAGCCGATAAACTCATTTTATTATCAGGTCAATGCTTATGAAATTAAATCGTTGTTTACTTTCTTGTCAGTCCTCTATTTTATTGGCGTTGATGCTATTTCCTTCTTTAGCTTTGGCAACATGTTATAAAATAACAACCACAACAACGAATCCTAATAGTTCGTATTATACCGAACCCGGCAAAGGTTCAGCGAAAAGTTGGGCTGGTGCAAGAGATGATTCTGGCTCAATGGGAAGTACGCCAAAAGTAATTAATGTCAATAACGACCAGTTTCAAGTTCCGGGTACATTAGTGGCAAGTGGCTTTGTCTCTTTTTTTGAGGCTGGTTATGAAGTTTATGATCCTGAACAAATATTATTTCGTTGCACCGCCGATGAAGAGGGTAAATTAAGAGAGTTTTACTCAACTAATGGCGACTATAACTATGGTGGCAAAAATTTAGTTAATCCAGCATTAGGCTTAAATGATACTTATATTAGTCTGGCAAGAGGGTTAGGCATTCGTATTAAAAACACCATTACAGGCGAATATTATAGTCGCTATTGGAAATCTCGCGCTTTAGATAATTTAGAAAGAGATAGTTTAGGATGGATCTTAGTAAAAGCAAAAAACTTTTCTAATATGGAAGTCGAGTTATTTAAGATTAACTATGAAAGAACAAATGATATGCCACCTGCACAATCAAGTAGTGGCTTAATTACTTTTATTAATCAACCGGCAGGTTATATCGCTTTTCAAAGTTCTAACTTCTCTTATTTATTAAAAGATGGTTCAGATCACGCGACAAACTATCATGGCTTTTATGCTTATTGGCCTGCGGCTGTAAACATGTCTCGCCGTATTTATATTCGTAATGCATCCACTTGTTTTGTGCGAAATGTTACGCCTTATGTTTCATTTCCATTGGTCACTATTAATGAGTTAGCAAGTGGTAAAAAAGTGACTTTACCTATTACGATTGATTTTTATTGCCAATTAACACCACCGGCGAGTGATGGTATGAGCAATATTTCCAGTGGGACGGGGGCAGGACAAACTGCAATGGGATTTTTACCCAGACCTGCAAATGTTAATAAGGCAATTGAATTAGGATTAACAGTACCTAATGGTGCTGCAATTACCCATTTAGTGACAGACGGTTATGGTACTGACTCAAGTATGGCAAAAGGGGTTGGTGTAAGAATATATCGCCCATCAGGTGTAGCATTAAATTTATTATCAACATTAGCTAATGAAGGACAAGGTGAGGGCTACGGTTGGTATCCTGTTTATGATGATGCTAGTTCGGTCTCATTTAATAATGGTATTGCTGATTTAACTAAAACATTATATGCCTCATTAGAAGCGTTACCGAGAGAGAAAATAACTGCGGGTAAATTTAATGCGACATTACAAGTGATTATACAGGTGCAATAAATATGAAAAGGATCAGTATTTTTATTCTGTTACTGTGTTTTTCGTTTATCGCCAAAGCGAATTTAGCATTAGATGGTTCAAGAGTGGTGCTTTATCACTCGGACAGAGAAGCATCATTAAATATAAAAAATGATGGTGAGTTTCCGGTGGTGGTTCAAACATGGGTGGATGATGGTAACCCAGAAAATACCCCAGAAACCATAACCGATGTTTCCGCTTTATCACTGCCACCAGTATTACAATTAAAATCGAGTGAATCACAACAGGTACGAGTGATTAATAAATTTACCAATACAGATAAAGAGAAAGAGACACTTTATTGGCTGAATTTATATGAAATAATGCCTAAACCAGCGAATAAAAAATATGATGAAGGTTTAATTAATGTCGTCGTTAGATTACAAGTAAAAGTATTCTATCGCCCTGATGATTTAGTTATGGCGATTTCCGATGTCAGTAGCGCTCTTATTTTTACGAAATCAGATAAACAGTTAACAATTGAAAACCCGACACCTTTTTATGTCACCATTAAATCAGCATCAAGTGAAAATGACCCTAATATTCTTATTCCTATGATAGCGCCATTTTCCAAGCAGCAAACCAACCTAGTGGATAGTAGAATAAATACCATTCACTATGTTTTGATAGATGATTTTGGTGGGGAATTTAAAGATAAAAAAGAGATAAAATAGACTTTCTGGCGGTTTGTATTGAATTATCTAGATAAACTAGATTAATTGTTTGTTTTGATTGATTCTATTTATTGTAAATTTGGATGAAAAATAAGCGGATGCTATTTTCTTTAATTGCCGTATTATTTTGAGTGTTTAACTTAAGATAAATGTGACACTTTCGCGACAGTTTTATTCCAAAAACAAAAAAGCCACTTATCTCTAAGTGGCTTATCTGCCTGATTTCTCAGCGTAAATTTGGTGGGTCGTGGGAGGCTCGAACTCCCGACCAATTGATTAAGAGTCAACTGCTCTACCGACTGAGCTAACAACCCGATGCGCTGATTATTCTCCTCTCAAATGCGTTGGTCAAGCGCTTATTTTGATTTTTTTTCAAATGGATAAAATATCGCCGAGTAAATTAAAGAAAGGATCTTATCTGGTTATCAAAGCATCATTCATTTTACTAAAAGTGATCTTTTCATTACTTATACTGAGATTTGTGTCACAATAATTTCGCAAACATATTACCGCGTCAAAAAATAAAATAGCGGTGAAAACAACATCGAAAATATGAAAACACTTCAGGTATTGTATGGAAGATCAAACAGAAATTTCTCCTCCCGTTAGAGTGAAAAATGCCACTCTACAGCGTGGGCTAACAAATCGTCATATTCAATTAATTGCTATTGGTGGTGCTATCGGTACTGGTCTATTTATGGGATCAGGGAAAACCATTTCGTTAGCTGGGCCATCAATTATTTTTGTCTATATGATAATTGGCTTTGTCTTGTTCTTTGTAATGAGAGCCATGGGCGAGCTGTTATTATCGAATTTAGAATATAAGTCATTTAGTGATTTTGCTGGTGATTTATTAGGGCCGTGGGCTGGCTTCTTTGTCGGTTGGACATATTGGTTTTGCTGGGTCATTACGGGTATTGCCGATATTGTAGCTATAACGTCTTATATTAGTTATTGGGCACCTAATTTTCCTGAGTGGGGTACATCCTTTATTTGTGTGCTGACATTGCTTATTTTAAATTTAGCGACAGTCAAGCTCTTCGGGGAAATGGAATTCTGGTTCTCCATGATAAAAATAACCGCAATTGTCTCTTTAATTATTGTAGGTATTGTTCTTATCAGTATTGGATTTGAATCTCCTGCAGGGCACACTGCCGCACTAGAAAATATTTGGAATGATGGAGGAATGTTCCCTAAAGGACTAAGTGGTTTTTTTGCTGGATTCCAAATTGCTATTTTTGCTTTTGTTGGGATTGAATTAGTCGGTACCGCTGCTGCAGAAACGCGTAATCCAGAAAAATCCTTACCAAAAGCTATTAACGCTATTCCTATCCGTATTATTACTTTTTACGTATTAGCATTAGCCATTATTATGTCGGTAACTCCGTGGCGTTCTATTTTGGCAGATAAAAGCCCATTCGTTGAGCTATTTGTTATGATAGGAATACCTGCAGCAGCGAGTTTAGTAAACTTTGTTGTATTAACAGCCGCTGCTTCTTCTGCGAATAGTGGGATATTTTCCACAAGCCGAATGTTATTTGGTTTATCTAAAGAAGGTGAAGCGCCAAAACAGTTTAGTCAATTATCTAAGCGTGCAGTACCTGCGAATGGACTGTTATTTACTAGCTTATGTCTGTCATGTGGAATTATATTAATTTACTTTATTCCTGATGTTATGCACGTATTTACCTTAGTAACAACAGTCTCGGCGTTATTATTTATGTTTATTTGGAGTATGATTTTATGCTCTTATTTGGCATATCGTAAAAAACGTCCACAATTGCATGAGAAGTCTATTTATAAAATGCCTTTAGGGATTATTATGTCGTGGCTATGTCTTGGATTTTTTGCATTTATGACTGTGCTATTAGCCTTTGAACATGATACTCGCCAAGCATTAAGTGTGACTCCGCTGTGGTTTATTGCATTAGCAGTTGGTTATCAATACGTTAAGAAGAACAAACAGAAAAACGCTGTTCAAAAATAACATAGCGACGACCACATCGATTACATAGTAAAACGAGAGAGCCTTATTATTTAATAAGGCTTTTTATTAAAAATAAAATGTCATTACTAATAAAATAATTAATAGTATCTAAAATAAAAAATTATCAAGAATAAAGCTTATATTTATTTTCATTTTTTTACTTATTATCATCATTAATTTGAGTGAAAAATAGGCGTTATTTTTCCGAAATAAAATATTTTTAAAATATGTTAACTACATCCAGCATTTTTCTAAAAATACACTATCCTACAATTAAAATAAAAGGAGACGGTATGTATAAGAATATTTTGGTTCCCATTGATATTGATGAAGATAACCTGATGAACAAAGCAATTCCGTTAGTGGAAAATATTGCAAAAAATGAAGATCCTTATGTTCACTTTTTGTATGTACTTCCTAAACTTCCACAATCTTCTTATTATCGACTTGTTATGAATGGTGATCAATTAGATCAAGGATGCTTAAAAACGTCTGCGGAAAAAGAACTTAAAAAAATAATCGAACGCTTTGATTTACCTGACGATAGAATGCAAACTCACATTTGTATTGGTACACCAAGAGATGCAATATTGCAGGTTGCTGATGAAGTGAATGCGGATTTAATTGTGATTGGTTCGCATAATCCAGAAGATGATTCATATCATATAGGTTCAACTGCCGCAGATATTACACGTTATGCAAAACGTTCTGTTATGGTAGTAAGAAAATAGAGTAGTAAGATAAGCCTAATGTGCTTATAAACGATAAATAAAAATATTTGCAGATTTAGTGATATCGCTGTTATGTTCCGTTTGTGCGTAACAGCGATTATGTGGCTCAAAAGGTAAAGCAATCACACAGATAGACAGCTTTTATATTTTGAACAAATTCTTTTTTTAATTACTATAAGTTATCTCCTGATAATAATTAAAAAATCCCTATGTTAACGATCACCGCATTGCTAGAAAACAAATCAATTAATCCTGAACTTAACCACTATCCTGGTTTGTCATTATTGTTGGAAGATGATGAGTGCCAAGCTAAAATTCTCTTTGATACTGGAAAAGACCTTACTTTTATTTCAAATGCCAAAAAGATGGGTATTGATTTAACCACATTGAAAACAATTGTTGTGTCTCATGGGCATTATGATCATTTTGGTGGACTTACGCATTTGCCAGTAGATTTTTTTACTCATAAACCACGAATTATCGCTCATCCTCATCTATTTTCTGTTCGTTATTCAGCACTTTTTTTAGGCAATAAAAATATTAAATTTAAGCGATTAACGCCTTTATTTGATCGCAAAAAACTTGAAGCACAGTTCTCTTTTGAATTAACACAAGCACCGTTAGCAATTGAAGATAACTTTGTTTATTCGGGACAAGTGACCCAACGTCAAGTGAATAAACGCTACGGTGTAATTATTCATGAATCAGGTGAAGAAGATGACTATGTTCTTGATGATAGCTTTGTTGTTTGGCAAGGAAAGAAAGGCTTAGTGATTATTACAGGTTGTAGTCACTCGGGTATTGAATCCATCATTGGACACGCGAAAAGAGTAACAGGAAATAACCAAATTCAAGCGATTGTAGGAGGGTTGCATTTACGTTGTGCAACACCATCAGCATTGCAGCGTGCGAAAAAAGCCATAGATACAAATATTGATGTTTATGGATGCCATTGCACTGGTGTATTAGGACGAAAATATCTTAATGCGAAAGATTTTAATGCAGGGCAGTCTTTATCTTTTGAATAAAAACAAACGATAAAATTTATATCCTCACTTTAGGAATAGTGTGAGGATATGAAATAAAAAGGAGAATAGATTGCTTAAAGTGAATCAAAAATTCGCTGATAAATAACTTTTATAACGTGATCTTTTTTCTTATTATATTGATATACGTTTTCAACATCTTCTTTTGCATTAAGTTTTGCATCGATATACAGCTCTCTATCTTCTTTATGGTTAATTAACCAATCTCTAAATAAAATATGTCTAAGATGTTCAGGACAATTAGGCGCAAATACATGTAAATTCACCTTAGGTGTTTCTAGTTTCAACATACGATGTTGATACCACGAAGGCTCTCTTACTGTAAGTTTATAGCCTAACTGATTTAACCAAGGAATATAGCTGGGTTCATCAGCGGGATCTGCAACAATTAAGTCAATATCAATGATTGGTTTCGCATCTAACTCAGGTACTGCTGTTGAGCCAATATGTTCAATGGCTAAACATTTATCTTTTAATTTTTGGATAATATTTTCTTTTTGTTGATTAAATAATGTTACCCATAATTTATTATACGGTTCAATCTTTATTACACTTGGTGTTGGTTTTCCATTTATCCACGGATTTTCATCAGGAGAACCTTCTTCAAATGTACAGATTTTCTGTTTTAGTTCTTGATTCATAAGTGTCTAATTTAAGGTTTGGAAGATAGAGAATGAAAATAAATGTATTGGAATTAAATTAGAATAAAAGCAGAAATAGCGATAAAAAAGACCTGAAATTTTATTTTTTTAGTCTGTATTCTAACAAGTTAGCTCTTTTAAATGAAAAAATTAAGGCACATTTAGTGCTATTTATAATGAAGAAAATTGCAGACTTCTTTTGGCAATAAATAATCAAGTATTATTTATTGCCAAAAGAAAAGAAGGTGAGTGATTTTACTTGCGGATGACCATTACTGAACGTGACGTATTATTCACTATATAATCTGCTGTAGAACCCAGCAATATATTGCGTTTATTGCGTGAGCTGGAACCTATAATAAGGGTATCTGCATCAATTTTTTCTGCTAATTCTAGAATATTGTAATTAGGCGTACCAATAACGGCATGACATTGGTATTGTTCTTTGGGTAAGTTAAATTGTTGTTTTACACATTGTTCTAATTTTTCAGTTAATAGAACTAAAGCTTGTTGCTTTTTCTCAACGACAGACGTGCTATCACAATTAAGCCCATAAGCTTCTAAAGAGCGTAAATTAGGCATAACTGTAATGAAATGGAAATAATTTTCTGGTTTCCTAGCTAGGAAGTGAATATCTTCGATCATGCGCTGAATTCTGCTATCTTCTAATAAATCAATTGCAACGAGGTATTTGTTAGCCATAGTGTGCCTTTTCAATAAATTAGCCCTTAAATTAAGTATAAGTAAATTGGCTTACAAGTTGAAATTTAAAAGTAAATATTGCGATTATTGCATCATTATTCTTGGCTTTTTGGCTCTAAAAGATAAAAAATAGTGTGATGAATGCATAAATCCATTAAAATTTAGCCAAATTGCCTAATAGGCCTTTTATCATTTTTTACACATCATGGAATGATCCCACTAGGTTATAGTTTATATGAGAAAATCAAGCGAAGACTTACTGAAATGTATTGCCACTATATTACAGTGGGTACTTAATATTGGATTACTTATTTTAGCGATTGTATTGGTTAGTTTTCTTATCAAAGAAACTTACGTAATTGCTTCATTATTATTTAATTTAGGTGCAGAAGAGTCGTCTTATCAATTGCTAGAAGGTATTTTGATCTACTTTCTTTATTTTGAGTTTATTGCACTTATTGTTAAGTATTTTTTATCTGGCGGACATTTCCCTCTTAGATATTTTATTTATATTGGAATAACGGCAATCGTACGTTTAATTATTGTTGAGCATAAAGACTCTGTTGATACGCTAATTCAGTCAGGTGCAATTTTGCTGTTAGTTATTGCGTTATTTATCGCTAACACTGAAAAACTTAAACGAACTTGATTTGCCTATAAGTTGTGGCTGTTAAGTGACTTAGCATAGAAAGCATGATTTAAGATTAAAAATAAAGAGTAAGGTTTTCCGCAATATTGGGAGAGGTATGTTATTATCTCTCCCAATTTTATTCTGGGTTACACAAAAAATATTACTATGTCCTATCAATGTCCATTATGTTATCAGGCACTTTCTCTTCAAGCTCACAGTTGGGTCTGTGACAATAATCATCAGTTCGATTGTGCTAAAGAAGGGTATGTAAATCTGTTACCGGTGCAATTTAAGCGCTCAAAAGAGCCTGGTGATAGCGCTGAAATGATCAACGCACGCCGTGAGTTTTTAGATGCGGGTTTTTACCAGCCAATGCGAGATAAAGTGGCTGAGTTAATACAAACATTATTGCCTGAAGATAACAGTGTTGTATTGGATATTGGTTGTGGTGAGGGCTATTACACCAATCAGTTTTATCAAAATCTAAAATCACATAACCCGCAAGTGTATGGTTTAGATGTTTCTAAAGTTGCGATTAAATATGCAGCTAAACGTTATTCATCAATTCACTTTTGTGTAGCTTCAAGTCAACGTTTACCTTTTTGTGATGCTTCTTTAAATGCGGTTGTGCGTATTTACGCCCCTTGTAATAGTGATGAGTTAGCAAGAGTTATTGTGCACAATGGTTATATCATTACTGTTACACCAGCCCCTCGTCATCTCTATCAGTTAAAAGCACTGATTTATTCAGAAGTACATCTTCATCCATTAAAAGAAGAATATTTTGATGGATTTAATAAAGTATCTGAACATCAAGTTGCTTATATGATGAATTTAAACGGCAAGCAGGCTTTTGATTTATTACAAATGACACCATTTGCATGGCGTGCAAGTGAAGAAGTAAAACAGTCATTAGCGGAAAATAAAAATTTTGAATGTGAAACCGATTTTTTAATTCGTGTTTACCAACGTCATGCTTAATCACGCGAAATTAAAAATATTTTATTAAATTAATAAAAAAGCTTAGGTTGTAATATTTCAAACCTAAGCTTTCCAATATATTTTATTAGCGATTATTTGGCGTACATAAATAATTCTAAATGTTCGAAGACAATATTAAAGCCGATTGCAATTAATACGATCCCACCGATAATTTCTGCTTTTTTTCCAAGTACTGGACCAATATAACGGCCAATTAGCATACCCAGAGTTGCCATAATCATAGTCATCATACCAATCGTCATTGCGGTATGAACAATATTGACTTGAAGGAACGCTAAACCGACACCAATTGCCATTGCATCAAGGCTTGTTGCAATACCTGTTGCGATTAAAGACAGTGAGCCGTGGCGTTGTGGGGCATCTTCTTCACAAGGGCAATCATCATCACGTTTTAAGCTTTGGTAAATCATTCGGCTACCAAGAACAAACAGTAATCCAAAGGCAACCCAGTGATCCCATTGAATAATATATTGGCTAGTATATAAACCTAGTGCCCAACCAATAACGGGTGTGCTGGCTTCAATAATACCGAATATAAATCCAGTGCGGAGTGCTTCACGAAAACGAGGTTTGTGTAATGTGGCACCTTTACAGACTGCAACAGCAAATGCGTCCATAGAAAGGGCAAGGGCGAGAATGATAGTTGCGTAGAAACTCATAATAAAGCCTCGGTTGGGGTATTTCCATATACACACAATTGACCCCCAACCAAAGAAGTACAATCATGTGTCTATGGTCTTGCCAACCGTATTACGGCATCTGCACCACGCTAAATGAAAATAAGCGAGTATGTTGATACAGATTTCTTAAAATAATGTTTTTTATTTTAAGACAGGCTACTCCCCAATGACTTGGTGCAGAAGATAACATATTATTTTCGAAAGGCAACATATTATTTATTATATTTCAAAGATGATATTGATAATAATTATCATTATTAAGTTTGGCGGTTTTAAATATATTGTAAATAATAATCGGATGTTAAAAAAATGATAAATTTCAATATGATGAATAATTAACCACATAATAAACAATGGATTTTAATTCTTTTTATAATAAGAAATTAGTTTTTTTATAGAAATAAATACACCTAAAAATTATAAGATTTATTATTTATAAAATTAAATGCATACTAAATGAGCCTATATTTAATGCGTATATTTAATACGTATATTTAATACTTATGTTTAATATAGAAAAATAAGAAATTTTTAAATTATAGAAAGATATACGACTTAATTTTAAATGGTTACTTTATGATTATTATCTTTAGTTATCTAAGGGTTAAGCGATGATTAAAAATAAAGTAGCTAAAATAAAAAAGCCATTCATTTTGAATGGCTTTTTCCGTCTAAATAATGCTAATTAGTCACACTGGACTTTGATTGCAAGACCACCGCGTGATGTTTCACGGTATTTAGCATTCATGTCCTTACCTGTTTCATACATGGTTTCAATGACTTTATCGAGAGAAACACGAGGTTCACTGGTACGACGGATTGCCATACGTGCAGCATTAACGGCTTTAACTGAAGCAATAGCATTACGTTCAATACAAGGAACTTGAACTTGACCTGCAACTGGGTCACAAGTTAAACCAAGATTGTGTTCCATACCGATTTCAGCAGCAATACAGACTTGTTCAGGGCTTCCACCTAATAATTCAGCAAGACCCGCAGCCGCCATTGAACAAGCTACGCCAACTTCACCTTGGCAACCTACTTCAGCACCTGAAATAGAAGCATTCATTTTGTAAAGAATACCAATTGCACCAGATGCTAAGAAATAACGTAAGTAGGTTTCTTGTGTAACAGGTTCGATGCAACGATCGTAATAAGCCAATACCGCAGGAACAATACCACATGCACCATTTGTTGGTGCTGTGACCACGCGTCCACCTGCTGCGTTTTCTTCATTAACTGCCAGTGCAAACATATTGATAAGATCAACGACTTTCATTGGATCGTTTGACAGGCTGTTGCTTGATGTTAATAAGCGATTTAATGCAGCTGCACGACGAGGTACGCGTAATGGCCCCGGTAATACGCCTTCTGTATTTAAACCGTGTTCAATACACTCTTGCATTGTTTTATAAACATCAGCGAAATAAGCATTAATTTCTGCTTGAGTATGCAGATCTAGCTCATTTTTCATCATTAAGCTAGAAATGGATAAACCTGTTTCTTTACAGTGTCTTAATAACTCTTCTGCACTTGCATAAGGGTATGAAACTGGCTTGCTATTTAATGTTGATTTACCAAAATTTTCTTCATCAACGATAAAACCACCACCAATAGAGTAGTAAGTTTTTCTATAGACTTCTTTGTCGCCTGCAAAAGCATGGATTGTCATACCATTTTCATGTAATGACAGATTATCATTACTGAAATGCATACTTTCTGCTGGGAAATCGACCACTTTTAGGCCGTTTGCTAATGATAGCTTGCCAGTTTCTTCAACTTCACGAATAAAACCGGGAATGCTGTCAATATCGACAGTAGCTGGTGCGTTACCTGCTAACCCCATGATAATTGCGATATCAGTATGGTGACCTTTGCCTGTCAAAGACAAGGAGCCGTAAACATCAACAGCTACGCGAGTGACAGACGCAATCAATTCCTGGCTGACTAAATCATCGACAAATTCTTTACCCGCTTTCATTGGCCCTACGGTGTGAGAGCTAGATGGTCCGATGCCCACTTTAAACATGTCGAAAACGCTAATCACGTCAGACTCCTTAATAATAAGAGAGAGGGTTAAAAAGAATAAAATATAGTTATTTATAGTAAAGGGATCGTTTTTACGATTATATCGTCCCGTTAATGATGTAGTTTA
This sequence comes from Proteus sp. CA142267, assembly GCF_003336825.1. Lineage (NCBI taxonomy): Bacteria > Pseudomonadati > Pseudomonadota > Gammaproteobacteria > Enterobacterales > Morganellaceae > Proteus > Proteus sp. CA142267. Next base: position 549,211 of record NZ_QPMG01000001.1, on the reverse strand, counting down.
CAACATTTTTTTAAAATAGCTAAGTAGAGTTGTGAAGGCGGTGATAAAAAGCACAGGCTGAATATAAAATAGTGCATTAAGTAATATGTAAAGCGAGTCTATGTAAAATAGCAGCGGTTAATCCCCAAACAAGACGTCCATTATAGGGATAAAAGTAGATACGATGATTTTTACCAGCATGACGAAAATCTAATGGTTGATAATGTTGGGCATTAAGTACATGACTTAGTGGCATTTCAAAGATATAGGCGACTTCAGCAGGATTATGGCGTAATGGTAAACCTGCAGGAATAACACCCACAATTGGAGTGACTAAATATCCGCTAGAACTTTGTAAAGGGGCTAACTGACCAATAACGGATACTGCATTGGGTGGAATAGCCACTTCTTCATGTGCTTCCCTTAGTGCAGTTGCAATAAGGCTACTATCCTCAGGGTCACGTTTACCGCCGGGTAACGCGACTTGCCCTGCATGAGAGCGTAACGTTGATGCACGCTCAGTTAATAATAATGTTGGGTTAGGTTTATTGATAATCGGCAGCAAGACGGCCGCCGATTTTTGGGCATGAAGAGGTTGATTTACCTTGTCATCAGGTAATGTGAGTTGAAAACGATTGATAAAAGTATCAATGGGTGTCATCGATAGTAGACTCACTTAAAACAGTTAATATTTGCCCAAGTTTATCGAATGTTTCTTGGTACTCTTTGTCAGCAACGCTATCAGCAACAATACCACCACCTGCCCAGCAGTAAATTTTATTTTTTTCAGTCAATAAAGTGCGGATGCTGATATTGGTGTCCATTGTGCCACAAAAACTGATATAACCAATTGCACCACAGTATCCATGACGACGATGAGGTTCAAGTTCTTCAATGATCTCCATCGCTCTGATTTTTGGTGCTCCAGTGATAGAACCTCCGGGGAAAGCTGCTCTTAATAAGTCAGTTGCTGCTAAATGAGAAGGTAACTGTGCTGTAATTGTACTGACTAAATGATGTACTGCAGGGAAGCGCTCAACAATAAATAACTCTGGCACTTTTACTGAACCTGTTATTGCAACTTTACCAATATCATTACGCATTAAATCAACAATCATTAAATTTTCAGCGCGATCTTTACGCGAATTTGCTAATTGTTGTGCTTGTTCATCATCTTCTTCTGGCAATGCTTTACGAGGTAGCGTTCCCTTTATTGGGCGTGTTTCTATTTTATTATCAGCTAAATGAATAAAACGTTCAGGTGAAACACTAATCACAAAATTGTTGGGTAAACACATAAAAGAAGAGAATGGCGCTTTATTAGCTTGATTCAATGTTAAGAACGCATCCCATTCGCTACCTGTATAATTCGCACAAAAACGTTGAGCCAAATTAACTTGATAGCAGTCACCCGAAAGTAAGTATTGATGAATTTTAGCAATTTTATCGTTATATTCATCATTGCTAATGTTTGATTGCCAATCAGTTGTTAAAGCAAATGTAGTATCAATAGATGTGGATGCTTGGTTTTCTAACCACTGTAAACGCTCATTAATATTGTGATAGCTAATTAAAGTGGCTTTTTTTAAATGGTGATCAACAATAAGTGCCCAATCATAAATACCAATCGCCATATCTGCGAAATTAAGTTCATTTTTCGCTATTTCAGGTAAAGTTTCAAAACGACGGCCTAAGTCATAACTCCAAATACCTAAAGCACCTCCCAAGAAAGGCAACGATTCATTATGCTCTGGGTGGAAATTGAATTGTTCTAACGCAGATTGAATAAGTGTAAAGGGATCTTTTTTAGAACGTTTCACTGCACCATTTTTTTCTTTAATGGTTGTTGTTTGCTTACGCGTTTCCAAAGTTACAGCCGGGTCAGAGACAACAATATCAAAACGGTTATGAGGATGTTCGGCAAAGCCAGAATGAAGTAAACTAGACCAAGGCAATGACGCAATAGGAGAAAATACCCGTAATGCTAGATCAGGGGTATAAGTTAATTCACGTTGTTGTAATTGCATATCCATCTTATGACCATATAAACAAAGTGTGTTGTATTATTCGCACATTAAATTGTAATCAAAAAGATTACATTCATGTAAATACAAAATAGACGTTAATAAAGATAAGAGTAACATTATGTTTCTAGGAATGCCTACATTAACACATGAAGAGCAACAAAAAGCAGTAGAAAAAATTCAATCTCTTATGGCTGAGGGAATGAGCAGCGGAGAGGCAATTCAGTTAGTCGCCCAAGAATTAAGAGAGAAACATACAACCCGTGAATCTGTTTCCATCGTATTTGATGATGAGAATGAATAAAACAATTTTTTAACAAATGTCACAATTGTGTTATTGACCATGTGCTATGCTTAATGAAAACACATCCTGTTTTAAAGGATATTTTCGGGAGGTTATATGAAATTAAGCAAGTTTATTGGTCAAACAGGGATACTTGGAGCAGGTCTTTTACTTGCTGTTTCTTTTGGAGCATCTGCAGAAAGTATCGAAAAGGTTAATAAAGATATTGTGCGTTCCGCTCCCTTTGCGAGTTGCGTTAATTTAGATAATAATCAACTTGTTACGAGAGTAAAAAATGATTATCTACAAAATCGTTTACCTCGCTGGCAAGATGATAAAAATGCATTAGGCTCAAAACCTGTTGCAAGTATTAATGCCAATGAAGTTATCAAGATGGATAATAACTATCAGATGGTATTGAATGTAAGAGGAGCGAGAACAGATCTTCGTTACAATGTTCAAGTCAATTGTGATGACAATACTATTACTTATGTTTCTCCTAAATAATAGATAGACGATAGTAAGTTTTAGTTAATCTATTGAAAAAAAAGAGATAAACCTAGGTTTATCTCTTTTTTTTACCATTATCAAAATCACGGAGAATGTTTGACTATTTTTTTACCTGTGGTTCATAAGGTAAACGAGAATAGTGTTGGCTTCTTGCACGATAAAATACCAGCCTTTCTTGAAAGAAAGCATGAAAAGCTTGAGGTTGTTCTCTTAAAACAGCATCTGCTACAACGGGCATGTTATAGCGTTCTTTAAAAGCGACGCCTGAAGCAGCTAAACTTATATTTAGCTTATCTTTTTCTTCTTGTGTCAATTCTGAAAGGTTATAACCCATTATTTATCCCTCTGTAACGATATAAGTAAGGTAAAAGAGCATGCTTATTAATGCAAGCAAATAAAGATATTAGTCATTAATGTGTAGTAAAAATGATGTACTTTATTTGGGTCGATTTTTAATCAAGGTCATTAAATATAACAATAAAATCTTATTCCTTTTTAATTGTTATACCACTTTGTGGGTAATTCAAATAAGGCTAATGATAAAACAAACATTTTCAACCCTTATTAAATAGATTCTAAAATAGAGAAAAAAGCAGTTTGCCTATGAAAAGAGTAAATAATACGAATGTTTAATTTGATTTAGATCAATGAAAAGAATGAAGGATTTTGCATTGAAAATAGGTAAATAATGTTAATTTATCAATTGGATGTTTCATATGTTTTTATTTTGTATTGTTTGACAAAGAGTTATGATAAGACTCTGAAATATTGGGATAAAAAAATGCCCTGTTGGGGAAACAGGGCGAAAATTAATACAACACCAGGGAAAAACATAGTATAAATAAAATTAACCAAATGGTTAATAGGTAAACTTACGTGATTCTACATTTTTTTATTAATATGAAATAAAGTGTTATTAAACTTTAATTAATGTTCAAAGAAGAAGAGTATTATTAATGAATAGTAAGTGAATAAAAAAGAGAAGAGAAACTAATCAACAGCCTTCTTAAAAATCTAAGATAACAAACCATGTTAGAATTAATGCATTAGAGTCGTGTGATAAAATAAAAATGCAAAGTTTATTTTTTATCTAATCTTAATATCTTATTAATATTAAAGCATTTTATTAATGCGACAATATAAAATATTTATTGTTAATTGTTGTAAAAATCTTTATTTCTTAAATGTTAATTATCAAAATGTTAAATTAGATATTAAAAAATACTTTAATTAATGACTTTAGTAGTTCATTTAAATCTTATTTTAGATAAATAGAAAAGGTTATTAATTGATGATTTTTTAATCTGTTTATTTTTTTTCTAAAATGACTGATTAACTTAATGACTAAAGAGTTTACTTTACTTTTTCAAGTTAATAAAATAAAAAAATAATTATTTATCCTAATGATATGTATGGTTTTTTTATTTTGCAATATTGTTTATTTTAGTTAACGAGATAATTAAAATAAAATAATAACATGTAAAAAAATAAACAAAAAATATACATGTCACACAATATTGTGTTACATTTAGTTCGCTTTTCACACAGTAATCTTTGATATTACTTTAAGACGGATTCGATTTAGTAATTGACTCAATTACACGATATCTGCTTGTTTTTTTATTTCAATAGCGATGTAAGGATAGGTTATATACGTTATTATATAAGGGGATTAATTTGACAGGGCTAATAAACTTTGCGAATAACATTTTATGGGGATATGTTCTTATCTACTTACTTCTTGGAGTAGGTATTTACTTTACTATCCGTACTGGATTTATACAAATCCGACATTTTAGTCATATGTTCTCTATTTTAAAAAATAGCCACAAGTCAGATAAATCAGGGATCTCTTCCTTTCAGGCATTATGCACCAGTTTAGCTGCGCGTGTAGGTACTGGAAACTTGACCGGAGTCGCGATTGCTTTAACAGCAGGTGGCCCTGGCGCTATTTTTTGGATGTGGGTCGTTGCTTTAATAGGTATGGCGACATCATTAATAGAAAGTACGCTCGCGCAACTTTATAAAACAAAAGATGATGATGGTAATTACCGTGGTGGTCCTGCTTATTATATGACTAAAGGACTGAAAATGCGCTGGATGGGTGTTCTCTTCGCCATTTTCTTGATTATCGCCTTCGGTTTAGTTTTTAATGCTGTTCAAGCCAATTCTATTGCTCAAGCCACAGCTTCCGCCTTTAATTTTGATCCACTCTATGTGGGAATTTTTTTAGTACTAACCAGCGGATTTATTATCTTTGGTGGCCTGCGTTGGATTGCACGAGTTGCTGAGTTAGTTGTTCCTATTATGGCAACGGCTTATTTATTATTAGCTTTTTGGGTTGTTGCAGATCATATTGAGCGCTTACCTGAAGTTTTCATTTTAATTTTTAAAAGTGCTTTTGGATTACAGGAAGCTGCAGCGGGTGCAATTGCTTACGGTATTAGCCAAGCGATGACACAAGGCATTCAGCGCGGTTTATTTTCTAATGAAGCAGGTATGGGATCGGCACCTAACGCTGCAGCTTCAGCAACACCTTATCCACCACATCCAGCATCTCAAGGCTATATTCAAATGCTAGGTGTTTTTATGGATACCTTGGTTATTTGTAGTGCTACTGCGGTGATTATTTTATCATCAGGTGTACTCGATAGTTATCCGGAAGGCATTAACGGTATTCAATTAACACAATTGGCATTGTCATCTAGTGTGGGAGGTTGGGGGAGTACTTTTATTGCAATTGCCATTTTCTTCTTCGCTTTTACCTCTATTATTGCTAATTATGCTTATGCTGAAAGTAATATGATTTTCCTTGGACGTAATCATACAACAGGACTATTTCTTTTACGTTCAGCAGCTTTAGCTATGGTGATGTTTGGCGCTTTAGCAGATATGCCTCTTGTTTGGAAAATGGCCGATCTCTCAATGGGATTAATGGCAATGACTAATTTAATCGCAATCATCTTGCTTTCTGGTGTCGCCTTAAAATTAGTTAAAGATTATAACCAGCAACGACAAGCCGGTTTACTACCTACATTTGATATTCGTCAATATCCAGAGTTGCAAGATGATATTGAAGAAGGGATTTGGGATGAGAATATTGTTCCTGATGAGCCTTTAGTTCGATGTGAAAAAGTGGGCAATAACTAAAGTAATAATAAAAAAGCGTCAAAGCACATAACCCATATTCTTTAATATGGGTTTTTTTATTACAATTTAACTTTGGGAATATTAAATCAAGGATCAGAAATGAGGTCTAGTTGGTATTACATAGGATTACTTATTGTAATAAGTCTCTTAACCAGTTGTGCCAAGCAACCAGAATTTATTGATAGAGGTGAATATATAGTTAAAGTTATTCCTAATAAGCAGGAAGCTAATGACTGTGTAAAATATCTGGTGATGCACTATACCGCGCTAGATGATGAACGCTCACTGAAAGTTCTTACTGGGGGGCGAGTCAGTAGTCATTATTTGATCCCCACACATCCTTTATCTATTGACGGAAAACCAGTGATCACTTCATTAGTGGATGAAAGACAAGTCGCATGGCATGCGGGCATTAGCCAGTGGGGAGATGCGACTAGCCTGAATAATTGCTCCATTGGAATTGAGATAGTCAATCTGGGTTACCGTGATAATGGTAAGTTTAGGTATTGGTATTCTTATACCGCAGATCAAATCGTGACTCTGTCAGTAGTGATGAAAGATATTATTGAACGTTATGATATCGAGCCTCAAAACGTTTTAGGTCACAGCGATATTGCACCTCAAAGAAAAGTTGATCCGGGCCCTTTATTCCCTTGGGAAAGATTAGCAAACCAAGGAATAGGTGCTTGGCCTGATAAGGAATTAGTGCGAACTTATTTAGCAGATAGAGATCCTTCAGAGCCTGTTGATGTGGCAAATTTTCAAAAGTTATTACAGCAATATGGTTATCAAACACCAACAAATGGTGTGTTAGATAATAATGCACAAAAAGTCGTGAAGGCCTTCCAAATGCATTTTAGATCAACGAAAGCGAATGGGATCCCTGATGCCCAATCAGAATCGATTTTAAGGGCATTGATTGAAAAATATCGGACTTAAATTTTTCTGTGATAATTAGACAAGAAAAAAGCGCCTCCAATATGAAATTTGGTAGACGCTTTTTTATCAACTTACAATCAGCATTACAAATTAGGTGTTATATGCTGATTATTTCGCTGTATTTCCTACTGGAAGGTTTTCTTCTTTAAGGTTTAAGCTAACAACCAGAGAAATGACGAATGCAATCGCACCTGGTAATACCCAGCCTAAACCATAATCAGAAAGTGGAATATAGCTAAATAATTGTAGTAAATCAGCATTTAACCACTTCAATTGTTTCAATGTGTCGAAAAGGCTCATTAAGACGATGATTGCAATGGTAAAGCGATAGGTAAAGCGAGGTGCTTTTAATTTATTACGAATAAATTGCAGCAATACCAAGGTGACTGATGTTGGATAAATCATTAATAACGCAGGAATAGTCACCCGTAATAATGTATCAAGACCAAATGTTGATACGATTGTGGTCATTAATGTAAATACCACAACCCAGAAACGATAGCCTAAACGATGATGGAATGTCGCAAAGTAGTCTGCTGCGGCACTTGTTACACCCACAAGTGTTGTCATACTGGCTAATAAAACAATACCGCCCATCAACCAAGTCCCCACAGAGCCAAATAGTGCATCAACATAACGTGAGAAAATTTGACCACCGTTAGTGGCATTGAGTGCAGGATCAGCAAAGACTGAAACAGAGTGGCTTGTCGCACCTAAGTAGAAAAGGCACAGATAAAGTGCAGCTAACAGTAAAACTGAAATCATGCCGGCTTTTACGGTAATAAAACCGATTTGGCGTGGTTCAGTAATACCTTTGGTATATAAAGCACGAGCAACGATACCACCGAACGCCATAGCAGAAAGGACATCCATGGTTTGGTAGCCATCAATAAAGCCAGAGAAGAAACCATTAACAGCATAAAGGCCTGTTGGCTCACCAATTGGGGAAATCGGTTTAGCCACAACAGCAATACCTACAACCACCAGTAGGACTAACAGTGCCGGAGTCATAAACTTACCAATGGCGCTGATCATGGTACCTTGTTTTAGCATGAAGAACATACTAGTGATATTGAAAATAAGTGCAAAAGTAAGGTGTGTTGCCGTATTTTTCTCAATAAGCCCTAAAGGTAAGAAACCCATTTCATAAGCGGTATTGGTGACACGAGGCATTGCAAAAGTAGAGCCTACGATAAGATACAGTGCTACCCAGAAAATAACGGCAACCCATGAAGGCAAATCAACAGAAAGACGCTCACCACGTCCGCGAATTGCAACAATAACTAAGGTTAGGAAAGGGAGTAAGACACCGGTAACAAGGAAACCTAAAGATGTACTAAACCAGAGGTTTCCCGATTGAAAACCCGCCATAGGGGGAAAAATAATATTGCCGGCACCAAGGAAGAGTGCAAAAACCATCATTCCAAGAACGAGCATATCTTTTGTAGAAAGCATAACTTAAACTACCTGTCTGTGAAGAAAATATATAAATGATTTATATTTGTTATTCTACATCTAGCCTAATTAACAGCTTAATATGTTGTGAAAATGCAGTTTGAATAACGAAAAGTGAATTGATAGTAACAAATTCTGAAGGATATGTAAGAAGAAAGGCAGATTTAACGCTTATTTAACAGCAATTATAGAATAATAAAAGGCTATATTTTTGGTCGAAAAGCAGTGTGATCCTCTGCTAAGGATCACAATTGCTATATAATTTTGTAGACATTCACGATAAAACACAAAAAAGATCGTGTTTAAATAAATTTATTTATAGCGATTGCAACACCGTGCTCTTCATTAGAAAGTGTGACGAATTTAGCGACTTTCTTCACTTCTTCAGGGGCATTTCCCATCGCAACACCTAAACCTGCATATTTCAGCATTGCTAAATCATTACCTTGATCACCAATACACATGATTTTTTCTGGTGTAATTTTTAAATGTTCAGCTACTTTTTGAACCGCACTCCCTTTATTGACATTGGTGTTCAACACTTCAATAAAATAAGGAGCACTACGTAATATGCTGTATTGTTCATAAATATTAGTAGGAAGATATTGAATGGCATTATCTAAAACGGCAGGGGCATCAACAATCATAAACTTACTAAAATACATATCTGTTTGCATTTCATTTAATGGACGATAATAAAGCGGTGTCCAAGATAAAAAGGCTTCTTGGCAGGTGAAATGGCTAATATGACTATTGGTGGTATAAATCTTATTGTCACTAATAACGTGAAAATGAACGCCTATTTCACGAGCAAGGTTTTCAAAATAGAGGTAATCCTCGAAATTAAGCAGATCTTGAATAATCACTTCACCGTTATCTGCTTGATGGATTTGGCTACCATTATTGCTGATACAGTAACAATCAGAAGAATTAAGGCCGAGTATTTTTAAATAGGGAGAGATGCCATTAAAGGAGCGTCCTGAAGCTAATACAATCTTAACTCCTGCCTCTTTTGCTCGCTGGACTGCTTGTTTTACTTCTGGCGTAATTTCGTGTTGTTTGTTGAGCAAGGTTCCATCTAAATCAATAGCGATAAGCTTAATACTCATTAGCATCCCCATATTAAATAAAAGCAATCATGATAAAGGAAGGGCGAAGCGGTCTATCATCACATAGCTTGAGTATTATTTATGTGACATTAAAGGCTATCTGCATAATGCCACATAAATGGAAGGGTTAATCACAACAAGGTGATTGTAAGTGTAAAGGCTGTTTGGTTTCTAAAACGATCTCTTGATTTTGCCGAAAATCGAAAGGCGTGATGCCATACTCTTTACGGAACATATAAGTAAAGTGAGATTGTGAACCAAAACCGAAATCAAGGGCGATATCGAAGATAGAGCGCTCACTGGTGCGTAATAAATGAATAGCGCCAGCTAATCTACGCTGACGGATATACTTTCCTAAAGAGGTGCCCGTGACTTCTTTAAATATTTTTTGCATGTGCCAAAGAGAATATCCAGAATAAGCCGCCAACTCTTCAAGATGGATAACACGGCCTAAATGCTCCTCAATCCATTTACTTAACGCGCAAACCAATGCGAGATGATTATCTTGTGGCATTACAGTTCCATTCTATCAATGAAGTTAAGGTAAAAATCAAAATTAACTCCCTAATCTTATACAAAAAATGGCAGACAGAGAAACCCATATTAATGGATAGCTATCTCTAATCGTTGGCAAAATGTGTACTTAGAATAATATAAGACCATTTTGCATACAGTTTAGAGCGAAATAATGCAAATTATCTGAAGTCTGTCGAGGAAGCGTTTACCTTTCGTAATGAAAGTTATGCTAAATTTACTCATAGAGATAATTGATTGCGGATTTTATAACAACAACTCCCTGTCTTGTTATCGTATTTAAGCGAATGCTTATAATGTGATAAGTCATACTAACAAAATGTATTTAAAGGATTTTAAATTGAACGCAAAGAAAATAATTATTAGCTTAATTATTGCATTAGCCATTACCTTTGGCCTCTATCTTGTGGCTTTAGATAATTTTTGCGATCGTGGAGAGGATTTCCAACAAGGTCTTTGTCGCTTTACCACATTATTCCCCTCTAAACACCACTAAAAGATAGCTTTTCTTATTATTTTTCGCCTAGCATAAAATGTATTTGTTATTCAAGTCAGAATAGTGTTTTAATGGTGGCTTGAAATAAACAAAATCGTAAATATTAGTTTACACTTTAAGTTGATAAAATAATAAAGAGAAGAGGATGTATGGCGAGAGAGTCGCAACAGACAGAACTTAAGCGCGGTCTGAAAAATCGACATATCCAGCTGATTGCGCTGGGTGGTGCTGTCGGCGCTGGTCTGTTTCTTGGTATAGCGCAAACAATTAATATGACAGGTCCATCAGTTATCTTAGGATATGCTATTGGTGGTTTTATTGCGTTTATGATCATGCGCCAATTAGGCGAAATGGTTGCCGAAGAGCCAGTTGCGGGTTCGTTTAGTCATTTTGCTAATAAATATTGGAGCCCATTTGCAGGCTTCTTATCTGGTTGGAACTACTGGGTGATGTTTATTCTTGTCGGTATGGCAGAATTAACCGCGGCAGGTAAATATATTAACTATTGGTTACCCGATATTCCTGTTTGGGTTTCCGTTGCTATCTTCTTTGTGGCAATCAACTTAATTAATCTGATTAACGTGAAAATGTATGGTGAAACAGAGTTTTGGTTTGCCATTATTAAAGTATTAGCGATTGTCGGGATGATTTTGTTTGGAAGCTACTTATTGGCGAGTGGTAATGGTGGCCCTCAAGCTTCTGTCAGTAATTTATGGGAGCTAGGCTTTTTCCCTCATGGTTTTACGGGCTTTATGTCTGCATTAGCCATTGTTATGTTCTCTTTTGGTGGACTTGAGCTGGTGGGGATCACCGCTGCTGAAGCTGAAAATCCAAAAGTCAGTATCCCGAAGGCGACTAACCAAGTTGTTTATCGTATTTTAATTTTCTATATCGGTTCGTTATTAGTGTTACTTTCACTTTATCCTTGGACTCAAGTTGTTAAAGGTGAAAGCCCATTCGTTCTGATTTTCCATAACTTGGATAATTTCCTAATCGCGAATATTTTAAATGCTGTAGTATTAACAGCTGCACTGTCTGTTTATAACAGCGGTGTTTATTCTAATAGTCGTATGCTTTATGGTTTGGCTAAACAAGGTAATGCACCACATGCACTTTCTCGCATTAATAAACGCGGTGTGCCAGTTGTGTCGTTACTGTTATCTGCAATTGCGACTTCATTAGGTATTTTAGTTAACTACTTATTACCGAATCAGGCGTTAGAGCTATTAATGGCATTGGTTGTAACCACGTTAGTGCTTAACTGGATTATGATCTGTTTGGCAAATTTAAAATTCAGAGCCGCAAAAAACAAAGAGGGTGTAGAGCCTTTCTTCAAAGCACTTTGGTATCCATATGGTAACTATATCTGCCTTGCTTTCTTATGCATGATTTTAGTAATTATTTTATTTATGCCACAAGTGAATATTTCGGTGATTTTAATGCCATTCTGGATTGCACTCTTATGGGTTGGATTTAAGATTTCCCGTATGAAGAAAACACCTAATAGAACTCAAGCAAGCCAAGATATTTAAGTTATTAGAGATTGATTGAGTCATTTTGTTGAATAAGAAAAACGCATCTAAATGATGCGTTTTTTATATCCTATTTTTATTACTTGCATTTATTCTGATAGACAAAATAAGGAAACTATTGCCAACGTAACCAAGCAAATAATACGTTACCGTTGTTATAAGTGCCTGGTACATAGGTCGCTTGTAGTGAAAGATGCCCGTAGCCGACAGAAACTAACGGTAAAGGAAGTGGCATAGGAATATAGTTGTATTCATGGCGCGCTGTAATGCTTAGCGTAAATCCTGCCCCCATACGGAACCCGTCTTTATCACCGGGATACCACATTTTTTCAAAACCATAGCCCATAATAGGCTGCACTCGGTTATTTGAGTCCATAAATGCCATCGCATAAAGAGAGTGCCAATCACCGTCATTGTCATAACGATATTTACCCATACCAAAACCCCAAGGTGTTTCGTTATAGCGATTAGTTTTTTCTCTATCGTAAGTAAAACGGTTATGCCAAGTCCATACCGGTAAATAGTAATTATATTGGTCGTTATCCCAAGTTTGATTGACATTACGCTTAAATTTTCCCCAGTAGCTCTCTTCATTATTAGGTTGAGGCGCGTTACTAGTGGTTTGCTGGTTTTCTGTCGTAATAATCTGATGGGTATTTGTATTATTTTCAGAAGCGAAAGCTGAAGTTGTTAACGTAAGTGAAAACAACGTTGTGGCTAATACGCTAGGGTGAAAATAGGATGATGACATAATATAACTCCGAGTACGGCATAAACAGTGATTCTGGTGATGACAAATAAACATTACTAATAGTGTTATTTAATCGACAAGTATTTAAGATAAGAGGTATCTGAAACTTTACTTCTTAAATAAAATCTTAAGGGATTAGAATCGGTTAAGAAGAAAATAAATAGATTTATTGTACTTATGAACGTAATTTTGTCTGATATTAAATGCTGTTATTTTTTTATGATAATGTATTGTTTTTAATAAAAAATTAAGTTTTTATTAGATTTTAAATAAATAACTGATAAATAAGGCCTGTAAGATATAATTTAGGCTTAGTCATTTTCAACAGAAAAAATCCACAAAATATCTATTTTTATGACTTAATTGAAATATCGATATCAATAACATCAACTTATCAAAAGAGATAAATTTCCAGCAGGATAATAGAGTAACGAATAAGAAGAGTTAAATAAAAAAAAGAAAAACTCTGTGTTGGTTTATAAATCGTTTAAGTGGTGTAAGTTTTGTTTAGCGAAATGCCGATTTTTTGTGCAGATTATCCTAAAACAAAAATATTGTTTATTATTGAGATAATTTTTCTTGGCTAATGATAAGTAGCCGATGGGTATCGCGGTCTTTACTCCAGTAATAATTTATCAAGATTTATATCGTAATATTTATAGCTCATTGATTTTATTCTGTTATTTTATTTGGTGATTTATCATATTTACTTCTTCTGACAATTAATATATCGATTATCGTTAAAACGGATAAAAATAATATACAAGGCGATCCTCGCTGGTTACTAGCATCTTTATCTTGAGCGTGCGATACTCCTTATCGCCTGAATTTACAGGCTTTGGCTCGGGGCGCCTTATGGCTGAGATGAACCCGTATAACCTGATCTGGATAATGCCAGCGTAGGGAAGTCAAGGTAACTCTGCTGATTAACAGAGCCCGACTTTTCTGTAACTGGTGAAAGGAGGAGTTAATCAGTGAGATTCAATGCATTGTCTATCGCAGGCACCGATCCTAGTGGTGGTGCGGGTATTCAGGCTGATCTGAAAACATTTTCCGCACTGGGTGTTTATGGCACAACAGTAATAACAGCACTTGTTGCTCAAAATACCTGTGGTGTTCGTCGTGTCTATGATTTATCCCCCGATTTTGTTGCCGCTCAATTAGATGCTGTCTTATCTGATGTTCGAATTGATAGTGCCAAAATTGGTATGCTCTCTAATGTCGCGATTATTGATGTGGTTTGCGACAAGCTTCAGCAATATGCCATTCCTTTTGTTGTACTTGATACCGTAATGATTGCAAAAAGTGGTGATCCACTATTGCAGCCAGATGCGGTTAATAAAATGGTCAATCAGTTGTTACCTTTAGTTGATTTGATCACGCCCAATTTACCTGAAGCAGCAACACTGCTAGGTTGTGAAGTCGCTCAAGATGAAGTAACGATGAAGCAACAAGGTTATGCATTACTAAAACAAGGATGCAAAGCGGTGTTGATGAAAGGGGGGCATTTAACTGAAAATGAAAGTCCTGATTGGTTATTTACCCAAGATGGCGAGTGGCGATTCACTTCAAAACGCGTTAATACGAAAAATACTCACGGTACAGGATGTACTCTTTCAGCCGCGTTAGCTGCTATTCGTCCTCAAGTCTCTGATTGGCAAACTTGTGTTGAACAAGCAAAAATCTATTTACAGCAAGCGTTAGAACATGCCGACAGTTTAGAGGTTGGGCAAGGTTTTGGTCCGGTACACCATTTTCATCGCTGGTGGTAAGGCTGCCTACAACAACATTAAAAAAGCCACTCAGTTGAGTGGCTTTCACATTAAATCTATCAATTAAGCAATAGTGACAGATTTATTTAGATAAATATCTTGTACTGCATTAATTAGGGCAACGCCATCTTTCATTGACTTCTTGAATGCTTTACGTCCTAAGATCAAGCCCATACCACCCGCACGTTTGTTAATAACGGCAGTACGGACAGCATCTTCAAGATCATTATTACCTGAAGCACCACCAGAGTTAATTAATCCCGCACGGCCCATATAGCAGTTTGCTAATTGGTAGCGAACTAAATCAATTGGGTTTTCAGTGGTGAGTTTTGTGTAAACACGCTCATCAGTATGACCAAAACCAATCGCTTTAAAGCCACCGTTATTTTCAGCCATTTTTTGTTTAACGATATCAGCACCAATTGTAGCGGCTAAATGGTTTGCCTGACCGGTTAAATCCGCACTTGCATGGTAATCAACGCCATCTTTCTTAAAGGCTGGGTTACGTAAATAAGCCCATAATACAGTGACCATACCTAATTCATGAGCACGTTCAAAGGCCATTGAGATCTCTTCAATTTGGCGACGGCTTTCTTGTGAACCAAAGTAAATGGTCGCACCCACTGCAACAGCACCCATTTCAAAGGCTTGTTCTACACTGGCATATAGTGTTTGGTCATATTGCGCTGGGTAGCTTAGGGTTTCGTTGTGGTTTAGTTTCACAAGAAAAGGGATTTTGTGTGCGTAGCGACGAGAAACAGAAGCAAGAACACCATAAGTAGAGGCAACACAGTTACAACCCGCTTCAATCGCTAACTCAACAATATTTTTCGGATCAAAATAGAGTGGGTTTGCTGCAAAAGAGGCTGCGGCAGAGTGTTCCACACCTTGGTCAACAGGTAGGATAGACAGATAACCCGTTCCCGCTAAACGCCCGTGATTAAACAGGGTTTGCATTGAACGTAACACGCTATTAGGGCGATTGTTATCAATCATAACACGATCAACAAAGTCAGAACCTGGCAGGTAGAGATTTTCGCTCGGGATGGTTTGGCAACGATGTTCTAATAATGATTTCGCATCAGCACCTAACAAACTTACTATATCAGTCATTACATACTCCAGTTCATGATGAGATGAGAGTGATTGTCATTTATCTACATTAAGATAACAAGTCACATTGAGGCGGTAACCGGCAGTGGATCGCTTCAGGTAACACAATAAATTCAAATTTATCCCCTAAAAGGGGTTCTCCATCTAAATTAAATATCATTTCATGAGAAGCGCTAATGTTTACCCAGCGACTTTCTCGCTCGATTATCTTGTCATTCTTTTTGCTATCAAACATGCTACTTAAAATTGAAGGGAGAAGTTCATGAGCTTCAACAATGGTGAGATTAAGTTTATTGTCATTAATTAAGGCATCAGAACACAATTTTTGTCCACCGCCAGCTTGACGGCCATTGCCGACAGCCAAAATAAGAGACTCTCCTTCCCAGTGGAAATTTTCAGCTTCGATTGTGCAGTGATCCGCTTTTAAAGAATCGATACTTAAAAGGCCATTAATAAAATAGGCGGCTCCGCCCAATGCAGACTTTAACGCTTCAGGCGTTTCTGTTGTGATTTTGGTTCCAAAGCCCCCTGATGCCATATTGATAAAATAGTGGGTCTTATTCACGGCGATTACATCAATAGGTATTGCACGTCCTTTAACGGCTAAGTTAAGTGCATTTTCCATATCACGAGGAATTTGTGCGCTGGTGGCAAAATCATTTGCTGTGCCTAAGGGAATAATGCCAAGTGTCGGTAAAGATGAGGGTGAGAGGTGAATTAATTCAGAAACAACGCTATTAATCGTGCCATCGCCTCCTGCGGCAATCACCGTTTCGGCTTGCATATCGATAGCTTCTTGTACAAAACGTCGTATATCACTGGATTCCCAAGTCACTCTTACTTGGAGATTAAAACCTTCGTTACGTAATTGGTAAACCGCTTTTCTCAATGCGCTGTTGTCAGCGCTTTTTCCATTAATGATTAGCAAACTAATTTTACTCATTGATGAGTCCCTTTAATTGAATCACTCTTTTAAAGGTAATGGATATCGAGAAAATTACTATTTTTTTTACAAATGATAACGAAAAAGAGAATGAGCTGTATGCAAAGGAGAGCTATTAAGAAGGGTATAAAAAAGAAAAGGCAAATCCAAGGGAGATTGGATTTGCCAAGGAGGTGGTTCCTAGTCTTACTGTATTCATTCTAGTTCTTTATTTTTCGGAACTGATGATACGGTAAACAAATCATTATTGATGTGATCTGTATTTGAAATTGACCACTTTAAATCAGATTATGATGCTTTACTTCACTTCTACCGCATCAATTTTATGCGGTTGACGTGTTGTTGTACCTTGTAGGTTGCGGATCAGCAGAGCAAAATCTAAATCAACATCTTCAGGAACAGATAAATAAACCATGTGACCATTACCCGGTGCAACATCGGTTGGTTGTTGTTTTTTGTTAAACAGCTCTTCTAACGTGAATTGAATATTTCCAGTTGGTGTCATTAATTCTAGGCTATCACCTAAAACAAATTTATTTTTAACATCAACTTCGGCTAAACCGTTTACACGTTTACCTGTAAATTCACCGACAAATTGTTGAGTGTCAGAGACAGAGTAACCATATTCATAAGTTTGGTATGCATCATGGGTATGACGACGTAAGAAGCCTTCTGTATAACCGCGGTGAGCTAAGCCTTCTAATGTTGTTAGTAACGTTGGATCGAAGGGTTTGCCTGCAACCGCATCATCAATCGCACGACGGTACATTTGAGCTGTACGAGCACAGTAATAGAAGGATTTAGTACGGCCTTCAATTTTGAGCGAATGCACACCCATTTGAGTTAATTGCTCAACGTGTTCAATCGCACGTAAGTCTTTAGAGTTCATGATATAAGTACCGTGTTCATCTTCGAACGCAGTCATATATTCACCAGGACGTTTTGCTTCTTCGATCAAGTAAACTTTATCAGTTGGCGCGCCAACACCTAAAGTAGGCTCAACGTTTTTAACTGGGATTGGTGTGTATTTTTCGACGATATTACCTACATCGTCTTCTTTGCCTTCTTCGACTTTATATTCCCAACGGCAAGCGTTAGTGCAAGTACCTTGGTTCGGGTCGCGCTTATTGATATAGCCAGATAACAGGCAACGACCAGAGTAAGCCATACATAATGCACCGTGGACGAAAACTTCTAATTCCATATCAGGAACTTGCTTACGAATTTCGGCAATTTCATCAATAGAGAGTTCACGAGACAGGATCACACGAGTTAATCCCATTTGACGCCAGAATTTTACGGTTGCCCAGTTAACAGCATTGGCTTGCACTGAAAGGTGAATATCCATTTCAGGGAAGGCTTCACGCACCATCATGATCAAACCCGGATCAGACATAATCAGCGCATCAGGACCCATATCAATGACGGGTTTTAAGTCACGGATAAAGGTTTTTAATTTAGCATTATGAGGTGCGATATTAACCACAACATAGAAGCGCTTACCTAATTCGTGGGCTTCTTGAATACCTTTAGCAAGGTTTTCATGGTTAAACTCATTATTACGCACACGTAAGCTATAACGTGGCTGACCTGCATAAACGGCATCTGCGCCATAAGCAAATGCATAGCGCATATTTTTTAATGAGCCAGCAGGAGAGAGCAATTCGGGTGTAAACATGGTTAAATTTCCTGGTTCTGATTTCAAGTCAGTCCCCCACACATTGGGTAGGGGTATATCATAAAGGGGTGGATTCTAGCGCTTAAGTGTAGCGAGGTTCAATGTATTCCTGAAAAAATATCATCGAAAACGGTAAGCTTGGGTTTCCCAACGATAACCTTGACCATAAATCGAGCGAATAAATTCAATTTGATCGTTAAGTTGCTCAAGTTTACGTCGTAAGTTTTTAATATGACTATCAATGGTTCTATCCGTCACAATACGGTAGTCATCATAAAGGTGATCCATTAACTGATCACGGGTTAATATTTTGCCGGGTTGAGTAGCCAAGGCTTTTAGCAAACGAAATTCAGCAGTCGTTAAATCGAGAATTTTATTGTTGTATTGGATTTGATAAGCCTGTTCATCAATAACGACTAATTTATCGCTTTGAACAATATCTTGTGGTCGATAAAAACGACGCAATAAAGTTTTGACTCGGGCTACCACTTCTCTTGGGCTATAGGGTTTGCAAATATAATCATCAGCACCAATTTCAAGCCCAAGTAATCTATCAACTTCTTCTGTTTTAGCTGTCACCATAATGATGGGAATATCTGAAAATTGACGTAACTCTTTACAGACTGTAATGCCATCTTTAACTGGCAACATGAGATCTAACAAGATTAAATCGTAATGCTGTTGCTTTACACAATGGCTCACTTCTGCACCATCCGCTAACCAATGAGTTTGATAACCAGATGCTTGAAGGTAATCAATAAGCAATTGGGCAAGTTTAGGTTCGTCCTCAACAATCAGGATTGAATAGGGTGATTCAGATACTGTCATTTATTGGCTCAATGGTTATAGGCTTAAAGATCATCAGAATATGCAGGTAATTCTATAAGAATTTTCATACCACCTAAAGAAGAAGGCATGGCACTTATTTTACCATTATGAGCTTCAACGATATTTTCGCAAATCGCAAGACCTAAACCTGAACCGCCACTTGCACGATTTCGTGAGTTTTCTGCACGATAAAAACGTTGGAAAACAACTTCGTATTGCGCACTATCAAGCCCCGGAGCACTATCTTCTAATGAAATAAGAACATGTCTTTGCCCTTTTTGGGTGCTGATATGTAATTGGCCACCCGAATAAGTATAGCGCACGCTATTCTCTAGCAGATTATGGAAAAGCTGGATCAACCTATCAGGATCGGCTTGTACAATGAGTGGCGATAAATCATCTAATTCGGTGAGTAGAGTAATATTTTTAGTTTGATATGTGTGACGATAAGAAGCCACAGCCAGCAAAATAACCTCATTAATATCAATAAAATCTTTACGATAAGTTAAAGAGCCTCTGTCCGATAATGAAAGCTGGTGGAGATCATTAACCAGTTTTGTCAGGTTTGTGACTTCAAATAAAAGGGAGTTCAGCGTTTCTGTTGTAGGTTTTCTGACACCATCTTGTAGCGCTTCAAGTTCACCTTTTAAAATAGCAAGAGGGGTTCGCAATTCATGTGAGATATCAGCCATATAATCACGACGAATTTGCTCATTTTTTTCTAGTGTGCTGGCAAGTTGATTAAAGTCGGTAGCGAGTTGACTGATTTCATCTTTACTTGTGGGCGTTACTCGCACAGAAAAGTCACCGGCTGCTAATTTATGTGTCGCCTCAACGAGGCGTTTAACAGGGCGTATCATATTGCGAGAAAGAATAAGCGTGATAAATAAAGCAAAAAGAACCGTTAAACCTGCAATTATCCAACTGGTAAGCAGTTGTTGTTTATCAAAACTAATATCAGCTTCATTACTGATTTTATCTGCCGCACTGACAATTACCCACCCAACAATTTCGTCGTGAAAAGTAATGGGTTTTTTAAATGTCTCTGCGGGAAATTGATTGTCATGTCCAAATAGGCGCTTCATATCTTTATCAACGATCCAAAACTGTGTCCGCCAACCTCTGGGTGGCGGGCCTTCGCTACTTTGGCTTATTTGGTCAATACTTCGTAATATTTGATAAAGAGAGCGATCATCTCTATTGAGGAACCGCCAATCTCCCGTTAACGCATATTGTTCAGTTAAAGCTTCAGCTAAAAGAGTTGCACGCTGTTCACTGTTTTTCTTGATATAGCCAATGAATCCTTGCTGGAAGCTACCTCGAATACCAATATGCATGGCGAGAACAACCACCATACAAGTAGCGAAAATCACTAAGAACAGCTTGCTTCTCAATTTCATGCATTTGCCTCTTTTTTGCTGATACGTCGTTGTTGCCAACGTTCACGCAATCCATCAAAAAATAGATAAATAACAGGGGTTGTATAAAGGGTCAGTAGTTGGCTCATTAATAAACCACCTACAATTGTTATCCCTAAAGGTTGTCTTAACTCGGCACCATCTCCGCTACCTAACATCAATGGCAATGCCCCAAATAATGCGGCAAGCGTTGTCATAATAATAGGGCGAAAGCGCAGTAGACTAGCCTGAATAATGGCCTCTTTAGCCGATAATTTGCCTTCACGCTGCGCAGTAATTGCAAAATCCACCATAATAATGGCGTTTTTCTTCACAATACCAATCAGCAACATAATGCCAATAAGAGCAATCAGACTAAAAGGCGTATTAAAAAGCTGTAATGCTAATAAGGCACCGACACCCGCAGAAGGTAGGGTAGATAAAATAGTCAGCGGATGAATATAGCTTTCATACAGTACACCTAATACCAAATAGACCGTTATAATCGCCGCTAGGATAAGAATAAGCTGTGATTTGATGGTCTCTTGGAATATCTGAGCCGTGCCTGCAAAGGAGCCTCTGACGGTATTGGGCACACCTAATTCTGTCATTGTGCGTTCAATAGAATTAATGGCATCAGCTAATGTATAGCCTTCAGGAATATTAAAGGCAATAGTTGAAGATGCCGATAATCCTTGGTGATTCACACTTAATGGTGCATTCGCTGGATACCAACTTGCAAATGCGGATAATGGAATGCGCTCACCTTGATTATTGACCACATACATTTTATCTAACGCAGAGACATCTTGTGTATATTGTTCAGAGACTTCCATCACGACTTTATACTGATTTAACGGTGCATAAATAGTAGAGATCTGACGTTGACCAAAAGCATTGTTCAGCAGATTATTGGCATCACTGACATTAATACCTAATTGCGACATAGTATCGCGATCGTAAGTCAGTGCCATTTCGGCGCCTTTATCTTCTTTATCAGAGTTAACATCGACAAGCTGAGGCAGTTCACCTAAAGCTTTACGGACAATCGGCTCCCATTTACGCAACTCACTTAAGTCATCCGCTAATAATGTAAATTGATAACTGGCATTCGCTTGGCGTCCACCAGCTCTAACATCTTGCACTGGCATTAAAAAGAGGTTGGCACCCGGTTCATTAGCTAATTTTGCCCGTAGGCGGTTAATCACTTGATTTGCGCTATCGGTACGCTCTGACAGCGGATTGAGGGAAATAAACATAAACCCACTGTTAATACGCCCGCCACCCGTAAAACCCGTTACGCTATCAACGTCTTTATCTGCATTAATTTCTTGCATAAAACGAGCCATTTTTTCTTTCATCGATTGGAATGAAATACTTTGGTCAGCACGCACAAATCCCATTAAACGTCCCGTATCTTGATCGGGAAAAAACGTTTTTGGTGCACTGATGTATAAATAAGCATTTAAGCCCAAAGTGGCGAGAAAAATGGCCATAACCCAGCGTCGATGACGCAAGGCAGCTTGTAATGTGACACTGTAACCTTGCTGAGCGCGAAAAAGTAACTTACCAAAACCGCGTAAATGCGATTGCGCTTTGGGTTTCATTCCTTTGAGTAAATGTGCGCACATCATGGGTGTTAGCGTTAGAGAAACAAATAGCGAGATAGCAATAGCCGTTGTTAAGGTGATGGCAAATTCTTTAAATAATCGCCCAACAAGGCCATCCATTAACAGTAATGGAATAAAAACGGCAACAAGAGAAATACTCATTGAAAGGACAGTAAAACCGACTTCTCCAACCCCTTTTAAGGCGGCTTCTTTAGGTTTTAAACCATTCTCAATATGGCGAGAAATATTTTCAAGCACCACAATGGCATCATCAACCACAAAGCCTGTCGCCACGGTTAATGCCATCAATGAAAGGTTGTTTAAACTAAAGCCACAAAGATACATGGCTGAAAAAGTGCCAATTAATGAAACAGGTACAGCAACAGCAGGGATCAGCGTAGCGCGACCGGAGCGTAAAAATAAGAACACAACTAAAATAACCAGTGCTACAGCAATGGCTAACGCACGTTCAACTTCTGCTAATGATGCGCGAATAGTCGGTGTTCTATCTTGTGCGACTTTTAAGTCAACGCTTGCGGGAATAAGCTCACGTAATTCTGGAAGCTCATCACGAATACGATTTACAGTTTCAATGATATTGGCACCCGCTTCACGACGAATAACCAGCAAAATTGCAGGCTCTCCGCCGCTCATTCCTGCGGCTCGCGAGTTTTGTACTGAGTCGGTAACTTGTGCTACATCACTTAAACGCACGACTGCATCTTGATTGTAATGCACGATCACTGGGCGATATTCAGCCGCTTTACTGAGCTCATCGTTAGTTTGGATCTGCCAACGTCCTTCGTCATTATTGACAAAGCCTTGAGGCCGTCGCACATTCGCTTGGCTAATCGCTTTTCTAACATCATCGAGGCTGACATTTTGGTTAAATAACGCATCAGGATTGAGGGCGACACGTATCGCGGGCAATGAACCGCCACCAACCGAAACTTCACTGACACCTTCAATTTGTGAGATTTTTTGTGCTAACCGTGTTGAAGCGAGATCGTAAAGCTCCCCTGTATTTTGAGTATCAGAGGTGAGCGTTAAGATCATAATCGGAGCATCAGAAGGATTCGATTTATAATAACGCGGACGGCTTGGCATACCTGAAGGCAACAAGCTTTGTGAGGCATTTAATGCGGCCTGTACATCACGAGCTGCGGTATTGATATCCTTGTTTAAATCGAACACCAGCGTAATGCTGGTACTTCCAAGTGAACTGCTTGATGTCATTTCATCAATACCCGCAATTCGCCCTAGAGAGCGCTCAAGCGGTGTTGCCACAGATGACGCCATCGTTTCTGGTGATGCCCCGGGTAAGGAGGCGTAAATATTAATAACCGGATAATCCACTTGGGGCAATGGGGCAACAGGGAGCAACATAAACCCTAATGCACCACATAGCGAAATCGCCAAGCTGAGCAACGTGGTTGCTACAGGTCGTTGAATAAAGAGGGCGAAGAACTTCATGATACAGCCTCGTTATTATTCTCGACGTGTTTATTACGGTTGATGTAGAGCGATAATTTATCAAATAACAGATAAATCACGGGTGTCGTAAACAGGGTTAAGATCTGGCTCATAATTAAGCCACCAACCATACAAACCCCTAATGGCTGACGTAATTCTGCCCCTACACCTGTACTTAACATTAAAGGTAAAGCACCTAAAAGGGCGGCCATTGTGGTCATTAAGATTGGGCGGAAACGCAATAAACATGCTTGATAAATCGCTTCGTAAGGCGTTAAATCTTGCTCTCGTTCGGCAGCAAGGGCAAAGTCTATCATCATGATCGCATTTTTCTTTACGATCCCGATAAGCAAGATGATCCCAATGATTGCAATAATATCAAGCTCATTGCCTGCGGCAATTAAAGCCAATAATGCGCCGACACCTGCTGTTGGTAGTGTAGATAAAATAGTAATAGGGTGAATAAAGCTCTCATATAGCACACCTAATACAATATACATTGCGACAATTGCCGCGATAATCAGCCACAAAGTACTTGAAAGCGCACTTTCAAATGCTAATGTCGCACCTTGAAATTGAGTGGTGATATCTCTCGGCATAGAAATTTGCTCTTCAGCTAATTTCACCGCTTTCACGGCTTCTTCAAGAGAAGATTGTTCAGCGACATTAAAAGAGAAGGTCGCTGAAGGAAATTGCTCTTGATGATTAATAGAAAGTGGTGCTAAGCGTTGCTCGACGGATGCAATAGATAATAAAGGTACCATCGCACCATCTTTACCCGTTAAATGCACGGCTGAAAGTGCCTGTAATCCATCACCATTACGAATATCTTGTTCTAATACCACGCGATACTGATTGGCTTGAGTATAGATAGTTGAAATTAAACGCTGGCCAAAAGCATTATAAAGCGCGTTATCAATTTCACTCATTGAAATACCTAAACGGCTTGCTGAGTCTCTATCCACTTTGATATACGCCATCATGCCGTTATCTTGCCAATCACTGCTGATATCCGTTAATTCAGAGCTATCTTTTAATGCTTGAGAAAGTTTAGGCACCCAATAAGCTAATTCATCTAATGATGTTGCTTGTAGCGTAAATTGATACTGAGTACGGGAAACTTGCGTATCAATCGTTAAATCTTGAGTGGGTTGTAGATAGAGAGTCATTCCTGAAATCGAAGCAATACGTTCTTGTAAACGAGGAATAATCACATCAATACGGGAATCCCGCTGATCAAGAGGTTTTAATGTAATTTGCAAACGACCCGTATTTAAAGTTGCGTTGCTTCCATCAATTCCTACAAAACTAGCAATATTATCGATAGCAGGATCATCAATTAATTTATCAACGACCTGTTGTTGTTTTTCTACCATTGCTTGATAAGAAATGGATTGTGAAGTTTCAATGGTTCCTTGCAATAGCCCGTTATCTTGTAATGGGAAGAAGCCTTTAGGAATAAACATATAGAGCAATACAGTCAGCACTAATGTGCTAAGTGCTACGCCAAGGGTTATCCATTGATGGTTTAAAACACGTTTTAACCAAACGGCATACACTGCGATCATTCTTTCAAAGAAACGCTCGCACGCCATTTCAAAACGGTTGTGCTTGATTTCATTTTCAGGTTTTAGCAATCGAGCACACATCATTGGCGTCAATGTGAGAGAAACCACCGCAGAGATTAGAATGGCGACAGCAAGGGTGATTGCAAATTCTCTAAATAAGCGACCGACAATATCACCCATAAATAATAGTGGGATTAGTACGGCAATCAGAGAGAAGGTAAGCGAAATAATGGTAAAACCAATCTCGCCAGCGCCTTTTAGAGCAGCAGTTAGCGGTTTATCCCCGCGTTCGAGATAACGGGAGATATTTTCAATTACAACGATGGCGTCATCGACAACAAAGCCTGTAGCAATGGTTAATGCCATTAAGGTGAGGTTGTTGACAGAGAATCCACAAAAATACATCACGGCAAACGTACCCACTAATGAAAGCGGTACGGCAATACTTGGGATTAAGGTTGCGACACCATTACGTAAAAAGAGATAAATCACCATCACCACAAGAGCGATAGCTAATCCAAGTTCAAACTGCACATCTTTAACTGAAGCGCGGATCGTTGTGGTTCTGTCTGTTAAGATCTCAACACTAACGGACTTTGGTAAATTAGAGACTAAATCAGGTAATAAACTACGAATATTATCAGTGGTATCAATAACGTTAACGCCGGGTTGACGTTGAACATTAATAATAATCGCCTGCTCATTATTCGCCCATGCGCCTAGCTGATTGTTTTCAGCTGCTTGTTCAATAGTTGCAATATCAGATAGACGAATTGGTGCGCCATTTTTATAAGTAACGATTAATTGGCGGTAATCTTCTAATGATTTCATTTGATCATTAGCGGATAACGTCACAGAGCGAGTTGGCCCATCAAGGCTGCCTTTCGCTGAGTTAACGTTCGCATTATTGATTGCTACACGAATTTTTTCGTTATCTAAACCGTAAGATGCTGCGGCTTGTGCATTGAGTTTGACTCTAACAGCAGGGCGCTGACCACCAGCTAACGCCACTAAACCTACGCCATTAACTTGTGAAATTTTTTGCGAGATACGAGTTTCAACCATATCTTGTAGCTGTGTCATCGGTAAGGTTGAGCTAGTCACCGCTAAGGTTAAAATAGGCGGATCTGCAGGATTTACTTTGCTGTAAATTGGCGGATAGGGTAAATCTGATGGGAGCAGATTAGTTGCTGCATTTATCGCAGCCTGTACTTCTTGCTCTGCAACATCTAATGGTAATGTTAATTGGAACATCAGTGTGATCACCGAAGCACCACCAGAGCTTTGTGACGACATCTGTTTTAATCCAGACATCTGTCCGAATTGACGTTCTAATGGAGCTGTAACCGCTGATGTCATTACATCAGGGCTTGCTCCGGGATAGAGAGTAACGACCTGAATAGTTGGATAATCAACTTCAGGTAATGCAGAGACGGGCAGCATACGATAGCCGACAATCCCGGCTAAGAGAATGGCGACCATAAAAAGGGTTGTTGCAACAGGGCGCAGAATAAATAAGCGAGATGGTCCCCCACCTGTACCGTGTGTTTTTTCGGTCATTACGCTTTCTCCGCAACAACACGGTTATTTTCTTTAGTCTTTGGTGCTGTTGGAGTCACGATATCGACCTTCGCACCCTGTGTTAATCTATCCACACCATCGGTGACAACGCGTTGTTCTGCTGATAAACCGGAGGCTATCACGACTTTTTCCGCATTTTGTAAGGCAACTTCAACACGTAATTTACTCACTTTATTTTCGCTATCTACAACCCAAACAAAGTGACCTTCATTACCCATTTGTAATGCTGCATTAGGAATAACAACCGCTTTTTCTAATGTGGTGACGTAAAGGCGTACATTCACGAATTGATTAGGGAATAGAGTATTTTCTTGCTGAGGGAAGCGTGCTTTTAATTTAATGGTGCCAGTTGTTGCATCAATTTGGTTATCAACACTAAATAGTGTGCCTTGTGCTAATTCAAATTGATTATTTCTATCTAACGCCGTAACAGGCAAATCTGCATTGTTTTTACGTGCTTGAATAACATTCGCTAAATCTTGTTCTGGCAAAGTAAAAAGCACATCAACAGGGTCCATTTGATTGATAACAACGATAGGCGTGGATGAACCGCCAGAAATATAGTTTCCTACATCAACTTGCTTTAAACCCACTCGGCCTGAAATAGGTGCCGTGATTTTGCTGTAGGTTAATTGCAGTTGTGCATTGCTGATAGTGGCTTCATCAATACGAATACTGGCTTCAGACTGTTTTACTAAAGCTTGCTGATTATCTAGCTCTTGTTGTGAGACTAAATTGGTTTTTGCTAATTTCTGATAACGCGCTAAGTCAAGACGCGCATTAGCTAATGTAGCCTGATCTTTTGCTAGCTGTCCTTTGGCTTGGGCTAATTGTACTTCAAAAGGGCGTGAGTCAATTTCAGCTAAGAGATCGCCTTTTTGAACTTGTTGGCCTTCGGTGAAATGTAGCGCCATTAATTGACCTTCAACACGGCTAGTGACGGTTACGCTGTTAGTGGCTTTTACTGTACCTAAAGCAGATAAAAATTGAGGGACATCTTCTTGTGTTGATGTTGCAACTTGAACAGGCGGCAAAGGAGGACGACGAGATCCTGATGTACCTCGACTCTGTGAGTTTGTTGCTTGAGTCCCTTTATTTTCGGGCGACGCTGTTTTTGCTGCATTAAATTGCCAATAGGCGTAACCCCCTGAGATTACGACGATTAAAGCGATAATGAGAGAAACTCTTTTTTTAGCATTTTTGTTTTTATTCATTACTTTTGTGATCCCACTGGCAACTAGCTAATCAGAAATACTGAAATGAAAATCTGGAATGGTGACATTCTACCTGTTTCTTCACAGTTAAAAATGGAGGAAATATGGAAATTAAGTCAAGGAATGTGTTTTGTTGACGTTATTTTAATCAGTTAAAACAAATTGCTACTGGCATTATTTTATCGTTGTTATTCAATAAGAGATAATTTTGCAAAATATGGATAAGCAGTAGCGTAGCTTAATTGTTTATATAGGGATAATTAAGTGGAAAATAAATTATTGATTATCAGTGAGTTATTTTGTTTGCTGTTTTTTTAACCGCATAACTATTTTGTACAAATGCCTGTAACTATGATAAAACGCAATAGTTAGTTATAATTCTTAGATAATTATGCTTTCCAGTGATAGAATGCCAACCTTGTTTTTCTCTGCGTTGAACTCTTTTCAAAGAATAACAATCCAGTATGAAATTCACCGAGCTTTAACTCTGTCTTAAATAACGAAATTTTTGTAAAAAATTAGCCTAAATATAAAGGCGTAATAGAATAATTAGAGGTTTTTAGTGTCAACTGCAAACACACCTGACGATGGACAAAAACCGAGCCTGAATGCGTTTAAACAGCCTCGTGCGTTTTATCTCATCTTCTCAATCGAATTATGGGAACGTTTCGGCTATTACGGTCTGCAAGGGATCATGGCCGTTTACTTGGTTAAAATGCTGGGCATGGGTGAAGCAGAAGCTATCACTGTTTTTGCTGCATTTACCGCATTAGTTTATGGCTTTGTTGCTATCGGTGGATGGCTTGGGGATAAAATCCTTGGTACTAAAAGGGTTATTATTCTTGGGGCGATCGTACTCGCAATTGGTTATGCAATGGTGGCATTCTCTGATCACGATAAAGACGTGATTTATTGGGGACTTGCAACGATTGCAGTAGGTAATGGTTTATTTAAAGCCAACCCATCTTCATTATTAGCAACATGCTATGAGAAAGACGATCCGCAATTAGACGGTGCATTTACTATGTACTATATGTCTATCAACGTGGGTTCGTTCTTATCTATGTTAGCAACACCGTGGTTAGCGGCTAATTATGGTTGGGATGTTGCGTTTGCATTAAGCGTTGTAGGTATGCTGATCACCTTAGCAAACTTTATGGTTTGTCGTGGTTGGATCAAAGATAAAGGTTCTAAACCTGACTTTGAACCGCTTAATTATTCAAAATTATTATTAACGCTGGTGGGTATCGTTGCACTGGTCGCTGTATCCACTTGGTTGCTACATAATAATGAAGTGGCAAGTTGGTCTTTAGCAATCATCTCATTAGGTATCATCCTGATTTTTGCGCGTGAAACGTTCATGATGAAGGGCGTTGCTCGCCGTAAGATGATTGTTGCATTCTTGCTGATGGTTGAAGCGGTTGTATTCTTCGTTCTTTACGATCAAATGCCAACTTCTTTAAACTTCTTCGCGATCCATAACGTTGAGCACTCAATCTTAGGTTTCAGCGTTGAACCTGAACAATTCCAATCACTTAATCCATTCTGGATCATGTTAGCAAGTCCACTGTTAGCGGCTGTGTATAACTTTATGGGTGATAAACTACCAATGCCATATAAGTTCACCGTAGGGATGTTCTTAAGTGCGACTGCATTCTTAGTGTTACCACTGGGTGCAAGCATGGCAAATGAAGCAGGTATTGTGTCTTCATGGTGGTTAGTCGCAAGTTATGGTTTCCAAAGTATTGGTGAGCTAATGATTTCAGGACTTGGTCTTGCAATGGTTGCTCAACTTGTACCACAGCGTTTAATGGGCTTTATCATGGGCGCATGGTTCTTAACTTCGGCAGCCGCAGCAATTATTGCAGGTAAAGTTGCGAGTTTAATGGCAGTACCTGAAGATGTACAAAGCGCTCATGCTTCATTAGAAATTTACAGCAGTGTTTTCTTACAAATCGGTATTGTAACAGGTGTTATCGCAGTTCTAATGCTGCTCACAGCACCTATGCTGAGTAAAATGACACAGTAATTTTTGCCATTAAAAAAACAAAATTTTAAGAAGAATAAAGGGTGCCATAAGGCATCCTTTTTTGTATTTCTTGCCATAAAATTCAATTCAAAAAATACCGCCCTTATTAAGGGCGGTATTGTATAAAGGGATACTTACAGAACATATTTATACATTGATAAGGCTTAACCAATTACTTTATCAATCTGCAATGCAACATCTTTCTCTCTTGTTGTGGGTTTTACTGCCGCCCAACCTTTATACGCTAAAGGTAAGAAAGCGACTGCAATAGCTAATAATGATACGCCAGCGACATAATAGGCACCCGCCATTGCGGTTTTTTCTAACCATATTCCTGTTAACATCGGTGTTAATCCACCAAATAAGGCATAAGCCATATTGTAAGCAAAAGACAAACCAGAAAAACGAATTGATGGTGGAAATGCTCTTGTACTAACAATAGGTGTAGTTGCAATCGCGCCTACAAAAAAGCCCATCAAACCATAATTAAATGCTAACTGAAAACCTGACATTGCTGGATCTAAACTGCCATAGAAATGGAACGCGGTAACAATCAAACCACCCCATGATAATGTCATTGATGCGCGTGTTCCTAATTTGTCACCAATCCAACCCCAGAATATGCAACCTAAGGTTAAAGTTAATGTTGCAACACAGTTTGCTTCTAATGACGTTGTTCTATCAATTTTATAGATCCCTTCAACAATCACGCCGGGTGTCATTAAAATGGTGACAACGATAGCTGTTGATAAAGACCATGTTAACGCAGCCGTAATTAAGCACGCTTGCTTGTGATTCTTAATAACTGAAACTACGGGCATTTCTTGTGCTAACGCTTTTTTTGCCGCCATCTCTTTAAAGATAGGGGTTTCTTGTAAAAAGCGACGTAAGTAAACAGAAATTAAGCCAAATATGCCCCCTAAAATAAAGGGAATACGCCATGCAAAATCATTCACTTCTTGGCTGGTATAGCTACGTTGAACGATAATCGCAACGATGGAGCCTAATAAAATACCGCCTGTAATACCAGAGGTTAACGTTCCTACACCTAAGCCATAACGTTGTTTGGGTGTGTGCTCTGCAATAAATACCCAAGCACCTGGCATTTCACCACCAATAGCCGCACCTTGCATAATACGCATTAATAACAACAATAATGGCGCAGCAACACCAATGCTGGCATAAGTTGGTAATAAACCAATAACTAATGTTGGTACAGCCATTAAGAAGATACTTAAGGTAAACATACGTTTACGACCAATGATATCTCCGTAGTGTGCCATAATAATGCCACCCAGAGGGCGAGCAAGATAACCGGCTGCAAAAATACCTAATGTCTGCATTTGTGCAATAAAGGCGTTATCACCAGGAAAGAACAAGTGGCTCAATGTTTTCGTAAAGAAGACGAAGATCACGAAATCATAGAACTCCAAAGTTCCTCCTAGTGAGGATAAACCCAACGTTTTATAGTCGCTGCGGTTCAATGGTCTTGCCGTAGGTTGACTCAACGGCTGAGTGGAGTGTGATTGTGATGTCATAATAACAACCTATAATAATCATCGTGATAAAAATAATAAGTAATAAGTTCACAATTGAATTCTTTTTAAATTAGCGAATAAAATAGGGTGAAAATAAATAACAGCAAAAGGTTATTTAAAGGCTATTTATGCGAGAAAGAATAATGTTGTGATGATGGTTTAAGTTATAACAGGAAGCTCTTAATAATGTAAATAGATGAAATTAAAATAACATAATACACTATTTAATTAGGGTTTTTTGTTATCTTTGTTTTTAATTATACTATTTTCTGGATTAAAATATCAATATTTCAATGTTTATCAATATAAAGCAAAATTATTATGTGACTTACAAATAAGTAAGAATTCTGTATTTTTAAATAAAAAATGTTTAATGCTGAATATATTTATTCTAATTTAAATAGCCATAAAAATAATAAATTAAGAGATGCGTTAATTTATTATTTTCCAGAAATAAAGTTATTATTAGATAATTAAGAAAGCTAACAGTATTAATAATGAAAGATATGATCTGATAGAAAATGAATTATTAGAATATTCTACTGTATGTTAAATTGAAAATCATTGGTATTAGATTTTATCATTTTTCAGTTTATTGAAATTTAAATCTAATAAAATTTACAATGCTAACTTTATTTTTGTGTTTTTATGCATAGTGTGGTTTTTCTTTGTTTTATCGTTAGATTAAAAATAAAAACAAAAAGAGGCATCAAAAAAACTATTCTTGGTTATAATTACATCTGAAAGTCAATTGATATGTCGGAGGATTTATGGTCTCTATCTCAATGAGTGCTGTTCTCTTAGCTGCAATTGTTCTTTTTGCATCACTTTCTATCGTCGCATTAGGTGGTGGTTTAATATTAAAAACCATGCTTAATAACACTAATCAAAATGATAGCTATTTACTAAGTGCCTCTGTTAAAAAGACTTTTATTACCTCGTTGATTATTGCATTGTTACTTGTCTATTATTACCTTTCAACAATGGCTTAATTATTTATCGGTATAAAAAACGCCACTGTATTTTATTAGCAGTGGCGTTAGTGTCATTGAGGCTTTTCTTAGACTAAGAAGATAGTTGCTAAACCTAAGAAGATAAAGAAACCACCTGTATCTGTAATTGCGGTTATCATAACACTTGAACCAATAGCAGGATCTTTACCTAATTTAATCATGGTCATCGGGATCAATACACCCATCATGGCAGCCATTAAGAGGTTTAATACCATCGCCATTGTCATTACCGCACCCATAGCAAGGTCACCATAGAGGAGGAAAGTGACAATTCCCATTATTCCTCCCCAAACAACACCGTTAATAAAGGCCACGCCAAGCTCTCTTAAAATTAAGAAAGAAAAGCTTCCGGTTTGAATTTGGTGTAGCGCTAATGCGCGAACAATCATTGTGATAGTCTGATTACCTGTATTTCCCCCAATACCCGCAACAATCGGCATCAATGTGGCAAGAGCAACTAATTGGGAAATGGTATCTTCAAAGACACCGATAACACGAGAGGCGACGAAAGCAGTACATAAGTTGATAGCCAGCCAAGTCCAGCGCGTTTTAACAGCTTGTCCGACGGGTGCAAAGACGTCTTCTTCTGGGCTTAAACCACCCATACGACGAATATTGGTATCACTCTCTTCATGCATGTTATCAACGATATCTTCAACGGTTAATCGCCCCATTAGAAGGCCATTAGTATCGACAACAGCTGCTGAAATTAAGTCATAACGTTCGAACGCACCTGCTGCATCTTCACCTTTTTCTTCAGGCATAAAGCTAACGGTATCTGTTTTCATTACATCAGAGACAAGCTTATCAGGAGATTGGGTCAAAACGGTGGTTAATGGAAGCTCGCCCAACAGATGGTTTTTATTATCAATAACGAAAATTTTATCCGTTGCTTCAGGAATAGAGCCTCGTTGGCGTAGATAGCGTTGCACCGTTTTTAACGTGACATTGCCTCGCACAGTGACGAACTCAAAATCCATCATCTGACCGACACTGTCTTTTGGATATTGAAGAACTTCTCTTATTCTATTACGCAGGCTTGGTTCTAAATAGGTAAGAAGGCGACGCATTGTATCGCGAGGTAAGTGCTCTGCGATATATGCTTGCTCATCCACATGTAATGTGGCGACCGATCGTAATAATTCACGGTCAGTCATATCTTTAATTAAGCTGTCCCAAACGGCGACAGAAGCTTCGACTAAAACAGCACCACGTTCATTATTATCAACCAAGTGCCACAGAGCTAGACGTTCGTCATAGGGAAGGGCTTCAAGAATATCTGCAATATCTGCCGCGTGTAGATCTTGTAGTAATTCTCTAACAGTGGTGATTTTTTCATGAAGTTCATGGTGGCTCAGCCTATCATTTTCACTTGCTTCACCTAAAACGGTTTCAACAAAATGATCATCTTCGAGAAAGATGCTCAAAATTTGCTGACGCAGGTGTGCCACTTTTTGTGAATACGGATTGATGGCAGCCGCAGTATCATTGTTGATAGCTGTTTGAGACATGTTATTCCTTTTTAATTCTTACGAGGGAGATAACCATTGACACTAATTATTCCATTTTAGGATGATTATCGGTCTTCTCCGTATAAAAAATATGAATCTTGAACAATATTGCGTTGGTGATGTTCATATTATGGTCACAAATCAAACCTATGTTGTTATGTGATGATTGTTGTATGATAGATGCAACAAAAGACGCATTGGCTAGCGTCTTTTTCTGCA
The DNA here is from genome assembly GCF_003336825.1 of Proteus sp. CA142267. Lineage (NCBI taxonomy): Bacteria > Pseudomonadati > Pseudomonadota > Gammaproteobacteria > Enterobacterales > Morganellaceae > Proteus > Proteus sp. CA142267. The sequence goes on along the minus strand of NZ_QPMG01000001.1, from coordinate 514,962 downwards.
TAATATCATATTGTTAAGCAGATTCCTCTTTTATATCTAGTTTCCAACCTGGAACTGACTGCCAATGCTCTTGTTCTTTTTCTAAATCCAATTCCATCAATGTGTTATCGGAAAGATACTTTTTAGGAAAATAAAGCGTCCAATGATTTTCATCTGTAACTAAACGCAAAGATGCGGGTTTTGTCGTCGATTGTCGCTGATTATTAAGTAAAGTTGCTAATCTTAGTATTTGTACGAGCGGAAAATACTGTTTCTTTTTATAAAGATTAAATTTTGGCAACTCATCTAGCTTGATCCCTTTTCGGTGATAGCGAACTAGGGTTGTTAATAACAGTTGTTGCTCTTGATTAAACCCGGGTAAATCAGTATTTGAAAGAATATAGGCAGAATGACGATGTAATCCGCTTAAATTAATACTTAATCCCACTTCATGTAACATGACAGCCCAGATTAAAATGGCTTCTAAATCAGGACGAACCAATTTAGGATTTTGCTGTGCCCACTGAGCGTAGAGAGATTGCATTGTTTCAAGAACACGCTTTGCTTGCTCTCTATCGATATTATAGTGCTCTGCAAGGCTTTTCGCTGTGCGTTGGCGAATATCTTGATGGCGAAATCTACCTTCCATTTCATAGAGTACACCTTCACGTAATGCACCATCAGATAGGTGTAGGGCTTTTAATCCTAAAGAATCAAAGATACCGCATAAAATCGCCAAACCTGGTACAAAAACATGTTTACGTTCATCGGATAATCCCGGAAGGGCGATATCTTTAAATTTCTTAAATCGTAAGATTTGTTTAGTAAGCATAAGTAGGCGTTCTGGTGTGATAACACCGTCTTTTTCACCAAACTCAACTAAGATCTCATGGGCCGCTTTAATTGTTCCTGAAGCGCCTAAAGCCACATCCCAGCCAGTCATTTTGTATTGCCATGCAATTTTTTCCATTTTACGCGCAGCTTTTTCTCGAGCTTTACGAAAAGCGGATTCGCTGATTTTCTGTTCAGGGAAAAATTGACGGCTAAAACTGACACAACCCATGCGTTGGCTTTCGATTAAGATTGGTTCAAAATTTTCACCAATAACCAATTCTGTTGAGCCACCACCGATATCAATAACGAGTTTTCGACCTTTTTCAGATTGAGTGTGTTCAACACCCATGAAAATAAGTCGGGCTTCTTCGTGTCCTGAAATAATTTCGATAGGATAAGGAATAACTTCTTTGGCGCGTTGAAGAAAGACTTTTGCATTAGTGGCGACACGCAAAGTATGCGTTCCCACAACAGTGACATTTTCCGCAGGAAAGCCCTGTAACCTTTCAGCAAAAAGAGAAAGGGCTGAGAGCCCACGTAACATAGCCTCTTCGCTTAATTCGTTATCATCATCAAGGCCATCAGCAAGATAAACTCGCTGTTTTAAACGGCTTAATACTTGTAATGCGCCATTAACAACCCGCGCAATAATCATATGAAAACTATTAGAACCGAGGTCAATAGCCGCAATTTCTAAAGGACGTGGTGAAGAGTCATCTTGTGATAAAGGCATAGAATTACGCTCGTGGATCTGGTTGTTCTAACAATTTAATGTACTCATAGACAGCAAGCTGGGAACGGATCTTACGTTTATTTCCACGAGGAACATAGCTATTTGTTAAATCTTTATCGATATAGCGTGCTTTTACGGTGTCATTAAATTGAATATCCAGAATATCAAGAACGCGCTGTTTAAGTTGAGGATCAAGCAAAGCCACTGCAACTTCAATACGATAATCAAGATTTCGCGTCATCCAATCCGCAGAAGAGAGAAAGATTTTTTCATCGCCTTTATTAGTAAACACATAGACACGATCGTGTTCTAAAAAGCGGTCAACAATGCTGGTTACCTGAATATTTTCACTAAATCCCGGCTGATTAGGGACTAAAGAACACATTCCACGTACTAATAATCGTACTTTTACGCCAGCTTCTGACGCGTCATAAAGGCGATTAACGAGCTCTTCATCAACTAAGTTATTCACTTTTAATGTGATCCCCGCGGGATGTCCGGCTTGGGCACTGTGAATTTCGTTCGTGATTAATTGATTTAACAGAATACGCGAGTTTTGTGGTGAAACCATCAAGTGTTCAAAAGTCACTGGACGATAAGGGTTTTCAATAAAACTAAAGACGCGACGCACTTCATTAGTAATTTCGGTATTCGCCGTTAATAGTGAATAGTCAGTATAAAGACGTGCTGTTTTTTCGTTAAAGTTCCCGGTACCGATATGAGCATAGCGAATAATTTCACCATTTTCTAAACGTGAAATGATAAATAATTTCGCGTGAATTTTCAGGCCCGGGGCAGAGAAAATAACGTGTACACCTGCTTCTGTCAGGCGTTTGGCCCAGTGGATATTTGCCGCTTCATCAAAGCGTGCTTGTAACTCAACGACAACAGTGACACGCTTACCGTTATGTGCAGCGTGGATCATCGAATCAATGATCCGAGAATCTTTAGCAACACGGTAAATATTGATTTTTATTGAGATAACACTTGGATCAAAAGAGGCTTGGCGCAACAACTCCAGTACATGCTCAAAGGTATGATAAGGATAATAGAGCAAGACATCTCGCTCACGTATCGCATCAAAGCCATTACGGAAATTATCAAACCAAACATGGCGTAAGCGAGGGATCACTTTATTTAAAAGAAATTTACTCCCTTCATTTGGGAAGTTAATAAAATCTTTGAAATTATGATAACGACCACCAGCTATTACGGAGTCATTATTCGATAAACCTAATTTACTGCGCAGTAGCGCTACCATTTCATCAGGCATATCCCGTTGATAAACAAAACGGACAGGCTCAGCGGTAAGGCGCTGTTTTAATGTCGATGACATCATTTCAAGTAAGCTTGATTCCATTTCTGTCGCAAGATCGTACTCAGCATCTCGCGTCATTTTCATGGAATAAGCACTTAATGAGTCATAATCAAAAAAGCCTTTAAATACCTCATCAAGGCAGTAGCGTAAAATATTATCCAATAAAATCATGGATTTTTTCTTACTGCGTCCTTGGTCTGTAGGCAGAATAACAAAACGAGGTACTTTATCTGATGGAATTTCTAGCAAGGCATAATGAATAATTTGTCCTTGCACAATTTCAACCGCTAAATAGGTATAGTCATCTTTAAGAAACTCAACCAAGTCTGTTTCAGGATTAATCAAGATGGGCGTGATGTGCTTTCTTAAATTTTGACGGAAGTATTGGCGTAACCAGATTTGTTGATTAGGTGAGATTTGACGTTCGTTAATTAAAAAGATTTGATTTCGCGCCATTTCAAGTAACAAATCATTATATAAGGCGTCAAACTCTTGGTCAGCTTTAGCCACTTTTGACTGAATTTTCTTTATAAGATGGCGAGCATGACTTGATGCAGAGCGTGAACCACGCTCTTCATTAATTAAAATACGGCGTTTGACATCGGCAAAACGAACCTTGTAGAACTCATCAAGATTATTTGAATAGATCCCCAGAAACCTGACTCTTTCAATTAACGGGTTTCGTTTATCAGCCGCCTCTTGTAATACACGTTCGTTAAATGCAAGCCAACTGATCTCTTTATCAATATAGAGTCGTTCCTGGGACATCTGAACTCCAACAAGGGTTAAAGTTAAAACTTAATATCTGAATAAATCAGACGTGTTGCTTAATGGTTGCACCCGGCTTAACAAAATTTTCGGGTTTCGCCTCTTTGGCTTTTTGTGCAAAATAAGGCGCTTGGAAAGTACACATTCTAATCGCAGAACGGTAGGCACCGTTAACAAAAAACTCATCTATTAAATCACCTTCTTTTTTAAAGCCAAGCTTTTCATAAATATGAATCGCTTTAGCATTCTCTTTATCGACGATCAAATAGAGTTTGTATAAATTAAGTACAGAAAAAGCATAATCCATCGCTAATTTTGCTGCTCGTGCAGCATAGCCGTGGCCTTGGTGTGCAGGTGCGATGATGATTTGGAATTCAGCACGACGGTGAACATAATCAATTTCAACCAACTCGACAAGCCCAACTTTAGTACCGTCACTTTCGGCAATAAAACGGCGTTCACTTTGGTCGTGAATATGTTTTTCATAAAGGTCGCTTAACTCGATAAAAGCCTCATAAGGTTCTTCAAACCAATAGCGCATAACGCTGGCGTTATTATCAAGTTGATGGACAAAAGAGAGATCTTCTCGTTCGAGAGGACGTAATTTTATAGGTGGAACTTTCTTACCACCGGACATAAGCACCTCGGTGAATGCATTGAATAAAAAGAGAAAAGGGTGACACAAAAAAAGTCACGCGAGCTACAGTGTAGCACAATGTGACTTTTTATCTTAAACGAAATAGTTAACCAAGGTTGTCGAAAAGCGCAATATCATCGAGAAAGGCTTGATTACTCTTCATTTTTAATCGCTCGTCAGCTAGCCAACCGATCGCTAATGGATAGATACGATACTCTTCAATTTGTATTCTTGCTTGTAATGATTGTTCAGTATCATCGGGCAAAACAGGAATACGTGCCTGAATAATCATGGGACCACCATCAAGCTCTTCTGTAACAAAATGGACGGTAACGCCATGAAAAGAGTCTTTATTCGCTAAAACTTGGCGATGAGTGTGTAATCCGGGATATTTAGGAAGTAAAGAAGGATGAATATTTAATAATTTATGCTGATAGTGAGTGACAAAATCAGGCGATAAAATACGCATAAAACCGGCTAAAACCACAATATCGGGCTGATAAGCATCGATTTGCTTAATTAACGCTTTATCGTAATCCGCTCTGTCATTATATAAAGTAGGATCAACAAAATAAGCTGGAATATTAGCCAGTTTTGCTCGTTCAAGACCATATGCATCAGCTTTATTACTTAAGACAGCAACCACATTACCTGTGATTTTATTTGCCCTACAGGCGTCGATAACCGCCTGTAGGTTGCTGCCGTTTCCTGAGATAAGGACGACAATATTTTTCATTCACATGCTTTCATTAGTTAATAATAACTTGTGCTTCACCAGCAGCTTGTGGCGCAACTTCACCAATTAACCATGCGTTTTCACCACATTCAGCCAGATGTGCTAATGTTTTTTCAACGTCATTTGGGTTAACGGCAATTAACAATCCAACGCCACAGTTAAAGGTGCGATACATTTCATGTGTACTGACTTGTCCGGCATCTTGTAGCCATTTGAAAACCATTGGCCATTCCCAACTTTTACTTTCAATACGCGCTTGCGTGTTTTCAGGTAATACGCGAGGAATATTTTCCCAGAATCCGCCACCAGTAATATGTGCGACAGCGTGGATGTCCACACTTTCAATTAATGAAAGTAGTGACTTCACATAAATACGAGTAGGGGCTAATAGGTGATCCGCTAATGATTTATCGCCTAATGGTGTGCTTTCAGCTTGCGTATTGCTGACTTCAAGAATTTTTCTGACTAATGAATAGCCATTAGAATGAGGCCCACTTGATGCTAAAGCGATTAGTGCATCGCCAGCTTTAACTTTGCTACCATCGATAATTTCTGATTTCTCAACCACACCGACACAAAAGCCTGCGATATCATAATCGTTACCGTGGTACATTCCTGGCATTTCAGCAGTTTCCCCACCGACTAGCGCACAACCAGATTGTTTACAACCTTCTGCAATACCTGTTACTACGCGTGCTGCGGTATCGACATCTAATTTTCCTGTGGCATAGTAGTCAAGGAAGAAAAGGGGTTCTGCACCTTGAACAATCAAATCGTTGACACACATTGCGACTAAATCAATACCGATGTCATCATGGCGATTTAAATCCATCGCAAGGCGAAGTTTAGTTCCTACGCCATCAGTGCCTGAAACTAAAATAGGTTCGCGGTATTTAGAGGGAATTGCACAAAGTGCGCCAAAACCACCTAAACCCCCCATAACTTCAGGACGGCGGGTTTCTTTTACTACACCTTTGATACGATCGACTAAAGCATTACCTGCATCAATATCGACACCGGCATCTTTATAGCTGAGAGAGGATTTGTTAGTCACGTAGAGCCCTCACGGCAAGTTGCTGTTAAGAAAAAATGTGTGCGAACGCTATTCTAACAGGCAAAGCAAACGTTTGCGAGGATCTTCTTTATAGGTCACAATTATTCATGTTGGTGTGGTTAAAAGCTGTGCGTTTGATCAATATCAATAGAAAAACGATGGAATGTTGGCAAAAAAGCGGTATAATCTCGCGATTTTTTTGTCAGGCTGCGTCGTACATTAGGAGAAATTATGAAGATCGTTGAGGTAAAACACCCACTCATTCAACATAAATTGGGGCTGATGCGAGATCATGATATAAGCACTAAACGCTTTCGTGAACTGGCTTCAGAAGTTTCCAGTCTACTGACGTATGAAGCTACCGCCGATTTAGAAACAGAGACGGTAACAATAGAAGGTTGGTGTGGTCCGGTAGAGATAGAACAGATTAAAGGAAAAAAAATCACAGTAGTTCCTATCCTCCGTGCAGGTATCGGGATGATGGATGGAGTATTAGAAAATATTCCTAGTGCCCGAATCAGTGTAGTTGGCGTTTACCGCGATGAAGAAACATTAAAACCTGTCCCTTACTTCCAGAAATTAGCATCCAATATTGAAGAGCGTATGGCTCTTGTTGTTGACCCTATGTTAGCAACTGGCGGCTCTATGATTGCCACAATTGATTTATTAAAAAATGCGGGCTGTACTTCAATTAAAGTATTAGTACTGGTTGCTGCTCCAGAAGGTATTAAGGCATTAGAAGAAGCTCATCCAGATGTGGAATTATATACTGCATCTATTGATAGTCATCTTAATGAGCACGGGTACATCGTTCCAGGTCTTGGCGATGCTGGTGATAAGATATTTGGTACAAAATAATAATTAAGCCGACTTTGATAGTCGGCTTTTTTTTGGATCACTTATTTGTTCTATACTCTAAATATTTTAAGGTGCCGCTAGATGACTCGTTCGAGTGAGCGTAGTTAGCAACATGGTGGCTTAAAGTAAGGTGAGTATAAAGTTAAAAATACAAACCAATTTCACATTCATATTAAAGAGAGGTCGTAAGCATGACTCGTCGTGCAATCGGGGTAGAAGAGCGCCCACCATTATTACAAACAATTCCGTTGAGTCTTCAACATCTGTTTGCAATGTTTGGCGCCACCGTACTTGTGCCAATTTTATTTAAAGTTAATCCGGCAACAATATTGTTATTTAACGGGATCGGAACCCTGCTTTATCTCTTTATTTGTAAAGGACGCATTCCTGCTTATTTAGGTTCAAGTTTCGCGTTTATCTCGCCGGTACTTTTACTGTTACCTTTAGGGTATGAATTAGCACTCGGAGGATTCATCGTCTGTGGCGTGTTATTTTGTATCGTTGCAGGTATTGTTAAAATAGCTGGGCGGGGCTGGATCAATGTGATGTTTCCGCCTGCGGCAATGGGCGCAATCGTTGCCGTCATCGGGCTTGAATTAGCAGGAACCGCTGCAGGAATGGCAGGATTATTACCAAGTGCTGATGCACCAGTTGATAATCAAACACTGCTTATTTCTATGGTGACTTTAGGTGTGACAATCTTAGGCTCTGTGATGTTTAGAGGATTCCTTGCTATTATTCCTATTCTTATTGGGGTATTAGTTGGTTATGCACTCTCTTTCTTCTTGGGCGTTGTTGATATTACTCCAATTAAAGAAGCTAACTGGTTTGCACTACCGACATTCTATTCTCCGCGTTTTGAATGGAGTGCTATCTTTATTATCCTACCTGCTGCATTAGTGGTTATTGCAGAGCACGTTGGACACCTTGTTGTTACAGCAAATATTGTGCAACGCGATTTAATGAAAAACCCAGGCTTACATCGTTCTATGTTCGCAAACGGTTTCTCTACCATTATTTCGGGTTTCTTTGGCTCAACACCAAATACCACTTACGGTGAAAATATTGGTGTTATGGCTATCACTAAAGTTTACAGTTCATGGGTTATTGGTGGCGCAGCAATTCTCGCTATCTTATTATCTTGTGTCGGTAAACTTGCTGCTGCTATTGCTGCTGTACCTGTTCCAGTGATGGGTGGGGTTTCATTACTACTTTACGGAGTTATTGGTGCATCAGGTATTCGTGTCTTGTTAGATTCAAAAGTGGATTACAACAAACCGCAAAACTTGATATTAACTGCAATTATTCTGATTGTTGGTGTGAGTGGTGCATCCATTCAGATTGGTGCGGCTGAATTAAAAGGCATGGCATTAGCGACCATCGTAGGTATTGTTTTAAGCTTAATCTTTAAATTAGTCAGTATTGTTCGCCCTGAAACAGAATTAGTGGATAACACCATTGAATCGGTGAGTGGTACAGCAAACAAAAAGTAATCGATTAAGAACATCTAAAGCAATATGCTGAAATTAATAAAAAAGGTGGATGATCTCCGCCTTTTTTTATTGTGTTTTATTTTTATGTCATATTAAAAACTAAGATTTTTGATGTTTTAAGTGTTTAAAACTCAGAAAAGCATGATTAATTCAATCATGATGTTTATTTAAATAAAATAAATGAGACAATGGGTGTCTGTTCTTATGCGAAATAGGCAATTTGTCTGCGGTTTGAGTGATATTCGTTTTAAGGTTGGAAGCGTTTCAAAAAAGGTATAACGTAATTTATGGAAAAGCTAATTGAAATTTATGATTTCATCACATCAAAGCAGATTTTTACCACAATATTTTTAGTTATTGTGTTGCTGGTAGTGTGGTTTCTCGCCAAAATGATTTTCCGCCGAATAGCAAAGCGTTTACTTTTTTTATTTACTGAACTTTCAGATGAAGAAACGATAGAAGATATAGCTAAAAAGAGTGCATCTATCGTTGCTGTTACACTCGTTCTCTATATTAATCAGCTATTACCGTCTTTTTCAGCTGAAATGAATATTATCTTTGAGACGGTTGCTCGCGCCTTTATTATCATCAATATTGCCTCATTGCTAAATAATGCGCTTGATATCTTTAATATTAGGCACGCCAAAAAAGCGTGGCATCGAAATAACTCTATCAAAGGCTATATTGAGATTGCCAAAATCGTGGTTTGGATTATCTCTTTTATCCTGATCATTGCGTTATTTACTGAACAATCACCACTTATTATTATCTCAAGCTTTGGTGCCATTGCAGCGGTATTAATGTTTGTTTTTCAGCATACACTTATCTCTTTTGTTGCCAATATTCTTATCTCTAACGGAAAAGTATTAAAGCTTTATGATTGGATTGAATTACCCAGTAGTAATATCAGCGGTGAGGTTATTGATATCGCATTGCATACGATCACTGTGCGTAATTGGGATAATACGATTTCACGTATTCCAACCAAAGATTTTTTGACTGAAAAATATACAAACTGGCAACCAATGTTTTCATCAGGAGGGCGCCGGATCAAACGAAGTTTTTATATTGACCAATCTTCGATTTCATTTGCAACACAAGAATTAGTATTAGAGTTAAAAAATACAGCACCGCTTCGTAAGAGCATAGAAACGATGCTAGAAGGAAAGGAAGAGGAGATTGGTGATATTAATGAATGGTTAGAAACAAAAGGGGTGACGAACCTACAATTGTTTCGTAAGTACATGCTAAATTGGATAAAGATGCGTGGTGATGTTCGGCCTGATATGTATTTAGTGATCAGAACAATGCCACCTACACCGATGGGATTACCTGTAGAGTTATATTGTTTTACGCGTGCAACTACGTGGGTTGAATATGAAGAGACTCAATCTGAAATTTTTGAGTATATAAATGCATCAGCCAAATATTTTAAGCTCGATATTTATCAGCAACCTTCAGGTAATGATGTTGCGAAATTAAAATTTAGATAATAAAGACGATTAATTAAACAAGAAATATTTTCTGATGTTGTACTAAACAATTTATGATACAGCTAGGAGACAAATAAATAAGTCACTAAGAGTATATAAAATAGGCTTATCACGATAATCTTGCTGTTATCTTAATCAGTGCAATGTGCTTTTTTAATATTGATTCTGACCTTGTGAGAATTTGTGTTAGAATCACCACGTTTATTAAACTATTCAGGTGAGGTGCTTCTGAATACGCCGTCACAGCTATCATTACCACTATCTCTGCCCGATGATGAGACATTCGATAGCTTTTATGCAGGGGAAAACGCGTCGTTAGTCGCGGCAATTCGAACCGCCATTCATCAATCACATGGCAGTTATATCTATTTCTGGTCTCGTGACGGAGGTGGAAAGAGCCATTTATTACATGCGGCTTGTGCTGAGCTTTCACTAAAAGGCGATGCTGTTGGTTATGTTCCTCTTGATAAACGCGCCTATTTTGTTCCCGATGTTCTTGAAGGCATGGAGCATTTATCCTTAGTTTGTATTGATAATGTGCAATGTATTGCAGGTGATGAAGAGTGGGAACTCGCCTTATTTAATCTTTATAACCGCGTTTTAGAGCATGGGCGAACCTGTTTATTAATTACAGGGGATAGGCCACCTCGCCAAATAGAGCTACAACTTCCTGATTTAGCATCTCGCCTTGATTGGGGGCAAATCTACCGCCTGCAACCTTTAAGTGATGAAGAAAAAATTCAAGCTCTACAATTAAGAGCAAAACTTCGCGGGTTTGAATTACCTGAAGATGTCGGGCGTTTTGTATTAAAACGTTTGGACAGAAAAATGCGCACCTTATTTGAAATGCTTGATGAGCTTGATCACGCCTCTATTGTTGCTCAACGTAAACTGACCATCCCATTTGTGAAAGATATTCTCAAACTTTAAATTGCCTCACTCATCTTATTCGGTGAGGCTAATAATCTAAATCCTATCTCTATTTCTCAAATCTAATATCTATTGAAGGTAACAATTCTTGTTTTTTTAAACCGTGATATTTCTATTTTCTCTGATAAAAAAGGATAAAAAAACCGCTTGTCTTTATACAAGGCAAGCGGTGAGAGACACAAATAATAAAGGAGGAGGGTTAAATAATTAGTTTGCTTCTACTACTTTGGCTTTCTTCTGAGGGACCAGTAAGAAAATCAGATAAAGTGCAGTGATTGCAACGGTGTAGCCTGTGAAGATTAACCAGAATGATTTCCAATCAACCGCGCCATTAGTGGTATATAAGTCAATCACCCAGCCACTTAACATTGCACCTAAATAAGTACCGAAACCGTTCACTAAGGTCATAAACATACCTTGTGCTGTTGAACGATATTGTAATGGGATCTCTTTTTCTAAGAACAGTGAACCAGAGATATTAAAGAAGTCGAATGCACAACCATACACAATCATTGATAACAATAAGACGATTTGACCTAATGATGTGTAGTCACCATAAGCAAAGAAACCGAAACGTAAGATCCAAGCAATCATACTAAATAAAACGATAGTTTCGATTCTTACACGTTTTAATAGCAGTGGTAGGAACAGAATAAATACGACTTCTGAAATCTGTGAAATAGATAAGAACACAGAAGGATAACGTGCAAAGAATGAATCATCTGCATTTGGAGACTGTGCAATATCTTGTAGGAATGGCACACCAAATGTATTAGTAATTTGCAGTACAGATCCTAACAATGTTGCAAAGAATAAGAAAACAACGACATTTTTCTTTTTAAATACTTGCAAGATATTAGTGATACTAAATGCCACTTCTTCGGCTTTTGTTTCGTTTTTATCAGCTGCTTTAGTTGCAGGTAAGAACATTGCAAATACAGCTAAAACAATAGAGGCGATCGCTGCAACAAAGAGCTGGTGGTAGCTATTACCTAAACCTAAGAAGCTAATCACCCACATGGCTGCAATAAAGCCGACAGTGCCGTAAACACGAATTTTAGGGAAATAGTTATTAGGCTCTAAATGCTTTTGTTCTAACAGTTCGAAAATGATGCTATTTGCCATTGAGATACTTGGCATAAAGAACAATAAATGTAATAGAGTTGCAAAGAATAGTGTGGTTACTGTTGTCATTTGCGACATTAGCACTAATGCTAATGCAGAAAAAATATGCAGGGTAATAAACACTAATTTACGGTTATTTATTTTATCTGCAATAAATCCCATGATGACGGGGGCGATAAGTGAGGCAAGTCCAAGAGCACTAAAAATAAGCCCAACATCACTACCTTTAAAATGCAGCTCTCCAAAGAGATACGAGGCAAATGTTACAAGCCAAGATCCCCATATAAAGAACTGGAGGAATGAGACAAGTTTTAATCTAAGTACGATATTCATCTGTTTTCCTATTAGCCTAGCAATCACCCGACACCAATAATGGTGATTGGTTAGTTTTAATTGCCCATAATGTTGGCTATAACGTTGTTTATTTCATATACATCTACAACTTCATTTCACACTGATTAATTGTCATCAAGTTAAAAAAACAACAATAAAAGAAGAGATAGAGTAAATAACAAATTGAAAGCTTATTGCTGTGTTGCAGTATTGTTTTAAATGTGTGTTTCTTGTTAATTTCTTTCTTGGATGATAATGAAAAAATATTTCGGCAAGAATTTATAGTTTATCAATTCTGCTATCATATTTTCTGATGCTCATGATATGTAGGAATGCATTTGTGTAAAGAGACATGAGTCACAATATAAATGAAACACGTGATTATTTTTTTCTCATAATCGTGAATTTATACGGTGTAGTGTGATCTCAATAAAAGTTTTCAAAAATGGCGGTTTCTTACTCATAAAAAATATGAAATTGAGATGAAAATTTTTGAAAGCATAAAGCGATAGGTTTTTTTCTATTGTGGAAATAAGAAACACTTCGCTAATTGTAATGTTTACAATTTAATAACATTTGATGATTGGCTTCTGATTTGAGAAAAGAGAGTAAACGGTTGCGAGATTAATAATGAAGTAGATAGAGAGAAGCCCATATATGTAATAACATAAACATGGGCTTTAATTTGGAAGATTAATTAAACAGTTCTTTCACTTGTTCTGGTGGGCGACCTAAACGGGCTTTATTACCTACAACCACAATAGGGCGTTCAATAAGTTTTGGGTTTTCATGCATTGCTTGAATTAATGCATCTTGCGATGTTTCATCAGCCAGTTTTAGCGTTTTATAAATTTCTTCTTTTGTACGCATTAATTCTCTTGCGTCATTAAAATCTAATGCTTTGAGCAGTACTTTAAGTTCCGCAACAGAAGGTGCTGTATCTAGATAGTGAATAACATTAGGCGTTATTTGCATTTCTTCTAGTAAATGTAAGGTTTCACGGCTTTTTGAACAGCGTGGATTGTGATAAATCGTCACTTTCTTGGTCATGTTGTCCCTTATTTAAATTGACTATCTCTTTGCTGAATTTTTCTTAATTGGTCTATACGAGCATCAAAACGAGCTTGATCGTTACTGCCTAATTTAACTTGTCGGCTTGCATCACCTAAATAACGAATTGCTGTTTCAAAGTCACCTCTTAGGGCCAAATCTTCTGCATAAGCGGCTAATTCATGAGCTCTATCACCTTGCTTAGCTGAATTTTCTGCCATTAATTGCCAACCAATAGGATCGTTTGGATTATCAAAGGTATAACGATAAAGCAGGCGGTTAGCTTCGTTATATTGCTTATTATGCATATATGAATTAGCTAAGTTGGCAATAAGAACATTGTCATTGGGCCTTTGTTTCAATGCATGTTGTAATCTTGCAACCGCATCGCCAGCACGGTTTTGTTCTAAATCGATATCCGTCATGGCATCAATTAACCAAATATTATTCGGCTCTTTTTCTAACATCGGAGTAAGCAGTTTTCTTGCGTCATCAAATTTACGATCACGAGAATAGATCAGTATTAACGCATAATTAGCCGCTGATTGTTCAAGAGCGGTGCCTTGCTTAAACTGATCAAGTATCGTTTGTAATGCATTCTCGGATGTTGGATTTTTCGTTAGCATGGTTAATACACGCATTTTGGCAAACAGAAAATCAGCTGACTGTGGGATCTGTCGAGCTGGAAATTGGCTTGCTCGGCTTCTTGCATCGGATAATCGGCTATCTGGCAAGGGGTGCGTTAATAGCATTTCTGGCGGTTTAGAGCTATATCGTACTTGGTCAGCAAGAATTTGCATAAAGTCAGGCATCCCTTTGGGATCAAACCCTGCACGATAGAGTGTTTGTATTCCGATACGATCTGCTTCTTGCTCGTTCATTTGCGTGAATGTGATCATATTTTGTTGCATACCTGCCATGCTTCCCGTAAAGGTCGCAAGGCCTGCATTCGGATTCGCCATAAATATCAGAATAGAACCTAATACCCCCGCAAGAGCAAGAGGCGTTGTTTTAGCCTGATCTTCAAGCATTCGTGCTAAATGTCGTTGAGTAACATGTGTGATTTCGTGAGCCATAACAGAGGCTAATTCACTTTCTGTTCGGCTATATCGAAAGAGCGCGGAATGCAAAACAATGTTTCCCCCAAAATAAGCAAAGGCGTTAATATTGGGGTTGTTAACTAAATAAAAGTGAAAAGGGGTTTTGACCGAACTGGCGTTAGAGACGAGTTTTTGTCCTAAATTATTAATATAGTTAGAAAGTAATGGGTCAAAAACTAATGGTGCACTATTTCGCAGTTGGCGAGTATAGTAATCACCCATAGCGATTTCTTGATTGATGCTTAATGTTGAACCTGCAGTGGTTCCCATATCAGGTAAAGAGTCTTCAATATCAATCGCAGCCTGAGCGGGTACTACTGATGTTGATAGCAACGCAGAAACAAGAAGCGCGACTAATGGTTTTTTAAGTCTGAGTTTCATACAACTGTATCCTGATAGCTATCTTAACGAAAAATTAATAATTAATGATGTATGATAGCAAAACCTAACGTAAAATCTGTCAAAAGATTATTGCTTATGTAAATGAATACATACAGCTCTATTATTCTGATTATTATAAAGGATCTTTATTTTCATGCTGGACTTGCTTGTTCAATGGTACAAACGCCGATTTGCTGATCCACAAGTTATCGCCCTTGTGG
This sequence comes from Proteus sp. CA142267, assembly GCF_003336825.1. Classification (NCBI taxonomy): domain Bacteria; kingdom Pseudomonadati; phylum Pseudomonadota; class Gammaproteobacteria; order Enterobacterales; family Morganellaceae; genus Proteus; species Proteus sp. CA142267. Next base: position 499,919 of record NZ_QPMG01000001.1, on the reverse strand, counting down.
TCATTTTGATTGCCGGCTTTTCAATTCTGTATTTTTTCAGTGGCATACTAGCTCCTTTATTAGTGGCAATTGTGCTTGCTTATCTTTTAGAGTGGCCAACTCATTTACTCGAGAAATTAGGATGCGCCCGTATATGGGCAGTATCGATAATTCTGACACTCTTTATTGGTATTAGTGCCATTGTAATTTTGATTTTAGCGCCGACGGTGTGGCAACAGGGGATGACACTGATTTCAGATATCCCAAATATGATCAATAAGTTCAATGCATTTGCGCAGGAATTACCGGATCGTTTCCCCGCATTAATGGATGCAGGTATTGTTGATATGATGGCAGAAAACTTACGCAGTAAGTTCTCAACGGTGGCTGAATCTGTATTAAAAGTGTCTTTAGCTTCGTTAATCGGAATTATTACACTGTCGATTTATCTTATTCTTGTGCCTTTAATGACGTTCTTCTTACTTAAAGATAAGCAACAGATGCTTAATGCAGTTCGCCGTGTTTTACCAAAAAACAGAATATTGGCAGCTCAAGTTTGGATTGAAGTTAACCAGCAAATTACCAATTATATTCGGGGTAAAGTAACCGAAATGATAATTGTGGGTGTTTTCACTTATTTTGTATTTGCTTTCTTCGACTTACGCTACTCTGTATTACTTGCTGTTATCGTCGGTGTTTCTGTTTTAGTCCCTTATGTTGGTGCTGTTTTAGCAACGATCCCCGTTATTGTGATTGCATTATCTCAGTGGGGATTAGGTTCTGATTTCTGGGCGTTATTTATTGCTTATCTTGTTGTTCAAGGGTTGGATAGTAATTTATTAGTGCCAATTTTGTACTCTGAAGCCGTAAATATGCACCCTTTAGTCATTATTTTGTCAGTGATTATATTCGGTGGAATGTGGGGATTTTGGGGTGTTTTCTTTGCTATACCATTAGCAACGCTGATAAAAGCAGTATTGCATGCATTACCTGATGAAATTGCGAATGAGCAATATATAAAGAAAAGCTAAGTACCGCCTTGAATGTATTAACAAAAAATAAATAAAAAAACAGACAGTGCAAACTGTCTGTTATCTTATCAATTCAAAGCATTTATTATGGATGCTGAGCGAGATATTCGAGAACGACTTGATGGTGATTACTGGTTTTAAAGTTATCAAATACGTGTTCGATAACACCATTTTTATCAATTAAGAAGGTTGTACGATGAATGCCATCATAAGTTTTCCCCATAAATTGCTTTTCTCCCCAGATACCAAACTCTTCTGCAATCTTATGATCTTCATCTGAAAGCAACGTGAAATTTAACATCTCTTTTTCAGCGAAACGGGAAAGTTTTTCTGATTTATCTGTGCTGATGCCGAGTACTTCAACTTTAGCTTTTTTTAGTGCATCCATTTCATCACGTAAGCCACAAGCTTGAGTAGTACAACCCGGTGTCATTGCTTTAGGGTAAAAATAAACGAGCACACGTTGGCCAGCGAAATCAGATAAATTAATTGTTTCTCCATCTTGGTCGGGCAGACTGAATTGAGGCGCCTTTTCACCGGCTTTTAATGGGTTCATTAGGTCATTCTCCATTTTTACTGTTTCATCATCAGACTATTTACGATACTTATTGTGCCTTGAGCGTTCAGCTCTGTACATAATTGATTAAATTTCTCATTAATAACAAGACCATGATCATCTAATGGATTATGCGCCGTAATTTGTATTTCTAAACGGGCAGGTGAACCATCTTCCGATGGGTGTGTTTTAGATATTAATTCAGCAAGATTAAAATTATGTTGGCTAAATAGATTAGTAAAGCGTTCTACAATACCGGGCGCATCTTCAATATCAACTTTTGCTGCGATTGTTGAAGGATAGGTAATCGGTGCACCATTGGTGGTTCTTTTCATTACGGTCAATAAATCCAGTTCCGCACTTTTAATGGGCAACAACGCTTCTAATTGTGCGATAGCGTTCCAGCCACCTGAAAGTAGCATGATAAACGTAAACTCTTGACCAAACATCGCAAGTCGGCTGTCCTCGATATTACATCCGCATTGGCTGACTAATTGTGTAATGGTATCAACAATACCAGGACGGTCAGCACCTAATGCAGTAATGACGAGAAAATGTTTATCAGGTATGGGCAAAATAAGGTTCCTTTTGACTTTCAGTTTATTCTTAACAGGTAAACACAAATTTCGATTTCTGCCAAGATCTCAGGCTCACTATCTTCAATTATTATATCTCTTTAATTCATATCAAAGAATATTAGCAAATTTCATTAGAAACCTAGAGTTAAGTAGTTTTCAATAGAGCAATGAATGAGTACCATTGAATATACGTCTATCTCGGAGCAATGATTATGGTGAATAACGAATTTAATTTTACAGGCAGTATGGTGGCATTGGTTACACCAATGGACGCAAAAGGCAATGTTGACCGGGTTAGTTTACGTAAATTAGTTGACTATCATGTTAATGCAGGTAGTGCTGCAATAGTTTCTGTTGGTACAACAGGAGAATCTGCAACATTAAGTCATGACGAGCATGTTGATGTCGTTCTAATGACATTAGATATGGCTGATGGACGTATTCCTGTTATTGCTGGTACTGGTGCTAATGCAACATCTGAAGCAGTTTGGTTTACACAACAGTTTGAAAATAAAGGTATTGCAGGTTGTTTAAGTGTCACGCCTTATTATAATAAACCTTCACAAGAAGGATTATATCAGCACTTTAAAGCGATTTCTGAAAGCACAGCATTACCACAAATCCTGTATAATGTACCGGGTCGTACTGGATGCGATTTATTGCCTGTAACAGTTGCACGTTTAGCCAAGTTGGATAATATTGTGGCAATTAAAGAGGCGACAGGGAACTTAAGTCGTGTTAGTCAAATCCAAGAGTTGGTTAATGATGATAGTTTTATCTTATTAAGTGGCGATGACGCATCATCATTAGACTTTATGCAACTTGGCGGTCATGGTGTTATTTCGGTTACTGCTAACGTTGCTGCGTCAGAGATGGTAGAATTATGTCGATTAGCAAATGCAGGTGAGTTTGCAAAAGCACGTGAACTTAATCGACGTCTGATGGACTTACATCATCAGTTATTTGTTGAACCTAATCCAATCCCAGCTAAATGGGCGTGTCAACGTATTGGATTGATTGAAGACGCCACATTGCGCTTACCTATGACTCCGTTGACATCATCAGGTCAGCAAATTGTTGAGAAAGCGCTGTTAACAGCGGGAATACTGTAAAACTTAGGGAATTTTAATGGCAACACTATTGCATAAATCAAAGATTATGAAAGTCGCGGGTCTGTCGCTGGTGGTTTTACTGGCAGCCTGTTCAAGTGATCAGCGCTATAAACGTCAGGTCAGTGGTGATGAGTCTTATTTAGAGACGGCAGGGCTAAAGAATTTAGCGATTCCGGCGGGTATGGTGTTGCCTTTGCAAAATGGGGAATATGACATTCCAACCCCTAAAAAAACTGAACCTGTTGGTTTAGCGCTTGATATTCGTCCACCAACTCAAGCACTGAATCTGTTAAGTGGTTCACGCAGTGAAAATAATGCAGATAACAGCCGTTTGTTATTACCAAATTCACCTGAAAACACAACACTGTATGAGCAAGTTAGTTCTATCTTAAAAGAGAAAGGTGTTGCGATTGTCAAAAGTGATGCTGGGCAAAAAGAGATCCACACTGATTGGATCACATGGTTACGCGCAGATGAAAACGTACCTTTCCAAACACGTCAGCGTTTAGTGATTGCTCAGTCAGGTAATGTTATTTCGTTAACAGTGACTAACGAAGGTTTACGCCAAGGCGAAACTGAGATAACTGATCCGGCTGAAGTGAAGCGTTACAATATTTTAATGCTTAACGAATTGGTTGACGGCTTAAATCGTATGCGTAATTTAAGCGAAAATACGGCAAGCAGTAGCTTACAAGGTATTATTGATGTCCAAAGTGGCAGTGATAATGCGGGTCTTCCAGTGATTATCGTTCGTGCACCATTTGATGTGGTTTGGGATAGATTACCTATCGCATTAGAAAGTGTTGGTATGAAGATGGGCGATCGTACACGTTCTAAAGGTTCAATTGAAGTAACTTATAAAGGAATGAGCAGTGCGAACTGGAGTGCGTTAGGTGTTGATAGACCAACTGTTGAAGAAGCGGATTATAAATTACAAGTCGGCGATTTAAATAACCGCAGTAGTTTACAATTTATCAGTGATAAAGGTAAACCATTAACACAATCACAAAATGATCAAATGGTTGCTGCACTGAAAGCTGCTTTCAGTAAACCAGTTAAATAAGCATTATTTTTTAAAGATATGATAAGCCGCACAATAAACATTGTGCGGCTTTTTTATGATCTTAACTTAATTGTATTAATCTAAATTAAAATTTATTTATAAAAAGCTATCAAACTAAACATCATTAATTGAATGCTCTTTTAATGATAGGATTTAATTTAAATTTATTAATAATATTAATCTTAATGCAATACGCTTAAATTTATGCAATATTGCGTCAATTCTTATTCTTAAATAAAAATAACAAAGCATTCTCTGACTATATGAAGGGGTATTTATGAGTGCAGGTGATATGATTATTCACTTGATATTAAGTGGGATACTTATTGTAGGTGTTTATCAATTTTATTTTTTTACTCAACGATATACATTAAGAGAAGTGAAAATTATTAATTCACCAATTGATGAAAAAATTCCTTTTTGGCCATGGTGGTCATGGATCTATAGCTTTTTATATTATCCTGCAATTTTATATCTCAACTGGATCATTCAAGACTCAAGACAATTTATTATGATTGTTTTTAGTTATATTGTTTTGTTAGTCATGCAAATGTTTTTCTTTGTTGTGTTCCCAGTTGCAACCCCTGCACATTGGCGTACCTTAAACCCAGGAAAAACAGCGTCAGAGAAATTTCTTAAGTTTGTTCAGTATTTTGATGATTCCTCAAATTGCTTCCCTAGTATGCATGTTTCCGTTGCAACACTCACTGCATGCCTTGCTTATGCAACATTAGGGCCTTGGGTTTTCTTATTCCCATTATTTATTGCACTATCTTGCATGTTCACGAAGCAACATTACTTAATTGACTTACCTGCTGGTGCTTTATTAGGTTGGTTTGCTTATGAGATCTACTGTTACATTATTTAATTAAAGCATGATGTTATTAAGAGATAACATGAGCCTTTTTAAATATAAAAATAGATTAGAGATAATCATTAAAACTTGTTGATGCTAACACTGATAACCAGATTAAATTTCAATAAAAAGAAATTAATCTGGTTTTTTTATTATTGATTACTCAAAATAAATGTAATGTGAAACAGAACTAATACTTACTAAGAATATCATCTGAAAATAGAAATAATGGAGTGATATAATCTATAATTATTCTTATTCTGACTTTTTATTTTTTATATATTCTGATTTTATCAAGCGATTTTTGATTGGCGATTATAACTTTCGTTATCAGTGTAATTATTCAATAGAATTAATTGAAATATGGTTTCTAATAACAAAGATTATTTTTAATAAAAAAACGTTATGAACTCTGGATTAAAGGCGAGATTTTTTAGTGATAGTACTCACGTTTTAAAAGCTTTTTTGTCTGATCTAGAGTAGAGTATGGGAAGCAAATTTCTTGTTAAACCTATCACATCTTTGGAGTGTGTCAGATGCAGAAAAAAGCTGAGTTGTATCGTGGAAAAGCCAAAACGGTCTATGCCACTGAATCTTCTGATTTTCTTATCCTTGAATTCAGAAATGATACATCAGCGTTAGATGGCCAACGTATTGAACAGTTTGATCGTAAAGGCATGGTAAATAACAAATTTAACCATTTCATTATGAATAAACTGGAAGAAGCGGGTATCCCAACGCAGATGGAACGTTTGCTTTCTGATAATGAAGTGCTAGTAAAAAAACTCGATATGGTACCTGTTGAATGCGTTATCCGTAATCGTGCTGCGGGATCATTAGTCAAACGTTTAGGTATCGAAGAAGGTACACTTTTAAACCCACCAATCTTTGATTTGTTCTTAAAAGATGATGCTCGTCATGATCCTATGGTCAATGAATCTTACTGTGAAACTTTTGATTGGGTGTCTAAAGAAAACCTCGCAGAAATGAAACGTTTGAGCTATAAAGCAAACGATGTCCTTAGCGAACTCTTTGATAAAGCAGGACTTATTTTAGTCGATTTTAAACTTGAGTTTGGTCTATTTCGCGGCAAAGTTGTATTAGGTGATGAGTTCTCTCCTGATGGTAGCCGTCTATGGGATAAAAATACCTTAGATAAAATGGATAAAGACCGTTTCCGTCAAAGCTTAGGCGGATTAATAGAAGCATACGAAGAAGTTGCACGTCGAATCGGTGTTTCTTTAGACTAAATACGCAAACGATTACGTCAAGTTAAATAAGATGTAATTAGAAAAGGTCAGCTTAAAAGCTGACCTTTTGTCTTAAATGGGGCGTATTAAGTAGAATGCATTAAACAAGTAACTATAGCGATAGCTTAATTGAATGACGTTTAATAATAAGAAAATTTATCGTAATTCTAAGCTTTCTAATAATTGTTTAATTTCTTTATTAAGCGCAAGGCTATCAATATATTGGTTAATCAATGGTGTAGGTTGGATAAATGCATACTTGCACAAAAATATAAGGAAATAACCCACATACACATCAACGGCTGTCAGATTTTTACCACAAAGATAAGGTTTAGCGCTGGCTAAGCCCGCTTCTAAGCAATGAAAAGCGCGTTCAAATGAACCAAAACCAGATGATTTTTGTTGCTCTTCATTAAGGTCAATATCAAGCTCTTTTACGGTGAATGCCGCTTCAATAGGGCCTGCGGTAAAAAAGAACCAACGATAATAAGCAGCGCGCTCAGGTGAATTAAGGGCGGGAGCAAATTCTTTCTCAATAAACTTATCTGCTAAATAAGCACAAATTGCGGCTGTCTCTGTAACGACGATTTCACCATCAACTAATGCCGGAACTTTTGCCATCGGATTAATAGCAAGATATTCAGGGGTACGCATTGGTTCGCCATATTCTAATTCAACACGCTGATAAGGCACATCTAACATTTTTAAGAAAAGCTCAGCGGTGTTACCACGAGACATTGCATTAGTATAAAGAATAAGTTCACTCATAATGTTTCCTTACTGTGTTGATTAATATGATGTTATTTAAACTGAAATAGCTAAGCTAAGAACAGTAAGGAAGATATTACTCAAACTGTGTGTCAATTTTTGTCAGGAGTCTCTTTCAATATCTCTTTTTTCCAACGTGAGAATAAATAGCTTTTAGGATAAGGCAAATTATCACTTAATACTTCATAAGAGATAATTCTATCGAGCCTAAAATGGCGATAGCTTTGGCGTAATTCACACCATGCAGCAATAACCTGAGAATCCTGAAAATAACCCACGGCAATAGGCCAAATAATCCGAGTGCTTAGTTTTTTTTGGGCATCCTGATAATCTATTTTTGCTTTCTTTTCTTCGCGTAAACTAAAACGCATATCTTTAGCAATAGCATGGTCTACTTCAATAATTCGGTTAGTAGGAACAAACAATGTATTTTGTTCAAGCAAGGTTTGATGCTGTGCCGTTACCACGGCATTGATTTTATTAATTGCCCGTAATGCCGAGTGACTTAATTCTTTATCTGTATGACTTTCTACCCAACGTAAGCCCAAAATAAGCGCTTCAAGTTCATTAATATCAAAGGTTAATGGTGGCAGAAGTAAGCCTGATTTTAGTTGATAACCTATACCTGCTTCACCCGTGATTACAGCACCTTGATTACGCAAAGATTCGATATCACGATAAATAGATCTGACACTAATTTGCAACTTATCTGCCAGCGTTTCTGCCGTTATCGGATAGCGATTTTCTTTTAAAATCTGCAATAAAGTGAGTAAACGTTGAGTTCGAGTCATTAAATTATCTATTTATTAGTGAAGAAAAAACACAAGGGTAAGAAATAAGAATTCTATTATGAAATGATTAGGATGTGTTGAGTTATTTTCTCTAATAGTCTCTATTATCTTGTTCTCAAAAAATAGGGAATAGAGATTGCAATTTTTTGTTATTATCTCAAATCAAGTAACAAATTTGTTCATAATAAAGCTAAAGTCGTCTATTTAAACTGTGGGGATAAGTTATGCGTTGGAATGATCGCCGAAGAAGTGACAATGTTGAAGATAGAAGAGGGCAATCTTCCTCCGCATCAGGCGGTGGTAATCTCCCATTAGGATTAATTGCACTTTTATTACGCACTAAATACGGGTTTGTGGTTATTATTGTTTTAGTGATAGCCAGTTTTATGGGATTTGATCTTAACTCATTAACAGGTGAAACCAACCAAGCACCACAACGCAACGAACAACAAAGTGCCCTTTATAATGAAGCAGCAGATTTTAGTAGCGTTGTTTTAGCCAGTACGGAAGATTTTTGGCAAACTATTTTTGCACAAGCAGGCAAACAATATAGCTATCCAAAACTTGTGTTATATACCAATAGCACCACTACACAATGTGGCACTGGTACAAAAATAATGGGGCCTTTTTATTGCCCTGCGGATAGAAAAATTTATCTCGATCTCTCTTTTTATAATGAAATGAAACATAGCCTAGGTGGCGGCGGTGAATTTGCTCAAGGTTATGTGATTTCACACGAAGTCGGGCACCATGTTCAGCATTTATTAGGCATTACTAATCAAATGCGTGAAAAACAACAAATGGCACGCTCAAAAGCAGAAGCAAATCGTTTATCCGTAAAATTAGAACTGCAAGCAGATTGTTTTGCTGGAATGTGGGGACACTTTATTGCAGGTGAAGGTCGTATTGATGAAAGCGATTTATTAACCGCGATTAAAACGGCGCAAGCGATCGGCGATGACAAATTACAGAAACAGCAACAAGGCTATGTTGTGCCTGATAGTTTTACACACGGTACCGCAGAACAGCGTAAGACTTGGTTTATGCGTGGCTATAACAGTGGCAATATCAAATCTTGCGATACATTTGCTTCTTCGTCTTTGAACTAATACCATTCGTCAATAAATAAAATACAATTAACGCTATAAAGAGAAAGGCTTAGGAACAAACATGAGTAATGTTGATCCCTCACTATTAATTTTGCTGGTTCTCGCCGGACTTGGCATTATTAGTCATAATATGACTGTAACGTTAGCAATGCTTGCTTTGCTAGTGATTAAAATCACGCCTCTAAATCAATATTTTCCTGTTGTTGAAAAATATGGCATGACTATCGGGATCTTAATTCTGACCATTGGGGTAATGACACCCATTGCAACAGGGCGTATTTCAGGGCAAGAAGTGCTTAACTCATTTTTAAACTGGAGATCATTGTTAGCGATTGCAATAGGTATCGCGGTTTCTTGGTTAGGCGCACGAGGTGTTTCTTTAATGAATAACCAGCCTTCAACAGTTGCCGGCTTATTAGTAGGAACCGTCATTGGTGTCGCACTTTTCCGAGGCGTGCCTGTTGGACCATTAATTGCAGCCGGTATTCTTTCATTGTTAATCGGTAAATCCTAGCTGTGCCAGTTTCCTATTTACATCAATATCAGCAAAAGTTAGCCCAATTAGGGCAACGTCAGTTACTGCTATTAGCGGGTGATCCTATATGGCAAATGACGCAGATCCAGCAAATTACTCAATTATGCCAAGGAGACTGGGTCAAAATTTCTTCCAATCAACCTCATGCTATTTTGCCTGAACAAGCTATTCGTCTGCTGGGGCGTGAGTTTCTACATGCTGTTTTTGATGCCAATGAGGAATTTAATACTGATGCTTTAGCCATGTTAACAGGCACATTAAAAGCAGGTAGTTTATTGATTTTGTGTCTACCTGATATTGAAAACTGGGAGAGTTATATCGATAACGATAGTCAGCGCTGGAATGATGCTCAGGGCATACTTTCGACTCCAAATTTTATGGCATGGCTAAAAAATATTACTTTAGGTGATGTTCAAGTGATTGTCTGGCAACAATCAACGCCATTTCGATTACCGACATTGAGTGAAAAAACTAAGCTTTGGGCGCTTCCACAAGGTAAACCAACCGCAGAGCAGCAAGCGATTTTAGATAGTTTACTCTCATCGACATCCGGTGTTTGGAGTGTTATTGCACCAAGAGGCAGAGGAAAGTCAGCGCTGGCGGGAATGTTTATCGAACAATATCAGGGAAATGTACTGGTATGTGCGCCAGCTAAAAATAGTACAGATGTTTTATCTTCACATACCAATAAAGTCATTTCATTTTATTCTCCAGATAATTTATTAGCGCTATGTATAAATAACGAAATTCAAAGTGATTGGCTGATTATTGATGAGGCTGCTTCTTTACCTATTGCACAACTAGAAGCGTTGTGTGGTTATTTTCCTCATGTATTAATGACAACCACAGTGCAAGGTTATGAGGGAACAGGGCGCGGTTTTATGCTGAAGTTAGGAGATAACATTCCTAATTTGCGTACACTTCAATTACAAACACCTATTCGTTGGGCTAAAGATTGCCCATTAGAAAATTGGCTTAATCAATTGCTATTGCTTGATGAGCCTGAGTATGATTTTGAACGCCAGCAACAAGGTGAGGTCGATATCCACCAGCTCCAAGGAAATTGGCACAATAACATTTCACAACTACATGATTTTTATCAATTACTTACTAGTGCGCATTATCGAACAACGCCACTTGATCTACGACGTTTACTTGATGGTCAAAAGCAGCGTTATTGGTCAGCATCCATTAATAAAAAACTCGTGGGTGCTGTGTGGTGTATTGAAGAAGGAGGATTGCCTTTTGAACTGGCTCATGATGTCTGGCTAGGGACTCGTAGGCCTAGAGGTAATCTAGTTGCTCAATCATTAGTCACTTATGGTCTAACACCTGATGCAATGTGTTTGAATTCATTGCGTATTAGTCGCATTGCTGTTTTGCCTCAATATCGACGTCAAAAAATTGCCGCAACTTTAATTGCTAATATTGTAAAAGAGAGCCAAAAACAGACTATTGATTATCTTTCTGTGAGCTTTGGTTACACCGAAGTGTTGGCGCAGTTTTGGATGCAATGTGGCTTTCAAATAGTACGGTTAGGAGTACATAAAGAGGCGAGCAGTGGATGCTATGCCGCAATGGCGATTTATCCATTAACAGAAAAAGGCAAACAGTTATTGCACTCTTCTTTACGTGCTTTTGCTTTGCAATATCCGCAGATAGAACAGCAAACGAAACTCTGTTTAGCGGATAAGTTAATACCACGTCCTATTGCTACGCCACAAGACGACTGGTTAATGATGGCGGGTTTTGCATTTGCTCATCGGCCAGCCCTTACTGCTTATGAGAGTGTTGCTAACTTTTTGGTAGGTTATGAGCAACACTACCCGTTATTAGTGGCTTTTTTTGTAGACAATAAATCAGTTGAGCAGTGTGTGGCTGAGTTTTCTTTATTAGGAAAAAAAGTCTTAACTAAGCAATTAAGAGAGCAATGCGCGCAATTAATGGCTGAAAAAGATGCACAGTTAACATCGCGTTATCAACAGTGGTTAGCTACTTATTCTCATCCTTCTTGTTTTGATTTTGTTTAGGCCAATCATCTTCATCATCCCATTTATCATTAAAATCACGATGTGGCGGTAACTTTCGCTTATTTTTAAGAAATTGCTTGGGATCGATTTTGTTCATATCTTTAATAGCGTTAATAATAATTCCTACTAAAAGAATTAAAATTACCCACCAATAGTCAGCAAGCCAGTGCATAAATAAGCCTTATATTTTAAAATTGTTGTTGAGAATGAGGATCTTTTTTATTTACTCTATAAAATAACGCAATAAAGCATGAGTTGGAAAAGCACAGCATGAAACGGATATTATTGATTATAGCAGGTTGGTTATGTGTGGGATTAGCCACATTAGGGGTTATTTTACCTGTATTACCCACTACACCTTTCTTATTACTAGCCACATGGTGTTTTTCTCGTTCGTCAAAGCGTTTCCATTATTGGTTACTTTATCGCTCTTGGTTTGGCCCTTATTTACGATATTGGCAAACTTATCGCGCTATGCCTAAAGGGGCAAAACCTAAAGCCATCTTAGTGATCTTAATTACCTTTGCGATTTCTCTATGGTTAGTGTCTATGCTTTGGGTCAGAATATTATTGCTAATAATCTTAGTGTGTTTGTTGATATTTATGTGGAGACTTCCTGTTAATGATCAACAAGAAGCTCCATGTGAAAAATAACGTTATTCAGGCAAAACAATGTAACGTGCAAATATTTCATCAAGATTAGCTAATAGCCACTGTTTACCATAAATATTTTCTTCTTCTAACACCGATTTTAGAATATCAGGTGTGTAAGCAAGCGAAGCTTCATGAGAAAGAGGCCAGTAACTGATATGCCAAGGCTCGTAAGCAATATCGCTCTCTTTATGAGTAAAAGGGCGATAAAAATCATACGCTGACATATTCTCCGTTAACCATTCATTAAGCTCTGCAAAATAGCCACCTTCTTCGTATTCCCAAGGTTCTAATTGTAATGATTGACCTTCAGGTAAGCGAAAAGGATCGTAAATATCAATCTCAGTACCCCAATGATGGCGACTTGCACCGGGCAACGCCGACCATTTTAAAATAGCGAGACAGCGTTCACTTTCTGATAATGCATGAATATCCATTGGTTGACTCTGTGCATCTAAAACAGGACGACTGCCTTCAAACTTTCCATTCCATATCGCTAATTGGCGGTTAAAATCACGAAAAGAGCTAGCTGGCATTAATTTAAAGCCCGCTTTTGTGGCTTGTTGCTGTAACGCTAAAAAAGCTTTAGTGGCATTAAATTGTAAGCGATGCTGACCGGATAAAGTGACTAAATGGTCGGTAGAACGGCCCGTTAGCATTAAAGGCGTTATCATAAAATAAGTTGCTCCATAACCCGCTGATAAATTCGGCTAAGTTGTTGTAAATCGGCTGCATTAACACACTCATTAACTTTATGGATTGTTGCATTAACGGGGCCTAATTCGACAACTTGTGCTCCCATTTGGGCAATAAATCTACCATCAGAAGTGCCTCCGCTGGTGGAGAGTTCTGGCTCTAAATTGGTGTAATGCTTAACTGAGTAGCGTACTGCTTCAAGTAACTTGCCTTGTCCAGTAATAAAAGGCTGACCAGATAACGACCATTCTAATTGGTAGCGAAGTTGGTGCTTTTGTAATAACGCTTCTGTACGTTGACGAATTTCCTCATCTGTAATTGCGGTACTAAAGCGGAAATTAAATTGAATAAACAGCTCACCGGGGATCACATTATTACTGCCTGTACCTGCATGAATATTGGCAATTTGCATTGTGGTGGCTGGGAAAAATTCGTTGCCTTCATCCCAAACGGTATTAACAAGTTCTTGGATAAAAGGAGAGGCAAGATGAATAGGATTTTCTGCAAGGTGAGGATAAGCGACATGACCTTGCACACCTTGAATAATTAAATTTGCTGTTATTGAGCCTCGACGACCATTTTTTACCATATCACCTAAATGATGTTGGCTTGAAGGCTCACCCACAAGGCAATAATCAAGGCGTTCGCCTCGTGACATTAATGATTGTACGACCTTAACCGTACCATCTGCGGCTTTAGCTTCTTCATCTGATGTAATTAAAAAAGCGAGTCGCCCACGGTGATCAGGATAAGAGCGAACAAAGCGCTCAGCTGCTACAATCATGGCGGCAAGCGAACCTTTCATATCTGCCGCTCCGCGCCCATATAACATACCATCACGAATAGACGGTTCAAAAGGTGGATTATCCCATAAATTAGGATCACCTGTTGGTACAACATCAGTATGGCCAGCAAAAGCCAGCGTTTCACCTTCACCACCACGACAAGCCCAGAGATTTTCAGTTTCACCAAAAGGCATTCTTTCAATAGTAAAACCAAGAGGGGCAAGCCTATCAATAATCAATTGCTGACAACCTTGATCATCAGGGCTGATTGATGGACGCGAAATCAGTTGTTGTGCAAGCTCAATAACAGGACAGGACATAAAAATTAGGCTCCTGTAAAGGTCGAATAATCATTGGTATCAAAACCAACAATAAAACGGTTGTCAGATGATACAAGAATAGGACGTTTAATAATGGCTGGTTTATCTAACATAAGTGAAATTGCTGAGGTAACATCAGTGATTGTGTTCTTTTCTTCATCGGATAATTGACGCCAAGTTGTTCCTCTTTTATTCACAAGTGTCTGCCAATCTAAATTTTCTGTAAAGGTGCGTAATAATGCTTCCGTCAAACCCTCTTTGCGGTAATCATGAAACGCGTAAGGAATATGATTATCATCTAACCATTTACGCGCTTTTTTGATGGTATCGCAATTTTTTATGCCGTACATGGTATATGTCAGGTTTGTCGTGGACATGATATTTTCCTTATATGACAATACGTAATATTAGTATTGATGTGAATGAGTGTTATACAATTCCAAAATAACAGCTTTTGTTGTAGTGAAAAATCCTATTTACATTATAAAATATATCGGATATTAAACTGTCACGTTAGTGTAACGAATTGTGTAGCGTAGAGTAATACAAATACGAATAAAGATTTCCGTTGGTAAAAGAAAATATGAAAAGTATTTCACTGAGTCTTATATTGCTTTTACTCTCTTCTTTTAGCTGGGCAGACGAAGAAAAAAACAGTTCAAAAGTTGATGAGTATAAAATAGCCTTAGAGGCCTTTTTTAACAGTGATTATTTATTGTGTTTGGGCGAAGGGAAATGGCCTGTGTACAGCAATGAAGATGATGCACCATGGGTATTAGAAAGAATGCATGCATTAGTCGAAGCCGGATTGATTGAACAAACCGCAAATGGAGAAGAGTGGGTGTTCAATCTTAGTGAAAAAGGGCGCAAAGCTTGGCAACCTTATCAAGACTTCTGTTATGGTCATCTTTTCATTAGTCAGATAAAAGAAATTCAGCCAATAGGCTCAGGTAAAAGTAAAATTTATTTCTATTATGGAGTGAAAGGTATTCCTTCATGGGCAACCAATGAAGAAATACAATCTGCTTTTAGCGAACTTGATATTGTGATTAATGGGATAAATCGAGAGCTGTATCAGTTAAATATCGAAAAATTACCTGATAACCATTTTAAAGTATTGAGTTATCCAGTACCTATTGAGTAATAAATGACTTGATATAGTCTTAAATGGAATATTAAAACGATATATCTTATTACCCCGACCGAGTGTCGGGGTAAAACGTTTAGTACTGATGCTTAATAAGAATAAGACTGGCAGCTAAACGAGAAGTGACTTGCAGTTTCTTTAAAATATTACGAATGTGAACTTTCACTGTTTCTTCAGAAATAAATAAATTCTCAGCAATTTGCTTATTTTTCATTCCAGCAGACACTTCATGAAGAACATCCAATTCTCTTTTAGTCAACGCTGAAAGTGGATCAGAATAGTTTTGCCTAAGCTGAATATATTGCCACACTCGCTCGCTATAAACTGGATGCCCAACAGCTGCTTTGCGTAGGCTAAGTAATAGCATGTCTAACTCACACTCTTTTAAAAGATAACCGTTTGCGCCTGCATCCAACGCAGCATAAACATCATTACGTGAATCAGAAACGGATAAAACAAGAACATAAGATGTTAAACCAGAGCGACGAAGTGTTCGAATAATATCAATACCTGAACGCCCTTGTAGATTTAAATCCATCATAATTAAGTCTGGATTCAATTGTTTTGCAGCGGTTACAGCCTCTTGAGCATTGCCACTTTCGCTTACTACGACAAAATCCTTGTCTTTTTCTAACAATAGCCGTAATCCATATCTCATGATAGGGTGATCATCCACTATCATAATTGAGTAGCTAGGCATAACCCCTCTCCCTAAAAAAAATAATAATGTGTGTAATCTTTCCAATAGCAGAAAATAAAAAAGTAAATTCCAAATGAGGAATAAAAATTAGAATCAGACATCTTATTAAAAGAATAAGAAAATAAAATTGACGGTTGGCAATATTACACCAATTATTGTTACGGGTAAAAAAGAAAATAACCAAAAAGACTAACAAAAAATCCAATTCTATAAAATCTTTATAGTTACAATGGGTTGTGCAGGGATGGGGCTATTTTAAAAATAATCAACAAGTGAAAATAGTTATTGTTTTTTTAAACTATATAAAAAATTTAATTATTTTAAATGTTAATTTAATATCTGGTAAATAATAAACAAATATTGTCTTTTTTCTGTTCGAGTTTATTACACAGATGAAATTAAATAGTGTTAATAATATACCTATAATTAGGTATTAATTGTTTATAATGGATCTCGTTTACTAATTTGAAAAAAGTGTCGGAGCCGTCATGATTTAACGCTCCATTACCATTATACTAACGAAGCCCTTACTCTATTGATACAAAGGATATGAAGATGGAAGACAAATTAAAACAAAGCGCTCTAGATTTTCATGAATTTCCCGTACCAGGCAAAATCACAGTAACACCGACAAAACCACTCATAACTCAGCGTGATTTAGCATTAGCTTATTCACCGGGTGTCGCCGCTCCTTGTTTAGAAATTGCAGCCGACCCTCTTGCCGCTTATCGCTACACAGCCAAAGGCAACCTTGTCGCGGTGATTTCAAATGGTACTGCGGTACTTGGACTTGGAAATATCGGTGCCTTAGCGGGTAAGCCTGTGATGGAAGGTAAAGGCGTTTTATTTAAGAAGTTTTCTGGCGTTGATGTTTTTGACATCGAAGTTAATGAGACAGATCCTGATAAACTCGTTGATATTATTGCGTCATTAGAGCCAACATTTGGTGGTATTAACCTCGAAGACATTAAAGCACCAGAGTGTTTCTATATTGAGAAAAAACTGCGTGAAAAAATGAACATTCCTGTATTCCATGATGATCAGCATGGCACAGCGATTATTTCTACAGCAGCCGTTCTCAATGGCTTACGTATTATTAAAAAAGAGATCAGCAAAGTAAAATTAGTGGTATCAGGAGCCGGTGCCGCATCTATTGCATGTATGAACTTATTGGTTGCTTTAGGGCTAACACGCGAAAACATCACTGTATGTGACTCTAAAGGGGTTATCTACCGAGGTCGTGAAGCCAATATGGCAGAAACCAAAGCAGCTTATGCGATTGAAGATAACGGTACTCGTACATTAGATGATGTTATTAATAATGCCGACATCTTTTTAGGTTGTTCAGGACCAGGCGTGTTAACGCAAGAAATGGTCAAAAAAATGGCACGCGACCCACTTATTCTCGCGCTTGCAAATCCAGAGCCTGAAATTTTACCACCGCTAGCAAAAGCAGTACGTTCAGATGCGATTATCTGCACAGGACGTTCTGACTACCCAAATCAGGTTAATAACGTATTGTGTTTCCCATTCATCTTCCGTGGCGCATTAGATGTTGGTGCGACTACAATTAATGAGGAAATGAAACTCGCCTGTGTTCATGCTATTGCAGAATTAGCGTTAGCAGAACAAAACGAAGAAGTTGCTTCTGCTTATGGTGATCAGGAACTCTCTTTTGGCCCTGAATACATTATTCCAAAACCATTTGATCCACGTTTGATTGTAAAAATTGCGCCAGCAGTTGCAAAAGCAGCGATGGATTCTGGTGTTGCGACACGTCCAATTGAAGACTTCTCTGCTTATATCGAACACCTTAATGAGTTTGTTTATAAAACAAACTTATTTATGAAACCTATTTTCTCTCAAGCGAAAAAAGAGAAAAAACGTATTGTGTTAGCAGAAGGGGAAGAAAACCGCGTACTACATGCAACACAAGAGCTAGTAACATTAGGGTTAGCCACACCAATCTTAATTGGTCGCCCTAGTGTGATTGAAATGCGTATTCAGAAATTGGGTTTACATATTAAAGCTGGTAGAGACTTTGAAGTGGTGAATAATGAAAACGATCCACGTTTCAAAGAGTACTGGCAAGAATATCACCAAATTATGAAACGTCGTGGTGTATCACAAGAGCAAGCTCGCCGTGCAATGATTGGTAATCCAACACTGATTGGTGCCATTATGGTTCGCCGAGGTGAAGCGGATGGCCTGATTTGCGGTACAGTAGGTAGCTATTCTGAACATTTTGAAATTTACAAAAATGTGTTCGGCTTACGTGAAGGAATGGAAACGGCTGGCGCAATGAACGCACTGTTATTGCCAAGTGGTAACACCTTTATTACAGACACTTACGTTAATGAAGATCCAACCGCAGAACAACTAGCCGATATTACGATTATGGCTGCTGATACTATCCGTCGCTTTGGTATTGAGCCAAAAGCAGCGCTGGTTTCTCGTTCAAGCTTTGGCTCATTCGATAGCCCATCTTCAATCAAACTCAGAAAAGCATTAGAGATAATCAAACAACGCGCGCCTGAATTAGAAATTGATGGTGAAATGCACGCAGATGCGGCATTAGTAGAATCTATTCGTCGTGACGTGATGCCAGATAGTCCATTAAAAGGCTCTGCAAACCTGTTAGTTATGCCAACAATGGAAGCCGCACGTATTAGCTATAACTTATTGCGTGTAACTAGCTCTGATGGTGTAACAGTAGGACCAGTGTTAATGGGTGTTGCTAAACCTGCTCACATCTTGACGCCAATTGCGTCAGTACGTCGTATCGTGAATATGGTGGCATTAGCTGTTGTTGAAGCTCAGGCACAATCTCAAAATTAATTTTTACTAATTAGATAGTTCCATCCATAAAGCGCCTTTTATCAGGCGCTTTTTTGTGTCCTTAA
Organism: Proteus sp. CA142267; assembly: GCF_003336825.1. NCBI lineage: Bacteria > Pseudomonadati > Pseudomonadota > Gammaproteobacteria > Enterobacterales > Morganellaceae > Proteus > Proteus sp. CA142267. The sequence goes on along the minus strand of NZ_QPMG01000001.1, from coordinate 481,059 downwards.
AATAGGCATAAAAGCATTAAATGCGAATTAATGTAAGAATGATATTGATAATTATTAGCAATAATATTAACCTATTTACCTAACTGAAGTAAGTATATATAACTAATAGGATGATTATGTTTTTCTCAATATCAAAAAGGATCTTACTACTAGTTTCATTAATTAGTCTTTCAGCATGTCATTCGATAGAAAAACAACCTGCATCACCCGTAGATCTGGCAATTATTCAGTCGGCAAACATCATTGATACTCAGACTGGGCAATCCATCACAGCAGATACACTGTTAACACGATTAGCAAGTCAATCACGTGTGATTATTGGCGAAAAACATGATAATGCTTATCATCATGATATTGAATATTGGTTGATGACAGAGTTACCTAAAAAGCGACCCCAAGGCGCTGTTTTACTCGAGATGCTAACACCAAGCCAGCAATCCTTAGTTGATAACACAAAGAAACGTTATTCAGGCTCTGAATACTTACGTGATGAGCGATTAATGGCTGCATTAAAGTGGAATTCAGGTTGGCCTTGGAAATGGTATGGCAATATTGTTAAAGCAGGACTAAGCGCCGATTATCCTTTATTAGCCGCCAATATTGATCGCAGTGAAATATCTAGTGCGTATAAAAATCCTCCTATTATTGATGGTGTACATTCAACTGATAAATCCGTTCGCCAACTTATTCAAAAAACAATCGAGCTTTCTCATGGTGGCGAGCTTGATAAAACACAAGCAGAAAAAATGACAGTTATCCAGCAATTGCGTGATCGTGCAATGGCTAAAAGTTTATTAGATGCTCCGACACCCGCACTTTTAATTGCTGGCTCTTTTCATGCCACAAAAGTAATGGGTGTACCTTTACACGTTGCTGATTTAGCGCCGAATGAAAACGTGACAGTCGTGATAATGACGGAAGAGGGAAGTGATATCACTCCAGTTCATGCCGATTATCTTTGGATAACACCTGTCGCATTACCTTAATTTATTGATAACACGAATATGCTTATTTCTTCTTGTATGGATCAAATGCCAAAATTTCAGCTTTGCAGTTCTAAAGCGTTAATTTTGGCTATCGGTGTACATGCTATTTTTGTTATGGCTTACTTTTTTCTCAATAAAGAAAATACGGTATTAATACAAGAGCCTGAATTAGCTGTAATGATGAGCTTAAGTGAAAATGTACAAGCGCTCAGTGATGAAAAACAGGTTGTAGGGGTCGATCAACAACTGGCAGTGGCAAGCCAAAAAAAGGTAGAGCAAGATGTTGCTGAAAAGCAACCTGATCTTATGGTGAATGAAAATGCTGATATTTTGATCAAAAAACCCCAAAAAAGGGTCAATGTAGAGCAAACTGCTAAAGTAACTCCTGTTACCTCTCCTGTAAAACCTGCACCGATTATGAGTGAAAATGTGTCTAGCCAATCAGCACCTTCAAGTAGTCGCTCTGCGGCGAAACAGCAATCTAATGATGTCAGTGCAAATTATGACAGCGATTCAGATAGCTCAGAAAGCGCATTAGCATTATGGCAAGCTAAAACAAAAGGACACCTTAATCGCTATAAAGCCTATCCTGAAGAAGCAAAAAGCAAAGGCAGAAGTGGTGTTTCTAAAGTACGCTTTTTTGTTGATGAACAAGGTTATGTCATATCCAGTGAATTAATTCTCAGCAGTGGTGTGCGCTCTTTAGATAGAGAAGCACAAAGAGTACTCAAACGTGCAGAGCCCTTACCGATACCGCCAATCGAGTTATTGTCGAAAGGTAAAATAATGGTTGAAATGCCAATTGAGTTTTCTACACTAACGTTCTAACGACAGGTCAAAAGGAAATAAAACGTTATGCTAATCGCAACAAAAAAACGGATGACGTTGCAATTAACGAGTGCGATCATGGCATTGTTAATTTCAGCAACACCTGCATTGGCTCAAAATCAGAAGGACTCCCTAGTGACGCCACCAAAAGCGAACAAAGTACCTCATGTGATGACAGAACATGGCGATGCACGCACCGATAATTATTATTGGCTAAGAGATGATTCACGCAAAGATCCTAAAGTGCTTGATTATCTTAATGCTGAAAACGCTTATACCGAATCGGTAATGAAAGAAGGTAAGGCATTAGAAGAAACACTCTTTAATGAAATGGTGAGCCGCATGGCTCAAAATGATGAGTCTGTGCCTTATATTTATAATGGCTATACTTATCGTACTATTTACCAAGAAGGTAAAGATTTTCCTATTTATCAGCGTAAGGCAGTTAATAGTGAAGGTGAATGGGAAGTTCTCGTTGATGGAAACGAACGTGCTAAAGGGCATGAATTCTATCAATTAGGTGATTTGACCATTAGCCCTGATAACAAACGCATTGCCATTGCAGAAGATAAAGAAGGGCGCAGAAACTATAATGTTGCCTATAAAGATTTATCGGATAACACATGGAAAGAGAATGTGTTAACCAATATCTCAGCAAACTTAGTGTGGGCAAATGATAGCAAAACACTATTTTATGTTGATAAAGATCCGCAAACACTGTTGCCTTATCAAATTTATCGCCATCAATATGGCACAGATCGTAAACAAGACGTCAAAATCTTCGAAGAAAACGACGATCGTTTTTATACCTGGATGGGTAAAAGTAAATCTGAAGATTACATTCTTGTCTCTATTGAAAGCTCAACAACCTCTGAGTCTCGCTTAATTGACGCTAATGCTCCAGAAAAACCAATGGTTATCTTCTCTGCACGTCAAGAAGGGCGTGAATATGATATCGACCATTTTAATGGTGAATTTTATATTCGTTCGAATCATGAGAGTGAATTATTTGGTCTTTATAAAACATCATCAATTGATAAGCCTTGGGAAACCGTCATTGCGCCACAAAAAGATGTCGATTTAGAAGGTTTTGATCTCTTTAATCGCTGGTTAGTGGTTGAAGAAAGAAAACAAGGCCTAGTGTCATTACGCCAAATTGATTGGAAAACAGGTCAATCAACCAATGTCACATTTGACGATCCTGTTTATATGGCATGGTTAGGATTTAACCCTCAAGCAGATAGTGAAGAGCTTCGGTTCGGTTATACATCCATGACAACACCATCTTCAACTTATCAATGGAATATGCAAACACATCAAAAGCAACTGCTTAAACAGCAAGAAGTGAAAGGCTTTGAACGTGATTTGTATGAAAGTGAGCGCATTTGGGTAAAAGCACAAGATGGTGTTGAAGTTCCCGTATCATTAGTTTATCGCAAAGACTTATTTAAGAAAGGTGAAAATCCTATCTTAATTTATGGTTATGGCTCTTACGGTAGTAGCATTGATCCTTCATTTAGCTCACCTCGTTTAAGTTTGTTAGACCGAGGTTTTGTTTATGCGATTGTGCATGTGCGTGGTGGTGGTGAATTAGGTAAGCGCTGGTATAACCAAGGTAAAATGGAACATAAGGTTAATACTTTTACTGATTTTATTGATGCCACTAAATACCTAATTGCTGAAGGCTACGGAGCGCCTAAACACGTTTATGCTATGGGTGGTAGTGCGGGTGGTTTATTAATGGGCGCTGTTGTGAATATGGCACCAGAATTATACCGTGGTGTTGTATCTCAAGTTCCATTTGTTGATGTTGTGACAACCATGCTAGATGCATCAATCCCTTTAACAACAGGGGAATATGAAGAGTGGGGAAATCCTGCCGATAAAGACGTTTATTTCCGCTTAAAATCATATAGCCCATACGATAATGTCGTTGCTAAGGCTTATCCTCATTTATTAGTCACAACGGGATTACATGATTCACAAGTGCAATATTGGGAGCCTGCAAAGTGGGTTGCTAAATTGCGTGAATTAAAAACAGATAATAACCTACTATTACTTGATACGAATATGAGTGCAGGGCATGGTGGTAAATCAGGGCGTTTTAATCGCTTACGCGATACTGCAAAAGAATATGCCTTTATTCTGATGTTAGAACAACCTGAAGTCTATTTTAAAACTCAAAATATAAAATAGAATAATCTGTAATAATAAATAAGTTTAATAAAATTAGCCTGTCTCTCTTTAAGAGAGACAGTGCTATTATTTAAAGCGAATATAACAATAATAATATTTTCTAGTTTAATTACTTTATATAAAGCAACGTGAGCCTATTTAAATAAAAATAAAGAATAGGTTTATTATGAAATTTACAAGGAAAATACTTAGCACTCTTATTTTATTTTCGGGTATTAATCATCTTGTCATCGCATCTGAAGCGGATAAAGCGGTTCAATTTAGTAGCTTAAAAGTTTCATCAGCACAAAAAGAAACACCAGAACAAAAAGCATTGGGAAAACCAGGTGCTTATAGTTCTATTGGTGAAATTAATAATCTAGAGTCTGTTGAACAAGCATTACGATCAACACCTGGGACTTACACTCAAATGGATGTAAGTCAACCCGGTGTGAGTGTTAATATTCGCGGGCTTAGTGGTTTTGGGCGCGTTAATATGATGGTAGATGGTGTTACGCAAACAACATATAGCACATCTCCTAGCCAAATTAGCCATGGTGGTCAGCCATATAATCAATTTAATAGCATGCTTGATCCAAACTTTATTGTTCAAGTTGATATTTCTCGAGGTCAACAAGATGGTGAAAATAGTATCAATGCCTTAGCAGGTAGCGCTAATTTTAAAACTATTGGTATCGAAGATATTTTATTTAAAGGAAATTCATGGGGAGTAAGAAGTAAAGCAGCTGGTGGTACTAATGGGTTAGGTTATAACGGTATGGTCGCTTTTGCAGGACAACGTTCATTATTTAATGATAATGGTACAGCTGGTGCAATGATTGCGTTAAGTGGACACAAAATAGAATCTTCTTATAAAAATGGTGCTGGTTTTAATAGTGAAGAATTTGCGACTAATAAACATTTTAATCAAAAGCCCCATTCAGAATTAGCAAAAATTAATATTAAACCAAACGATTCCCATGAATTAGAATTAAGTGGTCGATTTTATAATAATAATTTTAATCGACGTAAAATTGATGCTAAAGATTATTATGCAAAATATCGCTATACACCATTAAATGATCTTTTTGACAGTGAAATTCGTTTGAGTCACAGCCAAGCGTCTCAAAAATTTGAAGGCGATTCTTTAATGAGCTTGCGTAATGCAAATGCCAAAAATACCTCTGATTCTCTCGTAGTTAAAAATACCAGCCGTTTTAATTATGGTGAAATTGATATGGCATTAACACTCGGCTCTAAATTAATGTCAACAGAATACAAGCGTAGTGTTATTGCGCCTTCTACGGACCCGTGGCAAGCAAATAATATGGTTGAAAATAATACATTTGCACCACAAGGAAAAAATGATTTAACTAGCTTCTTTTCACAAATGAAATTTGAATACGATATTTATACTCTTGACCTAAATTTAAATTATGTGGATTACAATATAAAAGGATATAAGCCAGCGTGTGCGGCTCGTGATGCATGTTTCCCTGAAGGTGAAATGAATGTAAATCGTCATGATAGAAATTGGGATCCTGGGGTGTTACTTTCCGCTGAAATTATTTCTGAATTTCAACCCTTTGTTAGTTATGCTCACACCATGAGAGCACCCACTTCACAAGAGATCTTTTTTGCCAATGAAGGTGGTGCTTCAATGAATCCATATTTAAAGAGTGAAAAGGCTGATACATTCCAGCTTGGGTTTAATAGTTACCGCCCTGATTTAATTATCGAAGGTGATAGCTTTCGATTTAAAGGATTATGGTATTACACAAAGATCAAAAATTATATTTCTAGTGAATCTTTTATCGTGTGCAAAGGAGGGATCCGTTGTAGAGCTGATGATACATTAACATTGGATGATTACGCCAATATGGAAAATGACGGTAATATTAATCTTCATACTAACAGTATCGATCCTGTGGTTTTACGTGGCTATGAGTTACAAGCTAATTATGATGCAGAAGTATTCTACGCTAATCTGTCATATAGTGATCAACGCACATCACAACCCACATCAATTGCTAGCTTAGATTTTGGACAATCACCAGCTTCTGAGCTTCCTAAATATTATGCCACTATAGATACAGGTATTCGCCTCTTTGATGACAGGTCATTAGAACTGGGTACGGTTATTCAAATAACAGGTAAATCACGAAAATCTTCACCAGAAGGTGTTGATTACGATTTAGGTATAGTGCCAATGGTTGAACAAGAAAAAATCCCAACGATAATTGACGTTTATGGTAATTATCAAATTAATAAAAATATCTCACTGAAATTCGCAGTACATAATTTAATGAATAAAAATTATTCTAATGCGCTTGATAGAAGTAATTCATCACCAATTATGCAAGATCCGAGTGCTAATACACAAACAGCTCGCGGTAGAAGTTATCTTTTTGCAGGAGAAGTACGTTTTTAATGTAACGTAATGATTATCATAAAATATAAATAATAAAAAACGGCATCAGTATAATTCGGATGCCGTTTTCCTTTTTTATTTATGTTGAACTAAACCATTTGATATGGCTAATTCTCATTTTTAGAGGCAGTCTTACGTTTAGCTTTTATCTTTTGTGTTTTAACCACTTCACTGGTGATCCAACCATCTTCAACACGCGTTTTTAGCGGATCGCCCACTTTCACCTGTTTGGTATTTTTCAGCACTTCTCCAGACTCTGTTTCGCTAATACTGTAACCACGAGAAAGTGTTGCGAGAGGACTCACACTTTCTAAGCGAGAACAGCTAATAGCGAATTGTTCACGTTGACGAGACAACTGTTGTGAAATACTTTCTCGCATACGGTAAATCAACTGTTGTTGTTGGCGAAGTAATGCTTGAATTTGGGAACTAGGCTCTTGGTAATTAAGGCGTTTTTGTAGTTGTGTTTGTTGATGTTGTTTGGCTTGCAATAGTCGCTGAAAACTAGAAACTAAACGCTGTTGTGTTGAAGCCAATACATTTTGCTGACGAGCAAGACGTAAATGAGGATGCTGTTGTTGTAAACGATGATGAAGTTGTGTTATTGCGCGTAATTTTTTTGCTAAATAGTAATCCATCGCCATTTCAAGGCGTTGTTGTTGTGATTGTAATTGGCGCAATAGCTCGAGCTTGTTACGGCTGATTAGTTCTGCTGCTGCAGAAGGAGTTGGTGCTCTAAGGTCGGCAATAAAATCAGCTATGGTTACATCAGTTTCATGGCCAACGGCACTTACAATCGGGATTTCACTGGCAAAAATAGCACGAGCAACGCGTTCATCATTGAATGCCCAGAGATCTTCTAACGAGCCACCGCCACGACCAACAATTAAAACATCACACTCTTTGCGGCGGTTAGCAAGCTCGATGGCATGAACAATCTGCATAGGCGCTTCAGCACCTTGAACCGCAGTTGGATAGATAAGAACAGGCAAAGAGGGGTCACGACGACGAAGAATATTTAAAATGTCGTGTAGTGCTGCTCCGGTTGATGAAGTGATAACACCAATTTGTTTAGCGGGTGATGGCAGGGGTTTTTTATGAATAGCATCAAATAAACCTTCTGAACTGAGTTTTTGTTTTAATAGCTCAAATTGTTGTTGTAAAAGTCCGTCGCCAGCAGGTTGCATACTCTCAACAATCAATTGGTAATCACCTCTTGGCTCATACAATGTAATTGTTGCACGCACTAAGACTTGCTGGCCATGTTGAGGGCGAAAAGTAACTTTAGTATTTTGCCCACGAAACATCGCGGCTCTAATTTGGGCATTAGTATCTTTTAACGTAAAATACCAGTGACCAGAAGAGGGTTGAGTAAAGTTGGAAATTTCAGCACTGATCCAAATGCGACCCATTTCCATTTCTAATAACTGGCGAACGGTCTTATTTAGACGGCTAACAGTAAAAATATTATTGTTTATCGGTAGTGTCATGTGAGCCAGATCAAATTTTAAAACAAAGACTTAATTGATTGATACTACCTAAGTTAGTGGCAGGATCAATAAAAATTTTGAAAAAAAACTAGAAGCAACCGATTACGGTGTGTATAATTCCGCGGCAATATTTTCTATTTCCTAAAAGCCGCCTTGGTGAGATATTGCTATGTTACGAATTAAAAAAGAAGCACTTACATTTGATGATGTTTTGTTAGTTCCTGCACACTCCACTGTTCTTCCTAATACTGCCGACTTGTCCACTCAACTGACTGAAACAATCCGCCTAAATGTTCCTATGCTTTCTGCTGCAATGGACACTGTGACTGAAGCGCCTTTAGCTATCGCATTAGCTCAAGAAGGTGGAATTGGTTTTATCCACAAAAACATGTCTATCGAACGCCAAGCTGAAGAAGTTCGTCGTGTGAAAAAACATGAAAGTGGTGTTGTCACTGATCCTATTACCGTAACACCAGAAACTTCTTTACGTGAAGTTCAAGCAATGACTGAACGCAATGGTTTTGCGGGTTACCCAGTTGTGACCAATGACAACGAATTAGTGGGTATTATTACTGGTCGTGATGTTCGTTTTGTTACTGATTTAGACCAACCTGTTACAGCAGTAATGACACCAAAAGAGCGCTTAGTGACTGTACAAGAAGGTGAAGCACGAGATGTTGTCATGCAAAGAATGCATGAAAAACGTGTAGAGAAAGCCTTAGTGGTTGATAACAACTTCCACCTGAAAGGAATGATCACTGTAAAAGACTTCAAGAAAGCAGAACGTAAACCAAATGCTTGTAAAGACGAACACGGTCGTTTACGTGTTGGTGCTGCTGTTGGTGCGGGTGCCGGTAACGAAGAGCGTGTTGCTGCATTAGTTGCTGCAGGCGTTGACGTTTTACTTATTGACTCATCTCACGGTCACTCTGAAGGTGTCTTACAGCGTATTCGTGATACTCGTGCATTATATCCAAATCTACCTATTATTGGTGGCAACGTTGCAACCGCAGAAGGTGCATTAGCACTAGCAGATGCTGGTGTGAGCGCGGTTAAAGTAGGTATCGGCCCAGGCTCAATTTGTACAACACGTATCGTAACAGGTGTGGGTGTACCACAAATTACGGCTATTGCAGATGCTGTTGAAGCGCTGAAAGATCGCAACATTCCTGTTATTGCAGACGGCGGTATTCGTTTTTCTGGCGATATCGCAAAAGCATTAGCAGCAGGTGCAGCTTGCGTTATGGTTGGTTCAATGTTTGCAGGTACTGAAGAATCTCCGGGCGAGATCGAACTGTTCCAAGGCCGTTCTTATAAATCTTATCGAGGCATGGGTTCATTAGGTGCGATGTCTAAAGGTTCATCAGATCGTTACTTCCAAACTGATAATGCAGCAGACAAATTAGTACCAGAAGGTATCGAAGGTCGTGTTGCTTATAAAGGTTTATTGAAAACTATCGTTCATCAACAAATGGGTGGTTTACGCTCATGTATGGGCTTAACAGGCTGTGCAACAATTAAAGATTTGAATACCAAAGCTGAATTTGTTCGTATCAGTGGTGCGGGTATTCAAGAAAGCCATGTCCATGATGTGACCATCACAAAAGAATCTCCTAACTATCGCTTAGGTATGTAATTTATTCCGAGAAAGGCTTGTTTTAGTTATTACTTTGTTTTGATTATAAATTAGCAAGCCTTTCAACTTTATGACTTTATCTGTTTTGGAATTCACCACAAATGACAGCAAATATCCATAATCATCGCATTCTTATCCTTGATTTCGGTTCACAGTATACGCAGCTTATTGCTCGTCGTATTCGTGAAATCGGCGTTTATTGTGAACTCTGGGCATGGGATGTTACAGAAGAACAAATTCGTGAATTTAATCCTAATGGTATTATTCTGTCTGGTGGCCCTGAAAGTACTACTGAAGACAACAGCCCTCGCGCACCAGAATACGTATTCAATGCAGGCGTTCCTGTATTAGGAATTTGTTATGGTATGCAAACGATGTCGATGCAATTAGGTGGCGACGTCGAAGTTTCTGGTGAGCGTGAATTTGGTTATTCACAAGTTGAAATTCGTGAAACTTGTGCACTGTTCCGTGATATTCAAGATTCTGTTAGCGAAGATGGTAAACCATTATTAGATGTATGGATGAGCCACGGTGACAAAGTTACTGCTATTCCATCAGATTTTGTAACGGTAGCGAGCACTGAGACTTGCCCATTTGCTATTATGGCGAATGAAGAAAAACGTTTTTATGGTGTTCAATTCCACCCTGAAGTTACACATACCCATCAAGGTTTAGCGATTTTAAAACGTTTTGTTTTAGATATCTGTGGTTGTGATGCGCTATGGACTTCTGCCGCAATTATTGAAGACACGGTTGCTCGTTTAAAAGAGCAAATTGGTGATGATCACGTTATTTTAGCGTTATCAGGCGGTGTTGACTCATCAGTAACTGCATTATTGTTAAACCGTGCGATTGGTAAACGTTTAACATGTGTATTTGTTGATAACGGCTTATTGCGTCTGAATGAAGCAGAACAAGTCATGGAAATGTTTAAAGGTAAATTTGACCTAAATATTATCCATGTTGAAGCGGAAGAGCGTTTCTTAACTGCGTTAAAAGGCGAGAATGATCCTGAGAAAAAACGCAAAATCATTGGTCATACATTCATTGAAATCTTTGATGAAGAAGCCGTTAAACAGCCACAAGTTAAATGGTTAGCACAAGGCACTATCTATCCTGATGTGATTGAGTCTGCTGCATCTGCAACAGGTAAAGCTCATGTAATTAAATCGCACCATAACGTGGGTGGCTTACCAGAAGATATGAAGCTGGGCTTAGTTGAGCCATTAAAAGAGCTGTTTAAAGATGAAGTGCGTAAGATTGGTTTAGAGTTAGGCTTACCATACGACATGCTTTATCGTCACCCATTCCCGGGCCCAGGTTTAGGGGTTCGCGTATTAGGTGAGATCAAGAAAGAGTACTGTGATTTATTACGTCGTGCTGATGCTATCTTTATCGAAGAACTGCATAAAGCTGATTTATATAACAAAGTAAGCCAAGCATTTACCGTGTTCTTACCTGTGCGTTCAGTGGGTGTTATGGGCGACGGTCGTAAATATGACTGGGTTGTTTCATTACGTGCAGTTGAAACTGTGGACTTTATGACAGCACATTGGGCACATTTACCATATGACTTCTTAGGTCGTGTTTCTAACCGCATTATTAATGAAGTTAGTGGTATTTCCCGCGTTGTTTATGATATCAGCGGTAAACCACCAGCAACGATTGAGTGGGAATAAAATAACGTTTATCAGTAATCGTTGATAAAGGTTAAAAAACCAATAGCCATCAGTAAGTTACTGGTGGCTTTTTTGTATATTTTATTCATTAATGATAGGATTATTTTTATAAATAATAAATTCAATAAAGTTTTGAATTGATATTTGCTCACTTAAAGGTAATTTAGAATAGGCTTTTCTATCGTAATTAATAGCACTTTTATCATTCTTAGGTATTAATAATTCATAAGCATGACGACCCATTGCTTTAGCTATGGCATCAATACTTTCAGTCGTGCCACTTGCTTCACAATTAATAATGCGGTTAACCGTTGACTGTGCAAGACCTGAGTCAATGGAGAGTTTAACTGTTGATTTTATTCCATCGTTTAACATGAATGTTGTGATGTTATCTGAGAGTATTTTGCTAATTTCTGTCGGAATGTATTCTTCTTTTTCTGATCCAGCATGACCTTCTTTCAAATGATCTACATCCATCCAATATTTACTAATTTTAGTCACGTATTCAATTTTTCGTGACATGGGATCGGTAAGTTCACGATGGCTTTTTAAATCTTTTGGTGATAGATAACGAGAAATCATGCTTGGTGCCACACCTAATGCATCAGCAAGTCTTTTTTGTTTGCCTTTATAATGATGTTCAAGAATATAAATTAAATTGTTTTTTCTGATTTCTGCAATACTTCTTATATCATCTGTGTTCATAGAAAACCCCAATAGATAAAAAATCATAAATAGATATTATATGGGGTAACATTACCATTTTAGCTATTTTTATCTATTCTGTTTTGAATGAACCGTGATTAAATTCATTAGCATGAACTCTCATTCCTAATAACCTTCCTTAATTCTTTTCTAATATCCTCTTCAAACCATGTACTATTATCAATAATAACTATACCTTCAGTTTTATCCGCTAAAATAATTTCTGTGTTAATATCTCTCTTATTTAATAATATCTGTACATGTTGTAAATTACGGCGTTTACCAGTAAACCAATTTTTATTAATAGTGAGTAAATTAACGGTGTCGGTATATCCGTATCCTAGCCATTGTTTTAAATTAAGTAATGCGATTTTGTTTTCTTTAGAAAAGATAGGGCGAAGAAGATAAAACTGACTGCCAGCGGCTTGAGCATCATAGATATCTTGCAGAAAATCCTCGACATTCTGTCCACTGCCAACGATATCAATTTTACCCGTATAGGTATCCACTAAATAGGCATTTACGCCAACATAACAGTGTTCTAGTTGATTATAAATAACATAACGTTCAGAGTTACAACGGATTATCCAAAAATCTTGCTTAGCCGATAATTCACAAAATAAATAGCAAATCGCTCATCACAAGGTGATGAATGACAGTGATTAAGAACGATATCTCGTGCTTGTTGTGAGGTAATCATTTAATTTATAAACCACCTAATTACACATGGGGGAAAATGAGAATTTGACTAAGTTTGTATTGGCTTATGTCTGTGTTATAACCATAGAATATTAGCGTTGAGATGTAAATTGGTGAAAAAAGTCACAAATAAAGGGATAAGGACATCATGCATAATGAGATATTAAAAAAATTACCGCAAATAGAACAAGAGCATCAAGTTAAATTACTTTATGTTGCAGAAAGTGGTAGCCGAGCTTGGGGATTTGCCTCAACAGACAGTGATTATGATGTGAGGGGTATTTTTATACGCCCTCGCAATGCCTATCTTTCTATCGATAAACCTAAAGAAACCTTTGAATGGATAGAAAACAGTTGGTTTGATGTTGGTGCTTGGGATATCACCAAAGCACTGCATTTATTACGTAAATCGAACTGTATATTATTAGAGTGGCTCCAATCACCAATAATTTATCAAGAGTATCCTAATGTTCAAAAAGAGTTATTTGAGCTTGCAAAACTCTTTTATCAACCCAAAGTGATTGTTCACCATTACCGAGGAATTGCTAAAGTTGTAAGTGGATATTCTCCTGAAAATAACTCAAAGAGTGAGATTAGTGCAGAGCCAATAAAATTAAAAAAATGGTTCTATATGCTACGTTCTCTTTTATCCGCTTATTGGACAGTAAAAACGGGTGATATCCCACCAATGGAGTTGAATAAACTGATAAAAATTTTAACTAGTGAAGAACAAAAAGTCATCAAAGAGCTAGTAGAATTTAAATCAGATAAAAATGAGCACTTTATTTTGATCCCAACAGATGCGATGCAATATTTAGTGATTTTTTTATGGCAAGAGACAAATGTTCAATTAGCAAAAAGAACAGTGCCAGACAATGATATTTTAAATAATTGGTTTAGGAAGAAATTAGATGAAACTGACCATTGAAGATATAAAACCTTACCTTTTATTTGAAAGCATCGCTGGAAGTCGTTCTCATAACCTTGCGACGGAAACATCAGATACGGATATTAAAGGCATATTTTATCTCCCTAAAGATCTTTTTTATGGGTTGGAATACACGCCACAAGTCAGTAATGAAACCAATGATATCGTTTATTATGAACTAGGACGATTTATAGAACTATTGTGTGCATCTAATCCTAATATTTTAGAATTAATTAATTCACCTGAAGATATGGTTATTTATCGACACCCTTTAATGTCATTAATAAAGCCAGAATGGTTTCTATCTAAAACTTGCGTTCAAACATTTGTGCACTATGCACAGGGTCAGATTAAAAAAGCGCAAGGGTTAAACAAAAAAATAGTCAATCCGGTCGAAAAAAAATTAAAAACTATTCTCGACTTTTGTTATGTGATTGAAGATGGAAAAACAATTTTAATCAATACTTGGTTAGAGAATCGACATTGGAAACAAGAACATATTGGATTAACAAAACTTGCCCATGCTCAAGATATTTATGCAATTTATTATGATGATAAAGCGACTTATCAAGGAATAATAAAAAAAGAAAGTGCTAATGATGTATTGCTAAGCAGTATTTTTAAAACAGCAAAATTAGAAGGTTATCTCAGTTTTAATACAGAAGGTTATAGCGCATATCGCAAGCAATATCATGAATATTGGCAGTGGGTTGAGCAACGTAATAATGTTCGTTACCAACAAAATATCGATCATGGGCGAAGTTACGATAGTAAAAATATGATGCATACCTTTAGATTACTCTATATTGCATTAGGGATCGCACAAGAAGGAAAAGTAAAAGTTTGGTGTGATAATCGAGATGAATTATTAGCAATTAAAGCGGGTCAGTTTAGTTATGATGAATTATTAGAACGCAGTAAAACTCTTATCAAGAAAATTGAGAATGCATTTCACCTAAGCACATTGCCTGATGAAATTGAACCTTCAATTGCAGAAGTTGCACTTATAAATATAAGAAAAGAGCTTTATAAATAGTGGGAAAATAAACTAATCTAGAAAACTAATATCCCTTACGTAATGTAAGGGATATGCTATTTTTAATATTTTAAGTATATAAACTGAATACAAAAATATTTATCAAATAGCGTTGGCGTATAACCATATCAATTGGTTGCAAGATACTCTGGATAAGCATCTATTAACTTCATATAGACACGCTTGTGCTCTGCTTTCTTTCTGAAATCCTGTTTTAAACAGACTTTACTTGAGTTTTTTAACTCAGCAGGTATGTTTTCAGCGTTTGTAGAGGCAATAATGGAAAAACGCACTTTCTTTTTAGACCGGCTTAAATTATAAGGTAAACCTAAAATACGTCTTGCGACTCTGTTTGTTTTCACAACTCACTCCTTTTTGCATGTAATTTAGAGAAAGCCTGCTCATTATAACAGAAAATAAAAAGAATAAGATGTTGGTAAGTTTATTAATTTAGCATTAAAAACTATTTAACCTATATATATTTAAAATATATTCATACCAATAAAATAAATAATCTCCTATTTATTATTTAAAATGTCTGTATTAATTTAAAATAAGAAATTTAATTTAACATTAACAATAAGTTACTTGTCTAATAATTGAGATGGTATAAGATAATTTTATTTACAATTCATTATCATTTTTTTTGAAAAAATATTAAAAAAGAGATCTCACTAAAAATTTAACATTGTTTTAATTCAAGGATGTATGGAGCCAATTAAGATAACCTTTAAAACCATTTTCAATCGGTATTATAATTACTTCAGGAGTATCGTAAGGATGTATTTTGACAAGAGTATCAATTAAGTTTTGCTGTTTGCTCTTTTCAGATTTTATCATCATAAGTATTTCATTATCTTCAATAATTTCATTATTCCAATGATAAATAGATTTGACTTGAGGGATTAAATTTACACAAGCAGCAAGTTTCGCATTGATGAGGTAGTGAGCAATTTCATTAGCGATTGTTTCATTTGGTGCTGTGGAGTATGCAATTATCATTATTTTTCCTGTTAAAATTAATTTGATTTTTCATAGCAACAATAAGGATTGGGTAGTTTTAATTTTATCAAAATAAAACTTTTTAAAACTTAAAGCTAATATTTTTATTTTTAGCGAAATAAAATAGCATTTTCAAAAAAAACTTTCTCGATATGAACTGTTTACGGCATTATTAAGGGCTTTTTACGTATTATAAGGTTCTTGTAGTAAAGAAAAATATCAGGGTGCCGATATTATTAGTAGATTAATGAAATGTATCTATTTGTGTTATAAGGCTTAATTTTGCCAAAGGCATTTTTGTCTTCAATAATATCTCTAATATAAAATAAACTAATTAGTCATAAGATTTATAAAAATTTGTGGGGTTTAAAATGGATAATAATTCGCTAAAAAACGCGAGTTTATTTGATAATGATCCCGTTCTCTATGCTGCTTGGCTTTACTATCAGGACGGACTCAGCCAAAGTGAAGTTGCAAATATAATGGGTGTTTCTCGTGTCACTGTAGTGAAATATTTGCATCTAGCTAGAGAAAAAGGATTCGTAAATATTAACTTGGATTCATCAGTATTTTCTACGATTGATTATGCCATAAGAATAAAAGCAAAATTCGATCTTAATAATGTGCTTATTTTACCTGATGAAGAAAAGAATAAATCGCAACATACTTTAAATATGAACAGAGAAAGATTAGCAAAAGCAGGAGCGATGTATCTTTCTCAGATAATTAATGATGATGATATTTTAGGTGTTGCTTGGGGACGAACAATTTATAAATTGGGTAATTATCTTCCACCCAAGTCATTAAAAAATATCACAGTACTACAAATGATAGGCGCAGTGGCACCACAGCCTGATTTTAAAACAACAGAAGCAGCCGCGTTAATCGCAAACAAGTTATCAGGGTGCAGCATTAATTTACATGTACCTGCGGTGGTGTCTAGCGCACGCCTAGCAATGGAACTTCAAGCGGAGCCTATTATTAGGCGTAATTTTTCAGCGCTAAATCAGTGTAATAAAGCTCTGTTTGTTGTGGGTAATACACGCGATGACAATCCTTTGGTAACAACGGGGGTTTTAACGAGCAGTGAAATGGCTCAATATCGTGATTTGGGTGCTGTTGGTGTAATTTGTGGGCGTTTTTATGATGCGCAAGGCAATCCTTTGGTTTCTGATATTGATCTTAGGATTATGGGAATAAGCCTTGCTCAATTAAGACAAATAACACAGCGACTTTTTATTGCAGGTGGTGTGGAAAATATTCAGGCAACAATAGGGGCGATAAAAGGAGGTTACGCCACGGATATTGTGATTGATGAAGTGACAGCGTTGGCATTATTAGAGCTAGATAATTAGTCATAAAATCCTCGTGAAAGCGAGGATTTGTCGGCAAACCGTTAGTTTAATATCTACTTGTCTCTGATAAAAAATAAAATATTTGAAGTATTTATTTTGAGTAGTTTCTTTTGTAAAGCTTACACATAAAGGAAAAGATAAAAATGATAAGTTGTTAACATTTTTCTCTTTTTTTATATGAGCCTCTTGCCTTAAACAGTTATATCATTCATTATATAAAAAATTATATAACGATAGTTAGGGTCTCCACTTTTATGAAACGCCAATTGCTTGCTGGTTTAGGACTAGCATTAGGATTAATTTGTCATAATACATTTGCAGCCGAGCTTCATCTTTATGCGGGAGCTGGGTTAAAACAACCTGTAGAGCAAGTTGTAAGTGTATTTGAAAAAGAGACAGGAAATAAAGTCACTATTGAATATGGCGGTTCAGGTCAAATATTAACACGCTTTAATTTAACTAAGCAGGGGGACTTATTCTTTCCTGGTTCACAAGATTATGTGGAAAAGTTAGATAAAGAAGGGCAAGTCGTTAATCAGTATTCTATTGTTCGTCATATTCCAGTTATTGCTGTGCGTAAAGATAAAGTGGGTGATATTAAAACACTAGAAGATCTTGCGAATAGCTCATTAAAACTAGGAATGGGTGATGCTAAAGCTATCGCATTAGGAAAAAGTGGCGAGCAACTCATTGATGCGTCAGGTCAAGGCGATAAATTACGTAATAAGGTTGTTGTGCGCACTGCAACGATTAAACAATTGCTTATGTATTTATTAAATGGGGAAGTGGATGCCGCCATTATTGGATATGCAGATGCAATGAAAAACCAAGATAAACTTGTTTTACTTCCAGTTCCTGAAGGCAGCCCAGAAGAAGTGGCAACACTTGCTGTTTTAAAAACATCAGCAAGCCCAAAAGAAGCACAATTACTTGCTGATTATTTTACGCGTGCTGAAGGGATAAAGGCTTTTACTGATTATGGTTTTCTTCCTGTAATTTCGAAACCATAGATTTTTTCTCACATAAATTGTGTTTTTTCGCCACCAACTCACTGGTGGCTTTTTTCATTATTACAGCAAAATAAATATCTATCTTAAAAAGGAAATAACGTGTTTCGATGGGCATTGATTCCACTTTTTTTGTTGTTATTTCTGATCTTAGGATCGCTAATTGCACTAATATGCCAGCTTTCTTATGTTGAATTGAGGCAAGTTATTACTGATCCTGAATTCCATTTTGCTATTGGTATGTCACTTAGTACAGCGTTAACTTCTTTATGTCTGGCTATTATCCTAGGTGTGCCAGCAGCATGGGCGATGGCAAGAATTCCTTTTAAAGGACATCGTTTTATTGATGCATTATTAGATTTACCCTTGGTGACTCCTCCATTAGTTATCGGTATCGGATTATTATTATTGTTAGGAAATCAGGGGCCTTTAGCAGGAGTTCTCCCTGAATTATCTCGTTCTCTCTTTTCACCATTGGGTATTATTATTGCCCAAACTTATGTTGCCAGCGCGATTATTATGAGAAATAGCCTCTCTGCTTTTAAATCTGTTGATCCTGCTTATATTCAAACTGCACAAAATCTAGGATTAACGCCAACAAAAACATTTTTCCTGATTGAGATCCCTCTATGTTGGCCCGCTTTAATGAGTGGAAGTATCATTGCATTTTCTAGAGCTTTAGGTGAATTTGGCGCTACATTAATGTTAGCTGGTGCGACAAGATTAAAAACAGAAACGTTACCTATGGCAATTTATTTAAATATCGCCAGCGGAGACTTCACCCTGGCAATAGGTTGTGCACTTGTTCTTATCGCTATCGCGATTACTTTACTATTTGCATTACATCGTTTGCAGCGAGAAAGGAAAAGATCATGCTAGAAATTCGTTCATTAACAACGGGTATATTAAAAGATGTTTCGCTGAACGTAGAGAAAGGAACATGCTTAGGAATAAGTGGTACATCAGGAAGTGGTAAAACAACACTTTTAAATGCGATTGCTGGATATACTTCATACTCTGGTGATATCTACCTTGCAGATAAAAATATAAATAAACAACCAGTGTGGTTACGTTCTTGTCGATATTTAAATCAACGGCTTTATTTATTTCCGTTTATGACGGTGACACAAAATTTATGGCTAGCACAATATGGTGCAAAACAGAAACGAAGCAAGGAGAGAGAAACGGCGATATTAGAGCAGATGGGAATTGAACATCTCGCAGCACGTTATCCTCATCAAATTTCAGGAGGAGAGCAACAACGCGTCGCATTGGCTAGAGCTCTTATTAGCCAACCCAAACTTTTACTACTGGATGAACCTTTTTCGAGTTTGGATTGGGAAACACGTTATCAGTTTTGGGATTTAATTGATTCCTTAAAATCTAAGGAAATAACAATGATCATGGTTACTCATGAGCCACGTGAAATCAGAGCGCTAGCAGATAAAACGATTTTATTATCTAAAGGACAAGTTGTTACTGAAAATTCTATACTATGAAATTATTGCCTTGCTTATTGATTACCAAGCCATTACTGACCAATGGATAATACGTCCCATAATTTTTACAGAATCAGTTTCCGCAGATTCATCAGGAAACTCGTCTTTATTATAGCTACGTATAATCAATTTACCGCCCGGTTGACGGTAGAGCAGCTTTATTCTAAATAAGGCATCTTGTTCGATAGCATAAATGCCACCATCAACAATACGTGTGTTGCCTGTATCAACGGTGACTGTTGAGCCATTTGGAATAACAGGTGACATACTATCGCCATAAACAGAAAAGCAAATAACGTTTTGAGAAGATGCGCCATAACGGCGTAATGTGCTTTTTGAAAATCTCAATTTATATCCATTATGATCTTCGTTTGTACAACAACCGTCACCTGCTGCGAGTTCGATACTTTTAAAATAGGGAATTTCCACTTCATCGGCACCTAAAGGGGTATTACTATCCCATTCACTCACTGGTTGCCATTCATTCTCTGGTGGAATTTCAGAATTCACATTGGGTTGTTCTTCACCTTCAAGTAGCCAAGCTAAATCACAATTTAGTGCTTTTGCTAATTCAGGTAAAAAACGGGGACGTTTAGTTTTACCACTTTCTAGCTGTTCTATGGATTGCTGGGTTGTTCTTGCTAAAGTAGCAAGTTCTGATTGTGTTAAACCTAACGCAATGCGTTTATCTTTGGTACGTTTCGCAATAGACATTAGTGACTCCTAATACGTGTCCTTACATATTCAAGTACAAAGAGTATATCGTAAAAAGAAAACAAATTAAATTGTATTTTATCTTAATCATAAAATTAAGAATAAATTAATTACTTAATTTTGAAAACCTCGTCTGCACTATCTGGTGGGGTGAGATAAGGGTTTTCATCAGTAACTTCAGGATCTCTCAAGACTTCTCCACAGAAAATAATAAGGTCCGGTCTTTTTTGTTTTAAGTAGTTAAGTCGTGTTGTGCATTCATCTTTAGTATAAATTGTTTCTGTAACAGGAACTGCATCACAAGAATCATTTCCACAAGGACTTACCAACAACACATAACCGACCAGCATGAGCTGTGAAGTAAACATAAAATATCCTTTTAACTATTCATGTTTGGTCATCAAAATCAGACCGCTAGATTACCTATTTGTTGATAAAAAAGCAGTTTCTATTTGTCTTAAATAGCATTAATGATGCAAAAAGGTGTATGTGATCACAATTTTTCTAGTGTTTGTTTGTATTTCTTTGCAATGTGTTATAGGCAAAAGACCTAAATATTAGGCAATAGTACGCTATGACATATTATGAAAACAAATAGAATTGTTTTTTAATCTGTTTGGTTGTTGTAATATTGTTATTTGTAATATTAATTGATATTTTCTATGAAATATTAATTTAAATGATGTTTATTAATTAGATAAATTAAGGTGAAATACATTATATTTAGCAAAAATTAAAGTACTTACATCAATAAATAGAGAATAATTTTATTTTAAGATTGTTGCAAAATAATAAAATTTATTCTTATTAATACTTGCTCTTAATTATATTCATTAAAATGAAAATAAAAAGTCAAAGT
This sequence comes from Proteus sp. CA142267, assembly GCF_003336825.1. Classification (NCBI taxonomy): domain Bacteria; kingdom Pseudomonadati; phylum Pseudomonadota; class Gammaproteobacteria; order Enterobacterales; family Morganellaceae; genus Proteus; species Proteus sp. CA142267. The sequence continues at coordinate 460,030 of NZ_QPMG01000001.1, read as the reverse complement.
AGAGATAAGTTTTTTCTTATTTATTGATTATAAAGGACAAAAAATAAATTAATTTCATTATGTAACTAGTTACTGTGGATAGTCTTGAATTTTTCATTAGTCGAGCAAAGCCTAATTCAGTTCGTTTTTACCAAGTGAAAGGAAGTGAAGAAGCAAGAGAGATTGCGGTACAAACTGCATTAGAACGAGTGGGTGAAAATTTTAGTATTCATTTTGGGCAAGGTGTTTATTGCACTGAGCTAGTTGCTACAGCATGGTTAAAAGCAGAGGTTTCTATTTCTACTGGTGCTCGAAAATTAGATATGCCATTTATTTCGGATAATCCACTTATTCTTCCTGAAAATCTGATTAATTCTGAAAATATTATCCAATATCCCCAGTAACACTTATTCTTGCTATCTCTTAATAACACTTAACCAAGAAAAATAAATAACATTAAATTTCTAGCTCTTTGGAAAACTTACAGGTAGTATCTGTCTAAATTTATTTTCCTCTCTCTTTTGATTATTTAGGTCGTTGTTATGTAATACGCATTAAGGCACTGAAGGATATAGTGCAAATACAGAAAAATAAACTTACCGAATTTTTCTCTTAATTTGGTAGACCTTCTGTTACTTAATGAGTATTAAATAATGAATAATCAATCACAAAAATATGATAGAACCTATCACTATCCTTTTTCACCAGGCACAACAAACGACGATCGTATAAATGCGCAATGGTGGCAGGATATTTGCCAAATAAAACAACTTATCCATACAGAAAAACTGGATGGAGAAAATAATTGCCTAAATAAAATGGGGGTTTTTGCTCGCTCGCATGCAACTCCGACTCAATCAGCGTGGACATCTCAATTGCGTCAACGTTGGCAAATGATGAAAAACGATTTAGGTGAGTTAGATATTTTCGGTGAAAATCTATATGCCATTCATTCTATTGAATATACACACTTAGAAGAATATTTTTATGTGTTTGCAGTTCGTTATAAAGATAAATGGCTAAGTTGGGAAGAAGTGCAGTTTTATGCTTCTCTTTTTGATCTGCCAACGGTGCCAGAAATTAAACTGCCTGAATGTCAGGATAAAACTGATTTTGAAAATATGATTGTTTCACAAGCCAAGCAGGCAAGTTTTTTTCAATCACAAGATGTTTTAACGCAAAAACCAAGCCCAATGGAAGGCATTGTTACACGAGATACCCAGTCGTTTTCTTTAGATGATTTTTCACATCGTGTTTTTAAATATGTTAGAAAAGACCATGTTAAAACAGATGTTCATTGGAAAAAAAATTGGCGACGAGCCTCTTTAATTTGGGAAAAAATACAGGAGTCTCAATGATGCTTCATAAGAAATTACACACTGAAATGTCATGGGAACACCTCTGTGAACTGTATGACGAAATTAGTGATATGGCAGGTGTTATGCAGGATCCTATTCATCATGCAGAAGGTGATGTGGCGATACATACACAAAGAGTAATTAATTCAGTTAAATCATTGCCAGAATATGAAACGTTAACTGAAAGAGAACAGCAAATTTTATGGATCTCGGCACTTCTTCATGATGTAGAAAAACGTTCTACAACACGAGAAGAAGAGGGGCGAATTGTTTCACCGGGTCATGCACGTAAAGGTGAATTGACAACGCGTCTTTTTCTATATGAAACAGTACCTTTAAATTTTGCAGATAGAGAGCAGATCGCAGCTTTAGTTCGTTTTCATGGATTACCGCTGTGGGTGATGGATAAACCTGATCCTAAAAAAGCACTGCTTGCCGCATCATTAAGAGTAGATTGTTATTTATTAGCATTATTGGCTAAAGCTGATGTTTTAGGGCGAGATTGTGAAGATAAGCAGGTCCTTTTTGATAAAATTGCGCTATTTACACTTTATTGCGAAGAGTTAAATTGTTGGCGTAGAGTCGCCCCATTTCCTTCAGATGATGCTCGTTTTCACTATTTTTATACAGAGAATAGTACGGATTGCAATTATGAGCCTTATCCTGAAAAAGGAAGTGAGGTCACGGTGTTATGTGGATTACCGGGTATGGGAAAAGATACCTTTATTCGCCAACATTGTGCAGATATTCCGATTGTGAGTTTAGATGATCTCCGTCGCCAGCATAATATTAAACCTGATAACAGAGATGCTAATGGTTGGATAGCACAGCAAGCAAAAGAACAAGCCCGTATTTATTTACGAGAGCATAAACCTTTTGTTTGGAATGCAACTAATATTACGCGAAAAATGCGAGATCAGCTTATCTCTTTATTTTATCGCTATAATGCCAAAGTCACCTTGGTTTATATTGAAGTTCCTTATGCGCAATGGCAGAGGCAAAATAATGCACGAAATGAAGCTGTGCCAGCTAAAGTAATGGAACGCATGTTGAGTAAATTGGAAGTACCCACACCAGAAGAAGCGCATAAAGTGATTTATTGGATTGAAGGGCAATCTCAGATCATACTTTAATAATTTGATTAATTTCAGTGAAATGACAAGTAGGTTATAAAAATAAAGTGAGGGTTACTTATAAAAATAAGTAACCCTTTTATTATTTATTAAGCTGGACTAATTTAGTAGGATTAATTTGCAGGTAAAACAACGCATTAAATTTATTTTTTAACGTGATGAATAATATCAAAATAGGTATTACGATCATCAGAATTTGGATAAATACGATAAGTATACTCGTCATTTTTAACCGTGATATTTTCTACATCTCGGGTGAAGAGCGTTTTACCTTCAGTATCTTTCGCAACCAAGGTACGTATTTTCCCATCATCTGAGATTGACCAGTCACCTTGCATTTTTTGTTTACCTTCAGGTGTAAACATAATAAACGTGCCATTAGGGTAGTATTCAGCAAGGCCAAAATAATTAGTTACTTGTGCATTATCTGCAGTTGTTTTATTACCTTTTTCATCGATAGCATCTGTCGTTACCCAAACTTTTTCTATCATGATTTTTTCATAATCATTAAGCTCTTTTTGAGCCTGAATAACACCTTGAGTTTGAATATTGGTAGATGATGTTGAACTCTCTGTAGCGAAAAGAGAAAAGCTAGCGCTTAATAATGAGATTGCGATAAGTGATTTTATTTTCATTGATATATCCTTATTTTATATTGTGCTTTTGTCAGGAATTTATGTTGTGTCTGACGGTATGAGTAAATTTAAGTATAAAATAGGCAAAGTGCGAGGAAAGAAGTATGTCTAAATGTTTCTGATAAAAAGACTTTTTGACAAAAATAAATGGTTTAAAATATCGATATATTTATTTTTATTGGCGTTATTGTCTGCATTTATTCTTATTCTAGATGTAATTACTGTGAATGAAGTGGTTAAAAAAACAAATCATATTTATAGATGGTATAGAAAATAGATAAAAACCATTCTTGATTTACAATATGAACTCAAAGATTGACTTATATGTGAACTAAATAGACAAAGGTGATGACTTTTTTATCTAATTAAATGTTACTTAGATCACAAAAATGAAAGATGAAAAATGAGTGTGTTTTAAGCATTGCTTTTGCATTACTTAAGTAATTTACGTCCTTTGTCAAAAGGGTATCGTTTTCTTTGGTATTTAATGATTAGAATTCCTTGATGGTAAATTCTGACTAAAAATCAGAGATGATAAAAATAATTAATGCATTGCTCGATTCAATTAGATTGTATTTTATTTAAGCATTATTACGGTTACTTTACAGAAATATAAAATGATTTTTTTGTAATGTCTTATTTATAAAAGTAAATTTTATTCTTGTATGTGGAATTTTAATATTATTTCCTGTGGATAGGTAAAAAGTAATATTAAATTTATTTATACTAAATAAGTTAAAGTTACGTTATTTAATAACTCTATTTTTTATAAAAAAAGATAAACCTCAAATTTATTTATTAAATAATCTTACGATTGTCATTATTTATTTCTGTTTCTTTTTGTTTTTTATTTTTGTATTTCTGCTTTTTTTTGCTTTTAATAAATAACATATGATTGTAATCACAATCCCATAACAACTAATAAACTAAAGTTGTTGCCATAGAGGTAACATTAAATGAAAGCAGAACGTCATAAGAAAATAATTAATCTGATCAAAGGTAATGGTGCAGTAAAAGTTTCTGTTTTGGCTAAAGAACTTGATGTTACCAAAGAAACAATACGATCAGATTTAAATACACTAGCAGAAAAAGGAATTATAAAAAGATGCCATGGTGGCGCTTTTATAGAATTTGAAACATTAGATAAAGTAGCTAAGAAAGAAATTATACAATTTCTAGAATGTAATGATCAAATTGATAAAAACGATTTAGCAAACAAGACGGCAATAAATAAGGTGTGCGTACTGGGTTCATTTAATGTTGATATGATTAGCTATCTTCCTAGATTGCCAGAAGCCGGGGAATCCTTATTATCGAATAAATTTATCTTCTCACCAGGAGGTAAAGGCTGTAACCAAGCACTGGCTGCGAGTTATGCTGATGCGCAGGTACATTTTATTACTAAGATAGGTACTGATCAATTTAGTGATTATGCAGTTAATTTTATATCGTCATCAAGAATAAAAACATCAACGATATATCAAACTGAAAATTATCAAACAGGAACAGCTTCTATTTTTGTTTCGGAAGAGAGTGGGGAGAATATTATTTCTATTTACTCTGGTTCTAATATGGATATTTCTACTGATGAAGTGAAAATACAGAAAGATAAAATTATTGATGCGGATATAATTTTACTACAATTAGAAACAAATATTGAAGCATTAAAAGAAATTATTGCTATTGGAAATGAGAATAATATTCCTATTATTCTTAATCCGGCACCTTATAACAAAATAGTTAATGAATTACTTCCAATGATAGATGTATTAACACCTAATGAAACGGAAGCGAGTTTATTATCTGGAATAGAAGTACTTGATTTAGAATCCGCAAAAAATGCTGCGGTTTCTATTTATCAGCAAGGCGTAAATAAGGTGGTTATTACGCTGGGTAGTAAAGGCTCGTTAGCTTATGACGGATATAAGTATATTTACTCGCCTGCATATCCGGCAGTTGTAAAAAATACAGCAGGGGCAGGTGATGCTTTTAATGGTGCGCTCGCTGCCTCGTTGGCAAAAGGAAAGCAGTTTTCTTATGCGTTACGCTATGCATCAGCTTTTTCATCATTAGCTGTTGAGACGAGTAATGCTTCAGAAATGCCTGAAGATATTAATGTCATGCATCGCATCAATCAAACAACATATTCACAGATTGTCACCCAATCCCCTGAATAAATAATCTTTTTTGAAAGAGGAATAAAAATGAAAATCTTATTTATTGGTGAGTCATGGCATATTCATATGATCCACTCCAAAGGCTACGACAGTTTCACTTCCAGCAAATATGAAGAAGGTTCAACGTTCTTATTAAGTTGCTTAAGAGAAAAGGGTGTTGAAGTTGATTATATGCCTGCTCATACCGTTCAGGTTGCATTTCCACAAACGGCTGAAGCATTAGCTAAATACGATGTCATTGTCATTAGTGACATTGGTGCAAATACGTTCCTTCTGCAAAACGATACTTTCTATAACATGAAAGTTATTCCTAATGCATTAGGGTTAATTAAAGAGTTTGTAGTTAATGGCGGTGGTTTATTAATGATTGGTGGTTACCTGTCATTTATGGGCATTGAAGCTAAAGCAAACTACAAAAACACATTACTTGCAGAAGTTCTGCCTGTCGAAATGCTGAATGGTGACGATCGTGTTGAAGCGCCTGAAGGTGTATTTGCAAGTGCTGTGAATGCTCAGCATGCATCAGTAAAAGGTTTTGGTGAATGGCCTATGTTCCTCGGCTATAACAAAGTTTCAGCTAAAGAAAATACAGAGACTGTATTGAATATTGGCGAAGATCCATTGTTGGTATTTGGTCAATTTGAAAAAGGGAAAACGGGCTGCTTTATGAGTGACTGTTCTCCTCACTGGGGTAGTAAAGAATTCTTAGCATGGCCTCATTATGCAGATATGTGGGTCAACATTCTTAAACAAATTGCCCGTTAATTTGCATTAAGAATAACTGTCATAAAAAGTAAAAAAGCGCAGAGTTGCCGCTCTGCGCTAATAAAAAACCGATTACTTGAAAAATAAAAGAAGAAATCACTCATAGCCAATAATCCAAAAGGAACATCTTATGAGTACAAAAAATTTATCAACACCATTGCTGATGTTAGCAACTGTGTTAGCAGGTATGCTATCACCAATGCAGTCTGCGGTGAATGGGCAGTTAGGGCATGTTTTAAAAGATGGTAACGCGAGCGCAGTTATCTCTTTTGCCAGTGGTTTAGTGGTGATGTTTTTTATCATCATGTCGAAAAAACAGTATCGCCAGCAATTTGCTTCAATTCCAAGTTTAATTAAAACGCGCAAAATTCCATTATGGAACTGGTTTGCGGGTCTTTGTGGTGCAATGGTTGTTTTCTCTGAAGGGGCTTCTGCAAGCGCATTAGGGATTGCAACATTCCAAACAGCATTAATCTCAGCACTCTTATTATCAGGCTTATTGTGTGACCGCTTTGGTGTTGGTGTTGATGAGAAAAAATATTTCACGCCATATCGTGTATTAGGTGCAGTATTAGCCGTTGTTGCAACTTTATTTGTGGTTTCTCCACAATGGCATTCAACCTCATTTATCTATTTAGCAATCTTACCTTTCCTTGCAGGTTTATTAGCCGGTTGGCAGCCAGCAGGTAACTCTAAAGTTGCAGAAGCAACCGGTTCTATGATGGTGTCTATCACTTGGAACTTTATTGTTGGCTTCACTGTTTTAACCATTGCTCTTATTGTTCGTATGGCATTAGGTCATATCACTCTTGAATTACCAGGTACTTGGTGGATGTATTTAGGCGGTCCTTTAGGACTCATGTCTATCGCATTAATGGCTATTTTAGTTCGTGGTTTAGGCTTACTGATGTTAGGTGTTGCTTCAACAGCGGGTCAATTATTAGGTTCTGTATTAATTGACTTATTATTACCTTCATTAGGCAATACCGTTTATTTAGTGACAATCATCGGTACATTATTTGCGCTAGTAGGTGCGATTGTAACCACAATCCCTGAATTCAGAGCCACTAAGTCAGTAAAAGCGTAGGAGTATCGTAATGAAAGGTTATATTCAAACCGTAACTGGCCCCGTGAAAAAAGAAGATATGGGGCTAACATTGCCCCATGAACACCTCTTTAATGATCTCTCAGGTGTTGTTGATGAACCTTTTTATGAATTCTCGCATGTGTTAGTTGATAAAAAAGTGAGTGCAGATATTCAGTGGGGCCTTAAATACGATCCATATTGCTGCTGCGATAATATGGATAAGAAACCAATCGAAGATGTTATTTTTGAATTAAATAACTTCAAAGAGTTAGGTGGAAGAACAATTGTTGATGCAACTGGCTCTTCATCTATTGGACGTGATATTAGAAAACTAAAACAAGTTGCAGAGATAACAGGCATTAACGTAGTGGCTTCTTCCGGGCTTTATATTGAGAAATTTGAAGGAGAACGACTGGCTGATGATATTGATGCAATGGCAAAAATCATTGATGATGAATTGAATATAGGTATCGATGGTACTGATATTCGTGCAGGTATGATTGGTGAAATTGGTGTTTCTCCCTTCTTTACTGATGGTGAGAAAAATAGCCTAAGAGCAGCAGCTATTGCACAAAATAGTAATCCTCATGCATCGATGAATATTCATATGCCGGGTTGGCAGCGCCGTGGTGATGAAGTTTTAGATATTCTATTAACTGAAATGGGATGTAATCCCGCTAAGATTTCATTGGCACACTCTGATCCATCAGGCAAAGATATTGATTATCAATGTAAAATGTTAGATCGTGGTGTTTGGCTTGAGTTCGATATGATTGGCCTCGATATCTCTTTCCCTAAAGAAGGGGCTGCACCAAGTGTTATGGATACTGTAGAAGCTGTCGCAACCTTAATTGAAAGAGGTTATGGTAGCCAAATCGTATTAAGCCATGATGTGTTCTTAAAACAGATGTGGGCAAAAAATGGAGGGAATGGTTGGGGCTTTGTTCCTAATGTATTTCTTTCATTATTGGCTCAACGTGGTATTGATAAATCTATTATCAAAAAATTATGTGTTGAGAATCCAGCCAATTTATTGGCTTAAATCTGAAGTGAATAAATAATAAATATACCCCTTGAAATAAATTTAGCGACACTTTAATCGAGTGTCGCTTTTTTTATGTCTCAAGGAAAGAAAGACAAATTGAGGTATTAACGTAAATGGTAATTCTCAATATAACGTAATGAATGTGTTGAACCATTAATCACTAAAGAGTGTGTTTGTAGGTATTGAGTTTGTTGATTAACACCCGATAAGAAATCACCAGCAGTAATTGCGGTTGCTGCAAACATAACATCTTGGTTACGTACTAATGTATCTAATGACAATTTGATATTTACATCAGTCCCCATTTTATGACAACGAGCAACTTCAGAGACGGCATATTCTCTATTTTCTGCGCTATTTCCTTTTGCAATATCACGAGTAATTAAACGAGCTTGCATATCACCGCCTAATGCCTTAGCAATCGCAGCACTAATAACGCCTTCAGGTGCTCCACCAATGCCGTACATAACATCAATACTGTTATTAGGCATTGTGGCATATAAAGAGGCTAAAACATCACCATCAGGAAGTGTAATAACATTAATGCCTTTAGCGCGTAGATCTTTAATAATATCGTGGTGACGTGGTTTATCTAAAATAGCGAGAGTTAATTGCTCAATAGATTTATTTAATGTTTGTGCAATAGCATCAAGGTTATATTCAAGACAATGGTTAAGATCAATTACGCCGGCAGCTTGCTTACCAACAATTAATTTTTCCATATACATGTCGGGAGCTTGTAAAAAACCGCCTTCAAAGCCAGCAGCTAAAATTGCTAGGGAATTATTTTCACCTGTTGCCACCATACGAGTACCGTCAATTGGGTCAACAGCAATTTCTATTTTATCACCTTTCCCATTACCGACTTTTTCGCCAATATAAAGCATAGGTGCTTCATCTATTTCACCTTCACCAATGACAATTTCACCATTGATATTTAGGCTATTTAAACGTTCACGCATGGCACTGACTGCCGCATCGTCTGCTGCGTTTTTATTTTGTTTTCCAATCCAAGGCATTGCTGCAATAGCTGCTGCTTCTGTTACAGAAGCGATAGCATTAGTTAATTCGTCATTTAATTTCATATTATGAGTGTGTTTTGCGATATAAATGGAAGATTAAGATAGGTTACCGATCATACCTTTTTTTCGAAATTATGTGCTAGGTTTAAATCAAGAGTTCTCGAAATAGATTATTTAGGAATAAACTAAGATAAATCTGTGAAAATTAAAGTATAACTAAGGTTAAGAGATTAAAACCATGTGATGCTTAACGCAAAAGGATTAGGTTTATGGACGACTTTTTGGCGCTCATCGTTACAATATTTGTCGTGGTATCTTTGTATTGGCAATACCACTCTTATACAAATAGCAATTCATTGCTGTATCGAATTAAACAGCTTGAAGAAAAACTTACTGAGCAACAAGAGAAATTATTTAAGTTATTAAATAAAGACAAAACTGTGGATATTCGCACCGAGCTTGACGCTCAGAAAAGCGAAGTTAAGGATTTATCTCATGATATAAAAAGAGAACCTCAACCAACAGTTTCAACCGCTTCAACTTATCAACCCAAAACCGTTGACCCTAAAACAGTTGAGTCTATTAACACAAGAGAGCATGTGCAAAATAAGGCGGAAAATAAAGAAGCGCTTGTATATCAACATGCCCAAACACCACAAGAAACAACATTTAATAAAGTTTCTCCTAAAGAAGAAAATTCAGTTGTTCAGTCTTCTATAGTTAATGATATTAACCTTGAAAACAAACACTTGAATAAACCTGAAATACCAACAGTTCCTACACCTAAAGAGTCGGCGTCTTATCAACCTAAGATAGCAACAAGCCGTTTTGCTCATCATTATCAAAAAGAAGCGAAACAAACATCTATTGAACCTGTATCAGAACCGCGTGCGGAAAATAGGGCAAATGCGGAAAATGCTAGCCTTGCGGGATCTGAAACAGGTCATTTAGGAAATGCTACACCTCAAGTAAATAGACCTGCATCGCAATATAGACCTAATTTAAATCCTCACCCAAAACGTCAACAAAAATCGATTTTGGGACTTATTTGGAATTGGGTAGTAACAGGAAATCCGCTGGCTAAAATAGGAATGCTATTGCTCTTTTTTGGTCTGTCTTATTTACTTAAATACAGTATTGAGAACGAGCTTATCTCAGCATCAACACGTTTAATGATGGCTGGAACAGGATGCTTGACCTTATTAGGTATTGGCTGGTGGCTTAGAAAGAAAAACTTGATATATGCATTAATTTTGCAAGGTGGTGGCATTGGTGGGCTTTACATTACTATTTTTGCCGCAACTAAAATTTATGAATTTATTCCTATTGGTATTGCTCTCGCGATTATGGTGTTTATCTGCTTGGTCAGTGTAAGTTTGGCAGTTATTCATCGAGCCATTAGTTTAGCCATATTAGCCTCGCTTGGCGGTTATTTAGCCCCTATTTTATTATCTACTGGTGATAACAATTACGTTGGATTGTTTAGCTATTATCTTATCCTTTCAATTGGCATTCTTATTATCAGTCATTGGCAAGTTTGGCGTTTATTAAATCTTATTGGTTTTGCTTTTACTTTTGGTATTGGTTTTATATGGGCAATACCCAATTACACTCATGCCGATTATTTACCTTGCCAGCTGTTTTTAATTGCAAACTGGTTGATTTTTGGTGTCGCAACGGAACTTTCAACATTAAAAAATAAACTGAAACTTAATATTTCTTTTGATGCCACATTATTATTTGGCACACCATTAATTGGTTTTATCTTCCAACATCGATTAGCCTCAGAGTGGGAATATGGTGTTGCTATTGCTTCATCACTTTATGGATTAGCATATTTCGCACTAAGTTGGCTTGTGCTTAAGCGTTATCGTGAAGAGGGTAAATTACTGGCGATTGCTTTCTTTATGCTCTCGGCTACTTTTGCCACTTTAGCTGTACCATTTGCATTCTCTGCTGAATGGACATCGATTGTATGGGCAATTGAAGGGGTGATGATCCTTGCATTTTCTGTTTTACAGCAGCAAAAGAAACCCGCTATTGCAGGGACTCTTTTAGCTGCAGTTTCCTTTGTTTTATTGTTCAACTTGCCTGTTACCTTGTTAGGTGATTGGCTAATGATCGTAATACAAGTAATCGCTGTATTTGCTGTTGCAGTACTGTGGTATCGAGCTAAATTTACTAATATTGATAATCAAACTATTGGATATGTAGCACTATTTATCTCTGTTGTAAGTTGGGGATATAGCGTTTTACTTTTACAAGAGTATGGTGAATATTGGCTCTACCCGGAGGTAAAATCTATTACCTTTGCATTTATTCTTATTAGTTGTTGGGGCATGTTCTTTGCGGGTAAGAAAACCCAATTTTCTGAGTTGGCAAGTTGCTCTATTTTATTATGGCCGATGTCAGCACTTATTATGTTGGTGTACACCTATCTTGCAGGTTCGCTAATTGATAATTGGTTAAGTGCGATTATCTGGGTTGCAATTTTTGCAAGTGGCTTCTACTTGCTTAAAGTAAATACGTTATTGCCGAAACAGAGGATCAATAAAGCGTTTATCCATAGCATGCATCTTGTCTTTATTGGTATTTTCTTATTTACTGAAATTATTTGGTTGCTGGATGTTACGTACCTTTATGTGAGCTTACATTTTGCAAGCGTTATTCTTGCTATAAGTTTATTTATTGCAATAAGCTATATGTTAGCAGTGAGAGTTAATTGGATAAAAGAGTATCAGAATACCTATTGGTTAGTTACTTTACCGGTTTTAGGATTACTGGCACTTTCTTTAATCTTTGCGAACTTTAATAACGGTACTGAAAGTGGGATTAAATTTATTCCATTATTTAACTTGATGGATCTAATGGGTATTGTTGGAATATGGGTTGGCTATAAATTTATTTCAGTAATAAAACAGTCACCTAAGTATCAAGCATTATTGCAAAATAACTTACCAGTATTTAATTACATTATTCCTGCTATGATTTTCTGGTGGGCAAACGGTATTTTATTAAGAGGATTAGTCTTTGCAACAAATATTGATTGGTCGAGTTATGCAATCATTAATTCCAAAGTGATCCAAACAGTATTAGCCATTATTTGGGCGATTACGGCATTAGTGACTATGGTAATGGCGACACGTAAGAAGTCACGCTCACAATGGTTTATTGGTGGTGTACTATTGGCTGTGGTTATCGCTAAACTCTTCCTAATTGATACATCATTAAGTAGTGGATTGCTGAGAGCATTGGCTTTTATTGGTGTTGCAATATTGATTTTATTAATCGGGTATTTCTCACCATTACCGCCGAAAAAACAAACTAACAATACAAGTGTGTAAGTCATGTTTTAGCTTGTGTTTATTTTATTAATTAAATCATGCATATAATCTTAAATGGTTAGTGCATGATTTAACGAAAAGGAGAGTTATAATGCATCAACATCAATGCTAACAGAGCAAGATATTATGAGTATATTTAATAAATAATATTTTAATTTATTAGTTTTTTATAATTTTCATTCTTTGAAAATTATTTTCTATATGAGTCTTTTTTATGATTTTATTAAATTAATATTAATTAAGGCTAAGAAAAAGATAGGTTACTATTTTTTATTATAGTATGATATTTTCTTTAAGATTTATAACAAGTTGATCTGATTTTTTTGTTACGTTTGATTTAAAAGGAGCATATTATTGATAAATACATTGATAATAAGTCGAGTTGAAATATTTAGCTTGGGAATAAAAACACTTCTTAGTCAGATTAAAAAAATCAATATCCGAAAGGTGATGAATGATGAAAGTGATGCATTTCGTTATTGTCGACAATTTTCGGTTAATCTTATTATTATTTATTCAGCACCTTCAGTATCATTAATTGATTCTATAAAAAGAATAAAGCGATCATCTTTATCAATTAAAATTATTGTTATTTCACCAAAAACAGACTCTATATTATCAATAACGCTTCTTCAATTAGGTATTGAAGGCTTTATTGTCGTTGATACTTCTTGTGAAAATATTCTGCAAGCTATCCGACAAGTTTGTATCGGTCAACGATATATAAGCCAAGAGTTAGCTATGGAAATCGCACTCACAAAATTACAGCAAGAATTAAATCCGTTACATCATCTATCTGAACGAGAATTGCAAATTATGTCGATGATCATCAGAGGAAAAAAAATCGCACAAATTGCAAGAGAGCTGAATATTAATACAAAAACAGTAAATAGCTATCGTTATCGAATGTTTAGTAAACTTAAAATCTCAGGTGATGTAGAATTAACACATATAGCAATACGTTATGGGTTAATTGAGATAGAGAGTCATTTACAAAGTGGAAGACAAATTTGACGCCAAAGCATTCTTAAGCCGAGTCACAAATAAACCGGGTGTTTATCGGATGTATGATGCGACAGACACAGTAATTTATGTTGGCAAAGCTAAAGATCTGAAAAAAAGGCTTTCGAGCTATTTCCGCACACAAGTAAATAGCCGTAAGACCGAAGCTTTAGTGAAGTGCATCACCAATATTGATGTCACGATCACCCATACAGAAACAGAAGCTTTATTGCTTGAACATAGCTACATCCAGCGTTATCAACCTCGCTATAATGTGTTGTTACGCGATGATAAATCCTATCCTTATATCTATTTAAGTGGTGATAAACACCCTAGACTTGCTAGTTACCGCGGTGCAAAACATGCTAAAGGGGAATATTTTGGACCTTTTCCTAACTCCTTTGCAGTGAGAGAAACATTGGCATTAATGCAAAAATTGTTTCCTATTCGTCAATGCGAAGACAGTGTGTATCGCAATCGTTCAAGACCTTGTTTGCAATATCAAATTGGGCGCTGTCTTGCACCTTGTGTAAAAGGCTATGTTTCTGATGAAGAATATGCCCAACAAGTTAATTATGTGCGGCTTTTTCTTTCAGGTGATGATTCGCAAGTTATTGACGGATTGGTTAAACGTATGGAAGAAGCAAGCCAAGATCTACGTTTTGAAGAGGCGGCTCGCATTCGTGATCAAATCCAAGCGGTAAGGCAAGTGACTGAAAAACAATTTGTCACCAATATTGGTGATGATCTTGATGTGATCAGTGTCGCTTTTAATGGTGCGATTGCTTGTGTTTATGTTCTCTTTTTCCGTCAAGGTAAAGTGTTGGGAAGTCGGAGTTATTTTCCTAAAGTCCCTGCAAATACCTCAATTGATGAAGTTGTTCAGACTTTTATTGGCCAATTTTATTTACAAGGTAGTGCAATTCGAACTTTACCAACTGAAATCTTGCTTGATTTTAATTTAGAAGACAAAGCCATTCTTTCTGAGTCTATCTCTTCAATAGCGGGGCGAAAAATTCAAATTCAAACAAAACCGCGTGGTGATAGAGCTCGTTATTTAAAATTAGCCAGAACAAACGCAGCAACAGCATTGGCTTCAAAACAAGTCGAGCAATCGACAATTTCACAACGTTATACCGCGTTGATGTCTCTTCTTGATATGAAAGAGATAAAACGAATGGAATGTTTTGATATTAGTCACACTATGGGAGAGCAAACTGTGGCTTCATGTGTAGTATTTGACATGAATGGCCCATTAAAATCTGAATATAGGCGCTATAATATCAGTGGTATTACTCCTGGTGATGATTATGCGGCGATGAATCAGGTGCTCACTCGACGTTATGGTAAATCATTAGAAGAGACTAAGGTTCCAGATATTATCTTTATCGATGGTGGTAAAGGGCAATTAGCACAAGCAATAGAGGTATTTGATTCTCTTAATGTTGATTGGGACAAATCACACCCGAAATTAATAGGTGTTGCAAAGGGGAGTGATCGCAAAGCAGGGCTTGAAACCTTGTTTTTTGTGCCAGAAGGTGAAGGAATGGCATTACCTTCTGATTCACCTGCGTTGCATTTGATCCAACATATTCGTGATGAATCGCATCGTCATGCAATAACAGGACACCGTCAACGTAGAGCAAAAGTGAAAAATACCAGTTCGTTAGAATCTATTGAAGGTGTAGGGCCTAAACGTCGTCAAATGTTGTTGAAATATATGGGAGGGCTACAAGCTTTGCGAGACGCAAGTGTTGAAGAAATTGCGAAAGTCCCCACAATTTCGACTGCATTAGCAGAAAAAATTTTTAATGCGTTGAAACACTAAGTGTATTGATGCACCATATTAATAACTCTCACTTTTCTAGGTCGTGTAGAACGCTATGCAACTAAATATCCCAACTTGGCTAACTCTATTTCGTGTCGCACTAATCCCATTCTTTGTTTTGGTGTTTTATTTACCATTCAAAGATGCCCCATTAGTCTGCGCTATTATTTTTATGGTAGCAGCTGCAACTGACTGGTTTGATGGTTTTTTAGCACGTAGATGGAAACAAACTACTCGTTTCGGGGCTTTTCTTGACCCAGTAGCGGATAAAGTAATGGTTGCAACAGCACTTGTTTTAATTACTGAATATTATCATGAGTGGTGGATAACCTTACCCGCAGCAACCATGATTGCTCGTGAAATTATCATCTCTTCACTAAGAGAATGGATGGCTGAATTAGGAAAACGTAATAGTGTTGCAGTTTCTTGGATAGGAAAAGTGAAGACGACCGCACAAATGGGATCGCTGGTTGTGTTATTATGGCGTCCTACTGTTGAAGCAGAGTGGTTTGGATTCGCTTTATTATATATTGCAACAGTGTTGACTTTCTGGTCAATGTTTCAATATTTGAGCGCTGCATGGTCAGATTTGCGCGAAGGTTGATCGAAATGACTGAAAATTCACCGAACAGTCAAAAAGATGCAAATATAGTGTTGACTAGATTCAGGAAATCAGTAGAATGCAACGCATCGAAAGGCACAACGGTTTACGGAAATAAACAAGTAAATCAGCAGGTTCGGTAAAGCGGGAATAGCTCAGTTGGTAGAGCACAACCTTGCCAAGGTTGGGGTCGCGAGTTCGAGTCTCGTTTCCCGCTCCAATCTCCAATGAGATTGAGTAGTTGAGGCGCGTTGGCAGAGTGGTCATGCAGCGGATTGCAAATCCGTGTACCTCGGTTCGATTCCGGGACGCGCCTCCATTAATGCCCAGGTGGTGAAATCGGTAGACACAAGGGATTTAAAATCCCTCGGCTGTAAGGCTGTGCGGGTTCAAGTCCCGCCCTGGGCACCATCTCTTTTAGATAAAGAGTTTGGTGCAAAAAAAAGTCCATTATGAATGGCATTGGGAAGTAAGTAATAAGTCGTCCATACCAGTATCTATCTTAATAATAAGAAGTTACGGGCGCACCACAGAATTTAGCCCAGGTGGTGAAATCGGTAGACACAAGGGATTTAAAATCCCTCGGCTGTAAGGCTGTGCGGGTTCAAGTCCCGCCCTGGGCACCATACAAATAGCGGACCTTAATTTAGGTCCGTTTTTTCTTCCACTAGTACTAAATTGGTGAGAGAAGAGTAAAAAACTAAAGTTAGTTTAAAAGTAAATGCTTTAAATTTATTTGTTATCTATGTTGTTTGATAAACGGGTATTAAGGGTAACAAGTAGATACAATTTAGCCCAGGTGGTGAAATCGGTAGACACAAGGGATTTAAAATCCCTCGGCTGTAAGGCTGTGCGGGTTCAAGTCCCGCCCTGGGCACCATATAAAAAAGCGGACCTCATTGAGGTCCGTTTTTTTATCTACTTAATACTAGAAACACGCTTCTAAAATATCAAATACATCTTTAGTGGTTAGCTTTTTATAGCCTCTACCAATAATTGTGGTTGATTGTGCAATCTCAGGAAGCATCTCTCTTGTTGCACCTAAGTCTTCTAATGAAGTCACAATACCGCACTCTTTTGTGAAATGTTCTAGAGCATCAATACCTTCAAGTGCAATTTGATCTTGTGTTTTTCCCTCTGCAGAAATGTCCCATACTTGAGTTGCAAATCGTACAAATTTCTCAATGCCAAATTTATAGATAAAACGATAATAAGGTAGAGAAATTGCAGCAAGCCCCATTCCATGTGCGCAATCTGTATAAGCCCCTAATTGATGCTCAATCATATGAACTTGCCAATCTTGTGTTTTTGATAATCCTGTGAGGGTATTTAGTGCAAGTGTTGCATTCCACATAAGATTACTTCTTGCTTCGTAATCACTTGGATTTTTAAGTGCAATACGTAAATTATCAATCGAAGATTTTAATAAACTTTCAATTAAATAGTCGGTTGTATTTGCACCTTGATCAGAAAAATATTGCTCCATCAAATGCGACATCGTGTCAAAAACACCACTTACCATCTGATATTGAGAAACAGAAAACGTATATTCTGGATTTAAAATCGAAAATTTAGGGAATACATTTGCAGGAAATGCACGTCCAATTTTATATTTAGTCTCTTCATGAGTAATGACTGAGCCACCATTCATTTCAGAGCCTGTGCCTACCATGGTAAGAATTGATGCGACAGGGACAATTTTATTTGTCACATCTTGATATTCAACCCAGTATTTTTGAAAAGGATCTTCATCTTCACAATAGGCTGAAATGGAAATGCCTTTTGCACAATCAATAACAGAGCCACCACCGACGGCTAATATTAAACTGACATTATGTTCGCGAACTAATTGAACACCTTCCATCATTTTTTTATAAGTCGGGTTTGGCATAACGCCTGATAATTCAACAATATTTTTACCTGCATGACGAAGTATTGCTATCACCTCATCATAGAGCCCATTCGATTTAATCGCGTTACGGCCATACATCAGCATAACTGTTTCGCCATAATGTGATAATTCATCATTTAATTTAGCAAGAGAGTTCTTACCAAAATGAATGGTGGTTGGATTATAGTAAGAGAAATCGAGTTGCATTTTGCGATCCTATTGCCAGATTAAAGATTATCTAATTGAAGTTTATTGTGTTCTCTAACTTCAAATAAGATAGGGGTGGATTATTTGTTGAGGAGAATGCTATCGCTTTCGCATTTAGAAATGAATGTCTGATCTTCTTAGTCTCTTGCCTATTTTTCCAAAAAACTAAAATGATGATTGTGAATAATATAAATTAGGTGATAGAGAGAATAAGAAACTTTATAGTGGTTAAATACGATCTGTTTCTTTAAGCATCTTAATATCGGTTGCTGGTGGAGCTCCGAATAACCGGCTATATTCACGACTAAATTGAGAAGGGCTTTCATAACCAACTCGGAAAGTGGTTGTCATTGCTCCTAAATTTTCAGTTAACATCAATCGGCGGGCTTCACTGAGTCGTAATTTTTTTTGGAATTGAAGCGGAGTCATTGATGTCATTGTTTTAAAATGAGTATAAAAAGCAGATTTACTCATTCCTGAACATGAAGCCAATTCATTGATGTTTAATGGTTTTATATAATTACTTTTTAGCCAATCAATCGCTTTAGCTATTTGATGACTATGGCTACCTGCGGTGACGATTTGATTCAATCGTTCACCTTGCTCCGTAACCAGTAGACGATAGAAAATTTCACGTTTTATACCAGAAGCAAGAATTTTAATACTATCAGGCTCATCAAGAAGAGTGAGTAAGCGAATAAACGCATTGACTAAAGGTTCTGATAATTCACCAACAGCAATACCTTTTTGGGCATTAGAATCTGAGTTAAATGTTAATTCACTATCAACGATAAGTTGTGATATTTCTTGCAGATCTAACTCCATAACTAGCCCTAAAAACGGTTTCTCGTTGCTGGCTTTCATAATATTTGCCATAACAGGGAGTTCTATTGAAGAAATTAAAAAATGGTTGGCATCGTAAATAAAGTTTTCTTCTCCTAAGATCACTCTCTTTTCGCCTTGGGCAATTAAACAGATCCCTGATTTATGAGTATGGCTGGTAATTGGTGTAGGAGAAGTCCAGTGTGTTAGTGTTAATCCCGGAATTTGAGTTTCAAATTGATTAGTATCGTGAGTCCATTTTTCAATTTGCATGGCTAGATTTTGAGTTAATAATGCCATGTTTTCTAATTTATTCATATGGACTCCATACGGGATAAAGCGATTAATGTTGCGGTAGTTATAAAATTATAATGTATGAGATGAATATTAGAAAATTATTTGATTTATCTTTAATAAGAAATCTGGAGGGTAAACATTGAAAAAAGACAGGCTGTGCCTAACAAATCACAGCCTTATAAATTTATTATTTATTGGTTCTATTTTTTTCTAACCATTTTTGCATTTGTTCTATTTCAGGGCCTTGCGCATCAATAATAGCTTGAGCTAGTTTACGCATTTCAGGATCAGTACCATATTTTAACTCAATTTTAGCCATATCAATAGCGCCTAAATGGTGAGCTATCATGCCATCAGCAAAAGCAACATCTGCATTATCAGTATTCATTCCTTTTGCCATATCAGCATGCATTTTATTCATGGAATCATTGAGTTCCTTTTGCATTGGTGAGCTGTTATGAGGTGTATTCATATTCATGGTCATATGTGCATTATTTGCCATTGCACCAAAAGAGATAGCACTCATTAAAATAATCGCAGCAGGTAAAATCTTTTTCATAACAGTTTCCTTTAATTTATCGTGAAATTGTTATCACTCTAAAGATTCCCCCTAGGGGAAGGTCAATGCTGTTATTCAAAGTTTAATATTCTTTACTTTTAATGACGTAATTACAAAGATAGACTTTTTAACCTATTTTATTTCAAGTTGTTATATACCAATATCTAATTATATACCTCTTTACATACTCGGAATTTCTTTATGAAAAAGAAAATTAATGATAACTATTCCCATTAAATCTATTTTGCTATAAAGTTGTATTGATAATGCAACTTTAAGGTGCCTATATATGGATAATCAAACTACAACGCAATCTATGTCTCAAGAACCGTCAAAAGCAGGGCATACCTTTTTAGCGAGTTTAGGAAAAACACGTTTAAGGCCAGGCGGTGTAGAGGCGTCTGATTGGCTAATTAATAATGCACATTTTACATCATCAAGCCATGTTCTTGAGATTGCTTGTAATATGGCGACAACTTCAATCGAGATTGGCAAGAAATACGGTTGTCATATTATTGCTATCGACATGGATGATAATGCGTTGTCTCATGCGCAAAAGAATGTCGATAGCGCTCAATTATCACATTTGATCCAATTAACAAAAGCCAATGCGTTATCTTTACCTTTTCCTGATAATACGTTTGATATTGTGATAAATGAAGCAATGTTGACAATGTATGCAGATAAAGCCAAAGCAAAGCTAGTAAAAGAATATTATCGTGTTTTAAAACCCGGTGGTTTGTTATTAACACACGATATAATGAAGAAAAATGATGATGTTAATAGAGACAAATTAATCGATGTAGTGAAATCAAATGTAGCACCAATGTTTAAGCAAGAGTGGTATGACTTATTTATTAATATTGGTTTTTCAGAAGTAAAAATAAAATCGGGCAACATGAGTTTAATGTCACCTGTTGGTTTGATTCGTGATGAAGGCTTATTTAGGACAGCAAAGATAATTAAGAATGGATTGGTAAATAAGCAAAATAGACCACGATTCTTATCAATGTTCCGTTTTTTTAGAGAGAATCGACACGTTTTAAATTATATTGCATGTTGCTCTAAAAAATAATTTCATCAAGAAAAATTTATGTATTATTTAATGGCACCTAAGTAAAAATAGGTGCTTATTTTTTATAAATAAGAATAAATAGAACTGTATACCACCGTAATAAAATGTAAAAAATAAAAAGAATCGTAATCCAGATTGAACCTGATTTATTTTAACTATATATCTTAAAAAGAAATATTAAAATGGGTATGGTTTATATGTGGGGTTTAATATGAAACAGATACTTATTATTGCAGGAGGAATATTATCGCTAACTATTATGCTGGCCATTCTTGTCGCTATTTTAATTGTGTCTGTCATTAAAGAAAATACTGCTGAGTTTTGGAATGAAAGCCGCGAAGTGATTGAAAGTTCGTCATCTACCGTACGTGAAACCCTTTCTAGCGTAGATGCAAAACGCGATACGCTTATAGCTATTTATCAATCTAAAAATAACAATGGAAGTTGTCAGCAGTTAGCTGAAAAGCTAAATGATGTTGAAAAAGCACTTTCTAATGGAAATTTAACGTTACCACGACCCGCAAAAGAACAAATTTCGACTATCAAAAATGCTTTCGATGGTTCAACATCACCTACGAAAAACATTGCTTGCGAACAGGCACTTCAAGTTATTAATGACTTGAGTCAGTAATCTCAATATCCTTTCTATTTTTATTTATCTTTTGTCCAGTAGTAAGATTATTTCTGACTATTAAATTAATACCTCTTAACTTAATTTAATGAATATGCGATATATTTTTCTTGAAAAGAGCATGTTTTTACTCTTCAACATAAAATAGTGACAGGTCATTTATATCTACAATCTCTCTATTAGAAGATTATGTTAACGTTAAAAAGAAGTTGCAGAGGGGATTTAAAATCATGATATGAGATGCTAAAATTGATAGCTGATTCGCTTTAGCAACGAGATTTAGTGATAATTTGGTTTATTTTTTGTTTCTAACAAAATGCATTTTTATCTTTATGTTGTTTTTTTATTTTCAATATAATAAATCCATTTTAGCTCAAGTAAGAAAAGTAAATCAGACAAAAGCTTCTGTAAAAAAACATGGCATATATATCAATATAATTTAAGAAAGCATCAATTAATTATGAATATCGTAGCATCAAACGTAAATGAAGTTAGCCGTCAAACAGCGTGGATCAGAGTAATAATATTATCATTTGCGGCTTTCGTTTTTAATACAACAGAATTTGTTCCGGTTGCACTGTTAAGTGATATTTCTGAAAGCTTCGGCATGGTTCCGGCTCAAACAGGTTTAATGATCACAATATATGCTTGGGTTGTTGCTTTAATGTCTTTGCCTTTAATGATAATGACAAGCAAAGTTGAGCGACGTAAGCTACTTATTATTTTATTTATTCTCTTTATTTTTAGTCATATTTTATCTGGTGTAGCATGGGATTTTAAATCGTTGATAGTAGGGCGTATTGGTGTTGCGTTTTCTCATGCCGTATTCTGGTCGATTACTGCATCACTGGCTATTAGAGTGGCGCCTGCGGGTAAACGAGCTCAAGCATTAGGTTTATTAGCGACAGGAACTGCATTAGCAACTGTACTTGGTTTGCCTTTAGGCCGTGTTGTTGGGCAGTGGCTAGGATGGCGTGCAACATTTATGGGAATTGGCGTTTTAGCTTTAATTACCATGTTTGCATTAATGCGCTATTTACCTTTATTACCAAGTGAGCATTCGGGATCATTAAAAAGTGTACCCGTGCTATTAAAACGCGGCCCATTAATGGGTATTTTTCTGTTAACTGTAATCGCGGTTACTGCACACTTTACCGCTTATAGCTATATAGAACCTTTTGTTGTTGATATTGCCAATTTAGATCAAAACTTTGCCACCTTGGTTTTACTTATTTTTGGTGGCGCAGGCATTGTGGGAAGTATTTTATTTAGTCGTTATAGTACTAAAATGCCAACATCGTTCTTGTTCTTTGCCTTAATTTTGCTGACATTCTGCTTAAGCTTATTAATGATGAGTAGCCAAAGTTTAACGTCATTTATTGCACTGATTATATTTTGGGGCATCGGCTTTATGTGCATTTGTCTTGGAATGCAAGTCAAAGTGATTGATTTAGCCCCTGATGCAACCGATATTGCCATGTCCATTTACTCGGGTATTTTTAATATCGGTATCGGTGCTGGAGCACTAATTGGTAATCAAGTTATCTTACATGCAGGCATGACAAATCTTGGTTATGCGGGAACAATATTAAGTGTTATCGCAGTCGTTTGGTGTGGTTTTATCTTTAATCGCTATCGTGTTTCCATGGGCGGAGAGCCTCGCCAAAAAAATCAGCTTCATCAACACTAAATAAGTATTTCCACGATATAAAGGCATCTATTCAATATGAAAGATGCCTTTTTTATTTGTTGTAGATGAATATCCTTAATCTCGCTTGTGATAGAATTCACAAAATTGACTTTGTATAGGATTAAGGCGAAAAAATGAATGGATTAACTTACCTAATGTTGGCAATTATATCGGAAGTGATAGCGACAACAATGCTAAAAGCTTCTGATGGTTTTAGTCGATTATATCCATCTATTGTGGTCGTCATTGGTTACTGTCTTTCTTTTTGGGCACTTTCTCAAGTGGTAAGAGTTATGCCATTAGGTATTGCTTATGCAATATGGAGTGGGTTAGGGATAGTTTTAGTTTCTGTTGCGGCTGTGTTTCTCTATCAACAAAAACTTGATTTACCTGCTATTGTTGGTATGGCTTTAATTATTGCTGGTGTTTTAGTTATAAATCTACTCTCAAAAAGTGCTTCACACTAATAGGAATAACTGGAAGAAATTAGGGTGTCTTTGATGCAAAAGAAATTTAAAACAGCTTGTTATCTGTTTATGTTAACTAGCTTTGCTTTTATTGCAGGATGCAGTAATTCAGCGCAGACACAATATTCATCTACACAAGTGGTTAGTAAAAGCCGAACAATACCGACAACCAGCCTTGATATTCCCTTAGATGAATCAGCCAAGGCAACTTGTGTTTTTTCAGGTGGTGTACCTTCTTTAAACTATGAATTACATGGTGGTCAGACACCTGTGTGTCAATTTGCTAATGGTAAGCGTTGTAGTGAACAAGCTTTAATTGAAGGGGCTTGTATTCCAGGTTAAAGCTTATTTTTGGTTGAATGTTTAATCACCAATTTTCTATTATAAAAATAGCCCTTAGTTTATCGCTAAGGGCTATTTTCTTTTTTTATTCTTTTGTTTTAAAAGAACTTGTTATTTGGCTCATTAATACTAATAAACCTACAACAAAATAAGCTGAGAAAATAATAAGCATCCATTGTGGCATTTCTAAAGTTAAGAATTGCCATTGGCTGACAGAGCAATCACCAGTTGCTTGGAATACAGCAGGGAACCAATCTTGCAGAGCAAACCAAGAGGGTAAAGTGACAAAAAAGTCACAGGTTGCAAAAGGTGATGGATTCAGAATAAGTTGTGTATGCTCCCAAGAAAGTTCAATTCCTCGGTATGCAGAATAAATCCATAAGAAACCACCAGCCATACGCATAAGTGCCATTTTAGGTGCGGTCGCCCCAATCAATGCGGCAACTAATATTCCCAATACCGCGATGCGTTGATAGACGCACATTACACAAGGCATTAATTCCATTCCGTACTGAAAATACAATGCAGCACCTTCAAGACCAATTGCTGTTAATGCAAGCAACAGCCATGAAAAACGGCTTTGTGACCAGTGACGAAGAGAAGTCAGCATAATAATATCCATTTAAATATTAAATAAAATAAGTGTATATTCTGCCCAAAAATCAAGCGCAAAAAAAGTTAAAACCTGTTATTTCACAAATATTTACATTCAAGCTTCTTTTAAAGAAGAAAATAGGACTTTCATCAAATAAAAGTCCTATTAATGTGGTGTAACTGTGGATCTATTGTTATGGAATAGCAACTAAACCAATTTCATAGAACCAATGTGTTGCAGGAACAAGCCAAAATTCAACAGCCAGTAAACCAAGTAATGTCATTACAATCGTGTATGGCAGTGCCATTATAACCATTCGGCCATATGATAAACGGATGAGCGGTGATAGTGCCGATGTTAATAAAAACAGGAATGCGGCTTGACCATTTGGAGTTGCAACAGAAGGTAAATTTGTACCTGTATTAATAGCAACACCAATATGCTCATATTGTGATTGGCTAATTAATCCATCTTGCAATGCGGTTAACGCTTCACTGATATAAACCGTACCTACAAACACGTTATCTGAAATAGCAGATAGTAGACCATTAAAGAGGTAAAAAAGAGATAGTTGTGAGGATTCTGAAGCTTGAAGAACAAACTGAATAATAGGGCCAAATAGTTGTTGGTCAATAATAACGGCAACGATAGAGAAGAATACAGTCAATAATGCAGTGAAAGGTAAAGCTTCTTCAAATGCTTTACCAAGAGCATGTTCTTCTGTGATCCCACAAAATGCAGTGGCAAGAATAATAACAGATAAACCGATAATACCGACTTCTGCTAAATGGAGCGCTAAAGCAACAATCAACCAAATACCAATTAATGCTTGGATCATTAGTTGAGCTTTTTCTTGAGAAGTACGTTTTTCACTGTTTTTCCTGTCGTATTCAGTTAGAACTTTACGAACTAAATCAGGTAATTCAGCACCATAACCAAAGAGCTTAAAGCGTTCTACTAAGTAGCATACTGCAAGGCCAGCAAAGAAAACAGGAATAGTGACAGGTGACATTCTGATAAAGAAGGTCACAAAATCCCATTCTAAATGTTTTGCAATAATCAGGTTTTGTGGTTCACCTACCATGGTCATTACGCCACCTAACGCAGTACCGACACCGGCATGCATCATTAAGCTACGTAAAAAGGCACGGAATTGTTCTAAAGTTTGTTTTTTTTCTGCGGTATCAATAAATCCATCATTACTTAATTCTGCACCTGATTGATTAGAGGCAAAATTATGATAAATAGAGTAGAAACCGAGAGAGACACTGATTACAACCGCGATTACGGTTAAAGCATCTAAAAAGGCAGATAAAAATGCACTTGCGAAGCAAAAGGCAATAGATAACATTCGTTTAGAACGAATGGATAACAGCAGTTTAGTAAAAGCAAACAGCAATAATTGCTTCATAAAATAGATACCTGCAACCATAAAGACAAGAAGCAAAATCACTTCAAGGTTGTTGGCAATTTCATGACCAATCTGTTTTGGGCTAGTCATACCAATGATGACAGCCTCAATGGCAAGTAATCCTCCTGGTTGTAACGGGTAACACTTTAGCGCCATAGCTAGTGTAAAAATAAATTCTACAACTAATAGCCAACCGGCGACAAAAGGGTCAACAAAGAAAAAAATCAGTGGGTTGATAATTAAAAAAGTAAGAATAGCAAGCTTATACCAATCTGGGGAATTCCCCATAAAGTTCTTTAGTAATGCTTGTCTTATACTCATGTCCATTAGGTTTCTCATCCTCCAAATAGAGATTTTAAGCGCAATGATGCGCAATTTAACCATAGTACGCGCTAATCGCTGTGAAATTAAGCGCATTAGTAATAATAAATTGATAAAACTACATCAAGTTTTATGATGCCATTCACTATTTAATGATGGTTGAGCTATATCAAAATTACGCATTCTGATATTATCTTTTCCATTATTAGCAGAAAAATCGCTTCGGAAGAAATAAAAATATGGTTATTAAGGCTCAAAGCCCCGCAGGTTTTGCGGAAGAGTATATTGTTGAAAGCATCTGGAATAATCGTTTTCCTCCTGGATCTATTCTTCCAGCGGAACGTGAGCTCTCTGAATTAATCGGTGTTACAAGAACCACATTAAGAGAAGTGTTACAACGCCTTGCTCGTGATGGCTGGTTAACTATTCAACACGGAAAGCCAACGAAGGTAAACAATTTCTGGGAAACATCTGGCCTTAATATCCTTGAAACAGTTGCTCGTCTTGATCATGATCGAGTACCACAGTTAATAGACAATTTATTGGCTGTCAGAACTAATATCTCAGCTATTTTTATACGTACAGCATTTAGAAATAGCCCTGAAAAATGTATTGAAGTTTTAAACCATGAGCTTACTACTGAAAATAGCGCTGATGAGTTTAGTGAACTGGATTACAACATTTTCCGTGGATTAGCGTTTGCGTCAGGTAATCCAATTTATGGCCTTATCTTAAATGGCTTAAAAGGGCTTTATACGCGCGTAGGCCGTTATTATTTCTCAAATATTCAAGCCAAAGAACTCGCGTTAGCATTCTATAAAAAACTGGCTGCATTATGTGAGCAAAAAGATGTTGAGCATGTCATGGAATGCGTACGCCAATATGGTAAAGACAGTGGTATTATCTGGCAAAGTTTACAGTCACCACTACCTAGTGATCTAGAAGAAGTAAAACGCTAATTACGTTTGCTGCTTTATCACAATAGAAAAAACCAGTATTCATATAATTTGTGATACTGGTTTTTTTATGCTTTTAAAAAGCGAAAAAGTGTCATTTTTTAGGCAATGCTTTAAATAGGTTATTTTTAGTAAAAAGAGTAACCAAAGTGAGTTAATTAAAGATTTATCATCTTAAATTACTTATATTTTTGGATTTTAATAAAATCCCAATTTTATCTTCTTACACCCTAAACTCTCTTCAATTTTAAATAATTTACTAATCAATATTATTATAATTTATGGTTATAGTTATATCTTGTTGATTTCATGTGTTAATTCAATAATTCTTTTTGAAAATCACTTGTCGAATAACAATCAAATGTGACTCAACTCTAAAATTTGCTTTTTTATTAGTCTAGATGATTATTCTATATTGGCTTTTTGTGTATGGAATATTATTCTTATGTTATATCAATGTAAATTATTGGAGTCTTGCCATGAAAGTGATCATCTTAGGTGGCGGCGTTATTGGTGTAACGAGTGCGTGGTATCTTGTGCAACAAGGCCATGAAGTCATTGTTGTTGATAGACAAAACAGTGCAGCAGAAGAGACTAGCGCAGGTAATGCAGGTCAGATATCTCCAGGGTATGCAACGCCTTGGGGAGCACCGGGTATTCCATTAAAAGCAGTTAAATGGATGTTCCAAAAGCACGCACCATTAGCGATTAAACCTGATGGTTCACTTTTCCAGTTACGTTGGATGTGGCAAATGTTACGTAATTGTGATGCGTCACATTATACCATGAATAAAAGTCGTATGGTGCGTATTGCTGAATATAGCCGTGATTGCATTCGTCAGTTACGCCAAGATACTGGTATTGAATATGAAGGGCGCCAAGGTGGCACTCTGCAACTTTTTCGCGATCAAAAGCAATTTGATAATGCCGCTAATGATATTGCTGTATTAAAGCAAGAGGGCGTTGCTTATGAATTGTTAACTGCGGATCAATTAAAACTAGCAGAGCCAGCGCTTGAGCATGTTAGTCACAAATTGACAGGTGGTTTACGTTTACCGAATGATGAAACGGGTGATTGCCAAACTTTTACGAAAAAACTCGCTAAGATGGCAGAAGATGCCGGTGTTACGTTCCTATTTAACAAAGAAATCAAACATTTGTTATTTGATGGTGATAAAGTAACAGGTGTTCAATGCCATGATGGATTATTAACAGCCGATCACTATGTTGTTGCCATGGGCTCTTACTCAACAGAGTTTTTGAAAAACAAAGTCGCCATTCCAGTTTATCCTCTTAAAGGTTATTCACTTACGATGCCGATTATTGATGCTTCAAGAGCACCAACATCCACTATTTTAGATGAAACCTATAAAATTGCGGTAACGCGTTTTGATGAACGAATTCGTGTCGGTGGAATGGCGGAGGTCGTTGGTTTTAATCTGGATATTTTAAAATCGCGCTGTGAAACATTAAAAATGGTTGTACAAGATCTCTATCAAGGTGGTGGTGATATTGAAAAAGCCACATTTTGGACGGGTTTAAGACCTATGACGCCTGATGGTACGCCTATTGTAGGGCCTACGGCTTATCGCAATTTATCATTAAATACAGGGCATGGCACATTAGGTTGGACAATGGCATGTGGCTCAGGCCAATTATTGGCTGATTTAATTTCAGGAAATAAACCTGCTATTGCTGCTGATGATTTATCTGTATTTCGGTATATCGATGGCTTTAATACTAAATTGCTCTTACCGGGGCAAAAACTTGATGCAGCTTATTAATTGAGGAAAAACCATGTCCAGACCCACAAAAGTAACCATTAACCTCGATGCATTAAGCCATAATCTGTCTGTTATTAAAGAGAGAGTCAAGGGCAGCAAAGTGTGGTCTGTTGTGAAAGCAGATGCTTATGGACATGGATTATCCTGTGTTTGGCCTGCATTAAGTCATACCGATGGCTTTGCATTAATTGAGCTAGACAAAGCTGTCATGTTAAGAGAGCAGGGATGGGTAGGGCCTATCCTTTTGCTGGAAGGTTTTTTTAAGCCAGAAGATGTTTATTTATTAGAACGTTATTCCTTAACGACAACAATTCATTCTGATTGGCAATTTGATGCTATAGAAAATGCGCAATTAGAAAGGCCCATTAATATCTATCTTAAGCTTAACAGTGGAATGAATCGGCTAGGCTACCGACCAGACACTTATAAGCAAGCAATTGCTCGTGCAAAAAGTATCAAAAATATTGGTTCTATTATTCAAATGTCGCATTTTGCTAATGCAGATACAGGATTGAATATGGATGTACAAAAGGCCGCTATTAATCAGGCAATGGTAAATGAATTACCTCGGTGTTTGGCAAATTCAGCCGCAACACTGTTTGATCCTGAAACTTATCAAGATTGGGTGCGCCCGGGCATTATTTTATATGGTGTTTCGCCTTCAGGTGTTTGGCAAGATATTGCTGATTTCGATTTACAACCCGTAATGACATTTAATAGTGAGATATTAGCTATTCAACAAGTCAAAAAAGGTGAGCAGATAGGCTATGGTAGCCGATATACCGCTGAGCGTGATATGCGGATCGCTGTTGTTGCCTGTGGTTATGCTGATGGTTATCCAAGACATGCGCCAGACGGTACACCCGTTATTGTTAATGGGCATAAAACACAATTGGTAGGGCGTATTTCTATGGATATGCTAACGGTTGATGTAACGGATTTTCCTGATGTGAGTTACGGTAGTCCGGTTGAATTATGGGGAGAGCAATTGCCTGTTGATGATGTCGCAACGGCATGTGGCACTATTGGTTACGAATTATTGTGTGCAATTGCACCAAGAGTGACTGTTGAAGTGATGATAAATCTACCTAATTCCACTTTTTCTGATCTAAATGAAAGTTGTTGATAATCACTAAACTAGAATAAGCTTAAATTTATTTTGATTTGGTGATCCTATGAGTAACGGCATTGCATTGCGTGTGAAAGGAAAGGTTCAAGGCGTTGGATTTCGCCCATTTGTTTGGCAACTAGCCCATCGTTTTGGTTTATTAGGGCAAGTAAGTAATGATAGTTTAGGTGTATTGGTGCATTTAACCCCTTCACCTAAAAATGCGCTCTTTATCGAAGCATTAAAAGCAGAATGCCCACCACTAGCACGCATTGAACGAATAGAAGAATCACCCTATCAATGGGAACAGCTACCCACAGACTTTATTATTGTAAAAAGTGGTGGTGGCGAAATGGATACACAAGTTGTTCCTGATGCAACAACTTGCCAAGCTTGTATTGATGAATTATTTGATCCTCAAAATCGTCGTTATCATTATCCTTTTATCAACTGCACACATTGTGGTCCTCGTTTTACTATCATAAAAAAAATGCCTTACGATAGGCCTTTTACTTCAATGTCTGAGTTTCCATTCTGTCCTGAATGTAAACATGAATATGAAGATCCCGCAGATAGACGGTTTCATGCTCAGCCTAATGCATGTCCTGCCTGTGGACCTCATATCTGGCTTGCAGATAATCAAAATAAAGAGCTAGCGATAAAAGAGCTTGCATTAACTCAAGCTTGTGAAGCGTTACTTGCTGGAAAGATTGTGGCAGTTAAAGGTATTGGTGGTTTTCATTTAGTATGTGATGCACGCAATAATGAGAGTGTTGCATTATTACGAGAGCGCAAATATCGACCTGCGAAGCCACTTGCTGTGATGATCACTGGAATTGATCAAATTAAAGCAGATAAGCAAGATCCAGATTTTCTTCCAACTGCTATCCAAGTGTTGCAAAGCACTGCTGCTCCAATTGTATTAGTTCCCAAAACAGTTGCCCCTAAACTTGCGGAGCTTATTGCGCCAGGATTAACTGAAATTGGTGTTATGTTACCAGCCAATCCATTGCAACATCTATTAGCGCGTGGCACAAATATTCCACTTGTTATGACATCAGGCAATGCATCAGGTCATACGCCGGCATTAAGTAACGAAGATGCCTTAATGCAATTGAAAGATATTGCAGATTTATTCTTAATGCACAATAGAGAGATCATACAAAGAGCTGATGACTCACTTGTTCGCATTGAGGGTAAACAAAGCGTGATGATCAGACGCTCTCGAGGTTATGTCCCAGATGCGATTTCATTACCTGAAGATTTTGGAGAGCAACCCTCAGTACTCGCGATGGGAGGCGATCTCAAAAATGTATTTTGCCTATTACGCCAACATCAAGCCATTATGGGGCCTCATTTAGGGGATCTTGATGATTTAAGTGTGCGACAGCAGTTGATAAAATCGTTGGCTCTCTTTCAGCAAATTTATCGTTTTACACCTAAAGCGATTGCAATAGATGCACATCCTAACTATATCAGTCATCAGTTAGGTAAACAGTTTGCTCTAGAGCAAAATATTCCTGTTATTGAAGTCTCTCATCACCATGCACATATTGTTTCTTGTCTCGCCGAACATGGTCATACACATCAACAAGGTGCTGTCATTGGTATTGCGCTTGATGGATTAGGCTTTGGACAAGATGGCACGCTATGGGGAGGGGAGTGTCTGCGGGTGGACTATCAAAAATCAGAGCGGATTGGGGGGCTTCCTGCTGTTGCGATGCCCGGAGGTAATCTTGCCTCGATTCAACCTTGGCGAAACTGGTTCGCACATTTAGCTACTTTTTCTGAAGATTGGCAAGGTAGTGTAATCGCCCAAATGGTGCCTAGCAATGATTTGCAGATATTAAGTAAGGCCGTAGAGCGTGGCTTAAATTCACCTAAAGCCTCTTCTTGTGGACGTTTTTTTGATGCGGTTTCAGCATCATTAGGATTAGCGCCTAAAGAGATAAGTTGGGAAGGTGAAGCGGCTTGCTATCTACAAACAGCAGCATTAGCGTGTCATCAAGAAAAACAGGCAGAAATAATTAAGCATTATGGGCATTTAATGCCTGTGAAAAATAATTTACTTGATTTGTCTGCTTTTTGGTCGCAATGGGAAAGTGTAGCGCTGAATGTCAGTGAAAAAGCATGGTTATTTCATTATCTATTAGCTGAAGGTTTAGGTGATATTGCATTGCAATATGCAGATAAATACCAGATTGACACCATTGTACTTACGGGGGGGGTGTTAAATAATACATTACTCAAACATCTGTTTAAGAAAAAATTAAATAATAAAAAAGTACTTACCCCTATGATGTTACCAGTCGGAGACGGTGGTATTGCATTAGGGCAGGCACTGATTGCTACACATTTAATGCAAAATTAAAATGATTATAGGTAAAATAATACCAGTTTTAGTTATTTGTGACTGAAATAGGTTTTTAGTTGCTACTTTATTAATGACAATATGGAAAATCATCGTGAGTAATAAGAAGATTATCATTTCTTTAGCCGTTATCGCAGGGCTTAGCACACCAGCAGTATTTGCTGGCGAATGGTCAATAGGTGGTTCAGTCTTAGCGCAAGTCACTCCTTATAAAGGGGCTAAATCAAAAGATTATTTATTACCAGTACCACAAGTTAACTACCAGTCAGAAAACTTCTATTTCGCAACGCTAGCTGCGGGATATTACCTGTGGAATACACCTAAAGATCAACTTTCTGTCGATTTGCACTATTATCCTCAGGCTTATAAACCAAGCGATAGTGACGATGAGCAAATGAAAAAACTGAATCGTCGACGTGACACCATGATGGGGGGCTTTACTTATAAACACCACGAATCATGGGGTAGTTTAAGAGCAATCGTATCGGGTGATATGTTAGGCAAAAGTAACGGTATTATTGCTGACGCGGCTTATTTATATCCTTTCGAATTCGGCAACTGGTCTTTACAGCCGGGTGCAGGTGTTGTTTGGGAAAACAAAAAGCAAAACCGTTATGCTTATGGAATTAGTCATGCAGAATCACAACGCAGTGGTTTAGCAGAATATACGCCAAATGATAGCTGGAGACCTTATGTTGAAATCTCCGCTAATTATAAATTTGCTGAAAAATGGAATTTCTTTGCGATGGGACGAGTTGACCATTTACCAAGTGAAGTGAAAGACAGCCCAATGGTGAATAAATCTGTTACTGCGATTGTGTGGACAGGTGTGACTTACACATTCTAATTAGCAGGGATCTGACTAGAATTTAGTGAGATCAGTGATGATAAAAAAGCTTCGATTCAAACTCGAAGCTTTTTTATTGTGTAAGATACCAGCAATACTTTATTTTTCAGCAATATTCTTACGAACTCGGACTACCAAAGATAAACGGCCGGGATGAACGTTATCTGGTTTTAATGGCTGGTGGATACGTGCGGTTTCTACACAAGCCATTTTACGATAACCGCCAGAACTCATATCTTTCATTGAGCTTGCAAGCTCTGCGCCGGGGTTCCAACACACGACATCACTATGATGATAATGATGAACTTCAATTGTGCGATCCCAACCATCATCATGAATGAGATTAAAATCATCAGGCTCCGTATAAAGCCTGTCAGTGCGTCCATTAAAGCGTAATGAGGTTTCATCAGTGTAAACCTCTTTATCTGCCACTGTGTCAATGTAGTGGCCTCCTAGGCCGGTTACAAAGACATTATCGATATCACTCACATTAAAGTAAGAGTGAAGAGCAGCTGTCGCTTCATAATCACCATAAGATTCTAATTCAATCTCACAGGTTGCTCCTAATTTAAAACGAGCAATAACAGTAAAGGGATGAGGCCAATATTTTTGTGTTTGTTGACTCTCTTTTAATGTCATGGTGACGAGGACACCATCATCTTGTTCTGTATGAGCACTAAATTCCCAAGGAAGAATACGTGCAAATCCATGACTTGGTGTACCAGCTGAAGCAAACCAAGGCCAGCAAATAGGAATACCGCCACGAATGGCAACACCAGGAGTGAAGAGAGAGGCTTCACTTACCCAAAATACAGGATGCTCTTGTGCGGGCTGCCAAGCGATTAAATGTGCACCTTGAAGGCTGATAGCTGCGCGTACTTTAGGATGTGAAATAACAAGGATAGGAAGCTCGCCTAATTGCCGACGACTTAAGTAAGGTGATATTTGTTCAATAATCGGCAAAGAAAAAATTTTCTCATTCATTATCTTATGACCTTATGTCACTGACTATTTCAATACAATAAACTGACTGGCTAGAAAATAAAAGAGCCACCGAAAAGGTGGCTCTAAAAGAAATCGTGACTTTCTAAACTCTAATTATTTAGAGATATGAGAAATCAGATCCAGAACTTTGTTTGAATAACCAACTTCGTTATCGTACCAAGCAACTAATTTAACAAAGTTGTCATTCAGCGCGATACCTGCTTTAGCATCAAATACTGAAGTCAGAACTTCGCCGTTGAAGTCAGTTGAAACAACTGCATCTTCAGTGTAACCCAGAACGCCTTTCAGTTCGCCTTCAGCTGCTGCTTTGATAGCGTCACAGATTTGAGCGTAAGTTGCTGGTTTTTCCAGACGTGCAGTCAGGTCAACAACAGAAACGTTAGGAGTAGGAACACGGAAAGACATACCAGTCAGTTTGCCATTCAGTTCAGGGATAACTTTACCTACAGCTTTAGCAGCACCAGTTGATGAAGGGATGATGTTCTGAGAAGCACCACGACCACCACGCCAGTCTTTTGCAGATGGACCATCAACAGTACGTTGAGTTGCAGTTGTTGCGTGAACAGTCGTCATCAGACCTTCAACGATACCGAAGTTGTCGTTGATAACTTTAGCTAAAGGCGCTAAGCAGTTAGTAGTACAAGATGCGTTAGAAACGATATCTTGGCCTGCGTATGATTTATGGTTTACGCCCATTACGAACATTGGAGTGCTGTCTTTTGAAGGACCAGTCAGAACAACTTTTTTCGCGCCAGCTTGGATGTGTTTACGAGCAGTTTCGTCAGTTAAGAACAGACCAGTTGCTTCTGCAACAACGTCAGCACCGACTTCGTTCCATTTCAGATTTGCTGGATCTCTTTCTGAAGTTACGCGGATGGTTTTACCATTAACAACGAGGTGGCCATCTTTTACTTCAACAGTACCGTTGAAA
The DNA here is from genome assembly GCF_003336825.1 of Proteus sp. CA142267. Lineage (NCBI taxonomy): Bacteria > Pseudomonadati > Pseudomonadota > Gammaproteobacteria > Enterobacterales > Morganellaceae > Proteus > Proteus sp. CA142267. The sequence continues at coordinate 424,744 of NZ_QPMG01000001.1, read as the reverse complement.
CGGCCATGAGTTGAATCGTATTTCAGCATGTATGCCATGTAGTCTGCGTCTAACAGATCGTTAATACCTACGATTTCGATATCTGAACGTTCTTGAGCAGCACGGAAAACGATGCGGCCGATACGACCAAAACCATTAATACCTACTTTGATAGTCATATGTATTCCACCAGCTTTAATTTAGTGAATTAAAAAGTTGCTTCTAAAGTTACCAAAACCGCGCCAATCGTCAAGCGGAATCGTGTCAATAATTGCAAAAAATCAATTAAAAAAACACTTTTCGCTTAAAGATTGGTCGTTTTAGCCAAATGTTACGCTGTGTATTATCGGGATCAGCGCCGATAAATGAAGTTACCTTTGCTCTGTTATGTGAAATTCATCACATTTCAAAAACTAAAGATTACTCTTGATGATTTTAGACTATATTTTTCAGATTTGTTGTTAAATCTTTGTTATTATTCACTGTTGTTTTAAAAAGCATTTTTCTGGGCAAGAGGTCGATATGGCAGATAATGAAAAGAAAGTGAATATTTCAAGTAATAACAATCACCTTGATTTATCAACACTCAACGAAATGCAACGTTATGTGACGCAACAGCAAGGCACAGAACCTCCGTTTAGTGGTAAATTATTACACAATCGTCAAACAGGGATTTATCACTGCTTATGTTGTTCGGCTCCTTTGTTTTATTCAGAGACGAAATTTGATGCAGGATGTGGTTGGCCTAGCTTTTATCAACCAGTTAGTGATAATGCAATTCTCTATGTTGATGATTTTTCTCATAATATGAAAAGAACTGAAATACGTTGCCAGCAATGTGATGCACATTTAGGCCATGTTTTTAATGATGGCCCAGCCCCTACAGGGGAGCGTTATTGTGTTAATTCAGCATCTCTTTCATTTACGAATAGTGAAACAGGCGAAAAACAAGTCGGTTAATCCAGTTAAATTAACAAAATAATAACAATAGAAAAAACGATTCAGCCATTTCAATAGATTATTTAGTTTATGGAGCAATCAATGGAAGTTAATGAACTTATTTCGATGGTAACCCCTGAAATTTACCAACGTATTTCAACCGCAGTTGAACTAGGTAAATGGCCTGATGGCGTTGCATTGACTGATGAGCAAAAAGAACATTGCATGCAGATTGTTTTATTATGGCAGGCGAAAAATAACCACACGCCTGAGCATATGACAGTGGGAACCAATGGGCAAATTACCATGAAGAGCAAACAGGAATTAAAAGCTCAGTTCCAATCTGAACGTTTAGCAACACTAACACCAATGGATGATGACTAAAACGTGTATTGAATGGATAGAATAGAGATAAAAAGGGGAAATTATTAATCAAATTGGTTAAAATTAACCCCTTTTTGTTTTATGAAGATGAAGAAAATAACGAACCTATTGATTGTTACGATTAAGCCAATGTACTGAATCAATTAATACCGCACCTTTTGCCTGCATCTCTTCTAGCGCTTTTTCGCTATCATCATTTTGAATATTTACACCGCGACAACCGTCTGTAATGACTGAAACTTGATACCCTAATAACAACGCATCTAGCACTGTAAATTTGACACAGTAATCCGTAGCAATTCCTAAAATATAAAGATGTTTTATATTCAGTGTCTGCAAAAGAGTGTGTAAACCTGTCTGATATTCATGGTCGTTATCAAAAAAGGCACTATAACTATCAATAAGACGATTTTGCCCTTTGTAAATAATATGATTAATCAGTGCTTGGTTTAATTCAGGGTGAAATGCAGCGCCATAAGAATTTTGTACACAATGCACAGGCCACCACACTTGTGGTAATCCATTAAGCGTTCCAATTTCCCCTACAACAGTGCCTGAATTTTCAGCAAAGCTAAGATGATCGGCTGGATGCCAATCTAAACTAGCAATAATGGGATTTTTAGATTGCTTAAAATCATAAATAAGTTGGTTGGCTGTTTGTATTACTATATCGCTTTCATTAACAGCTAATGCACCACCAGTACAAAAATCGTTTTGTATATCAACCAATAACAGTGCGGAATTTTTCACCAATTTTACCTTTAGATTAAACTTAGTCGTTATCGTCTAATGTCATTTCACCGCGAAGGTTTTGTTGCATTAGTCGGCAGATCTCAGTGTAATTATATTGTTGGCTAAGAAGATAATGCAGTTTAGTTAATGTTGCTTCAAATGTCATATCAAAGCCACTGATCACACCCACTTCCGCTAATGCTTGACCTGTTGCATAACCTTCCATATTCACTCGACCAGAAATACATTGTGTAAGGTTGATAACAACAATGCCACGCTCTGTTGCTTCACGTAGGGTTGAAAGTAGAGCAGGATGCGATGGCGCATTACCGACACCATAAGAGCGCAATATTAAGGCTTTTACAGGTTGCATCAGGATATTTTTAACAACTTCATCTGAAAGACCTGGATAAATGGTGACAACACCAATCGGCTGAGGCGTAATATTATGTGCAGTAAATTTCCCTTTTCCTTTTGGAAATGAATTAATTTTAAATTGTTTAATATTAATACCCGCTTCTAACAGTGGGGCGCTATTTGGTGATGCAAAGGCGTTAAAACCATCTGCATGGGCTTTTACTGTGCGATTTCCACGATACAGCGTGTTATTAAAAAATAGCGCTACTTCATTAATTGGGTGATGTGCTGCAAGGTAAAGCGCATTTAATAGGTTTGTTTGCCCGTCAGAGCGTAAGGCTTCTAAAGGAATTTGAGAGCCAGTAACGATAATCGGTTTGCTAAGATTCTCGAACATAAAAGAGAGCGCTGATGCGGTAAAGGCCATGGTATCTGTACCATGAAGAATAACGAACCCGTCATAGTTGTGATAATTTTCATTAATATCATCAGCAATGGATTGCCAATCTTCTGGTGTGATATTTGAAGAATCAATTAAAGGAAGGTGCTCTTTGATTGTGAAATCAGGCATCTCCTCACGGTGGAATTCTGGCATTTTAGCTAATTGGCGTTGTAAATGTCCTGATACAGGAATATAGCCATGTTCAGAATGTTGCATACCAATAGTACCGCCAGTATAAACAACGTAGATTGATTTCTTTTGCATCAGACAAAGTACTCTTATTAAGCTGTGAGAAATACCTGATTATAGGGAGTTTGCAGAATAAAAAAAGGAAAGGATGCTAAAAAAAGAAAATAGAGACTGACTAATATTTACTTTAAATCATTGTATTAAAAATAGTTTGAATATAGACGAACAAAAATCATTCATCAGAATATCATTCTATCAAAAGCCAGAAAAAAGAGAGAAATACACCTGCTCAGTGTGAACAGGTGTATCAGTAGAAAGACTATTGAATATCACCACAAGATAAACAATATGCATAGCGATTTAGCGGATCGTTCATATTGCGATAAAACTCTGTCTGTGTTTTAACTTCTTTTAAAACAGGCGCAGGAATATAAGCTTGTAACGGATCAGGAAGAAGTGCTTTTGCGTTAGACGACAAGCTCATTATAATCTGCTCAGACAGGCTTAGTTCTGGTTTCATCCAATCAATAACAGGTTGGTCAATTTTTGCCATTTTAGCAACAGCATCAATAGCATCATCAAAATCACCAAACTCATCGACTAAACCCACATTCTTTGCATCTATTCCTACCCACACTCGGCCTTGAGCTATACGATCAATTTGAGCGGGTGTTTTTTTACGAGATTCTGCTACTAAATTAAGAAATGTTTTATAACCACTTTCGATATTGAGCTGTAAAAGCTCTGCAAATTCTTCAGGTAGTTTATTTGTGACAGATAATCCGGCTAATGGTGAAGTTGTGACGCCATCAGTATAAACACCAATAGACTCTAAGCTGTTTTCGAAAGTATTAATAACGCCAAAAATACCAATCGAGCCAGTTAATGTTGATGGGCTAGCAATAATCTTACTTGCAGGGGTTGAGATCCAATACCCACCTGATGCCGCTAAACCACCCATTGAAACAACCACATATTTTTTCTGTTGCTTAAAGGCAGCAACTTCACTACGTATTTGCTCTGATGCAGAAACACTACCACCAGGGCTATTTACACGTAATACAAGCGCCTTAATATTTGGATCTAAACGTGCTTGACGAATTTGATTAGCAATAGTTGACCCTCCCGCAGAGCCCGGGATACTTTCACCATCAATAATGGCACCTTGAACAACGACTACGGCAATATTCCCTTCATCATTTGCAGGTAATGATGAGGTTAGCGTATCGGCATAATCATAAATGCTGATATTGTTAAATTGTTGGTTCTCTTTATCCCACTGAAAGGTTTCTGTCATATCTGCTTCAAATTGAGCGTATGAGCTTACAGAATCCACTAATTTACGATTTAGCGCATAAGTTGCGTTATCCCCATCCGCATTACGTAGCTGTGCAATCATCTCTTTTGCACCAGGGAAAACATCTTCTGTGGTAATGCTACGGTTTTCTGCAACTTGGGTTAAATATGTAGACCATAGTGCATTAACTAAACGTAATGACGCTTCTCGAGATTCTGTAGACATGTCATTACGCATTAATGGCTCAACCGCAGATTTATACGTTCCGACGCGGAAAATATGAGTGCTGACTTTTAAGTTTTCTAACAGTGTTTTGTAATAGAGATTTTGAAAGCCATAACCATAAACACCCACAGCCCCCTGAGGTGTGAGATAAATTTTATCTGCATAAGAGGCGAGATAATATTGTGGCTGACTGTAATAGCCACTCACTGCAAAAATCGGTTTACCTGTCTTTTTAAATTCATTAAGTGCTTTACCAATATAATTTAGCGAGGGCTGATCTGCGCCTGCAAATTCATCAAGTTTAAGCACCATACCTTTAATTTTTGGATCTTGAGAGGCTAGGCGTAGCGTATCGACAACTTCAAATAATGAATTCTCTTGAAGTTGGCTACTAGAAACACCTAAAAGCTCACGACCAACTTCACCTAAAGGATTTTGGGTTGCAGTTTGGTCAACAATCACACCTTTAAGATCAACAAGAAGGGCACCTTCATAATCCACTGGTTTTTGTGCTTCTTTGCTAATTAAGAAAATACCAATGACCATAAAGAGAAGGAAAAAGAAAATAACGTTTAAGATTAATTTCCTGATAAAGTTAATGGCTTGCCAACTAAATTTTAATATTGCGCCGATTAACTCCATAATTTTATTCATATTATCTCCACATCATGTAAAGCTAAATTTTAATCCTAAACAGTCATGCTAGAATTATTGGTAAGCAGGCTACATCCACATAATCTCATACTATTAAAACAAAAAATGTTGTTAGCAATAGAGAGAATAGCAATAACAATGAAGGAATATTCTAATATAGCTCTTATTGAATGTCTGTCATTGATTTTTAGGAAACCACTAATGATAACTTTTGCTTAAGATGTTATTAAGTAAACATTTATCTTACGTAAAAATAGCTAAATAATTTCACACAAAAAGGCATCAAAGTAATATAGGAATTCATCGAATTAAAAAGAAAAGTAGGATCAAAATAAGTTTAAATTAACTTAGTAAGCCAAGATTAATCATTTTATGAACAATAAATTACAATTAAATAACCACACAGTTGATTTTTAGAAAAATTCCCGCCTAAATCTGTGGATGGTGGTAATATAACAGTTTGTTATACTGCGAATTGATAAGAACTGTCCATCCCCATAAGAATGGGATCTTGCTAAAATAAAATGCTGACAGGAGAATAAAAATGGATGCATTAACACTGCTTTTGAACCGCCGTTCAGCTTCTCGACTGACTACTCCAGCCCCTGATAGTGAAGCCCTCAATACTATTTTACAAGCCGGTATGCGCGCGCCTGATCATGGTGCACTTAAGCCTTGGCATTTTGTTGTGATGCAAAATGAAGGTATAGAGCGTTTTAGCCAGTTACTGCATAAAGCTGCGGTTGTGGGTAATTTAGGGCCAGAAGTTGAAGAAAAAGCAAAAAATGCACCTTTTCGTGCCCCATTGATCATCACTGTTATTGCGAAAGTGAAAGATCATCCAAAGGTTCCTAAATGGGAGCAGGTTGTCGCTGCTGGTTGTAGTGTTCAAGCAATGCAAATGGCGGCGGTTGCTCAAGGATTTGGGGGGATTTGGCGTTCGGGTTCTTGGACTCATGATGCAGTGGTAAGAGAAGGACTTGGCTGTGGTGAACACGACCAGATTATTGGTTTTCTTTATTTAGGCACGCCAGCCCTGAAAGCGCCAATGACGGTTTCTCCTGCTGACTTAACTGATTTTGTGACTTATTTTTAAAAAGGATGGCATGTTATGTCTGAAGCAATTCGTTTAACACAGTATAGTCATGGTGCAGGTTGTGGTTGTAAGATCTCACCAAAAGTTTTAGAAACCATTTTACATAGCGAACAAGCTAAATTTCATGATCCTCATTTACTCGTAGGTAATGAAACCAAAGATGATGCTGCTGTTTATGATTTAGGAAATGGTACAGGTATTATCAGCACTACTGATTTCTTTATGCCAATCGTTGATAACCCTTATGATTTTGGGCGTATCGCTGCAACAAATGCAATCAGTGATATCTTCGCGATGGGTGGTAAACCTATTATGGCGATTGCTATTTTAGGTTGGCCTATTAATAAACTAGCACCTGAAATCGCGCGCGAAGTGATTGAGGGCGGCCGAGCCGCTTGCCAAGAAGCAGGTATTTCACTGGCTGGTGGTCACTCAATTGATGCACCAGAACCCATTTTTGGCCTTGCAGTAACAGGTGTTGTGCCTGTGAGTAAAGTGAAGAAAAATAGTGAAGCTAAAGCTGGGTGTCAGCTCTTTTTAACAAAACCTTTGGGTATTGGTGTATTAACAACTGCTGAGAAGAAAGGTCTGTTAAAACCAGAGCACCAAGGTTTGGCGACAGAAATTATGTGCCGTATGAATAAAGCCGGTTCTGATTTTTCTGATATCGAAGGCGTCACTGCAATGACTGATGTGACAGGATTCGGTTTATTAGGGCATTTAAGTGAGATTTGTGACGGCTCTGGTGTACAAGCCACTATCCATTTCTCACAAGTACCAAGATTACCAGAAGTAGAGTCTTATATTGAACAAGGCTGTGTTCCGGGTGGTACAGGGCGTAACTTTGAAAGTTATGGTCATTTAATAGGTGAGATCACTGAAATGCAACGTAAATTACTCTGTGATCCGCAAACATCAGGTGGCTTATTATTAGCAGTATTGCCTGAAGCGGTTGAACAAGTGAAAGAGGTTGCCTCACGTTTTGATATCGAATTAACTTCTATTGGTGAGCTAACCGCGCCAGTAGCTGGAAAAGCGTTGATTGAAGTGACTAACTAACGTAATGAGATTATTTATTGCAGAAAAACCCAGCCTTGCTCGCGCCATTGCTGATGTATTGCCAAAGCCTCATAAAAGGGGTGATGGCTTTATTCTTTGTGGTGATAACCAGTATGTGACGTGGTGTGTTGGTCACTTACTTGAACAAGCTGAGCCGGATGCATACGACCCGCGGTATGCCCGCTGGTCGTTAGATGATTTGCCTATTATTCCTGAAAAATGGCAACTCAAGCCCCGGGCTGATGTTAAAAAACAGCTAGAAACTATCAAAACACTACTTAAGCAAGCAAAAGAAGTGATCCACGCGGGAGACCCCGATCGTGAAGGTCAGCTTTTAGTCGATGAAGTGCTTAACTATTTAAATATCAGCGAAGACCAAAGAAAACAGGCGCGTCGTTGCTTAATTAATGACTTAAACCCAGCAGCAGTGACGCGTGCTATTGATAAGCTACGTTATAACCATGAGTTTGTACCATTGTGTGTATCTGCTTTGGCACGAGCTAGAGCAGATTGGCTTTATGGTATTAATATGACTCGAGCCTATACGCTTTTAGGTCAACGCAATGGTTATCAAGGTGTATTGTCCGTGGGGCGAGTACAAACACCAGTATTAGGCTTAGTGGTTCGTCGTGATGAAGAAATTGAAAATTTTGTGCCTAAAGATTTCTTTGAAGTTAAAGCACATGTTGTAACACCTGCCGATGAACGCTTTACCGCGATTTGGCAGCCAAGCGAGCACTGTGAACCTTGGCAAGATGAAGAAGGGCGATTATTAAATCGTAAGCTTGCAGAGCATGTTGTTGAACGAATTAAAGATAAACCTGCCAATGTAACGGATTATCAAGATAAGCAAGAATCTGAAATAGCACCTCTCCCTTTTTCGCTTTCCGCATTACAAATTGAAGCCGCAAAACGCTTTGGTTTAAGCGCACAGCAAGTCTTAGATACGTGCCAAAGACTATATGAAACGCATAAATTAATCACTTATCCGCGTTCTGACAGTCGTTATTTGCCTGATGAGCATTTTGCTGGTCGCCATGCCGTTATTAATGCGATTAGCACACATGATGCAAGCCTATTACCGCAAGATACCTTAGATATTGATAAAAAGAATCGTTGCTGGGATGACAAAAAAGTTGATGCCCACCATGCAATTATTCCAACGGCAAAAACGGGTAATATCTCATTAAGTGAAAATGAGAAGAATATTTATTACCTCGTGGCTCGCCAATATCTAATGCAATTTATGCCTGATGCTGTTTATCGTAAATGTGTTATTGAACTTGATATTGAGAATGGCAAATTTATCGCTAAAGCACGTTTTTTAGCGCAAGCAGGATGGCGAATATTATTAGGTGCGAAAGAGCAAGATGCCGAAAATGATGGTTCTGCATTGCCAGTGGTGGCTAAAGGTGATGAGTTGCTGTGTGAAAAGGGAGAGATTGTTGAAAAGCAAACGCAGCCTCCAAGACCTTTTACTGATGCGACATTGCTTTCTGCTATGACAGGAATTGCGCGCTTTGTTCAAGATAAAGAACTTAAGAAAATCCTAAGAGCGACGGATGGATTAGGTACTGAAGCGACAAGGGCGGGAATTATTGAGTTGTTATTTAAGCGAGGCTTTTTGCAAAAGAAAGGACGAGCCATTAACTCAACTCCAGCAGGTAGAGCATTAATTCATGTATTGCCAGATATGGCAACTTTACCGGATATGACGGCACATTGGGAATCGATACTCACGCAAATTAGTGAGAAGCAATTTAAATATCAAGATTTTATGATGCCATTAAATAACACCTTGATAGAGTTGATTACTCAAGCGAAACGTCGCCCGAATATTCAAGCTTTCAGAAATCTTCCCGCACCGACGCATAATAAAAAGCGTAAGGCAGCAACTAAAGGAAGTAACAAAGCAAGCGTGACAAAAAATAAAGTGCAGAGTAAAGAAGCAACAACGGATAATTAAGCACAAATAAAAAGCACTTCCTTCGTAATCTCAGGGAAGTGCTTTTATTGAATTAAAATTTAATTAGATTTTAAATTCAGCCCAAACTGGTGCGTGATCAGAGGGTTTTTCCATTCCTCGGATCTCGTAATCAATTCCTGTTGAAATACAATTATCCGCTAAGCAGCGACTTGCTAGAAGTAAGTCAATACGTAAGCCTCGGTTATCATCGAATCCTTTAGAACGATAATCAAACCACGAGAATTTATCATCAGCTTCAGGATGTTGTTGGCGGAAAGTATCTGTTAATCCCCAGCCCGTTAATGTTGCCAGCCATTCCCGCTCTTCTGGTAGGAAAGAACATTTACCTGTTTTTAACCAGCGCTTCATATTATTTTCGCCAATACCAATGTCTTTATCTGTTGGGCTAATATTTAAATCACCCATAATAAGCACTGGAGAAGTCGGTTTTAAGCTGGTGGTTAGGTAATTTTGCAAATCAGCATAGAACTTTTCTTTTGCTGGGAATTTAGTCTCATGATCACGGCTTTCACCTTGAGGAAAATAGCCGTTCATGACTGTTAATAAACCTGCTGGTGTTTCTATATCAGCCATGATCATTCGACGCTGAGCATCGTCATCATCACCCGGAAAGCCTTTACGCACTGCAATTGGCTTCTCTTTTGTGAGTAAAGCAACGCCATAATGCCCTTTTTGACCATGATAGAAAACGTGATACCCCAAAGTACCCACTGTATCTAATGGAAACATATCATCATGAACTTTCGTTTCTTGAAGTCCAATAACATCCGGCTGATGTTTTTCTATGATAGCTTCAAGCTGGTGAGGACGAGCACGTAAACCATTAATATTGAAAGAGACAAATTTCATGTGACTGTAACCATTTATATATTGAATAATAGGATGTCTTATACTAGCAGGATCATAAAATGAATGTAAGTAAATCACTGAAATGATGGCACGGCTTATCAAGAAAAAGATAAAATTAGATAAAAATAAAAGCCATTAAATAGAGTGTGCAAATTTAATAAAAATAATTAATTGCATAACAAAAAATATTAATTAAACAAACTAGAAACATAAACTAATCTTTGATAGAAGAATATAAGTATTATTATTCTTTATATGTGAAGAATGATGACATAATAAAAATAATATTGTAGTTATAAATTGTATTCATTAAAAGGAGGTAAAGGAATATTTATATAAAACTGCTTTTATATAAATTTAAATTTTAAATTAATTAATCATTATTTTATTTACATTAAATGAATTGATGAAATTATTTTATTCTACACAGCAAAGGAATGGTGAATTATGTTTTTTTCTCGTAAGTTAGAAGCCTTTATGGCTGTAGTCGAAAATGGCTCGTTAAGTAAAGCTGCACGCGTGATGAATCGCACGACACCTCCCGTCGCTAAATCTATCAAAGACTTTGAAGCCGTGTTAGGAAAGCGTTTATTCAAGCGAGAGAAGTTCGGTATGAGTTTAACCCAAGAAGGACTTGAGCTTTATAATGATTTAAAATCGCTTTATCTTCAGGAGAAAGAGATAACTAAAAAACATATCTCGGGGATCATAAACAATAGCATTCATGTTTATTATGATTGGGGGAAAAGTCAGTATTTAACTCAGTTTTATCAGGCGGCAAATAAAAATTATTCCCATATAAATATCATGCGATTTTCAAAAGAAAACTTTGAAGAAATACCCGACTATGATGGTAATACATTAATATTAAGCTCTGAGAAAATTATTAGTGAAAAATTTAGCCTTCTTCATAAAATAGAAAATAAACACTTAGGTATTTGTTGTCAAAAAATACTTGTGAATAGTGTGAATAATAATATTGATAGGCTTTTAAGTGAAAATATTTGGTTATGTGATCCGGCATTATACAAGACAGCTAAGATAAAAAAATTAGAGAACGAAATCGGGAATAGAGGAAAAACCGTGTGTGTCAGAATAATGGATGATCTTAATTGCTGTTTACGTTTTATTCAAACGCATTATTCTCTTTTATTAACTGACGAAAACCCATTGAAAAATGAGTACGAAGTAGATTTATGTTTTATACCATTAACGCAACCTGAAATACGGTATAGCTGTTATATCTATAAATCTAAGTATCATTCAAGTGTATTGAATCGATTTTTGGATTTAATTGATAAAATGGAATAAAAAGAATTTTTAGAGAGTAAAGCTAAGAGGAGATGGTGGTGGGAGAAGGATTCGAACCTTCGAAGTCTGTGACGGCAGATTTACAGTCTGCTCCCTTTGGCCGCTTGGGTATCCCACCAACATTAAATTGTTTTGCTGTCCGTGACAGCGGGCGCAATAATACCAAATACCTGAGATCTGTAAAGCGCTATTTTGCTAAAAATCGACTGACTGCTGTAAAAATGCGCGTATCGTTCAAGCTTTATGCGCTATCGTATTGATTTTAAGCAATATGATCCATATTAGTAAGGGATAAAAAAATAAACCGCGATATGCTTTATATCGCGGTTTACATTTAGATAGCCATAATGTGTACGTTATTAGTGACAGAAAACTTATAAAATGATGGTTCTGTTACCGTAAACGAAAACTCGTTGCGAAAGTACCCAATATAAAGCATGGCTAAGAACATTCTTTTCAACATCTCGACCTGCTCTCATCATATCTTCAGCAGAAAACGTATGGTCAACATTAATCACGTTTTGAGTGATGATTGGGCCTTCATCTAAATTATCATTTACGTAGTGTGCTGTTGCACCAATGATTTTAACACCGCGCTCATAAGCCTGATGGTAAGGACGTGCACCAATAAAAGCAGGTAAGAAAGAGTGGTGAATATTGATAATTTGATTTGGGAAATTTTGTACAAATGCAGGTGTTAATACACGCATATATTTTGCGAGTACAACATAATCAGGTTTGTATTGATTAATTTGTGCAATTAATTTTTCATCATGTTGATCACGAGTTAAGCCTTCATGGCTAACAAGATGGAAAGGAATACCAAATTGTTCTACTAAATGTTTTAACGTGTCGTGGTTACCAATGACGGCGGCAATTTCAACATCCAAATCACCAAATGCACTTTTCATTAATAAGTCACCCAAGCAGTGTGCTTCTTTTGTCACCATAATGACAATGCGACGACGGCCTGCGGTATTTAATTCGCGTTTTGAGCCTTGTGGTAAAGCATCATCTAAATCCGCAAGAAAGGTTTCATCATTAAAGATACCTTCCAGCTCGGTGCGCATAAAAAAGCGACCTGTACGATGATCAACAAATTCACTATTTTGAACAATATTTAATTGATGTTTGTAGCAAATATTCGTGATTTTAGCGATAAGTCCTTTTGCATCAGGGCAAATAGTACGCAGTATTTTTTTTTGAGTATTTTGGTGTTGCATGTATGGATAAATCCTTTCTTTTACTTCTGTGTTTGCAGTTATTTGATGTTATTTTCACAACATTTTTTGTATTTACGTCCTGAGCCACAAGGGCAGGGATCGTTTCGTCCCACTTTCGGTTTCACACCGTCAATATAAAACCAACAGTCATCTATTTTTAGAAAACGAGAGCGTTCATGTAAGTACTGTTTATCATCGGCATTTCTTTCAATAAAGCAAGCCGAGAATTCAACATATGCCTCATTTTTATTTGTGCTCGCTTGCGATGAGATAACATTGAGTCCAAGCCATTGTGTATTTGGAAAGCCTGAAACTAATTCATCATGCAGGGGTGCAACACGACAAGAAGGATGCCACGTTTTTATTAAGTAATTAGCATTATGTTTAACGAACGCGCTATAACGCGAACGCATCAATGCTTCTGCTGTAGGGGCGTTTTTTTGACCTAAGTGGTAAGGCTCACAGCAATCAGAGTAGAATAATTGGCTATTGCAGGGGCATAAACTCGACAAAATAATGTCCTAACTCACGTTATCAGTATGACGATTTCCCATAGATTGAAAAAAGTAACTATTGGGAATAATTAACGTCAATGTTGAACTAAACTAATAATGTAGCGCTAATTAATCAGCATGTGAAACGATAGTTACCGGAGTCACCAATGAACAAAGCCTTAGTGGGTAAAAAAATCTTAATAATTGATGATGAGGTCGTTTTTCGCACAATGTTGACGGAATATTTCTCACATGAGAAGGCTTGTGTCTATACAACAGATAATGGTAGCCAAGCATTATCTTTATTAGAAGGGGGGTTGCTCCCTGATCTTATTTTATGTGATATCCGTATGCCGGTAATGAATGGACCCACTTTTTTGTGTCATCTTGAACAACGAAAACTGGCTATTCCTGTTATTGCTATTTCATGTACAGATAATATGGCTGAAATAGATGATATGTTGCGTTTAGGGGCACAAGAGATTTTTCTTAAGCCAATAACACATCTTGATAAATTAAAACAAAAAGTCATTGAAGTATTATGCCCTGGCTTTTTTGAATCAGTATTAATAGAAGGTATACATTTAGAGCCACTTTGGAATAGCTTACGAAAAGATACCCATTATATTCAGTCGTTCATAAAACAGATGCAACCTCAGGTTAAGCAAGTTGTTGCGGGATATTGTGTTAATTATCGACAATTAAATGATATCGCTAAAATGGGGTTATTATTTGATATTGCGGCTTTATCAGAAGATCAAATTATTTTCTATTGTGTCGATATATCGAGAGATGATGAAAATGGACTTTTGGTCGCTTTACTCTTACGGGTTGTTTTTAATGATGTATTAAAATCATCAGAAAAAGTGCAATCTTTGCCGAGTATGTATAATATGTTGAATAAGCTAAATAAAATGCTTAATGAGATTGGGGTAAAAGGACAATTTCCTATTACACTCGGTTATTATCATACTCAGAAAAAAAATATACTATTAGCATCAGCAGGTTTAAAAGCTGAAATAAAAACAGAAAGTAAAAAATTTGAATTAAATAGTGGTGTCCCCTTAGGCACATTGCAACTTTTATATATTAATCAAGTAAAATGCGAGGGAACAAATTGGCAATGCAAAATTTGGGATAACACAAATCAGATAAAATTAATGTTTTCTCCTATCTATAAAAGTTAAATTTAGATTAAATAAAAACAGAATATCGTGCATATATTAAACATAAATGAAGAACTATCTCAATTAACGGATAGGCCTCTGTTTATCCTTAGATATTAGCTGGTATACTCTGGCGATTATTTTTTAATTGTACCCATTCATATTTGAAAGTAGAACGGTACGAATTGCAGGAGAAGTATAATGTCATCAGCAGTGCGTAAAGTTAGAAAAGCGGTGATCCCTGTTGCTGGATTAGGAACAAGAATGCTACCTGCAACCAAGGCAATTCCAAAAGAGATGTTGCCAGTGGTTGATAAGCCTCTTATTCAATATGTAGTGAATGAATGTATTGCAGCAGGTATTAATGAAATTGTGCTTGTTACACATTCATCTAAAAATTCAATTGAAAACCATTTTGATACAAGTTTTGAATTAGAAGCGATTTTAGAAAAACGAGTTAAACGTCAGTTATTAGAAGAAGTACAAGGCATTTGTCCAAGCCATGTTACTATTATGCAAACTCGTCAGGGAATAGCAAAAGGATTAGGCCATGCCATTTTATGTGCTAAGCCACTAATTGGTGATGAACCTTTCGCTGTTATCCTGCCTGATGTTATTTTAGATAGATACAGTGCGGATTTAACAAAAGTTAACTTAAAAGAGATGCTTTCTCACTTTGAACGTTCAGGTGCAAGTCAAATCCTTGTTGAGCCTGTTCCTGAAGATGAAGTTTCTAATTATGGTATTGTTGATTGCATGGGCGAAAATTTATGTCCAGGTGATAGCAAACCGATTACTCGTGTTGTTGAAAAGCCTAAGAAAGAAGAAGCACCTTCGAATTTATCTATCGTTGGGCGTTATGTGTTATCTGAAAGTATTTGGCCACTATTAGCGAAAACCGCACCGGGTGCCGGAGATGAAATTCAGTTAACTGATGCGATCGCAATGCTGATTGAAAAAGAAGCTGTTGAAGCTTATCACCTACAAGGGAAAAGCCACGATTGTGGTAATAAACTAGGATATATGAAAGCCTTCGTAGAGTACGGAATACAGCACGAAGAGTTTGGCGAAGATTTTGCACAATGGCTAAAATCATTAAAGATACAGTGATATAAAGCCTATTAATAATCATTTATATGGTTAATTTCATTGTATAATTTCCGTAAATGCATGTTGCGTATTTTATGGAAAAAGCTAGATAAAGCGGTTGTAAGAGATTAAGGTATGGCTCAATACATTTAGTATTGAGCCATGTTGATTTCTGTAATGTATAACGATGTTAAGCGTTATGATGTTTAATCAAGGTGATATTAAGCATGATAACGTTGACATAAAAAATAAATTATTGGGTTATTTGAGTGATAATATGAAAATATTGGTAACAGGTGCTGCGGGTTTTATTGGCTATCATATGAGTCAGCGTTTAATCGAAATGGGTTATCATGTTGTTGGAATAGATAACTTGAATGACTATTATGATGTGCGCTTAAAAGAAGCTCGACTAGCTAAATTACAACAGCTAGAAAATTTCCATTTTGAGAAACTTGATATCGTTGACTCAGCAAAAGTGGCTCAATTATTTGCATCACACCAATTTGACCGAGTTATTCATTTAGCAGCTCAACCGGGTGTTCGCTACTCGATTGAAAATCCAATGGCATATATTGATGCGAATATCGTTGGTCATATTAATATATTAGAAGGTTGTCGCCATAATAAAGTTGGACATCTTATCTACTCATCTTCAAGCTCTGTTTACGGTTTAAATCAGAAACAGCCTTTCTCTACAGAAGATAGTGTTGATCACCCGGTTTCATTATATGCAGCAACAAAGAAAGCCAATGAGTTAATGTCTCATAGCTATTCACATCTATATCAATTACCAACAACTGGATTACGTTTCTTCACAGTATATGGCCCTTGGGGACGCCCTGACATGGCATTATTTAAGTTCACTAAAGCAATGTTGGCGGGTGAACCTATTGATGTTTATAACGGTGGAAATATGACGCGTGATTTCACTTATGTTGATGATATTGTGGGGTCAGTTGTTCGATTAGTTAATGTTGTACCAAAAGCAGATGAAAACTGGACAGTAGAGAGAGGTGAAACATCTTCAAGTTCTGCACCTTATAAAATCTATAATGTGGGTAATGGACAACCTACTAAATTGATGGCATTTATTGAAGCGATAGAAAAATCACTCAATATTAAAGCTAAATTGAATTTAATGCCGATGCAAGACGGTGATGTTCTTTCTACTTGTGCTGATTGCCAAGATTTGTCTGAGACAATCGGTTTTTCGCCGAATACAGCAGTAGAATATGGCGTAAAACAGTTTGTTGATTGGTATTTAAGTTATTATAAAAATTAATAATATTGATTTAATTAAATCAAAGAAAAAAGGAGCTATAAAAGCTCCTTTTTCATTATAAATAAAAATAAATAACGTAGTTATTACATTTTTTATTTTGCTTACCTACACCTAATACAAACAACATCAGCACATATTAAAATTAAACGCTTGTTTAATTAAATGAGGTAAACTAGAAAATACCCTTTTAAATAATTAAAAGGGTATTTCAAATAGAGTATTGACTTAAATTACAGCAGGAAATCGTCTAATGATTTGCCTTCTTCATCAATAGCACGTTTGATTACAGCTGGTGTACGACCTTGGCCTGTCCAAGTTTTAGTTTCACCATTTTCATCAACGTAAGAATATTTAGCTGGGCGAGCTGCACGTTTAGCACGGCCAGTTTTATTAACAGCACTTGCTTCAAGTAAGTCTGTTGGATCAATACCGGCTTCTTCTAACATTTCACGGTATTTTTGTAATTTTTGAACACGCTCTTCTTCAGCTGCTTTTTCTAATGAGAATTCTTCACGACGCTCATTAACGACAACTTCGAGTTTCTCCAGCATTTCTTCTAAAGTTTCTAAAGAAGTTTCTCTTGCTTGTGCGCGGAGAGTACGGATGTTATTTAATATTTTTAAAGATTCGCTCATTTTCCTGGTCTCAAATAAATGTTGTTGGCTGATGTAATACTAATAATAGATTGCTATTTAAATTTCTGCAATACCTAAATACAAACCTTACGTAAAATTTCTTTTTTTTAAACTAATATCTCAACGAAAAAAATAATAAAAGTAGAGGTATCTTTAGTCAATAAAGGAAATATTAGTAAGGAAATGCATCTTTTAACTGATGATAGCGCTAATGCTAAAGAATAGAAAGCTTTGTTCATTTTTTTATAATAACGGACTTTTTTCTAAAAATGGAATCGGACTAACTTTCATACTTTAATAAAGGTATATCAAGGTGTGTTTTAATATGTTAAGTACTTATTAAAGCTATTTATTTTTTAAGCAAAAATTAGCATTAACAACGAACTTCATCTTTCGATGGTATATCTAGAATAGAAATAAAGGTAATAAATACTTGTTATGGATAACTTGTAGATTGTTTATGTTAGACTGTCGCTCGTGAAAATAAACACTATTTAAGGAGAGAGCTGATGGCTCAGCTTTACTTTTATTATTCAGCCATGAATGCTGGAAAATCAACATCTTTATTGCAATCCTCTTATAACTATAATGAACGAGGAATGCGCACATTGATTTTCACTGCGGCTATTGATACACGCTTTGCAAAGGGAAAGATTAGCTCAAGAATAGGATTAAGTGCGGATGCATTACTCTTTAGTGATGATATGAATATTCGTGACGTTATTGTTGCTGAGCATAACAAACAGCCTATTCATTGTGTATTGATTGATGAGTGCCAATTTTTAAGTAAGGCACATGTCGAACAACTTTGCGAAATAACGGATACCTATGATATTCCCGTTCTTACTTATGGGCTAAGAACGGATTTTAGAGGTGAGTTATTTACAGGTAGTGCTTATTTATTAGCATGGGCTGATAAGCTAGTAGAACTTAAAACAGTATGTTACTGCGGTAGAAAGGCGAATAAAGTATTACGCTTAGATGATAAAGGAAATGTACTAAGTGATGGTGCTCAAGTTGAAATTGGTGGAAATGAAAAATATGTTTCAGTCTGCCGTAAGCATTATACGCAGGCAACGCTAAAAGGGTGTATTGAACAAGAGTAACCTTTTCATTTTCCCTCTTTTACTAATTTGCTAGGGTGAAAGAGGGGATGAAATAAGAATTCAAATAAAATGTTATATTACGTAATACTAAAAAATGTTTATATATTTTTAAATTTTAGCCAATTCATTGGCTTTTTTTATATCAAATTGCGGTGAGTTTGATTTTCTTCTATGAAGATATGTTATTTTTTTATGGGAAAATTTATTTATTTCATCGATTTCATTATCATTAATCAAAAAAGACATAATCAAATATACGTAAGGTGTTTGTTTTGTGATGTCGATATTGTTTTTTACAAATGATAAGAGAGAGAGACATTTGATGCATTTATATTATTCATAGTTTAATAAAATTGAATAAAAATAGTCATAAAATACTAAGAAATATTTCTTTTATCTATGGTTGGTATAATGAAACATTTATATCGGGTTTTATAGATGCCGATTATGGGATGCTTAAGTTGTTATTGAATAAATAAAACACTTCACTTTATGCCTGTTAATACGGATAAACCGGCTCCTTTCATACTCCCAAAGGAGTAATTTCTAAGTGGAATGCACAAATATCGACCTTTATTACGTTATTACTTTAGCAGACTCAAACTAACAAACCTCATTTTGATAATATTTTATTGAAACTATGTTTCTTATAAAACCAAGATAGCTAGAGATATAAAATATTTATATTTCTATATTTTGAGCACTAATTAATAATCAACGTGATTAAGTCTATTTATTTTTTATCAGATAAGAATAAAAGTACGATTGCAAATCGTAACGTGAACACGATGGTTTCAAATAACATTTCGTTATAGTCATTTTATGAGGGAAATAAGGTAAGAGTGAAATAATTATACCAACTGATGAAAGAGGAGGAGAGTTTGACGCACTCTGTAATCACTTGTAAGGCATTTTCTATAATGTGGTAATGCAATGATGCTACTTAAGAGATAAGTTGCTCAGCGCCTTTTTTAGAGCCAATTATAAACATACAAAGAAAGGCACTGTTTTTATAGTAAAAATAAAACCCACTAACTAAGTGTAAGTACTTATAGTTTATGACTAAATAATGACTTATTGCGACTAACTTCTCAATCTTAAAAATCAGTAGCAAAGTGTATATAGAATAATATAGATAAGTAAGAAACCATAAAAAACACCCAGCCATAAGACTGGGTGTTTATTTAAGAACAAATAACCGAAATATTGAGGATCATACTAACACAGCGTGTTTCGATTATTTTTTACTGCTTTTTTTAGCAGGTTTTGTCTCTTCTTTCACTTCAACAACGGGGTGTTCATTAAATTCACGACCGTAGTAAGAATCTAATAACAGTTGTTTTAATTCAGAGATCAGTGGGTAACGTGGGTTAGCACCAGTACACTGATCGTCAAACGCATCTTCAGATAATTTATCAACTCTTGCTAAGAAATCACTTTCTTGAACACCAGCTTCACGAATAGAAGATGGAATTCCTAAGGAAGATTTCATTTCTTCTAACCAAGCTAATAATTTCTCAATTTTAGCAGCAGTACGGTCACCCGGTGCTGAAAGTTCTAAGTGGTCAGCAATTTCAGCATAACGACGACGTGCTTGAGGACGGTCGTATTGGCTAAATGCAGTTTGTTTAGTTGGGTTGTCATTAGCGTTATAACGAATAACGTTTGAAATTAATAACGCATTAGCTAAACCGTGAGGAATATGGAATTCAGAGCCTAATTTATGCGCCATTGAGTGACAAACACCCAAGAATGCGTTAGCAAAAGCGATACCTGCAATAGTTGCTGCGTTATGAACACGCTCACGAGCAACAGGGTTTTTAGCACCTTCATGATAACTTGCAGGTAGATATTCTTTCAGTAATTTTAATGCTTGTAGTGCTTGTCCATCAGAATATTCGTTCGCTAATACAGAAACGTAAGCTTCTAATGCGTGAGTTACAGCGTCTAAACCACCAAATGCACACAGAGATTTAGGCATATTCATAACAAGGTTTGCATCAACGATAGCCATATCTGGTGTTAATGCATAGTCTGCTAATGGGTATTTCTGACCTGTTTCATCATCAGTTACTACTGCAAATGGTGTTACTTCCGAGCCTGTACCTGATGTTGTTGTGATAGCAACCATTTGTGCTTTCACACCCATTTTTGGGAATTTGTAAATACGTTTACGGATATCCATAAAGCGTAATGCTAATTCTTCGAAGTGAGTTTCTGGGTGCTCATACATAACCCACATGATTTTTGCAGCATCCATTGGTGAACCACCACCTAATGCGATGATCACGTCAGGTTTAAAGTTGTTCATCTGTTCTGCGCCTTTACGCACAACGCTTAATGTTGGATCTGCTTCAACCTCAAAGAAGACTTCTGTTTCAACACCAAATTTTTTCAGTACACGAGTGACTTCATCAACATAACCATTGTTGAATAAGAAACCATCGGTCACGATAAAGGCACGTTTTTTACCATCAGTCGCAATCTCTTCCAGTGCGATAGGTAAACAACCACGGCGGAAGTAAATAGATTTAGGAAGTTTATGCCACAACATATTTTCTGCTCTTTTCGCCACGGTTTTAGTGTTGATAAGGTGTTTTGGCCCTACGTTTTCAGAAATGGAGTTACCACCCCATGAACCACAACCTAATGTTAGAGAAGGAGCAAGTTTAAAGTTGTATAAGTCACCAATACCACCTTGAGATGCTGGAGTATTGATTAAAATACGAGATGTTTTCATCTTGTCGCCGAAGTAGGCAACATGTTCAGGGCAGTTATCTTGATCTGTATATAAGCAAGAAGTATGACCGATACCACCCATCTCAACTAATTTTTCAGCTTTTAGTACTGCATCTTCAAATGATTGAGCATGATACATTGCTAATAGTGGAGATAATTTCTCGTGAGCAAACGGCTCAGCTTCGGTTGTTTCTTTTACTTCACCAATTAAAATTTTGGTATTTACGGGTACTTCAATGCCGGCCATTTCAGCAATTTTTGTTGCAGGTTGACCTACAATAGCTGCGTTTAAGTTACCGTCTTTTAAGATAATATCTTGAACAGCTTTTAATTCTTTACCTGTCAGCATGTAACCGCCGTGAGTAGAGAAACGCTCACGAACTTGTTTATAAATGCTGTCAACAACGATAACAGATTGCTCTGACGCACAAATTACGCCGTTATCGAAAGTTTTAGACATTAAGATTGAAGCTACGGCACGTTTGATATCAGCAGAGTCATCAATAACAACTGGTGTATTACCTGCGCCAACACCGATAGCTGGTTTACCAGAACTATACGCTGCTTTAACCATGCCTGGACCACCTGTCGCTAAGATCAGGTTAATATCATCATGGTGCATTAATGCGTTAGATAGAGCGACTGAAGGCTCATCAATCCAACCAATAATATCTTTTGGTGCGCCTGCTGCGATAGCTGCATTTAAGACGATTTCAGCCGCACGGTTTGTCGCTTCTTTTGCACGAGGGTGTGGAGAAAAGATAATACCATTACGTGTTTTTAAGCTAATTAATGCTTTAAAAATCGCAGTAGAAGTTGGGTTAGTTGTTGGTACGATACCACAGATGATCCCAATAGGTTCAGCGATGGTCATTGTGCCGTAAGTCAGATCTTCAGATAAGATCCCGCAGGTTTTTTCGTCTTTATACGCATTGTAGATATACTCAGAAGCAAAGTGGTTTTTAATCACTTTATCTTCAACGATACCCATACCAGACTCTTTAACAGCCAATTTTGCAAGAGGAATACGGGCATCAGCGGCAGCTAATGCAGCAGCACGGAAAATAGCATCAACTTGTTCTTGAGAGAAGTTAGCAAATTCACGTTGAGCTTTTTTTACACGAGCAACCAAATCATTGAGTTCAGTAACGTTAGTTACAGACATAAAGAGACTCCTGATAAAATGTTAAATTTTTTAAGCAAATTAGCCGTTTTCATCATAACTAATAAGAATAGCCTAGATAGATGATAGTGTGCTTATTTCAGTAATAATTATTAGAGGGCATAATTTGCTTAAAAAACTTAAAAAAAACAATAATAAAGACAAATATATTTTCGAAGTAACCCTCTTTCTTCGAATGATAACAGCTTATCATCTTTCTAATTAATTAACGTGATATATGTCACAAAAATAGCAAGCTGACACCTTTCAGCATGGCTATTTATGAGAATAATTCTTATATGCAATAAATGTTCAACGATTTTTTTGTCGTACAGTTTATTTCGATATAAAATTAAACCACTAGGTTTTGATCGGTTTACAAGAGAATATTTTAGGTAAAAACTTGTTAACTAATAGAATTAACTGGTTTATTGATTTAAAGTAACGCGCATTTTTTGGAGTTACTCTATCTTTTATAGAATAATTCGCATGTTTATTAGCCAAGAAGGGGCTTTTCATGGGGTCACTGCTGGATTTATCCGGTTATATTAAATTTTTTGTCGGTCTTTTTGCGATTGTAAACCCAATTGGTATTTTGCCTGTCTTTATCAGTATGACGAGTTATCAAACTGATGCAGGGCGTAACAAAACAAACTTAATTGCGAATGGCTCCGTTGCAATTATTTTAGTTTCTTCTCTGTTAATCGGTGATTCTATACTGAGTATTTTCGGTATTTCTATCGACTCGTTTCGTATAGCAGGGGGAATGCTGATTGTTACTATTGCGATGACCATGATAAATGGGCGTTTAGGAGAAGATAAACAAAATAATCAGGAACGAAACGAATCCGCAGTACGTAATAGTGTTGCTGTTGTGCCTTTAGCATTACCATTAATGGCCGGGCCTGGAGCAATCAGTTCTTGTATTGTGTGGAGTTCTCGTTGGGAAGGTTTTACTAACTTTTTAGGATTAGCCGCAACCAGCATCTTTTTTGCATTTTGTTGTTGGTTGCTGTTTCGCAGTGCAACACTATTAGTGAAATATTTAGGACAAACAGGCATTAACGTGGTTACTCGTATAATGGGTTTATTATTAATGTCGTTAGGTATTGAATTTATTGTGACCGGATTACGTTCTATTTTCCCGGGCTTATTAGTTTAAACACAGCGCAGAACAATTAAAAAACGGTACGACTAAACAGTACTATTAAAAACGAGCAGTATTAATAACGTAATACTGCTCGGTTCCTTTCTTTTATTTATTCTCTTTTATCTCAATCAAGACGATGTATCCCTTTTGATAACGCATCTCGATCGTAATGTTGTGTTAATTCACCATTTTCCATTAATGCCGCTCGGTCCGACATATGTGCAATAACATCTGCATCATGGCTGACAAGTAAATAAGTCATATTATGCTGTTTTTTCAGTGTGTTAAGCAGATTTAAGATCTCGGCTTGTACTGACATATCTAGCGCTGAAGTTGGTTCATCTAAAAGTAATAGTTGAGGTTGCAATAAAAGGGCTCTTGCAATGGCAACACGTTGACGTTGTCCTCCCGAAAGTTGATGAGGATAACGACTCGTCACATCGACAGGCAAACCAACTTGGGTTAATGCTTGCTCAATTGTCTCTTTATCAAAAGGAATTTGGTGGATTTTTAAAGGCTCAGAGAACGCTCGTTCAATACGGTGTTGAGGGTGTAAAGAGGCGTAGGGATCTTGAAACACCATTTGTATATTACGGCGCAAAGCCCCTTGAAAACGTTGTTGAGGTTTAATTGTTTGCCCTAAAAGCGATATATTACCTTGCCAATGAGGCAATAATCCTGCGATCACGCGCAACACAGTCGATTTTCCACAACCAGAACGACCAATTAAGCTAAAGGTTTCGCCTTGTTGAACATGTAGATTTATCCCTTTTACAACGTGCTTTGCTTGTTTACCTTGTTCAAATTGAACATGTAAATCATGAATATCAATTAGCATGATGTAGCCCCTTAAAATTAAGCGTTCTATCTAATACTGGCAATTGAGTGCCATAAGTGCTTGCATTAGGTCTACATGTCCAAAGTGTACGAGTATAAGGATGTGACGCAGTCGGTAGCGTTTTAGCATCGAGTTCATCAACTTGTTCGCCTTGATACATCACCATGACGCGCTCGCAATATTCAGCAACAAGGGGTAAATCATGGCTAATCAGCAATAAACCCATATTACGCTGTTCACACTGAGTAGTGATCAGTTCAAGGATTTGATGGCGTAACTGAGCATCCAGTGCAGATGTTGGCTCATCGGCAATTAAAATAGTCGGGTTATTAATTAGCGCAATAGCTATCATTGCTCGTTGCCCCATACCACCTGATAATTCACCGGGATAACGATAAATATTCTGTTCAGGTAAGCCGACAGACAGCAGGGTATCGATGATAAGTTGACGCCTATCTTGACGTGAAAGTTTTTGATGTTGTTTTACGGTTTCTTCTACTTGCTGATAAATAGTTTTTACAGGATTTAATGCATAGCGAGGATCTTGTAATACCATTGAAATCGTATTACCGCGGATGTTATTCCATTGGCGAGATGAAAAATCTAATAGATTATTTCCTTGTAGGTTCAGTGTCTCTGCACTGATTTTTCCCGGATGACGAACAAGCCCCATTAATGCACGAGCGGTCATTGATTTGCCAGAGCCAGATTCACCAACAACCGCCAAACGTTCTTGACCCAAAGTAAAAGAGACATTATTGACAACTCTTGCCTTTGGAAAATCGATGCAGAGGTTGTTTACCTCAATTAATGGTGTTTTATTCATGGGTATCTCCTAATACATCACGTAATCCATCACCCAATAAATTAAATGCCAGACTGCTGATTAAAATTGCCATACCCGGAATAGCTGCAACCCACCATTGATCAAAAATAACGGGCATACCTTCTGCGATCATCGCTCCCCATTCCGCCATCGGCGGGCGTGCACCTAATCCAAGGAAGCCCAATCCGGCTGCCGCGAGAATAATCACGGCTAAGTTCAGTGCTAAACGCACAATGGCTGAAGGTAAACATAGCGGTAAGATATGTCCCCATAACAGTCGAATACCTTTAATTCCCATCATTTCGGCAGCAGCAAGATAATCGCTATTGCGTAAATGTTGTATTTCACTACGAGATTGTCGTGCATAAGCTGGCCATGCAGTTAAAGCCAATGCTAACGCGCCATTCAGCAGACCAGGCCCCAACATTGCGACAAAGGCGAAGGCGAGAATAAGAGAAGGCATCGACATCACAATATCAGTGAATCGCATTAAAATGCGTTCAGTCCAACCACCGTAATACCCAGATAAAATCCCAATTAATAATCCTAAAGGTAGCGTAATAAGCGCCACCAGCCCCACTAAGCCTAGCATTGGGCGAGTACCGTAAATAAGTCGAGAAAGAATATCGCGCCCATAATTATCTGTCCCTAACCAATGTTCAGCATTGGGGGGTAATAAACGTTGGGCAGCATGTTGCAAATTCGGATCGTAAGGAGCTAACCAAGGTGCAAAAATAGCAATAATTAACAGCACAATAAGCAACGATAAACCGATAAATGCAGAAGGCGAACGCGCTATTTTTCTTAAAAATGGAGATGACATTAGCGGAGCCTCGGATCAGTCAAACGAATAACGATATCGGTCATATTATTGATAAAGACAAAGCATAAACCGATAACTAAAGTACCGCCCATAATGGCTGTGGTATCACCTGCAAAAAGTGCTGTTGTAAGATATCGACCAATTCCTGGCCAAGAAAAGACTGTTT
Organism: Proteus sp. CA142267; assembly: GCF_003336825.1. Lineage (NCBI taxonomy): Bacteria > Pseudomonadati > Pseudomonadota > Gammaproteobacteria > Enterobacterales > Morganellaceae > Proteus > Proteus sp. CA142267. The sequence goes on along the minus strand of NZ_QPMG01000001.1, from coordinate 398,542 downwards.
CTGTTAATACGGCACCTTCTAACATGCCAGTGTAAGACAAGGCGATAATGGTCATTAAGACACCACAAATATTAGGCAGTACGTGATAAAAAAGAATACGTAATTCGCCAATACCTTTTGCTCTTGCTAACGTGACATACTCTTTATTCATTTCGTTTAAACAGGCTGAACGAGTTAAACGAGTAATAGAAGCAAGGGCAAAATAAGATAATAAAGAAACCGGTAAAATAAGGTGTGATAACGCATTAAAGAAAGCATCTTTATCGCCAGCTAATAACGTATCAATTAGTGCAAAACCCGTTACGGGTTCAATGGTGAATTGATAAATATCGTCTAATCGTCCGGGGCCTGCTGTCCATTGTAATGTGGCATAGAAAAGCAATAGCAAAATCAAACCTAGCCAGAAAATAGGGACTGAGCTCCCTAATAGCGTCAGAATTCGCAAAATAAAATCGAGCGGTGTTCCCACAAAACGTGCACATAAAACGCCGAATAAAATACCAAGACTGGCACCAATCAGTAATGCAACAGTTGCTAATTCCAATGTGGCGGGAAAAGTCGCCAATAAATCATCAAGAACGGGTTGTCCTGTTGATGTTGCTGTACCTAAATGCCCTTGTAACAGCGCTTCTACATAATGAAAAAACTGCATGTAGATAGGTAAATCTAGCCCTAATTCATGTTTTACTTGGTTATAGGTTTCGAGGCTTGCGTGATCACCAACAATTTGTAAGACAGGATCAACCGGCGAAAGAGCTGAAAGCGTAAAAGTGATGACAAGAAGCCCTAAAAGAGTCAGTACCAGAGTCAATATTCCTTGAGCAAAGGTAATTAACTGATCTTTTAAACGAATAGGTAACGTCATAGCAGTATTCATACAGCAATAGCCTAGTGAAATGGCAAAAATAGACCATCCACAGTAACATGACTGTGGATGGTTTCAGAAAAAATATTACTTAGTTACTTTGTCATAATAGACCATATCTGCATTTAGACCTTGCGCATAACCGTTGACGTTATCGCGCATGACTATCTGGTTTTTACCTTGGTCAATAAACACATAAGGTGAACTACGCTGTAACTCTTTTTGCATTTCAGTATAGAGCGATTGGCGTTTTACTTTGTCCGCTTCATTAAGTGCAGATAATGTCTGCTGGCTTAACTCAGGGATTTTCCAGCCATTTAACCAAGCAACAGTATTGGATTGTCCATCATTATAAGCGAAGGCACTGGCATTTGAGTGCGCATCAAAATAATCAGGGATCCAAAAACGAATGGCTGCTTGATGTTGTTTAGCGCGTACACGGCTATACACTTGGCTACCTGCTGCGGGTAATAAATCAACTTGTACACCCGCTTGAGCAAAGCTTGCTTGAATAGATTGCGCCACAGTGATGTAAGGAACTTTGTTCTCAACATCTAATGTAAAGCGTGCATTGGTAATACCCGCTTTAGCTAAAATTGCTTTAGCTTTTTCGGGATCAAAAGTAAAAGGATTATCTTTTAATGCACCCGGTAAGCCTACAGGTAAGAAGCTTTGGTGAATAAAGTACTGACCACGCATTAAATTTTCAGTAATGCCTTTGTAGTCAATTAAATAACGAGACGCTTCCCAAAAAGCGGGGTTACTCAGCGCTGGGTTTCCACTGGCGGTATTAAAAGCCATATAAACTTGCTCAGCAGAAGGAATATCTAAAATTTTGATACCAGTTTTACCCGCTAAAGCTGCAGTTTGATCAGTACCTAAGTCACGCGCAATATCCGCATCACCTTTTTCAATTAATAAACGACGCGATGCCGGATCGGGCACGTTTTTAATAATAATATTGGCTATTTTAGGCGCGCCAGTTGGTGAGAGTGGGTTAGCTTCTAACACAATAGCTTGACGTGGTTGATAGGCACGCATTTTGTATGCGCCACTTCCTGCTGAGTTCATCTTCAGCCAGCTATTCCCAAAGTCATTATTTTTAACATGAGCGGAAACCAGTTTTTCATCAACAATAGACGCAATTGGAGTTGAAAGGATATTTAGCACAACATCAGGGCTGACATCGGCTGTCCAACGCACTTCTAATTCATTATCACTGACTTTTTTCAGCAGTGAATTAATGTTATCTGTTTTCCAACCCAGCACATTTAGAATAAAAGCAGGTGATTTGTTCATGGTGATCGCACGCTGATAAGAGAAGATAATATCTTCAGGACGTACAGCGTTACCTGATGCAAATTTTGCATCTGGCTTAATTTTAAATACGATCGTTTTTTGTTCAGGGTTCGCTTGCCAGCTTTCAACTAAAATCGGTTCATTAATTTCTGGATTATCACGATTAGGTTGAACAATACGTTGATATAAACTAGGTACAGTTTGAATACTGGATAGTTCATTACTTTCAGCAGGATCAAGGCTGACAATATCATCAAGCCCTTGTACCACAATTAATGTATTAGCAGGTGTTGCTGCAAATGCCGGTACGGAAAGGGCACCCACAACGAATAATGATAATAATTTTGTTTTCATGAGACGCTCCCTGAAACGGTGTAGCTAAAATCGTTATGTCAATAACTTATTAGAGCGTGTTAGCCTTTTATGGTCAATTTTTATTCGAATTAAAAGCATTTTAGGCAAGGCGATAAACACTAGCCTAGTGAACTAAGCTAGTGTTTATCAACGCAGAATAAAATGAGTAAAACGTCTTTTAATCGAACCTGTAAGGCAGCTTTCAACACTTGTTTTTATCTTAAGTGGACATTATTAATGGCAATCAATGTCTATACTCGTTGAGTCGTTTGCTTTACTCGGTTTTCTTGCTGTAAAAATAAGCAAAAAAGGTTAACACGCTCTAATTATTATTACTTTGTGAAATTAACTTAGGCAAAACGTGACCAATGCGCAAAGTTTTAATTACGCTTACATATAACTCTTCGTTATAAGTGGCTAAAATTAATTATGGTAGAAGAATAATTAACCGCAAGAACATGATGATAAAATACTCCTTTAGTAGTAACTCATTGACTATTAAGTTGTAGTAGCTGAATTGATTAAGCTGTATTTGATATCCATCAATATCTCTTATGAGTAGTTTCGTATTTTAGCCTTAGAAATCTTTAAATCTGAGGCAAAAATGAGCAAGAAAACACTCGCAATCATCGGTAACGGTATGGTGGGACACCGTTATATCGAAGAGTTGATTGATAAAGGTGGCAATGAAGAATTTAATATTGTTGTCTTTTGTGAAGAACCTCGCGTTGCATATGATAGAGTCCATCTCTCCTCTTATTTTTCACATCACACCGCTGAAGAGCTCTCCTTAGTTAAACAAGGTTATTATGAAAAACACCAAATAGAAGTATTAATTGGTGAGCGCGTGATAACCATTAATCGTGACGAAAAAGTGGTACACACGAATACTGGACGTTGTGTCAGTTACGATAAATTAGTGATGGCAACAGGCTCTTATCCGTGGGTTCCTCCAATTAAGGGAAATAACTCGCCAGACTGTTTTGTCTATCGAACTATTGAAGATTTAAACGCTATCGAATCTTGCGCACGTATTAGTCGTAAAGGGGCGGTGATTGGTGGTGGGCTGCTAGGTTTAGAAGCAGCTGGTGCGTTAAAAAGCTTAGGTATTGAAACTCACGTTATCGAGTTTGCTCCAACCTTAATGGCAGAGCAGCTGGATACATTAGGTGGTGAGCAACTTAAGCGAAAAATAGAGCGTATGGGTGTAAAAGTTCATACCTCTAAAAACACCCAAGAAATATTATCGACAGGAGAAAGCGCGCGTAAAACACTGCAATTTGCAGATGGTACTTCTCTTGAGGTTGATTTTATTGTGTTTTCTACAGGTATTCGCCCGAAAGATAAGTTAGCTCGTCAGTGTGATTTAGATATTGCCCCACGAGGCGGCATTGTTATTAATGATTATTGTCAAACAACAGATCCTGATATTTATGCTATAGGTGAGTGTGCATCTTGGCAAAATAAAACCTTCGGCTTAGTGGCGCCAGGCTACAAAATGGCACAAGTTGCTGTTGATAATTTATTAGGGCATCACTCTGTCTTTCAGGGGGCTGATTTAAGTGCAAAATTAAAACTTCTTGGTGTTGATGTCGGCGGTATTGGTGATGCCCATGGGCAACACACAGGGTGTCGTAGCTATATTTATCTGGACGAAGGCAAAGAAATTTATAAGCGCCTGATTGTTAGTGAAGATAATAAATATCTATTAGGTGCTGTATTAGTGGGTGATACCGAAGATTATGGTAATCTTTTACAACTATCACTCAATACCATTGAATTACCAGAACACCCAGACTCTTTGATTTTACCTACACATGCTGGAAGTAAGCCGGCAATTGGTGTTGATTCACTACCTGAAACCGCACAAATTTGCTCTTGTTTTGATGTTACAAAAGGCGACATTATTCGAGCAATTGAACGAGGATGTCATACGGTTGCTGCAATTAAGGCAGAAACCAAAGCGGGTACAGGATGTGGTGGCTGTATTCCTCTTGTGACTCAAGTCTTAAATGCAGAATTAGCCAAACAAGGTATCGAAGTTAATCACCATCTTTGTGAGCATTTCCACTATTCTCGCCAAGAGCTTTATCATCTTATTCGTGTAGAAGGACTAAAAAGCTTTGATGAGTTATTGAAAAAACACGGTCAAGGCTATGGTTGTGAAGTGTGTAAACCAACAGTCGGTTCATTGCTTGCTTCATGTTGGAATGATTATATCTTGCGTGATGATTTAGTTTCTCTGCAAGATACTAACGATAACTTCCTTGCGAATATGCAAAAAGATGGGACTTATTCCATTATTCCTCGCTCTCCTGGTGGTGAAATTACCCCAGCAGGTATTATTGCTATTGGGCAAATCGCTCAAGAATACAATTTGTATACCAAAATTACTGGATCGCAACGAATGGCGATGTTCGGTGCGCACAAACAGGATTTACCCGCTATTTGGGAAAAACTGATAGCGGCGGGTTTTGAAACAGGCCATGCCTATGCGAAAGCACTGCGAATGGTAAAAACATGTGTAGGCAGTAGTTGGTGTCGTTTCGGTGTGGGTGACAGTGTTGGTTTGGGCGTTGCACTAGAGCATCGTTATAAAGGCATTAGAACACCTCATAAGATGAAATTTGGCGTATCAGGTTGTACTCGTGAATGTTCTGAAGCACAAGGAAAAGATGTCGGTATTATCGCCACAGATAAAGGCTGGAACCTCTATTTCGGTGGAAATGGTGGTATGAAACCACGCCATGGAGATCTCTTTGCTTCCGATCTCGATGAAGAAACTTTAGTGCATTATATCGACCGTTTTATGATGTTCTATATTCGAACTGCCGACAAGCTGCAACGCACTTCAGTGTGGTTAGATAATTTAGAAGGCGGTATTGAATATTTACGTGATGTCATAATTAACGACAAATTAGGTTTAAATGCACAACTGGAAAAAGAACTTAAAACCTTACAAGAACGCGTTGCTTGTGAATGGAAAGAAACAGTTGATTCTCCAAAAGCATTAAAACGGTTTGCCCACTTTATTAATAATCCAATGCCTGATCCAACAGTGCAAACAGTAAAAGAACGATTTCAGCATCGTCCCGCACGTTTACATGAACGTATTGATATCAAACAGATCACTGAGGAGGCGCAATTATGAGCCAATGGATAGCTGTTTGCCAATTAGATGATATTACTCCGGGAACGGGCGTTTGTGCGCTGGTGGAACAAGATCACGTTGCCATATTTCGTCCTTATTCTGATGCGCGTTTATATGCGTTAAGCAATATAGATCCCTTTGCACATTCTAGTGTTCTGTCTCGAGGATTGATCGCTGAACATGAAAATGAGCTGTATATCGTCAGTCCGCTAAAAAAACAGCATTTTCGTTTAACGGATGGTTTTTGCCTTGAAGATGAGAATTTCTCGATCACTCATTTTGATATCAAGGTTGAAGGTAACACCGTTAGCGTGCGTAGTCGTAATAAGTCATCACAATAAATAGGGGAACGGATATGGATTACTTTCCAATATTCTGTCAGCTAAAAGATAAACCTTGTTTATTAGTAGGAGGTGGTGAGATTGCTGAACGTAAAGCGAGATTGCTTATGGAGGCAGGCGCCATTATTTCTGTTGTTGCCCCTTCATTTACAGGGCAATTTATGCAGTGGCATACGGAGCAAAAACTAAACTGTATTACAGGAATATTTAATGAGGTTCATTTGTCTGGTAAATGGCTTGTTATTGCTGCAACAGATAGCGAGCAAGTGAATCAACAGGTTTTTCAAACAGCAACAGAAAAACAGATATTTTGTAATGTGGTGGATTCACCAGAGCAAGCCAGTTTTATTATGCCTTCTGTTATCGATCGCTCTCCTATCGTGGTGGCAATTTCATCGGGCGGAAAAGCACCTGTGTTAGCTCGTATTTTGCGAGAAAAAATTGAGCAATTACTTCCTAATTATCTTGGTGCGCTAGCACAACTTGCCGGAAAATTACGAGAGCAAATAAAACAACGTTTTTCATCGATGAGTGCCAGACGTTATTTTTGGGAGCAATTTTTCGAGGATAAATCATTACAAGCTGAAATAGATGCGCAAAGAGATGACGGTATTGAGCGACGTATTAGCGCACTGTTATCTGAAAATCAGCAACCTCAAGGCAGCGTTGTTTTAGTCGGAGCAGGACCGGGTGATGCTGGGTTAATGACCATTAAAGGTTTACAGCAGTGCCAGCAAGCTGATGTGGTGGTTTACGATAGACTAGTGTCTGATGAAGTAATGGCATTAGTTCGTAGAGATGCACAACGTATTTATGTTGGTAAGCAAGCGGGATTTCACTGCGTTCCTCAAGACGAAATCAATCAAATCTTAATCAAAGAAGCCATGGCAGGAAAACGAGTGGTGAGATTAAAAGGGGGCGATCCCTTTATTTTTGGCCGAGGCAGTGAAGAACTAGAAGCTTTGATTGAACATCAGATCCCATTTTCTGTGATCCCCGGAATTACGGCTGCATCAGGTTGCACGACTTATGCGGGTATTCCTTTAACGCATCGAGATTATGCACAAAGTGTTCGCTTTATTACGGGGCATGGGAAAGGATTAAATGAAGCACAGTGGCAATGTATTGCACAAAAAAATCAGACCTTAGTGTTTTATATGGGATTAAGTAAAGCCCATTATATTCAGCAAATGCTACTTAGCCAAAACATGTGCGCGACTATGCCTGTCGCCATTATCGAAAAGGGGACGTTAACAACACAAAAAGTGATTGTTGGTCAATTACGTCAACTGGCAGAGATGGCAGAAACAATGGAAAGCCCAGCACTGATTATCGTGGGAGAGGTCGTCTCATTGAATGAGAAGCTACAATGGTTTCAATCAAAGTCGGCTCAATAGCTGAAAAAAATTGAAGTTATTATTTTAAAATAAAAAACCTCTTTAATATTCGAGATGTATATTAAAGAGGTTTTTATCTAACTCATAGAAATATAAATGAAAATTTTTTTATTTTTATTTCCATTAAACATTTAGATTAAATTTTAAAAATAAACAATAAAAGTGAATATTTAATAATCTATAAATATTTTTAGATTAGAATTGTTATTCAGCCTAAAGATGAATTTATTGTTATTTGTAATTAATTTCAAAGAGAAACTCTTTACAAATAAAGCATCATAAAGTTCTGCAAGTCAGTTAAAAGCCATCCTAATTATATTAATTTTGTGAGCTAAGTAGGTTTTCTATCTATAAAACTTGCATGATGTTAATTTAATGTTTATTTGTTGTTTTGCCTCTCTTGATATGTACTTTTTATTTTCTCAAGATAGAACGCTAGAGGGCTCAATAAAGTTAAGTGATAAGAATACCGCATTAATTGACAAAATTTACGATAAGTGTAAAAAAGAAGTGTGTTGTTATCATTTTTATCTCGTTAATATCAGCAAATATCTAAGAGCCATAAATATTACAATCAAAATTTAACAACGATACTTATCGTTAATTGATCGACCCCGCTATAAATTATTGTTTATTAGGAGAGGTACCCATGAAAAATAAAGTTACGTTAAAAACAGTGTTTCCGCTCAGTATTATGTCACTTGTCTTAACCTCCTTTTTTTCTCATGCCGTCACTCTTCCTGAAGGTACTATTCTGGCGAAACAGCAGAATATTGTGATTAATAACGGAACTGAAGTTTCATCACTTGATCCACATAAAGTAGAAGGTGCACCAGAAACTAATATTATTTTAAATTTATTAGAAGGTCTGACTTATGTTGGGCCGAATGGTGAAAGTATGCCAGGCGTTGCACAACGCTGGGAAACTGATGATAACAAGGTGTGGACATTCTATTTGCGAGAAGATGCAAAGTGGAGTGATGGTTCCCCAGTTACTGCTGAAGATTTTGTTTATAGCTGGCGTCGAGTGGTAGATCCTAAAACAGGTTCACCTTATGCCAGCTACCTCGAATATGCTTATGTTGAAAATATTGCAGATATTCTTAGTGGCAAAAAATCCCCTGAAACATTAGGTGTGAAAGCGATTGATCCTCACACTTTGCAAGTTAATTTAACCAAGCCAATTCCTTATTTAATCGATATGGTGAGTCACACACCATTAAAGCCCGTTAAAAAAGAGATTGTTGAAAAATATGGCGTAAATTGGACTCGTCCTGAAAACTTTGTTGGCAATGGTGCTTATGTTATTGAAAATTGGGTTGTGAATGAAAAGGTGACTTTAAAGCGTAATCCACTTTATTGGGATAATAAAAATACCATTATTGAACAAGCCATATTTTTACCAATAAGCTCAGAAACCAGTGATGTTAATCGCTATCGTAGTGGTGAAATCGATATCACTAATAGCGCAATTCCTCCTGTTCTTTATAAAAAAATGAAGCAAGAACAACCAGAGAATTTACATGTCACACCGTATTTATGTACTTTCTATTATGAATTAAATAATAAAAAAGCGCCTTTTGATGATCCGCGAGTTCGAGAAGCGGTAAAGCTTACTCTTGATAGAGAAGTGATTGCCGAAAAAATAATGGGGCAAGGACAAATACCTGCTTATTCTTTTACACCTTCTTTTATTGGTAACGGTAATTTTAAAGCTCCTAAATGGGCTTATTGGACGCAACAACAACGTAATGAAAGGGCGCGTGAATTATTAAAAGAAGCGGGGTTTGATGGGAAAAATCCTCTGACTTTTACATTGCTCTACAATACTTCAGATCAAAATAAACAGCAGGCAATAGCGGCAGCATCAATGTGGAAAAAAAGTATTGGTGCAAATGTAACGTTGCAAAATCAAGAATGGAAAACGGCATTAGAAAACCGTAATCAAGGAAATTACCAAGTTGCAAGAGCAACATGGTGCGCAGATTACAATGAACCTACCTCATTTTTGAATTCATTTCTTTCCACAAGCAGTCTAAATACCGTTTTTTATGAAAATAAAGATTACGACGATGCATTAAATAATGCCTTAATCGCAGTGGATAAAGGGGCTAGGCATCAACTCTATCAACGTGCTGAAGCCTTGCTAGACAAGGATTCGGCGATAGTGCCTGTTTATTATCGTGTCAGTGTTAGATTAGTTAGTCCAAAAGTAGGTGGATTTACAGGTAAAGACCCCTTTGATTATACGGACTTAAAGCGCTATTTTATAAAGGCAGATAACTAAAACTGGTAAATTATCGATATTCTATAGTTATGTGTGATTTAACTTATTAAAAGTTACTTAAAAAGTAGTAACACAATAAAAAGCTACACAAAAAAGCTAGCGGCATAAAAAAATTATAAGGCTATCAAGCAATTAAGCACAGATGGCAAATAAGCAAGATTGATTTATTTTTTGTAAAAACAATAAGTTGTGTAAACCGTTCTAAAACACAACTGAACATCACAGAATGGTTGTCAAACAACCAACTCACTAACTGGGAGTATTTTATAAGATGAGTAATTTAACTAAAAAGAGTGCGTTGGCGATTGCTATAAGCGCAATCTTTGGATTATCAGCATTAACAGCTAATGCTGCTATTGTTCCAGACGGAGTGAAACTAGCTGAAAAACAAGTGCTTGTACGTAATAACGGCTCTGAACCACAATCGCTTGATCCTCATAAAATCGAAGGTGTTCCTGAATCTGCATTAGCGCGTGATCTTTTCGAAGGTGTGACAATTGTTGGTCCAGATGGTGAGATTTTACCGGGCTCTGCAACTAGCTGGGAAAATAAAGACTTTACCGTTTGGACATTCAAAATTCGTGAAGGCGCTAAATGGTCAAATGGTGAACCTGTTACAGCACAAGATTTCGTCTATAGCTGGCAACGTTTAGCTGATCCTAATACGGCATCTCCTTATGAAAGCTATCTGCAATATGCGCATATTGTAAATATCGACGATATTATTGCCGGTAAGAAAAAAGCCACAGAATTAGGTGTTAAGGCATTAGATAACAACACATTAGAAGTCACTTTATCTGAAGCGGTGCCTTATTTACCAAAATTATTAGCTCACTCCTCCATGTCGCCAGTAAACCAAAGAGTCATTGAAAAATTTGGCGAAAAATGGACGCAACCTGCTAACTTCGTCGGCAATGGTGCTTATGATTTAAAAGACTGGACAGTCAACGAACGTATTGTTTTAGAGCGCAGCCCAACTTATTGGGATAACAAAAGTACCGTTATTGATAAGGTCACGTTCCTGCCTATCTCATCAGAAGTCACCGATGTAAACCGCTATCGTGCGGGTGAAATTGACATGACATACAGCAATTTACCGATCGAATTTTTCCAAAAGCTGAAAAAAGAGATCCCAGATGAATTGCGTATAAGCCCATATTTATGTACTTATTATTATGAAATTAATAATGAGAAAGCACCGTTTAACGATCCACGTGTTCGTGAAGCACTTAAGCTTTCAATGGATAGAGATATCATCACTTATAAAGTGAAAAACCAAGGTGATATTCCAGCTTACGGCTTTACCCCTCCATTCACTGATGGCATTAAAGAGAGTAAACCAGAGTGGTTTGCGACTTGGACTCAAGAACAACGTAATGAAAAAGCACGTCAATTGTTAGAAGAGGCGGGCTATAACAAAGCCAATCCACTGAAATTTAAACTGCTGTACAACACTTCTGATCTTCACAAAAAAGTGGCCATTGCTGCCTCTTCAATTTGGAAGAAAAACTTAGGTGCAGATGTATCTCTTGAAAACCAAGAGTGGAAAACTTTCTTAGATACACGTCACCAAGGAACTTATGATGTCGCACGTGCGGGCTGGTGTGCGGATTATAACGAACCTTCTTCATTCCTGAACATGATGTTGTCTTACAGCAGTAACAACACCGTTCACTATAAAAACACAGAATTTGACGCATTGATCAAAGAGTCTTTACGTGTGAAAACTGATGACGAACGTGCCGCTATTTATCAAAAAGCTGAAGGCGTATTAGATAAAGATTCGGCCATTGTTCCACTTTACTACTATGTAAACACCCGTTTAGTTAAACCTTATGTGGGTGGTTATTCAGGTAAAGATCCATTAGATAATTTACATACTAAAGACTTGTATATTATTGCTAAGTAATCGGGCGAGACCTTGTCTTTTTTAAGGCAAGGTCTTTTTATCGTCACGCCTGAATAGGTTTGTGTTATAGGAACGGGCAATGCTCAAATTTATTTTTCGTCGCTTTTTAGAAGCGATACCGACTCTATTTATTCTAATAACGATTTCGTTTTTTATGATGCGCTTAGCACCCGGTAGCCCTTTTACAGGTGAAAGGAAACTTCCACCGGAGGTTATGGCAAACATTGAAGCGAAATATCACTTAAACGATCCCATTTATAAACAATACTTCGATTATTTAATTCAATTGTCGAAAGGGGATTTAGGGCCTTCTTTTAAATATAAAGACTACAGTGTAAACACCTTAGTCGGTAAAGCATTCCCTGTTTCAGCTAAATTAGGGCTGTCGGCATTTATTTTTGCTGTCATTTTAGGTGTGGGGGCAGGCGTAATAGCCGCACTGAATCAAAACACCAAATGGGATTATACCGTCATGACTTTTGCCATGACGGGGGTTGTAATACCGAGTTTCGTTGTCGCACCACTGCTAGTTCTTATTTTCGCTATCTCGCTAAGGTGGCTACCGGCTGGTGGTTGGAATGGCGGTGCGGTGCAATATATGCTGCTACCGATGATTGCGCTGTCGCTTTCTTATATCGCCAGTATTTCACGTATTACCCGTAGTTCAATGATTGAAGTGTTACATTCAAACTTTATCAGAACGGCAAAAGCGAAAGGCTTGCCGATGAAAAGAATTGTACTGCGTCATGCTTTAAAACCTGCGTTGCTACCTGTTATCTCTTATATGGGGCCTGCATTCGTCGGTATTATTACGGGCTCAATGGTTATTGAAACCATCTTTGGATTGCCAGGTATCGGACAATTATTTGTTAATGGTGCTTTAAACCGTGATTACTCATTAGTATTAAGCTTAACCATTATCGTAGGTGCATTAACGATTTTCTTTAATGCGATTGTCGATATTTTATATGCCGTTATTGATCCGAAAATTCGTTATTAATAGACACTGGAGCGCGTTATGTTATCACTGAAGGAAAACAGCGAAGCTCTGGGGAATTTCTCGGAGCAGCTAGATATTGAAGGCCGTAGTTTATGGCAAGACGCTCGTCGTCGTTTTATGCACAATAAAGCGGCTATCACGAGTCTTGTATTACTTTTCTTTATTTTATTATTTGTTATTTTTGCCCCAATGTTATCGCCCTTTGTTTATGACGATACAGATTGGGAAATGATGTCAATGGCACCTGATTTTGCCTCCTCTCACTATTTTGGCACTGACTCATCTGGGCGTGACTTATTAGTCCGTGTTGCGATTGGTGGGCGTATTTCATTAATGGTTGGTATTGCTGCCGCTTTTGTTGCTGTTATTGTTGGTACGCTGTATGGCGCAATGGCAGGCTATATTGGTGGACGTGTTGACTCTGTGATGATGCGTTTACTGGAAATCTTAAACTCATTCCCATTTATGTTCTTTGTTATCTTATTAGTGACATTTTTTGGTCAAAATATCTTACTGATTTTCGTTGCGATCGGGATGGTATCTTGGCTGGATATGGCGCGTATTGTAAGAGGGCAGACCTTAAGTCTAAAACGTAAAGAGTTTATTGAAGCCGCATTAGTCTGTGGTGTGTCATCACGGAATATTGTGTTAAGACATATCGTGCCTAACGTATTAGGTGTGGTGGTGGTTTATGCCTCTCTATTAGTGCCTAGTATGATTTTATTTGAATCCTTCTTAAGCTTCTTAGGTTTAGGAACACAAGAGCCATTAAGTAGTTGGGGCGCACTATTAAGTGATGGTGCAAACTCAATGGAAGTTTCTCCTTGGTTGTTACTTTTCCCGGCTTCGTTCTTAGTTGTCACACTGTTTTGCTTTAACTTTATCGGTGATGGCTTACGTGACGCATTAGACCCGAAAGATCGTTAAGGAGAACAAAATGACAAATTCAACAAGCAAGTCGTTATTAAGTGTTAAAGATCTCTGTGTGACTTTTGGTACACCAGATGGTGATGTTACTGCCGTTAATAAACTCAACTTTGAATTAGCCGCAGGTGAAACCCTAGGGATCGTCGGTGAATCGGGTTCAGGTAAATCCCAAACCGCATTCGCATTGATGGGATTATTAGCGAAAAATGGTCGTACAGCAGGTAGCGCAAATTTTAATGGTCGTGAGATCTTAAATCTTCGCCAAAGTGAATTAAATAAAATGCGCGCTGAAGAAATATCCATGATATTCCAAGATCCAATGACTTCATTAAATCCCTATATGAAAGTCGGCGCACAGCTTATTGAAGTATTAATGTTGCATAAAGGCATGAGCAAAAATGATGCTTATGCAGAATCTGTGCGTATGTTAGATGCGGTAAAAATGCCTGAAGCGCATAAACGTATGAGTATGTATCCTCATGAGTTTTCAGGTGGTATGCGCCAACGTGTCATGATTGCGATGGCATTGCTTTGTAAGCCAAAACTTTTAATTGCAGATGAACCAACAACGGCACTTGATGTGACGGTTCAAGCACAAATCATGACCTTACTCAATGAGCTTAAGAATGATTTAAATACCGCGATTATTATGATCACCCATGACTTGGGCGTGGTTGCGGGTATTTGCGATAAAGTATTGGTGATGTATGCAGGGCGTACTATGGAGTACGGTAAAGCGCGTGATATTTTCTATCAACCTTCACATCCATACTCTATCGGCTTGTTACAGGCTGTTCCTCGCTTAGACGGTGAAGATGAGCGACTCGCTACCATTCCGGGTAATCCGCCTAATTTATTACGTTTGCCAAAAGGCTGTCCATTCCAACCTCGTTGCCAATATGCAACAGAGCAATGCTTAACGAGCGAACCTCAATTAGAGCAATTTGCACAAGGGCGATTACGTGCCTGTTTTAAAGCGGTGGAGGAATTGGTATGACTCAAGCCATATTACAAGATAGAAAAGTTATTCTTGAAGTGAATGACTTAAAAGTTTATTTCGATGTTCAAGATAATAAACAGTGGTTTTGGCAACCTAAAAAAAGCCTCAAAGCCGTTGATGGTGTCACACTGCGTTTATATGAAGGTGAAACACTCGGCGTTGTTGGTGAATCTGGTTGTGGTAAATCGACATTTGCTCGAGCCATTATTGGATTAGTCAAAGCCTCTGGCGGTACAGTCACTTGGTTAGGTAATGATTTACTGGGAATGGGAAATAAACAATGGCGCGATATTCGCCAAGATATCCAGATGATTTTCCAAGATCCGCTGGCTTCTCTAAACCCAAGAATGACGATTGGCGATATCATAGCCGAACCGCTTAAAACTTATCATCCTAAAATGAAACAGGCTGAAATTGTTGAAAAAGTGAAAGCAATGATGATGCGAGTCGGATTATTGCCAAACTTAATCAACCGTTACCCACACGAATTCTCAGGTGGACAATGCCAACGTATCGGCATTGCTCGCGCGTTAATTCTAGAGCCTAAATTAGTAATTTGTGATGAACCCGTTTCAGCATTAGACGTATCAATTCAGGCTCAAGTGGTTAACTTGCTGAAAGATATTCAAAAAGAGATGGGATTATCGTTAATCTTTATTGCGCACGATCTGGCAGTGGTAAAACATATTTCAGATCGTGTGTTGGTGATGTATTTAGGACATGCGGTGGAATTAGGGACTTATGATGAAGTTTATCATCATCCATTACACCCTTATACTAAAGCGTTGATGTCAGCAGTGCCTATTCCTGATCCCGATAAAGAGCGTAACAAGCATATTGATTTATTAGAGGGGGAATTACCTTCTCCGATTAATCCACCATCAGGCTGTATATTCCGTACACGTTGTCCGATGGCTGATGAAGAATGTGCAAAAACACGTCCTTTACTAGAAGGGAGCTTCCGCCATGCAGTCTCTTGCTTAAAAGTGGATCCGCTTTAAGACCTCATTTATTTAAATTGAGTGACTAATGCCTGATATTTATCAGGCATTTTTTATGGGTAAAAGATAAAAATTTAATATTAGATTGATTTTTTGCATCTCGAAATAACTTTGTGGATTGTATCACTGCGTCATATTTTCAGTGTGATAGTTTATTGTTGATTATCCATTAGCATTCTGTTTATTTTTCGGGGAAATTATGAAAAAGAGTGGAATATCTATCCTAGTCAGCACTGGTGTATTATTGTCATCAATGGCAGTAGCAAACACCACAGGCTCAGAAATCCTTGCTGTACAATAAGGTGTATCAAAATAATAAACCAACACTAAAAGTAGCTACCTATAATATTGGTAAAAATGAAGTTTCAGTGGATGTCACCAATTTTGATAAGCTCAACCAAGCAATCAAAAATATCGATGCTGATGTTATTGTTGTCACTGAAGTTGATAATAAAACCGCACGTAGTAAAAATATTAACCAGCTTGAAGAGTTAGCAAAAGCCAATAATATGCAGTTTGCTTTTGGTAAGGCGCTCGATTTTGATGGTGGGCAATATGGTGTTGGCATTTTATCAAAATACAAAATTGATAAATCACAGGTCGTTAATTTGCCTTCAGGTAATGCAGAACAACGTATTGTTTTATTATCGCAAATTACTAAACCGGGGTTTGATTCACCGATTATTATTATGGGAACACACCTTGATTGGCAAATAGATCCCACTATTCGTATCGATCAAGTAAGACATATTCTAGATGCTGCAATTGGCGATACAGAGACAGGCTTTGATAATATTTCAACATCAATAAAAATATATTGGCGGGTGATTTTAGCTCTACAGCCAATGAACAACCAATCCAAGAAATTAACTATTTGAATGGGTTTTCAGATTTAAATGGTATGGATATCTAAATCCAAACACCCATACACACTAACCTTAGGAAACATTATGAATATTAAAAAGAAAACGTTGGCATTGATGGTGGATATTGCTTGCAGTGGATTACTTTATGGGGTTAATGCCAATGCATTGATTACATATATATGATAAAAGTCATCTGATGTTATTTTTTAATGAGATTAATATGAAGTCGGCAGTCGGCGTCATCAAGCTAGGTGATGTGGTTTAACGTTCGGTATCAATGCAACTTATTATTCTTCCTGAGTATAATATTGTGTAAAAGCCCGAGTCCGGTTGACAATGCATTTTTCTGATTTTAGTCAGCGGTCAAACATGATGAGCATTGATGCTCATCATAATCTCGGGTATAAAACAAAAATCTTAAATCAAGCTCGTAGGGGCAAAACATTCCCCCGCTCTTGTCGTTATTCGATATGCAGTAGAGAAGTTTTTTCTTGAATTTTTTTGAGCTTTCATCGCTTTTTCTGAAACTGTACGCCCTTGTTATCGTCTTTTTCGCTTATCCATCACCATGCTCTCGTCTTGTGGTGGGTAGATAAAAGAACGCTCTGAGTCCGGCACAATATCTAAATTAATCGGAGATGACAGCGGGAGCGTTTCAATCGACTCGTTTTCGTTTTCCGTTAACGCCATCAGCGGTGCTAAAAACTCCTTGAGTGAGAGATTAAAACAAAGACATATTGTGACAATAGCATCGATAGACAATGTGGTGACGCCATTTTCATAACGTGAAACCTGTTGCTGGCTGATATCTAGTATCTTACCCAGTTGCGAGCCATTAATACCTTGCTCTGAACGTAATTTTTTTAGCTGTTGCCCAATAATAAAGTCAATATCGTTTTTAGTCATTTCAGTTCGGTTAGGAGTATGACCATAGGATAGCTCGTTTTTTATTTGTTGCTGTTTGGGAAATGATGTCATTCTGCTCTCTCCAATGGGTTTAATTGCGTATTATGAAAATGACCTTGCTCTTGAGCTTGAAATTGCATTAGCGTTTGATTACGTAGCTTTTTAAATTGTCGATTTGCCATACGTAGGTTGGCGAACCCACAACTCTTGACTAAAACATCCAAATCAGTATCTGGCATATTCCGGATGGTCATCGCCAGTAATTCACAACGAGCAGAAGCCAGTAATTCGGAGAAAGACAGCTGATAGCGAGCAAGTTTGTACTGCAACATGCGTATTGTCATACCGTAGTGGTTGGCTAACTCGTTGATACTGTAATGGGGATTAGCCATATTCTGGCGTATCAGGTGGGCAATAGCACAAATATCAAAATTGGGAATAAAATTTGTTTTGTTAAAATTACACGGACAGGCGACTTGCTCACTTTGTAAGGTAAGCAGTGTTTTTATGCCATTAAGTAATTGCTTGTAACAGGTATCGCTCAGGGGGGCATAATAATCACAGAGTAAATTATTGACCATATTACCATAACGTAAATGGTTGCCGACTTTCCAAAACAGTTCTGACAAGGACTGGCGTTTCAATCCTGTCTCATGAATATCAAGATTAAAAATCAGCCCATAATGATGAGATAGACTCTTTAACGTGAAAGGCTCCCAAGCAGGAATGAGCATATAACTGCCTGCAGGAAGATGGATATCTTTCTTTTGCGCATTGACAATCAAGCTGGATAACGAATGAATGAGCACGCAATGTTGTTGGCAATGTGAGGCGCAATCCGCATGAATGAAATGCGTGGTATGGGTAAACATATCCAGTTTAACTGCTTGAATAAAAGGTAAAGAAGTAAAGGTATCAACACAAATCGAGCCTTTAAAAAGTGGGTTAAGTGCGGTGACATTGACCTGATGAAAAGCAAGATAGTCAGTCAGTGTTTGCTGGCAAAGTGGAATATCGGTGATACTTTTGACGTTAATCCGATGTTGGTTATGCATAATGGTGTATCCCTGAAGCAATACTAAAAATAATGAATTTAATAAAATATTGTTTTTTTGATTTTTTAATAAAGGTGAAATGTTTATGTTAGTGTTGTTTACATTTACCTTTGACTCACTTTTTCTGTTTAATTTGTTATGCCGAATTGAAGGTATTTTAGGGTAATATCCAACTAATCTTCTGACCTTGATGGGGTTTACTGCGTTTAATCAATCCCTGTAGATGAAGAACACCCAAACAATAGCGAGCTTTGTAGACGGAAATACAAAAATGTAAAGCAACTGACTTGGTAGTGAACGGTTGATCTAACACACCTCGTTGCTCGAGGAATTCTAAAAGCTGTTCATAAGAAATCAGTTGATTGGGTTTGAGTGTTTCTGCGGTCATGGCAACTCCTTATCTCTAAAATGCAAAAGGCATAACAAGGTATCAATCCTACGTTATGAAAGAGGAATGCTGATGATTAAATCTACTCATAGAACACGGATTTTCATCGGTCTTCACGGTAAGTGTTTATACTTATATTTTAGCCATCATAGAAAGGCTTTCCCCTATTTTTTTCATTTCACTATTCGAGTTAAAATGAATAAACATACTTATTTCTAAGCATTATTTTAATTTATTGACATTATATGAATATTAAACTGGATATAAATAAATTGATTTCCATATTGGTTATTACGCAAAATAAATTAAAAAGAGTCAATAAAAATAAGAAATAAATAAAATTTCGTATTGTTTCCTATTTTATTCGCAATATGGTTTTTTGTTTAAATAGTTTGATATATATCATTCCCCCATTGGCTAAAAACAACCATTAAATAACTTTCTTTATGCAATTAATTTCTTATTTTCATAATTTATAATCAACATAATATATTGATATTATTGTGTTAATTTATTTTTCTTTTAGTTTATAAGTTATTTTGTCGAGATTGCGAGCTCTTTATTGTAAACATTATTTAATTTAATTATTTCATAAGTTATGACGTCTTTTGTTTCACATTTTATCAAATAATAATTTTTATCATTTTTACGATCTTTTATTTTAACCAATATATTTTTTCAAGGTGTTTAATTCTTAACTTAAAAACAAAATAGAGATTAAATCCTTTTTTTCTTGTTTTTGATTGGACATAAAGATCGCAAATAATCAATTTGATAGTAAATGTGACCAAGATTAAGATCCGTATGATTAGGGTAAGGAAATTTCTACCACTAACCTTAATTGAATAAGCGGGTTCGATAGAGCAATTATATTCGTGATAGGTGCGGTAGGCGTAATTTTTAAATTCATTTTCAGTACGTTAATCATTCAATAAATAAGGATAATAAAATATGAGTTTTACAGTAAAAAAAGTAGCTTTGGCGGTCGTAGCCTGTTCAGTGATGGCGTTATCTGCATCATCAATGGCAAGCACGCTCGTCTTTACCGGTGCAGTAACATCGTCTACCTGTGATGTGCAGGCGGTTTCGTCAGCAGGTGTCGTCACCCCTGAAATCCAGTTAGGGAATGTTGCTCCCGACACCACAACTGCACTTCCCGTTGCAGTGGCTTTTAAATTATCACCCATTAATACAGCATCTTGTACTCAAACTAAAGCAGATATTACCTGGAGTTCTCCTAACTTAATCCAGGCAGGTCTTGCGAATACCGGCACCGCGACCGGGGTTCATATTGAGTTGAAACCTCAGACAACAGGTAACGCTCTTGATGGCGCATCAGATGTTCATGCGAATGATGTTATCAGAGGGGGATTAAATACGGTCAAATATTCAGTTACTAACGGTGCACTTAACGGTTCATTCGATTATACCGCTCAGTTAGTACGCGACGCAGGTGTGACACCTACTGCAGGTACTGTTGGTTCAATGGTCACTTACACCGTTGCCTACTATTAATCACTGTTTTTAATTTATTAAATAAAATAAAAACAGTGAATTAAAAATAATTGAAGTAGAAAAAGAGAGATAAATAAAAAGCCTTCTTGGTTTTGCGGGGAGGCTATCGATATAAATATGTTTATATCGATATAGGCATCATTATTTTTGATAGCAGCGCTGTATTTTTTAGTACATATTTACAACAGGGTAACCGATTGAATCTATTTGCTTTTATTTATTAACTCAATAGATTAAATATTTTTAATTCCTATTTATTTCTTCTTAGCCAGTTTATTAAATTTTCAAAGGAAAAATAAATAGTGAGAGATTAAAGTCGAGCCTGGCGCCAAAAATAACCAACGTGGTTAAAAATTAAAATAAGCAACAAGACGCAATTAATAACTTTAATCAGTATTCGTTGACCATTAAATAACTTAGATAATGGCGTATTCCGAAGCTGTTGAGTGGTAAATTCAGGGGAATTATTATGCGAAAAGGCAGGAATAAAAACAGTTCCTACTTATCAATGGCGAGGATTAATAACATCAATATTAGTAACAGGACTTACCATGCATTGGTGTTTTCCACTAAATCAGCATGCTCTGGTGATAGCCGGCAATTTCCCTTTATAGGATTTAAGCTCAATACACTCACTCGCTTACTTTGCTTGTCTTTCATTTCCGGGTATCTTGCTCTATCCCAGACGGCAGACGCAACTGAACTGAACCTTAATTTTATCCACGGTACTGACAAACAACATGTCCCTGCCATTTTGCAAGAAGGCACTCAGTTTCCATCAGGGCAGTATGTTGTTGATGTCATCTTCAATCATCAGCAGTTATCGCGCCAGATGTTGACGATTAGCGCTGAAGATGCAAAAACGCTGTGTTTAACACCAGATTGGTTGAACCAAGCACACCTATTGCTAAACTTAGACATGTTTAAAACTCAATATAACCGTGATAGAGACTGTTACCGCATTGGTGAATATCCTGCGGCATCGGTTCGTTTTGATTACGGGACTCAAACGTTATACATCAGTGAACCGCAAGTGACGCTACTGCCGTTAGAGCCCGGTGATGATTGGGATTATGGCATCGCAGGTTTAAAGCTTCGTTACAACACCAACGTCAGTAAAAGTCAACAAAGAGAAGCGGTGTATTACGGCAACATTGACCTCAATGCGAATGTCGGTCGTTGGGTGCTCAGTGGCAGCACCTATGGGGTTTCAGGACGCGGCTTTGAATCACCACAAGCGATGGTATCTACAGTGGTTGCGCCTTTACGGGGTAATTTAGAGCTCGGGAAAACGCGCACTCGCAGTACATTGATGTCGGATTTTGGTTTCTATGGTGCCTCGTTGCGTTCGGATAACAGCATGATACCGTGGTCTACACGCGGGTACGCGCCCATTATTTCTGGCGTGGCAAATAGTAATGCGCGTATTACGGTAGCGCAAGGCGGATATACCCTATCCTCTCAGGTAGTTCCTCCCGGTGAGTATGCACTGAAAGACATTTCACCCATTGGTAATGGCGATATTACCGTGACGGTGGAAGAAGAAGATGGGAGTCAAACAACACGAGTCTACCCGGTAACTACACTCCCTACTTTATTAAGAGCCCATGATTTTAATTACAACTTGTCAGTCGGTACGCGTAGTGATGACAGCCAAGCCAAAGGGGTATTTGTTGCAGGTAGTTTAGACTATGGTTTTGAACCGGCAACATTAAATTTATCGGGTATATTACATCGACAATATCAAGGGGTAGGCGTTGGGCTCAGTCGCAATATGGGTAAATGGGGGGCATTAGAAGGCAGTGTTAACCTCTCTCGCAGTGTGTTTGATAACCATGAGCCGTATTCACTTCGATTGTCTGCGCATACAGATGATCCACAAGAGCAAATACAAAATGCACGTAATGATTGGTTGTGGAATAGCTACAGCGGAGGGAGATTGGCATCCGGTCCACAAACGGGGCTCAGTGCCACGATAAAATACGCCAAAAGTCTGGGAGAAAAAACGAATCTCCACCTTCTAACGTGGCGCTACACGGGGGAAAAATATGTGGACTTTGCCAGTTTCAATCCGCGTCAGGTTTGGCTAAATGAAAATCGTAAGGAACGCTATGAAGCAACGATTAGTCATGGTATCGGGAGCTCATACCTCAATTTCTCTGGATGGACACAAAGTTACCGGAACCGCAGTAGTAATGACAGTGGGGTGAATACCTCCTTCAACACGAGTGTAGGGGGGGCAGCGGTTGGGTTGTATGCCAGTTACAGTCACACCCCTTGGTCACCCAATGACTACAGTCTTTCAATGAATGTCAGTATTCCGTTTGATATCGCAGGTAAGCAGCAGTTCAGCTCAACAGGCATTAATTATTACCGTAACAGAGGCACGCAAATGAACACATCCGTGTCAGGTAATCCGACTGAGAACATGAACTATAACGTCAATGCCAGTGTAGGGCGCGATAACCGCAATATTTCTGTATCTGCAGGATATGCGATGGATGCATTGCAACTGGGGGGGGCTCTGACTCAAGCTCATTACCGTTATGGAGGGAGCCAGACCTCGAGTTCACTGAGTGCTTCTGGGGCGGTGTTGGGAACGACCGAAACGGGCTTGATGTTTACTCGTGAACAAAATGCGACGGTGGCGGTGGTGAAAATTAAAGATATCCCCGGCGTGACATTTAATGGCTCTCGCCCCACAAGTTACCGAGGGGTAACGGCACTTCCTTTATCGGAGTACAGTCGAAATGATATCCGTATTAACCCGGATAACGTCCCAGATAATATTGACCTATTAGACACGGTATTCAGTGTTGTTCCGACGCGTCAGGCGATTGTGTACCGAGAGTTTGGTTATACACAGGTGAAGCGGTATGTATTAAAAATGACGGGTTTTGATAGAAAACCGCTTCCTCAAGGCAGTACGGTGTTGACCTCAAACGGATTAGATGCAGGGTTTATCACCCAAGGCGGTGTTTTGTTGGCTAATTTGTTGACTGAGCCTGATTTTCTGACCGTAATGACTCCACAGGGTACACAGTGCCGAGTGAATATGACGGGCGTAAAATCGGATGCAGGAAATTTGACGGAGGTACATTGTGAATAACGAGTCTTTACAAAATAGCCAACATCGTCCACATGACCTACAAAATGGGCGTTTGGAAAAAAAACGCACCCAAAGTGATTTTTGTCTCTTGTGGGTAACGATATTAGCCATGGGGTTGGTGGTATTGATGTTAGGTGGCGCCATCACGTTGTTAATCCAGCAGGCAATGGCAGCAGGAACAGCGAGTACAATATTGACATTGAAATCTCGAGTGACGCGCGCCACGTGTAACATTCTCACCACCGATGGAGGTGTAGTACAACTGCCCACGATAAACCCCACGACGATAGGCTCTGATGAATGGCTAAGTGCGGTGACGCCACTCAATATTGGTGTGAATTGTTCATCTGAACCCGAATCCTGGCTGACCCTGTCGATGTCGGTGACGCCAACCTATACACGCAGTGGTGATTACGGCAGTGACAATGATAAAGCCATTGGCTCTCGGCGGCCAGAAAACACAGCGGGACCGGATTTATTTTTGGTTGACAGTGATAACGGTCATCAATGGGTATCATTTACCCCTGTTTTAGCGAAAAGCCAAACGGATTGTGACCGATATCTCGGACAGTCTTGCGTGAATATGACGCCCCTGTTTCCAGGGAATTATCGTTTGCCCTTGGGGGTGCAGATGGTAATTCCGGTTGGTGATATACGCAATGAGATGATAGCCCCGGGTCTTTGGCAGGCAACCCTAAATATCGATATCACTTACCAATAATGAGCATGCGCAAATTCATCTGAAACGACGGTAGATAACACATAAAACATCACTGATAACACACCATCGAGAACACGATAAGGACAAATAATGACGATATATCGAAAACTGGGCTTCCTGTTAGTGGGGCTTCTGATTAGCAGTCAATCTATGGCGGCATTTACTCTCAACGGAACCCGGTTTATTTACGAAGGTGGAAGTAAAAACAGCTCATTTGAAGTTACGAATCATGCAGCCGATATGTGGGGTGGTCAGGTCTGGATTGACAATGTCTCTTTGCCGACAGATACCGTAACACTGATACCCGCTCCCACCTTTTTTAAGGTAGACGGTGAACAAAAGCAAGTTGTTCGCGTGCTGAATGTGAATGATAGCGTCTTACCTAAAGATAAAGAAAGTTTATTTCGCCTAAATGTGCAGGAAATTCCACCCGCCCCGAAAACGGGAAATAATGTCTTATCGCTGGCGATGAACACGCAAGTTAAACTGCTGTATCGTCCTGAAGCACTGAAAGCAGGTCGACCCGATGCAGAAAAACAGTTGCGTCTTGAGCAACGGAGAGGGAACAGTGTGTTGGTTAACCCGACCCCTTATTATTTTGCTGTGATGAAATTGTATGCAGGAACTTCAGATAAAGCACCGGTGATACCGACGTCTGCTCAGTCAACAGAAGCATTGAATACATTAGCGCCGTATGCTGAAGTTTCGTTAGGTAAAACGGTGACACTACCCATCACCGTGACTGCAGTCGATGATTACGGCGCTAATCGCAACTATACCCTCGAGAAATAACAGAAAATAGGGAGTCATTGTGCGATGAAAATAAATGAAGATAACCGAACTAAAACGGATGTGAGTGAACATCAAACTTATTGGTCACTGCTCACGGGGGCAAGTCTGGCACTTTTATTGATGGTTGGATTGAGTCGTGACGCCAGCGCGTTAACCATTACTATTCCGTATGATTATACCATTACGGCAAATACCTGTTGGTTAAGCTCTGAAACCAGAGGAGGCTCAGGTTCATTTGTGGGTCAATTTGGCGATTTTACACTGACATGGGATGGTGCGCTCGATACATACAATGTTACGGGTTACACAAAAAGCATGAAGACATTTGGTTTCAATATGAACTGTGATGGTGATATCTATCAGCCGAGGCTAACCATTACCGCCACAAATCCTCAATATGATGAGCCTTCTCATGTGATGTACACAACGGATACAACGAATTCAGCGATGGGATTTGCGGTTCAATTTAATAACGATAATACCGACAGCACGCAATTAAATCCAAGCATGACCCCCACCAATGGAATGATGATTAATGTGTCTGAAGTTAACCCAAGTAACGTAA
The DNA here is from genome assembly GCF_003336825.1 of Proteus sp. CA142267. NCBI lineage: Bacteria > Pseudomonadati > Pseudomonadota > Gammaproteobacteria > Enterobacterales > Morganellaceae > Proteus > Proteus sp. CA142267. The sequence goes on along the minus strand of NZ_QPMG01000001.1, from coordinate 373,094 downwards.
AAGTTATTCGACTGAATGCATGGCCCACATTAATGCCTAATAAATCAATGAGGGATGTTACGGGTGGGATGGACGTCAAGGGAACCGTGACGATTGAAGTGCGGTATAACTGAGAAAAGGGGGCACAATGAAGTTATCCATATTCCCTATTATTCGGCTGACGTTGGGGTTGTTCTGTCTCATCCCGGGAGTGAGCTCTGCTGAAACGGTCGCGACGGCAGTCTATCATTTAAGCGCAAAGGTGGCAGCATCGACTTGTGAAACACAATTGACGACATTTAATCACGTTAGTCCCGATATCGACTTTGGTCTTTTAACGGCAGAAAGTCCGGAAAAAACAAAGGAAATAACTGTAGTGCTTGACTGTACGAATACCATTTTTCAACCCCAGACCATAAAGCTCTCATTTGGGCCCTCAGCCACGGGTTATGTTGACCCCAATAACGAAGGGAGACTTTATTCAAGGATATCAGGAAGTTCGCCACAATCGGTAGGAACAGGACTGTACTACGATTGGCAATGGGGTGCTATCTTTAGCATAGATAATACAATTTCGGTAAATAAAATATTTCCTTATACGACCGTAAACCTCAGAGACAACTCAACGAACACATATCCCCTAATAGAAGGAGCCGATGTTTACGATTTTCCTCTTATTATCACACGCAGAGTGAATAATTTTTCTGAGGTAACAGCAGGAGAGTATGAGACATCGGTGATAGTGAATATCAGTTATCAATGACATATGAAGATATAAATAGCCTAAGCGCAGAAAAACGGATGAATGATGAACGTCTCTGGACGTTATGGCAACAAGTAGCCTGTTGGTTGTGGAAACAAGAAACAACGCAGACAGGCTCCATCGGGTTCAGATGTCTGGGATTTACGTCTTCACTGGGAGCGCCGACAAGATGAACTTTTTCGTCAAGTGGTACAAGGGCAGTATTGTTTAAAACCGATGTTATGGTATCAAACCCGAAATAGCGAACGAGTGATGCTGTGGGCTGTCGATGATACATTGGTGCTGCTGTCGATGATACATTGGTGCTGAAGTGGTTAGCCTTACAATTGGGTGGAAAACTGCCGGTGCATGAACGTTGTGAACACCGTAAACACGGCGGGGGTGTCAAAGCATCTGTTAGGCGATTACACCATGCGATACGGGATGAAGACTATACCTTCGTTTACCGAACTGACATACGGGGGTATTACCGACACATCCGCAAACCGCAGGTGGATACCCTGTTTTGCCGAAATGTTGGCGAACCGATACTGTGGAATCTGTTCAGGCAATACTTATACTACAGAATAGAAGATGGCGGTGAAATAGAGACGCCTAAAGTTGGGATAGCGTGGAGCTGTTCGCTCAGCCCTTTGGTAGGAGCGAGTTTATTATACCATTATGACGGCGATTTTGGACAACGAGAGGGGATTTATTATGCCCGCTATATGGATGATTTTATGGTGTTTGCGAAAACCTGCTGGCATTTGCGCCGGAGTATTCAGCGGCTTAATGAATACATGGATATCGGTGGTTTTGAAGTACATCCGGATAAAACCTATATAGACCGGATACAACACGGATTTGACTTGTTAGGTGTGTATTTTGATGGAACGGGTATCACCTGACTCAGTGAACGAGCAATAAAACGGCATCGAGAACGGTGTCTGCGGCTTTACGAGCAAGCATATTGTGATGGACTGCCTGAGGCAGAGATTAATGAACGTGTGCAGGCATATCGGATCCGATGGAAAAATTGGGTATGGGGATTGTTGAATACCCCTATGTATATCGATCAATAATGCGAGGTTACCAAATGTCCTCTTTATTACGAATGTTTAAAAGATCTTCTTTGCGATCCCTACCATTTCATATGATTAGAGGCCTCTCCCTGTGGGGCGATCAGGTGTTATTTAAAATGGACTCGAACCTTAATAGACTTCTTATACTATCAATATTATTTCCAAGTTTGAGTTTTGGTAGCTCCCTGTCGTTCCAACCTGTTCCCCCTAATTTCGTTATGTGTGGCTGCACAGGAGTATTCGCCGATAATCGTACCACATGGGGAACCGCATATATGTTACCTTCCCGCGCCATCGGTATACATACTGCATCAATTACCACGCTATCTTTCACACAAACTTCTGTCTCGATCTCTCCTCAATATCGTAATTACGGTGTATTTCTCAATACGGGGACATTGCAGGGTTGGGTTGACCAAAGCAAGTATCGATACAGCCAGTCAACGGTCGAACTCCCCTATGTCCTATTGCACGATTTCAAGGTACCCGATGTAGAGGGTAGAGTGTTATCAGCTTGGTCTTCCGACGCTGTTTCATCCGGGTGTTCTCCTTCAAACACCCCCTCCCCATTACTCAGTGCGACTAATTTGACAGATCTTGTTTTCGAAAACATTAACTTTTCCGAACCCATTGAAACTCGATTACTTCCTGGTAGACATACCGGAACGTATCAAATTGAAATTCCTGAATCGCTAACTGATCAGACTTGTTCATCTATGAGTCACCATTACTTTTAATAGATCCCGTGATTCTACGCTAAATCAAAATTTGATGAGGAGAGCGTGAAGGATGAAATTATTGCTTGCAAAGAAAAGAGTGTAACAGCGCTATCTGGTGCGATCATTCCTGCCTGATTTGTTGGAGTCTTGTATGATCATTAACTCTTTGAAAAGGACTATACCCTTTCTGGTGAGATTCATGTCTGGTAGTGCTTGCTAAGTTAGGTTAAACCCTGTCTGGATTTCGAAAATTTATATATGTTAAACCTGTTTTTTTATCAGTTATCTTATGAACAACATCCCGAACGCTGAAGTAAACAACTTCGCAATTGGAACTACTTACAGGAGGTTTATATGAACCGGAAAAAGAGGTTGCATAGCGTAATTTTATTACAATAGGCGACAAATTCCTTGAAAAACACAGTGATGTACTATCAATCATGTTCAATAATTATCCGTTGCTTATCCACGCCCAGAGGGAAGAGAGAACAGCAAGTGAACACTGCGCAATCACTACACCTCCTTAATGTTGCACCTCACATTCCCATCAACACTAAAGGGTCTCTATACTGTTTATCACCAATTATTCCACGGAATCTAAATATTTGTGCCAAAATAAAAAGAAAATCTATGAAAATTAATAACCGATAATCAGGTTGTTTTGGAAAAAATAATATTTAATAAAAAGCTTTTATAAATATATTACTAGCCAATAGCAACAATAATAAATGAATGTATTATTTTGTGTAAAATAACCCTTTTGAATGAATACATAATAGGTAATACTCACCTACTTGTAATGGGATTGTATTAATGATAGTCAAATCAAGGTATTGACCGTTAATACTAATGACAACATCACTAGTCATACCTTTAAATTGGTATTTTTCTAATACAACCATCACGCCTCTATGAGAAGGAACGGAGTTAATTTGATTTAAGGTAATATTTTCTGGCCGTAATATTATTTTACCGTGATGACCATCATAAGTACCATCATGTGTAACCGTAATTTCACCCAACAGGGTTATCACCTTTCCTGAATGATATTCACCTTTTAATATATTGACATCACCAATAGAGTAGGCGGTGGAAATATCTACTGGGTAACGATAGATGTTTTGTGGGGTATCAATCTGCACTAATCTGCCTCCACGTAATATTGCAATATAGTCAGAACATTGTATAGCCTCTTCCCGATCATGAGTCACGATAATTGCTGATTGTCCCGTTTCCCTCAAAATATTTATGATTTCAGCGCGTAACTCAACACGTAACGCACTATCCATTGCAGAGAAAGGTTCATCAAATAGGATCAGTTCAGGTGATGGAGCTAATGCTCTTGCCAATGCAACTCGTTGCTGTTGTCCTCCAGAAAGTTCATGGGGCATAGACTGAGCCAATTCAGGTATCTTCATTAAATGAAGAATAGAATTAATTCGATTTTGTTCTAATGGCAGTTGACCTTTACCATTTCCTAAACCATAAGCTACGTTCTGATAAACATTAAGGTGTGGAAATAAGATACCTTCCTGTACAACATAACCAATATGGCGATCTTTGGCATGCACGAAAGTTCCTGATGATGATAATATTCGGTTATATAAGGTAATTTCCCCACTGTCGGGTCTTTCAAATCCGGCAATTAATCGTAGCAGCGTCGTTTTTCCACAGCCAGAAGGACCCAGTAATGAAAGGATTTCTCCTTTATTTAAAGTAAAGCTAATATCTTCGCTGACTTTTACTTTTCCATCAAAGCTTTTGTTAATGTTATGTAATGACAATACCGTGTTTTTATTCATTTTTTCCATCCCTGTTATTGTTTTATCAGAAAGATAGTAATGACTTATCCATTTGATTTTAAATATTCTAGAATAGTTAATCACCGCTCCTCAATCATATTTCATTCTCTGTTTAGCGATAACTATGGGCTTATTTATTAAATCAGAAAAAAGTGAGAGGTACGATAACTAATAAAGTAAATAATTTAGATTCTCATTCCCATTATTATTATCATTATGATAAAGTATTTTGGTTTACAAATCGATACATGAGGCTAATAAATGAAAAAAAGGTATCAGCTGCTTATTTCATCACTTACGCTCAGTGGTGTTTTATTTTCAGAAATCGCTCAGGCTGACTTGTTAATTTATAATGGGCAACATAAGGATGGCGGAATAGAACAGGTTGCTGCGGAATTTACACAAAAAACAGGGATCCCGGTTAAGTTAAAATACGGTAAGTCTTCCGAACTTGCCGGTTTACTGAAGGAAGAACAGGATAAATCCCCGGCAGATATTTTTGTTGCGGAAAGTACAGGACCTTTTCTGTCATTAAGTGCTGAAAAATTATTAGTACCCATTAATGCCGATGCGTTAACCAATGTGAATTCTGATACTATCCCTTCCGCATCGAAACAGGATTTTGTTTCCATTGGCGTTCGCAGCCGTGTTTTGGCCTATAATCCGGATAAAGTTAAAGAAAGTGACATTCCTAAAACATGGACAAAAATGGTAAATGATCCTGCATGGAAAAATCGTTTCTCTTATCACCCGGGATCAGGTGCGCTTGTTGATCAAATAGCTGTTTATAAAAAATTACATGGATTAGAGGCGACAAAAGCGTTTTTAGCTGCGATGAAAGAAAATGGTCAATCGATCAAAGGGCATATGGCGGCGTTAAAGAAAATCGATCAAGGTGATTTGGATGTTGCAATGATCAACCAATACTATTTATACCGTCTTTATAAAGAAAAAGGCGGTGCAGATAATGTTAAGGCAAAAATTTACTACATGCGTAATGGCGATGCAGATTCAGCATTAAGTTTTTCTGCTGCCGGAATATTACGTTCATCACAACATCAATCGGAAGCACAACAGTTTATCACTTTCTTAACGAGCAAGGCAGGACAGGAACTGTATGTCCAAAATTCGGCAGAGTGGCCGGCCAATACTCAGGCCGTATCGCCAGTGAGCTACTTAGTGAAACTTGATAGCCTAGATCCGCCTAAAACGTCATTTACAACTAAGGAAGAAAGTGATGAGGCAAAAGCGTTAATAAAAGAGGCTGGGATCCAGTAATACCATTGTTCAGGAAAATTATTTTTTTCAATGAGATAAAAGGAGCTGGTGTATTTTTTCATACCAGGAAAACAAAACAACCGCCGTTACTTCTGGCGGTTGTTATTGTGATTATTACATTACCAATGTTGTTACCCATTCTCTATATTTTACAATATGGAATAACATTAGATATTCATCAGACTTATCACCTTATTTTTCGTGCAGAAACATTTTTACTTTTACGAAATACGTTACTTTTGTGTTTTACAGTGACATTGATAAGTGTGTTATTAGGGGGACTATGTGCATTTTTACTTGAACGTTGTCAGGTAAGAGGAAAGAACTTACTCAGTGTATTAATTAGTTTACCTCTTTGTATCCCGGGTATTGTCAGCGGCTTCACCTGGTTTAGCCTTAATACACGCATTTTTTCAGGCTTTTTAGGGGCGAGCCTTGTAATGACGCTCGTGTCTTTTCCATTAGCATTTTTACCTATATCAGCTGCATTAAAACGCATTGACTCAACGTGGGAGGAAGTGAGTTATTCATTAGGGCGTTCCCGGTTTTATACTTTTCTTCATGTCCTGCTACCGCAATTAAAACCCGCAATAGGCAGTGCTGTTCTTCTGATTGCTTTGCATTTACTGATTGAATTCGGTGTTATTGCAATTATGGGTTATGATACTTTCAGTACCGCTATTTTTGCAGAATTTGAAGCTTATTATAATACTCAAACGGCTGCGGTACTCTGTTTTGTCCTGGTGCTTTTATGTTTATGCATTATTGGTTTTGAATTAAAAATCCGAGGACAGGCAAATCGGGTTCGTTCAGGTAAGGGGGTTGTTCACCCACCAAAACTTATTTATTTAGGTTATGGAGAGTGGTTTGTCATTGGATTTGTTTCTTTAATTTTTATTTTAGGTGTTGTTGTACCTGTCATTGTGTTATGTCAGTGGATTTATGAAGGAACGGCCATTCATAGTGAGTATTTTTCCTGGAAAACCTATTTTAATGTCATTGCCGATACGATATTTATTTCGTTAATTTCTGCGGCAATAACAGTATTGACGGCGTCCCCTTTAGTCTGGTTTTCTGTTCGTTATTCGAGTTTTCTCTCCCGGTGGCTGGAGCGCTTACCTTTTATTTTACACGCAATTCCATCGATTGTTGTTGGTTTGGCTATTGCACGATACACGGTCTTATATGCAGGTATTTTCTATCAGACCTATTATGTGTTAATTCCGGCCTATTTGATGCTTTATCTGCCATTAGCCCAGACAACACTGCGCTCTGCTGTGGAACAACTTCCTTACCATATTGAAGAAGTTTCTGATTCCTTAGGGCAAAAAAGAGCCACTTTATTAATGCGGGTTATTTTACCTTCAGTCCGTCCCGGAGTCATTGCCGGACTGGCACTGTGCTTTTTGCAGATGATGAAAGAATTAACTGCAACTCTTATTTTATCACCTGCGGGTATGTCAACAATCGCTATTGAGATTTGGCATGCTCAGGAAGGTTTATCTTATTCTATAGTTGCTGTTTATGGTCTATCTTTAATTTTATTTTCAGGTATTCCGGTTTATTTATTGAAAAGACATTACTCAGGATGAATAGGTTCGTGATACTATTTTTATCACTTAAGTTTACCCTGACAGCATCGTTTACACTGATAATTTTGTCAGTTATGACGTACTGGTTGTGTGAGATTTTAAGCATTGTAGGATCAACTACAGCACCCAGTTTGTTGATAAAAAGACCGGCAACATCACATCAGGGGCATAGAGAATTTTTGGAACTAGGCGAAGTGTTTTATATGTGTAAATTTAATGGCATTCCGAAGGCACATTTTGAGCGGTATCTAAAGGAATGTGAGTGACGCTTTAACACACCAAGCACAAAACAACAATTAACTACGCGAAAACAGATAGTTAAAATTTAAATCTTATCTAGGACAGCCCCAAATAATTTTTTATTTTCATTTATGTTTAAATAATCATCTCATAAGGTTGCGTTTTCAGCAACATTTAAATGGTCGGATGCAAGTGATCATCTTCCTGTTATTGCTGAGTTAGAATTACAAGAACAGTAATAAATAACAGTAAATAAAAACGCCCTTGATATTATTTTCAAGGGCGTTATTTCATCAACCAATAAAATAAGCATTAAATCAGATTAAATCCAACCTTTAGCTCTAAAGGCTTTTAATGTAATAACGAAATAGCTCATCTCTTCTGGTGTGCCTAACGTTAAACGGCTCCAACCAAAAGCAGGAGGAAATTCACGACCTACCATAATATTCGCCTCTTTCATTCTATTTTGATAGGTTTTTACATCGCCTTTAACTTTATGAAAAATAAAGTTTGCATGAGAAGGTGCGTATTCAATATTCAACTCTTTTAAGGCATCCACGACCATCTGACGTGAAACATCAATCGATTTACGGCTATATTCCACATAAGCTTTATCTTTTAGTGAGGCTAATGCGGCAACTGCACCTGCAGTATTAGTATTATCAATAGAAACAAAGGCATCAATTTGTGAGATTACTTCTGGGACGGCAACGCCATAACCCACACGCAGTCCTGCTAAAGCATAAATTTTAGAGAATGTACGAGTAACAATCAGGTTTTTATAACCTTCTGCTACTAACGTAATAGCACTGATAAATTCAGGTGTTGAAACAAACTCAGCATAAGCTTCATCAATAATAAAAAAGACATTCTCTTTTGCTGATTTCACCCAATTCGATAAATCTGCACTAGGAGTTAACATTGCGGTTGGGTTATTCGGATTGCACAAATACACCATGCTAATACCATCAAACTCTTGTGCTTTTTTCTGCATAGTTGCTAAATCGAAAGCGAGAGTATTATCAACAGGCACTTTAACGATTTTTACACCTAAAGGTTCTGCATAAAGCTCCGCATAATTAAATGTCGGATCAGGAACAATAAGCTGAGCTTCTTTACCTTCTTTTTGTGCTTTATTTGCCACAAATTGCACGGCTGCTTGAATTGTTTCAGATGAACCGTTTCCCAAGGTGATATGTTTATCCGAAAGTTTAAATTCCTTCCCTAATTCGCTAATTAATTCGCTACGCGCATCATCTGGATATCTAAATGCATTGGGTAAAGCATCGATAATTGCTTTTTGAGCGTTAGGCGACATGCCTAATGAGTTTTCATTGAAATTAAGCAGTAACGGATTTTCTGCATTAAATACCAATTTATTTTTTAGTATTTCATTGGCATAAGCAGAACTTACAAAAGAACTTAATGATAATCCGCCAATAACAAGGCTTGATGATGTTAAGAATGAACGACGATTCATGTTATGTTTCCCAAGTAAATTATTCTATGTTTTATTAGTTCTCATAGATTACTAAAAAAAAGATAGAAGTAAATAAATATGATAAAAAAATAATTATTTATTCACTCTGTTTTCATGGGAGCAAACAGGTAGCTGAGTATTTTTGAGATAAAAATAGGATTATCTCTGTGATCCTTCTGTCTCTATTGCGCATTTTTCCGCTTCAGCAATGATCCAGTTTTTAAACTTATCTTGCTTTGAGTCAGGCATGATTTCACTTGGAGAGAGCAAGTAGTAGCTTGAGTTATCTTTAACAAAGCCATGTGTAGCGATAAGCTGTTGATCTTTTAATTCATCTTGCACCATAAGGAAAGAGGCAATGGTTGTACCTAATCCAGCAAGGGTAGCCTGAATAGCAAGATAAAAATGCTCATACTGACTGATACTGGTAAAAGTAGATTGTATACCTGAATATTGATACCAATCTTGCCAAGCTTGAGGGCGAGAGAGTGTTGTTAATTGCTTGTCTGAATGATGGATATTATTAGGTTTTATGACAGCACCAATTCGTTCATCACATATTTTTGTTGCATAAATATTCTTATGCCATGAAAAATCATCTCGTCGAAATGCTAAATCGACACCTTCTTTATTAAAATCAATAGCGCCACCTGCGGCAACTAGATGCAACGTGGTTTCAGGGTGTAACGCATAAAAGTGAGATAAGCGAGGAATAAGCCATTTCATCGCAATAGTGGGTTCACAAGAAACCACTAACACCGGATTATTTAAAGGGGAACGCAGATGCGAGACAGTTTCTTCTAGCTGCTCAAAAATTGAAGAAGTTGTTTTATATAAATATCGACCTGCTTCATTTAAATAAACTGCGCGATTGCGCCGTTCAAATAAAGGAATACCTAATTCATCTTCTAATAATCGTATCTGGCGACTTACTGCACTGTGGGTGACATGAAGTTGTTCCGCTGCATTAACAAAACTACCTGTTTGAGCGGCACTATTAAAAAAACGCAATGACGTTAAAGAGGGTGTTTTCATAAAGATAAGTGATAAAGTTGGGTTGTAAAAATAGATGATGAAAAGTCACAGATATACTGCAAGATAAATCGCTTTTTATTTTTAGTCAAGACAGCAAAATAGGGTAATTAGTGGTGAGTTAAATAGGTTTTTATTAAAAGAAGAACATATTTTATGTCACTTTTTATTACTTATTATTGATCCAAAAGTGAGAGTGAGAAGAACAATGAGTGAACTAATTGCTGTGGCGATGATTACAATATTGGCGGTTATTAGTCCGGGGCCGGATTTTGCTATGGTGACAAAAAATAGTTATTCCTATGGTGTAAGAGTAGGGTTAATGACAGCAATTGGTATTGCGATTGGAGTGCAAGTACATGTTTTTTACACTGTATTTGGTATCTCTTTTATTATTATGGGATCGCCAACGCTTTTTTTTATTATGAAATTATTAGGTGTTGGATATTTAATTTATCTTGGGGTTAAATCGTTAACGAATAAAACTCAACTGACCATTGAGAATGCGGTCAATTTAGCACCTAATATGTTTCAAGCATTACGTGTTGGTTTTTTTACTAATGCTTTAAATCCTAAAACTATGTTGTTTGTTATTGCACTTTATACGCAAGTTGCCAACTTAAGTAATCCACTTTGGATAAATCTTTCTTATGGAATGTTTATTTCAATCGTACACTGGGTATGGTTTAGTTGCGTTGCTCTTTTTTTCTCTACACCCCTTTTACGAACCAAAATACTTTCTCACCAGCAAGTGGCCGATAAGATTATTGGTGTGTTATTAATTCTTTTAGGTGTGGGATTGCTGTTTATTTCAGTAAAATAGAAAATTAATCGCATAAAAAAGGAGATCAAATAATGATCTCCTTTCTTTATTTTAAGTGAGGATTTAATTTGATTCAGGGAACGTTAATGTTGCCCCTGGTGCTTCACGACTAAGATGAATAAAATTTAGATGCTTTTCATATTGATCTAAAATATCTGTAATTACCTGCTCTTTGGTGTAATCCATTAAGTCATTTCCTTGGGAGCCTTCCCATAAATAAGTCTCTAAACGGTAATAATCTGATTTACCTCGACGAGCACGATAGGTAAATGCGGGCACTGAATATTTCTGCGGCCAAATTTGATAAACAAAATTTTGTTCTTGGTCAAGATCGACCACAAGCTCTAAATGATGCAAGCGTTCATTATCTTCAATTGGGTAATAATTAAATTCGACTTTAGCTCCACGTAGTAAAAGCTCTTTAGCCACATCTTGCATTGCCGGCATACAAGTTAAATCTAACATGCGTTGTGTATAGGTCGTTCCTGGGAAATTCATAACCCGCCCTAAACGCTGTTTCCAATTCATCGTAGTATTACCATAAAGTGGTGCTGGCGCATTGGTATTTAGCGAACTAACACGCCTGAAATCTTCGACTTTTAATGATTTATAAAGTCCGGCCATAATAAAGAAAATAACAAAGCTAAAGGGTAATCCCATTATTATAGTTGTGTTTTGTAAGGCAGAAATACCATCTGCCATTAACATACCTAACGTTAATAAGCCAATAGCAATAGACCAGAAAATGCGAAGCCAATTTGGGGCGTCGTTATTAACATGGCTTAATTGAGAGGTGAAATTACCTAATACTAATGAACCAGAGTCGGCAGAAGTGACATAAAATAATAATCCAGTAATTGTAGCAACAGAAGCCGTTAAACCAAAACCTGGATAGAGTTCTAATAATGAATAAAATCCTTTTTCGGGTGCTTCTAATACTGTTTGTGCGAGTGCTTTATTGCCATGGATCACTTCATATAAAGCGCTATTACCAAAAATGGATAACCATAACAGTGTAAAAACAAAGGGAATAATTAAGGTACCTATGACGAATTGTCGAATTGTTCGTCCTCTTGAGATACGTGCTAAAAAGAGTCCAACAAAAGGTGACCATGCAACCCACCAAGCCCAGAAAAAGAGTGTCCAGCTATTCATCCAATCTGTTGGTTTATCAAATGCAAAGCTATTTAATGTCATACCTAAAAAGCGATTAGTGTAATCACCGACATTTAATACCAGTGCATTTAATAAAAACTCAGTATCACCCGCAAATAAGATAAATAAAATAAGCCCCAATGCGAGTAGTACATTCAGTTCAGATAAAATTCTGATCCCTTTGTTAACACCCGATGTTGCCGAAATAACGGCCATAATTACAGATAATAGAATTAATCCGCCTTGAACGCCCAAACCTTGGGGCAAATCAAAAAGAACTTTTAGCCCATAATTAAGTTGTACAACACCAATACCTAATGTTGTTGCAATACCAAAAATAGTTCCCAATACAGCAGCAATATCAACCGTATGACCAATTGGACCATAAATACGATTTCCAAAGATAGGATAAAGTGCAGAACGTATGGTTAATGGCAAATTATAACGATAGCTAAAATAGCCCAGTGCAATGCCAATAAGTGCATACATAGACCAGCCCGTCAGGCCATAGTGGAATAAAGTCCACACCATCGACTGACGGGCTGCTTCTATTGTTTCACCTTCGCCTGTTGGCGGTAACATATATTGCGTAATGGGCTCTGCCACAGAGAAAAACATCAAATCAATCCCAATACCTGCTGCAAATAACATCGCAGACCAGCTTAAAACACTAAATTCAGGTTTCGATTGCTCAGGCCCTAATTTGATATTTCCAAAACGAGAAGTGGCAACAAAAATAACAAAAACAATGTATAGCGTTGCTGCTAATAAATAGTACCAACCAAAGGTTTTTGATACCCATCCCAGCGTTGACACGATCCATGTATTTGCTGTTTCTGTCATCAAAATAGTGAAAAAAGAAAACGCTAAAATCAGCGTTGCTGAAGCGAAAAAAACAACAGAATTTAGCTTGTCTTTCTGTGGTTTTTTTGTGCTGTTAAGAGTTGTCATCAGAAATTCCAAAAATTTATTTATCTAAAAGTTAAAAGTTGCATTCTTTGTTAACTAATTGAATTAGTTGCAAAGATTCAAATTTTCACAATGTCCTCCCATATAGAAATGTAAATTAATTGTGATAAACAATAGTTAATATTGATTGAATGTTCAATTAAAAAAACGTTTAATAAAAGCGTTCAATGTATTTTTTAGGTCTTTAAAACATGCCGAAGATAGGAATGCAGTCGATACGTAAACAGCAATTAATCCAAGCAACGTTAGCAGTGATTAATGAGGTTGGAATGCAAGAGGCGAGCATCGCATTGATAGCTCGAAAAGCCGGTGTTTCTAACGGCATTATTAGTCACTACTTTCGTGATAAAAATGGATTGCTGGAAGCTGCAATGCGCCATATCCAGTATCAATTGGGTTTTGCGGTGGCGATACGTTTAAGGATGTTAAGTGATGCAACAGCTAAACAACGTATTCAAGCTATTGTTGAAGGTAACTTTGATACCTCTCAAACCAGCGAAGCTGCAATGAAAACATGGCTAGCCTTTTGGGCGAGTAGTATGCATCAGCCTAATTTGAATCGTCTACAAAAGGTCAATGATAGAAGGCTTTATTCCAACTTAAGTTACGAGTTTGGGCGCGTTCTTACGAAAGATCAAGCACGTTTAGCTGCGAAAGGTTTAGCCGCATTAATCGATGGTTTATGGCTACGAAGTGCATTAAGTCATGCACCATTTTCTCTTGAAGAGGCCAAAACCATTACTAATGAATATATCGATATGCAACTAACAAATCGGAGTCAAATAAAGACTTAATAAACTAATAATAAAGGAGAAACTATGCCAAACCCGCCGTTACATAAGCTCTATATTCATGGTGGATATGTTGATTGCGCACAACCTGAGTGTGAACAATTTGAAGCGATTAATCCGGCTAATGGTGAAGTGATCGCACATTTACAATCTGCAAGTGAAGAAGATATCAATTGGGCGTTCGAGAGCGCGAAGCAAGGGCAAAAAATTTGGCGTGCGCTGACAGCGATGGAACGCTCTCGAATTTTGCGACGTGCTGTTGATATTTTGCGTGAACGTAATGATGAATTGGCTCATTTAGAAACTTTAGATACAGGCAAACCCTTATCTGAAACACGTTATGTCGATATTGTAACGGGTGCCGATGTTTTAGAGTATTACGCAGGCCTTATTCCCGCACTTGAAGGTGAGCAAATTCCGCTTAGAGAAACCGCTTTTGCTTATACTCGCCGTGAACCTTTGGGAATTGTTGCTGGTATCGGTGCTTGGAATTACCCCATTCAAATAGCGTTGTGGAAATCTGCACCTGCACTTGCCGCAGGTAATGCCATGATCTTTAAACCAAGTGAGATGACTTCATTAACCGCATTAAAACTTGCCGAAATATACACTGAGGCAGGATTGCCAAAGGGCGTTTTTAACGTTGTTACAGGGAAAGCTAATGTGGGGCAATGGTTAACACAGCATCCTGATATCGCGAAGGTTTCTTTTACTGGTGGAATTGAAACGGGTAAAAAGGTGATGGCAAATGCCTCTGCTTCAAGTTTAAAAGAAGTAACCATGGAGCTTGGTGGAAAATCGCCTTTAATTATTTTTGATGATGCAGATTTAGATACCGCCGCTGATATTGCGATGATGGCGAATTTCTATAGTTCAGGCCAAGTTTGCACCAATGGAACGCGCGTATTTGTACCAGAAAAGTTAAAAAAAGCATTTGAAACCAAAATCACTGAGCGTGTCTCCCGTATTCGAATCGGCTCTCCTCTTGAAATGGACACCAATTTTGGTCCTCTGGTCAGTTTTCCTCATCTTGAAAAAGTCTTGAATTATATTGAGTTAGGCAAAACCCAAGGGGCAAGATTACTTTGTGGTGGTCATCGTTTATTAGAAGGCAATTTTGCTCAAGGTGCTTATGTTGCACCGACAGTTTTTACAGATTGCACCGATGATATGAATATCACGCAAGATGAAATCTTCGGTCCTGTGATGAGTATTATTAGTTATCAAACTGAAGATGAAGTGATTTTACGCGCAAATAATAGTGTTTATGGTTTGGCCGCAGGTCTTGTCACCAAAGATCTCACAACAGCTCATCGCGTTATTCACCAATTAGAAGCTGGAATTTGTTGGATTAATACATGGGGCGAGTCTCCAGCAGAAATGCCAGTTGGTGGCTATAAACATTCTGGGGTGGGACGTGAAAACGGGCTTGTTACACTACAGAATTATACTCAAATAAAATCTATTCAAGTTGAACTTGGGGAGTTTTCATCCGTTTTTTAATCCATTTTTTTTAATGACTGAAACAGAGGAGATAACAATGGTCTATGACTACATTATTATCGGTGCTGGTTCAGCCGGTAACGTTCTTGCTACCCGCTTGACAGAAGATCCTGAAGTTACTGTGCTGCTCCTTGAAGCTGGAGGTCTGGACTACAGGTTCGATTTTCGTACACAAATGCCAGCGGCATTAGCTTATCCGTTACAAGGTAGGCGATATAATTGGGCTTATGAAACAGAGCCCGAACCTTATATGAATAACCGACGCATGGAATGTGGTCGAGGAAAAGGGCTTGGTGGTTCATCGCTAATTAATGGCATGTGTTATATCCGTGGTAATGCGATGGACTTTGATAGCTGGGCTAAATTACCAGGGCTTGAAGAGTGGGATTATTTAAGCTGCCTACCTTATTTTCGTAAAGCAGAAACGCGCGATATTGGTGCTGATGATTATCATGGTGATAAAGGCCCCGTGAGTGTGACTACGCCGAAAAAAGACAATAATATCTTATTTCAAGCAATGATTGAGGCGGGTGTACAAGCAGGATATCCAAGAACGATTGACCTTAACGGCTATCAGCAAGAAGGCTTTGGCCCAATGGATAGAACGGTTACACCTAAAGGCCGCCGAGCAAGTACAGCAAGAGGTTATCTTGATCAAGCAAAAGTGCGTAAAAACTTAACGATAGAGACACATGCAACGACTGATGTTATTGAGTTTGAAGGAAAAAAAGCCGTGGGCGTCCGTTATTTTTCAGGGGAAAACACTACGCCTCGTCATGTTAAAGTTAATCGAGAAGTGTTGCTGTGTGCTGGTGCAATTGCTTCACCTCAAATTTTACAACGTTCTGGTATTGGTCCTGAAAAGGTATTAAACGAATTTAATATTTCACCTATACATGTATTACCTGGTGTTGGGGAAAATTTGCAAGATCATTTAGAAATGTATTTACAGTATGAATGTAAAAAACCTGTTTCACTTTATCCTGCTTTAAAATGGTATAACCAACCTAAGATTGGCGCGCAATGGCTATTCAAAGGAATAGGAATAGGTGCAAGTAATCAATTTGAAGCTGGTGGATTCATTCGTTCAAGCGAAAAGTATGCGTGGCCAAACATTCAATTCCACTTTCTACCCGTTGCCATTAACTATAACGGAACCAATGCCGTAGAAATTCATGGCTTTCAAGCACACGTAGGCTCTATGCGCTCGCCGAGCCGAGGACGTGTAAAACTAACATCTATAGATCCTCATCAACATCCAAGTATCTTGTTTAATTACATGTCCACAGAACAGGATTGGGAAGAGTTTCGTTCAGCTATCCGTATTACGCGAGAAATAATGGCACAACCGGCATTAGATGCTTATCGTGGAGAGGAAATTAGCCCAGGGAAACATATTCAAAGTGATGAAGAGCTTGATGCTTTTGTCAGAGAACGTGCTGAAACAGCATTCCATCCTTGCGGCACGTGTAAAATGGGGACAGATGAAATGGCAGTTGTCGATGGGGAAGGTCGAGTACACGGCATAGAAAACTTAAGAGTTATTGATGCATCCATCATGCCACTAATAATCACTGGGAATTTGAATGCGACTACCATTATGATTGCAGAAAAGTTAGCAGATAAGGTGAGAGGAGTTAAATCTTTACCTAAAAGCCAAGCTGACTATTATGTTGCAGGAGATCAACCTGTAAGAAAAACAAATATAAGCCTATAAATTAAGGTAGACAAAAGAGGAATGTAAATTCCTTTTTTGTCTTTTCATTATTATTCCCTCTTTGTGACATTTAGATTATATAAAAATAATTTATATAAAACCTAAATATTCAGGAAAAAATATGATTAATTTTTATCATAAATATTTCTAAATGAAATCCATTAATAAAGAACACTCAAGATAATCAGGTAAATTCAAGCAATACAACGATTTTTCTCCTATTTATGTGATGGGTATCAATTCTTCAAAAGTAAAGCATTCCATTAATTATCGTAAACAGACAACGAAAACGTTTGCATAATATTTTTATGCAGATAGAATTCGTCAGATTTTTTTGGCCTGGTGAAATTAATAGGGGGTTAAAGTGTCTCAGGACAACAATTATAGTCAGGGCCCAGTGCCCATATCCGCAAGAAAGGGTGGATTGGCGTTAACCTTTGTGATGTTGGGATTAACGTTTTTTTCAGCCAGTATGTGGACTGGCGGCGCTCTTGGTACTGGTCTTTCCTTTAATGATTTCTTCCTCGCAGTTCTAATTGGTAATCTTCTTCTTGGTATCTACACCGCATTTCTTGGTTTTATTGGTTCAAAAACAGGTCTTACTACTCATCTCCTCGCGCGTTACTCTTTCGGTATTAAAGGTTCTTGGCTTCCCTCATTTTTACTCGGTGGTACTCAGGTTGGTTGGTTTGGTGTGGGTGTGGCAATGTTTGCCATCCCGGTAGGAAAAGCTACTGGTATTGATATTAATCTCCTTATTGCCGTTTCCGGCATTTTAATGACCATCACTGTATTCTTCGGTATTTCCGCTCTCACTGTTCTCTCTATCATTGCTGTTCCTGCTATCGCAATCCTTGGAAGTTACTCTGTTTATCTTGCTATACATGATATGGGCGGGCTTTCAACGCTAATGAATGTTAAACCAACTCAGCCATTAGATTTTAATTTAGCGCTGGCGATGGTTGTCGGATCGTTTATTAGTGCGGGAACACTTACGGCTGATTTCGTACGCTTCGGACGAAACCCCAAAGTAGCGGTGGTGGTTGCAATTATCGCCTTCTTCTTAGGCAATACATTAATGTTTGTCTTTGGCGCTGCAGGTGCTGCTTCACTAGGAATGGCAGATATTTCGGATGTGATGATTGCGCAAGGATTATTACTTCCAGCTATCGTGGTGCTAGGGTTAAATATTTGGACAACCAATGATAATGCGTTATATGCCTCTGGATTAGGTTTTGCCAATATTACAGGCTTATCAAGTAAAAAGCTTTCAGTGATAAATGGCATTGTCGGTACACTGTGTGCATTATGGCTCTATAATAACTTTGTAGGTTGGTTAACCTTTTTATCTGCTGCAATTCCACCTGTTGGTGGTGTTATTATTGCAGATTATCTGATGAATAAAGCACGCTACAACACCTTTAATATTGCTACAATGCAATCGGTTAACTGGGTAGCGCTACTTGCTGTTGCGATAGGTATTGTTGCAGGGCATTGGTTACCGGGTATTGTACCTGTCAACGCAGTATTAGGTGGTGCAATTAGCTACGCCGTGTTAAATCCAATATTAAATCGTCGTACAGCTCGACAAGCGGAGATAAGTCATGCTGGGTAAGAATATCGAACAAATTAATCATGCTCGTCTAGTTGGAAAAGAAGGTTTGTGGCGCATTACGCTTAAAAACAACAAAATTGAAGCGATAGAGCCACAATCTGAAACTAATTTTCATCCTGAAGCATTAGATGCGCAAGGTGGTTTAGTTCACGCTCCTTTTGTTGAACCTCATATTCATTTAGATACAACACAAACAGCAGGGCAACCGAATTGGAATCAATCGGGAACATTATTTGAAGGCATTGAGCGTTGGGCTGAAAGAAAAGCACTGTTAACTCATGATGATGTTAAACAACGTGCATGGCAAACGCTCCAATGGCAAATTGCTAATGGTATTCAACATGTTAGAACCCATGTGGATGTTTCAGATGCTTCGCTAACAGCATTAAAAGCAATGCTGGAAGTGAAAGAAGAAATTAAACCTTGGGTTGATTTACAAATTGTTGCTTTTCCACAAGAAGGTATTTTGTCTTACCCTAATGGTGAAGCATTATTAGAAGAAGCATTAAAATTAGGTGCTGATGTTGTAGGTGCTATTCCACACTTTGAATTTACGCGTGAATATGGTGTTGAATCACTGCATAAAACCTTTGCGTTAGCACAAAAATATGATCGTTTAATAGATGTTCATTGTGATGAAATTGATGATGAACAATCTCGCTTTGTTGAAACGGTTGCCGCTTTAGCACATAAAGAGAATATGGGCTCACGAGTGACAGCCAGTCATACAACCGCAATGCATTCTTATAATGGCGCTTATACTTCACGTTTATTCCGACTATTAAGAATGTCTGGAATTAACTTTGTGGCGAATCCTTTAGTTAATATTCACTTGCAAGGTCGTTTCGATACCTATCCAAAACGTCGTGGTATTACTCGCGTAAAAGAGATGCTAGAAAGTAATATTAATGTCTGTTTTGGTCATGATGATGTCTTTGATCCTTGGTATCCATTAGGTACAGCAAATATGCTCCAAGTTTTACATATGGGATTGCATGTTTGCCAATTAATGGGCTATGGTCAAATAGATAACGGATTACAGTTAATTAGCCACAACAGCGCAAAAACACTTGCTTTAACGGATTATGGTGTTGATGTAGGAAATAGTGCAAACTTTATTATTCTGCCAGCAGATAACGGATTTGATGCTTTACGTCGTCAAGTACCTGTGCGTTATTCTATTCGTCAAGGTAAAGTTATTGCACAAACAGAGCCGGCAAAAACAGAAATTATGTTAGATAAGCCAACTCGAATTACTTACAAGTAATTTTTAATTTATCTTAATAATGGATCAGTAAATAATAACTGATCCATTATCACCAAATTTTTTATCGCCAAATATAATCCGAAAATGCAAGCATAATCACAGGGGTGGCGATCACATCCGCCACAAGTGTGAGTGGGGTAATGATAATATTATTCGCTAAATTACCCGGTTTAAATGAGCCTCTCTTTTCATAAGTATACAGTTCAACTTTATAATTTTCGTTTAATTTGTCTTTCAATGTTGCAGGAATTTCCATAACATCTTTCTGAAATACGTATCCTTTGATAGGTATTGTTTTTACCCATGAACTGTCATCAGAATTACGTGTTTCTTTAAATCCTAAATTTTTTAATACTTCTGTTTGCTTGTCAGTTAATGTGAATTTTTTACTGATGTAAACATAGTAATTTTCTTTAAATTCAATGACATTATCATTTTTTTGGGTAAGTTCTAATCTAATGATACCTTCAGAATTATCAAATGCTTTCAATGGGATTGTTTTAATGATTTCATTTAATTGCATTAACTCATCAGCACCTTGAGTTAGTATATAAATATAGTTTTCACCTAAGAACCCATACCCAGATCCTGGCAATTGAATAGGTGCTAGGTTTTCATTATTTTGATTATATTTAATTCTGAGATTTTTATACTCAAAAGCACCTACTATATTATCATTTACACTGGCCTTTTTTTTGTATTCTGAATCCACGACAGGATTACTATACCAAATAGCACCTGTTACACATCCAGTTGTACTTAAAATTAATAAGCTTAAAAAGAAGAATGCTATTTTTTTCATTTTTTATTCTCGAGTTAAATTTATTCAATCATAACAGATTAAACTAGTTAGTTATTTAACACCATGGTTGGTGTGTTCATTATTCTCTTTTTATATTAAACATTCAGTATAATATTTTGTTTTTCCGTTTTTAAATAATATAACTTAATTATTAAGGATAATTGCGTATAGAGATAAAGGACATCTTTTATTATTAAGTTTAGAATTTTATTTTTATCATGTATTATACACATTGTTAGACCCTCTCCGTATTACTGCGGCTGCTATTCCTTTAATCTGAGAGGTTTTTATGTCTACACAAAGAGATCGTGGTTGGCGTCAATGTGTTAACCGCAAAAATAAACATCAAGAAATGGGTTGTTCACGAGTGATGTTTAAACCAGAAAAAAAATGGTCTAATTTATATACTCGATCACTTAAAATGACCAGAGCTGCACAACTAGGAATTGAATATCCAAGAGTTTCTCGTAGTCAGCGCCGATTAAATGCGTTATCTGATAGTGAGTAATGATGAATATCTTATTTATTTGCAGTAAAAATCAATGGCGAAGCCCAACCGCAGAACTGTTGTTTGCAAATAGAGAAGGCATTAGTACACTTTCAGCGGGTACGCGTAAAGATGCGCAATGTGTGGTTGATAACGAATTACTTAAATGGACTGATTTAGTGCTAGTCATGGAATCTAAACATTTAAATCGATTATCTGCACATTTTCCTGCGACCATGCGCTATAAAAAAGCACATGTATTGGGAATACCTGATAATTATCGTTTTAACGATCCGGCATTAATTGAACTCCTTGAACAGAAAGTTCAGCCTTATTTACCGATGGAAGCAAAGCTTTCAACTAAATAATGTTTTTAATCTTGATAAAAAAACGCTCAGCTTAAAATAAGACTGGGCGTTTTTTATATCTAAAAATTTTATGTAGGTATAAAAAGAGCAGGTTGGATTTTTAATATTGATTATTTTTTCTGATCAGTGCTGCAAGTTGTGCAAGCTCTTCATCACTTGCTCGCTCAAAATCGTGAGATGAAAGATAACCCGGATATTTATCAAAGAAAATCTTCTGCTTATTTTCAATAGGCGCCCATTTTTTCATATCACCAGTACCATGCATTGGGCTAAGTTTGCTATGAACATGATCAACCCCAAATCCTTCAAAAAACATTCCTGAACGCGAAACATCAGGGAATGTTTTATCTAAGATTTTTGCCACTTTTTTTGTCGCAATCACTAATAACGCTAAGGCTTCATCACTGAGATCAAAGGCATAACTTGGATAGTGTTTTTTAGGAATAACAACCGTAAAGCCTTTGGTATTCGGAAATATAGAAAGAAAAGCAAGGTGGTGTTCGTCTTCCCAAATTTTATGGCAAGGGGCTTTTCCAGCAACGATTTGACAGAAAATGCAGTTATCCATATTAACCTCATAATTAAGTACTCGTTATATACTTCAAGTTGCAGCGTTGTTGGCTGAGCATTATTGCAATTGCCACTTAGCTGCATCTTGAATTATTCAGAGTATAAGGTGGTTAAAGTAGGTTTCTTTCAGCTAAATCCAGTGCGAAATAAGATAGAATTAAATCTGCACCAGCACGCTTAATTGAACCTAAAGTCTCCATTACTACACGATCTTCATCGATTGCACCGGCTAATGCTGCAAATTTAATTTGAGCATATTCACCGCTGATTTGATAAGCCGCTAAAGGTAATAAAGTACGTTCACGCACATCACGAATAATATCTAAATAAGCACCTGCCGGTTTAACCATCAGCATATCAGCGCCTTCTTGCTCATCAATTAATGACTCACGGATCGCTTCACGGCGGTTCATTGGATTCATTTGATAAGTTTTACGATCACCAATTAAGCGAGAGCCAGCTGCATCACGGAAAGGGCCATATAAGGCAGAAGCAAATTTAGTCGAATAAGAAACAATGCCAGTATCGCTAAACCCTGCTTTATCAAGTGCAGCACGAATAGCCGCGACCTGACCGTCCATTGCCGCAGATGGTGCGATAAAATCCGCGCCAGCTTGTGCCGCAGCAACAGCTTGAAGGCCTAAATTATAGATAGTTTCATCATTATCAACATGTTCGCCATGTAAAACACCACAGTGACCATGTGATGTGTATTCACAAAAACAGGTATCAGACATGACAATCATTTCTGGTACTGCATCTTTACAAATACGAGACATGCGAGAAACTAAGCCATCACTTTTCCAAGCATCACTCCCTGTTTCATCAAGGTGATGCGATACCCCAAAAGTCATGACAGTTTTAATGCCTGCTTTTGCAATACGTTCAATTTCATAAGCAAGACGCTTTTCAGGAATACGAACGACACCCGGCATACTTTTAATAGGTTGGTAATCATCAAGCCCTTCTTCTACGAATATAGGTAGAGCGAGATCATTTTTAGTTAACGTTGTTTCTTGAAAGAGCGCACGCAGGTTTTCGGACTGGCGTAGTCTTCTTAAACGCTGGATGGATTGTTCGTTGCTCACAATATCTCCTTTTTATGGCCAGTACTAACAAGTATTTACCGAGGTATTATAAACCTTAATATCGATAGATAGATACTCTATAATTGATACTCGTCATACTTCAAGCCGTAGCTTCATTCGCACTAGCCACACCTCGAATTATTTAGAGTATAGAGAGTTAGTTATAGAGAAAAAAGCGAAAGGGAAGAAGAACAAGTGGTGGAGAGGGGAAATAAAAAAGAGCAGGATGATTTCTACTCTTTAAATTGATTGCTACTCATTCTTTAATGAGAAGATTATTTTTTTTGCTCTTCTAATGCGGCGATCATTTGAATTTTACAAGCGGCAACAATTTGAGTTAGGCCTTCTTGGAATTCTGCGCGAGAGCCAATTTCAGCTTTTGCGTCACGTAAAGAGTTAACAACTTCGATAGTGCCTTCAGTAAATTGCGCTTCAGTTGCTTCTAATTTTGCAAAATCAAATTTCTTTGCATTTAAAGAGGCTACTGCATCTTTAGCAATTTTCTCTGCGGGCTCTTTTGTATCATAAGCTTTAATTGAGATATCTTTAAAAGTATCACAGTAATCATCAGCCATTTTTGTTGGGTTAGCAAAAGCAACAGCAGGTAATAATAGCAGAGATAAGAGAAGTGGTTTCATTTTAGCCTCATGTTTATTTTTAGTACGTACTTATTGAGTGTAACATATAAACAGGAGTGACGATAAATCAGAATAAGTGTAAAAATATAAATAGTTAATATTCTTAATTCAATGAGTTTTAACCCGTATTGTTATAATTGTGTTTAGGGACAATAAGCTAGCATTTTTTGGCTGAATAAAAGTTCACAATTTACAACAACTGAAACAACTAAAAATATAATAATATTAGGATTTATCTTTATTTACATTTCATAAGGTGGTTTTTATTTGTGTTAAAAATAACAAAATGTGTGATTTAAATATAAAAATAAGAATAAAAAAATTAAAATAACCATCTGTTAACATTGGGGTGATTTTAATACATTGTATTTAATAGGTTAATTTCTAATCGTGTTAGTTATGACAAGAAGACTTTTAATACTGCTATTTAATTCAAATAACATTAAAAACATTAAACAAAAAGAAGTTATTGATATAAATCCTTAGATGAAATTATCGAAAAGAAAGAAAACTCATTATCATTCAGGTGATATGAAAATAATTCAAATAGGAAAATCGAGGATGGGTAAAAGAGAAAAAAATCCCCTCTACAAGGATAGAGGGGTAGCTAAATGAATAAAGAATGGTTTATTTCGAGATTGAGTATATAGGAGATTTGAAACTAAATTTTGTTTATTTGTGCAGCACAAAAAGTTTAGAAAATAGAATAAAAATATGTGCAAGTACTTAACTCGAAAATAAACACATTATTGGCGATAGGCCGTCTTAATTTGGCTAATTGTATTACGGAATGTCTCTGCTTGTTTTTCGTCATCAACTTCTGCAATAGCACGTTCAATATTTAAAATAACGCGTCCAGCATCTGCTTGACCTAATGCTTTTAACATATAGGTGACTAATGTTTTTAAACAAGCCACTTCTTCTGCTAATGTTTCCACATCTGCTTGTGTTTTAAACTTCTCGTTCATTATCTACGTTCCTTTGTCTTTAATTTATAAATCATATCAGGCTAGGTCATTAGAATAGCAAAGTCTCAGCAAGGTATGAATAGTGATAATGAAAGCATTTTATCATATTGAAATTGTTAGCTTGATAAAGAGACAAAATAGTCAGTTATCCCATTTATTTGTTGAAATCACGCTATACTTTGAACGTTATGTTTTGAACGTTAATACAAACAGATGTGGTATGGCAATCATTGCCAGCAATAAGAAAAAATGCAGAAAAAGGAGGGAATGAAAATAATATGAATGAAGAACAACTATTACACGCGATCACTCATTATCCCGCACTTTATCAGCGCAAGTCAGGGAATACACATAAAGGAACATTTGGCACATTAGGCATTGTAGGTAGCGCAGAAGGAATGAGCGGCGCGATTGTATTAGCCGGTAAAAGTGCATTGAAAGCAGGGTGTGGAAAGGTATTTCTTGGTTTTGCTCAGCCACAACTTCCTGTTCCTTTTATTGATAGTGCGCTAGAGCTTATGCTCAAAACAGCACTGACATTGATGAATCAACAAGATATTTCTGCTTGGGCGGTTGGATGTGGATTAGGATTATCTGCAAATTCTGAAGAGATCTTATCAATAGCTTTGGCGCAACGTAATGAAAATATACCCTATGTTTTTGATGCAGATGCATTAGTGTTAATGGCTAAATTAAAATCAGAATTCTCACTTAATCAGCATTGTGTATTAACACCACACCCTAAAGAAGCCTCTATTTTGCTTAATTGCACGCTAAATGATATTCAAAATAATAGAGAAGAAGCGGCGAAAGAGATTGCGAAGCTTTATCATTGTTGGGCAATAATCAAAGGCCAAAATACTGTGGTGACATCTCCGAAAGGGGAAATCACAATTAATAAAACCGGTAATAGTGGATTATCAACCGCAGGGAGTGGTGATGTGCTAACAGGTGTTATGGGCAGTTTTTTGGCACAAGGAATGACAATGTCTGATGCAGTAAAAAGTGCGGTTTGGATACATGGAATGGCGGCGGATATGTTAGTTGAAAAAGGTATTGGGCCAATAGGATTAACTGCATCAGAATTGATTGATACTATCCGAAATATTCGCAATCAAATATGGACGTTAGCACAGCAACATAATGCAAACTATTTTGAATGATCACTTTTATTTTTTAGCTTAACGTATTAATAATTAAAGTAGGTTTATATTAAGATTAGGTTGTTTTTAGTTAATTCACTCACAGTAATCTTTTGGTTATTGCGATAGGATTAAGGCAAATGGAGAGTTGAGAGGAGTTATTATGTATAAAACGATTTTAGTGCCTATTGATATTGTGGAAGAAGAGTTAACCAGTAAAGCGGTACGACATGCGGTGTATTTAGCAAAAGAAACGGGAGCTAATTTACATTTAATTCATGTTCTTCCTATCTCTTCAGCAATCATTAATGCTTATTCATTGGGTTATCCAGAAATTAAAGATAAAGCGACAGTGAAAGCAGAGAATGATATGCAAATGTTGGTAGATTCGGTGGATTTACCTGCTGAAAAGGTCGCTTATACGGTTACTTTTGGCTCACCGCGTGATGAAATTTTAGTTACAGCAAAAGATATTCACGCAGACTTAATTGTGATTGGTTCACGTAGACCTAATATCAGCACTCATTTATTAGGCTCAACAGCTGCGGGTGTTGTTCGCTATGCTGAAATTTCAGTGTTAGTGGTTCGTTAATATATTACTAATATGCTATGAGTATTCCTCATAGCATATTTTTAATTTTTTTGCGTAGCTTATCTTATTTATTCAATAAGCCGTTTATCGAATAAACAGTCTAGAAAGTGGATAAGAATGGAAAAATTTACCCAAGAACTTTTAAGGCTTGATCATTTTATTCTACGCATCTTACGCTATTATGTAATAGGCTCTATTTTCTTTTTCTTAGGGTTATTACCCGGCGTATTAGGGTTTTATTTAATTGAAGGACATAGTTTTATGGAATCTTCATTAAATGCAATCTCTATGTTAAGTGGTCAACCGGTAGAGCCAGCACCTGCAACCCCAACAGGACGCTTTTTTATTGCAATTTATGGTTTATTTCTTCAGTGTGTTTTTATTTTATCAATTGGGCTTGTAGTGACACCTTTTATTCATCGACAATTGCATAAATGGCATCTTGAGGAAGATTAAATAAGCAAGCTGTGGGATTAACGCTACAATAATAAACAGACAATAATCTGATAATGAGGAGTTGCTATGTACAAGACAATTCTAGTACCTGTTGATATTTCAGAAGATGAGTTAACGACTAAAGCTTTACAACACGCTGTTTATATTGCTAAATTAGAAGGCGCAAAACTGCATCTTTTCCATGCCATTCCTGATATTTCACGTTTTTCTATTAGTTATAGCTACCATTATGACATGCTCAGCTCTTTTGCAAATAAAGCACTTGAGCGTGTACAAGAACAACTGCAAGAATTAGCTGATGGCATTGATTTGCCAAATGAACAAGTTGAATTTTCAGCCGTATTTGGTTCTGCAAGAGATAAAGTTTTAGAACTCGCTGAAAAAATTCATGCAGATTTAATAGTAATAGGTTCCCGTCGTCCTAGTATTTCAACACACCTATTAGGTTCAAATGCATCAGGTATTGTCGCTTATGCTAAGCAATCTGTTTTAGTTGTTCGTTAAAATTTTTATAAAAGTTAGAAAATAGTATGCGACCCCTAGATCTCGATTTAGGGGTTTTTTATTTTTAAATTTAAGCATTGTCATTTTAAATTGATATGTGAGTACGATTGCTTATTAATGCGGTTTTATTTTAAATACTCGGATCCTTATTAATTGAGAATGATAGTCATTCTAGAGTAGAGCGATTATTATTAATTAGAGATGAGTATTATGTTGAATAATAAAACTTTTACCGTTATGGATGTTGAGCAATTTCCTGTTATTACGATGAAAATATTTCCAGAAACACTGGAAGATGCCAATAACTGGACTGCTGAAATGGATATTGTATTAAACGAAAAAAGAAAATTTGTTCTGGTTTACCCTTCCATCAATAAAAAGGACAAAGAGCATAAAAAAGAAGATATGGAAGGGATAAAGGCGGTTAGACGTTGGCTTAAAGCGGGGAAAGCGCTTCTTAGTGAATATTGTGCAGGTATGATAATGACCACTGATCCACAAAAAAATGATAAAGAGCAACTGCTACAACTCTCTTCTGTTATTTCTGCGGTTTATGGTGTTCCGGTATTCGTTGCAGAAACTCTGGGTGAGTCTTATATCCAAGCTAATGAATTGGTGAAGTAATTAAATCTTATTAATTTTTTTAATTAAATTAGTTTATAAAGCACTTGTATGAGTGCTTTCTTTATTAAAATAGTGATTGCTATTTGATGATGTGAGTTAAAAATAAGGATCGATATTTAATCATTGTACTGTAACTTTCTATAACAATATTTATGACCATCCATCTATAACATTGATCTGCCTACAGCCTTAAATATTTTATTTGTTCATAATAGTATTGAAAGATAATAGAGCGAGAAACGA
Source organism: Proteus sp. CA142267 (assembly GCF_003336825.1). Lineage (NCBI taxonomy): Bacteria > Pseudomonadati > Pseudomonadota > Gammaproteobacteria > Enterobacterales > Morganellaceae > Proteus > Proteus sp. CA142267. The sequence goes on along the minus strand of NZ_QPMG01000001.1, from coordinate 344,826 downwards.
GCTATGCTGATAAACTTTATATTAGCAGTGGCTTGTTTTTGATTAAAACTAAGGCATAGTATGGATAATGAGATAATGGCGGACTGCACTGCCATTTCACAAGATAAACAGCGTGAAATTACCAAGTTATGTATTCAAACTGCGTTATTGTTATTGCAACATGGTGCAGAAAGTATGCTGGTTGAACAGCTTTCAACCCGCCTAGGTTTAGCTTTAGGTGTACATCAAGTCGAAAGTGCAATTTCTGCTAATGCAGTGGTATTAACTACGATTGTTAATGGGCATTGCCAAACTTCAACACGTAAGATTGTCGATCGCGGTATTAATATGCATGTTGTGACAGAAGTTCAGCATATTGTTATTTTGGTCGAACATCACCTTGCAGATATTCATGAAGCAAGAAAACGCTTTGAGCATATAAAACCATTACGTTATCCACGTTGGGTGATCATTTTTATGGTTGCCTTATCTTGTGGCTGTTTCTCTAAATTAAATGGTGGTAATTGGGATGGCTTTTTAGTTTCTGCCATTGGTGGTGGTCTTGGTATGTTTGTTCGCCAAGCATTAACACATCGCCAAATGAACCCATTAATTAATTTCTGTATTACTGCATTTGTGGCAACTTCAGTCTCAGGTCTATTATTAAAGCTCTCTTATTTTCAAACCACTGCGACTATTTCAATGGCAGCCAGCGTTTTATTACTTGTTCCCGGATTTCCTTTAATTAATGCTGTTGCTGATATGTTTAAAGGGCACGTTAATACAGGCTTAGCGCGTTGGGCAATGGCAACAATGTTAACTTTAGCCACCTGTTTAGGGGTTATTTTGGCTATGGCAGTATGGGGGTTAAGAGATTGGGCATAATAACGATACTTTTCACCCTAATTGAAGATATGATCTTAGCAGCTATTCCCGCAGTAGGTTTTGCAATGGTATTTAATGTACCTTCAAGGGCATTAAAATATTGTGCGCTATTAGGAGCAATAGGACACGGCTCTCGTACTGTTTTAGTAATGAGCGGGATGAATATAGAATGGGCAAGTTTTTGTGCCGCTATTTTAGTGGGTTGCATTGGTATTCAATGGTCACGCTGGTGGCTTGCACACCCTAAAGTCTTTACTGTTGCCGCGGTTATTCCGATGTTCCCCGGAATAAATGCATATATAGCGATGATCTCAGTGGTGAAGTTAACGCAAATTGGTTATAGCGCGGAAATTTTTGAAGCTTTAGTTACTAATTTCCTTAAAGCTTCATTTATTGTCGGTGCGCTCTCTATCGGGCTATCCTTGCCGGGATTATGGTTATATCGCAAGCGTCCGAGTGTATAATGACTTACATCGCGTGCTGTAATGAATTTAATGTAATATCCAGTTCATTTTTATCAGAAATAATAATTTGAATTCGTAATTTATTCTCAGATTCTAAACTAGCATGCGCTTTAACATCTTCGTTATTCGCATGCTTTTTTGTTATCTCGACTAATTCGTCCATCAAATTCAGCATATTCTCATTCATTTTTAAATTTCTCCAAATCATTGATGGACTAAACCATAGCAAATCCCTTTTGCGTTAATGTCGAGAATAACGGCTTTTTCTATCACCATTCACGCTTATTGTTTTATTTTTTATATAAAAAATAGCAAGAAAGATTGCCCAAAATAAATAAAAAAAAGGTAAGATTAGGCTAAATAAAAATAAGATTATCAGTTGGTTATTAAAGATAATTCTTATTGGGTTTAATAAAACAAAGAGTAAGGCAGATACCACTTTGAGAAAAATATTACACTATACCGCGGTTGTGTTGGGTTTATTTTTTATTACGCTAAATGTTCAAGCGCAAGCCCCTGAGAATTTTACAAAAGCGAAAGAGATAGCAAAAGAACGTATTTATTATGATCAAAATCAAAAGTCACAAGGCACTATTTATTGTGGTTGTGATTGGGAATGGGTTGGTAAATCTGGTGGACGTGTTAATTTAGCCAGTTGTGGTTATAAAGTCAGAACCCAACAAACAAGAGCAGAACGTATTGAGTGGGAGCATATTGTTCCTGCATGGGTTTTTGGTCATCAACGCCAATGTTGGCAAAATGGAGGCAGAACTAATTGTGTGAAAAACGATCCTGTATTTGGCAAAATTGAAGCTGATTTACACAATTTAGCGCCATCTATTGGTGAAGTTAATGGGGATCGTAGCAATTTTAGTTTTGGACAATTACCTGCACAAGCACCTTATCAATATGGTCAATGCCGTAGCCGTGTTGACTTTGCGTCACGTACTTTTGAACCTCGTAATGAAGTTAAGGGGCAAGTAGCAAGGGTTTATTTCTACTTGCATGATCGCTATAACCTCTCTATGTCACGCCAACAACAACAGTTATTAATGGCTTGGGATAATGCTTATCCACCAACAGCATGGGAAAAAGAACGTGATAACCGTATTGCTCGTATTGTTGGATATCATAATCCGTTTGTGACGGGTGAAGTGAAGTGGCAATTAGGACATAAAAATAGCGGTGCCGGATTATCTGCAACAAATAGTGCACCAGCCACTAAAGCTAAAACTGAAACGCCTAAACAAGTAAATACATTACAATCTGAAGATATTAAAGGTAATGTTAATAGCAAGATCTACCATTTTGCACATTGTTCTGGCTATAAAACAATGTCAGATAAAAATGCGATTTTGTTTAAAACAGAAAGTGAGGCCATTAAGGCAGGTTACCGTTTAGCTAATAACTGTAAACAGCCTTAATCGTAATTATTTAGGTCACATCCAACGACGAACGTGGCGACAATATTGTTGCCACGCTTGTGGAAATAATTCACTTAAGATTTTCTCTTCACGTACTATCGTATAGCGATCAGTAATAAAGTAAAACGCAATTGCAGCTCCTAAAAACCCCCAATTACCAAAAATAAAAAATAACCCGATACTAATATCTAAAAAACCAAGATACATAGGATTGCGACTTATTTTATAAGGACCTCTTGTCACTAATTGTCGAGGTGTGTGATTGGGATTAGGAGACGTTTTTTGTTTAATAAAAAAGGAGAGGCTATAAAAAAGCCAGATCCCAGAAGTCGTAATGGTGAGTAAACCGAGATAAAAAAAGAAGCCCATTTTAAGAGAGCCAGAGTGAAGTTCAAAACCAATAAATGGAATGAGGTTAAGTAGTAACCAATAAATAAAAGGCAATCGTAAGAAATTCATTTATTCCCCCCAAAATAACACTTATTGTTATTTTTATGTTAAGTCCATCTCGTTATAAATCATCTCAGTATTGAAAATATTTTTATTTTGTCATTATACTGTCATAAAGCTTCGTTAATTTTCACTCTAACTCCATGATGGGGAATATGAATGACAGAAGCAATGGAAATATCTCGTTACTCACAGAAAACCGGCAACAACCGTTCATTGATGTTTAATGTTCAGGATTGTGACCGGTTTTTTTGTTTTCTGCGACTAAATAGAGTCTGAAGGGGGCTCACCGGTAAGTGAATGGAATAAAAACAGAGATGTCGATGACTTTTTGAAGACTAACAAGGGTAAATACCACTATGAGTAGACAAAAAGCAACAACACGTTTACGCCGAGAAAATAAACGCACCTCACGTAAAGAACAACGTAATGGGGCACATCGAGATAATGTTATGGTTTTACCGGGATTTGGGGATATTGATACCATTGGCATGGCGAGAGAAAAACGTGATGAACGTGTGTTATGTTCTCGCAACGAAGCACAGCGCCAATATATGAATGCAATTAAGCATCAAAATCTTATTTTTGCCACAGGAGAAGCTGGCTGTGGTAAAACCTTTCTTAGTGCCGCAATGGCTGCCGATGCTTTAATTAATAAAGAAATAGAACGTATTATTGTTACTCGACCAGTGTTGCAGGCAGATGAAGATCTCGGTTTCTTACCCGGCGATATTGCTGAAAAATTCGCACCATATTTTCGTCCGGTCTATGACGTATTAGTGAAACGCTTAGGTGCTTCATTTTTACAATATTGTTTACGACCTGAAATCGGTAAAGTTGAAATTGCACCTTTCGCTTATATGCGAGGGCGTACTTTTGAAAATGCATTTGTTATTCTAGATGAAGCGCAGAATGTTACGGTAAATCAAATGAAATTATTTCTAACCAGAATGGGCGAAAATGTCACCGTTGTGGTTAATGGTGATATTACCCAGTGTGATTTACCTGCTAATGTATCGTCTGGATTAGCGGATGCCCTGATTCGATTTGAAGCTAATAATCGAATAGGCGTGATTAAATTTATGCAAGAAGATTGTGTGCGCTCTACATTATGCCAGCATGTATTAGCTGCTTATAATGATTAAATAGAGTATGGGTATTTTTGTATGAAATTAAAAAGGTCACATATTAATGTGGCCTTTCTCTTTATTTATTTTTAATTTTATTCTATATGATTTGTCTTTTTTATTAAATATGGGGTATTTGATTTGAATAAAAAATTCCAAAGTGAAGTAATTTGTCCATGAGTATTCTTTTTTCGATTGGTTATTAATAAATTAATTGTTATTGTTCTTTTGTTTATAATATTTCAATTAAATAATGATATTGAAATATAAATACATTTATATATTAACTAATAGTCCACTTACTCACTTAATTAAATTTGACTTAAGTCACGTATTTTAAAAAATAGATAAATTTATTTGTTGGTTTTTAAAGTTATGACTAATATCAAATTGACTAGGATTTTTTGTTACCTCTAGTTAATGATGGCAATAATAGAATCTTATTTTTGCTAATTAAATATTTATCTATTTTGGAGTTATATATGTTTAAAAATAAACTCCCACTGTCATTATTATCAGTGGCTATATTGTCGTCGTCGGCATTTGCCGCAACCAACAGCGCAGGGGGGATCATTTCTTTCTCTGGTGCTATTAGTGATACCACCTGTACAATTAATGGGGGAAATAGTGCGGACTTTTCTATTCTATTAGATCCTATTACCGTAACGGATGCTGGAACAACGGCAAATACTGTTATTGCCAAAAATCAAAAAGAGTTTGCTTTGACATTCTCTGATTGTGCTCCTGCATCTACTCCAAGTGGAAGTAATTTAAAGATACATTTCTCATCTGCAAATACTATTTCAACAAGTGGATTATATTTGGTTAATGATACTTCGAATGAAAATGATCCATTAGTTGCAAAAAACGTCGGCTTTAGTTTATCAACACCTGCTGCACCAACCGTTGCTATACCACTAAATGCCACCTTTGATACAGGTATTAAAGGCGATAAAACAGCGCCAGATTCAGATACTCTACGCTTAATTGCCAGTTACTATAAAACAAATGCAACAGCGGCTAAAACAGGGCCAGTACACTCTAACGTTATTTATACAGTATCTTATTTATAATATAAAAAGCCAGACTCAATGGGTCTGGCTTTTTTGGGGTGGTTATAATGAAAAAATTAATATTCCTTTTAATTATCTTGATATTACCCTCGACTGTATTAGCCAATATCATTATCAATGGTACTCGCGTTATTTATTATGAAAGCGTTGATAGTGTTAATATCCAATTGACGAATAATGGTGATTTAGCTTCTTTGGTACAAAGTTGGATAGATGATGGAGATGTGGATTCGACACCAGAAAATGCAAATTCACCTTTTTATTTATATCCACCAATTGTCAAAATAGCAGGAAGACAAGGGCAAACTCTAAGAATAAAAAATTCCGATGAAAAACAGATAAGTAATGTTGAAAAAGTCTATTATTTAAATGTATTAGATATTCCTGAAAATGCACAAGCACTAAAAGGAAAAAGCTATTTACAATTGGCGATGAAAACAAGAATTAAAGTTTTCTATCGTCCTACCGCATTAACAGATGATCCTGAATTAGTGAATGAAAAAATAACTTATCAATTAAATGGTAATAAGGTTTTAGTTAAAAATAACTCACAATATCATTTCACTATAGCTTCGATTTCTACTGAAGAAATGCCACGTATTACTCTTGCTGATTCTGAAATGATCCCACCGTTATCTTCTCGTGAGTTACCATTAATTAATAAATTAAAAAATAATTCTGTTGTTGTTGTTTATGTTGATGATTTTGGTGTTTATAAATCACAAAATATTAAACTCTAATCGAGATAACATCGTGAATAATCCAAGATATCTCTCAATCCTCATTTTTTTAGGAATACAAAATTATACTCAAAATCTGTATGCAGAGGGATTTGATACATCTTTACTTGTTGGAAATTCAAAGAATGGAGATATTTCACGATTTTATATTGACGACAAAATTCCTGAAGGAAAACAACTTGTCGATGTTTATGTCAATCAAGTATGGAAAGGACAATTTGAAATAAATGTAATAGGTGAACACGCAGAGATTAGTTTTGAAACCGTGGATGTAAATAAACTTGGTTTAAATTTATCTCTATCTGCGAAACAAAAAATTGCACAGCAAAAAACAATACTATCAAATGAATTGGCAAAAGGTGTGACGTCGGCATTAGATATTAATAAATTAAGGCTTGATATTAATGCTCCTCAGATTTCAGTGAAACAATCAGAGGTAGGGTATGTTGATCCAAGTTATTGGCAACAAGGTATTTCAGCTCTGATTTTATCTTATAATTTAAACTACTATAACTATAAAGAAAAAAAAGGAAGTAAAAGCAATAACGAGAGTTTTTTTGCCAATATTAATTCAGGTGTGAATTTAGGCGCATGGCAGTTTAGAGATGAATCTAACTACTCTTATTATTCTCACGGCAAAAGCCAATGGAAAAACAATACGCGCTATGTTTATAAGGCATTTAGCCAAATAACTTCAGGATTAACAATTGGCGATTTTTATACGCCAATGGCGCTTTTTACCAGTATTCCATTTAGAGGGGCGTCACTGGCAACAGAAATGGGTATGCTCCCTAATTCGAGTCAAGGATTCGCGCCCATTATTCGTGGTGTTGCACAGACGAATGCGCTAGTGAGTGTTTATCAAAATGAAAATCTAGTTTTTCAAGAAAATGTGCCTCCGGGTGAATTTTCCTTTCGAGATATTCAACCTACTGCGGGAGGTGGTGATCTCTTAGTGGTTATTCAAGAAGCAGATGGGAGAAGGAGATCTTTCACTGTCCCGTTTTCAGCTGTTCCTGATATGTTAAAAGAAGATGTTTATCGTTATAACGTAACGTTAGGTGAATCACGAGTTAGTAATACAAATTATCGGCCTAAATTTGCACAAGGTGAGTTTCATTATGGTCTTAATAATTTAGTTACTGTTTATGCGGGCGGTATTGTCAGTGAAGATTATTACTCCGCATTGATAGGTAGTGGTTGGAATTTTAAATTTGGGGCAATTTCAGCAGATATAACACATGCAACGGCAGATTTACAGACAGGTAAAAAAACAGGGCAAAGTTTTCGGCTTGCTTATAGTAAATATATGGATGCGACATTAACCAATTTAACATTGGCTGCTTATCGTTATTCTACTCGTGATTATTATAGTTTTGTAGATTCAATTTACGCTCATGACAACTATAAAGCTTGGAAAGACTATCAAAATGATATTGCTCAACAGCAAAATAATAATAATGCAGTATCTGATCTTGATTTATCAACGTTTGATGCACTACGAGGTTCTAGAGCAAAAAATACGTTTACCATAAATCTTAATCAATATTTGGGTGGTCAGCGTGGTGTTGTTTTTCTTTCAGGGACACATCGAAACTATTGGAATACAGATGAGAGTAATCGCGAGTATCAGTTAGGCTATTCAAATAATTATAAAGATATTGCGTATAATCTTTCTGTTTCAAAGTTAAGAAATTACGATAATAAAGAAGAGACTCGTTATTATTTTAATATTAGTGTGCCGATTTCATTTTTTGATAAAAGAGCCAATATTAATACTTCAATTTATGCGGCTGATTCACGTTACCAGCAATCTACAATTAGTATGAGTGGAACAGCAGGTAAAGATGACCTAGTTAATTATACTTTAACAGGTTCAAATCAAACGGGTGGAAATAATTTAGTCGGCGCAAATGTGAGTTATCGTCATCCATATAGCACATTATCTGCATCTTATACGGAAGCAAATAATTATCGCCAGGGAGGATTAGGCGCTAGAGGAACAGTTGTTGCCGTACCTAATCATATTGTTTTTTCAGGTAATACAGGGAATACCTATACTCTTATCGAAGCACCTATGGCCAATAATATGATGGTTAATGGAAATAAAGCCACATTAACCAATAATCAAGGGATAGTATTAGTGCCTAATAGTATCCCATATCGTACAAATAATTATACTTTAACAAATACAGAAATACCTTCAAATGCTGAGCTTGTTGGAAATACAACCCAGGTTACTCCGTATTTAGGCGCAGTTAATTACCTCACATTAACAACGGATAAACGTAAGACATTTATTATTAAAGCATCTTTAGAAAATAATGAAAGTTTACCTTTCGGTACAGAAGTTTTAAATAATAAAAAAGAAAGTATTGGTTATGTCGGACAATCAAGTGTGCTTTATTTAAAAAGTGATGAGTTACCTTCTTCAATCTTTATAAAATTAAATAAAGCTGAAAAAATGGAATGTGTTGTGGAGCATTTAATAAATACGATGGATAAAAATAGTAATATTTGTCGATAAAGGAAAGCGCTATGAAATCACCAGCTTTTATATTTATAATTTTATTAGGTGCGATAAGCCAACAGGCAATTGCTAACTGTAAACCTGAGGACACTATTACGGCACCCAATATTAACTTTGATTTATCTGCAGATTTAAATGCAGCTTCAACAACTGTAACAAAAACGAGTAGAACAATATTTCCGGGTACCTTTAAATGTAATGCAAGAGGGGTATTATTTCCTAATACTGTGGGTATTGCCTCACCTTTTAATGATGGTCGAACGGGAACAATTGGTTTTAATGGTGGGAAGCAGTTTGTCTCTATTACATTAACAGCATTAGAAAAAGATAATGTAACGAATATTTCAGCGGGAACACACCCTGCATCAGATTTAGATACTAATTTCACCTTAAAATTTACGTTATTGAGTAGTAAACCCTCGACCAATTATAAAGAGGTGAGTGGAAGTACAGCGGTTGTTAATCCTGTTATTTTAGCGTCAGATGCATCGAGTGTTGGGTTAGTTCAGTGGTTACTTAATATTGTTATTAAACTTGTGCAATTCTTATTAACGTGGCAATGGCCAGTTGATCAAAATGATATTTTCTTACAACCAATGCTAATTACTTATAATCCTGTAATGACAACCTGTAATTTTTCTAATGCGGGTTTAGTTGTTTCATTGCCATTAATCAGTGTAAAAGATGCAAAAACGGTAGATAAAGCAGGATACACACCTTTTACATTAAATTTTACGTGCCAAGACTTTTTAAGTGGCTCAAAAACGTCTAGAAATATTAAGATGTTTTTATCAAGCCAAAATTTATTGGCGACAGATAAAACTATATTAACTAATACAACAGCGCAAGGTGCAGGGGGGATCGGGTTCCGTGTAGTAAAAAGCGATAATATCAATAGCCCCGTTATTTTTTCTGACAATATTAATTCTCAAGGTAGTGCGACCAGTATTTTCAGTGTTAATCAAGGTGGCAACTTATCCTCTGCATTTTCGATAAATATGGGGGCTTATTACTATCCTTATAATGCTAATTCAGTCACTCAAGGAAAAATAACAAGCACAGCGACATTAGTAATGTCTTATGACTAAAGAGCGTATCTAATGAAAAAAATAATGAATGCTACTTTTATTTTATTTTTTATGCTTATAACATCGACAACAAAAGCGAGTGTAGTACTTGAACGTACACGTCTAATTTTTCCTATGGACAAATTAACACTGTCATTGCAAATTTTTAATCGCAGTGAACAACCAACATTAGTCCAATCTTGGATAGATGATGGTGATATTGCATCAACCCCTGAGACAACAACGGCTCCTTTTATTGTTATCCCTCCCATAATGAAAGTTTCCTCTAATGGAGGAGCACAATTAAAAATACAACAATTAGACAATAAGTTGCCTCAAGATAGAGAGTCTATTTTTTATCTTAATGTGCTTGATATTCCGCCTAAACCTAACAGTGGTGAAAATACAAATACGTTGCAATTAGCATTACAAACTCGTATTAAGCTTTTTTACCGCCCTAAACAACTCGAGTTAACGAGTAACGCTATTTTTAAACAGATTGAGATTACAAAGGAACAGCAGAATTTAGAGATTAGTAATTCTTCAGCTTATTTTTTTACGATTTCCAAAATATATACACAAGAGAATAAAGAGCAATCTTTAATTCAGGCCACAATGATAGCGCCGTTTTCAAAACAAAAAATTGAATATAAAGGGCAAGTTGATACCAATCAAGTCATTACCGTCATCTATATAGATGATGATGGAAATTATCAGCAAGATAAGAAGAATATACATTGATTACATTTTTATAATAAAAAAGGCTGCATATTATTGAAGTATTTAATATGCAGCCTGTACAGCCAACGCTTGATCTTTACTTTATTACTTAGCTTATGTCTTCGTTATCCATAACATGATGACGTTCAGCGTGATAGCCTTCTTCGTCATAACCAAAACGCCAATAAGGAATGGCATAAATCAAACTACGATCGTAACCGTTATCACGGCGAATATGGCGTCTTAATGCACGAATAATTTTGTCTTCACCTGCAATCCAAAATGCCACATCTTCAGCAGGCAATTCCCATGACACAAATTCATTAATTAAGTTCTGAGTTTGTTCTTCTACTGAGCCAATCAACCAGATTATCTCTAAGCCACTAGGGTGTTTAATTTCTTGGCGATGCGTTTCGTCTTCTACTCGTATAACAACTTTTCCTTGAACATTAGGCTGCATGGTTTCAATTAAAGCCATTAAAGCAGGTAATGAACTTGGGTCGGCTGCCATATAGTAATGTGACGCAGGTGCTAATAAAGGATCAGGGCCACCCGGATTAGTGATCCCAATATAGTCGCCTTGCTTAGCATTTAGCGCGAAATGAATAGCAGGGCCTACATCGTCATGTACGGCAAATTCAATATCTAACTCTTTTTGCTCAGGACGAATAGCACGAACACTATAAGTACGTACAATCGATCTTGGTTCGTCTTCAGGCCATTTAGGACCTTTTTCAGAAAAGCCTGGTACAGTAGGTTTAACTTGGCCTTCTAAAGGTAAGAATATTTTTAAATGTGCTCCCGCAGTATCTGCTGGGTAAGTATCTAAATCATCACTCGTAAAGGTGATACAACGCATTCCCGGTGTAACATCAGTAATACGTTTTACTTGAACTAGGCGAGGAGGCGCTGGTTTATAAATATTTTTTTCTTGAGGTGTTTTTTGGTTACTCACGTTTTTTTACCTGACTCATTTAATTGTTTTATTGACGTAGATATTATCATTTTCAATTAATAATGATAGTCATTATCAAAATTAACATTGATTTAGTAAAGGAAAGCGTATTTTTTACTTATATTGTGTGACTAAGTTCAAAATCACAACAAAGAAAAAACTTAAGGATCAATGCAATAAGCATGGTGTAATAACGTGATGTCGTTAATTAGAAACGTTAGAAGTAAGTAAAAATACCAAAGTACAATGCGGGAGGAGATGAGCCAGTGTTATTTTATTTAAAGAAAGGAATGTTTTTAGATATTTGTAATAAAGGTAGGAAAATCAATTAATACAGTGAGTAAACTTAATAGTAGGTGTACCCACTGTATTGTCATATTAATGCAACAATAGATTAAGCTTTAGGGTCTGGGCCGAATCTGTTGTCACCTTTAGTACCTTCAAGGCACATAAAGACAAAAATAATTAATCCACCAACAGCAGGAATAAATGCAAGTAAGAACATCCAACCTGATTTATCTTGGTCGTGGAAGCGACGAATAGTCACTGCAAGGCTAGGGATAATAATAGCTAAAGAGTAAATACCTAAAATGATACCAACAATTGAACCTAATCCACTCATTTCACCCGTATTCATGTCTATTGATGAAATCACAATAGCATATAGGATGGTAATAATAATGGTATTTACTAGAGTAAACATCCAATATTCTTTTCTACGAGCACGGCCTGAAAAGTTAGCGTAATTATTTTTAATGACTTCCAAATACCAATTCATGACTTCATCCTTAATTTAGTAGCAACAATACGTAAGCCTAGTGTAAGTGATCTTTCTTAGCAATTAAGATAATTCTAAATTATCGAAATATGTATTTTGAACACAAATTATCCATTACCCATACTTTTAATAGGGTGGTGGATTCAATTCTTGAATTAATCATCAGGGCATATCTAAATGACTCATTTGACGTGTCGTTATAGAATAATACAGATATGAACCTGCTAGGTGGCGATATCATAATTACTTTGGAAGCCTAATTCAACATTCATTCCAGCTTATTTCTAGAGAAGATAGTTTTTTATAGGATTGTTTATATCTTTATTTATCGAAATAAACACATGAAAAAGATTTTATCTCTTATTATTAATCAAAAATGATGTGTTTAAAGTGATTTTATCAAGGAGTTTGATTTAAATTTAGTTAATTATGGATAAGTGAAAATATTTTCTTTTGTGTTTTATGTTTATAACAAAGCAATTTATATAAAATTAGTTACTAAAAGAGTATTTAATAAGAATAGGTTAAGTTTTAATGACATTAAAGAGTCGTTCACTATCTTAAATAAAGATAAAAGGGCTGAAGATAACTTCAGCCCTTTCTTTACTTCTATTCTATAGCTTACCGTATTCGGTGCTAGTTGATTATATTGCTGTATGTATTTTGCCTTTACTTGACTTTCATTCCGGCTAACGTCATTAAAAAACGAAAGAGGGAAGAAACTGCGAATAAGGCTAAAACACTACAAAACCAAATAGTAATCAACCATCCCCATTTTTTTAATAATGAGGGCTTGGTTTGTATTTGTGGATCAGTGATAACCTTCTTCATAATTTGTTTTTCCTCTGAAAACGTAATAACTCCAGAATGTGTACACGAGAATAATTGGAATAATAAACAGTGCGCCAACTAGCATAAATCCTTGGCTTTCTGGCGGTGCGGACGCTTCTACAAAACTAATTGCAGGTGGAATAATGTTAGGCCAAATACTGATCCCTAATCCTGCAAAACCTAAGAAAATTAAAGCCAGCGCACCAAAGAAAGGCAGGTAATGTCCTTGTTTTTTCACTGAGCGTAAAATTAGCCAAGTGCTATACAACACTAAAAGAGGAACAGGTAAAAAGAAGAACAGGTTTGGTAATGTGAACCAACGTTCAGCAATTGCAGGTTGTGCTAATGGTGTCCATGCACTAACTGCTGCAATGACTGCAAGCATAACAAGTGTAAGCGGTTTAGCGACCTTATATAGACTCTGCTGTAAATGACCTTCGGTTTTCATAATTAGCCAACCACATCCTAATAAGGAATAGGCGATGACTAATCCAAATCCACAAAAGAGTGCAAAAGGGGATAACCAGTCAAAATAACTACCTGCAAAAGCGCGATTAACAACTGGCAAACCTTGAACTACGCTACCAACGACAACGCCTTGCATAAAAGTGGCTAAGATAGATCCAAAGATAAATGATTTATCCCAAAAACCTTTGTGATTGTCATCGGCTTTAAAACGAAATTCAAATGCGACACCACGAAAAATTAAGGCGACAAGCATTAATGTTAGAGGCATTGCTAAAGCATCAAGAATAACCGCGTAAGCTAATGGGAAAGCACCAAATAATGCAGCTCCGCCTAGGACTAACCATGTTTCGTTACCGTCCCACACCGGAGCAACGGTATTCATCATTAAGTCACGATCTTGGTCACTTTTAATAAATGGATAAAGCATACCGATACCAAGATCGAAACCATCCATGACAATATACATTAACGTACTAAATACGATAATGACGAACCAAATGACTGGTAAATCAATTCCCATGATAAACCTCCGGTGTACCTTTACGGATCAGTTTTAACATATAGGCATATCCAACACCGAATACGGAGCTATAAACAATTAAGAAGATCAACAGGCTAATACTCATATGCATTTCACCGTGTGCAGATACGGCATCTCGTGTTTGTTGTATGCCATAAACAACCCAAGGTTGACGTCCTACTTCGGTTGTAAACCAACCGGCAAGAATAGCGATAAGTCCTGAAGGCGCCATTAAGAAAGTTAAGCGTAAGAAAGTTTTAGATTCATAAAGTTTCTTTTTATAGCGTAGCCACGTTCCCCAAACACCGACTAAAATCATTAACATGCCAAGGCCAACCATAATGCGGAAAGACCAGAAGACAATAAGTGAGTTAGGTCTGTCTTCTTTAGGAAACTCTTTTAATGCTGGAACTTGTTTCTCTAAGCTATGGGTTAAGATCATGCTACCAAGATAAGGAATTTCTATCTTATATTTGGTTTCTTCAGCATCCATATCTGGCATACCAAAGAGAATTAACGGTGTTGCTTCTCCTGGTTCATTTTCCCAGTGACCTTCAATAGCGGCAATTTTAGCGGGTTGATGTTTTAAAGTATTTAAACCATGGACATCACCAATGAGTGCTTGAATGGGGGCTAAAATTAAAATCATCCATAAAGACATTGAAAGCATCTTTTTCATGGCGGATGTTTTATGACCTTTGAGTAGGTGCCACGAGGCAGATGCAGCAATAAAGAAGGCCGAAGCAAGGAAAGCTGCGACACCCATATGAGCAAGGCGATAAGGGAATGATGGATTGAAAATAACCGCGAGCCAATCTACGGGAACGACTTGGTTATTTATAATTTCAAACCCTTGTGGTGTTTGCATCCAACTATTTGAAGCCAAGATCCAAAACGTAGACATTAATGTACCTAATGCCACCATACAGGTCGCGAAAAAGTGAAGTTTTTCGCCTACTTTATTCCAACCAAACAGCATCACACCTAAGAAACCAGCTTCTAAGAAGAAAGCAGTAAGAACTTCATAAGTGAGTAGAGGACCTGTAATTGAGCCCGCAAAATCAGAGAAAAAGCTCCAGTTGGTTCCGAATTGATAGGCCATGACCAAACCAGAGACAACGCCCATAGCAAAGTTAACAGCGAATATTTTTGACCAAAAATGGAATAGCGTTAAATAATCCTTATTGCGAGTTTTTAACCATAAACCTTCCAATACGGCTAAAAAGCTAGCCAGTCCGATAGTAATTGCAGGGAAGATAATATGAAAAGAAACTGTGAACGCAAACTGGATACGCGCCAAATCAAAGGCACTTAACCCAAGCATAAAAAACCTCGTTATATTGATATAAAAATGTAAATTGCAGGTAAATCGTGTGGATTAGTAGACCATATGACAGTAAGCTATAATAGTGACAATAAGTTTAAAAATGACTATAACAGTTTTGAGGTAAACAGTTTTATATGACTCGATATGAACAGCTTGCAGCGCAAATACGCCAACAAATTGAAGATAATATCTGGCAATCTGGCGACCGTTTACCTTCATTGCGGGACACGGTGAAACAATCAGGTTTAAGTTTAATGACTGTTTTACAATCGTATCAGTTATTAGAAAGCCAAGGATGGATAGCTGCGCGACCACAATCCGGTTATTACGTGGCACATCGTAATAACCGTTTTGGCCAGGTGACAGCCAGCAAAGGGCTACACATGAGTGAAAATGTTGAAATAAGCACCTCTATTTTCAATGTCCTTCAAGCATGTAAAGATCCTGAAATTATTCCTTTTGGTTCTGCTTTTCCCGATCCTAGTTTATTTATTCAACCTAAATTAAGTAGTGCATTGGCTTCTGCTGCAAGACATCTAGCACCCCAAAGTTCGGTGATCAATCTACCTCCAGGAAATGAAAAGTTACGCCGTAACATTGCACAGCGCTATGCATTACAAGGAATTCATGTCTCTCCAGATGAAATTGTGATTACTGCTGGTGCAATGGAATCATTAAGTCTTAGTTTGCAAGCTGTTACCGAACCAGGTGATTGGGTTGTGATTGAATCACCTGCATTTTATGGTGCATTACAAGCCATTGAACGTTTGCGATTAAAAGCGATTGCCATTAGAACAGATCCTGTAACAGGAATTTGTTTAGATGAACTCGAAAAAGTGGTTGAGCAATACGATATTAAAGCCTGTTGGTTGATGAGCCATTGTCAAAACCCATTAGGTGGAACAATGCCTGATGAGAATAAAATAAGGTTGGTGGACATATTAGCGAAGAAACAGATAACGCTAATCGAAGACGATGTCTATGGTGAACTCTATAACAGCCAGAAAGTACCGATGCCAGTAAAAGGTTTTGATAAAACAAATAGTGTTTTACATTGTGCTTCTTTTTCTAAATGTCTTGCACCAGGATTTCGTGTGGGTTGGGTTGCGGCAGGAAAACATGCAACAAAAATACAGCAGTTGCAAATGATGAGTACAGTTTCTGCCAGTATGCCAACACAACAAGCAATAGCAGATTATTTATCACAAGGTGGTTATGATACGCATCTTCGCCGATTAAGATTATTGTTAGAACAAAGGCGTTATCGGATGTTGCAAGCGATACAAACGCATTTACCTGAAGATGTAAAAGTGAATATTCCATCAGGAGGGTATTTTCTCTGGTTAGAGTTTGAGTCAACATTTGATGCCAATAAACTCTATCACTTTGCATTAGAACGAGGTGTCAGTATTGCACCGGGTTCAATGTTTTCCACCAGCTCTCAATTTAATCATGCATTCCGTTTAAACTCTTCTTTTCAATGGAATAGTCGTACTGAAAAAGGAATGGAAATTATTGGTGAAGGATGCAGAAAATTACGACGTAAATAGCTGACGTCAGCGCACATTTTTAAAAGTTAGCTATTGATTTATTGACGGTAATCTCCAATGATTAATCCTTAACCTCATTATCAGACTGATAGCCAGATATTGCAGGAGGATACAATGAAGCTACGTTGTTTTGATCAACAAGAGTTACCGTTTATATCGTGGAATAATCAAAAAGGCACAACGCAAGAAATTGTGTGTTGGCCGGTTAATAATGATTTTTCATGGCGAGCGTGTTTAACCTCTATCGAAGAGAATAGCTCATTAGGACAGTTTCCTGACATTGAACGGCAAATGGTGCTATTAGAAGGTAATGGCATCAATTTAAATAGCCCCGGTTTTCTTAGTCATTCCGTTACGGACTCTTATCAGCCTTTTGATTTTTCAGGTGATATCCATGTTAAATCCGAACTTATTAAAGGTGGCGTAAAGTGCCTAAATATTATGGTACGTCGGACGTGCTGGAAAGCAGAAACGACCTTAGTAACACAGCCACTTATTTTGCCTAGTTCTCATGCAGGGTTAATTTATGTCACTCAAGGTGAATGGACTTTAATGGGCGCGACTTGTCAGCGTTTGTCAAAAGGACAGGGCGCTTGGTGGTTGCCTGATATTCGTGAAGGTGAAATAAGACCGTTAACCACAAATTGCCAATTATTATGGGCAGATATTCGACCACTTAAATAGAGGCATTTTTGTGGTCAAATACTGACTAGAATAATAAATAGTGCTTAGGATTAAGGCTAGTTTAAAGCCAGATTAATAGCTGCAAAAGTGAGTAATCCACCAGCAATGCCATCGTTATAGCGGCGACGTTTTTCACTTAACCCCCCTTTTAAGCCAATATAAGCAAAAAAGGTGCCGAGCAGACCATAAATAATTAAGCAAGTCGTGATAAATATCCCAGATAACAGCAATGATTGTGTTGCTACATCATTATGATTATCAATAAAGTTTGGTAAAATAGCGAGATAAACAAGTAGTCCTTTAGGATTAAGAAAACTGGTTAAAAAACCTTTACGAAATAGATGTGAAGTTTTTGAGGCATCTAGGACTAATTGACCTTTTTTGCAGGCTGATATCAACATTTTGACTGCAAGATAACTAATATAGAACACACCAACCCATTTGAGTAAATGAAATAAAATGGGTGATGTTGATACTAAGGCGGCAAGCCCTAACGCACTCAGTAATGCATGGGTTAAATAGCCTGATATAACGCCAGTATTGGCAATCCATGCTGATTTCATACCGCCAGATAGCCCTTGGGATGAGATAAAAAGAATATCGGGCCCAGGTGTGCAGATAAGCGGTAGAACAGTCAGTGCGAATAATAATAAAGTGTTAAATTCCATCTTTTCACCTGATAGAGAGAGTTTAAGAGAAATATCGTTTTTGCTGTGAAATTTAGCAGAAAGATTATATGATGTTTTCGAAAAAATCGGGTTGCTTTGTTGCTAACAAAAAGAATTAATTGGCAATAAAATTCCACAAATAGAATTAAGGTTAATCTTTGATGTCAATAAAATTAGATAAGATAGATAAACATATTTTGCAGGTGCTTCAGCGTGATGGCAAAATCCAGAACATTGAACTGGCAAAAGAGGTTGGACTCTCGCCTTCTCCTTGTCTTCGCCGTGTGCGTTTACTCGAAGAATCTGGTGTGATCACTCGTTATGTTGCTGTATTAGATGGTAGTAAGGTTGATGCAGGGTTATCTTTATTTGCAAGAATTTGGTTTAGAGCACAAGATGCTGAAACTATTGAAGAATTTGTAAAAGCTATCAAGGTATTACCTGAAGTGGTTGAATGTCATTTAATGGCTGGTGAATGTGATGCTCTTATTCGCATCGTTACTAAAGATTTAGCAACGTATCGTCGTTTTCATGCCGATTATTTAACACAAATTCCAAGCATCCAAAGTATAAAAACAGAAGTACCAATGGAAACAGTAAAAGTGAGTTTTGCTTTACCACTTTAATTTTCTACACATTTAGATTTAGTTATTTTAAATCATCACACGAGATATTTTTAATAGAGAAAGCCTCTAGTTAATTTAACGGAGGCTTTTTTATAACTGTAAATTAAACTATCCAGCTTTTAATTAACCGATATATCTCGGGTGTATAAAGCAACATACATAAAAATAATGAAGCACCAATAAAATAGAGATCAAATGACCAAGTACATAAAGAGACAATAACTAGCATTAATAGGGTAAGAATAACGATACAAAGTCGGATCTGAGTGAGCGTGATTTTACCTGCACAGGATAGTAATTCACCAATTAATTCAAATAGATCAGACATCTTACTTCCTTAAAATAAATCCATTTAATAAAAATCAGTATCTTAGGCTTGTTTATTACAGTTTAATTATTTTATCTGTATGTTATTTTACTTATATTATTATGTGTACTTGTAATAATAGAGCCAATTAATAGCTCTATTATTATATTTAATTTCTTATCTGGATTATCAATAAAGAAATTTATTTTGTTTTAGATGAATTAGATATCTCTTTTGTTACAATTTCAGCAGCTTTAGCAATAATATCTTTACGGTATTTTGCATCTTGTTCTTGTTGTGTGAAATAAACGACTAAAATTAATGGTGCATGGTTTTCAGGCCAAATAACGGCAATATCGTTAGTTGTACCATAATCACCACTGCCAGTTTTATCCCCAACAACCCAGTGTTTTGGTAAGCCCGCTTTAATACTGTGATCACCCGTTGTATTGCCTTTTAACCAAGTAACAAGTTGTTGACGTTGAGATTGACCTAGCGCGTCACCTAATGTCAGTGCTTGAAGACTTTTAGCCATCGCAATTGGAGAGGTAGTATCACGCGGATCACCATGAATTGCTGTATTTAATTCAGGCTCTTTACGATCTAGGCGATAAGTTACATCATTAATTGAGCGTGCAAATTGAGTGACTTTAGCTGGACCTTCTAAATAATCTAATATCTTATTCATTGCTGTATTATCGCTATATTGCAATGTAGCAGCACTTAATTCAGCCAGAGTCATTCCTGTTGTTAAATGTTTTTCTGTAATAGGGCTGTAAGCAACTAAGTCAGATTTTTTAATCGTAATATTCTTATCTAATAATCCGGCTTGTTTTTCACTCGCTTTTAAAACGGCAGCAACTGCCATAACTTTACTTGTACTTGCCATCGCAAAGCGTTCTTCACCACGGTATATTATTTGTGAGTTATCTTCCGTGTTGATTAATGCTACGCCTAAACGGCCTTGGCTATATTTTTCAAGCGTATTTAATTGTTCTTCAACTGTATTATTGTTGTCAGCCCATAGCATTGGTGATGCTAATAGAGATATTAATGAAACTGCGATCGCGGCTATTTGGCGAAATGTTGTTTTAAACATAGTCATTGTTGCTCATATTAAGTTAATAAAGAAAATCTCAATATAAATAGACAGTTATTGGGTAGATATAGAGCCGTTTATTTATAAGGTGCAATATCCTATTTAATTGATTTATTGACAATCGATAATAAATCACCTTAGCTTATAGAAAATCTAATGGCTAAGAATATTATGCGAACACATCTCCCCTTAAATGCACTGCGTGCATTTGAAGCTTCTGCAAGACATCTTAATTTCACCAAAGCAGCATTAGAGCTGTATGTCACTCAAGGTGCTGTTAGCCAACAAGTGAGAATGTTAGAAGAGCGACTTGGTGTTGTTCTTTTTAAGCGTTTGCCGAGAGGCTTAGAAATGACGGATGATGCTCAAATCTTATTTTCTGTATTAACAACGGCTTTTAGTGATATTGAGCGTGTATTTAAGCAATTTGAACGTGGTGAATATCGCGATGTTGTTTCAATTGCGGCTGTCGGCACATTTGCAGTGGGATGGCTATTACCTAGGTTAGCCGAATTTAGGCAGTTATATCCAAGAATAGAAGTGAATTTAAGAACAAATAATAATGTGGTTAATTTGGCTACTGAAGGATTAGATTTTGCTATTCGATTTGGTGAAGGTTTATGGCCATTAACACATAACAATGCGTTATTTTCTGCGCCATTAACAGTATTGTGTTCATCAGGTACAGCGAAACGGTTACAACATCCAACTGATTTAATAAATGAAAACTTGTATCGCTCTTATCGAGAAGATGAGTGGTTACAATGGTTTGAAAAAGCAGATATGTCGCCTATAAAAATAACGGGCTCTATTTTTGACTCTTCACGCTTAATGATTGAAAGCGCTATTTATGAAGGAGGCGTTGCATTAGCACCAGCCAAAATGTTTTCAAGAGAAATTGAAAATGGCCAGTTAGTGCAACCGTTTAAAATAGAAGTTGAAATGGGAAAATATTGGCTAACATATTTAAAATCAAAACCGATGACAGCATCAATGGAAATATTTCGGCAATGGTTAATGAGTGAAGCGTTAAAAGAATGCAGTGAGTGATATAAAAATAAAAAGCACTGATTAATTTCAGTGCTATTTGTTATTTTTACTCACAGTATATTTTTTTCAATTACAAAGAAAAATGCTCTTTTACTATTTCTCTGCCTATTTCAATAGACGCTGTTGCAGCAGGTGATGGAGCATTACAAACATGCAGTGAACGTTTACCTTTTACAAAATGGAAATCATCTACTAATTTCCCTTCACGAGTTAATGCTTGGGCTCGAACACCGGCAGGGCCCGGATGGATATCTGCTTCACGTAAATCAGGAATGAGTTTTTGTGCATTTGCGGTAAATAATTTACGTGAATATGAGCGGCGAAGCTCTGCCATTCCTTCACCTAAATAATTTCCAGCAATTTTCCAAAATCCTTTATAAGTGAGAACTTCGGCAAGATCTTTTAAGTTAATGTCGCTTTTTTTATAACCTTCACGCTTAAAAGCTAATACCGCATTAGGTCCAACGTCACGATGTCCGTTATACATGCGTGTAAAGTGCACACCTAAGAAAGGAAAATCGGGGTTAGGAACAGGGTAGATCAGATGATTTACTAAGTAGTTTTTATTAGTATTAAGCATAAAATATTCACCACGGAATGGGACTATTTTCATACCTGTGTCATAACCTGCCATTTTAGCAATACGATCACTAAATAAACCGGCACAATTAATTAACCATCTGCCTGTAAATTGGTTATTGGATGTTGTAACCGTGACAGTATCATCGGTTTCATTAATTGCTGTAACCGCTTGTCCAAATGCAAATTCGCCACCACGAGATTGAATAATTTCAACGTGTTTTGCTGCAATTTCAGGATAATTCACAATACCCGCATCAGGGACTAATAGGGCAGCAATACCATTAACATAAGGCTCTCTGACTTTAAGTTCTGCTTCAGTCATTTTGATAACTTCAAGTCCGTTTTCAATGCCACGTTGATAAATATTTTCTAAGGCTTGTAACTCTTTTTCATTAGTAGCAACAATGACTTTGCCACAACGATCATAATAGAGATTATGTTGTTGGCAAAATGCATACGTTGTGATGTTGCCTTGTTTTGCTAACCTCGCTTTAAGACTCCCTGGCGTGTAATAAATACCGGAATGAACAACATTACTGTTATGCCCACTTTGGTGAACAGCAGGGCCAGATTCTTTATCAATTACTAGTAATTTTAGCTCGGGTTGACTCTCTTGTAGTGCACTTGCAACCCCTAATCCGACTAATCCCGCACCAATAATAATCACGTCATAAGTCATAATATTATCCATTTTATAAATTTTAAATTAACAGGGTTCTTGTTGTAAGCGCTTTAATTTGCCGCGTACATTGGTTAAATGAAGACGCATTCTATGGCTTGTTTCATCGTGATCTTGTTGGCGTATTGACTCGAGAATTGCCTCATGTTCTGCAATTACTCGCTCAATTTCAGTATCTCGTCCTTTGTTTTTACTTAACGAATACATTAATACGCCAAGGTAGAGTTCGTGTAAGTTATCTAAGATCTGAACAAAAAAGGGATTATGTGAAGCAATCATAATCGAACGATGAAATTGATAATCTTCTTTATGACCAATGCTTTTGTTTTGTCTTGTCGCCAAAACAAAAGCGTCATGGGCATTTTCGATAGCGCGTAATTCTTCTGGTGTTCGACGTAAAGCGGCAATAGCTGCCGCTTCATGTTCAATGACCTCGCGCATTTCAAGCAGTGAATCTATCTCTTCAGGGCAAGCTATTTCCATAACTAATGGCTCATATTTACTGAGTATAGAATGGTCAATTACACGGCGACCGCCCCCTTGGCGTGAAGTTACAATGCCACTGGCTTCTAAGACACCTAATGCTTCTCTGATGGGGACTCGACTGACGCCAAAGGCGTCAGCAAGTACATTTTCAGAGGGTAACTTTTCACCAATAGGGTATGTCCCGTTACTAATATTTTGCTTTATCTGCTCAAGAATTTGATGTGACGCTTTTTGGCGTGAGATCTTTTGTATCATCTAGTTTTCTCCAGATGCATGCCTCATATTGGCTAAATGTTTTTTAGACCGTAATAAATGGAATGCACCGGTTAATAGGATCAAGGCGACACCTAAAAGGTCGGTATATAAGCCCGGTTTAATCATTAGAATTGCCGCTACTGCAAATGCAATACGCTCAAACCACGTTGTTTTAATCATCCAGAAGTTTGCCGTTGCGATACTTAGTGCATAAATTCCGATTAATGCACTAATAATCATTAATCCAATAGAAAGTACACCTAAATTATCACCTTGCATCAATAAAGCAGGGTTATAAACTAAAATAAATGGAATGATAAAACCTGGAAGTGCTAAACGAACTGCATCCCATGATGTTTGCATAGGATCGGCTCTTGCAATACTGGCTGCGGTATAACTTGCTAATGCCACAGGTGGTGTAATATTGGATAAAGCACCAAACCAGAAAACAAAGAAGTGAGCCGCTAAAGGCATTACACCCGCTTTAATTAAAATAGGTGACACTGTAACAGCTACGACAATATATAATGCTGTTGAAGGTAAACCCATACTTAATACAATACACACCAGCATAACGACTAATAAGATCATCCATAATGTGTTATCTGTCATTGAGACAATATTAAATGCTAATGTTGCACCGATACCTGTCATTGTAACAACACAGATAATGACACCTATGGCAGCACAAGCGACAGTCACTTGAACAGAGCCACGAGCAGCTTCAGCCAAGGCATCGGCCACTTTAGTTAACGTCATACGGACTGATTTATCAGGTGTAATCCAGCTTGCAACAATAATAGTTAGAATACCTAAGAAACCTGCATAAATAGGTGTTTTGCCCACTAATAAGGTGCCAATAACAATAACTAAAGGCAATAATAATAAACCACGCGCTTTTAATACCGCTTTAACTTGTGGGATATTCTCTTTACTTAAACCTTTTAATCCTTGTTTTTTAGCTTCGATATCAATCGCCATAATTAATGCTGCGTAATACAACAACGCTGGAATAATCGCGGCAATAACAATCGTAGTATAAGAAATGCCCAAAAAACCCGCCATAATAAATGCAGCAGCACCCATAATAGGTGGCATTATCATACCGCCCGTTGATGCAGTTGCTTCTACAGCACCCGCAAAGCGAGGTGTTAATCCAATGCTTTTCATTAAAGGAATGGTAAAGGTACCGGTTGTCGCTACGTTGGCGACAGCACTTCCACTTAATGAACCGGTTAATGCAGATGAAATAACAGCAACTTGAGCAGGACCACCACGGCGACGACCCGCAAGAGCAAGTGCTAAGTCATTAAATAGCGCTGTTGCGCCACTCACACTTAAGAACGAGCCAAAAAGAATAAAGACAACAATTGCTGTAGAGGCTGTTGAAAGGGTGATCCCAAAGATACCTTCACTGGTCATAAATAAGCGGTATAACAATCTTTCTACAGAAAATCCTGCATGACCGAAAATACCCATAAAATACTGACCAAATAAAGCGTAGATAATGGCAAATGTGGCAAGTCCTGGAATAAAGTAGCCAGTGGTTCTTCTTGCTGCTTCAAACAGTACAATAATTCCCAATATAGCCATGACATAATCGGTCGTATTTGGAATACTTTTCCTTACAACGTGAAGATCAACATAATTAAAGAAAAAGTAGCCATAACTGATTAATGTTAAAGCAATAAAAAGATAATCCCATCCATTAAATTTAGGCGTTGAAAAACGCTTAGAGAATGGAAACAAAATAAAACCTAAAATTAAAATACCGCTAAGAAAAATAGTATTACGGTAAAACTCTTGAGTATTTGATAATGCGTTGGAATAAATAGCATAAAGCGAAATTAATATTGCAAGAGTTGTGGTAATTTTCAGGTAAATACCTGCAAGTTGGCGATTGCCGGAGCTTGCTTCTTTATCTAATGCAGGTGGCTCTACCGGAGTTAGGTGGTCATTGTTAGTCATAACTCACTCCTGTTATTTATTATTAGTCTGCGTTTGAGCTTCTGGTGGAATAAGATAATCAGGGATCTCTAATCCAATTTCTTTGTAGTAGCGGTAAGCCCCTAAATGTAATGGTACAGAAACACCTTTTAATGCATTTTCTGTGGTGATGTACTTGGCTGCGCTATGAACTTGATGAACCTCAGGCAGGTTCTCAAACATGGTTTTTGTCAGCTCATAAATTAAATCATTATCAATGCTGGTTGTGGTCATTAAGATATTAGGTTGAGCAATCGTATTGACCATTTCTGTTTGACGAGGGTAGGTGTTGGCGGGTATTTCAAATCGAAACCATGAATTTGCCACATGATTGATATCATCAAGTTGCTTATCTGTGACTTCGAGTAATTTTGCACTGACACCACTTGCATACATATCAGTTACCGCTGAAGCAGGCACACCAGCAGGTAATGCGCCACCATCAAGGCGACCATCCCGCATGGCAGAAACCGTATCACCGTATCCAAGATATTCTGGAGTGATATCTTTCTTGGTTAAATTAACGCCTTTAAGAATAATAATTGTAGATTGTTCAGTACCGCTGGCTTGAGGGCCAACAGAAAAACTTGTTGCACGAATATCGTCTAATGTGCCTGTTTTTACTTTGTTGTCCATTAAAACAAAGTGCTCAACATTGGGCCATAACATAGAGATTGAACGAAGATCTTTTTCTGGTTTACCTTCAAAATTACGCACGCCTTCATAGGCTTCTACGGCTAAAAGGCTTTGTAGTATTGAAAGTTGAGCTTCATTTTTCTGCATTAAATAGATATTTTCTATTGAACCGGCAGAAGATTGTCCAGTTACTTGAACGCCTCTATCCTTAAGATGCGTACTCCATACGTTTGCTAAACCCACTCCCATCGGATAATACGTTCCTCCTGTTGAAGCGGTTGCTACAGAGAGAAATTGTTTATTCGCATTCTCTTTTTTGCCGATTACTGCTAATGAGACAACAGCAATAACAGCAACAATACCGATGGCAAGCTTTGTTTTTCTTATTCTCATGATGTTGTTCCTGTACATAAAAACGCAGGTGAATGTTTCACACTAACTTGTATACAACATGACAACTTTTATAGAAATAAGGAGCGTTAAGAAATTGTGAAGTGGCGTAATGAATTTAAAACAATAAAATAACAATTTGTGATCAGCATAGTAATTATGCAATTTTTAATCATAATTATGGTGATAATCATAAAACACAAAAGAAAATATCAATAACTTGCTAGAGAAACGATAAAATGAGCTAAAAAATAACCTATTTATCGATAATAAAAAATAAAATGAAAAAACAGAGGATCAGAAAATCGTTAAATAATTCGATAAAAAAGAGGATAAATAGACTATTTTTAGTGTTAAGAAGATAAATAATGGTTAGCAGTAAAGCTTGGTAGTAAGCTTAGTCGTAATTAAAACACTTATAAGGTAATGGAAAGCACGCCTGTTGCAATCAGTACAAACATAGCTGACCAAATTAATGCAGAAATAGCGCTGGTGATGTAAATACCGTATGTGGGTAGTTTTAATAGGCCGGCACTAAAAGGCGTTAAATAACGAAATACAGCGAGGAATCGAGAGATAAATAAAATATAGTGGGTCTTATTTTTTAATAACTGTTGAACTCGATTAATTTTTGATTGATAACGCTTAACCCATGCCTTGAGTCGAGGAAATCGACAAATAGAACGACCTAATTCATAGCTAATAATCGAGCCTAATAGTGCACCACAACTGGTTGCTAGCCAAAGAAAAATAGGTGAGTAAAGAGGCAAACAGGCACCAAAAATAAAGATCAGCATTAAAGATGCAGGAGGTAAGAATGAAGAAATACCAATAGTCGATTTTCCTGCTGTGATTAAGGTAATAGAGAGAAAAAGTGTAATAGGAGATAAATGACCTAACGAGTCTAATAGAGTGTGAATAATTTCCATTTTATTATCTCCAACAACAAAATAAACAACATCGAACGCTAATAATAGAGAGATAAACCTTAAGATTATTATGAGTTAATTTTATGATTTTTATTTATTTCAACTAACATTTTAGCCCATTCAATAGGGGAATTTTTAGTTGGTAATTTTAATTTTTGGCTTAATGAGTATAGCGTAGGTGCAGGTATATCCGAAAGAGATTGCAATGTTGAGCTCATTAATACCTTTTCAGGTACGTCATCAGCAATTAATTTACCTGAAGATAAATGAATGACTCGCTGAAAATGGCGTGCAGTAAAGTCCAGATCATGGCTAATAGCAAGAACAGATGTCCCTAATGTTTTTTGTACTTGAAGCCAATTTTCAAAACAAGTTAGCCAATGTGCATCAAAATCGCGAGTAGGCTCATCAAGCAGTAATATTTGAGGAGATAGAATACTTAAACTGGCGACGGCAACCATTCTGCGCTGACCTGCGTGTAAATCTAAAGGATGAACATCAGCAACATCACTTAAACCACAAAGCATTAATGTTTCATCTAAACGTTTTTTAATTTCATCTTTAGAAAATTTGCGTTGTTTCAGACCAAAAGCGACTTCTTTTTCTACTGTATTATGAAATATTTGTCGTTCAGGCTCTTGGAATAATACACCAATATATTGAGCACGTTGCTCGGCTTTCATTTGAGATAATGACTGATTATTGAGTTTTACCTCACCTTCATTGGGTGTTAATAATCCCGCAATTAAACGTAATAAGGTTGATTTACCCGCACCATTATCACCAACGAGTGCTACCCATTCACCTTGATCTAACGTTAAAGATAATTGAGAAATACAGGATGGAACATCTTCACTCCAACGATAGGACACTTTATCCAGCTGTAGCATAAAACTCCTTAAAAGCCTTAAGCAAAGCTTTATCGTTATTTACAATATTTTTGTTCCAATAATGGTTTTCAACTAACCAATTTAAAGCTTGCCATGAATCAGGAGCATTAATTGTTGAAAATAAGAAAGGAAATATATCTTCTAAGGCGCCTGTTGCTTTTGTTTTTCCTACTTCTAACAATAAAAATTGTTCACTAAGCGTTATTGCAGGTAATAAGTTACGTTCAAAAATAATCACACTGCATTTATGTTCTTCTGAATATTGTTTTATACGTTGTTGTAATTGT
Source organism: Proteus sp. CA142267 (assembly GCF_003336825.1). Classification (NCBI taxonomy): domain Bacteria; kingdom Pseudomonadati; phylum Pseudomonadota; class Gammaproteobacteria; order Enterobacterales; family Morganellaceae; genus Proteus; species Proteus sp. CA142267. Next base: position 316,384 of record NZ_QPMG01000001.1, on the reverse strand, counting down.
TGTGTCGCATTAGGCGTTAAACGACTAAATGCTTCATCAAGTAATAATAATTTGGGGTGCATGGCAAGGGCACTTGCAATCACAACTCGCTGAGCTTCTCCGCCCGAAAGTGTAGAAGGGTGGCGAAAACGTAAACTGTCGCATTGTGTTAATACCATTGCTTCTTTTACACGAAATCGAACTTCATTATCGCTTAATCCTAAGTTTTCAGGACCAAAAGCAATCTCTTGTTCTACAGTAAAAGCACAGCCTGAGAGCTGTAATTGGGGGGATTGTTGAACGAGTTGTCGTCCTGGGGCCAGCGACACTAATCGGCTTTTATCTAGAGCAATATTTTGTACAATTCCCAAACCTTGCACTGAGCCTGTTAATAAATCGGGATACCAACCTGCTAGTAATTGGGCAAGAAGGCTTTTTCCACTGCCATTACCTCCCAAAACAACAAGCCATTCTCCTTGTTTTAATTGCAAATTAATAGGGCCAATAATCGGTTGCTCATCACCTTTAAGGGTAAAACTAAATTGCTGAAGACTTAGTACCATAGCCAAATAGCTCCTTCAACAAAGATAAGCAGTAAAATCAAATAGCGGAACATCTTTTGTAGTGGTGTATCAGCAGGAGGAGAAAGCGTAGTTCGTTTTGCAATAATACGAAACCCTCGCATATCTAATGCAGCACTACGAATAGTTAAGTCACTTAATACATGGCTAATAAGTGGCAAGATAATGGCAGGCAATGTTATTAGACGTTGCCAAAATGAACCATCAAGAGGAACACCTCGCGCTAATTGTGCTTCTCTTATATTATGTAATTGTTGGCGTAATTGTTCTACAAGCAGTAAAGGCCCTGCTAATAAATAGGAAAGGCTCATAGGTAGGCGGCTAGCAAATAAAGCTCTGATAAATTGTTCGGTTGAAGTGTACTGCAACCACAATTGAGCACTGCTTATTATTGCTAATAATCTTAGCCATAGCGTTATTGCCATAGTTTGTTTACTGGTATCTAAAATGCCACCTGTTAACCAATATGCAAGCCAACCGCTATGAACTAACCATAAGCCTATTGCCATTGGGATCATCAACCATGTGATAAAGCGCCAACGCCAGCGAGAGGCTTTCCAAAGTAATAAGCTAATAAAAGTACCACTGCTGATAATCAGCAGTGGTAAGCTTAATGATAAAAAAAGCACACTAGCACTTAGCCAAAGCCATAATGCCAATGAGGTAAAGGGATGCATTATCAGCGAACCTTAGCCATTGCAGGGAAATTACGTTGTGTTCTTTGTGGTAATTGACGTACTAATAACCAAGCAATAATTGCTGATAATATTTTATCGGCAAGATTTGCACCTAATACAGTAATTGCAACAGATTCAATAAGCCCTTCACCAACAGCATGAAAATAAGCGACAAAGAAATCTGCGCCACTTCCAGTTGCACCACCAAATAAATAAGTACGAATTGGAACAGCGACAATCATCAGCGCTAAAGTAATGACAACGCCTGAGCCAACAACGCGAATTAAAGAGCGAAAACCGCCTGCACGCGCTAATAAACCTGCACTTAATCCTATCATCATGGCAACAGGTGCAAATGCGGCAGCCATTGGACCACTAATTAATCCCCATAATAGGTTGGTTAATAATCCAGTAAATAATGCAACCCACGGCCCACCTAATAGTGCACAGATAAGCGTGCCAATAGAGTCTAAAAAGATAGGAAGTTTGACCATAGAGGTGATTTGACCACCGATCATATTTATTGCAATAGAAACAACAATGAGCACAAGAGTACGGCTCGAAATTTGAGGAGTTGTAGACATAGTTTAAAAACCTTTACAAAGGATAGTGACTATTGGTTTTATTATTTTGCGTCAATAGCGCTTTTTTATAAAAAGGCTATTTACGCGGTGTGATGACCAACTCCTCATAACCAGAGTGTTCACAAGGCTGACGGCTAAAAGTCACTTGCTCTAACTCACCAATAACGAGCTCTAGCGTCGTGCGCACTGTACAACCTGGCATCATATGTCCACCACACATTAATCCATTTTCATCTGAAATCGCTAAATGCAAATGTTCACCTTGGTCATCTAATGTTCCAATCAGTGAAACAATTTCAAATTTACCTGTAAGATAGCGATTTTCTTCACGACCTGCAAAGCGTAATACCACATCTGTTAAACTTCCCACACAACCTGCAATAAATGCCGATTTCAGATTTTGTTCTTTAATAATCTGTCGTAATGCCATAATCACATCCTCATTAGGGAGAAGGCGAAGTGCAATAAATCGAGCATGAGAAGAAAGATGAGGTGATTGTAGCATGGTGTTATCCTAAACGATTGACGGGTGTAAATAGGAAAAGCGATACTTAAATCAAATAAGTAAAAGATTAATTATTTCGCTAATCATTGTCATTTTAGGTTTATTTTTTAAGAAAGAAAAGATTGGGCCTGTATCAGGTGGGACTAGCAAAAATACAGAATAGACTTTATTACTGTTCGAGGGTGAACTTGTAGATATAAATATCCAATCAGGAAAATAAATTTATCAAGGAGTGAGCGTAAAAATATTGAAACTCGTGTCACTGAATATTTAAATAAAAACGAACAGTAGCGCTACATTAGAAAGCCCTCAGTGATATTTTATATTGCTGGGGGCTTTTATATGATTAGTTTAAAATACACTAAATAATTAAATTGTAATCAATATGTTCCATTAGTTTAGCGTTATCTCGATAGTCAACAGGAATAGCAAGTACCGCTGGACCATCTACAGCTATTGCTTTATGTAAAACAGTACGTAATTGAGAAGCACATTCAACAGAAAATCCTTTAGCGCCAAAGGATTCCGCGTAACGTTTAAAATCAATTGCCCCAAATTTTACACCAGAATAACGACCATATTTTTCTTGCTCTTGCATTTCTACCATATTATAAGCGTTGTCCACCCAAATAATATGCAAAATATTGGTATTTAAACGAACTGCGGTTTCTAACTCCATGGACGATTGCATAAAACCACCATCACCAGAAACAGAAATAATTTTATCGGATGGTCGAACAAAAGAAGCGCCAATTCCCCAAGGTAATGCAACACCCATTGTTTGTTGTCCATTTGAAATCAGCATTTGTCTTGCTCTAAAACTATAAAGATAACGAGCGAGCCATATATGAAAACTCCCCATATCAATGCAGAGTGTTACATCGTTATCAATAATATTTTGCATCTCATGGATGATAGTTAAAGGGTGAATAGGAGAACCATGCCGAAAATAACTATTTTGTTGCAGAATTTCTCTTTGGTGACGAATTTTCTCTAAAACCTGACGAGTATTATTTGAGAGTGTAATTTGAGATGCGGATTGCTTAGTAAAATAGTGAGTTAAATTATCAATTGTTAATTTGATGTTGCCTGTTAATTCTAAATCAGGGCAGTAAGCTAAATCAATTTCAGCGGGGATCTCATCAATATGAATAATACTGGCATTATTATGATTCCATAATGACGGCTCATATTCGATAGGGCTATAACCCAGAGTAATGACTAAATCAGCGTGAGATAATAACTCATCACCCGGTTGATTATTAAATAAACCAATACGACCAGCAAATAAAGGAAAATGGCGCTGAGCAATCGCACCTGCTGATTGATAAGTACCTACAATCGGAAGAGGGCAAGTATCAAGTAGCTTTTGTAATGCTAATGCATTTTCAGGGTAACTAGCTTGTAGTCCTAATAAAATAACGGGGCTTTTGGCATTCAGCAGTAATTTAACAGCTTCTTGGATGGCATCATTATTTGCACTACCAATATTGGATTTTGATTTAGGTATTAATATTGGGCTACTCACTTCATTATTTAAAATATCCATTGGAAAAGTTAAAAAAGCGGAGCCCGGTCTTCCTGATTCTGCATGGCGAAAGGCATTAGCCAAAGTTTCGGAAATTGATTTTGAAGAATCAATTTCAGCACAAAATTTAGTAATAGGGTTAAACATGGTAACGGTATCCATGCTTTGATGAACCAGTTTTAATCTATCGGAGGATTTTACTGATCCTCCCAATGCAACTAATGGATCACCTTCAGACGTTGCTGTTGCAATGCCTGTCGCAAGATTAGAGCATCCTGACCCCGATGTTGCGATAGCGACTCCCGCTTTACCCGTTAAACGACCAACCGCAGCTGCCATAAATGCGGCGTTAGCTTCATGACGAACAACCACTGTTTCAATGCTGGAATCAACAAGAGAATCAAATACACGATCAATTTTTGCCCCCGGAATACCAAATACTTGTTTAATGCCATGTTGTTCTAATTGTTTGACAACTAAATCTGCACCACATTTCCAATGAGGAGTATTCATATAACCTTCTTTGATTTTTGCAGGTGAATAAAAAATTGGATTGAGAATAAAATGAAGCGACTTTTAAATTAATTTTCGGCTTTTTCTATTGCTTGATGGAGATTGTCTGGCATTAAGTTAGCTTGTAGAAAAGCGGATTGGCTTGGTAAATCAATGGTAAGGCGAGAAATGATGCCGATTTGTAATGTGCCCTTTTTTAAGTAGTAATCAAGAACATGACCACCGCCTTGGCGTTGTTGATTAATATAATGTTCATGAAACCCTGCAACATTTATTCCTTGAGTAAATTGTGGTGAGCGAAAACCCGCAATAGTCCCTGTTTCATTGTGAAAGTTAAAAATAGGCTGATTCTCGATAGCCTCTAACATCGGAAGGTAGGGAGGCTCTTGGCGAGGAACGGTGCGTGTTTTAACTAATTCAAATTCGCCTTCAATTCTGATTGCACAAAATAAATTATCGGAAGGAACATATTGATTAATTACATTGTGTATTTCTTTTTGTGATGCACCATAAGAAAAGTGATGTTCAATATCACAATTAAAAAATGTCATTACAGCAAAAGGAGATTTTTGAGAATTTAATGCCTTTCGCGCACTACCATCAGAGCGTAGCTGAAAAACATTACTGTCGAATGCAACTAATTCACCATCAAGTTGATTGAACGTTCCTAAACCGAAATCACCATGCTTTAATAAATCAGCAATAGTGATATCACTGTCATATACACCCACAATTAAACTACTCATTAATGAATTTTGATAAACAGTACACTCGGGATGATTATTAATATAATTATTTAAGTTGTTTATTATTTCTTGCCCACATTGGCAACCACTCTCTTTATTTTGTTTGATATCGCTATTATCTCGCATGTTATATTTAAGACTGCTGTTCATAATAAAACCGATCCTTATTAAATAAAGATAACCATTGATTGACTATCAAATTTATTATTAAACCAATACATAAATTTTTCAAATGTTTTAATTGTTATTGAATAGTGTGTGATAGTTGTATACTTAAAAAATAAGTATAGATTATTTTTTTGTGTGGTTTAATAAACCTTATTAAGTTAAGTTGTTCTGATATTTAATTTATTATTGATTTATTATTGATTTATTATTGATGGGTTTTATTAAACTTTTTTATATCAAAGCAAAGTTTAAAATAGTTGATTTTAAAATCGAATCATTTGTGTGGGTAGGTAAATTTTTCATCATGATTTCTACAATTTTTAGAACGAAAAATCTGATTGTGGTTGTTTTATTTTAGAAGAAGGAAATTATAAAGCTTCAATTTGCTAATTTGGTTGCTTTTTTAAAGTATAAGTAATTAGAAATAATATAGTAATTCAATAATTTTTGATTATATTATATTGTATTTTTTAAGCTTTGTAGGAGGGGTTTTGAATAATATATATTTATATTTGAGTTCTCGTATTGCTGGGAATAGTTTGTCTGCTGTTGATTTGGCAAAAAACAACCCAACAAAGAGCAATTTTTCTTTTGCAAAGAAGTTATTAGCAATAAAAATGAAAATAACTGCAATGAAAATACAAAAAAATAATGGCGATAGTATTTTTTATAAACAAAAAGAAAGTAAATATGAAATGTTATTTCAAAGGTTGGAAGCAATTAAAAAAATTAATAAATATCAAAAGAAATATGATTATTATGATAGCCCTGGCGATAAATTTAAAATAATGTATGAAGAAATTTGTATGAGAATAAAAGAATCAGATGTTTCTTTAACTAAAGAAAAATTAAATGAATTGATAAGTATCAATAAAAAAATTGAACGCTGTAATGATTATAGAAATATACATATTGATGCAAATGACTTAAGGAGTTTTTGTTTAAAAAATAGAGACTTAAGCAATATGAAATTTAAAGTGTCAACTAAAGATTTTGATATTAAGAATGTAAATATCGACTTTTCCAATTCATGTCTAAAAGGTGTGGACTTAAGTGATGTAAGTATAGATGGTGCAATATATAGAGGTGCTGATTTAGCCAATGCTAAAATTAAGATTAGTGTTGGAAAATATCTAACCGATTTTTCAAATGCAAAGCTTGATGGAGCAACGATGCATTTCTCTGACAGTGAGTTTTTAAACTCTCATTTAAATGAGGATCTTTATGAAAACACGTCGTTTGATATTATTAAAACTATAAGTGATAAATATAAAGGAATAAAAGTATCTCTTGTTAAAGATATTATAAAAAAAATAAATGTAGCTGAGATGACGGACAAAGTTCCTATAGGTTCAATAATAAAAAATCTTATAGGTATGAGTTTTTGTATGGAAGATGAAACTATCTCTAATTTTATTAAGCAGTTATTTGAAGTTAAATGTGCGAATAAGCAAGAGAAAGATTTTGATTTTCATATGAAAGATAAATACATAATGACTTATTTAAATCTTCTTTCTGATTTTTACAATGTTCAAGAATTAAAAAATTTCATGTTAAATAGAAATGGTAGTTTTATTAAATTAATGACTTTATCTCTTTATCATGATGATGAAAAAATCAGAGAGAAAGCTAGAGTTTTATATAACAGATATCTTGAACTTGATGAAGTAAAGCCTTTTGTGGGGAAAACTAATTTTAGTAACGGGTGTTATCGTGTTAACTGGAAAAGTAAAGAATATAATAATTACATTCTTGTTAGTGAAAATAACGCTATGATAATTAATCATAAAAATATAACTAAAATGCTATTTAATAAATACATGGAGTGTGATGTAAAATGGAATAAGTATTTTTATTATTATGATGGGAAGTATAAAAAAAATGATTATAGTGATAATGACTTTTTATTTAATAAAACTTTTAAAATTTTTAGAAATAATTATAACATGTCTGTTAATAAAATTAAAATTGATAAGTTTTTATCGTTAATTAACCTTGGTAATTACCAAAAATATTTCCAATCAAAATGGATGGGAATACCTACCTCTTTTCAGGAAGATTTTCTTGATACGAAAAAGTATAAAGATATATCAATAATATTTGAAAATTTATTACTCATTCATGATAATAAAAAAGAAAATATTTCACTTAAACCTGGGCATTATAAAAGTATTTGTAATGTTTTTGAATTGACGTCGTTAGATAATAAAGAAAAATCTAAATATTTACTGAGTCTTGCTATATTGTTTATTGATTTTGTGTATGAATTTGTTTTTGATGTATATAAAAAAGAATACTATCAACCTATATTAAATTATGTATGTGCATTAATAAATAAAGCAAATGAATTAAATATAGAATTGATGGGCAGTAAATATCCGAAATGGATTGATTCATTTTCTGAATATGATATGGAGAAGTATTCTAAAATTAAAGATACTTTATTGAAAATGAAAAAACATGCAAATAAATACTTTGAATCGATTTATCAGAAAATAATACCTTTACATTGGCAAAGTACTAAAGATAAATATTTATCTTAAGAAAAATGGAATATATCTTTTATCTTATTACTTATTAATTAATAGAAAACCACGTATTTGAATATTCCTCAAATTACGTGGTTTTCTATTATGTGGGGGGAAATTAGACGTTGAACAAGAAGTTCATTACATCGCCGTCTTGAACGATATATTCTTTACCTTCTGCACGCATTTTTCCTGCTTCTTTAGCGCCTTGCTCACCACCGTAAGTGATAAAATCGTTATAAGCGATAGTTTGAGCACGGATAAAGCCTTTCTCAAAGTCAGTGTGTATTTTACCTGCCGCTTGTGGCGCTGTTGCACCTACAGGGATTGTCCATGCGCGTACTTCTTTAACACCAGCAGTGAAGTAAGTTTGTAAGTTCAGTAGTGCATAACCAGCACGAATTACACGGTTTAAGCCAGGCTCTTCAATGCCTAAATCTTGCATAAACTCTTCACGTTCTGCATCTTCTAACTCAGCAATATCTGCTTCGATAGCGGCACAAACAGGAACAACTACAGAGCCTTCTGCTTCTGCGATTTTGCGAACAGTTTCAAGATATGGGTTATTTTCAAAACCATCTTCATTAACGTTTGCAATATACATTGTTGGTTTTAACGTTAAGAAGCTTAAATAACGAATAGTTGCTTTTTCTTCTTCAGTTAAATCTAAAGCGCGTAACATACCTGCGTTTTCTAAATGCGGTAAGCATTTTTCTAACACTTCCATTTCTGCTTTAGCAATTTTATCGCCACCTTTTGCTTTTTTCTGATTACGGTGCATCGCACGCTCACAGGTATCTAAGTCAGAAAGGGCTAATTCAGTATTAATGGTTTCGATATCTTCAGCAGGATCAACTTTACCTGCAACGTGAATGATATTGTCATTTTCAAAACAACGAACCACATGGCCAATCGCTTCAGTTTCACGAATATTTGTTAGGAATTGGTTACCTAAACCTTCACCCTTAGATGCACCTTTTACTAAACCTGCGATATCAACAAATTCCATTGTTGTTGGTAAAATACGCTGTGGTTTAACAATTTCAGCTAGTTTATCTAAGCGAGGATCAGGCATTGGAACAACACCTGTGTTTGGCTCGATAGTACAGAATGGGAAGTTGGCTGCCTCAATACCTGCCTTAGTTAAGGCATTAAACAGTGTAGATTTCCCTACGTTAGGCAGACCGACGATACCACATTTAAATCCCATAAACGTTCACCTTGTCACATAAAAACAACAGGAGGGAGTATTCCTGTTGTGTGCTGTTAAAAAAATTTGGCGCTATTATAGAGCAAATCCCTGTTTGATTAAATCATCAGGGATTAATCGCACAAAAGAAGAGGGGAGTTTTACCCTCTGAATATTAAAATTACTTAATTTATCAATATAATGATTACGCTTTAAAGCTATGTAAGCGGTTTATTGCTTTCTCATAACCATCACGCATTAAAATGTCTGTGCATGAAAGAGCTTCATCAATAGCGTCATCAATTAATTTTTGTTCACTCATTGGTGGCTTGCCTAAGACAAAACCAACAACTTTATTTTTATCACCAGGGTGACCAATACCAATGCGTAAACGATAGAAGTTCGGATTATTAGCAAACTTACTTTGAATATCTTTTAATCCGTTATGACCGCCATTGCCACCACCTAACTTCATTTTGACAACACCGGGTGGTAAATCGAGTTCATCATGTGCAACTAAAATTTCATCAAGCTCGATACGATAGAAATTTGCCATCGCCTGTACTGCTTTACCACTTAAGTTCATAAAAGTTGTAGGCACTAATAATCGAACATCATTACCATTCAAATTAATGCGTGCGGTATAACCAAAGAATTTGCTCTCTTCTTTTAGAGATTGTTGATGACGTTGAGCCAATAAATCAACATACCAAGCACCCGCATTATGGCGAGTCTGGGCATAATCTGCACCGGGGTTTGCTAACCCGACGATAAGTTTAATTTTACTCACAATAGCCTTTCACTGTTATCGTCTTAAAAGAAAGGCCATAGTTTACCTGTCTAAGCTCAGAAGCACAAAATAGATTACATAGAATGTTTTTTGGGAATGACCGCTTTTGGATTTAACAAAAAGAGCTAAAATGACAAAATTGGTGTCATTTTCTTCTTTTGAAAGAAAAAAACACATTTTTTGTTAAGAATTGTCAATAAATTTCGGAGCGATGTGATCGCTTCGACAATAACTCCTTAGTATTTATGGCTATAATAACTGCAAAGAACAAAAGGTTATTCGATGTATTTTGTTGTTGAATCGTCTGACGACGCGCTTGGAGGTGCAACATGAAATATAAACATGCATATGCAGTTGGTAATTTATGTATGGCTACGGGGATGATTGTTATGCTCGGTAGTCTCGGTTATACGCTTCTTACTCATATTTTCCCATTAGGACTCCCTGAGTTTTTATCAGATATCTCTTTAATGGGGATCTTTATTGGTGCTTTGGTTTGGTTAGCAGGCGCCCGTATTGGTGGTAGAGAAACAATAGCAGAAAGATATTGGTGGTTACGTAACCATGATGAACGTTATCGTCGTCATGACAATCACCGTTATCCATAATGTTGTTATCACAAACAAATATCAGATTAGATAAAAATAACAATGAAGTTAATAACTGATATTAAGTGAATAATAGTTGTCATTATGCGTTGTAATACACACCTATAGACCCGTTTAATGATAACGGGTTTTTTTGTTGCCTAAAAGAAAAAATAACAAAAAACCCGCTATAACAAACGCTATAGCGGGTTTAGTTATCTCAAATTGCAATGAATGTTATAACAAATTAATGTTCAAACATCGCAGAGATTGACTCTTCATTGCTAATGCGACGAATTGCTTCAGCCAGCATGCCAGAAAGGGTCAATGAGCGGACTTTATTTAATGCTTTGATTTCTGCTGATAACGGAATTGTATCGCAGACAACCACTTCATCAATAACAGAGCTTTTGATGTTCTCAACAGCATTACCAGAGAAGATTGGGTGAGTCGCGTAAGCAAATACACGTTTAGCACCACGTTCTTTCAGCGCTTCAGCTGCTTTACACAATGTACCGCCTGTGTCGATCATATCGTCAACAAGGATACAGTCGCGGTTAGCAACATCACCAATAATATGCATAACTTGAGAAACGTTAGCACGAGGGCGACGTTTATCAATGATAGCCATATCAGTGTCATTCAGAAGCTTAGCGATAGCGCGAGCACGAACAACACCGCCAATATCTGGAGAAACAACAATAGGGTTGTCCAAATCTTTTTGAAGCATATCTTCTAAAAGAATCGGGCTGCCGAAGACATTGTCAACCGGTACATCAAAGAACCCTTGGATTTGTTCTGCGTGTAAGTCACAGGTTAAAACACGGTCTACGCCTACACTAGATAAGAAATCCGCAACAACTTTTGCCGTAATAGGAACACGGGCTGAACGAACACGGCGATCCTGACGGGCATAACCGAAGTAAGGAATAACAGCAGTGATACGACCAGCGGAAGCTCGACGTAATGCGTCAACCATGACCACTAATTCCATTAAGTTATCATTAGTAGGTGCACAGGTTGATTGAATGATAAATACATCACCACCACGTACGTTTTCGTTGATTTGCACACTGACTTCACCATCGCTAAAACGACCTACAGCCGCGTCTCCTAGGCTAGTGTAGAGTCGGTTGGCAACACGTTGAGCCAGTTCCGGGGTTGCGTTACCAGCAAAAAGCTTCATATCGGGCACGAGAAAAACCTCAGGCTTGCGTCCAGAGAGAGATATTGTTGACCAGTAAAGAACGTGTTTATGAACATAAGGTTTGTAAACATCATCTTACGGGTGCAATAACACAGGTATCCTTGAGCGGAATAAATGCAGAGGAGAAATGTTGGCGCCTTGCGCTACAAATCCATGCACCCACTCAGGGGCGTTAACTAACACTTCACTAGCGGCAACTTGTGAGTCGAACTCACCAAACACACAGGCACCTGTCCCAGTTAAGCGTGACGGTGCATATTCTAACAGCCACGAAAGCAGATATTCAACCTCACGAAAACGTTTTCTTGCGATCATTTCACAGTCATTTTCGAACGGAGCCTTTAATAATGCGCCAAGAGAGCGAATAGGAGAATTACGTTTTAATTCTGGATCTGTGAAGATTGTCGGTGTTGGAATGGAAATTCCGGGGTGTGCGACCAAATACCATTGCTCTTTTGGCTCTGCAGGGGTCAAAATTTCACCAACGCCTTCGGCAAACGCGGCATGACCTTTTACAAAAACAGGAACATCTGCACCTAAACTTACCCCTAATTCGGCTAAGGTTTCATCACTTAAACCCGCTTGCCAGTGGTGATTAAGTGCAATTAATGTTGTTGCTGCGTTAGAGGAACCTCCACCTAAGCCACCTCCCATAGGAAGTTTTTTATCAATACTGATATCAGCGCCGTGATACTGCAAAGGAATATTATGTTGCTGGCAATAATCACGAAGTAATTTAGCGGCTTTAATAATTAAATTATCTTTATCTTCTACACCATCAATCGGCGTCAAGATAGTTAACTGGGTATCATCACGAGGTGTAATAGTGAGTGTGTCACCATAATCTAAAAATTGAAATAACGTTTGTAAATTATGATAACCATCAGGGCGTTTCCCCGTGATGTAGAGAAAAAGATTTAATTTGGCGGGAGAAGGCCAACTTAGAGTCATTGCTGTATATCCCAGTTATCCATTTTTAATTTGATAGTGCGTTCACCTTGTTTTAACTCAAGGCGCTGTGGCAGATTGGGTGTGGTACTTGAATCATAAGCTTGGTAAGTCACAATCCAATCGCCTTCAGGGGCAGGTAATGTAACAGATTTTAGTAAGTGATTAGCATCTAACGTGAAATCAGTTGCGTCACCCGGTAAACCAATGAGCCAAGCACGCAGGTTTTTGAGTGGAATAACCATACCTGTGAGCTGGTAAATCATCTCAGCAGGGTTATCGCTATAATATTTTTTACCATTATTATCGGTAACTTCAATCACACCAGGCATGACATTTAAATCGAGTTCTGTTGTGCCTAAAGGATTGGTAAGCAATAAGCGGTAACGCTCATCGGCTCTGTCTTGCCAATAGAATCGAGCATAGGTTTTGTTTGTATCTTCGATATAAGCAAAAGCGCCTCGGGTTTCATATTGTGAAATTTTCTTTAATGCTTGCTGGCGAGCTTGCCATTGCACATCGTTATCAGATGCCGAGCCTTGAGTCTTTATCTGATTTAGATTACAGGCACTCAGCAACAACGCCGTTAGCGGGATAAGGCGCAGCAGTTGGTTGGTTGAAAAAAAGCGTGAACGCATAGCTGAGACATTCCTTTAATTCGTTATTAGTTGAAAAAAAGAGTATCATAAACCTTATGATATAACGATATTTCGTTAAATTGTGTATAGAAATCTCCTATCACTCAAGTAAGCTCTTTTATTGAATCTGTTCATCAAGTAGAATGGCGGAAATGAAGAGTCCATACTAAATGCGCTGTTTTAGGTTTACACTAAGTCAAGTCGCGAGGCGGTATTTATTCATAACTCGATATAGTTGATATGACGTTATTAGCATTAGGTATTAATCATAAAACAGCCCCCGTTGCTTTACGTGAGAAAGTCTCTTTTTCTCCCGATACTATGGGTGATGCCTTGAATAACCTCTTACAGCAACCCGCTGTCAGAGGTGGTGTCGTGCTGTCTACTTGTAACCGTACTGAGCTCTATCTTAGTATGGAAGACAAAGAAAATAGCCATGAACAGCTTATTCGCTGGTTATGTCAATATCACCAAATAGAGCCAAATGAACTGAAAAGCAGTGTTTATTGGCATCAAGATAATCAAGCTGTCAGTCATTTAATGCGAGTGGCAAGCGGTTTAGATTCTCTCGTATTAGGTGAACCTCAAATTTTAGGGCAAGTTAAAAAAGCCTTTGCCGATTCTCAAAATTATCACTCGCTCTCTTCAGAGCTGGAACGCCTGTTTCAGAAATCTTTTTCAGTTGCGAAAAGAGTGAGAACAGAGACTCAAATTGGTGCTAACGCAGTTTCTGTTGCTTTTGCGGCTTGTACATTAGCGCGTCAAATATTTGAATCGTTATCTTCTTTGACTATTTTATTAGTGGGGGCCGGTGAGACAATAGAGTTAGTCGCTCGCCATCTTCGTGAACATCAAGTCAAAAAAATCATTATTGCTAATCGAACAAAAGAACGAGCTCAGCGTTTAGCAAATGAAGTTGATGCTGAAGTCATTACATTATCAGATATTGATGAATGTCTTGCACAGGCTGATATTGTCATTAGTTCTACAGCAAGCCCATTACCGATTATTGGTAAGGGAATGGTTGAAAGAGCGCTTAAAAAACGTCGTAATCAACCAATGTTGCTGGTGGATATCGCGGTTCCTCGTGATATTGAACAAGATGTCGAAAAGCTTAATAACGTTTATCTTTATAGCGTTGATGATTTAGAAGCGATTATTCAACATAACCGTGAACAACGCCAAGCTGCTGCGATTCAAGCAGAACATATTGTCCAGCAAGAAAGTGGGCAATTTATGGATTGGTTGCGAGCACAAGGTGCTGTGGGTGCAATTCGAGAATATCGAGACAGCGCTGAAATGTTACGTGCAGAAATGACAGAAAAAGCCATCACATTGATACAAAACGGAGCGGATGCAGAAAAAATCATCCAACAGCTCTCTCATCAATTGATGAATCGTCTTATTCACACACCAACAAAATCTCTTCAACAGGCTGCCAGTGATGGTGATATTGAACGCCTGAATCTATTACGTGAAAGTTTGGGTATTACCCATAATTAACTTTGTCTAACAGGATCTTAATCTACGAATGAAGCCTTCTATTGTCGCTAAGTTGGAAGCTCTACAAGAGCGTTATGAAGAAATTCAGGCACTTCTGTCAGAAGCTGATGTTATTGCCTCTCAGGAGCGTTTTCGTGCGCTTTCAAAAGAATACTCTCAATTAACTGACGTCACGGCTTGTTTTAGCCAATGGCGAAAAGTGCAAGACGACATCGAAGCAGCAGAAATGATGCTTGATGATCCTGAAATGAAAGAGATGGCACAAGAAGAGCTGAAAGAAGCACAAGCATTAAATGATGATTTAGAACAACAGTTACAAGTGCTGTTACTGCCTAAAGATCCTGATGATGAATTTAACTGTTTCCTTGAAATTCGTGCGGGAACAGGGGGAGATGAAGCAGCATTATTTGCTGGTGATTTATTCCGTATGTATAGCCGTTATGCCGAATCACGTCGCTGGCGTATTGAAGTCATGAATGCTAACGAAGGTGAGCATGGTGGCTACAAAGAAGTTATCGCAAAAGTGGTTGGTGATGGCGCTTATGGTGTATTGAAATTCGAATCGGGTGGTCACCGTGTTCAACGTGTTCCTGAAACGGAATCTCAAGGCCGTATTCATACTTCTGCTTGTACGGTCGCTGTATTAGCTGAAGTACCGGAAGCTGAATTACCTGAAATCAGTCCAAGCGACTTGCGTATTGATACATTCCGTTCTTCAGGGGCGGGGGGGCAGCACGTTAATACCACCGATTCTGCTATCCGTATTACGCATATTCCAACAGGAATTGTGGTGGAATGTCAGGATGAGCGTTCACAGCACAAAAACAAAGCCAAAGCGATGTCTGTATTAGGTGCACGTATTCGTGCGGCTGAAATACAAAAACGCCAAGAAGCGGAAGCTTCTGAACGTCGTAACTTGTTGGGTTCTGGTGACCGTTCGGACCGAATTAGAACGTACAACTTCCCGCAAGGTCGTGTAACTGATCACCGTATCAACCTCACGTTTTATCGCTTAGATGAAGTAATGGAAGGAAAATTAGATCCCTTAATTCAGCCTATCGTAACTGAGTACCAAGCGGATCAGCTTTCTGCACTTTCTGAGTTGAATTAATGAATTATGAACAATGGCTGCGCGAAGCAGCCTTGCAATTAATTGAAAGTGACAGCCCTAAACGTGATGCTGAAATTCTACTTGGGTTCGTGACACAACGTACCCGCACTTATTTAATTGCCTTTAATGAAACGGTACTTTCGCCAGACGAGTTAGCACAATTATCGCAATTGCTGACTCGACGTATTAAAGGTGAACCTATTGCTTATTTAGTCGGTGAAAGAGAGTTTTGGTCACTGCCTTTAAAAGTCTCACCAGCAACATTAATTCCTCGTCCAGATACAGAATGCCTTGTTGAAAAAGCATTAGAAAAACTACCTTCAGAGCCGACCCATATTCTTGATTTAGGAACAGGAACAGGCGCTATTGCGTTAGCAATGGCATCAGAACGTCCAGATTGCCATATTATTGGAGTGGATTTTCAAACTGAAGCTGTGGCATTAGCGCAAGAGAATGCGACCAACTTAGCATTAAACAACACAGAATTTATGGAAAGTTGTTGGTTTAGTTCACTCTCTAGGTATCAATTTGGTATGATAATCAGTAATCCTCCTTACATTGATGAAAATGATGAGCATATTCATCAGGGGGATGTTCGTTTTGAACCTTTAACCGCATTAGTTGCTGGCAAAAATGGTTTTGCTGATATTGAGATTATCATTGAAACTGCTCGTCAGTTTTTAACTGATAATGGCTGGGTGTTACTGGAACACGGCTGGCAACAAGGCGAAGGTGTACGCAATATTTTTATTGATAAGGGTTACTGCTGTGTGGAAACTTTCCGTGATTATGGCGGTAATGAGCGAGTGACAGTAGGTCGTTGGAATTATGATAGAAACCATAGCTGATTACGAATTTAATAAAGCCCCTTTAGTTAAGGGCATGATCCTTATCTCTCAGGCTATTCGCCCTGATTTTCCGACCACTTCTGTTGGTTATCAACTAGCGCAGTTAGTTGAACAGGCCGAAGCTGAAATTCCCCAACAAGGAAATACCAAAGAGCAGATAGAAGCACTGCTAAAACTGTTTTATAAACAGTGGCACTTTAGTGGTGCAAGTGGTAAATACTGCCTTTCTGATACGTTATGGTTAGATAAAGTATTAGCGACACACGTAGGCTCTCCTGTTTCACTGGGTTCGATTCTTATTTATATCGCACAAGCGTTAAATTTACCGTTAGTGCCGGTTATCTTCCCTACACAACTTATCATCAGAATAGATATTCCTAATGAACAACCGCTATTTTTAAATCCAATAAATGGTGAATATCTATCACAACATACCTTAGAAGTTTGGTTAAAAGGGAATGTAGGTAGCGCCTCTGTATTATTAGAGGCAGATTTAGAAGAATCAGAATACAGTTCTATTATTCGTAAACTTTTGGATACATTAAAAGTTTCTTTAATGGAAGAAAAGAATATGGAGCAAGCATTAAAAGCGAGTGAAACGGTGTTAATGTTTGATCCTGAAGATCCCTACGAAATACGTGATCGTGGACTTATTTTTGCTCAGTTAGAGTGCAATCATGTAGCGATTTCTGACTTAAACTATTTTGTTGAGCAATGCCCTGAAGATCCCATTTCAGAGATGATCAAGATCCAAATTCATTCGATAGAACAAAATCCTATTGTTCTACACTAAAAATTTAAGAAACGTACTTAATTAACACAGTACATTACAAACAGTATAGGGATAAATATGCAACATAAAGTGGTGAATATTGGTGATATCAAGGTAGCAAACGACCTGCCATTTGTGCTTTTTGGTGGCATGAATGTATTAGAATCGCGCGATTTAGCCATGCGTATTTGTGAGCATTACGTCACTGTAACTCAAAAACTGAATATTCCTTATGTATTCAAAGCTTCTTTTGATAAAGCAAACCGTTCTTCAATCCACTCTTACCGTGGTCCAGGGTTAGAAGAAGGGATGAAAATTTTCCAAGAGTTGAAAGAAACTTTTGGCGTTAAAATTATTACTGATGTTCATGAAGCAGCACAGGCTCAACCGGTATCAGAAGTGGTTGATGTGATTCAGTTACCTGCATTTTTAGCGCGTCAAACTGATCTTGTTGAAGCGATGGCTAAAACTGGCGCTGTGATCAACGTAAAAAAACCTCAATTTGTAAGCCCAGGTCAAATGGGAAATATCGTCGATAAGTTTAAAGAAGGCGGTAACGACCAAGTTATCCTATGTGATCGCGGTAGTAACTTTGGTTACGATAATTTAGTTGTTGATATGTTAGGTTTCCATGTCATGATGCAGGCCTCTCAAGGTGCACCCGTTATTTTTGATGTCACCCACTCATTACAATGTCGTGACCCATTTGGTGCTGCATCGGGCGGACGTCGCGCACAAGTTGCTGAATTAGCGCGTGCAGGTATGGCTGTTGGCCTTGCTGGATTATTTCTTGAAGCTCACCCAGATCCAGATAATGCTCGTTGTGATGGTCCATCAGCGTTACCACTGGCAAAATTAGAGCCTTTCTTAGCGCAAATTAAAGCCATTGATGACTTAGTTAAAAGTTTCCCTGAGTTAGATACTAGCAAATAAAATTGTTATGCAACTGCATACGGTTGTGAATATGTTCGGCGCTGATCTTCAGCGCCGTTATCACGAAAAAATTCATAAAATCACCCTTCATGGCGGTTTCAGCTGTCCTAATCGAGATGGTACATTGGGACGGGGAGGCTGTACTTTCTGTAATGTTTCCTCTTTTGCTGATGAGAAAACACAATATCATTCAATAGAAGAACAAATTGCATTACAAGCCCAAAATATTAACCGTGCACATCGTTATCTTGCCTATTTTCAAGCCTATACCAGTACTTATGCCGAAGTAGAATACTTACGTACGTTATATGAAACCGCATTATTACAAGCGGATATGGTTGGGTTATGTGTCGGAACTCGGCCAGATTGTGTCCCTGTTAGTGTATTGGATTTATTGCAAGGTTATCGCGATAAAGGCTATGAAGTATGGTTAGAACTTGGTTTACAAACGGCTCATGATAAAACATTGAAGCACATTAATCGTGGGCATGATTTTCAATGTTATCAAGCGACCACTCGTGAAGCTCGTCGGCGAGGTTTAAAAGTGTGTACGCACCTTATTGTTGGACTGCCACGAGAAGATCATCTGTTTAATATGCAAACATTAGAGCGTGTGGTAGAGACAGGTACTGATGGGCTTAAATTACACCCATTGCATATTGTTGAAGGCAGCACGATAGCTAAAGCATGGAAAGCAGGGCGTATTAATGCATTGACGCAAGAGCAGTATGTTTATACTGCGGGTGAGATGATCCGCCATACTCTTCCTGAAATTATTTATCACCGAGTTTGTGCTAGCGCTAGAAAACCCACCTTATTAGCTCCTGAATGGTGTGAAAATCACTGGTTGGGAATGAATGCACTTTATCAAGATTTATTAAAAAAGGGTGTGCAAGGAAGTGGGATAAATAAAGTATTTATCCCTAATTAAGTGAATTATTTTTTATATTAAGAATGAGCGTTGAAATTAATAATTTCTCAAATTAAATCTTATAATTATTCATAATTAAAAACGCCTTTAATCTTTATTTAATATTGATTAAAGGCGTTAATTTTTTATCTGAAATTCTAAACCGCTACTGAATTAATTCCAAATCATCCAGTGCTTTTTGTAATGAAGGATAAAAATTCAGAGTACCTTCAATTGGTGTGACTCTTGCTCTTGCCAACGTTTTTAAAGGCTGGAAAGGAATATCACAAACAATCACATGGGTATCATTTTTAACATCGGTGACAAAATGCTGGAATGCATGTAATCCACCTGCATCTAACACAGGAACAGCATCCCATTGCATAATAACGGTTTTATAACCTTTGCTACGATCACGCAACTCATTAAAGATACGCTCAGCGGCGGCAAAGAATAATGGGCCATTAACACGTACAACTAATAATTGTTTATCATCATCAGTATAAGGAGATTCAGTTATTTTGGTCATATTGGCAATACGACGCATAAATAACAGTGAAGCCAACACAATACCGATAGTAATAGCAATAACCATATCAAAGAGAACGGTGAGCGATAAACATAAGACTAAGACAATAATATCGTCTTTAGGAGCGTGTCGAATAAGATCAATAACTTTACGCGCTTCACTCATATTCCATGCAACAATTAACAGCAATGCGGACATTGCGGCTAAAGGTAAATAAGAAAGAAAAGGAGCTAATACAAGTAAAGTTAGCAACACCAATAATGAGTGAACAATAGCAGAAACAGGTGATGTTGCACCTGCACGTACGTTAGCAGCAGAACGTGCAATTGCCGCTGTTGCTGTAATACCACCAAAGAAAGGCGCAACAATATTACCAACACCTTGCCCGACTAACTCACCATTAGAGTGATGTTTTTTGCCTGTCATACCATCAAGCACAACTGCACATAATAATGATTCGATAGCACCTAACATTGCCATTGAAAAGGCTGCAGGTAATAAAGCAGAAACAGTACTCCAATTTAATTCAAGTGATGTACCTGAACTTGGTAAATTCCAAGGTAAAACAAACTGAGGCAAAATAGGTGGAATACCTTGCCCAGTTGTTCCATCAGGAAGCATATAACTAAATTGCGAGCCAATTGTTGCAACCTCATGGCCGAACATATTCACAATTCCCATTACTGCTGTACCTGCGATTAAAGCGGGTAAGTGTCCGGGTAAGCGTAAATTCAGCTTAGGCCAATAAATTAAAACAAACAGTGTTGTCAGACCAATAAGTGTATCACCAAGATGAATAGTCGGTAATGCAGAGCCTAGAGCAATCACTTTATCAATATAAGTTTCTGGCACATGCGCTAATTCAAGACCAAAAAAGTCTTTTACTTGCATTGTGGCAATAGTGATAGCAATCCCCGAAGTAAATCCAAGTGTTACAGAAACAGGAATATACTCAATAAGCTTACCAAAGCGAGCTAATCCCATAACCACTAAGATAACGCCAGACATGAGCGTAGCAATCAATAGGCCACTCAAACCAAACTGTTGTGATACAGGATAAAGGATCACAACAAAAGCGGCAGTAGGCCCTGACACGCTGTATCGAGAGCCACCAGAAACAGCAATGACTATACCGGCAATAGCTGCGGTATAAAGACCGTATTGCGGAGGAACACCGCTACCAATTGCCAAAGCCATGGCTAAAGGTATCGCGATAATTCCGACGGTGATCCCTGCAATAATATCTTTTAATAAACGCGCAAAAGAGTAAGGCTCTTTTACACATGCATCAATAAATGCACTAAAGGGGCGAACCCGGTTAACTTTATGAGTTTTCATTTAGGATTAAACCAAAATAAGAAGTCAGATGCCGAATAACGGCGATAAGGAAAAGAGAGGATATCGCTTTTATTCGCTGATAATAATGTGATATATCAAATTATTAATGCATATCTTAAAGCTTAGTAAAAATAAAATCAATTAAACTAATAAGTTAATCTAAATAGATAACGCAATGTATCTTATTGTATTTATTCTGTTGCTTGCTTGAAAATAAAGTTTAAATTTATTTTAAAATTATAAAAAGCGTTTTATTTTAGAATAAATGTCGTTCAGATATAGGATAATAAAAAACTTTTTACGTTATAAAAATCGGATAGAGTTAAATAACAACTACATAAGTTGTTTTAACTCATTAAAATTAATAATCAAAGGTTATTAAGCGATGATAAATTATTAAATAAAACGATTAAGCAAAAAATAAAATAAAAATGTGTTGTATAATAATATCATCAAAAAATGAAGAATTGATGGATATAAACAAATCAGTGAAGAGGAAACGAGACCAAGAAGGTGGAAATTTCGGACAAAAAAATAGAGCCTAGTTAAAAAACTAGGCTCTATCTTAGAATATGGCGGTGAGAGAGGGATTCGAACCCTCGATACGTTGCCGTATACACACTTTCCAGGCGTGCTCCTTCAGCCTCTCGGACATCTCACCATATTGTTGTTGGACATATACTTAATATCTCTCAACGGGGCGCTACTATAGGGAAAAGGTTTATAAGCGTCAACAGCTAAATGCATTTTTCCTTTAACTTTTGTATCAAGTAGTCAAATAAAAAACAATATGTGCAAATGCTAGACAAATTATGTAGCAAACCAATAGATAATAGGTTGGTGTATAAAAAAAGAATTGAGATTTTCGTTAGCTAGTTAACATTCTCAACATTTTTATTAACAACTTATTCAAAGAGACTTGAAATCGGAACATAACCCTCGCACCCTATGATAAAAATGCTGGAGGAAGGCAAAATGAATATTATTTATTATCATCCTTTTTTTGACGCAGAAACATGGATCAATGGTATGAAGGCGCGTTTACCGAATGCCAATATACGCATTTGGGAACCAGGCGATCATCAACCTGCAGATTACGCTATGGTTTGGCTTCCTCCCTATGAAATGTTAGCCAGTCGCAATCATCTTAAAGGTATTTTTGCCTTAGGTGCCGGGGTCGATGCTATTTTAAAACAAGAACAACAAAAGCCAGGTACATTACCAACAGGTGTTCCTGTTATGCGTTTAGAAGACACAGGAATGGGGCTTCAAATGCAAGAATATGCGATTGCTAAAGTGATGTATTACTTTCGTCGAATGGATGATTATAAACGCCAACAATCACAACGTTTATGGAAACAACTTCCTGCGCATTCTTATGATGATTTTGTTATTGGTGTTTTAGGGGCTGGTGCTTTAGGTGGGAGTGTTGCGACTAAACTTGCTGAACTTGGTTTTAAAGTGCGTTGCTGGAGTCGCAGTGAAAAACAAATTAAAAATGTTGAAAGCTTTTATGGTAAAGAACAACTCAATGATTTTCTCAAAGAGTGTAATTTGTTAATTAACTTATTACCTTATACGCCAGAAACACATGGTATTTTGAATTTTTCACTCTTTGAGCAACTTAAACCTTCTTCTTATTTGATTAATTTAGCACGAGGTGCGCATTTAGTTGATCAAGATTTATTAGAAGCGATAGATCAAGGGCATATTGCTGATGCGACTTTGGATGTTTTTGCTCAAGAGCCATTAGCAGGAATGCACCCATTTTGGACTCATCCTCGTGTTTCTATTACGCCACATATTGCAGCCTTTACAATTCCTAATATCGCCATGGATACAATTGTTGAAAATATCCAACGAATTGAAAAGGGTGAAGCACCTTGTGGTGTGGTTGATATGAAAAGTGGATATTAAAACCATTTAATACCTTTTCTAATTTTATATAATAGGCAATAAATTTTAGTTTATTGCCTATTTTTTTTGCCCTGACTTTCAAAAAACATCATTTTTTCTGTTATTTATATAATGTAATAAAAATCTGGTTGTAAAAAGATATCGTTTGCAGATTATCTTATTGATTATTACCTCAAATTTTAATTTTTGAGGTGATAAATGAATAATAAAATAATTGTTGCTAATCTGATCTTTTCAGGTGTCTATGGCGATGAAAAAGAAAATAAAAATTCTAAAATAAATTCTTTAAATAACGGTAACAATGAGTTTAGGAAAAGTAATGGAATAAAGTTTTTTAATTCAATGAATAAAAGCAATTATATTTATTTGGGCTCAACAAACAATACTGTATTTAATACTATGGGAGTTACATTAGAAGATGATGGTTCATTGTTGTTAATTAGAGGAGAGTCTAAAGATTTATTTATGGGTATGGTTCAAAAATATTTTAATAACGGATTCAAGTATGACGGGTTTCATATAAAAGAAAATAACTTAATGAAATTTAAAGGAATTTATGTTGATTCAAATGGAGACTTAATTGGAATTAAAAGAATAGATGATAATATCAATGGAAATGATGATAATAAATTATACAAAATAAAGTTTAATAAAATTGAGTGTAATTATAATTTTAATGAAAATGTATTAGAGGATTGTTCAGAGCGTATTCATATTGAATATAAGGAATACGCACCAAAGTATACTGAAGAACATGACTTATCTAGTGTTAATAATATGGTATGGAAACAAGAGGAAAATATATTAAAATTTAATAGAAAAGATTTGAATTTCACAGTGAGATTGAAAGATGGAAAAATATTTGTTTCTAATTTGCCAGCAACTTTAGCGGAAGATGAAATTGACGCAGTGGGTGTAGAGAGTAAAGAATATCAACTTGATATAAAACTAAATGATAATGAAAAAATAGAATCAATTAAACCTATAAGAAATAAAATTCAAGTCAATATAAGTGAAGGAGAGAAAACAAGAATGTATTATATAAATACTTCCTTAATATTTTCAGTTCAGGATTATCAATATAAAGGTAGAAAACCAGAAAGAAAACCACCATTATCGTTTTATTCATTAGTAGGAGAAAATAATTATAATAATTATCATTCAGGACAACCATTTTCTTCTCAAAGTGCTAGTCATTTTAGTAGTCGTCATATTCCATTTTTTTCATCTGCAATTGATAATATGAGAATACGGATAGATAAAGCTAAACAGCAACGAGAACTAAAAGAATATAAAGCAATGGCATCAGACATTGCTAAAAGTATTGACCCAGGATTTAGGAGCTTTCGTTCTAATATAAAAGGGCTCACAAATACGTCAACATCACCAAGCAGTAATAAATATAAGGCATTACATAATGCTAAAATGAATAAAGAATCATTTTACAATGTATTAAACAAATGCATTGAAGGCGTTAATAATAGAAAGACTCAAGGAGAAACTTTTTATTCTATAATTGAAGATCTAAAAGAAAAAAACACTATTACTATTACACATCTTAATGATATTAGTGCTTTTTTTGGTATAAATGCGTTTAGTTTTGCCCCTAAAATTAAAGCTAATGCTTTTTTGTTAGCAAGTTATTCCAAAACACATTCAATAATACTTTCAAAAAATGAAAGTAATCGGGTTAAATTTTCATTTTTTAATAAAAAAGAGGCAAACTTATCTGCTGGATTATCTGCGGGTATTGGTGGTTATGATAAAAGATGGCAAAAAAATAGTGCAGATTATGGTGTTATTACGCCATTAATGGCAAGTACGTATCTTAGCTTGAATTATGAAAGGAAATCTAATTTTTCATTCGAAATTGAATTGGATGATGTTATCGATTTTATTGATAAAGATCTTAATTTTAATTTAAGTACCCTGGAAAATAATACAACATTGAATGATAATAAAAATATATCATTTGGACTGCTTGCTGATGCCAGAAGTGAATTTAGTTTTGATGTGAATCTAGAACTCAATAATGGGACGGAAGCCACCATACCAAGAAATGCAGTAGGAATAAATGTGATTGCATCATTATTAAAACTAAATATTAATATTAATAAATTTCTTGATTATGGAAAAATAAAAGTAGATGAAGTAGATAAATTAATTGAATTAAAATCACTTGAAATACTTCTTGATGTTTATAGAGATTTGAGATTTTTGCCATCAAGAACACGATCTACTCAGGAGATAAAGTGGTTTCCACTTGCCACAATGAAAAACTTTGAATTTATGATTCAAAAGAAAATCAATAGGTTATTAAATGTAAATATTTTTGATAGTAAAAAGATAAAAAATGAAAAAGAATTTGAAAAAGATCTAAAAGGAATATATAAATTTATCTTAAAAATAGATAATTTGTTTGATGAGCATCCTACCATTATTAATATCAATAAAAGTATAGATAAACTTGATAGTGTTTATCTAACAATGTTATCCAATAAAAAAAGTGTAGATAAAATAATTAAAGATCCTTTTGTTGATAATGGTGCCCCTGACTATTTAAATAGCTTAAATAATAAAGACCGTAAGTTACAACAATTTTTATTGAATTTAAAACAAAAAAAAGAAATCTTATCTTCACAAGAAAAAAAGAATATGAATGAAAGCTTTATAGCTTATTCTATTTTTAAGTATAAACTAAATGAAATAAGCGAAGACATTTATAAAAACGCTAGAGGTAAATTTGATGGTATGATGAATAACATAAAAGAAAAAAAAGATTTTTCATTAAAAGATATTAAAAATGAGTTAGATAAGTTGTTTAATGAATGTGATAATGAATTAAGTAAAATAAAATATAAATTAGATAGTATAGATATAATGTCTGAGAGTGAAATATTAGATAAAGTTGAATCAATACCATTAATGTTTTTAAAATTATATCATAAAGAAGGAATTGTTCATCATCAAATAAAAGGTGAAATTAAATTCGATTATGAACAAAAAGAAAATGGTGATGGAGCATTGAGCAACATTAATACAACTTATTACTTCTAAATAAATTATTTGTTTTTATTAACTATTTCATAATGTTATCGATTATATTCTTCTATAAAAGGCTACGTATCAAAATGGGATTATGTCCCTAGGTAATAGTAAATTTTGTTTTGTGTTGTAACAATATAATTTTTTAGTGTTTTTTGCTAATAAAATGATATTATCGGAAAGATTAGTTTATTAAATTGTCATTTTGCTTAACTTGGTGATATAAAGTAGTTTCCCATGTTTATCAGACAATATACTTAATGAATATAGCAGAACTTCTTGAGCAAATAGCAGAGAAAGGATGGTGTGTATGGGATGATTTCCTTACACCCGAGGCTGTTCAACAATTGCGCGCTTGTTTTGATGGTAATGCACAACAAGCGCGTATTGGTCGTCATGAGAATCGGCTTGCAGAAACAACAATTCGAAGTGATAAAATACGTTGGCTAGAACCTGAAATGGGAGCACCCGTTCAGCATTATTTAATGCAAATGGAATCTATTCAACGTGCGGTAAATCGTGAGTTTTTTCTTGGACTTTTTGAATATGAAGCGCATTTTGCTTGTTATGGAAAAGGTGCTTTTTATAAAAAACATCTGGATGCATTTAAAGAAAATGTGACTCGGCGATTAACAACAGTATTGTATCTTAATGAGGATTGGAAAAAAGAAGACGGTGGCGAGTTAGTTATTTATGATTTGGAAGATAAAGAACTAGCAACAGTTGCTCCTAAAGGTGGACGTTTGGTTGTTTTTCTTTCAGAACAATTCCCTCATGAAGTACTTCCTACTTATAAAGAAAGAATAAGTATTGCAGGTTGGTTTCGTGTGAATGGTGTAAGAGATAATTTTCTTGATATAGCCAGTTAACAAATGCAATAAAATGCTGTTGTCATAAAGTCGTTTATTATAAAGCTGCTTTAGAAGATAAGTAGCATGGGATTAGGCGCGTTTCTTATATTAAGTAAAAGACTTAATAATAAGAGCGCGCTTTTTCTGCTTTAAGCGATTAAAAATAGTAAGATTTATATTAACAATAAAAGAGAAATGACGAAAAAAGTTGATTTTCTTACCGTTAAACGCACAATAACGCGAAACTTTTTAGGATAAAAATACAATGAATGAATTCTCAATAGTTTGCCGGCTTTTAGGCACATTATTCCAACGTGATCCCAATGATCCTATTTTATCACCAATTATTAAAATGATTGGTGAAGGAAAACTTAGCCAGCTATGGCCATTAGAGCAAGATGAGTTATTTAACACCTTAAAAAATAGCGTCAAAGATTTAGCCAGTGTTGAAGCGGATTATCAGTCTCTTTTTGGTAGCGAAACTCCTGCTGTGTCTATTTATGCCCATGATTATGAAGAGATCAAAGAAGACGATATTCGTCAATTTTTGATCGCAAGGGGTATGCCTGTTACAGATAATGCAACAGACAGTTTTGGTGCTTTACTACTTGCTGCTTCATGGCTTGAAGATAACTCAGCAGAAGATGAAGTATTGGCACAAATACAATTATTTGATGAATATCTGTTACCTTGGGCTGGAACATTTTTAGGTAAGGTTGAAGCTCATGCAACAACTGGCTTTTATCGCACACTAGCAGGTATTGCGCGTGGTGCATTATCAGCATTACGTGAAGAACTCTCTGATGATGAAGAAGAGAGTGACGATACTGAAGATACGCAAGCAGAGTAATATAACTATTTCTTTGCAAAAGTATTTTATTATTCATAAAAAAGGCAAACCATTAGGTTTGCCTTTCTCATTAATGACGATAAATATTTTTAATCAACTTGCGTAACTATTAGAGTTGGATCACGAATTTACCCGGTTTAACTTCAATTCCTTTAGCCAGTTTAAACGCGGCAGCTTCAGCACTGTTTTTTTCTGGATTAAGAACATAAACAGGGTGATTATCAAAGTAAGTCGTGATTGTTGTATCCAAATAAGGTTTTAGTGCCACAACCACAGCATCCATTTTTTCTGGAGATACTTTGTAACTATCAATAGCCATTGATTTTATGTATATCGCCCCTTTATCAGCTTGATAAGAAGGTTGCCCTGATAACGTAAGCTCAACTTTAGCGCTAGTCTTACCAAAGAATGAATTAATTATCAGATCAGTTGTACCAGAAAGATTTATTTTACCCGGCTCAGTACGACCAATTTGAATAGAAAGATTGCTTAATTTAATATCAGCAGATACAACCTCATCTTCACCAATATGTTTCTGAAGATTTATTTTTTGACTGATATAGTCATTGATGAGGTTTTCACTCACATCAAATTGCTTGAGCTGATCACACCCTGTGATTAAGCTTGTTAATACTAATATACTGGTTAGAAAAATTGCTTTCATAAACACTCCTTGATCATTGATAACTAAGAGTTTACCTGATCTCTAGGGAGTAAGCATGGCTGTTTCTATTTTTTTACGATTAAATTGGCGATGTAACGCATAAAGTGTTATTAAACCTACAGTTCCTAGTAAGAACCAAGGTAATTCAGGCATATCGAATTGATTACCTAAATCATACATCCATCCGCCACCTGTATATCCAATAGCTCCCCCAAATGCCAAGCCTAAGCGACTAAAACCCATATAACTACCACGAGCGCGAGGATCAGCAAGTGATGCACTTAAGGTTTCGCGTGCAGGCTCTGCTGTAATAGTACCAAGATAAAACAGGCCAATAATAAAGAAGATACTTTGTAATGAATGGATCATACCAACAGGGAACATGCTGATGCTCATTAAAAATAAGCCAGCCATTAAACGCTGTTCTAATTTGAAACGTTTCTCACTCCAGCGAGCAATAGGATAAAGCAACGTTAAAGAAAGTAGAGCTTCGATGGCATACATCCATTTTACTGCCGTTGGTGTACCCGCAATATCATTGACGATAATAGGAAACATCAACATAACTTGAACAGATAATACAAAATAACCTGTCAGCGTTAAGACATAACTGACAAAGCGCTTATCAAGGCATACTCGTTTTAGCCCTTCTTTAATTGGTGTTCGGGTTGTGGAGATACGATAAGCAGGTAATAACCAAGCATTAAATAAGGCTGCGATAACAAAAACACCAGCACCAACCCAGCACACTAAATGAAAATCATACTGTAATAGCCAACTACCAATGAGTGCACCAATAACGGCACCTGCACTATCTTGCATTAATAATAAAGAATAAAAACGACCGCGTTCATAAGGGCGGGTTAATTTTATAACCAGCGCTGTGCGAGGTGGATCAAATAAAGTTCCACCTAATGCGGATAAAATGCAAGATAACCAAAGTATCCAGGGTTGATCTGCCATTGCCATTAAAGCAAAACCTAAAGCTCGTAATAACATGCCTGTTATTATCATTGGTTTTGCACCAAAACGGTCTGCAATGGCGCCACCAAAAATGCCAAGGCCTTGTTGTACTAATTGTCTAAGCCCTAAAGCAAAACCGACAATAACACCAGCCCAACCTAATTGTTCGACGAAACGAATAGAAATAAGCGGAAAAACAACGAAAAAACCTAGGACAACTAACATATTGTCAACTAGGAGGAAGTATTTACCCAAAGTACGGGCTTGTGTTACCAGCGCCATTACTCACCATCAATAAGCAAATAATTTAAATAAGATAAGGGGGGAATGAAATAATTTATTTCTTCGACTATTCTGTCTCTAAATGTGCATAATTCCTAGTAAATTAAAGATGATATTTTTTTATTAAGGTTAGTGGCAGAATAAGAAGAGTTGCTTCAGAATTAGACTTATTTATATCAAAGGATAATGAGATCGTAATGTTTGGTTATCGTGGCGGAATTCCTAAAATTCGTTTTGAAACACAAAGAATGGTCATTCGTTTAGCATACGAACGAGATGCTGAAAGATTGGCTGATTATTATACATTAAATCGTCGTTTTTTAATTCCGTGGGAACCCGTAAGAGATAAAACACATTATATACCCTCTGGTTGGGAACACCGTTTACAATATATGAATGAATTACACCGACAAGAAAGTGCTTTTCATTTTCTACTATTAACACAAAAAGAAGATGAAATTATTGGTGTTGCTAATTACAGCAATGTTATGCGTGGTGCTTTTAATGCCTGCTTTTTAGGCTATTCAGTCGGTGAAAAATGGCAAGGCCAAGGCTATATGTCTGAAGCTTTAACGGAAACACTTCGTTATATGCAACGGCAGCAGGGAATGCATCGTATTATGGCGAATTATATGCCCCATAATTTACGTAGTGGAAACTTATTAGCTAAACATGGTTTTGAACGTGAAGGGTATGCCAAAAACTATCTGCAAATTAATCAAGAATGGCGAGATCACGTACTGACTGCATTAACAACGCGAACTTATTTTAAACGTTAATATTGGTCATTATGGAAGGAAAGCACTGTTTATAATTATATTAAAAACGTCGTTACGTCAGTGCTTTTAGCCTCTTTTTTAATGATAATCGTAATATTTAATAAGTCATCTGATCCGTTTTTTTTAACATATAGTACCAATGTTGAATATGGAAAATAGACTGTGTTAAGCGTGATGACTCTTCTTTTTCAATATAAAATCCATTCTTTTGATACAAATAAAGCGCACCTTCATGATGAGTATCGACATAAAGTGATAAATACGCTTTTTTCAGAACATCTTTACTATATTGGGTTATCCACTCAAGTATAGCGTAGGCAATACCGTGTCCTTGATATGATGATAATACGGCAATATGTGCCAAGTAAGCTTCATTGTTATTTGGCGTATAATCAAATAAAGAAAAGAAAATCTTTTGCTTAATATAATGAATAATACCAAAACGCCAATAATCTAAGGATGGTGTTTTAATAAATGGGTTTGCAATAAAGTCGTTTTCTTTTATTACTAAACAAAATGTTGCGATAATTTTTCCATTATTAGTGACAACAAATTGTCGGCTATTTTTTTTACAGGCTAATGAATTCCAAATAGCTTCTAATTGCTGACGTTGATTAGGATTAGTGCTATCAATATTAAAAGCATTTAATTTAAAACGAAATGCTTGTGCAAATAATTGAATAATTTCAGGAATATCTGAAGGCTCTGCAACACGAAGCTGATAGTGTTCATTAAGTAATTGCATGATATCGTTACTCTGCAATAATAGGGTTAACTTTTTAGACTGTTTGGTCTAGTTGCTTGCAGACTAATCAGTCTAATTTATTTTGTCCAGAGATTTTTAATGTTATGAACAAGTCTGTTACTGAAAAACAAAAAGCAAAAATGAAGCATATTATTGATGCTGCAATACGTTGCTTTGCTGTAAAAGGTTTTCACTCCACATCAACAGCAGAAATCTGTCATGAAGCCGGTATGAGCCCAGGAAATGTATTTCATTATTTTCCGAATAAAAATTCGATTATTGAAGCGATAGCATTAGAAGATGCACAGCTATTTGACGATATTTTTTGTCGCTATGAAGCTGAAGAAGGGTGTATTCAGGCAATTATCGATTTAATGAAGGAAATTATAGAGCTCTATAATCACCCGGAATATGCACGTATTAGCATTGAAATTTTTGCTGAAGCTTCACGTAATGCGAACATTCACGAGATTTTTATTGAAAATGAAAGAAACAACAAACAGCGTTTGATTGCAATGCTGAAAAACGGTATTAAAAGAGGGCAGATAGACTCAACACTTGAGCCAGAAAAAATGGCAACATGGCTGTTAGTTATCGCAGATGGTTCAATGGGAAGAAATATTATTGATCCTGAATTTAATGAGAGAGAGAACAAAACTATGCTGGAAGTGATGTTGAGAAAAATGTTCACAAAGCCATAAGTTACTATTTTTTAATCGCTTTGGTTAGTCGTAGATAAACAGAGTCAGTGTATTCTTAGCTAATTGAAGATTGATTTTTCGATGTTAGAGACGGAGTATAGTCCCTTTCTTTTTATTCCATTCAACAAAAATTAGAATAACTTTATGAATTTACTTAAATCACTCGCTGCAGTGAGTTTTATGACCTTATTTTCACGGGTATTAGGATTTATTCGTGATGCAATTATTGCGCGTATTTTTGGCGCAGGTATGGCAACTGATGCCTTTTTTGTTGCTTTTAAATTGCCAAACTTATTACGTCGTATTTTTGCAGAAGGGGCATTTTCTCAAGCATTTGTTCCAATCTTGGCAGAATATAAAAATCAGCAAGGTGAGGAAGCAACGCGAACCTTTATTGCTTATGTTTCGGGTATGCTGACGCTTATTTTAGCCGTGGTCACTGTGATTGGTATTATTGCTGCGCCTTGGGTAATTTATGTTACAGCACCGGGTTTTAGTAGTTCACCTGATAAATTTCAATTAACGACTGATCTATTACGGATCACTTTTCCTTATATTTTTCTTATTTCATTAGCTTCATTGACGGGCTCTATTTTAAATACTTGGAATCGGTTTTCAGTACCGGCTTTTGCACCGACGCTCCTCAATGTCAGCATGATTTTTTTTGCTTTAGTGGTCGCCCCTTATTGTAATCCTCCTATTATGGCCTTGGCGTGGGCTGTTGTTGCGGGAGGAATATTACAACTTGGGTATCAATTACCACATTTGAAAAAAATCGGTATGCTTGTTTTACCGCGCGTCTCATTTAGAAATAGCGGTGTTTGGCGTGTAATGAAATTGATGGGGCCTGCTATTTTAGGTGTTTCAGTTAGCCAAATATCATTGATTATCAATACTATTTTTGCTTCCTTTTTAGTTTCTGGTTCTGTTTCTTGGATGTATTACGCAGACCGCTTGATGGAGTTACCGACAGGGGTATTAGGGGTTGCATTAGGTACAATCTTACTTCCTTCATTATCTAAGAGCTTTGCCAGTGGCAATACTGAAGAATATAGAAAACTGATGGATTGGGGGTTAAGACTGTGCTTTTTATTAGCACTGCCTTGTACTATTGGTTTAGCGGTACTATCAGGGCCCTTAACGGCATCTTTATTCCAGTATGGTAATTTTAACGCTCATGATGCATTAATGACACAACAAGCGCTAATTGCTTACTGTGTTGGACTAATGGGGCTGATTATCATAAAAATCTTAGCGCCAGGTTTTTATTCTCGTCAGGATATTAAAACACCCGTAAAAATTGCGATTGCCACATTGATCCTCACACAATTAATGAACCTTGCATTTATTGGTAGCTTAAAACATGTGGGCCTTGCGCTCTCAATTGGTATTGCGGCTTGTTTCAATGCTTCTATGTTGTTTTGGCAAATCCGTAAGAAAGATATCTATCAGCCTTTAGCCGGTTGGCCTGTGTTCTTATTGAAACTTGTTATTGCACTTGCCGTAATGGGGGCTGTATTAGTTGGCATGTTGTGGGTCATGCCAAGTTGGGATATTGGCAGTATGCCAATGCGTATATTACGCTTGTTGTTGGTTGTAGTCGCCGGAGCAGGGAGTTATTTTGTTGCGCTATATGCATTAGGGTTTAGGCCTCGTCATTTCTCACTACGTGCGTTATAACTGAAAACAGAGACGCCTCGCTTTTGTATAAAAGTGAGGCGTTGTAAAATTAACAATGTTTTTATCAACACAACTCTCCCCATTTAGAACCTTCCTCTATTTTTAGACTTTTTATAATGCTACATAGATCACACTTCTAGCATTTAGTTATACGAGTTCAGCGACTCTTAAAAAGAAAAAAAGTGAAAAAGAAGTAAGAAATCTTTTTTTTTGCTCTTTTTTTTATTAAATTTTTTTTCCAATTTATAAATGATTTATACAGTTTTTCGGCATAGGAACACGTTTTTTAATCGATATTGATAAATTTATCTAAACATTAATCATATCGAATATCTTTAGACAATTTGTTTACTAGCAATGGGATTCTACATAAAGTAAAAAAATAGACGCTATATTCTAAGTACTTATAGTTTGACGAATTATCTTTTTTTAGATAAACTCTCTTGTGTTGTATAGGTTTAAAAATTGACACATCTGTTAAATATTTCTTACTTAATGATGAGATATTGCAAATATTTCAAAATATTGCAGTATATTTTAAAACATTTGATTTTTTTGATTTAAGACATATTATTATTTCTTTATTCAGGTAGATTAACCGTGACTGTAAAGTTATTTGCTTGTTATCGTTCAGTACTACTGAAAGTGATCATATCTATTTTGTCTGCGCTTCAAATAGGTAACACGATTGCTGGGGATAAGCAGTAAACAATAAGTCGTGTGAATAATGAAATTAATGCTAAATCTATTTTTAATAGATAATTAGATTACTGAGAATTCAGTATGGTACACTAATTATTACTTTCATTTGTCCGCCGTTGTTTTCTGTTTTTCCCTCTCTTTTCTATTCCTTCTCAATATTTCTAATTTTTTTCATTAATAGCTCAATAACTCAAATATTTCTCCATTTATTCGTTATACTCAAAGCAGTTATAAATTATTGAATGTTTCTAGTTTAAAGACTACTAAATAATCACTTTGTGATTTTTGGTAAAAATAAAAATAAGAGCGTCAAGGAGCTACTATGAAAAAAGCAATTATCATTTCTGTATCATTAGCGACATTATTTCTTGCAGGTTGTACTGCTGACGGAAAAATTAATACATCAAAACTCACTCCAGTTAACTGTGTGGGCGTATTTGACAAAACTAATGAGAAGCTTGCTTTCACCGCTAAAGATGTCAATGATCGCTTATACAGCCCTAGTAAGCCAATAGATAGTGTAGATGGTTGGATTGATACAAAAGATATTAGAGGGCTACTGTGCCAGGATGTTATAACTGCTAATGAAGACTAATGATTAAGTAGCATTTGGAAATTTGATTGAGTAATTGTTTGAAGTGTTATTTTAGCTATATTGAATTAAGACTTAATGCATAATAAAAAAACCGATGGTTGATGGCATCGGTTTTTTTATCACTGCTACTTGAAGATAGAGATGAATTACATTCTATCTACAGTTTCAATACCTAACGTGTCTAAACCTTGTTTTAAGGTCCTCGCAGTTAAACGAGCCAGTTTTAGACGGCTCTGGCGAGTGTTTTCATCTTCAGCAGATAAGATAGGGCAGTTTTCATAAAAGCCAGAGAAGGTTTGTGCCAGATCGTAAAGATAAGCACACATAACGTGAGGCGTTCCTTCACGGGAAACTTGCATAATGGTTTCATCAAACTGGACTAAACGTAATGCAAGTTGTTTCTCATGAGATTGTGTTAGTGTGATAGGTTGTGTTAATGCATTTTCATCAATTTCTGCACGTTTGAAGATTGAAGCAACACGAGTATAAGCATATTGCATATAAGGTGCTGTGTTACCTTCAAAACTTAACATCAGATCCCAATCAAAGATGTAATCTGTTGTACGGTTTTTGGATAAGTCAGCGTATTTAACTGCACCGATACCCACAACGCGAGCAACATTATTTAATTCATCTTTATCCATATCTGGATTTTTTTCAGCGATTAATGTACGCGCTCTTTCTTGTGCTTCATCAAGTAAATCGGTTAAACGAATAGTGCCACCAGAACGAGTTTTAAACGGACGACCATCTTTACCTAGCATCATACCGAACATATGGTGTTCAAGTGACATTGAATCAGGGATGTAGCCTGCTTTACGAACAATTGTCCAAGCTTGCATTAAATGCTGGTGCTGACGAGAGTCAATGTAATAAAGTACGCGATCAGCATGTAATGTTTCGTGACGGTATTTTGCACAAGCGATATCAGTTGTTGTATATAGGTAGCCACCGTCTTTTTTCTGAACGATAACACCCATAGGTTCGCCTTCCTTGTTTTTATATTCATCAAGGAAAACAACCGTTGCACCTTCACTTTCTACTGCAAGACCTTTTGCTTTTAAATCAGCAACAATACCCGCTAACATTGGGTTATAAAGACTTTCACCCATAATGTCATCTTCGGTTAATGTGACGTTAAGGCGTTGATAAGTCACTTGGTTTTGTTGCATAGTGATATCAACTAATTTACGCCACATTGTACGACAGTATTCATCACCACTTTGTAATTTCACCACATAATTACGGGCACGCTCTGCGAATACTTCATCTTCATCATAGTGTTTTTTCGCTTCACGATAGAACTCTTCAAGATCAGATAACGCCATATCAGCGGCATTTTCATTTTGTTTTTTCTCTAAATACGCAATCAACATACCAAATTGCGTACCCCAATCACCAAGGTGATTAGCGCGAACAACATTATGACCTAGGAAAGATAAAGTACGCGCACTTGCATCACCAATAATGGTTGAGCGTAAATGACCAACGTGCATCTGTTTTGCAACGTTCGGAGATGAATAGTCGATAACAATAGTTTGAGGCTCAACAGGTGTTACGTTTAGATGTTCATCTGATAATGCATACTCAGCTTGTTTTGCAACCCACTGTGGCGATAAAAAGATATTGATAAAACCCGGGCCTGCGATCTCAACTTTATCTGCAACATCCGTAATATCGAGCTTTTCTAGGATCTTTTCTGCGAGTTGTCGGGGTGGGATCCCCATTTTTTTTGCAGCTCCCATGACACCATTTGCCTGATAGTCACCAAATTGTACTTTGGCTGACTGACGGACAAGAGGTTCGCTATCAGCGGGTGCGCCAGCAGCACACATTGCCACACTGATTTTTTCTGAAAGAAAAGCCTGAATATTCACCGGGTTACCTTAAATTATTGAGAAAATAAAACCTGACGACAAAAGTCTGACAGGTTTCTTATAAAGAATTAGGATTAACCTTGAATTTATAACATATTCCGGCTAGAACATGCTACCATCTCGGCCTTATCTTTAAGGTTTTTTCTCTGTTTTTTCATTAAGGTTATTCAAAATGGTGTTATTTTCTTCAATTCCTCAATTAAATGATTTAACTCACGAGCTTTCTTTGTTTGAAGAGAATATGACATTATTTGCCGATACTCTGGGTATAGATTTATCACTCTATTTCACGGATCATGTATCGTTACGTTGTCACGATTTAACATTAGCAGGGCAGTGGCGAGCAGGGTTAAGTCAGTGTGGAAAGTGTATTTCTGATAATGTAATTAATGGGCGACCAATATATCTATTTCAATTAGAAACGCCATTAACTATTTTAAATCAATCTGTTTCAATCGTTGAATTGCCTTTTCCCACAAACAAAAAATATGAATACCAAGGTTGGGAGCATATTGAGCAAGTGATCTCTGTTGAACCCGATGATTTAGTGAATAAAGTTATGTCGTTTTTACCTCAAAAGTTACCTGAGGGTGTTAGCTTGAAAATCAGTGAACCTAAAGGTGAGAAAGAACGTCTACCTAATCCAACAGTGGCTATTTCTAATGGAAAAGTCACAGTGAAGTATCATCCTTATTCGTTACTTGAAATCGTAGAAAGTGAGTGTTGAGCGACACTTTCAGAAAATAGTTTGCTTGTGTCAGCACAAAATTCTGATAGCGGAATTGAATGAATAACGAGATTCGACAACTATTGTTAGTAATCGCTAAGAAATGATATTTATTTTCTGATTACTTTCTTTATATTAAGGATGGAGAGGGATGATATGGCTACGTTGGAGATTTGTTGTTTTGGCGCTGAATGTGCGTTGGTAGCAGAACGAGCAGGTGCAGACAGAATAGAACTGTGCACGAGTCCGGCAGAAGGTGGTATTACGCCAAGTTTTGGAATGCTACGACAAGTCAGAGATCTGGTTCGTATTCCCGTTCATCCTATTGTTCGCCCTCGTGGTGGTGACTTTTGTTATACACAAGCTGATTTTTCAGCAATGAAAAATGATATTAGTTTGATCCGTGATATGGGATTTTCAGGGGCAGTTGTAGGCCTTTTAAATGAAGAAGGGCATATTGATTTGCCTAAAATGGAAATTTTAATGGAGCTTGCAGGCCCATTGGCCATTACTTTTCATCGCGCTTTTGATATGTGTATTAATCCATTATTAGCGCTAGAACAACTGACTCAGCTAGGTGTTTCTCGTATTTTAACGTCAGGACAACAGGCAAACGCGGAATTAGGTTTGCCGTTATTACGAACGTTAAATGAAAAAACACAAGGCCCTATAATTATGGCGGGGGCTGGTGTACGACTCAGTAATATCCAAAAATTCCTAGATGTGGGATTAAAAGAAATACACAGCTCAGCAGGAAAAGTGGCACCCTCAACTATGATTTATCGTAAAGCCGGTGTAACCATGAGCTCTGATAGTGAAGTGGATGAATTTACACATTACTGTGTGGATGAAGATACGGTTGAAGCGATGAAGGATATTATGAGTATTCATGCACCATTAGCATTTTAATTAGCACAAATTAAAGATTTTAAAACTGCGCCTTTATGGCGCAGTTTTTTATATAATCTCGTCTAATAACAACGTATGTGTAATACCACAGCGTTCCACAAAAGCTTCATCATGCGAAACCAGTAATAATGTACCCTGATATTCAACGAGTAAATTTTCCAATAGTTGTTTGGACTCGATATCAAGGTGATTATCTGGCTCATCAAGTAATAATACCGCAGGTGGTTTTGGGCTATGTGTTAAAGCTAATAACGTTGCTTTTAATTGTTCGCCACCACTTAGCTTTTCAAGAGGTAGTAAAGATTTATCACCTCTAATTCTCAACATTCCAAGACGCGTTCGCCATTGCTCGACAGAAATGGCGGGTTGATATTGGTGTAGTGCTTGTGCAACAGGCAATGTTTTATCAAGTAAAGCAAGGTGTTGATCGAGATAACAGTAGTCTTTGTTTAGACGAAACTCACCTGAAAGTGGCGCAATTTGTTCGATCAAACATTTTAATAATGTTGATTTTCCACACCCATTCTTACCTTTAATATGCCAATGTTCATTACCGTAAGCTGAAAATGAAATAGGGTGCTGATAACCATATGGAAGTTGAAGATTATCAACAAATACATTTAAACGGTGGCCATCACTTTGATAATTCAACACTATTTTTTGTTGATGAACATGTGATTTTTCCTCATCTACACCTTGCTTTTGAGATTGCATATCATCAATTACGCGCTGATGACGCTTTGCAACCGCTGATTGTTTCTGTTCAGACCGATTTGTCTGCATATCCAATAAAAGTAAGCATTGAGAGCCACTT
Organism: Proteus sp. CA142267; assembly: GCF_003336825.1. Classification (NCBI taxonomy): domain Bacteria; kingdom Pseudomonadati; phylum Pseudomonadota; class Gammaproteobacteria; order Enterobacterales; family Morganellaceae; genus Proteus; species Proteus sp. CA142267. The sequence continues at coordinate 277,171 of NZ_QPMG01000001.1, read as the reverse complement.
TTTCTAATTGATTCGCCTTGTCGTTTCCGTTGCGCGGCTTTTTGTAATGTCGCTTGTTGTTGGCGTTTCTCATTTTTAATTTGGCTGTTTAGTCGTTCACTTGCGGCTTCCAACGATGCTATTTCTGCACTTTTTTGTGTCTCATATAAAGTATAATTTCCTCCATATTCAGATAAACCTTTCTCACTTAATTCAAGAATAGTGTCCGCATATGAGAGCAAGTTTCGACTGTGACTAACAATAAGAGAGCCAGCTTTGTGCTGAGCTAACTGTTTTATTAGCCATTGTTGTCCTTGATAATCAAGATGGTTATCTGGCTCATCTAAGAGCAGAAAGCTCTGCTCGCATAAAAAAGCTCGACAAAGTGCTAAACGTGTTTGCTCTCCACCACTTAGATGTGCAATAGGGGTATCTAATGCGACAGGGAGTTGTGCTGAATCTAATAAATTCTGCCACGTAACCGGAAGTTGCCATTTGCCATCAAGTAACTCAATATCTTCTAATGTAGCAATACCTGAATCAACGCGTTGGAATACTTGATAAATTTCATGAATATCTAATGCTTGAGCAAGTGTATCGCCTTGTAATCGGGTTAATTGATCAACATGAACAAAAGGCATATTCCAATTAATTTGACCTGAGGTCGGTAATATTTTTTGTGCTAATAATCTTAGTAGTACAGATTTTCCTTTGCCGTTATGACCGATTAATGCATTTTGCTGACAAGCCAATGAGCGAGTTAGCGGTGGAAAAAGAGCTTGTTGATTAAATTCAATAGTGATTTGTGAGAAGTGACAGGCTATTGTCATAATAATACCTCCTAAACAAAATAGGTGGCAGACAGCCGTGATCTTTTTTAGATGCGACGAAATAAATTATTGTCTGCCAGTAACAGAAAATAAATACCCCAAAAGGTATTTGGAAAAATTTTCTGGCAGAATTTAATTCATCGTAGGGAAGTGCCTTCTGAAAAATAAAATAAGATAGGGAATGTAACGCGCTCATTATAGCGAGAAATATGCCCAGATCAATAGGTGATTAACGACGTGATCCGCGTGTTACTTTTTCTCTGTTATAACTAAATTTAATTTTACTATAAAGAGGTGAAAACATTGTCATTGTCAGAAAAATAAAAGGAATGGTATATAAAAGTGTTCCTAACGCCATACCAACATGAGGTGCATTAAAATATTCACTATGTGAGGTGATTAAATTTAAGTAATTTACTTTGTCTAAATATTCAGGTGTTAATCCACCATAAGGAACAATAAAGCGAATTATTGCAATTAAGAAGATGCAAAATAGAAAATTGAGTGTCAGATATGCGGAATTAAGAACGTTTTTATTCCAGGCCTCTCTACTTTTTGCTTGATAGCTACCAATAAGGCGATTAGCGATAATAACCGCGTAGAGCCAAAGTACAATGTTTTCGTCGCCCATAACAAAACTATTAATCATAAAGGCGAATACGCTATAAACAGGGATAAGAACAAAAATAAGCTTAGTTCGTGCTAATACCGCCATAAACAAACCTGAATGAACAAGAATAAACTCAAAGATAAAAATAACGGTTAAATTATAAATGGTTTGAACGCTAAATAATGCGGGATAACACCATGCGGTAATAATAAAAGCGATATAAAAGAACTGAGTAAAATAATCAAACCAAGAGAATAACGCACTGATTTTACGCTGTAATGGCGTAAGTATAATGGATGACTCACTTTCTAAAAAATTTTGATTAGAAAAAAAGAGTTCTCGTTTTTCATTCTCTTTTCGATGCTCATTAAGAACCAAAGATTGCTGTTTTTGTTGTGCAATCCTTTTTTGTTTAGCTTGTTTATTTTCTTTATATTTCGCCATGATGATCTTTTATAGAGTCAATTTTATCGATGTAAATACGGTTTAAGTTAGAATAAATGATTTTAAAATATTTAGATTGATATAGAAAAAAGGATATCTCTATAAGATACCCTTTTTGTAATGATTATCTGTAACACACTTAAAATAAAGCTTAGGGTTTAGTTGCAATTAATATCGCCCGTTTAGGTGCGGGATAACCTTCAACTGTTTTTGTTTTATCATCAGCATCTAAGAATGCATCTAATGAATCCGTTACCATCCAAGCTGTTTTGCGTTGTTCATCAAGAGAGGTTGTGTTTTCATCGACAATACGCACATCTTTAAAGCCACATTTTTCTAGCCAAACTTTCAGCATTTTTGCCGATGGAATAAAGTACACATTACGCATTTGTGCATAACGTTCACCCGGGATCAGACATTGGAATTCATCACCATCAACAACGAGGCTTTCTAATACTAATTCGCCACCAGAAACTAATTGGTTTTTTAATTGCCATAAATGATCAAGAGGTGAGCGGCGATGATAAAGTACACCCATAGAGAATACGGTATCGAAGGCATTTAATTCTGGCATTTGCTCAATACCAACAGGAATTAAATGTGCGCGTTGGTCATTACCTAATAATTTTCTGACTGCTTCAAATTGACATAAGAAAAGTTGAGTAGGGTCGATCCCGACAACAAATTCTGCGCCTTCACCTAACATGCGCCACATGTGATAACCACTACCACAACCAACATCTAATATTAAACGGCCTTCAAGTGGTGAAAGATGCGGTAAAACACGATCCCATTTCCAATCTGAGCGCCATTCTGTATCGATATCGACACCATAAAGTGAAAATGGACCTTTACGCCATGGCATTAAGTTCTTTAAAACGTTGCTTAATCCCAGTTGTTCGCCTGCGCTTAACGCTGGAGTATGTTGAGCAATTACACCATTTTTAAAATCAATCTCAGTAGGGGTAATCTCAGGTAAACCATCGAGCATTCTTTCCCATGAAGAAAAGTGACCGTGTAACGCATTTGATCGCCATTCTGATAATTGAGCAGGTAATGTATCTAACCAATGAAATAAGCGCTCATCTTGCGCAATAAGTTGATAAAACGAGCCAAAATTAATCATTAATTATTGCCTTTAATCGCTAAAAGAGAGCCAAAATTAAAACATTGGAACCAAACTTCCGCATGAGGGAATCCTGCATTATGTAAGCGAGTTTTATGTGTTTCAACAGAATCGGTCAGCATGACATTTTCTAACATGCTACGTTTTTGGCTAATTTCTAATTCGCTGTAACCGTTAGCACGTTTGAAATCATGGTGCATATTATACAATAACTCACCAATTTCTTTATCTTCAAAACTGAATTTTTCAGAAAGTACTAACACTCCGCCGGGATTAAGACCTTGATAAATTCGGTTTAATAATATTTGGCGATCGTTTGGCGCTAAGAATTGTAAGGTGAAGTTAAGCACAACCATTGAGGCGTTGTTGATCTCGATATCAAGAATATCACCTTCAATAATATCAACGGGGGTATCTGCTTTATAGGCATCAATATGGCGCTGACAGCGTTCTACCATTGCCGATGAATTATCAACACCAATAATTTTGCAACCGGAAGCATCAATATTACGACGCATGGAAAGGGTTGCTGCACCTAAAGAACAGCCTAAATCATAGACTTGGCTATTGGGCGTAACAAAGCGACCTGCAAGCATACCAATCATGGAGATGATATTAGAATAACCTGGTACTGAGCGTTTTATCATATCAGGAAACACTTCAGCGACTTTTTCATCAAAGCGCCAGTCACCAAGGTTAGCGATAGGTGTCGCAAATAAGCTGTCTTGTTGTGATGATTTTGAATTCGACATAACTAAAATAGGTTTAAGGAATAAAAGAAGCAAGCATTCTACCAGAAGCGACGGTGCTCACAAAGTTGCATTATTTAGAAAGAAATTGGAAAAAATAAATAAACCTTTTTGATACCTTGCCGTTATTAGACACAACAGCAAGGATGTCGGTTTTGATCATGGATGATCATGTTATTCCCACGAGGACTTAGTAATAAAAGGAAAAGATTTGTATCCAAGGAAGGAAATAAATATTAGCAATGATCATCAATACCATTGATAAGTAAGTGGCTGCCATGCCTGAACGACGCCAGCGAAGTTCACGGTGTTTTAATCCATAAGAGTGTAAAAAACGACCTGCGATTAAAATTGAGCCACAGATGTGTACCATCCAAACAAAAGCACCATTCATTTCCATGACCAGTAATAAGATCATGGAAATTGGAATATATTCTACCGCATTGCCGTGAACACGGATGGCTGTTTGTAATTCATAAAAGCCACCATCACCATAAGCAACCCGATATTGTGTTCTGAGTTTTACGACATTGAGGGACAATTTAATCAATAATAGTGCGCCCAGTACGATATAAAGCGAGCTAACCATCTTTTCTCCATTGCCAAAGCCAAAAAACGGCGAATTTAATGATAAACCTCAAAGCGACTTCTGTCGCTATAAATAATTATTATTAATTAATTGTTTGGGGATTAGCAAATCCTTGAAAAGATGTATCATATAAACTAGGTCTATACTCTTATCTCCGGGAAGAATTTTCGTTATAATGTCTGCCTTTTTTTTGACACTACTCGAAAAAGACTATTGCCAAAATTTCCGCAGCAGAAAGCACAACAAGCTGAGTAAAAGGATATTGTATGCGTACTAATTATTGTGGGCAGTTGAATAGCGCCCATGTGGGCCAAAAAGTGACTCTTTGTGGTTGGGTTAACCGTCGCCGTGACTTAGGTGGACTTATCTTTATTGATATGCGAGATCGCGAAGGTATTGTTCAAGTCTTCTTTGACCCAGAGCAGAAAGAGGCATTTTCTCAGGCTTCAGAACTGCGTAATGAATTTTGTATTCAAATCACAGGAACAGTACGCGCTCGTCCTGATAGCCAAGTTAATAAAAATATGGCAACAGGTGAAATTGAGTTAGCGGCAGAATCTCTGTCTATTTTTAACCGTTCAGAGCCATTACCGTTAGATAGCAATCAAACAAATACTGAAGAGCGTCGTTTAACTTATCGTTATTTAGACCTGCGTCGCCCTGAAATGTCAGATCGCTTAAAAACCCGTGCTAAAATCACAAGCTTTGTTCGCCGTTTTATGGATGGTGAAGGTTTCCTTGATGTTGAAACCCCAATGCTGACAAAAGCGACACCAGAAGGTGCGCGTGACTATTTAGTCCCAAGCCGTGTACATAAAGGTAAATTCTACGCATTACCACAATCACCACAGCTTTTTAAACAGCTACTGATGATGTCTGGCTTTGATCGTTACTATCAAATCGTAAAATGCTTCCGTGATGAAGACTTACGTGCTGACCGTCAGCCTGAATTTACACAAATCGATGTTGAAACCTCTTTTATGAGTGCAGACCAAGTGCGCGAAGTGATGGAGCGTATGATCCATGCATTATGGTTAGATATTCTGAATGTCGATTTAGGTGCGTTCCCAGTAATGACTTTTGCTGAAGCAATGCGTCGTTATGGTTCGGACAAACCAGATTTACGTAACCCAATGGAACTTAAAGACATCGCTGATTTAGTCAAAGATGTTGAGTTCAGTGTATTTGCACAAGCAGCAAATGATGAAAGATGCCGTGTTATCGCATTGCGTGTACCGGGTGGCGCATCATTAACCCGTAAAAATATCGACGAATATACACAGTTTGTTGGTATTTACGGCGCTAAAGGCCTTGCGTGGATGAAAGTCAATGAAAGCGCGAAAGGCATTGAAGGTGTACAAAGTCCAATCGCTAAATTCCTGACTAACGATGTTGTTAACTCAATTTTAGAAACAACAGACGCAACAGACGGCGATTTAATTTTCTTTGGTGCAGGTCGTAAAGGCACAATGAGTGATGCGATGGGTGCTCTGCGTCTGAAAGTGGGTCGTGATCTTGAGTTAACCGATTTAAATGCATGGAAACCATTGTGGGTTATCGACTTCCCAATGTTTGAAGAAGATGAAGAAACAGGTAGCTTAAGTGCGATGCACCATCCATTTACTTCTCCAAAAGACTTATCACCAGCTGAATTGACTGCTCACCCAGTAGGTGCTGTGGCAAATGCTTATGATATGGTTATCAATGGTTATGAAGTAGGTGGCGGTTCAGTACGTATTCACCGTAATGAAATGCAACAAGCAGTCTTTAGCATTTTAGGTATTGCACCGAATGAGCAACAAGAGAAATTTGGTTTCTTATTAGATGCGCTTAAATTTGGTACTCCACCACATGCAGGTTTAGCATTCGGTTTAGACCGTTTAGTGATGTTATTAACGGGTACTGATAACATTCGTGATGTTATTGCTTTCCCTAAAACAACTGCTGCTGCGTGTTTAATGACTAATGCACCAAGCTTTGCTAATGAAGATTCTTTAAAAGAGTTAGCGATTGCAGTAACTCAAAAAGAAGTTAGCGAAAATAAAGAGTAAATGATGAAATATAAGCGCCCGATATCCGTTTTAGTTGTTATTTATGCAAAAGAAACCAAACGGGTGCTTATGCTAAAGCGTCGAGATGATCCTGATTTCTGGCAATCAGTGACCGGCAGTTTAGAAGCGGAAGAATCGCCTTTTCAAACGGCGTTGCGCGAAGTGCAAGAAGAAGTTGGAATTGATATCATAAAAGAAAATCTTGAGCTGGTGGATTGCCACCGCTCAATTCTTTTTGAGATTTTTGCACATTTTCGACATCGTTATGCACCAGATGTCACACATTGTCAGGAACATTGGTTTACATTAGCACTGCCCACAGAGCGAGATATTGTGCTAACTGAGCATTCGCAATACCAATGGCTAGACGCACCACTGGCGGCAAAATTAACAAAATCCGCCAGTAATCAGCAAGCGATTGAAGAATTTGTTATTTAATGATTAGACCACGTTTGGAGATATTTCATGGCAGGTCATAGTAAATGGGCCAATACAAAACACCGTAAAGCAGCGCAAGATGCGAAACGCGGTAAAATTTTCACTAAAATCATCCGTGAATTAGTTACAGCAGCACGTTTAGGTGGTGGTGATCCTGCAACTAACCCGCGCTTACGTGCGGCAGTTGATAAAGCATTATCGAACAACATGACTCGTGACACCTTAAACCGTGCAATTGCACGAGGTGTGGGTAATGATGAGAACGATAATATGGAAACCATCATTTATGAAGGCTATGGCCCAGCAGGTACTGCTGTGATGGTTGAATGCTTAAGTGATAATCGTAACCGTACTGTTTCCGATGTTCGCCATGCATTTACCAAAACAGGTGGTAATTTAGGAACAGATGGTTCTGTATCTTATCTGTTTACCAAAAAAGGTGTTATTTCATACGCACCGGGTGTTGATGAAGATGCTATTATGGAAGCTGCGTTAGAAGCCGGTGCTGACGACGTTGAAACTTTTGATGATGGTGCTATTGATGTTTACACCACACCAGAATCTTTTGGTGAAGTAAAAGATGCGATGGATGCAGCAGGTTTTGTTGCTGAATCAGCAGAAGTTTCTATGATCCCATCGACTAAAGCAGAATTAGATATTGAAACTGCACCAAAATTAATGCGTCTTATCGATATGTTAGAAGACAGTGATGACGTGCAAGAAGTGTATCACAACGGTGATATCTCAGATGAAGTTGCAAAACAACTGGAAGATATCCTGTAATCGTTCTAGCGATTATCAAAAATAACGGTGTTTAAGGCTGTTATTAAAAGTGCGAAGAGAAGAGCAGAGCAGATTTTTTTGCTCTTTTCTCTCGCCATCGACCATATCGGCAACAGGAATTGATATGGCTATCATTCTAGGTATAGACCCCGGTTCGCGTGTTACAGGCTACGGTGTAATTCGGCAGCAAGGGCGACAACTTATCTATTTGGGAAGCGGTTGTATTCGCACACAAGTTCCCGACCTTCCAAATCGACTTAAACGTATTTATGCAGGTGTTAGCGAAATCATTACTCAGTTTTCGCCAGATGTGTTTGCGGTTGAGCAAGTGTTTATGGCTAAAAATGCTGACTCTGCTCTCAAACTTGGGCAAGCGCGCGGTGTAGCAATACTTGCGGCGGTTAATAATGATCTGCCTGTTTTTGAATATGCTGCTCGCCAAGTCAAGCAAACTGTTGTGGGTACAGGGGCAGCTGAAAAAAGCCAAGTGCAACATATGGTGCGTTCAATATTAAAATTATCCGCCGCACCACAATCAGATGCTGCCGATGCACTAGCGATTGCGATTACACATTGTCACTTTAACCAAAATTTATTACGTGTAGGTGATCCGCGTCTGGTTTTAACGCGAGGTCGGTTAAGATAAGTTGTTATCTTGGTAAATGTCTTTGGTTTTTCACAAGCTGGATATACGTCCAGCTTTTTTTATGTTATAAACTTGGCGTAATTATTTTTGCGGAGGCGTTAGGGTGATAGGTCGTATCAGAGGAATTATTCTTGAAAAACAGCCACCAGTGGTGCTGATCGAGGCAGGTAATGGTGTAGGTTATGAAATCAATATGCCAATGACCTGTTTTTATGAATTGCCTGATATTGGTCAAGAAGCCATTATCTACACGCAATTTATTGTACGTGAAGATGCACAATTACTTTATGGTTTTAACCAAAAGCAAGAGCGCGCACTCTTTCGTGAATTAATTAAAGTAAATGGTGTGGGGCCTAAACTCGCTTTAGCCATTCTATCTGGCATGTCTGCTCGCCAATTTGTGACTGCTATCGAAAATGAATCTATCACTTCATTAGTGAAATTACCGGGCGTAGGTAAGAAAACCGCTGAGCGTTTAGTGGTTGAAATGAAAGATCGCTTTAAAGGTCTTAATGGTGATTTATTCGAAAATAGTGATATCGAGCTACCAGAAAGCACTTCACCTAAAGCGCCAAAAGCGGCTGATATTGAAGCTGAAGCCTCTGCTGCATTAATCGCATTAGGCTATAAACCACAAGAAGCTGCAAAAATGATCAGCAAAGTGGCAAAACTGGGTACAGATAGCGAAACACTTATTAAAGAAGCGTTGCGCGCGGCTATTTAGGAGTAACACATTGTGATTGAAGCAGATCGCCTGATTTCAGCAGAAATTCAACAACCTGAAGAAGAAATTATTGATAGGGCTATCCGCCCTAAATCTCTTGCCGAATATGTTGGGCAACCGCAAGTTCGAGAACAAATGGAGATTTTTATTCAGGCGGCTAAATTGCGTCATGATGCACTCGACCATTTGCTTATTTTTGGACCTCCCGGATTAGGTAAAACCACATTAGCAAATATCATTGCTAATGAAATGGGCGTTAATTTACGTACGACATCAGGCCCAGTGCTTGAAAAAGCGGGTGATTTAGCGGCTATGCTAACTAACCTTGAACCTCATGACGTGCTGTTTATTGATGAAATCCATCGTCTTTCACCCGTTGTTGAAGAGATCCTTTACCCAGCAATGGAAGATTATCAACTCGATATCATGATTGGTGAAGGACCAGCGGCTCGTTCAATTAAAATCGACCTACCTCCATTTACCTTAGTGGGTGCAACCACCCGAGCGGGCTCTTTAACATCTCCATTGCGTGATCGTTTTGGTATTGTTCAACGCCTTGAGTTTTATAATGTTGACGATCTCCAGCACATTGTTTCTCGTAGTGCCGGTTTTATGGGATTAGAGATGACAGACGAAGGCGCTCGCCAAATTGCTATGCGTTCACGAGGCACTCCGCGTATTACGAATCGATTATTGCGCCGTGTAAGAGACTTTGCCCAAGTAAAAGGTAATGGTGCCATTGATGAAGAGATTGCTTCTAAAGCGCTTGATATGTTGAATGTGGATGCGGCAGGTTTTGACTACTTAGATCGTAAACTTCTTTTTGCCATCATCGATAAATTTATGGGTGGCCCAGTAGGATTAGATAACCTTGCGGCAGCTATTGGTGAAGAGCGAGAAACTATAGAAGACGTATTAGAACCTTATTTAATTCAGCAAGGTTTTATTCAACGTACACCAAGAGGTCGAGTTGCCACTAATCACGCCTATCGTCATTTTAATCGTATAGCAGAAGATTAAATTTACGTTTTGTCATTTATCATAAATAAAAAATAACCCTTGATGGAGCCATTTCATCAAGGGTTATTTTTGTATTAAATTTGGATTATTTGATTACTGTTTAGTAGGCGCAAATAAACTCAAGATAAATAGGCAACTTGCGGCTAAAACAACAGAAGGGCCAGCAGGGGTGTCATAGAAAGCAGAGAATGTTAAACCGCCCGTAATTGCCAACATACCAACAGCGATTGCAATCAGAGCCATTTGTTCTGGAGAACGAGCAAAACGACGTGCTGTTGCCGCAGGAATGATCAGTAAAGAGGTAATGATCAGCGCACCTACAAATTTCATGGCTAAACCAATAGTTAACGCGGTGATCATCATTAGCTTTAAACGTTCTCGCTGAATATTCACACCATCAACAAATGCCATATCTTGATTGATAGTCATGGAGAGCAGTGGGCGCCATGAGCGAATAATGACAAATAAAACAATCACAACACCAATAAAAATACTGATAACGTCTTGATAATTTACTGACAGCAAATCACCAAACAGATAAGCCATTAAATCAACACGTACATTCGACATTAAACTGACGACCACAAGCCCTAAAGAAAGTGCACTGTGTGCCATGATCCCTAAAAGTGTATCGACAGAAAGTTGAGGTTTTAATTCTAGCCAAACCAATAGAATAGCGAGAATAAGGGTGACTGCAATAACAGCGTAAAAAGGCTCGATATTAAACAGCAAACCAAATGCAACACCAAGTAGTGAAGCGTGCGCTAAGGTATCACCAAAATAAGACATACGACGCCAAACGACAAAAGAGCCCAAAGGACCCGCCGCCATTGCTAAGAGCATACCGGCAATCCAACCCGGTAACAGCAACTCAATCATGACGGCACTCCTTACTATGCTGGTGATGATGACGATAAATACCAAGTTGCTCAGCACCACGACTTCCAAACATGGCAATAAATTCAGGATGAGAAGAAACAACATCAGGTGTGCCTGAACAGCAAATATGGCCATTTAAGCAGAGGACTTCGTCTGTTTTTGCCATCACAAGATGAAGATCATGAGAGACCATTAAGATGGCACAACCTAGTTCGTGACGAAGCTGATTAATCAAATCATAAAGTGCTAATTGACCGTTAACATCAACACCTTGAGTGGGTTCGTCTAAAACTAAAAGTTGGGGTTGATTAAGTAACGCTCTTGCTAACAAGACTCGTTGAGACTCACCACCAGAAAGTTTCTGCATAGGCAGATCGATTAATTTCGCCGCATTAACTCGTTCTAAAGCAGGGAGAATATCTTTATCATGAACACCCGGTTTTAGTGTCATAAACCGTTTAACGGTGAGTGGCATTGTAGGATCGAGATAAAGTTTTTGTGGCACATAGCCCACACGTAGCGCATTTTGACGCTCAATTTTTCCTGAGGTTGGATTTAATAAACCAAGAACTAAACGGATAACCGTAGATTTACCCGCACCATTAGGGCCAAGTAAAGTAAGAATACGGCCTGCTTTTAGATCAAAAGAGATATCTTTTAAAATTTCTCTTTCACCAAAAGAAACACAAACCGATTTTAAACAAATCAAGTCAGACATAAAATTAGCACTTGCAGAATCATTGAAACGTTATAATATAACATTTCCAATGATGATTCACGAGAATTCTTCCTATGTTACATAAAAACAACAAATTTGCGCACCGTTTTTTATTGAAATCATTTTTAGCGACAGCGATGATAAGCTCATTCAGTGCTTCAGTGCAGGCTGACGTCGTCGTTTCTATTAGACCATTAGGATTTATTGCTGCTGCCATCGCTGATGGAGTAACACCAACGGACGTTTTATTACCAGATGGGGCATCTCCACACGATTATGCATTAAAACCCTCTGATTTGAAAAAAATCACCTCCGCAGACCTGATGGTATGGGTAGGGCCTGATATGGAAGTGTTTTTAGATAAGCCATTAAACAGACTTACTGACAATCATAAGTTGGCTTTAGCGGAAACTGACGAAATAAAGTCTCTTTTATTGAAAGATGATGATGACAATGTGCATAAACATGAGGAAAATCACGAACATCATTCTCACGGTGATTATAATATGCACATCTGGTTATCACCAGAGATTGCGTTGTCGTCTGCAAAACAGATCCACGAAAGGTTAATTGCACTGTATCCAGATAAAAAAGAACTTCTGGACGTAAACCTAGGTAAATTCAGCGAACAACTCAAGCAAACTGATAAGAATCTTGTTAATATTCTGTCGCCTGTGAGAAATAAGGGTTATTTTGTCTTTCATGATGCTTATGGCTACTTCGAAAAACATTATAATTTAAAGCCGTTAGGTCATTTTACGATCAACCCTGAAATACAGCCGGGTGCGCAGAAATTACATCAAATACGAACACAGTTGGTTGAGCAAAAAGCAACTTGCATTTTTGCTGAGCCACAATTTAGGCCGACAGTAATAGAAACAGTGGCGAAAGGCACTGGGGTTAAAATGGGTGTATTAGACCCCCTAGGAAGTGGGATTGCTCTGACTCAAGAGAGCTATATAAAATTCCTTACCCAACTAGCTAACCAATATGCGAGCTGCCTGAATGAAACACAATAAGGAATTAAGAACGTGCAGCAGAAGAAATCCATTGCACAGGTATATTTAAGTTTACCACTCCCACATAAGATTATGCTCGGTTCGTTAACTGCAGCAACACTGGCCGTCGCAATTTGGCGACCAGTGGTTCTTCAAAATGAGCAAAACCGAGAAGTTCCTGTCAGCATTCAAATGCCGCTTGCCAATCAAGATGAAAATACGGATGACATTATCACTGATAGTAGTGATCAACTTACCGATGAAGGATTAGTTGGTGCGGAAGATGGCACAGATACAAGTACCGCAGTTGCACAAGTTCCTCATACTTATATTGTCTCTAGTGGTGATTCATTAAGTTCAATATTGACTCAGTTTGGTATTGATTCTGCTGATATTGCAACTATCTCTAATCAAAATAAAGATCTTAGAAACCTTAAAATCGGGCAACCTATTAGTTGGGAGCTTGATGATAATGGGTTGCTAAAAGAGTTAAGTTGGGGTGTTTCTCGCCGTGAAACTCGTGTTTATACTCGTACAGAAACGGGCTTTAAAGAGACAAAAGAGTTTCAAAAAGGTGAGTGGAAAAACAGTGTTACCACTGGTGTTATTCGTGGAAGTTTCTCTGTTAGTGCAACGAATGCAGGTTTAACTAATTCAGAAGCACGTGCAGTGACTAAAGCATTGCAATGGCAAGTAGACTTTAAAAAACTACAAAGTGGCGATCAATTTGCAGCACTCTTCTCTCGCGAAGTGCTTGATGGTCGTACAGAACAAAGTGAACTTATTGGTGTGCGTTTACGTAGCGCTGGTAAAGACTACTATGCTTTCCTTGCTGAAGATGGTCGTTTTTATGATAGCCAAGCTGGTGGATTAGAACGTGGATTTATGCGATTCCCAACAGTGAAGCAGTTTAGAGTTTCCTCTCAATTTAACCCTCGTCGTATTAATCCTGTTACAGGTCGTTTAGCGGCTCATAAAGGTGTCGACTTTGCTATGCCAGTAGGTACACCGGTATTAGCAACAGGGGATGGTGAAGTTATTGTGGCTAAATACAGTGGTGCTGCAGGTAACTTTATTGCTATTCGCCATGGTAGCCAATACACAACACGTTATATGCACTTACGTCAGTTACTTGTAAAACCAGGACAACGTGTTAAACGTGGAGATAGAATTGCGTTGTCAGGCAATACAGGACGTTCTACGGGACCTCATTTGCACTATGAGCTGTGGATCAACCAACAAGCAGTCAATCCACTAACAGCCACATTACCTCGTGCTGATGGTTTAACAGGCAAAGACAAACAAGAATATCTTGCTAAAGTAAAAGAGATTAAGCCGCAATTAGTGCTAGCTGATTGACAATAAATACGATTTTAAAGACATAAAAGCGGATGATTGATATCATCCGCTTTTGTTTTAATGTTTTTTACGCCTCTTTGGGGTATCAGTTCAGAGAGTTATCTGATGAATAAAGAAAAAGATACAGATAGCAAAGCGGGTTATGTACCCACTTTTCACCGTGCATATTTGCATCCTCGTCATTGGGGAACATGGTTAGGTGCAGGTGTATTAAGTGCATTAGCTTATATGCCAGTAAAATGGCGTGATCCATTTCTTGCTTCTATTGGTCGTTTTGTTGGACGTAAAGCGAAAAGCGCAAGGCGTCGTGCAGATATCAACTTGAGATACTGTTTTCCAACATGGAATAAAACACAACGTGAAACAGTTCTTGATAATATGTTTGAAACTGCGCCTCAATCCTTTGTGATGTTAGCAGAGCTTTGCTTAAGAGGCCCTGAGCGTATATTAAAGCGCACATCTTGGCAGGGATTAGAAATCATTGAGCGTTTTAAAGAGCAAGGCCGTAATGTCATTTTTATGGTGCCTCATGGATGGGCGGTTGATATTCCTGCAATGCTGTTAGCATCGACAGGACAGAAAATGGCAGCGATGTTCCATCACCAAAAAGATCCCGTTGCTGATTATTTATGGAATAAAGCACGTCATCATTTTGATGGCAGATTACATTCACGCGAAGCAGGTATTAAGCCATTTATTTCTTCTGTGCGACAAGGTTACTGGGGCTATTATCTGCCAGATCAAGATCATGGTGCAGAACATAGCCAATTTGTGGATTTTTTCGGTACTTATAAAGCAACATTGCCCGCGATTGGGCGGTTAATGAAAGTGTGCCGAGCGGCTATTGTGCCGTTATTCCCAGTGTATTGTCATAAAACACATAAGCTTAGCATCATTGTTCGTGAACCAATGGATGACATTGAAGATAAAGATGATGCGTACATTGCACGTAGAATGAATGAAGAGTTAGAAGCACTAGTGACACCAACGCCAGAACAATATACGTGGATCTTAAAATTACTGAAAACACGTAAAGAGGGCGAAATAGAGCCTTACGCTCGTGAGAATATTTTGGACTAGTTCTTGCACGAAAAAGAAGTAAATTAAAAATAAAACGGGCACTTAATAAAGTGCCCGCTTTGTTATTAAGATTTTGGACTCTGTATTATTCAACCGTCAGAATACGGCATGTATTGGTACTACCCACAGTGCCCATTTGGTCACCTTGAGTGACCAACACTAAATCACCAGAAACCAAGAAACCTTTATCACGTAAACGACCAATTGCCTCATTAGCAGCAGCAATACCATCAGTGTGAGTACTGCAATAAACGGGTGTTACACCACGATAAAGTGCGGTTTGATTCAATGTTTTCTCATGACGCGACATTGAGAAAATCGGTAAACCTGTACTGATACGAGACATCATGCGTGCAGTACGACCTGATTCAGTCATCGCAATAATCGCATTAACGCCCTTCATATGGTTAGCTGCATACATTGTAGACATTGCAATGGCTTCTTCCACTGTATCAAACACCATATCTAAACGGTGCTTAGAAACATTGGCAGCTGGCATTTTCTCAGCGCCTAAGCAAACTTGCGCCATTGAAGCGACCGTTTCTGCTGGATATTGTCCTGCTGCGGTTTCTGCTGAAAGCATAACAGCATCAGTGCCATCTAATACGGCGTTAGCAACGTCCATTACTTCAGCACGAGTTGGCATTGGATTTGTTATCATTGACTCCATCATTTGAGTAGCAGTGATAACGACACGATTAAGCTGACGAGCACGACGAATTAATTTTTTCTGTACACCCACCAGCTCAGGATCACCAATTTCAACACCTAAATCGCCACGAGCTACCATCACTACATCAGAAGCAAGAATGATTTCATCAATGATTTCATCATTAGCAACCGCTTCAGCACGTTCTACTTTAGAAACGATTTGGCATTCACAGCCAGCATCACGGGCTAAACGGCGAGCAAGGTTAAGATCTTCACCTGTTCTTGGGAATGAAACAGCAAGGTAATCAACACCGATTTTTGCCGCAGTGATAATATCTTGCTTATCTTTTTCTGTTAATGCATCAGCAGAGAGGCCTCCACCGAGCTTATTAATGCCTTTATTGTTAGATAAAGGACCACCAACTGTCACTTCAGTAAAGACTTTTAAACCATCAACTTTGAGGACTTTTAACTGAACTCGACCATCATCAAGAAGTAAAATATCGCCTGGAACCACGTCGGCAGGTAAGCCTTTATAATCGATACCCACTTGAGTTTGATTGCCTTCGCCTTTTTCGAGCGCTGCATCAAGTAAGAATTTATCACCGACATTCAGGAAAACTTTTCCGTCTTTAAAGGTAGATACACGGATTTTAGGACCTTGTAAATCCCCGAGAATAGCAACATGGCGACCTAATCTTGCGGCGATTTCACGCGTACGATTAGCGCGAGCAAGATGATCTTCCGCAGAACCATGAGAGAAATTTAATCGAACAACATTTGCGCCAGCAATAATAATTTTTTCTAAGTTATTATCACGATCTGTTGCTGGGCCTAAGGTGGTAACAATTTTTGTTCTTCTGAGCCGTCTGGACATGTATTACTCCGTTGACCTTGAACGAAAGGTGTTGGCAATTGGATAAAACAGAAATCAGACTGTATTTTATCCAATGTGTTAAGTGAAACGCTTCAAGCTAATTGCAACATACACTACAGTTTTCATTATTTGCGAGAGTTAGCTCGCAGATATGCTACCATTTTTCAAAAACTTATCTAGTCAGAGGCACAATCGTAAGTGTGACAATACTAACAGAATAATTAAAAACGGTTACTTATCAAACCGTGAATCACGTAAAGCTTCTTTGACGCGCTTCAAGTTATCTCTGAATTTTGGTCCTCGACGTAAAATAAATCCTGTTGTAAGAACATCAATAATAGTGAGTTGTGCAAGGCGGGAGATCATCGGCATGTAGATATCAGTATCTTCAGGCACATCAAGCAAGATGGGAAGGGTAGCTTCAGAGGCTAAAAGAGAGTTCGGAGTTGTAATGGCAATAACGGCCGCATCGTTTTCTCGTGCGATCTTGGCAATTTCAACTAAATTTTTAGTACGTCCTGTATGAGAAATAATAACCACCACATCACCATCAGTACTATTTATACAACTCATACGTTGCATAACAACATCATCAAAATAAGTGACAGGAATATTAAAACGAGAAAACTTATTCATGGCATCGTGAGCAACGGCTGCTGATGCACCTAAACCAAAAAAAGAGATTTTTTTAGCTTGCGTCAAAATATCAACTGCACGATTGATAGCTGCGATATCAATATTATTTTTAACGTTTTCAAGTCCCGCCATTGCGGATTCAAAAATTTTATTGGTATAAGAAGAGACAGTATCGGAATCATCAATATTACGATTTACATAAGGTGTGCCGTTGGCAATACTTTGTGCTAATTGTAATTTGAAATCAGGAAAGCCTTTTGTTGCCATACGTCGGCAAAATCGATTAACAGTGGGTTCACTGACATCAGCCGTTTTAGCCATTAAGGCAATACTTGAATGGATAACTGTTTGTGGCGCAGTTAATACAGCCTCTGCGACTTTTTTTTCTGATTTACTCAAGATGTCCAGATTAGACTGAACCCTTTCCAATATATTCATTAAATATACAGATCCTTGGCTTTGCCAATTTCAATAAAAGGAGAAATCTATAACGGTTTTATGAAAATATACTACGCAAAGAACAAGGCTTGCAGTGTAAACCATCGGTAAGCAGGGCTTTTTTCGTTAAAGTATGACGTGTGTCTAACTTTCAAAGTTGAAAACAAGAAACAAAACTGTAATAAAGTTACAGGAAAGGATAAAACACTAGGCATAAAATGAAGCATTATAATATGTGTGGTAAGTTAGAGACTAAAATGTGCAAGTGTATTTACTGAATACATCCAAAAGAGTACATTAATACAAAATTCTGTAACAAAATTACAAAATCTCATCATGAGGAGACGTTCTATGGCAGCGATATCGACTGCTCAGGCCTGTGATCTGGTTATCTTCGGTACGAAAGGGGATCTAGCACGCCGTAAGCTCATTCCATCATTATATCAATTGGAAAAAGCTGGATATATTCACCCTGACTCTCGCATTATTGGTGTCGGTCGTGCTGATTGGGATGTTGAGGCATATAAAAATGTCGCTCATGAAGCGTTAAAAACCTTTTTAAAAGAAGAAATTAACCCTGAAATTTGGCAACGCTTAAGTGATCGCTTAGATTTTTGTAATCTTGATGTTAATGAAACCGACCATTTCATTGAGTTATCAAAGCATCTAAAACAAGATAAATTACCGGCTATCTATTACTTTGCTATGCCTCCAAGCACCTTTAGTGCGATGTGTCAGGGATTAGGGCATGCAAAATTAAATAAAGAGCCTAATCGTGTCGTAATGGAAAAACCATTAGGGACAGATTTAGCATCTTCAGTTTCTATTAATGATAGTGTGGCGAAATACTTTAAAGAGACTCAAATTTATCGTATTGACCACTATTTAGGTAAAGAAACCGTTTTAAACCTATTAGCACTGCGCTTCGCAAACTCACTATTTGTCAACAACTGGGACAATAAAACGATTGATCATGTCCAAATTACGGTTGCAGAAGAAGTGGGTATTGAAGGGCGTTGGGGATACTTTGATCAAGCTGGTCAAATGCGTGATATGGTACAAAACCACCTATTACAAATCCTGACTATGATAGCGATGTCACCACCCGCTGATTTAACGGCTGACAGTATTCGCCAAGAAAAAGTGAAAGTCTTACGTTCATTACGTCGTATCGATAACACCAATATTCGCGAAAAGACAGTTCGTGGACAATATACTGGTGGTTTTGTACAAGGCAAAAAAGTACCCGGTTATCTTGATGAAGAAGGTGCGAATAAAACCAGTAATACAGAAACATTTGTGGCAATCCGAGCTGATATTGACAACTGGCGTTGGGCAGGTGTTCCGTTCTATCTAAGAACAGGTAAACGCCTACCAAGCAAATGTTCAGAAGTTGTGGTTTATTTTAAAAAACCTGCGCTGAATATCTTCAGTGAGACTTATCAAGAGTTACCACAAAATAAGCTGACTATTCGTTTACAGCCAGATGAAGGTATCGATATTGAAGTGCTAAATAAAGCACCGGGACTCGATCATAAACACCGTTTACAAACAACCAAGCTGGACTTGAGTTTCTCTGAAACATTCAATCAAACGCATTTAGCGGATGCTTACGAGCGTTTATTATTAGAAGCCATGCGCGGTATCCAAGCGTTATTCGTGCGTCGTGACGAAGTGGAAGAAGCTTGGAAATGGGTTGATTCAATCATTAACGCATGGGAATGCGATAATGAGCTACCTAAACCATATCAAGCAGGTACTTGGGGACCAGTGGCATCTGTTGCAATGATCACGCGTGATGGTCGTTCTTGGAATGAAATTGAATAATTGATTTTAATTATCCATTCTAAAGAAAAAACACCCAGCTATGCTGGGTGTTTTTGTATCTGACAAGTATTTTTAAGCATAATTACTTGCTAATAGATGAATAAAACCCATGCTAAAACGAAAATTGCTTTAATAACTATTCATTAAACCGACAAGTTATGGTGCTATAGAAAATTAAAACTTAAACAAAACCAACCAATTAACTAAAAAATTTTCCTCAAAAGCATTGCTTTAAATAATTTGGCGTGATAGAAATATCATGTAACATTTAACCATCTTATATGAGGGTTCGGAGTATATCGTGCGGATGGTCTGTGCGATGAAAGAATAAATAATCATGACTAGCGCCAAAAGCGTCAAAGTTAAACGTTCTACCTATAAGTTATTCCTTTCTGCTATTTTATCCAGCGAACACTACTGGTGTGGCGCATTATAGAAACCTCTCATCTTAATTCCTGAGTTATCAGGAAACGACGTTGCCTTAACGTTCGGCTACTATTGCCACCAGAAAGACTATCTACATATTCTCTATCTTCTGCGCAAGAAACGTTTTGGCGTATTTCGAATGTGTATGAGAGATGAAAAAATGATTTATTGGATATTTTTAGCATTAGCTATTGTTTGTGAAGTTATCGGTACTTTATCTATGAAGTACGCCAGTGTCAGCGGTGGTTACACCGGTATGATTGTGATGTGGTTAATGATTGCCACTTCCTATATCTTTTTAGCCATAGCCGTAAAAAAAGTGGCATTAGGTGTAGCGTATGCACTGTGGGAAGGTATTGGAATTGTCATTATTACGACATTCAGTGTTCTGTGGTTTGGAGAATCACTCTCACCATTAAAATTAGGCGGTCTAGCAATGCTAATTGCAGGGATCACGCTTATCAAATCAGGTACTAAAAAATCGGCTGTTGCTAAGAAAACAACAGAATCGGTAAAAAGTATTGCCGGTAAAGCTAAGCATGTTGCCAGTGCTGTAAAAGGAGCGAATAAGCCAATTCCTACCAATATCAAGGAGGCTTAATTATGTTAGCTCAATTTGAATGGTGGCACGGTGCATTTTTAATACTTGCCGTAGTGCTCGAGATTGTCGCGAATATATTCTTAAAAATGTCTAACGGCTTTAGCCGAATGGGATTAGGAATATTATCACTATTTTGTGTGTTAGGTGCTTTTAGTGCGCTAGCAATGGCAGTCAAAGGGATAGAGCTTTCGGTAGCTTATGCACTTTGGGGAGCATTCGGAATTATTGCAACTATCGCCGCCGGTTGGATTTTATTTAATCAAAGACTCAATTATAAAGGATGGGGTGGAATTATATTATTACTGGTTGGTATGGTAATGATTAAATTTGCCTAAATCTAATTAACTTAATGAGTGAGATATTGGTAAAACAAAAAATCCAATTACCACAGCATAATAAGTGATATTAAAAAAGCTGAGTTCTTATGAATTCAGCTTTTTTGTTTTTATACTATTTTCTGTTTCAGAAAAATATTTTTAATTTTTACTTTTTTGCCCCAAAAGTAAACCCATACTTGCGAATACTAAGAGTGAGGAACAAATACGATTAAAAATACGTTTAGATTTAGGTTTAACTAAAAGTTGTTTCATATACAGACCTATAGCTGCATAAATCATAATGGCAATAAACTCGAGCAATAGAAAAAGTGTACCTAAAATTGCAAATTGGTAGCTTGTTGGCATTTCAGGATTTATAAATTGAGGTAAAAAAGCAGTAAAAATTAAAATCGCTTTAGGATTACCTGAAGCAACAAAAAACTCTTGTTTCATTAGTATGAATGGACTTTTATTTTGTGTTGCTTTTAATAATGCAAATCCTTCTACTGGTGCTCGCCAAAGTTGAACAGCTAGATATAACAAATAAGCAATTCCTAAAAATTTAATTGCATAAAAAATGAGCTCGGAGGTATGTAAAACCACGGCTAAACCTAAAGAAGCTAGACAGAGCATAAAAATAAAAGCCACGATCCTACCTATTCCACCTATGCAAGAGATTTTAAAACCATAATGTGTGGCATTATTAATGGATAATAGGTTATTTGGCCCTGGAGCAAGATTTAATGCAAAGCAAGCTGGTAAGAAAAGAAGTAATGTTGTGATGTCCATATTGATACTCATATAATTAGTTTTTTAACTGTTCGATAATATCGTCATTGGTATCTTTTTTAAATAATAAATGATCACAAGTGAGGAATGTTTTTTCTCTCCAAAATAAATAGTTAACTTCAAAAAGTTAGTAATAGAGGTGAAAAGGGAAATAGTTGCTGGAGCATGAGATATTGGTTCTCTTTTAATCATAAATTGCCAATAAGTTAAATTCAAAAAATAAGCACCCATAAAAGTAGGTGCTTATTAAATATTTTTACATTGCCGCAATAATCTTAATTTCAACTTTATATTCAGGGTGCATTAATTGTGCTTGCACAGTACAACGCACAGGTGCACTACCTTTGGCAACCCATGCATCCCACGCTTTATTCATACCTTCAAAATCGGCTTTATCAGCTAAAAAGATTGTCGCATCAAGAATTTTAGTTTTATCAGAACCTACACGTTGTAACAAAACGTCAATTGCCGCTAATGTGTCTGCTGTTTGTTCAATAATATCGCCTGATAAGTTTTCTGGTACGGCAGTGTAATAAATGGTGTCGTTATGAATAACGGCTTCAGACCAGCGATCTTCAGGGTCGATACGTTTAATTGTCATTATGAGTTCTCCTTTGTATTAACGGCATAGGTGGTACTTTTGGTTATCCACTGGCATAATTTACGTCTTATTTTATAAAAAGAGTATGCCTGTGTCAGACGATTTTGCAGAAAACGGGATTTTAACCCGAACTATTCCAGGATTTCATCCCCGTGAAGCTCAACGACAAATGGCGAAATCAATAACGGAAACTATTGATAAGCAAGGTGTACTTATTGCTGAAGCGGGTACAGGTACCGGAAAAACGTATGCCTATCTTGTACCTGCATTGCGTTCGGGTAAAAAAACTATTATCTCAACAGGCTCTAAAGCCTTGCAAGATCAATTATATAGTCGAGATTTACCCACGATCATTGAAGCGATTAATTATGATGGTAACACGGCGTTATTAAAAGGGCGCTCTAACTATCTCTGTTTAGAACGACTTGATCAGCAAATGCTCAGTGGTGGTGATCTGGAAGCTGAAGTTTTGTCTGATGTCATGTATGTACGCCAATGGTCAACACAAACAGAAGATGGTGACGTTAGTCGTTGTCATAGTGTTGCTGAAGATAGCCGGGTTTGGCCTTTAGTCACCAGCACTAACGATAACTGCTTGGGGAGTGATTGCCCTCGTTATAAAGAGTGCTATGTTTTAAGCGCACGTAAAAAAGCAATGGATGCGGATGTCGTGGTGGTTAATCACCATTTATTTATGGCAGATACTGTCGTTAAAGATACTGGTTTTGGTGAGCTAATTCCAGAAGCTGAAATTATGATCTTTGATGAAGCCCATCAAATTCCAGATATTGCTAGCCATTATTTTGGCCAACAACTTACCAGTAGACAGTTATTTGATCTCGCCAGAGATATGACTGTTGCTTATCGCACAGAAGTGAGAGACCAAGTTCAGTTACAAAAAAGTGCCGATAGATTAACGCAAATGGTAATGGATTTTCGCCTAGCGTTAGGTGAGACAGGTTATCGAGGAAACTTACGTGAGCTATTGCAAGGTGGCGAAACAAAACGTTTTCTAACGTTACTGGATGATGCCTTAGAACTGAGTTATGACGTAATGAAACTCTCGTTAGGGCGAAGCCAATTACTTGATAGTGCTTTTGAACGTGCCACTGTTTACCGCAATCGCTTAAAACGCCTGATTGATACCACAATTCCGGGTTATAGTTATTGGTTTGAAAGTTATGGTCGCCATTTCTTATTAGCTATCACACCACTATCTGTTGCGGATAAATTTCGCGAATTAATCAAATCGCATAAAAGCAGTTGGGTATTTACCTCAGCAACACTCTCTGTAAATGAGCAGATGTCTTATTACACAGATAGATTGGGCTTAGAAAATGCGACAACCCTGATCCTAAACAGCCCATTTGATTATCAACATCAAACATTACTCTGTGTGCCACGTTATCTGCCACCATTAAATCAGCCTTATACGGCGAAACGTTTAGCTACTATGCTAACGCCAGTTATTTTAAAAAACCAAGGTCGCTGTTTTTTCCTCTGTACCTCACATGCAATGATGCGTGGACTTGCTGAAGAGTTTAAAGCCAGTTTGCCATTACCTGTATTGATGCAAGGCGAAATGAGTAAGACGCAATTACTGCAAAAATTTGTTTCATCAGGAAATGCACTTTTAGTTGCGACCCAAAGTTTTTGGGAAGGTGTTGACGTGCGTGGCGATACGTTGTCTTGCGTGATTATTGACAAATTACCATTTACAGCACCTGATGATCCTTTATTAAGAGCACGCATTGAAGATTGTGAATTGCGAGGCGGAGATGCTTTTAGAGACGTCCAAATTCCTGATGCTGTTATTAGTTTAAAACAAGGTGTCGGGCGATTAATTCGTGATGTACACGATTATGGTGCAATTATAGTTTGTGATGATAGGTTAGTTTCTCGTGCTTATGGTGAAGTTTTTTTAAGTAGCTTGCCTCCATCACCTCGCACGCGTTCACTCGAAAAAACAATGAAATTTTTGAGCCAACGCGCACAGCAGAATGAAATACAAGAAATATCGGATTCATAATAGCGATCGCACAGAATGTGTGTTTATTCTGTTGAACACTATTATGATATTATTCTTTCTCTTTTAATTATCGAATTTGCCGGAGTTATGGCGTGTCACTGCGAATTTTAGCAATTGATACTGCAACAGAATCTTGTTCAGTTGCAGTTTGGAATGAAGGCGTTGTTGCTTCACGTTTTGAGATCTCACCTCGTGAACATACACAAAAGATTTTACCTATGGTGAAAAGCGCCTTAGAAGAAGCAAACATTACATTGCAATCATTAGATGCACTTGCTTTTGGACGAGGTCCTGGAAGTTTTACAGGTGTTCGTATTGGTGTAGGTGTTGCGCAAGGTATCGCACTAGGTGCAGAGTTACCAATGATTGGTATTTCATCACTTGCCACAATGGCTGAAGGTGTCTTTAGAACAACGGGTATCAAACAAGTTCTTGTGGCAATAGATGCACGTATGGGTGAAATTTATTGCGCTCAATATCAGCGTAATGATGCAGGTGTTTGGATAGGCGAAGACACTGAAGCCGTGATGAAACCTGAGCAATTTATTGAAGCATTACAATTAACAACAGGAACATGGGCGATGGCAGGTACAGGATGGCAAGCTTATCCTGATTTAAAAGAGGCACTGCCTTTCACTGTTGTTGAAACTGAGATTACGCTTCCTGTTGCACAAGATATGTTACCTCTTGCTGTAACCGCTTGGCATGGAGGTAAAGCAACGAAAGTTGAAGACGCCGAGCCAGTTTATTTACGTAATGAAGTGACATGGAAAAAACTGCCTGGTCGTGAATAGATTTAGAAGTATCTATTAGAAGCAGAAGAGTGAAGCTAAGCTATAATATTATTATAGAGTAACGTTAATATTGACTTGCAATGAGGTGGTTTATGAATAGACAATTAAACTACCGTTTGGTAAGCAAAGCGCTATTTCTATCTGGTGCTTTGTTTCTAGCGGGATGCGTCTCTATACCTGAATCAATAAAAGGTACATCAGCAACGCCAGTGACCAATTTAAATGGCGTTTTTGTTGCGCCTGAACTTTATATTGGTCAAGAAGGGCGTTTTGGTGGACGTGTGATTGATGTTAAAAATCTTCAATCATCAACGCAGCTAGAAATTGCCGTGATGCCTCTTTCTCAATACGATGCTGCGCCCGAATTACATCAGCCTTCTGTTGGGCGTCTCTATGCTAATGTTATGCATTTCTTAGATCCCTCGGATTATAAAAATCAATACGTAACCGTTGTTGGTACTATCAAAGGTGTTGAAACTGGCAAAGTTGGTGAGGCCAGTTATCCATTTTTACGTATTGATGTGACAGGTATGAAACGCTGGACACTGACACAGCAAGTCATTATGCCCGCACCTGTTATGACATGGGGATATTATGGCGATGGCCCATATTGGGGTTATCACCATGGGTATGGCGGTTATGGTGGATATCCATATGGAACTGGTCAGCTTGTGCCCGTTTTAGAATAAAAAGTGGGTATTGGACTGCATGACGATATAATATTTTATCTCTATTTGTGTGAAACGGTGTATAATCAATATCCATAATATATTAGGTAACTATCTAATAGAGTTATTAAAGTTGAATAAAAAATAAAAGAGAGGGCGGTTTTGACCGCCTTCTTTTTTGTTAATCTAAAAATAAAATATTTAGTGACACACTTCGCATCTTCACAACAGAAAATTGTTTGTGCTGGTAGGATGAGTTAATACTTTGTTAAAAATGGAAACATAATATTAACCCAAGAAGTGCGATTAATCAGGAGTACTACTTTGGAAAAAGTCTGGCTTAAACGTTATCCGGCAGATGTTCCGGCTGAAATTGACCCGGACCGTTTCGCATCCCTTGCTGAGATGCTTGAAAACGCTGTCGCAAATTACGCAGATCAACCCGCCTTTATCAATATGGGCGAGGTCATGACTTATCGCAAACTTGAAGAGCGTAGCCGTGCTTTTGCAGCATACCTGCAAAATGGCTTAGGATTGAAAAAAGGTGATCGTGTCGCCTTAATGATGCCTAATTTACTGCAATATCCTATCGCGCTTTTCGGTATTCTTCGTGCAGGCATGGTTGTCGTAAACGTAAACCCACTTTACACACCAAGAGAACTTGAACATCAGTTGAATGACAGCGGCGCAAGTGCCATTGTAATAGTCTCTAACTTTGCGCATACGCTCGAAAAAATTGTGTTTAATACCAGCATTAAGCACGTTATTTTAACCCGAATGGGCGATCAATTATCTCGTCCTAAAGCAACACTCGTTGATTTTGTTGTTAAATATATCAAACGATTAGTGCCTAAATATAACTTGCCTGATGCCATTTCATTTCGTAGAGCAATGCATTTTGGCTATCGTATGCAATATATTAAACCTGAAATTACAGGTGAAGATTTAGCCTTCTTGCAATATACAGGAGGCACAACGGGAATTGCTAAAGGTGCAATGTTAACGCATCGCAATATGTTAGCGAACCTTGAGCAAGCGAAAGCAGCTTATGTACCAGCGCTAAATGTTGGTAAAGAGCTGGTGGTCACTGCATTACCGCTGTATCACGTTTTTGCTTTAACCGTTAACTGTCTACTCTTTATTGAAATTGGTGGTAAAAACTTACTTATCACTAACCCTCGTGATGTGAAAGGTACAATTAAAGAACTAGGACGTTACCCTGTCACGGCAATCACTGGCGTAAATACTTTATTTAATGCTTGGTTGCAAAATCCAGAATTTCGTCAACTCGATTTCTCCAAATTGAATCTCTCTGTTGGTGGCGGTATGCCTGTTCAAAGTAGTGTTGCTAAAGAGTGGGAAGAGTTAACGGGTAAGCATTTGTTAGAAGGTTATGGCTTGACGGAATGTTCTCCTTTAGTCACTGGTAACCCTTATAATCTGAAAAAATACAGTGGTAGTATTGGATTACCTGTACCTTCAACGGATGTGAAGTTTATGGATGATGAAGGTAACGAAGTTGACCGCACTGTAGGTGGCGAAATGTGGGTTCGTGGCCCTCAGGTAATGAAAGGTTATTGGAATCGCCCTGATGCAACTGATGAAGTTTTACATGATGGCTGGGTTGCAACAGGTGATATTGCCACAATGGATGACGAAGGCTTTATTCGTATCATTGACCGAAAAAAAGATATGATCTTAGTTTCAGGTTTTAATGTATATCCTAATGAAGTCGAAGAAGTCGTTACGGCACATCCTAAGGTTTTGGAGTCGGCAGCAATTGGCGTGCCAAGCAAAAACTCAGGTGAAACAGTTAAAGTTTTCATTGTGAAAAAAGATCCATCATTAACAGAAGATGAGATAAAAACACACTGTCGTCGTTACCTAACAGGTTATAAAGTACCTAAAATTATTGAGTTTCGTGATGAATTACCAAAATCAAATGTTGGTAAAATTTTACGCAGAGAGTTAAGAAATGAAGAAAAAGAGTTGAAAACCTCAACTGAATCTTGATACAACACTCAATAACCTTTTTCAATTTCGCCGGTTTATACCGGCGTTTTTGTGATTACATAAAAAAAGTCATTAGACATAAAAACAAGAGAAACCTGTTTTGAATTATCAATTGATTACGACAGACACTGCACTAGATTCCGCCTGTAAAGCTGCTTCAGAGGCTTCACAAATTGCTTTAGATACAGAGTTTGTCCGCATACGTACCTATTACCCTCATCTTGGTTTGATCCAGATGTACGACGGTAAACAGATCTCTCTTATTGATCCGTTAGCAATTAAGGATTGGGCCCCTTTCGTTGAGCTATTAACAAACTCGGGCATCATGAAGTTTCTCCATGCTGGAAGTGAAGATCTCGAAGTTTTTTCTCACCAGTTTGGTTGTGTTCCAACACCGATGATTGACACTCAAGTGGTGGCTGCATTTTTAGGGCATCCTATCTCTTGTGGTTTCGCGACATTAGTTGAGAAATATGAAAATATTGCACTAGATAAAAGCGAATCCCGAACAGATTGGTTAGCGCGTCCTTTAACTGAAAAACAGTGCCAATATGCCAGTGGTGATGTTTTCTATTTGCTACCTTTAGCTGAAAAATTAATTGAAGAAGCTGAAGAAGCAGGTTATATGGATGCGATCGCAGATGAATGCAAAATGATTGCAGAACGTCGACAAGAAACGGTTGTACCAGAGCTCGCCTATCGTGATATTAGCAATGCATGGCAATTGAAAGATCAACAATTAGCGTGCTTACAAATGCTTGCTCAGTGGCGCTTAAATCAAGCAAAAGCTCGAGATATGGCATTAAACTTCGTTGTAAGAGAAGAGCACCTATGGTCTGTTGCTCGTTACCTTCCATCCTCATTAGCAGAACTCGATGCATTATCGCTTTCAGGTCAAGAAATTCGTTGTCATGGTCGTCGTTTATTAGATTTTGTTGTTAAAGCTAAAGAAGTTAAAGATGAAGATTGCCCAGAGCCTATTGGTAATTTAATTGAACAACCAAACTACAAAAAAGCATTTAAAGCGATTAAAGCGGTTATTCAAGAAATTAGTGAAGATAAGCGCTACAACCCTGAACTGTTAGCTTCAAGAAGACAGATTAATCAGTTATTAAGTATTCATTGGAAAATAAAAGAAGGACAACCTGAATTAACTTCACGTTGGCGTAAAGCATTATTAGAAGAAAAAGTGACAGAAATTCTAGCGCAATATCCATAGTCTTGTTGATTGTTTATTTTCTAATATTTAATCTCCTTAAAATAAAAAGGGATTGTTGGTTCAATAAACAAAATAAAGGATAACAATAGGAGTCTCTTTTGAGGCTCTTATTTTTTGCACACAAAAAACACCAAAAGAAGGTGAAGGTAGAAATAGATTATTGGTAAATGTAAGTATTATGACAAAATAATCGGTCTCCCGTGACTTATCACCAATGATTAAAATAGCAACGAGATATAGCGCTATTTGCGCATTCAGGTGTTTTCAATATGTATATAATTAAACACAGAGCCAATCAAATTGATTATAGTTTATGGCTGGCTCTGTGAATAATGACTTAGATAAAGCGTAAAATATGATTTACTTTGTAGGTTCTTCACTCTCAGGTAAAGTCACATTTAGCTCTAATACAGAGATATCATCGCCTTTTTGTTCAAATTGAACAGAAAGCATCTCTGGATCAATCTGTACATATTTACAGATGACACCTAATAAATCTCTTTTCATATCAGGTAAATAAGCTGGCTCGCTATCACCACGGCGACGTTCTGCTACGATAATTTGCAGACGCTCCTTGGCAATATTAGCTGTCGACTTTTTACGCGACAGGAAAAAATCTAGTAAAGCCATCTTTTACCCCCCAAAAAGGCGTTTCAGAAAGCCTTTTTTCTCTTCTTCAATAAAACGGAATGGATGTTCTTCACCTAACAAACGATTTACTGTATCTGAATAGGCTTTACCTGCATCAGATTCGCCATCTAAAATAACAGGTTCACCTTGGTTAGATGAACGTAAAACAGATTGATCTTCTGGAATAACACCCAATAGTGGAATGCATAGAATTTCAAGAACATCTTCCATACTTAACATATCACCACGGTTAACGCGGCCAGGATTATAACGAGTTAATAGCAAATGTTCTTTAATTGGATCTTCACCACGCTCAGCACGACGTGATTTAGAGGCAAGAATGCCTAAAATACGGTCGGAGTCACGTACAGATGATACTTCAGGGTTTGTTGTAATAATGGCTTCATCTGCAAAATAAAGGGCCATTAACGCACCACTTTCAATACCCGCAGGAGAGTCACAAATAATAAAATCAAAACCCATCTCATCGAGTTCATCTAATACTTGTTCTACACCATCACGGGTGAGAGCGTCTTTATCTCTTGTTTGTGAAGCAGGGAGAATAAACAGATTTTCTGTACGCTTATCTTTAATCAATGCTTGATTTAAAGATGCATCGCCCTGAATAACATTAACAAAATCATAAACAACTCTACGTTCACAACCCATGATAAGGTCTAAATTACGTAACCCAATATCAAAGTCGATAACAACCGTCTTATGACCTTTTTGAGCGAGGCCGGTAGAAATGGCCGCGCTGGAAGTTGTTTTACCAACCCCACCTTTACCTGACGTAACAACAATAATGCGTGCCATGGAGTGATTCCTTGTCGATGCTCTAAATTAAGTTCTCGATTGTTAATTCATTCTCTTGCAGACTAAGTTGTACTGATTTACCAACAAAGTCTGTAGGAATTTGGTCGCTTAGCCAATATTGACCAGCAATAGAAACAAGCTCAGCAGACAGATGTGTACAAAAAATATGGCTCTCTTTATCACCCGATGCGCCTGCAAGTACACGTCCACGCAATACACCGTAGACATGAACATTACCATCAGCAATTAATTCAGCACCTGCACTCACATTACTAATAACAACTAAATCGCTATTTTGAGCATAAATGCGCTGACCTGAACGAACAGGAGTATGGATGATTTTTGTTTTTTGACGAACAGCTGTCGGTGCTTCATTCGTTTTATCGTTATTTGCCTGAGTGCTCGGCTTAACTATTTTACCTTCATTTAAGATAGGTAACTGTGCGGCAATTATCGCTTCTTTCTGTTGAGCGTCTGAACTACCACTAATTCCCACGACTCGTAAGCCAGCATCTTCTACAATTCGCCTCAGTTTTTTAAAATCAATATTCTCATCTGCTAAAGCAGAGACATTGATAACCACAGGTGCATTTTTCAGAAATTGAGGCGCTTGTGCAATTTTTTCTGAAATTGCCTGACGAATAACTTTCGGTGTTCCATCGTTTAAATGGAGTACTGAAAGGGTAAAATTACTGCCTTTTAACTCAATGGGCGTGTTTGACATCTATCTGACTCAGTAAATTTTTTATAATCTGGCACAAAAAACCAGAGACGATATTACGAAAGTATATAAGCATGTTATATTTACTAAAATATTCAGGCAAGTCGCTTATTTTAATAATTAGAGTTTAATGAAAATGATTTGTGCAATTTACCGTAGTACCAAACGTGATCAAACTTATTTATACATCGAAAAAAAGGATGATTTCTCTCGAATTCCGGACGAATTATTACAAAGTTTTGGCGAACCACAGTTTTCAATGTTGCTTAATCTCGCGGATAGACAGCGTTTAGCACATGCTGACATTGAAAAAGTCAAAAAAGCATTAGTTGAGCAGGGTTTTTACTTACAAGTTCCGCCACCTGTCGAAAGTATGTTAAATGCTTATTTAGATGAATTAAAAAAATCAGAAAAAACTGAATAAATCATCGAGATAAAAGGAGCATAAATGTTCAAATATTCATTCATCGCTGTGATTGTTTCCGGTTTAATGTTATCTGCGTGTACTAACAGCAAACAAAAATTGGCTGAAAGACAAATTACTGCACCAGAGCTAACGGCAATTGAAACACAAAAAATGCCTCGATGGAAACAAGTGGATATTGCATCGTTAGAACAAGCGTTTCCTAAAGAGACTCGTATTTCTGCACAATTTCCTGCTTATGTTGAAGCTCTGAAATTGAAAGCTGCTCAGTTGGGATATAAACAAGAAACAATAGATTTTGCTTTTTCAGAAGCGCATTTTATTGAACGAGTGATTAAATCAGACCGTAATCAGCCGGAAAAGAAAATCACACTCGATGTTTATTTACCACGCATTGTCACTAACGGCCGTTTAAACCAAGGGGCTAAGCTCTATCAAGAGAATCAAGATACTCTAGAACAAATCAGCAAGAGATATGGTGTACCTGCAAACTATATTGTTGCGTTATGGGGACTTGAGAGTGGCTTTGGTAAGGTGCAGGGCAAAGAAGATGTTGTTTCTGCACTTGCAACGCTCGCATTTGAAGGTCGCCGAGAAGAACTCTTTACACGCCAGCTAATGGCCGCATTGGAGATTATTGAGGAAGGGCACATCCCTCAAGGACAGCGTCTCAAAGGCTCTTGGGCGGGCGCTATGGGACAAACTCAGTTTATGCCATCTTCTTTCCTAACTTATGCTGCAGATGGCAATGGTGACGGAAAAATTGATATTTGGAACACCCAAGAAGACGCATTTGCTTCGGCAGCTAACTATTTAGCAACGGAAGGTTGGAAAAGTGGACTTCCTTGGGGAGAACAAGTTACTTTATCGGTAGATTTTAACCAACAGCTTGAAGGCATTAAGACTGAGCAGAAAAAAACGGTCGCTCAATGGAAAGCATTAGGTGTTCAATTGCCTGCAAATAGTCAATTGAACGATGCTATGCCAACATGGTTAATTATTCCTGATGATGATTTGCACAGAAGCTATTTAGTGACACAGAACTTCCGTACGATTATGCATTGGAACAGCTCTTACTTTTTTGCCCTTAGCATTGTTACAATGGCTGATGGCGTTGCTAATAAAATAAATTCACTGCCAAACGCGAGTTAATCGCGTTTTTACAGTGAAATAAAACACAGCAATTTACCTAAAAGGAACACATTATGTATCAACATCGTGATTGGGAAGGTGCATTACTTGATTTTCCTGTCAATAAAGTGATTTGCGTTGGTAGTAACTATGCAAATCATATTAAAGAGATGGGGGCCGTTCGCTCAGAAGAGCCTGTGATTTTTATCAAACCAGAAACAGCTATGTGCGATATTCGCCAACCTATTGCTATCCCAAAAGATATGGGGGCGGTTCACCACGAAATTGAATTAGCAGTACTGATTGGTCAGCCACTTAAACAAGCTAATGAAGATAGAGTTGATCGCGCAATTGCGGGTTTCGGTATTGGTCTTGATCTCACATTACGTGACTTACAAGGTAAATTGAAAAAAGCAGGGCAACCATGGGAAAAAAGTAAAGCATTTGATGGCTCTGCACCATTATCTGGTTTTATCCCTGTCAATTCATTTGGCGACCCACAAAACGCGAATTTAATGTTACGTGTTAATGACGAGATTCGTCAGCAGGGTAACAGTCGTGATATGCTAACTCCTGTTTTACCCCTTATCAGCTATATGTCTCGCTTTTTTACCCTACGTCCTGGTGATGTGATTTTAACGGGAACTCCTGAAGGTGTTGGCCCTCTAGAATCAGGCGATATGTTGGTATTAAGTGTTAATGAACATCAGCTGACAACGCGGGTTATTTAATTCGTATTAGATGAGCAATAAGGTAATAACGTAGAGATGACACAGGCTTTTTGGCAGACTAAAACATTAGATGAAATGAGTGATGATGAGTGGGAATCGCTCTGTGACGGGTGTGGGCAGTGTTGTTTACACAAGTTAATGGATGATGATACTGACGAGATATATTTTACCAATGTCGCTTGTAATCAGCTAAATATTAAAACCTGCCAATGCAGTAATTACGAAGATCGTTTCCGTTATGAGCCAGATTGTATCAAGCTTACACGGTATAATTTACCGACATTTGAGTGGTTACCAATGACATGTGCGTATCGTCTGTTAGCAGAAGGCAAAACGTTACAAAGTTGGCATCCACTTATTGCAGGTAATAAAGCAAAAATGCACCAAGGTAATATTTCTGTAAGATATATTGCGGTGCCAGAAACTGAAGTTGAAGATTGGGAAGATCATATTCTTAATCGTCCGAAAGGGCGTGGTTAATTTCTTATTTTCATTAAAAAGCTCCTTTATAGGAGCTTTTTATTAAGGAATGTAAGTAATGACAATAGATATTGCTGGGCTAATTGCCCAATTAGGGAAGAAGTATCAAGATGTTTACGATCAAAATTTAATTCCTTATAAGTCCAAACCTAAAAATGGCAGTTTGGCGATGAAAAAAGAATCTCTTCACTTATATTTTGAGCCCTATGGTGTCGGTTTAAGTGAAATCACGTTGACGCTATTTGATGAAAAAACAAAGCAATTTCATTTCCCCCATGCACTTCCTTTCGGTTTACAGCCATTAATGACACAAGAGTGGTTACATGCTCATTATGGAAAACCAATCCGCTTTACTAAAAAGAAAATTGTGATGTCACTTCATTTAGGTGAAGCAGAAGTCTTTGAGTTACCCAATAATAATCAGGTTATTTTTATCGCCAGATACCCCTACGTTGGTGAGAATGTGGTGATCTCGCTTACCTTCGAATTACGCGAAAGTTTAGAAAAACGGTGGGATGTTAACTACATAGCTTGATATTGCATTAGTAAAAAGATTCCCCTTTTAAGGTTAATAAGAGAATAAATCATTCATCAAATAATCTTTTTAAGAAAATTCATTGACTAAATGGGAAATATAGTTCACTATTATTCTCATGGTGGGAAATTTGAATTTCACCAACCAAATGAATAAATGCCTCGCTTATGCGGGGCTTTTTGCATTCTAGGGTTGTGAAAATATTCACCATATTTCGTAGCAAAATTCTGAGTCATATTCAGTGATTGAAACGTACATCATTATTAAAATGATGCGTTTTTCTTCGCCGTTTATTACCTGAATTTACTGAAAGAGAAGATTGGATTTTCTCTTATTTAAACATCAAGACTCGCTTCGGCGAGTTTTTTTGTTTCTTCTTATAAAAAGGAATTTTATATGAAACGTATTACTCCAATTGTTCTATCACTGCTTATGGTTTCAAACAGCTATGCTAATTCAGAAATGATGGTTGTGCCTGAACTTGAAACTCAATCATCTGTTGTTGCTCGTGATACTTCAATGCGTGCAATGAACGATGAAAATTGTGGTATTGGTTGTCCATTAGGAGGCAGTGAAACCACTATTCAACGTGATGTTTACACATTAAATAATAATAGCGAAACCAAGTTTGCAGACTGGGTTGCTTATTTAGTGACTAAAGACAGTATCGGTAGTGGTAAAGCACGTAACTGGAAAAAAGATCCGGCTTTAGGTAATGATGAAACCTTATCGCCAGCGGATTACAAAAATGCTAATGCCATATTAAAAGTTGACCGTGGTCATCAAGCTCCTCTAGCTTCATTGGCTGCGTTACCAGGCTGGAATGCGCTTAACTATCTTTCTAATATTACACCGCAAAAAGCAGACTTAAACCAAGGTGCTTGGGTACGACTAGAAGATCAAGAGCGTAATTTGGCAAAAGAAGGTCACAAAGTCTTTACTGTTACAGGACCTATCTACGAAAGAGATATGGGTAAATTACCAAGTACAGATAAAGATCACACAATTCCAAGTGCTTATTTTAAAGTGGTTTTTCTAAATGATTCACCAGAAAGCTCCTCTTATGCAGCGTTTATTATGGATCAACAAACACCGAAAAAAGCAAATTTCTGTGAATTCCAAGTAACGGCGGCAGAAGTGGAAGCACGTACAGGTTTAACACTTTGGAGTCAGTTACCTGAAAGTGCTCAAAGTGTGAAATCTCAAGCAGGTGAGTTAGTTAAAAAAATGGGATGTACGGTATTAAAATAAGCTTTTAAACCGACTTCTCAGTAAGTAATAAAAAAGGTCACTT
Organism: Proteus sp. CA142267; assembly: GCF_003336825.1. Taxonomy (NCBI): domain Bacteria; kingdom Pseudomonadati; phylum Pseudomonadota; class Gammaproteobacteria; order Enterobacterales; family Morganellaceae; genus Proteus; species Proteus sp. CA142267. The sequence continues at coordinate 241,500 of NZ_QPMG01000001.1, read as the reverse complement.
TATTAAGTGACCTTTTGCAATATTGCTAAATAGCTATATTTAGCGGTTTTCAAAATTAATAAGCTGGTGGCGCTGATTAAAAAATTTCTTATAGGTTAAATAGCAAGCAATAATAGTTGAAATACTGGCTGTTGCCATCAACATAAAAGTCACCATAATTTGATATTTAACAGCTTGTAATGGATCAACACCGGCAAATATAAGCCCTGACATCATACCAGGCAAACTCACAATACCGACAGTCTTTGCGGCATCAATAGTTGGGATTAATGAAGATTTAATGCTATCTCGAATAATACTCATTGAGGCTAATTTAGGTGTTGCACCAAGGCTTAACATCTCTTGCAATTGTTGCTGTTGATTTTGAAAACGTTGACCTAAATTATTATAACAAAGTCCCGTTGCTATCATTGCATTACCCGCAATCATCCCCGTAATAGGAATAATTTGAATAGGGGTAAAAGCAATGGAACTAGTGAGCAATAAAATAGTTAAAGTTAATAATGCCCCAGTTGTAATAGCGGTAAAAGAGATCAGAAAGATATCTTTGACGTATTTACTCCGTTTTTTGGCGTTATGGGCGGCGTTATAGCAGATAAATAACACCATTAAGAAAGTAAGAATAAAATGGTCAACATGGAAAATATAGGTCAAGACATAGCCAACAATTAATAGTTGAACAATGGCTCTTGCTGTACTCCAAATAATATCTTTTTCTAAAGCTAGTTTTTCTTTGCGACTAATAAAAATAGCCACGAGAACTAATAAAAGCGAGAAAATCAGAGATTCATTGCTTATCGTATGTTCGTTCATAATATTATGTTCGCTCATAACAAAAGGGTGACTGATAAAGAAATAAAAAATCAGGCATCATTGTGAGAAGGTAATAAGATCACATCATCAGCATGTTTTATTTCATTTTGATCGTGAGTGACCCATAATACGGCGAGATTTTGATCTTTAACGTAGTGGTGAATAACATCATTCACTTTTATTTTATTATCTTCATCTAATGCACTTGTTATCTCATCAAGTAATAAGATTTTTGGCATAAATTGCAGATTTCTTATCAGTGAAATACGTTGTTTTTCTCCTCCTGAAAGTTCATTAATTCCCTTTTTCATAATGGATGCAGGTAAACAAAAATAATCCAAATCATGTACAAGTTTCTTATCATCCACCGAGAGTTTTCGTAAGAAATAAGGAAATTTAAGGTTATCGTAAACTGTCTCACCAAATAACATCGGTGTTTGAGTACAATAAGAAACCTGTTGGCGATATTCTTCGGGTGAAAACGTTAAATAGTCTTTATCTTCAAAGAAAATTGAACCACTGGTAGGTGATAGTAGAGAAGCGACAATCTTGAGTAAGGTGCTTTTACCACAACCTGAAGGGCCTGTGATAAGTTTAAATTCAGAAGGTTGAAGTTCAAAATTGATGTTATCAAGGATAGTTTTGTTATTGACCTGATAACCTATTTTATCAAGACGTAAAAGTGCAGTCGTGCTTTCCATTCTTATCCCAAACTTAAAAGAGAGAATAATTATCATTATATAGAATTAACGATATAAAGATCCTGCTTTAAATCAGTTAGTAAGCAATTTTGCTACTATTTAAGTATAGGATAATAAGAATGCTAGCCAATAAAAAAGATAAATTTATTTTTCTCGATTGACTAAAAAAATGCCAAATTGAATTTTGTTAAGAATAAAATAAAGAGCAGGCAGATAGTCGCGATAACAAAGCGCAATGTAGCAAGTAATAAACCATCAATTTCAGGTGAGATAACTCGCCCCACAATAAAAGTCCCACCCCAAACGATAGAGACTAAGGCTAGTAATAAATAAGCCGTTAAATCACTCTTTGGATTGTTTTTCATATTGAGAGTACCAATGCTTTATATCATTGATTATTTCACTCGTTAAACGCTCGCCTTGTTCATTATAAAACCCATGATCTAACTTATCGTATTTAATAAACTTCACATTAGGTTGGTTGATATCTTGGCTTAATTGGTTAAATGCATCGACATTTACATTCGAGTCATTAAGTGTCTGAATAATTAAGATAGGAGTATGTTGATTACTTTTAATAACATTAAGTAAATCAATAGCAAAATATTGTTGCCACCATGATTTACTATGCTCACTGACAAATTGCTCATCATCTATTTGATTATTTTTTATTGCATCAGCAAATTGCTGAAAGCCACTTAGCGCATCTTTAATGTGTTCTTTAGGTGTGGTAAGACGGATATTATAAAGAACATCATCAAGAAAAAAACGCCCCCCACCATTTAGCGCAATAGCCGCTTTTATATCATTGCGTTTAGCTACCACTAAATGCACCATCGTGGCACCTTCACTTCCACCAATTAAAATAATATTCGGATACTGTGACGATAATTTATCTAACACTGCTTCATAATCTTCAGTTCGCTGTTTAGGATTATCATGAAGCTTATAGCTTTTAGGGCAATCAACACGTTCACCATCATATTGAAAATAAGGTAATTGAGCGGTAATACCGTATTTTTCTACCATTAAAACATCACTATTGGGTAACCACTGACCGAAGGTTTCTTGAGTAAATGTATTATTTTTAATGCTGTTACAGTCAGAGCCTTGCATTAACACCAATAGAGTTTGATTTTTTTCAGCTCGTTTATCCAAGTAATAGCTAATTTCACTGCCATCTTTACGTGAGAGTGAATGTGTCGATATTTCTGCATAACTAGCAAAAGAAGGAAGCAAAAAAGTAGAGAGTAAAAATAGAAGTGAAGTGTGCATGATCGTCTGTTTGTTTTTGTAGGGGCAATAAAAAATTTTATTTTAATAATAAGTAAACAGCTAATTTAGTGAATTATTGTATAGAAACAAGTGATGTAAAATTTATCGCACAGATAGTCTCTATAAAATTAATCCACTCTTAATATAATAGCCTGAAAATTCAGGCTATCTGAGGATCTTTAATGAATAGGAACGAAATAATCAATCTCTAAGGTTTTTGGCAATTCCATTAAATCAACATCAGTTTCTATACTGACATATCTTTCAATATCAGCACCTAAACGACGACATAAACCTAATGCGGGAAGGGTATAAAAATAAATTTTCATCGCAAACTGTTTATATTCTTCTAGAGTTCCCTTAAATTGGAATCTGACATAACGTCCTGCCTCAATCACTCTTTTTCTAAAACCGCGGGTTTTTGTAAAATGATCTAAGCTATTTAACCCAATTTCATAATCAATCTGGATTTTATTTTTACGTAATGTGTTCGGTTGGTATGAGATAAGCACAGTACTTTCTGTAAAGCTTTTATCCGTATACAGTAAAAAATCATTCCAAAATTGGTGACGAATATCTTCGTGCAATTTACCTATATCTTCGATAGAGCAAAAATACTGATATTGCATCCCATAAACATAACTTTCAGGTAACTCCATAATTTTAGGAATAGGCAAATCAACAACATCAAAATTGATTGGTGGCTGAAAGTTATCACCACAAAGATTATCTAGTTTACGATATTCTGTGGGTGTTACACCAAAGGTCGCTTTAAAACGACGCGTAAATGATTGCTGGGAATCGAACTGATAACGTAATGCTACAGTCAGAATAGGCAATTTAGTTAATCGTAACTCGGTTGCCGCTTTTGTTAAACGTCTTCCTCGAATATACGAAGCAAGTGTTAATCCCGTTGCTTGTTTAAACACGCGTTGTAAATGCCATTTGGTATAACCAGAACGGATCGCAACATCATCAAGTAGCAACGGTTTTTCCAGATTCACCTCAATCCAGAGAAGGAGTTCTTTGATAATTTCTATATTAAAAGTGGATAAGGTATTTGAGGGGGTAAGCCCATTGTACTGAGATGACATGATAATTTCCTGAAAATATTTTGTTCAGTTTACACGAAACTGATACCCATATATTATTACATACTTATGGTATGTTTTAAGGGTTTTATCATGAAAATAAAATCACGGCAACAAGAGAATTCAGAGCAAACGCGCACTGCATTACGTGAAGCTGCACAAGAACTATTTATAAATCAGAACTATTGTGATGTTTCCGTTGATGAAATATCACGTCACGCAAGAGTAACGAAAGGGGCCTTTTATCACCACTTTAGTAATAAGAAAGCACTATTAAAAGAGTGCTACCTTTTTCAGGTTGATAAGATCGTCGAAAAACTGGTTCAAATTCCTACCTATGATGATCAGTGGCAAGAGTTAGAGGTTATTTTTAGTTTCTGTGTTGATCATATTTATCAACATAAAGATAAGCTTATTCCCTTACAAGAAATAATTTCCGTTCTAGGTTGGAAAGAATGGGATGAAATTGATTCACAAATTCTTATTCCTAGAATTAAAAAATGTGTAGATACCCTCTATAACAAACAAGAAATTTGTACCTATTCCCCTAATATTGTCGTGAATTTAATTTATGGATTTGTCACGCATATCGCGATTAATTTAAAGAATGAAGCTACATTACCTGAAAATGCCTGTAAGGAGTTTAAAACGATATTTTCTGATTTTTTAATGGGAATAAAACAATCTTCAATAAATGCAAAAAATCATAAATAGCACAAAAATAGTGATAGGTTGATGTACATTGGATCAAAATACACAAAACAAAGGTTCAGAATATTATGACAATAGAAGTGCCTAAGAGCCATTTCACCGCAACGGGCATTGTATTCAATGAGCAGGGAAAATTCCTTCTCCATTTGCATTCTAAAATAGGCTGTTGGTTACCACCAGGTGGTCATATAGAAGAAAATGAAGAGCCACAAGATGCAGTATTAAGAGAAATAGAAGAAGAAACAGGTTTACTGTGTGAGTGTCTTTGTTATCAACCTGAATTTAGCCTTAACCTAAATAACAATGATGTTATTGAACTTGTAAAACCCCTCGCCATTTTAAAAGAACCCATCCACGATAAAAAACAAGGATTTCATTATCACATCGATATGATTTACCTTTGTAAACCGTTAAAAAATAGCCAATTAACAAATAAATCTTTCCAATGGCTTTCTTTGGATGAAGTTAAAAAATTAGAAACTCCATTAAATGTGATAAGACTTATTGAACTAACTGAAAAACTATTAATAAAAAAAATTATTTAAATTTCTTAATAAACTTAAATTACTCATAATAAATAAACAATAAAAGCAGTTTTTAGAAACTGCTTTATTTTTATTGGAAACAAATCACTTTTAAAACTTACTATAAACTAACTTTGAAGTTAAATAAATTAATGTTAATAGGTGAATATACCTATTAAATATTAATGTAAAAAAACACAAATAAAATTTCAAAAACTAAAAAATAATTAATAAATTATCTTTTTCTGAGTAAAATCACCCTCATTGCAGGATATTGTGTAGTTAATTTGTATCTGGATGGATAAAACAATCGTTTATTTCATAAATGAAAAATGGTTTTCACTGCACTCTAAAGTTTTTCCTCATTATTACCGACATTATAAACAAAGGCAGATCCTACGTGCCTTTATATTCTAATGAATAAATTTTAGCCTTATTTTATTTACACCAGGGAATATGCTCTTTGTCAGAGAAAGAGTGCATTCTGATATCTTACAAATGTACAGATAAAAAATTCTGTATATTTTGATGGAATATGACCATGTTTAAAAATATCAGTATAGAAAAGACCGTTAAGGTCATGCTGGCCATTTTATTTGCGTTGATAATGAGCATTATTTATTTTAGTTATGATGCTTCCACTCGATCTTATAATAATTTCGTTTCATCAAATAACCTAAGCCAGCAAATGTTACTTATGGGCAAAGCGCGATATCAAATGGCCGTGATCAGGGCAAATATTAATGGGTTAGATGGACAATTACGGGTTAATGAAAAACCTTCAGCAAAATATTTTCATCAAACCACAGAATATATTGAAATAACGCGTGAAGAGATCCACCGTTGGGCGGATGCTGAAAAGCTGACAATGGAAGGGCGTGAGTTGGCCGATGAAATGACAAAGCGTTTTGATGAATTGCTTGATATTTTCACTGGTGCACTAGAGAGATTGCGTAGAGGTGAGCTAACAACACACTCTGCCAGTGTTAAAATGGATGAGCTCAATGATATCACGATGCAATATTACGCCGTGGCTAATGGTATTGAAAATAGCTATATCGATATTGCAAAAACATCTCAAGAACGTTTAATGCTGGTATCAATCACGACAGGCGTTATTGTTATTCTTTTATTTTTCATTATATTACGTTGGTTCTCCCATACCTTTATTGGCAATATTAAAATATTAATCAATATTTTTAGTAAGATGAGCCAAGGCGATTTAAGTATGCGTATAGATAATCACGGTACTAATGAGTTTGGTCAGTTATTCAATGAAATGAATAAAATGAAAAATTCATTAAGCCATATGATTTCTTCCGTGAAAAATGCCGTTAATACTATCAGTGTTAGTGCAAGCGAAATCGCGACAGGAAATACAGATTTATCATCTCGAACTGAAGAGCAGGCTAGCGCATTACAAGAAACTGTTGCCAGTATGGAGCAAATTAAAACAACAGTTGAGAAAAATGCGGATAACTCGCGTGAAGCAAGCAAATTAGCACTAACAGCAACGGCATCTGCTCAAAATGGCGAAAATGTGATGGATAGCGTGGTAGAAACCATGTATTCAATCTCTGAAAGTGCGAAGAAAATTGCAGACATCAATGACATTATTAATAGCATTGCCAATCAAACAAATATTTTGTCATTGAATGCGGCAGTTGAAGCGGCAAGAGCAGGTGAGCAAGGTAGAGGATTTACCGTTGTGGCATCTGAAGTGCGTAGTTTAGCGAGTCGTAGTGCGGAAGCCGCGAAAGAGATTAATGACTTGATCACACATTCTGTTAATAAAGTGCATGTTGGCTCTCAGCAAGTTGCTCAAGCTGGACGCTCAATGTCAGAGATCGTCACAACTATTAACCAGGTGAATGACTTTATGCAACAGATTGCCCTCGCTTCAAATGAACAAAGTATGGGGATTAATCAAATCGCATTAGCTGTTAGTGAAATGGATACTGTTACTCAGCAAAATGCGGCATTGGTTGAAGAGTCAGCGGCTATCACAGCGAATATGGATGATGAAGCTCATCAATTAGCTAAATTAGTTTCACAATTCAAAGTAGACGAAGAGAAAGAAACACTTTCACGCTTTGAATCAACGCAATCAGCAGAAGCTATCGATACTCAACAAAAATAAGTGTCGTATCACTAATCAATAAAATAAGCCCCCTTTGCTAATTTATGGCTAAGGGGGCTTTTTGTTACATATCTTCTTAATGCTTAAAATTAAGCTTTGATCTGATTAACGCATTCATTACCTGAAGCAACGTCTTTAATATTGTGCAGTGTTGTTTCGCTAATACTAATTAATGCTTCTTCCGTTAAGAAAGCTTGGTGTCCTGTAAATAACACGTTATGACAAGAAGAAAGACGACGGAAAATATCATCTTGAATAACATCATTTGATTTATCTTCAAAGAAAAGGTCACGCTCATTTTCATAAACGTCCATTCCCAATGCACCAATCTTACCTTGTTTTAATGCATTAATAGCAGCAGCAGAATCCACTAAAGCACCACGACTGGTGTTAATAATCATCACACCATCTTTCATTTGTGCAAAAGCGGTTTCATTTAATAGATGATGATTATCTGCGGTTAATGGGCAATGTAACGAAATAACATTAGAATTTGCATAGAGCGTTGCCAGATCGACATATTCGGCACCTAAATCAAGTACTGCTTGATTTGGATAAGGATCATAAGCAAGTAACTTCATGCCAAAGCCTTTTAATATGCGCAATGTTGCTAATCCTATTTTACCTGTACCAATAATACCGGCAGTACGATTGTGCATATTAAAGCCAGTTAAGCCTTCTAATGAGAAGTTTGCATCACGAGTACGTTGATAAGCTCTGTGTATACGACGATTAAGTGACAGCATCATACCAACAGCATGTTCTGCAATAGCCTCTGGTGAATAAGCAGGCACACGAACAACCGTTATTCCTAATTCAGCCGCAGCTTCTAAATCGACGTTATTGAATCCTGCGCAGCGTAATGCGAGGATGCGTATATTAAGGCTAGCAAGCTCTTGTAAAACCGCACGATTTGCATCGTCATTGACGAAAATGCAAACAGCATCAGCACCAACGGCATTTTTTGCGGTTTGTTCTGTCAAATTAAAATCGAAATATTCAATATCATAATGGTATCCATTATGTTGATTGACCCATTCCATGTGCTTACGATCATAATGTTTAGTACTATAGGAAACGATTTTCATCCAGTATTCTCTACTCTCGATTAAATTTTTATTCAGAGGCTGGAAAAACAAGAATTATCCAGCCCCAATATGAAAGAAATTAATACTATCATTATAAACAATTTAGCGAGGTAAGTGGATGATTCAGGTTTGTTTAAAAGGAATATGATGTGTTGTTAAGAAAAACAATCAAATGGACAGGGACGATACTATTAGGCACAGGTCTAATTGGCACTGCTTTATGGGCATCTATTCCTCGTTGGTTGCCCGTGGTTGCTGACTATTATTTGCCTGAAGGTGTAACACTTTCTTTATCGCAGCCCAAGTTACAGCGCATAGGCGTTTCAGTTGAAAATATCGTATTAAAGACAGAGAGTTGTACTTTAGCTAATCTTGATAACTTTGTTTTTACTTATCAAAAAGAGCAGATTGATAAACTTCAATTTAATAGTCGGCAACTCGTCATTGATGAACAATGTTTTTCAATGATGCCAGTAAGTAAACAAGAAGAAACGGCTACTGTTCCACTTGAGATAAATTCACTATTAACTTCAATACCTTATTTATCCGTCAATATCGATAATGTACTCTTAAAAGAAAATGCACGTTATCAAGGTGCATTACAACTAAAAACACAAAATAATGGGCGACTAATTACTTATCAAGGAGAAAATGCTCAACTTGGTATTTTTATTAGAGATAACCAGTGGCTTGATATTAAACAGCTTAAAGTGAATTTACCTGATGATAACAATATCGAATTGGCAGCCGAAATAGCGCTTCCTCTAGATATCGCGTCATTACCTGAAAAAGGTACTATCGATGCAACGTTATTAACTTCTCACTATGAACATCCGTTAGTTTTTATTCTTGAATGGGTTGGACAATCTGGCACTATTTCAATTGCTGAACAAGGTGGCGGCCATGCACTGGCTTTATTACCTTGGACAGTTACACCTGAAAATATCGTCATTGAGAAAGGTCGTTGGGAATGGTTTGGATTAGACCAACCTTTACGAGGTGGTGTAAATATTAATATCGCTCAATGGCAAAAAGGATTAACGGATTTAAGATTAACTGCACGATTAAATGTGATGACAGAAGGTAATGCAGGGAAAGGAAATTTGGTGATATCGATCCCCGAAACACCAGTAAATTGGCTAGATGCACAAATCCCTATTCAAATCACCGGTGTTGTTAATAAAGAATTAATGCAAGCCAGTGCGCAATTACCCGTTAAAGTCACTGGCATGTTGACAGATCCTACTATTGAATTTCAACCCGGATCTTTATTTCGTTTTAAAGGACCAGTTACTGAAACACTTACTGTAACAGATGCTCGTTTACCTTTAGCCGGAACCACCTTTTCATCAAAAGGTTTTAATGGGCGTTTAAATGCGATAGTCGTCGCCCAAGACAGTATTTGGGGAGATTACCGCATTCATTTTCAAGGTAAAGCAATTGATTTCTTACCTGATAATGGAACTTGGCAATGGCGTTATTGGGGAGATGGAAATTTACTGCCGTTAAAAGCTCATTGGGATATTGCAGGAGCAGGTTTTTGGGCTGATAAATTAGTGAGTTTTGAGAAACTCAATACAGGTTTTGATGTTTTAAAATATCAACATACTGCAATGACTGCGCCACGATTATCTTTATTAAGCCCATTTCGTTGGTTCAGAGATGATAAAAAGCCAACATTTGATGGAAAGCTAAAATTAACGAGTCAACGTATTGATTTCCCTGCTGGTGGTTTTTTAGATAAGGCAGATTTTATTGCTACGGTCAGTGGTGAATCACCTTTTAATTTTAATGTAAAAGGTGAGTTAAACGCTAAACCTAATATAGGACCAATTGCAATTAATACACGTTGGGATGGTGCTAGACTAAGAGGGCAAATGCGTTGGCCTTCACAACCAATTAATGTTTTTCAATCACTAATACCTGCAGATTTAGGCATTACTCTTGATAAAGGTGAATTGTATACACAAGCTGATTTTTCTATTGCACCAGAACAAGGATTAGTTGCTGGTGGACATCTTGTTGTTAAACAGGGCGGAATGTGGCTTAAAGATGGTGTCTTAGAAGGTTTAGATTTTATATTACCTTGGCGTTTGAATAGGGATGAATGGCAATTAGGGGTTAAACAACCCGTTCAGTTACGAATAAAACGAGTTAATAACCTTTTTGAAATGACCGATATTACGGCAGATCTCCAAGGCTTTTATCCAGCAACTGAAAGTAAACCACTAATCTTATCTAACGTTAATGTCGCAATGCTGGATGGAACAATATCTTTAGCAAAATTAGCGATACCACAACATGATGCTGCGATTATTTCTATTGATAATATTCAATTAAGTCATCTGTTTACTCTATTAAAAGTGACTCAGTTTGCAGCGTCAGGTAAAGTGAGTGGTGAGTTTCCATTCTTTATTAATAATAATCAATGGATTATTAAAGATGGTTGGCTGGCTAATTCATCTTATCTAACATTAAGACTTGATAAAGATTTCGTTGATTCAATTGATGATAACAATATGTCAGCCGGTGTTGCTATGGCATGGTTGCGTTATCTAGAGATCAGTCGTTCTTGGACGCGTGTTAATTTAAGCAATTTGGGTGAGTTAGTGCTAGAGGCTGAAATTCAGGGAACGAATCCTTTAGAGGATAAACGCCGTCAGGTTAATCTAAATTATCGACATGAAGAAAATGTCTTCCAATTATGGCGAAGTTTACGATTTGGTTCACAATTGGAAGAGTGGTTAGAAAAAAGCTTATCAGATTTAGGGAGTGAGTCAGAGTGAAACCATTATTCTTAAAAAAACTATTTTTATTAACGGCCATGGTAATGGGAATATCAATGTTAACAGGATGTATTCGATTAGAAGTCGCGACACCTGATAAACCTATAAATATTAATATGAACGTAAAAATTGAACATGAGATTAATGTAAAAATAGACAGACAAGTTGAAGATCTCTTAAAAAATAACAGCGCCATTTTTTAAAGGGTAAATGATGAATTATAAAAAATATCTCTTAAGTCTTGGGCTAATAATAGCTTTAACTGGTACAAATGCTATCGCATTAACACTTGATGAAGCGAGATCACAAGGGTTAGTAGGGGAAACCTTCAGCGGTTATATTGAACTTGTGCAAATAAATAACAAACAAGCGCAACAACTTGTAGATGAAATCAATCAAGCCAGAAAAGCAAAATATGTTGAAGTTGCTAAAACTAACCAAGTAACACCAGAATCAGTGGCTCGACTTGCGGGTGAAAAATTAGTCGCAAGAGCTAATGAAGGTGAGTTTGTTAAAGGTATTAATGGTAAATGGGTAAAAAAATAGTAACGCCTTAAATAAGCATTTCATTTCGTTAAAAGCACGAACTATTATAAATAGCTATCGTGCTTTTTCATAATTGCAATTACTAACTATCGTCAAATGTAACAACATCATCATTTATTTTTATAGTAAACTGAATATTGGATTGTATATAACCGGGTTTTGGGGATATATCATCTTTTTTTACATAATTAGCAAAAAAATAAAACTCAACTTCTCCATCAATGAGATCCTCAACAAACTCATTCTCTTTATTAAGATCTAGTGGTCTTTGTTCTTCATTATATAATAATTGAAATGCAATATTAGCACTTGCACTATCGTCAGTGATCTGGTTTTTTAAATAACCGGTATTATTATCAATGCTTGAATTTTCAATTTTTAAACGAACTTCGCCATAGCTTTTAGAACAGTCATTTATAGTAATAATAATGATGTGGCTGTCAGTATCGGATAATGTTCCCGCTTCATGTGATGAAAAATCATTTTCATTAATAGAAATCTTATCGCTAATGTTTTCATAGATGTAATCAATATCACAACTTAAAGGAATTTCATGATCACCACGTCTAGGCGCTGATGATAGTGAAAAAGAGATAAGTAGTAACGTAATTATTAAATAGATAGTTTTTTTCATATTTTTCTTAATAGAGATAACTTAGTTTAAATACAATTGATTTCTTTTTTTATTAGTGTGGTGTTCTTTTCATTATCATCAATTTCATAATTAAATTGACACTGTTTATCTTCTCCCCATTTTACTTTTACTAATCCATTCTCTGTAATACCAGAAAGAAAAATAATATTATTTTCCGATACTAACCCATGCGAGATAATATTACCGTTTTTATCGAATGTGGTGACTGTCGATGCAAAGGGAAGTGGGGTTGTTGATTTAAAAATAATACGATAACCAATTTTTATTGGGAAAGTTATTTTAGATACTGCGCCTAATGTGGGAATAATATTTTTACTATAAATCTCGGTTTCTGCTTGTTGCGGTAATGTCGTTGCATTTAATTTAATATTATTTATTCGATAAGGTGTTATGTTATTTAAAATTAGATTTCCAAAAATATCTGTTTTCGCTTTTGTTGAAAATGACGTTTTAATTCCAGATATTCCTTGAGTATTAATCAGTGCAAATGTTCTACCTAAACGAGGCGTAAGAGTAATACCATTAGAATGAAAGACAAATCCTCCATTAATAGAAACATTGTAATTATAACTATCTTCCATTTTGTTCATATTAAATGTGTAATATTGATAGTTGTTTTGATAACGGGCATTGGTAGAAAAATGGTTGGATTTTCTTTTCTCATCATAAGTGTGTTGATAATTTACTGAATATCCTAAATTATAGTTAAGCAGAGTACCTCCAATATTGGTTGTGTTGATATAATGTTTTTTCTTATTTTGATAATTTGTTTGATTATTAAACCAATGATAGTGATCACTATTATTACCTAATGGCATATGGAGATTGAGCGAGAAGGAGTGATCAAAAATAGATTTGTTTTTTTTAAAGTCATATTTAAGGTTATAATTTATTTTATTTATTGAAGATGAAAAATAAGTGCCTAACTCAAAGTTTTTAGATGTATTTTCATATGTTTTTTCGTGATACTGAAAAGAAAGATAACCTAAGTCATTAATGTTTTGTGATACAGAAACAGAATAATTTCTTTTAACGTTGTCTTTTTTTTGAAAATTATTTAAATAATGATAAAAAGATATTCCAGAAGTAAAGTAAGTTTGTGTTTTTGACATGCTTTTTTGATAACGAAATTGATACTTTAATTTATCTCTGCTATTTTCATAACTTAGATCTGTTGCTAAACCACCCAATATACCTAAATCAAGAGATAATCCAGATAGATAATTCATATGGTCATATCGTTTTTTTATTGCGCTATATGAGGTGATCTTTTGACTAAGACCATATGAAAACTCACTTAAAAGGAAAATAGAATTTTCTTTATGGCTATTCTTGGCTAATGTACCGGAAATAAAATTATATTGATAACTACCTTTATTTAGTTGATTAGGCAATGATGTGAAATAATGTGTTGATATTTTTATTCTTCCATCTGCTTCTTTAACTTCTAAACTGAGTTTCTCACTTCCTAAAATAGGTAATGAATTTATAATAAAAGGACCTGGGGGAACGGTACTTTCATAAATAACTTTGTCACCTTGTTTAATCACCACTTGAGCTTCAGTATCAGCAATTCCTTCAATAATAGGTTTGTTAGCATAAAGATTATTACTTGAAATTAAATTATTGGATATTAATTGAAAGCCAATTATTTTATCAGTTGGTAATATTCGTGTTGTGGGTGAAAATTTACCTCCATAAAAAAGAGCAGAAAAAGAATTAATTTGACGATAGGTGTATATTGATGAAAGCTTTGATTGATAACGGTTTTTATTCCAATAAAAGCTGTTCTGACTGCGTATGCGCCAAGCATTAAAATTAAGGCCTGTTTGTAAATTCAGTTTTTGATCTAGCGCTTTATTTTGATGATGTCTAATTGAATAGGAATATTGACTAAATAGTGCAGTGATCCCATTATTCCAATCTTTTTTATCAGTAATATAACTTTCTTTTTTTATTAATGCTTTTTGTGGAATAATTAAATTTAATTTTTGATTTGAAAAAGAGTATTTAAAATTAATTGAATGTTCAATTAAAGGAATTATATCTTGATATTCTTTTTTTATTGAATAAAAATCAATATTAATACCAAGAGAAATTAAATCATTAACAGAGAGACAAGGAGTTAACTTATTGTCTATACTTTTAAAGTAAAGAAGTTTTGTTGTTTTTTTTCTATTGTTGATATGAATTATAGAATGATAAAAACCTTCAGGCTTTTTGTTTTCAAGTAATTGTTTAATCGTTTCTTTATCAATGTTAGAAAATGAATGAGCATAAATAGAGAGTGAGCTATCTTGAGCTATACTATGTTTGTTATAAATAGAAATTAAAATAAAAAATGCTATTTTTATTTTCATATGATTAATAATCATTAATAACTTCCTTATCTACTACCTCTGTTTCTATACCATATTGATTAAATATTTTCCATTTTACGATCCCGTTTCCCGAAATTTCTTTTTTTGTATTATATTTTTTAAAGGGCGGGAGCGTTTTACTTTCAGTAATTGTTAAACTATCATCATAAGAAATTGAAGATAGAGTAATAAAATAAGGTGTAGGATTGTTTATAATAAATTCATTGTTTTTATTTTTTAAAAACTCAATTTTTTTATAAGCATCTTTTGCATCTTTTTCTATTGACACAGGTCTATATATTAAGTTGTATACGGAATTTACAGAAACATGTAACATATTTTTATTGCTGTCGGAGTTTAATAGGATTGGTATTCTTTTAATGTTTATTCTATATAATGCTTCTCTGTCTTCTTCTTTTATTTTATCTATTTTAAATATTTTTAAAGAAAAGTTTTCATCTTTTTCTATTTTAAAAAGAGGTGGGGTTACCATAAAAGGAATTTCATTACTATTTTCTTTATCATAATGTGTAATCCAGCTTTGTATAAAATAATCATTATCTGTTTTATTATTTATTTCAATGATTTCTTGATTGATGCTTTCAATAAAAATAAATTTATCTTTATTTATTTCTATTGATGATTGACTATATGTAGGAAAGATAAAAAATAAGGTGAGAAATTTAAATTTTTTAAACATATTCTTTTGCTAGTTAAAGTAGAAAGTATAAATATTAAAACAAAGCTGGTATACCAGCTTTGTTGATTTATGGAATTTTAATCTACAGCAATATCACTATATATAACATCAAAAGTTAAAGTGGATGATACTAAACCTGGTGTCGCATCTAGCCCATTAGGTTTTATATAGTTAACGTCAAATAAGAATTGTGCGCTGTGATCTTCTTTATTTACATTTGATTTAAATTCTTTAGGTTTTTTATTACTTAATTCAATAATGTTTTTATCAGCATCAAAAATTGCAATATCAACATTGCTACCGTTATCAGCTAAATTTTTTAAAAGTCGTTTAGTTTGTTGAGGTATTTGTAATTGTATACTATTAATGTTTTCGGCACAGTTAGTAAATTGAATCGAAAGGGGTTGAGCTGGAGTGTTGGCAATATGATCATCACCAAAATTATTTGCTTGAACAGGCGGTAACTCAATGGGTTGTATTTCATCTAGTTGACATCTTGGAATTGGCGTAACAGAACCCTTAATTGTAATTGTTCCTACATTTTTTTCTGTATATTCAGCAGCATTTGATTGAATTGATAAAAAAGTCGTAGATAGAATAAATAATGAGAGTATGTTTTTTTTCATCGAAAGTTCCATTTATTGAATTAAGGAAATTATTTAATTACTTCTATATTAATTAAAGCGATTAAATCTTATTAATTTATTTTTTATAAATCAAATCGGTTTTTTATATGAATATTTATTTATAATATGAATAAAAGAATAAACCATAAAATATGGCTATTAAAATAATCTTTATTTTGTTATTAATTTGATAATTTGATTAAATTTGGTTTTTCTTGCTATTAAAGTTTTTAAATTATAAATTAGAAATGATTTTTTTATAAAAGAAGAATTAGCATATCTTTGTATTTGATGAAGTATAAAATTTAGATATAAAAAAAGCACCTAAAGTAGGTGCTTTAAGAAGAATATAAATTATTATTTTACTGTAATGCTTCTTGAGTTAATAACAGCATCAATTTCTTTTTGTGCTTGTAGGTGAGATTGTTGTGCGTATTCTTCACCATATGCGGTACCTTCAGCCATAATAAACTGTACGTCATTGATACCGATAAAAGCTAAAAATTGTTTTAGGAATGGAACAATAAGATCAGAAGGTTGATCTTTATGAACACCACCACGACTGGTTAATACAATCGCTTGTTTATTTTCAAGCAAGCCAACAGAACCCGCTTCAGTATATTTAAACGTTTCACCAGCGCGAGCGATAAAATCAATATAATGTTTTAATTGAGCCGAAATTGAAAAGTTATACATTGGTGCAGTAATCACTATCATATCGTGAGCTTTTAATTCACTAATTAACTCATCTGATAATGCTCTGGCTGCTTTTTGTTCATCCGATAGCATCGCTGTTTCTTTGCCAAAAGCAAATAGCGTTGCTTGGTCTAAAGTAGGCACAGGATTTTTAGCGAGGTCACGTACTGTAATTAAGTCATCTTTATGATTACTTTGCCAATTTTCAATTAAGTAATCGGCCATTTTATTACTGTGCGAATAGCTATCTAAAATACTGGATTTCAGTACAAGGATCTTTTTCATTATTTTCTCGTGGTCTATAACATGTTCTATTTATTTAAATTTATTAGTTGGTAGTAGTTTACCCGATCTTTAAAATATCACATCACAATCCTTTGAATATGCTATTCAAAATTATTGATTATATAAAATTATATACTAATAAATTTAATCAAGCCTTTATGTGCCAATAGTCGGTTGTGATATCATACGGGCATTAGTTTTGATTAGAATAACCTCATAAAGGATAATAAAAGGTGACATTATCATCTGCCACGCTCTATCAAGAAATAGAGCAATTATCGTTGCGGGAGCAGCAACGATTAAGAAAACGTCTACGTGGCGTCGCTAAAATTAATAATGAAGAGTCTAAACAAGCGGTATTAAGTGCAATTAAAGACGATATTACAACAGCACAACAGATGATAATTCGCCGTCGTGCCAATTGTCCTGAAATTACTTACCCAGAAAACCTTCCTGTTAGCCAAAAGAAAGATGCCATCTATAATGCAATAAGAGATAACCAAGTCGTTATTATTGCAGGAGAAACTGGCTCAGGTAAAACAACACAGATCCCTAAAATCTGTCTTGAGTTAGGACGAGGGGTCAAAGGTTTTATTGGTCATACTCAGCCTCGCCGTTTGGCTGCACGGTCAGTAGCTGAACGTATTGCTCATGAGTTAAAAAGTACGTTAGGAGGATCTGTAGGTTATAAGGTTCGCTTTAGTGATCATGTTGGCGATAATACTCTTGTCAAGTTAATGACAGATGGTATTTTATTGGCAGAATTACAGCAAGATAAGCTGTTACTTCAATATGACACTATCATTATTGATGAAGCCCATGAACGCAGTTTAAATATCGATTTTATTCTTGGCTATTTAAAACAGCTATTACCTAAACGCCCTGATTTAAAAGTTATTATTACTTCTGCAACCATCGATCCTGAACGTTTTTCTAAACATTTTAATCAAGCACCTATTATTGAGGTGTCAGGTCGAACTTATCCTGTTGAAGTTAGATATCGTCCTATTGGTGGTGACGAACTTGATAGTGATAAGGATATGACTGATGGTATTGTTGATGCTATTGATGAATTAAGCAGAGAAAGTGCGGGTGATATTCTTATTTTTATGAGTGGTGAGCGCGAAATTCGCGACACTGCTGATGCGTTGAATAAATTACAACTTCGCCATACGGAAGTATTACCTTTATTTGCCCGTTTATCTAACAGTGAACAGAATCGAATATTTCATCCTCATAACGGTAGACGTATTATTTTAGCGACTAACGTCGCCGAAACGTCATTAACTGTACCCGGTATTAAGTACGTTATTGATACCGGCTTTGCGCGTGTTAGCCGTTATAGTTATCGTACTAAAGTACAACGGCTTCCAATTGAACCTATTTCTCAAGCTTCGGCAAATCAAAGAAAAGGGCGTTGTGGTCGTGTTTCTGACGGTATTTGTATTCGTCTTTATTCAGAAGATGATTTTATTTCTCGCTCTGAGTTTACTGATCCTGAAATATTAAGAACTAATCTTGCATCTGTTATTTTACAAATGACGTCGATAGGGTTAGGTGATATTAGTGCTTTCCCATTTGTGCAGCCACCGGATAAACGCAATATTCAAGATGGTGTTCGTTTATTAGAGGAACTAGGCGCGTTACAAAACGAAACTGACCACAATGGTGCTTATCGTTTAACTCCAATGGGGAAACAACTTGCACAACTTCCTATCGATCCTCGTTTAGCGAGAATGGTACTTGAAGCGCGTAAATATGGCGCAGTGAAAGAGTTGATGGTCATTACATCAGCACTTTCGATTCAAGATCCGCGCGAAAGACCAATGGATAAACAGCAAGCCTCTGATGAAAAGCATCGACGCTTCCAAGATAAAGACTCTGACTTCTTATCTTTTTTAAATATGTGGGATTATTTAAAAACTCAGCAAAAAGAGTTGAGTCAATCTCAATTTAGAAAATTGTGTCGCCAAGAATTCTTAAACTTTATGCGAGTAAGGGAATGGCAAGATGTTTATACACAGTTGCGACAAGTTGTTAAAGAGTTAGGGTTCCCTGTTAATAGTGAGCCTGCTGATTTTAGAAGTGTTCATGTTGCGTTATTAAGTGGCTTGTTGTCACATATTGGACAAAAAGATGCAGATAAACAAGAATTCACTGGCGCAAGAAATGCCCGTTTTTCTATTTATCCTGGCTCGGGCTTATTCAAAAAACCACCGAAATGGACAATGGTGGCAGAGCTAGTCGAGACGTCTCGTCTATGGGGAAGAATTGCGGCACGCGTTGAACCTGAATGGATAGAACCTATCGCTGAACATTTGGTGAAACATCAATATAGCGAACCTCATTGGTCAAAAGCGCAAGGCGCTGTAATGGCTAATGAAAAAGTCACCTTGTATGGTTTACCGATTGTTGCTTCTCGACCTATTAATTATAGTCAAATTGATCCACTTTTATGTCGTGAGCTTTTTATTCGCCACGCGTTAGTGGAGGGAGATTGGCAAACTCGCCATGCATTTTTCCGTGACAATTTAAAATTACGCACAGAAGTTGAAGAGTTAGAGCATAAATCTCGTCGTCGAGACATTCTTGTCGATGATGAAACAATGTTTACGTTCTACGATCAACGAATACCTCAGGATGTCGTTTCGTCTCGTCATTTTGATAAATGGTGGAAAGAGGCACAAAAGGCATCACCTGATCTGCTTAACTTTGAAAAAAGTATGCTTATCAAAGATGATGCTAAACGTGTTAGTGCGCTAGATTATCCAAATTATTGGCACCAAGATAATTTAAAATTACGCTTAACCTATCAATTTGAACCGGGTACTGCGGCTGATGGTGTCACTGTTCATATTCCATTACCTATTTTGAATCAGGTAAAAGACGAAGGTTTTGACTGGCAAATTCCAGGTATTCGCCATGAATTGATTGTAGCTTTAATTAAGTCACTACCAAAACCTATCCGTCGTAATTTTGTACCAGCACCTAATTATGCTTCTGCATTTTTAGAGCGTGTACCTCAAGTTGAAGGTGATTTACTCGATAGGCTTGAAAAAGAGTTGCGCCGTATGACAGGAGTGACTGTCGATAGAGAAAGCTGGCAGCTTGACCAAGTCGCTGATCACTTAAAAATGACATTCCGTGTTGTTGGCGAAAAAAATAAAACGCTGGCAGAAAGTAAAGATCTCAATAAATTAAAAGAGAACTTAAAGGAAAAAGTGCAAGAAACATTATCAGCAGTCGCCGATGATGGTATTGAACAACAAGATTTACATATTTGGAGTTTTGGTGATTTGCCTCAGCGTTATGAGCAAAAACGGGGTGGCTATTCAATGAAAGCTTATCCTGCACTCGTGGATGAAAAAAACAGTGTGGGTATTAAGCTTTTTGAAACAGAATCTGAACAGCAAGCTTCAATGTGGGAAGGGATAAGACGATTATTATTATTAAATATTCCGTCACCTATTAAATATCTGCATGAAAAATTACCTAATAAAGCAAAACTTGGTCTTTACTTTAACCCTTATGGCAAAGTGTTGGAGCTGATTGATGATTGTATTGCTTGTGGTGTTGATAAACTGATGTCGTCTTATGGTGGTTTAATTTGGCAAGAAGATGAATATCAAAAACTGCAAGAATATGTCAGAGCTGAGCTAAACGATGCTGTGGTTGAAATAGCAAAACAAGTTGAAGCGATTTTAACTCAAGTATTTGCTATTAATAAGCGTTTAAAAGGGCGGGTGGATATTAGCGTTGCTTTTGCATTATCTGATATTAAAGCTCAACTTGGTCAGTTAGTTTTTCCTGGTTTTGTAACCTCTCATGGATGGAAACGCCTTGCGGATATTCCTCGTTATTTGAGTGCAATTGAAAAACGAATGGAAAAACTAGCTATTGATCCTAATCGCGATCGGGCGCAAATGAGTCGAGTTGAAAATGTTATTCAGCAGTGGCAACAGTGGTTAGGTAAACTAACCGAGAAACAAAAGCAGCAAGAAGAAGTGCAAAATATTCGTTGGATGATAGAAGAGCTAAGAGTAAGCCTATTTGCTCAACAGATAGGGACTCCATATCCAATATCAGATAAACGCATATTGCAAGCGATGGAACAAATTAGTTTTAATTAATCAAACTATTATATATTTAGACCCACGGGAATTTATGCTTCTCGTGGGTTTTTTATTACCTTGCTAATTAATAGTTACCCATATATTAGTTACAACATACTATATGATTCTTGATTTATACACACTTAACCATCCGTGTAAAAAATAACAGCTTGTCAGGGAAATTTTTTGACTTAAGTGGAATTTTCTTGAAGAGAAGAGAGGTTGAGAGGTACTGTTTTTCAGCACCCCTCAGATTATCTTTAGTAAATAGTTAAGTAACCCAATGCTGGAATAGCGCCAAATAAGACAAGAGCTAACAGAATTTTCTCACTTAAGAGTAGCGGTTTTTTATCTTTATACTGTTTGCGTGTATATAAAAACATCAGAATACCTGGTGCATACAGAACAACAGAGAGTAATAAATTAATGACACCTGATGCATAAAGTAACCATAAACCATATAAACTTGCCGGTATGGCAATTAACAATAAAGCACGACTACTGCGAGCAACTGCTACTTTAAATAAAAATGCACCTACGAGGAAGTAAGGAACCAGGATCATCTCTGATGCAATAGTCAGTAATGTGTTGTAGTTACTTCCTGTCAGCCAAATTAAAACTAAAGAGAATTGAACAGCACAATTGGTAAACCATAACGAAGCTGAAGGAGCATCATTTTTATTCTGCTTCCCTAATTGTTTCGGGAAAGAGTGATGTAGTGCGGCAATATATGGTACTTCCGCGGCCATAATTGTCCAGCTTAAATAAGCACCACATACAGAAAGAATAAGGCCTGCTGCAATAATTATCTCGCCCATGTTACCAATAAGTTGAACAAGTAGTGGTGCCATTGATGGGTTTTTCATCGCGGCCAATTCTGCTTGGGTAACTAAACCTTGTGATAACAAAGTCACAAGAATATAGATAATCAATGCGATGACAACGGCAAGTACTGTTGCTAAACCAACATCACGACGGTTTTTAGCTCTTGCGGAAACAACAACTGCGCCTTCAATACCAATAAATACCCACAGCGTGATCAGCATGGTATTTTTGACTTGATCCCAAACTGGGACACCTAGATTTACACCTTTAAAATCAAGGGTAAATATATCCATATTGAAAGCTAATAGGGAGACAATAACAAATAATCCTAAAGGAAGTAGCTTTGCCATTGTTGCCATTAAATTAATACTGGCTGCAGTTTGAACACCCCGTAGAACAAGAAAATGAACAACCCAAAGTAAGATTGACTCACCAATTAATGCTTGCCATGTATTTCCATCACCAAAAATGACGTTCTCTTGTGTGTCTGTAAAAAAACTAAAGGCAGCAAAGACAATAACAAGATAAGAAACGTTAGCAACGACAGCACAAACCCAATAACCCCATGCTGAACAAAAACCAATGAACTCACCAAATCCTTCTTTCGCATAGGTAAAAATACCACCATCAAGATCAGGTCGAAGGCGAGAGAGGAGTAATAAAGATGTAGCAAGAAAGAGGATACCAATGCCTGTTATCACCCAGCCAATAATCAATGCGGCAGGGCTGGCAACTTCGGCCATATTTTGAGGCAAACTGAATACACCTGCACCAACCATTGAGCTTAATACTAATGCGGTGAGTGATATTAAGCCAAGTTTCTTATTCAAGGATAATTACCTACATGATTAAAATTGTAAATAAATAGCGTATTTTCTTGTTTTTTGGTCAGTAAATAGAATAAATATGAATATCTCAAATTTAAAT
The DNA here is from genome assembly GCF_003336825.1 of Proteus sp. CA142267. Lineage (NCBI taxonomy): Bacteria > Pseudomonadati > Pseudomonadota > Gammaproteobacteria > Enterobacterales > Morganellaceae > Proteus > Proteus sp. CA142267. The sequence continues at coordinate 218,639 of NZ_QPMG01000001.1, read as the reverse complement.
AAAGATAAAAACACTAAAAAACAGCGAGATTTTACGGAGAGTTGACTTGGTTGTCTATGCATTAAATCATAAAAATTATTCACTTTTACAAAAATAATGTCTGATTGATTAAATTTTGCATAAAAAAAACCTTGCATCTGCAAGGTTTTTATCAATAGGAAATTTTTTATTACTTGAATAGGTCTGCCGTAATAGTGACTGTACCGCCATCACTTTGCCATTCATTGGTAATATGGTAATACTTAGCGCCTTTTGCTGCTGCACGCTTAGCAACCTGATACGAGATTTCTGGTGAGTTTACAAAGTATCCACTAAAAGTAATGGTATCAAAAGGATCCATTAATGCAGCAGCTGCTTTGTTAACTTCTTGAATTTCAGTGCCATCTGGTAAAGTTACAGTGTAACGACCGCTTGCACCAGAACTTTGCGTTTCAGCAAAGGTACCTACGCTTCTATCAAAATCAGTGTTTGATGCAAGACCTGGTTTCTCAACTTTATTGGCAGCGGCTCCACCTTCTGCAATAAGTGCGCGACCTGCATCAGAATCATAAGGAACAACCGCTTCTGGTGCTTGAATAGCCCGTTTAGGTGCATCTTTTTTGTAGATATAAGCTGTTACTTCTTGGTTACCACCATCATTCGTTGATACGTTACGAACAATAAAGAATGATGCTGCACCTTTTTTGGCTGCTGCTTTTGCAATTGCGTCGTTAATATCAGGGGTTGTAGGGTAATAACCGCGGATAGAAACTGTATCAAATGGTTGTAGCAGAATTGCTTCAGGTTTTGGTAGCTCTTTTACGCCATGAAAAACGCGATAGCTTTCTTGATCTGCTTTGGGTGCATCTTTATGGTATAGATCAGCAGTAACACTCATGTTGCCGCTATCACTAATATCATCTAGGCCTTGAATATAGAAACTATCAGCGCCGACTTTATCCGCACGACGAGATACCGCATCAGCGGCTTCATAAATAGCGTTAAAACGACCGATAACTGTAATTCTTTCAAATGGTTTTAGTTCTGCAGCTTGTTCGGGTGTTAATTCCTGAGCAGCCTGCGCAACAGTGATATTAGTTAAAGACAACATCGCTGCTGCGATGACTGAAGTTTTCAGCTTCATACAAAATCCTTCCGCCTTGCGCAATTAATATTGGTCATGTGCTGAACGTCGTGGTTTATCACATAGGGATTAATTATTACATGTAATAATAGCATTTGTCGCATTATTTTATTTAGCGAATCACCACAGAGTCAAATGGCCAGTATATGTTACCAGATATTTACCTGAATATAGTGAATAATTCATAAATATGCCTTTTCGACTAAAATGATCCAATTAAGTTCAATTTTAGCTTTACACAGATATAGATTATTGGTTTTATTTTCAGTAGGTTATTAGAGCTCCGATTAATGACATGCATATTATTATTTTTAACATTTTTTTTGCATGAATGTGAAGTTAACGGAGAAATTTTAACAGATCTCTATGGATAAGAAGGGAAAATTATGCGAATTGGTATACCCAAAGAGCGACTTTCTAATGAAACAAGGGTTGCAGCTACACCAGCTACAGTGACTCAACTCATAAAATTAGGATTTACAGTCGCAGTTGAAAATGGTGCAGGTATTGCCTCAAGCTTCGAAGATAAAGCTTATCAGGAAGCCGGTGCCGAGATCCTCGCTCTTCAAAATGTTTGGGAATCAGATATTATTTTGAAGGTAAATGCGCCGCTAGATAATGAAATAGCGTTGCTACAAGATGGTGCAACACTGGTGAGTTTTATTTGGCCAGCTCAAAATGTAGCATTGCTCGAAAAGTTAGCTGAAAAGAATATTAACGTTATGGCAATGGATAGTGTTCCACGTATTTCTCGTGCACAATCCCTTGATGCGTTAAGTTCAATGGCAAACATTGCAGGTTATCGCGCCGTTGTAGAAGCAGCCCATGAATTCGGAAGATTCTTTACTGGGCAAATTACTGCTGCAGGTAAAGTACCACCAGCTAAAGTGATGGTTATTGGCGCGGGTGTTGCAGGTCTTGCTGCAATTGGTGCGGCAGGAAGCCTCGGCGCAATTGTTCGTGCATTTGATACTCGTCCTGAAGTGAAAGAACAAGTTCAAAGCATGGGGGCTGAATTCCTCGAGCTTGATTTTAAAGAAGAAGCAGGCAGTGGTGATGGCTACGCTAAGGTAATGTCAAAAGCATTTATTGATGCTGAAATGGCATTATTTGCAGAACAGGCAAAAGATGTTGATATCATCATTACAACGGCATTAATTCCGGGAAAACCCGCTCCTCGTTTAATTACGAAAGAGATGGTCGATTCGATGAAGCCGGGAAGTGTTGTAGTTGATCTTGCCGCTCAAAATGGTGGTAACTGCGAATATACCGTGCCTAATGAAGTCTTTACGACGGAACATGGCGTAAAAATCATTGGTTACACTGATTTAGCCGCTCGTTTACCTGCACAGTCATCTCAGCTTTATGGTACTAACTTAGTTAACCTACTGAAATTATTGTGTAAAGAAAAAGACGGTAATATCAATATCGATTTTGATGATGTTGTTATTCGTGGGGTGACCGTTATTCGTGCTGGTGAAGTAACATGGCCTGCGCCACCAATTCAAGTTTCAGCGCAACCTAAAGCAGCTCCTGCTGCAAAGCCACAAGAAAAACCCGTTGCTAAACCAGTTTCACCTTGGAAGAAATACAGTTTATTAGCGATAGCTTTCTTATTGTTTGCATGGCTTGCAAATGTTGCACCGAAAGAATTTTTATCACACTTTACGGTATTCGCACTTTCTTGTGTTGTAGGTTATTACGTTGTTTGGAATGTAAGTCATTCATTACATACACCATTAATGTCAGTTACAAACGCAATTTCAGGCATTATCGTCGTCGGTGCTTTACTCCAAATTGGTAGTGGTGGCTGGGTTAGCCTATTTTCGTTTATCGCAATATTGATTGCGAGTATTAATATTTTTGGTGGGTTTACTGTTACTCAACGTATGTTGAAAATGTTCCGTAAAGGATAAGGGAGACAATTATGTCCAGCGGAGTTGTTACAGCGGCATATATTGTCGCCGCAATATTATTTATTTTCAGCCTTGCCGGCTTATCAAAGCATGAAACCTCTAAACAAGGTAACTACTTTGGTATTGCAGGGATGGCAATTGCACTGTTCGCAACCATTTTCGGGCCTTATGCTGGTAATGTGGGTTGGATCATTATTGCAATGGTAATCGGTGCTGTTATTGGTATTCGTTTAGCTAAAAAAGTCGAAATGACTCAGATGCCAGAATTGGTCGCAATTTTACACAGTTTTGTGGGTTTAGCGGCGGTTTTAGTCGGTTTTAACAGTTATCTTGACCACAATACAGCAATGGACCCTGTAATGGTAAATATTCACCTAACAGAAGTCTTTTTAGGGATCTTCATTGGTGCTGTTACATTTACGGGTTCAATTGTCGCTTATGGTAAATTAAGTGGAAAAATGTCATCTAAACCGATGATGTTACCTAATCGCCATAAATTAAATCTTGCAGCTTTAGTTGTTTCTTTCTTATTGATGGTTTGGTTTGTTAAAACTGACAGTGTTGGTTTACAAGTTTTCTTAATCATCGTAATGACTGTGATTGCCTTGGCGTTTGGTTGGCATTTAGTTGCATCAATTGGTGGTGCGGATATGCCAGTTGTTGTTTCGATGCTGAACTCTTACTCCGGATGGGCTGCTGCTGCTGCGGGCTTTATGTTAAGTAATGACCTGTTGATTGTAACAGGTGCATTAGTGGGTTCTTCAGGTGCAATCCTTTCTTATATTATGTGTAAGGCGATGAATCGCTCTTTTATTAGCGTAATAGCTGGCGGATTTGGTACTGATGGCTCAGCTTCAACAGAAGAAGGTGAAATGGGCGAGTACCGCGAAACAACCGCTGAAGAAGTGGCTGATATGCTGAAAAACTCCACATCGGTTATTATCACTCCTGGTTACGGATTGGCGGTTGCTCAAGCACAATATCCTGTACATGATATTACTGAAAAATTACGTCAGCGTGGTGTGAAAGTGCGTTTTGGTATTCACCCAGTAGCAGGGCGTTTACCGGGCCATATGAATGTGTTGTTAGCAGAAGCCAAAGTACCTTATGACGTTGTATTAGAAATGGATGAGATTAATGATGATTTCTCTGACACTGATACGGTTTTAGTTATTGGTGCTAACGATACAGTAAACCCAGCGGCACAAGATGATCCAAACAGCCCAATTGCAGGTATGCCAGTATTAGAAGTGTGGAAAGCGCAGAATGTTATTGTGTTTAAACGCTCAATGAATACAGGTTATGCAGGGGTTCAAAATCCGCTGTTTTTTAAAGAGAATACACAAATGTTGTTTGGTGATGCTAAAGCCAGTGTGGATGCAATTTTAAAAGCGCTGTAATAGATACAAATAGTGAATAGTAAAAAGCCAGTCAAAAATTGACTGGCTTTTTTAATGGATACTTCAACAATTAATCGTGATCACTATCAACAGTAATAGGGCAAGTAAACCCGTCCGGTTTAATAGCTAACAAATCACACTTAATATGATCAATAAGTTGTTCTGCTGTATTTCCTAAGAATGCAGCAGATAGGCCAGTTCTTCCTAATATACCTAAAACAACAATCCCAGCATTTAGCTCTTCACAAACTTGAGGGATCACTTGCTCTGGTAATCCTTCTTTAACATGTGTTTTCTCTTCTGGGATACAGAATTTCTGGCGTAGCTCTTTCATCGCAATAAGATGCTGACCACGTAATGCATTGTTATAAAGATTTGGATCAAAATCAGGCAGCTCAATCGCAATATTAATAGGCGCAACAGGGTAGGCGCTAAGTAAATGGACATCAGGATCTTTTTGTATGCGATGAGATAAGTCGGTTGTTAGCTCAATCAGTTTTAGATTAAGCGCGTCATGATAAGATTCTTCATTTGATAAATTTGCGGCGACAACGATCGTACCGTATTCAGGCCACTCTTTATCTTTGACCATCCAAACAGGGCAAGGGCATTTTCTAAGCAATTGCCAATCAAGCGGGGTAAAAATAAGCGAACCTAATTTATCATGTTGGTGAGCCATTTTAATCAGTAAGTCATGTTGATGTGCAACGACTTCTTCAATAATTGCTTCATAAGGGCGATTATGCCAAATGACTTTGATATCAATCTCTATACCGGCTTCAAGGTAATAGCGTGCTTGTTGTTTGATCCAAGCTGCCTTTTGGCTGATAACACCTTTGCGCATTGCATTGCGTTCATCGGGAGATAAAAGGGTTGTCATGTCATAAGAGAGATCATAAACAGGTAGAAAAGCTTTTATCCGCCCACCATTACGCTGAACGATATAGACAGCACGACGAAGTGCTGGTTGGTCATCTTGGTTAGGATCAATGACAACGAGAAGGTTTTGATATTTTTCCATTGTAATATCCTCTTTAGGGCTGGATTTATCCATCTACAATTTAAAGATAACCCAAGAAGATAAAATGCAATAGCATAAAATAGAAAACGGGGCACAAATTTGTGTGCCCCGTTATAAAATTAGCATGTGAAATGTAACAGATTAAACTTCAACTGATGAAGGAAGCTTGCCTGCAAGTTCACTTAACAATGTACTATCTTCGATAGTAATGTATTTGCCTTTAACGCTTAACATGCCACTTTTTTGGAAGCGACCAAGTAAGCGACTAATCGTTTCAACGGTTAAACCTAAGTAATTACCGATATCACCACGAGTCATGGTTAAACGGAATTCACGAGGAGAAAAACCGCGCTGTGCGAAGCGACGAGAGAGGTTATAAATAAAAGCAGCCAGACGTTCTTCTGCATTCTTTTTCGAGAGCAGTAAGATCATTTCTTGGTCACCTTTGATTTCACCACTCATTAGGCGCATCATTTGTTGACGTAAGTTAGGCATTTTGCCTGACAGGTCATCCAAAGTTTCGAATGGAATTTCACAAACCATAGATGTTTCTAAAGCTTGTGCGAAACTTGGGTGTTCAGTATTAATAATGGCGTCAAAGCCAACCAAATCACCAGCAAGATGAAATCCTGTTATTTGCTCGTCGCCTTCTTCCGTAATGGTATAACTTTTAATTGTACCGGAACGTATGGCATAAAGTGATTTCAGCTCATCACCTGCTTTAAACAAGGTTTGACCTTTTTGGATGGGCTTTTTACGCTCGATAATATTATCGAGTTGATCAAGCTCATGCTCGTTTAAAGTAAACGGGATGCAGAGCTGGCTAATACTGCAATCCTGACAATGGATTGCACAACCGCCAGATTGGATTCGGCGAACGACGCGTTTTTCTGGGATCATAAGCTTGCTCATTACAAATAAAAATATTGATATGCGTCAATTTTAACACATATTGCAGTAATTAGTAAGGGGAATAACGATACGTGTGGAAATAATTCTGAATGTAACAAAACATGTATCTTGATAAAAACAATGTTTTGCTTAAAGGTCTATTTAGAACAATTTGCGCTAACCCTATACTCAATTGGTATATTATTCGATTTTCTAACGAAGTCATAGTGCTATTACTAAATTATCCTTGTCAAAAGCCAAAAATGAAGAGGCGCTTCAATATTTTCTATCTTTATATTGACATTTTATTTACGGCTTTACCTTAAATTCGTGTTTTTTTTTGCATAACTCTTTATTTTTATAACAAAAAATTAGGTAAAGTTAACTAGATGTATTTTTGATACAACTTAATGCTACCTTGAATTAGCTTTTCCTTATAAAAAGTGGGGGATCTGCAAAGAAGTGCGAAATATTGAAACATTCTATTACCTCTTTAGTGGTATTGATGTACATCAATGAGGGTTTACCACTATATCCTATCATTTTTACTTATGAGAGTTGTTATGTGAGAATGATAAGTTAATGAAAAAAATAGAAAAAAGCGAGAAAAACAAAGGAACGATGTCACTAAGTCGCCGCCACTTTGTTCAAACGAGTGCTGCATTAGTTACGGTGCCATTTTTCGCACGAAATGCACAAGCTAATGTAGATGAAAGTTTGCCTATTGCAAAAATGGACGGAAACCCAGCTACCGTTGTAGCAACATGTAGTACTTTTGACTGTGGTGGTAAGTGCGATATTCGCGCCCATATAAAAGAAGGGATTGTCACTCGGATCACAACAAGACCTGATAATGAACTTGATGAATCAATGCCTATTATGAGAGCGTGCGTGCGCGGCAGAGGCTATCGTAAATTTTCTTATCATGCAGACAGACTAAAATACCCAATGAAACGCGTGGGTAAACGTGGTGAAGGTAAATTTGAACGTATTTCATGGGATGAAGCCACAACGCTTATTGCAGAAAATATTACACGTTTAACCGAAAAACATGGTGCAGCAAGCCGTTTCTTAACCGTCAATACCGCTGTAACAGGGGGGATCTTCTCTGGTGATACCATGATGAAGAAACTCTTCAATTTAACAGGTGGATACTTACCTTATTATCACTCTGTTAGTTTAGGGAATACGGTCAAAGTAACCCCTTATACTTACGGTATATCCAAAACAGGCAGTTCACTCGATACACTTGAAGATACGCCACTGGTGATTTTATGGGGTCATAACCCTAATGAAACCATTTTTGGTCACACAAACCATTATTTTCAAAAAATGAAAAATAAAGGGACCAAGTTTATTGTAGTCGATCCTCGTTATTCAGATACGGCTCAATCTCTTGCTGACCAATGGATACCTCTTTTACCAACAACAGATAATGCCTTAATGGATGCAATGATGTATGTCATTGTCACCGAAAACCTTCATGACAAACCTTTTATTGATAAATATGTCGTTGGTTTTGATGAAGAACATATGCCAGAAGGTGTTCCTGCTAATGAGTCCTTAGTGGCTTATTTAACAGGTCAAAAAGATGGAATAGAAAAAACACCTGAATGGGCAGAAAAAATTACTCGAGTACCCGCAAATACCATTCGTCAACTGGCACGCGAATATGCCATGACAAAACCAGCAGCCTTAATTCAAGGTTGGGGCCCTCAACGCCATATTTGTGGTGAGCGTAGTGCTCGTGGTTCAACATTACTCGCTACAATTACTGGAAATGTGGGTAAAAAAGGGGCATGGGCGGCAGGTTACGGCGGTATTGGTAATCGTCAATCTATACGTGGCCCGAATGTTGGGAAGAACCCAATTAAAGCGCAAATTTCCATCATGAATTGGATGCAAGCGGTTGATGATGCAAGCCAAGTACGTGTTGAAGATGGTCTTTTAGGTGTTGATAAACTCGATACCAATATCAAAATGATATTTTCTTTAGCAGGTAACTATTTAGTTAACCAAAACCCAGATGTAAATGCGGCAGCGAAATTATTAGCAGATGATTCAAAAGTTGAATTTATTGTTGCTAGTGACTTATACCTGTCTCCATCTGCAAAATATGCCGATCTAGTTTTACCTGAAACCAGTTTTCTAGAACGTTGGAACATTGGTAATACTTGGGGAACGGGTAACTATTTTCTTCTATCTGAAAAAGTGGTTGAGCCGGCTTTTGAACGTCGTTCTGATTATGAGTGGATAACAGACGTTGCAGAAAAAATGGGAGTAAAAGAGGCGTTTACTGAAGGTCGAAGTGAAAAAGAGTGGATAGCTCATCTTGTTGATACCAATAAAGAGCGTTTCCAAGATAGATCTGACTTCCCTAATTTTGAAGAGCTAATAAAAACACGTCGTTATCTTTTCAAAGATGAACCTTTTGTTGCCTTTGAAAAAAATATCAATGACTTTACGAATAACCCATTCCCAACGCCATCAGGAAAAATTGAGATTTTTTCTAAGCGTCTTTATGACATGAATAATCCAGATATTCCGGCTTTATCTCATTATGTACCTGCTATTGAAGGACCTGAAGATAAGTTAACAGCAAAATATCCATTGCAAATGCTAACTTGGAAAGGAAAAAATCGTGCAAACTCAACACAATATGCAAATCCTTGGTTACAAGAAGCACAACGCCAAGAAGCATGGATAAATCCAATTGATGCTGAAAATAGAGGTATCAAAAATGGCGATATGGTGCGTATCTATAACGACAGGGGAATAACTCAAATCCCAGCATTGGTTACACAACGCATTATTCCAGGTGTGGTGGGATTGCAAGCCGGTGCATGGTGGACACCTGATGAAAATGGTGTTGATCATGGTGGATGTCCTAATGTTTTAACATCAACACGAATGACACCATTAGCCCATGGTAACTCGCATTTAACCGTTTTAGTTGAGGTAGCCAAAGCATGAGTGACTTTAAAGAATATGCACCTGTGAGTGATGAACAGCTCGGTTTCTTTATTGATTCCTCTCGTTGCTCTGGTTGCAAAGCTTGCCAAGTGGCATGCAAAGACAAAAATAACTTGGAAGTAGGACGCCGTTTTCGCCGTATTTATGAAGTAAAAGGCGGTGGCTTTGCACCAACAGGACAAGGCGGTCTGGTTAATAATGTTTTTGCTTATACATTAACCATATCTTGTAACCACTGCGATTCACCTGTCTGTGTGAAAAATTGCCCAACTACCGCAATGCATAAGCGTGAAGACGATGGCATTGTTCGTGTGGATACCTCTAAATGTGTCGGTTGTGGATATTGTGCTTGGTCATGTCCTTACGGCGCACCACAAATGAATGAAGAAACTGGGCAGATGTCAAAATGCGATTTTTGCATCGATTTATTAGCCGAAGGCAAAAATCCAATTTGTGTTGATACCTGTCCGCTAAATGCGATTAAGTTTGGCAAAATTAAAGATCTAAGAGCGAAGTATGGGCATTTAAACCAAGTTCAAGGATTACCCGATTTTACGATGACCAATCCGAATTTAGTTATCAAACCTCATACTGGTGCGACGAAAAAGGAAGGAGTTAAAGCATGAGTGAATGGCCATTAGTTACCTTTACTTTGTTCGTCCAAAGTTCTGTGGGTGTGACAATTTTTACCGCACTTTATTTTTGCTGGCTAGAAAAAGAAATTGGTAATCAAAGAGCAACTGTTGCTATGCGTCCTGTATTATTAACAGCCACTATTTTAGGTTGCTTAGGATTATTAGCTTCAACTTTACACATGGGATATCCATGGAATGCTTTTCATGCATTACGCCATATCTCTTCATCATGGCTAAGTCGTGAAATCATATTTGCTGCAGTTTATCTTGGTGCATTATGCCTTTATACCTTAGTGATTTTGATAAAAGGGCATATGAATAAAACTATTCTGGCAATTATTGGTTTGCTTGGCATCATTGATATATTCTGTATGGCATCATTGTATTACAACACTTCAATGCTGACATGGATGCATGCAAATACCTATTTTATGTTTATAGGGGCATTATTTGCAGCAGGTGCGGTTATTGCACTATCAATAACAGGGTTTCGTGTTAAAGCATTTGTGAATGATGAATTAGCAAAAAAGGTTGTAATAAGTGCATTAGTCGTTGTTTTCCTTGCGGTAACAATACGTATGGCTGTACAGCCGTTCTATTTGGAATGGATGTCAGCAGTCATTTCAACAAATGATGCAATAACATTCCCTCATACGCCTATCATTGCGTATAATGAAACATTCGGATTAAGAATATCTGCATGGCTTATGTCAGTTCTTGGTATTTTAATGATGGGATACAGTGTATGGAAATATCGCAATGCTGTATTTACTTCAGGATTGCGTATGATATTAGCAAGTAGCGCAATAATACTGATTGCAGAAATTCTTAATCGTTTTGCATTCTTTATTGTTAAGTAGTGGAGTAGTGATGTATGAGGCGTTTTATTAAGGTGGATCTTCCTCCTGAACCAATTATTAATGATAAATGTGTTAGAAAACGCCTCAAACAAAGCCTATGTGATAGTTGCTCCAAAGTTTGCCCTGTAGGCGCTATCACTTTTGCTCACTTAGATGTAAAAATAGACAATGAACTCTGTTTTCAATGTGGTAATTGTCTATTTACTTGTCCCGTTGATGCGATAGAAAATATCGCGCCTCATGAAAGAACACATCAAGATAATTACCTTGTTGTTAATCATGATGAACCGTTAGCAAGTACAGAAGAATTATTAGTATGGCATCGCCAATATCAAATTAGAGGCATGAAAATAGCACAGCCTCTAGTGGATAAATGGCTTCCTGTTTTAGCAAACTTAAATCTTCAATTAAAAACGTTACAAGAGCCTATTTGGCAATTGGTTATTACAGAGCCCACTGATATTGATAGTGGGCGTCGCTTTATGCTTTTTCGTCAAAAACTAGATGAAAAACCACTCAATAAAAATCAAGTAAGAACAGGGTTAAATGCAAGAAAGCAACTTTATCCTGAAGACAGTTGGTTCCAAATTCAGCTAGATAAAGACGGTTGTATTCTTTGCTCTGCCTGCGCCAAAGTGTGTGATGAAGGTGCGATTGAACTTGAAAATAATATATTTACACTTGATGAAAAGCGCTGTACAGGTTGCATGAGCTGTGAAGTGGTGTGTTTTCCTAAATCTATTCATATTAATGAACAAGTTGCTAAAAATAACGAACCCATACACTATCATTATTATGATGCTCATTGTGAAAAATGCCGTTTAGCATTTTTATCATGGACGCCAGAAGCAAAATTGTGCCCGATTTGTATACAACATCAGAAGCAAGGTTGGTTATAATCTCTCTTAAATACACTAAGTTATTTATTGCTTCATAAGGCAATACCCTGATTAAAATCAGAAATAGGGTGTTGATTTTGCTTATTTATCATTAAATTTCGAGTGTAGCTAAATAAAATGGGAGTATATGATGAAAACAACTGTTTTACCTGCGAATATGTTAGAAATTGCCATCACAGAGCCAGGTGATATAGATAAATTACAACCTCAATTATCACCGATACCTCCACTTCCCCCACATTATCTTTTGATCAAAGTTGGTGCTTCTGGTGTTAATCGCCCCGATATTTTTCAACGTCAAGGTAGTTATCCGCCACCAGCTGATGCTTCACCTATTCCAGGTCTTGAAGTTGCTGGAGAAGTTGTCGCATTAGGTGAAAACTGCACTAAATGGCAACTGGGAGACAGAGTTTGTGCTTTAGTTGCTGGTGGTGGTTATGCTCAATACTGTATTGCGCATGAAGACATCGCGTTACCGTCAATGAATTTAACGGATATTGAAGCAGCTGCATTGCCTGAGAATTTTTTTACCGTCTGGGCTAATTTATTCCAGTTAGGAAAACTAACACAAGGTGAATCTGTTCTTATTCATGGCGGAACCTCGGGAATTGGTTCAACAGCCATAATGCTGGCTCATACAATAGGTGCGACAGTTTATACAACGGTTGGCTCTGAAGAAAAAGCAGCCGTAGCTCGTGATCTTGGTGCTGATTATGTCATTAACTACAAACAAGTCGATTTTGCTAAAGAAATTCCTATTTTAACTGAAGGAAAAGGCGTTGATGTCATCCTTGATATTATTGGTGGGGATTACGTAGAAAAGAATTATCAAGTTGCCGGGAAATTTGGGCGAGTTATACAAGTGGGCATGATGAAAGGAATGCCTAAAAATTTAAATATGATGCCAATGATGATTAAGCGTTTAATTCACACCGGTTCAACGATGCGATCCCGTTCAATAGAAGAAAAGGCACAAATAGCGCAAGAGCTAAAACAACAAGTGTGGCCACTTATTGCTGAAGGGAAAATTAAGCCAATCATTAATGCTACGTTCCCATTAAAAGAAGTGGGAAAAGCACATCAATTAATGGAGTCTGGTGATTTAATTGGTAAAGTGATGCTTGAAATTTTACCTTATAACAAAAAAGAGTAAAAATAAGAGTAATTAAAACTTATTTGATATAAGAGTAAGAAATAATTTTTCTTCCTAAAAAGCGAATATTCCGAAAAACACATGTTCAATATTTCATGTGTTTTTTTATATATTGAAGAAAAAATGAATTACATTTAAATAAATAAACGCCTATTTTAGATAAGTAACTTGATATCTATTCTTAATAACAGATATTAAGCGACAGAATTATTCGTTGATTCTAATTAGGGTAGGTTTAAGTATTGACCTTAGCAAAAATAATATCATATCTACAGAAATATAACTTAAATCAAAATTGATAATAAGTTAAAGAAACTAACAAATAAAGCTAAATCATTTATCCTCAAAATGTCAGTTACTTAAATTAAATTGGAAAAATATTAACTAATATCAATAAAATAAAGAAGATTCTTACTCATCATGTAGTATATCATTTGAATAAAGGTTAATTATTAACGATCAGTAAACATAATTCTCATTAAAACAGATAATAAAAATTTATATATAGGTGCGATGATGGCAAATTACAAACAAACCTGTCTGAGTGCTACAGAGCGTGTATACCATACCCGAACCGTTGATACCCTTACATGTTATCATCGAGAGATGGCAAAAATATTAATGAATAGTGAGTATTCTTTTCCTAAAGAAAATAAAGTGAAAAGAAATAATAGCGAGTGTTTAGACGCTAAAATAAAAAGTAATACTATTGAAAAAAAAGCAGTAGATAATGCTTATGAATGTATTTTAGAGACTTTAAAACAGCAAAATAGTTATAGTCAATCTGATATTGAACCTTATTTTTCCCATCATCAATCACAAGTGATGCAATTGGCGAAATTCGGCTATCTTTCAGCATTAGTTTACAATTCAGATAATGTTTTTAATAACTATTCACCCTTACTAAAAGAACAAGAAAAGAAAATTACAGATGATCTCTGTAGGTTAATTGGTTTTTCATCCGAAGATGCATTTGGTCATATCACAACAAGTCATACTCTTGCTTGCTATGAAATATTATGGGCGCTTAGAAATTTAAAAACATTACCTATGGCAATTGCTCGTCATCCAAAATCACGAGATTTGGTTGCAGATAAAAAAGCATTTGAGTTATTCAATATGTCTGTCACGGATATTTTAGCAATAAGTGAACAACTCAATGAGCGTGGGATTTTTGATGATGTTAGTCATTTAACATGCCGAGGAACGGGCATGACAAAAACAATGCATTTAGGAAAACTACTTGTTCCTGTTTCTCGGTTTGAATTTTGGAAAAAAGCAATGGATATACTGGGGTTAGGGTATGACAACCTTATTGCATTGCCTATTGATGAAACATTTAAAACTGATATTGAAAAAACACGTAGTATTGTTTTTCGTCTGATTGAACAAGGTGAGCCAATTCTTGGTGTTATAGGAATATTAGGTGCACCGTCTTATGGTTGTGTTGATAAGTTAAAGCCTCTTTTCGAACTAAGAAAAGAGTGCGAAGAAAAATACAACAATTCATTTTATATCCATATTGATGCATCTCAATTTGGTTATATGAAAAGCTTATTTCTTGATGATAACTACGATCTTATCCCTTATCAGATTCTGTGTAAGAAATTAAAAAAAGAAGCCCCATTACTTGAGTTGACACCCGAAATATATGAAAGTATCACACAACTTTCTCTCGCTGATTCAGTCTCTTTTGAACCGTTTCAAGCTGGATTTTCACCATATCCTACGGGTGTAGTATGTATTAAAGATGCGCGTATTAGTCGTTTTTTAACAAATCCCCCTAGATTATGCCCAGAGCAAGCGGATGATGCTCCTAAAATTGATGGTATTCAATCCGCACCAGCAGTAGCGTCGATGTGGAGTGTGCATCAACTCTATCCTTTTACTTCATCTGGATATGGAAAATATGCACAAATTCAATGGGAAACGCGCGTCAAACTTGAGCAATTTTTTAATCAAGCAACGGCTTTCGAAAAAGAAGGTGAGCACTATTATATTCGTGTTTTATCTGCATCTGACTTTAATAAACTAAATTTTGCGATTGTAAGAAAAGGAAATAAGGATTTAGAAACGCAAAATGACCTTAATAAAACAATCTATGAAAACTTGGTTATAAAAAGTCATCATAAACAAGATTTAAGTTTGTTAACGCTTTGTGCTCGCAATAGTGATAATGCACCAGCACAGTTTTGTTCTGAGTGCGATTTTGATAACAATGAGTGGGAAACTATCAAACACTTAAATTTGTTACAGTTGACTATAAAAAGTACTGAAACCTGTGATGAACAACAGATTGAGGCTGGATATCAATATATTAAGAACGTGGTTTTATCAGCATTAGATAATAAGTAGTGATATCTCGTTTTTGTTATATTTCCTACAATTAAAATAAATTTTATTAAAAAGTGAAGTAGTGGGTTATTACTCATTATCTTCGCTTTTTTTTAAATAGCAACAGGTGACAGTGTCACTTATGTTGTTCTAAAAATGGTTGGCTATTTCATGTGATTTTTAAGCTGACAATACCTATTTTTTATTCTTCTCTATTAATTTCCTTCTTTTATTTTCACTGATAGCACATAAAAGCAAGCTAGAGAATGAGAATCATTCATAATTAAACTAATGCTTTAAAAATTTAATCATAAATAAATCATATTGTTAATGATGGAACTGATTTAGATGTACATTTAGATATATCTAAAGCTTGATCATTTAGATATATCGGATTATATTGCACTACATGAATTCGATATATCTAAAACAATGAGGGAATATTTATGATGATTCGAGCATTAAACTCACTTTATCAACAGCGTGCTGAAAATGGTAGTCATGGACATGGTCACGGAAAAGGGCGTTGTGGTAGTAAAGGTAAACATAGCCAACACCAAGAACATCACAGTGAACATTGTTGTCATGGTGAACACGGTCATGGACATGAAGGTCGTGGTGAACATGGTCATGGACACGAGGGACGAGGTGAATGCTGCCATGGAGAACATGGTTCTGAAGGGCGGGGAAAACAACGTGGTCGTGGATGTGGTAGCAGAGGGAAAGGTCAAGGTCGCCAATTAAAACGTATGTTTGATCATGGTGATTTACGAGTTCTGTTACTTAGCATGATCTCAAAAAAACCAAGTCATGGCTATGAAATTATAAAAGAAATAGATGAGGCTTCTTCAGGATTATATGTACCTAGCCCAGGTGTTATTTATCCAACGCTAACACTACTTGAAGAGCAAGATCTATTACTTGCTACGATTGCTGAAAAAGGTCGTAAAAACTACAGCATTACACCTGAGGGTGCTGCATTTTTAGCAGAACATCAGGAAATAGATGCCAATATTCAAAGAAAACTGGCTTATGCTAGAGATTTATCTCAAAACGCAGGTGGTGTTTCTGAGGAGATTGAATCTGCTGTTGGTAAATTAAAAGCAGTTTTACGCCATAAATTAGTGTTAAAAGAGCTCTCTGTGGAAAGAGCTGGACGTATTGCTTCTATTCTTAATGAAGCAGTTGAGAAAATTGAAGCTATTAATGAGGCATTGATCTCAGAGGAAAGGGAAGATGAATAAAACAGATACTCAGCTACAAAATTCAAGAAGAAATAATGAAATAGACAAAGAAGATTTGGAAAATAATCCAGCAGTAAAAGAACAAATTTGCCCTAAAATGCCAGTTTCTTACTTTCGTAGAGCGTTACGTAAACCTGGTAGAATATGATAATGATGGACAGAGGTTATAATGATATGACCTCTGTCAGTTCTTCTCCTTCCACCATATTAGCTTACCTTTATAGTAAGGTGTCTAAATAATAGAAGCTAATAACACCGTTATAAAATTACTCTCTTCAGATCTTAACTATCTTTTGCTTAGTTTAAACCTTACTTAATAAATCACTTTATTTTCTTTCTATACTCCTATTTTTGATGGTTATTTGTGTCTTTTTTCTTAGGTTATTGTACCAACCTCAAAAAAATCACAAATGATTATGGAAATGTTCCATATTAACGATTATTTTATGTAGGCTAGTGAACCCATTAAAAAATTTGAAAACTTAAACCAGAAATATGCTGAAATAACAATAAATTAAATACCAAATCAAAATAATAAATGTTTGTAAGTACTTAAACGAGAATAAGTACCTCAGTTCAAACATAGTCTTACTTATGATACTGGAAGTTAATCAGTAAAAATAATGGCAAGGTAATGAAGATATTGGTTTATTTATTGTTAAGAATAGAATTAACGATGCGAATAACCGATTGATATTTATATAATATTATCGAATAAAAATAACAATACGCTTATTAGATAGAACGATCGATTAACCAAATTGATTATTCTGTATTTGCCGTACCTGTTAAACCAACATTTGCTAACTTAGGAATATTCGAATGAAAGTAAAAGCATTATCTGTTGCGATAAGTTTAATACTCGCTACGCCATTATGTGCAAACGCACAAACTGACATAAGTGCAATTGAAGCAAGGTTAAATACTCTTGAACAACGTGCAACCGCCGCGGAAGCTAGAGCCACCGCAGCAGAACAAAAAGTGGCTCGCCTTGAGCAATTAATTAATTCCAACAGCTTATCTCAAGAAAAGAAAGCAATGAATCATGTTACAACCGTCAACATGGAGCAACGCATTGCTATATTAGAAAAGCAATCTGATGAGGCTCAAACAAAAGTAAATATTGCACAAACCCAACTTAATGAAATCCAACAAAAACAATCCTCTCAGCTTGCTAGTACAAAAAATAAAGAAGGTACAGGCTTTTTCTCTACCAATACAAATTGGGGGGATCTCAAATTGTACGGTGACGTGGAATATAATATCGATGCTACTAGTAAGAAAGGGCAACTAACATCGATGAGAATGATGCCCGGCAATCAAAAAGATTTTGATGATAATGAAAAATGGTCACTTAATGGGCGTATTTTAATCGGTGTGGATGGTGAGCGAGAATTGAAGAACGGTAATTATGCTGGTTTTCGTGTTCAGCCAATGGCTGACATGACGGGTAAAATGAATCTAGATGATGCTGTTTTCTACTTTGGTCAACGTGATAAATGGCAATACAAAATTGGTCGTTATGAAGCTTACGACATGTTCCCACTAAATCAAGACACATTTGTTGAGTATTCAGGTAATACAGCAAATGATTTATATGGTGATGGTTTTGGCTATATCTATATGATGAAAGAAGGGCGAGGTCGTAGTAGTGATGGTGGCAGCATGATGGTTAATACACACTATAACGACTGGTATTTTGAGCTAAATGCTTTAGTTGAAGATGGAACTTCTGTTTTTAAAGATAATGAATATCATGGGCGTAAACTTGATAACCGCAAAAATGTTATTTATATGCGTCCTGTTGTTGCATGGCAGAAAGACAAATTAACTATTGCGGGAGCAATAGATGCGAACGTGATAAGTAAAGCTTATGGCTATGATGATGAAAATGGAAAATTCCAAGATCAATCGCGACGTACAGGTTATGGCTTAACTGTAAAATGGGACACTTTAGCTGATGATCCTATTAACGGCATTGTTGCAAATTTAAGTGCTGCTTATCTTGATGCTAAAGGTGAAAATGATTTTTCTATTGGTAGTAATGTCTTATGGCACAAATTTCAACTTGGTTATATTTATGCTCATAATGATATTAAAGCTTATTATCAAAAAAGCGGAAATAGCAGTGGTCAAAATGACACCTATTTAACGCTCAATCCTGGAAAGTACAATATCAACACTGTATTTACTTCTTATGAACTACCAAATATTTTAGATATGGATAATTTTAAAACCTATTTAGGTGCTTATTATTCGCGTATAGATGGTAAAGGCGATATTAATGTACATAGCAGTGATAAAGATCGTTACGGTGCCCGTATCCGCTTTAAATATCTATTTTAACCTTACTTTTATACTCAAAGTTAGCGATTAGCTTCATATATAAAGACTTCAAAACACAACGTACTGTTGGTTAGTTGGAGTCTTTTTTCTTATATAATGTATAGAGTCATTAAATCTATTCACTAGATTATTTTTTCGAACTTACCACTCTTTATTTTCTGAACCTTGGTTATTTCTAGTTGTGAGACCTCTCGAATTTTTGAATTTTTCTTTATTAGGTAACTGATTTTACGGGTGCTTTTGTTTTATTTCCTGCCATAATCGGTTTAACGTTTACAGACGCTTAAATAGCGTATTAAGTACGGATGATATTTATCAGGAAATAATTCAATGTCTTTCTATATACAAAACAGTAATTCAAATAACGATAAAACCTATAAGAAAAGTAGAACAAAAATACTATTAATAGGCTTAGCCTTAATTCCTTCATTTGTATTTGCTAATGACCTTTCTCAATTGCCACAAAAAGAACGCGTAGCTTATTTTACTCAGGCCCAGCAAGCAGGGATCACAGGTGTTGCAATTAAAACCAAGCCTGTATTAGCAAGGCCAGCCAAAGAAAGTGAGATTATCACCACAATAATTAAAGGTGAAGGGGTTGAAACCGTTTCAGAACCAGCAAAAGTCGGTGATTGGGTAGTACAAAATATTTGCCCAGAAACAGGTAATGAGGAGATCTTGGTAAGAAAAGCAAAATTTGCTCAGCGTTACAATCCCGCAGAGAAAAGTGAAATTAATCTAGCATCTTATCCTAGTGGTTATCAGCCTTTTATCCCCAAAGGCATTGAGATGAATTACTTTATCGTTCCTGAATCTACACCTCCATTTGCAATGAAGGCACCTTGGGGAGAATTGCAACGTTTCCAATCGGGCGATGCGGTTGTGCAATCCACAAAGGATAACCAAGATATTTATCGTATTCAAAAGGCAGCATTTGAGTGTACTTACACTATTCTAAAACCTGCAAAATTAGCACAGTAATATTAAATTTATCTACGAGAGCTTGAATATTAATTTTATAATTCATGTAGTTATAACTGTATTGTTACTGAAGGTAAGGATATTAAATAGAAAGAGTGGTTAATAGAAAGTAGGCGAAATTTGATTGTTGTGCATTTGCTTTAATAGCTACATTTCGTTAACCTATCTCTATCAATTTCTTCAACTCATTAGGTAAAACCTATTGAACTGATAGCAGGAATGTATTAGCTATTCTCAAGTGGAATAGGTACATTAGACCCATACCAAACAGGAGGAAATACAATGTCTTTAATTAATACCCCAATCAAACCATTCAAAAACATGGCATTTAAAGACGGTCAATTCGTAGAAGTGACTGAAAAGGACGTCGAAGGCAAATGGAGCGTTTTCTTCTTTTACCCTGCAGACTTCACTTTCGTGTGCCCAACTGAATTAGGTGACTTAGCTGATCATTATGCTGAGTTCCAAAAAATGGGCGTAGAAATTTACTCAGTTTCTACTGACACGCATTTTACCCATAAAGCATGGCACAGTAGCTCAGAAACTATCGGTAAAATCAAATATGGCATGATTGGCGACCCAACTGGCGCATTAACTCGTAACTTCGAAAATATGCGTGAGAATGAAGGCCTTGCTGACCGTGGTACTTTTGTTGTTGACCCACAAGGTATTATCCAAGCAATTGAAATCACAGCTGAAGGTATTGGCCGTGATGCATCAGACCTGCTGCGTAAAGTTAAAGCTGCTCAGTATGTAGCTAGCCACCCAGGCGAAGTTTGCCCAGCAAAATGGAAAGAAGGTGATGCAACTTTAGCTCCATCACTGGATTTAGTTGGCAAAATCTAAATAAGAATTAAGCCACTAAAAAGTTATTTATCGGGTGTTTCGGCACCCGATTTTATTGAGGGTGCAAAAATGTTAGATAATAATTTAAAAGCTCAATTGAAAGCTTATTTAGAACGATTAACCCAGCCAGTTGAGTTAGTAGCAACATTAGACGACAGCAAACATTCTGCTGATATCCAAGCGCTATTAAAAGAAATCGAACCATTATCCGATAAAGTCACTTATCGTGAAGATAATAACGCTAATGTACGTAAACCATCTTTTCTTATTACCAACCCAGGGAAAGAAACAGGTGTTCGCTTTGCAGGCTCGCCATTAGGTCATGAATTTACTTCATTGGTTTTAGCATTATTGCAAACCGGTGGTCACCCATCAAAAGAAGCACAAGAATTACTTGAACAAATTCGTCAGTTAGACGGTGAGTTTCATTTCGAAACCTATTATTCGCTCTCTTGTCATAACTGCCCTGATGTTGTTCAGGCATTAAACTTAATGGCGATTTTAAATCCGAAGATCACACATACTGCGATTGACGGAGGCATGTTCCAAAATGAAATTCAGGAACGTAATATCATGGGCGTTCCTGCTGTATTCTTAAATGGTAACGAATTTGGTCAAGGTCGCATGACCTTAGCTGAAATTGTTAATAAAGTAGACAGCAATGCAGAAAAACGTACTGCAGAATTGTTAAATCAAAAAGATGCATTTGATGTATTGATTGTGGGTAGTGGCCCTGCTGGTGCATCAGCTGCTGTTTATTCTGCTCGTAAAGGTTTAAATACAGGTCTTATTGGTGAACGTTTTGGTGGCCAAGTTCTTGATACTGTTGATATTGAAAACTATATCTCAGTACCGAAAACCGAAGGTGCAAAACTTGCTGGTGCATTAAAAGCCCATGTTGATGATTACCAAGTGGATGTGATTGATAGCCAAACTGTTAGTCGTTTAATTCCGGGAGCATCAGAAGGGGAATTACACAAAATTGAAACGGCGTCAGGTGCAATTTTAAAAACTCGTAGCTTAATTATTGCGACAGGTGCTCGCTGGAGAAATATGAATGTTCCCGGTGAAAATGAGTACCGTACTCGTGGTGTAACTTATTGCCCACACTGTGACGGCCCACTGTTTAAAGGTAAAAGAGTTGCTGTTATTGGTGGTGGTAACTCAGGTGTTGAAGCTGCAATTGACTTAGCTGGCTTAGTTGAACACGTAACAGTATTAGAATTTGCTTCAGAAATGAGAGCAGATGCGGTATTACAGAAAAAATTACGTAGCTTAGGCAATGTAGAAGTTATCTTAAATGCGCAAACCACAGAAGTGTATGGCGATGGCACTAAGTTAACTGGCCTAAAATACAAAGATCGTACTAATGATTCTATGCACGATATTGCATTAGCAGGTATTTTCGTTCAAATCGGTTTATTACCTAATACACAGTGGTTAGAAGGTACTGTTGAGCGTAATAAGATGGGTGAAATTGTTGTTGATGCCCGTGGTGAAACTAATATCAAAGGTGTATTTGCTGCTGGTGACTGTACAATAGTTCCTTATAAGCAAATCATTATCGCAGCTGGTGAAGGTGCTAAAGCCTCACTTAGCGCTTTTGATTACTTAATTCGCACAACGGCAAAATAAGAAAATCAAAGATAATCAATAAGTTATAGAGAAAGGCATCTTTTTTAAGATGCCTTTTTTTGTACATAAAATCATCAAAAAGGGCTGAAAAGTGCCCCTAAGTGTTCAAGTGTGGACAATATGTGGACACTCTAAACCAGTAATTCTGTACTACCTTTCAAGGGGTTATATTGAATGGCATCTTGTAAGAAGTCTGGCGCAAAGTGTGCATAGGTCAACGTTTGTTGCAAATTAGTGTGTCCTAAGATGCGTTGTAACGTAATAATACTTCCGCCGTTCATCATAAAATGGGTGGCGAATGTATGGCGCAATGCGTGGGTTGCTTGACCTAATGCCATACTGGGCTTCACTTTTTTAATTGCTCTACGAAACATGTGATAAGACGTTTCAGTAAAGAGCAATCCTGATTTCTTTGTACAAATCATGTCAGCAACAGCTTGAGAAATTGGCACAATTCTTGGCTTATTGGTTTTGGTGTACGTAAATCTCACCTTATTTTGGATCACATGTTCACGTTTTAGTTTGAGCGCTTCACCCCAACGGGCGCCAGTGCTTAAACAGAGAACGGCAACTTTTAGGTTGTCACCTTCCAATAATGCTAATAATTGCTGAATTTCATTATCTGTTAGATATGACATTTCAGTCGTTTGCTGTTTTAACCGTGATATTCCTTGAACGGGATGTTTACTTAAAAAGAAATCCGTTTTTTTAAGCGCCGTAAACATACCGCTGAGTGCTGAGATATCCCTATTTATCGTTGAGGCTTTTACGCCAGAAGCGAGTCTAAGCTCACGATAGAGTACCAATTGCTTATCGGTTAATTGGCAAACAGGGGGATTATTCAGTGATTCAGCAATACGCCTCACTCTTAGGTGTGTCATTCTTCCATAAGGTGTATTTTTGCCGAACACTTCCCACCAAATATCAATTAAATCGCTAAGAGGGCGAATATCGGTTGATGTTTCTACCCAATCTTTTGTTTGCTGATTAGCTAGTGAATAACGTTCAAATAAAATAGCTTCTTGCTTCTTTTCAAAGCGTCGTCTGATCCGTTTTCCGTGACGGCCAGCCGGTCTAATGTCCACTTCATATTGACCATTTTCGAGTTTCTTAATTGTCATAAGAAAGCCCTCCAATGGAACAAATGCTTTGCGAATCAATAAATTCACAAAATGCTTGATGTATTGTTATCCAATTTTCTTGTCTGAGCGGGATGATTGCGTGCTGTCTTGCCCACTGTGTGCGAGTGCCGGTGCGATTTGCCCAGCATCAGGATTAACTTCATCGAACATAAACCAGTCTCGATACTTTCTAAATTGTGGGTGCTTAAAGAATTTCATTGCCGATTCTAAAGACATTTTAGCTTTTCCACTTTCATAACCATGATAAGTAACATAATTAATACCAACCAAATCAGCCGCTTGTTTAACATTTAGTCTTTCTGATTCACGTATCAGTTTTAGTTTTTCGTTATCGTACATTGACATTATATAAGAGATCTCTTATTTTATAAGAAAGTTGATACCTCCTTGCCGTGAGGCAAAGAGTCCGAAAGCGCTATAAAGCGCCTGACATAAGAGGGTAGCAGATGAGAGAGAAAATCGTAAGTCTGTCAGATGGCGTGACTGAGGAAAAATTTGCTGAATTAATCGGTAAGCCGGCGAGTGCAGTTGCTGATATGCGCAAAGCAGGAAAGTTACCCATTATTCAAATGAAAAGACCAGGTTCAAGTAGAGCCGAAAACTATGTCTATCTGCCTGCATGGAATAACGGTTTAAAGATGGCTTATGAATCTTTACCAAAAGAGATGCGTGACGGTTGGTTAGTGTGGTTAGGGCTGAAATCATGATACGACAAATAACTGAGCATAGTTTTCTGTATCGTGGCTTTACGATTATTAAGTTACCACGAAAAGCAATGAATCCAGTTACTCGTTATCACGTTTGGTTAGATGATCAGTCATTCGGTAAGTTTGATGCAATGGCTGAGGCGGTTAAATATATTGATGGGTTAAGGAAAGCTAAAAATGAAAAATAATTCAATCGTTAAGAATACACAAAATGGGGTATATATTTGTATTGAAGATAAATATTCACCAATAAATAGTATTGTTTTTGAATTATCACAACTGATACATTTCATTCCAGTTAATAATATTGGTAATACAGTTTTAATTTCTGTAAGTGGAATGGCTGACTTTAGTCCAAGTATTCCGTTTGCAAAATTTTTAAGTTTTTTTCGTTATATCATTGAGCAAAGTCAGAAACTAAATAGCCACTCACATTTATTTACGATAACAATAAATAAAGATTTGTCTTGTGAATGGCAATGTTAGTTAATTAAAAATATTTACGGCGTGCAGATGGATGTAAATCACCAATATCAAATTTAGAAGAGAATTCTTTTGAAAAATGCATATTGGGAATTAATACGCCAGCAGAATCGACAATAGGGGATGAAATGATTTCATTTTTAAATATTTCAGCTTTTAAGCGAGCTGTCTCATATGAAGGAAGATGCGTTTCTTGCTTTATAACTAAGTTAGTTATGCCGTTGAAATCAGAGAGTGCGATCCAGTGCCAACCATTGGATGTTTCTTCAAATTTAAAATATATCAGGCTCTTATCGTCACAGACATCTAAATCAGCTTGCTCAGTATATAAAATAGTTTCTTCTAAATTATCAATGGATTCCATTCTAGAAGAAAAAGCTGGACTAGCTATTTTTAAATCATTATATACCAGCTCCCAATAAGAGCTTTGTTTAATTGCATTAACATAAAATTTCATTGGATTTCCTTTTTTGCAATGGTTTTTATGCCTGTTTCCTGTCAAGAAATTGCAGGCATAAAAAATATACCATACACCATGTTTCCGATCATGGATAAAAAATCGGTTCAAACGATTTAATTAGATTATCAATATTTAGAAATTAAATAATGACCTTTATCGGTCAGGGCTTTTTATTACCTAAAAATGAGGTTTTAAAATGAGAAATATTCCAGAACCTATATTTACACCTGTGGCTGAAAATATAAAAGCAAATAGAGAAGATGAACGTAAATCATTAATAAATCATTTTGCCGATCGCCAGCGTCAATTAGCCGACAAAGTATTAATAGATAAATTAGATTACGCGCAGGTTCATCAGTTATTAATTGATGAGGCAGATAAATTGGAGTCAGAAGCAGGAGAACTTAATTATGTCTGATGCAGTTGATCGTGCCAATGAATATGCAGAGCTAGTGCTGGAACAGAATATTCAAGCAACGAGAAAGGCAATAAAGAGTGTATCGGCGTTTGAATGTGAGAATTGTGATCATCCAATACCTCAAGCCCGTCGCCAAGCAGTCATAGGCTGCACATTATGTATTGATTGCCAAATATTGCTTGAGCTAAAAGAAAAACATTATCACAGCATATGAGAATCATTTTCTATAAGTAAATAAAAAGCACACAACCTGCGGGATAGGCAGTTATTGTGTGCTCTAAGGTTATCTCATGAAATCATACCATATTCAGGCGTTATTGCCTCGTCTTATACACGACTTTCAATTCAAAGAGCAAAATGGTTATTTGCGTCAAGGTATTTGCCCAAGCTGTAAGAAAAAAGAGTTATTTACTTCCATTGAAATGCCGTTTGTATTGCGTTGTGGCCGTGAGAATAAATGTGGTGCTGAATTGATCGTAAAAGAAATTTATCCCGATATATTTGACGATTGGTCAACTCATTACCCTAAGACACAGCAAGCACCCAATGCGGCAGCAGATGCCTATTTACAGCACGCTAGAGGGTTGAATATTGAGCCATTAAAGGGGCTTTATTCCGAGTCTAGTTATCATGCTAATGGTTTAGGTGCTGCAACAGTTAAATTTGCGTTACCAGAGGGCGCATATTGGGAACGTATTATTGATAGACCATCAAGATTTGATCGTAAAGCTAACTTTTTTGGTTCTTATAAAGGGCATTGGTGGTCATTACCTCAACAAGATTTAACACAAGCTAAAGAGATTTGGCTTACTGAAGGTATTTTTGATGCGCTAAGTCTTATTCAAAATGGTATGGCAGCGGTTTCACTGATGACTTGCCATAATTATCCTGAAATTGCTTTGGCCAAGTTAAAAATAGAAATTGGTAGCAATAAAAAACCGTTATTGATTTGGGCATTAGATAATGGCGCAGCTGGCGAACGGGCTATGAGAAAGTTTGTGGCGCGTAGTCATGAGGAAGGTTGGAAAGCCACTGCCGCCAGACCAGCAGAAGTTGATAATGGGAACGATTGGAATGACTTGCACATGAAAGGCAAGTTAACTGAACGAGATATGGCTCGTTATCGTTATTATGGGAAGTTGCTGTTAGCTTCTACTGCGTTTGAAAAAGCACGTTTAATGTTTAATTGGACGGAGCGTTCAGAGTTTGATTTTCAACATGATAACCGTTTGTTTTGGTTTAAGTTAGATATCGACAAAATGATGAAGACGATTGAGCGTATTCATGATGCAGAGCCTGATTTAGATGAAGATGAAGCCAGACAAAAAGCCGTTAAAGAGTCTGGCACCGTAATTGAAATAGCCAACTGTTACCCCACGCCATTATATTTCCAAAAATCGGTAGAGACCGATGAATCATGGTATTACATCCGTGTTGATTTTCCTCGACAGCCACAAGTTAAAGCGACTTTTACCGCCTCACAATTAACAAGTGCCAGTGAATTTAAAAAGCGTTTATTACATGTGGCAAAAGGGGCGGTTTATACAGGTACAACTTTACAATTAGATCGTATTTGCAAACAGGCATTGCCTGATATCAAAGAGGTGATCACTCAAAATTATGTGGGATATAACAAAGAATATGGTGTATATGTATTTAATGATGTGGCAATACAAGATGGTAAGTGTTTTACGCTGAATGAGGAAGATTATTTTTCTTTAAATAAACTCGATATTAAGACGTTAAGCCTTAGTCCATCATTATCTATTAATACGGATTTTAGTGAATTTGATACCAGTTGGTTAGGCTCTCTTTGGGAGGCTTTTGGTGTAAAAGGCTATGTCGTATTAGCGTTTTGGGTGGGTTCTCTTTTTGCTGAACAAATACGAAAAACACATAAGAGCTATCCTTTTTTAGAGATTTGCGGTGAACCAGGTTCAGGTAAAAGTACATTAATTGAATTTTTATGGCGCTTATGTGGTCGTGCTGATTATGAGGGGTTTGATGCATCAAAATCGAGTGTTGCAGCTCGAGGGCGTAATTTTTCACAAATTAGTAATTTACCGGTGTGCTTAATTGAAAGTGATCGCGTACAAGATAACGCAAAACTAAAAGCGTTTGATTGGGAAGAGTTGAAATCTTTGTACAACGGACGTGCGACTCGTTCATTAGGCGTAAAAAACAGTGGTAATGAGACTTACGAGCCGTTATTTAAAGGCAGTATTGTGATTGCACAGAATGCCGAGATTAATGCCTCACGAGCTATTTTAGAGAGGATTATTCATCTTTATACTGATAAGGCTGAGCAAAGCGTAGAAACCCGTTATGCTGCCATTGCTCTTGAGCGTTATCCTATTGAGAAACTTTCAGGTTTTTTACCTAAAGTATTAATGAAAGAAGCTGCAATATTAAAACAATACAATGAGCGTGTAGATGATTTGCAGGCGCAGTTATTTGCGGATAAGACGATTAACCATGAGCGGATAGCCAAGAACCATGCACAGTTAATCGCATTATTGGAAACATTAGCATTGGTATTGCCAGTAAAAGACGCACATATCCGACAAACGCGTAACTTTATTATTGAGTTAGCTAAACAACGTGTTCAAGCCATTCAGTTGGATCAACCGCCAGTTATGGAATTTTGGGATATGTTTGATTATCTACAAGATAATGAGCCATTTGGTGTTAATCATAGTATTGAACAGGGCGTTTATGCAGTGAATTTCAACCATATTGCGCAGGTTGCCAGTGAACACAGGCAATCAATGTTATTAAATACGGATATTAAAAACTTACTAAAAGCAGGACGTATGCGTAAGTTTGTGGGTATTAAGACCGTGAGGAGTGTAGTAAACAGTCAATTTAATAATTCACTTGCGATAGGGAGTGCGCTAAAAAGACCTGAAGTAATTAAGTGTTGGGTATTTCAGGAAAACAGCGAGAGTTAGTTTCTCCTTTCATTCATCTAAAGGCTGCCGATGTGCAGCCTTTCTTTTATCTATAGAGAATCATCAAGTAATTATCATAATTACCAAGAACAACAAAATAGAGAAGATATAAATATTTGTACAATAAATATGCATTGTTTAATCTCTTTTATATAAATAGAGAATTTGTGGGAGGGGTTCGGAAAGCGGTTACAATGGTTACAAAATTAAAGTTGGTTTATATCATATTGATTAAACGTAGAAATATAGAGATTAGGAAAGGTTACAAATGGGTTACTTTGTAGTTACGTGTAACCGTTTAAAGAGGTTACAAATTAAAAATATAACTTATTGTTTTATAAGGATGTAACTTTTTAACCTTTGTTTTGTAACCCGTTGTAACCTGTAAAAAGTTACAACGGGGTTGTTTATAATCAGTGGGTTAGATGTTGTTTTGGTAGTGTGTAACCGATGTAACCGGTTTCCGAGAGGGGGACTAAAGTAATATAAAAATTTTTGTTAATACTATGTATTAGTAGATTAGTAAAAATATTTTATATGAAGTTAGTATAGTGATTTATTTTAATTTAAATACTTTATAATGCTGCGATAACTAGCCGACTATTGACAGAGGTATTGAGAACTATATGAAAGTAGAAGTTGCTTTACAAAAGTCATCTTCAGCAAAGGAAAGAGGTGATCTACTTGAGTCTCTAGCTGAAACATTACTTATGGCACAGTCATATGAAGTGATAAAGGAAATCAGGTTTACGGCAGTAGAACTTGATTTACTATGTCGACATAAAATTAGTGGGAAAGAAATATATGTGGAATGTAAAGCGTATAGAGATAAAAATATTGATGCTAATATTTTAAAAAATCTTGCTGGAACTCTTGTTTTTAAAGATTATGATGAAGCATGGTTAATATGTACAAGTGAGTATGGTAAAGAAGCTAAGGGTTTTATCGAAGAATGGAAAAAAAAGCCTAAAGAACAATCAACAAAGCTTAGTTTTTATGAACCAAATCACATAGTAAATTCACTTGTAAGTTCTGGAGTTATAAAAAAACAACCTGATGATTTAGCTACAAATTACATGGGAAGCCCAAACTTAATCGGAGAATGGGTATTACTTATAACAAAATATGGGCTTTTCTGGGTTACAGCTATTTTAGCCGGGGGACTTCCTTCAGGTGTATTATGTTACTACGCTAAAAACAATGAACTAGTTGAAGATTTGGAGCTTTTAAATGAATTAGCTGATACAGATACATCTTTAAATAACTTAGATTTTAAATTACCTAAAAGTCCCAAATCAAAAGTTTATGACGTAGAGGCTAATAAGTTAGTAAGCGTTGTTGAAGTTCAAACTGGTGAAGCATGGAGTGATTATCGTCCTGCAAGACCAGAAGACTTTGTTGGTAGAATAAAAGAAATTAATGAAATTTTTGAATTTTTTAAAAAAGTAAAAGAAGAAAAAACGAATACTAGAATTTTTGCTATTACAGGAAATTCTGGTATGGGAAAAAGTTCACTAATTGCAAAATTGAAAAATAAAGCGAGTAATTATCAAAATAAAAATAAGTATTATATATTTCCTGTTGATATTAGAGCCGCTACAGGTTCAGAGTATATATATTCGTCTCTGCTAACTGCATTGAAAAGTGCACAAAATAAAGGTTTTGGAGACCAAAGTATTCAATTAGTACTTTCCGATGTTAGCAATCCATTAAATTCAGAATCAATTCAATCTTATTTAGAGTCATTAAAATTAAAAAATCAATTAATCACACTAGTATTTGATCAATTTGAAGAGTTATATTCTAAACCAGAGCTTTATGAAGTGTTTGATAAGGCTAAAGCATTATTGCTGAATGCGGCTGCAATTAAATTAAATTTTTGTTTAGGTTTTGCTTGGAAAACAGATAGTAATACTCAGAGTGAACATCCTGCATATTTCTTTTGGCATCAGTTATCTGATTATCGCATAACAAAAAAATTAGCTCCATTTTCTGATCGTGAGTCAAACTCAGTAATAAACTTACTTGAAAAAGAAATAAAAGATAAACTACATAATGATTTACGGCATAATCTTGTAGCTAGTAGCCAAGGCTATCCATGGTTATTAAAAAAACTCTGTATTCACTTATATGATAAAATCCAAAATGGTATAAATCAAACAGAACTATTAGAAAATAAGCTTGATGTTGCTAGTTTATTTAAAGAAGATATGGAATCATTAAATCCAGCAGAATATAGTTGTTTGAAATTGATCGCCCAACGAGCCCCTGTTGATTGGTTTGAGATTATTGAAATTTCAGGTCCTGATACTATAAGCTCTTTGATAAATAGACGATTGATTATAAAAAGTGGGGATCGATTGAATGTGTATTGGGATATTTTTAGAGAGTATATTTTAACGGGAACTGTTCCTATCATATCACTCAGATATCTTCCATCCACAGATTTTTCTTCTTTGTATAAAGTTTTAAAATGTTTAAATCATAATTCAAAATTATCTGTGCAAGATTTAGTGGCTAAAACAAAATGGTCGGAAGGGACAATTCAAAATATTGGTTCAGATATGATCATGTTTGGAGTGGCCATTAGAGAAAGTGGTTTATATTCATTGAGTGAAGATGTGACCGTTTGCAATGAAATAGATATTTTAAAGATCATAAGAGATAAGTTTTCTAGGCATGCTTTTACCCTTGCTATGAAAGATAAAGCTACGCACTCAGTTGCTAATGCAAATGCTTTGATTGAGTTATTAAAACAGTTATATCCTGATAATAAATATGCTGAAAAAACATGGCGAGCTTATACTATTAGACTTTGTAGATGGTTAGAATTATGCGGTTTTATTGAACCATCTAGTTATGGTTGGTTTTATAAAGATCAAGGTAAAGTCGTTACAGAACGAATAAATTCAGAACGAAAACGTAGAAAAGGTAATATATTTACGGCTCCAGCATCTCCAGAACTTACATTGGAAGCTTTAAACTGGCTTATTGAAAAAGGTTCAATAAATAGAAATAGTGAGAAACCGAAAGGGTATCGAAACGCACTAATGGTATTAAAACGATTTGAGTTAATTTATGTTGAGAATGGTAAATATCAAGTTGACAATGAGAGGCTTGAAAAATTTTCTGAAAAAAGAGAAGTACTTTGGGTTAGCGCCAGTACTGAGCAAACACTTTTAGATGTAATAAAATTATTTGAAATAGCCCCTCAATTGTCAGGAAAAGAAATTGGTCAGTTTATTTCTGATAAATATGATCTATATTGGACTGAAGCATCAAAAATTAGAAACGGAGGCGCCCTTAGAAAATGGGCTTTATGGTTATCTAAAGGTAAGAATAATGCTGATGTTCCTATATTTACAAGTAAAAAATAAACATTAGAACGGACTAGTGTACGTTTAACACGAACATTGTGTTAAACGTATCTTTATAAAAATACTTAGTGAGTAAAAAGGAATAAATTTGCACAATTTCCTTTCAAATAGATTCCTTACCTAAGCCCATACCTAGCTTATATTCAACCAACCGCACGCCTGCATAAAAACCGATACATTTAGTGCGCGGGCGTGGCGGGGTCACGATTGCGTTTTGAGGGGGTTAAAAACATTATCCCTCGCAAATTTCCAGCTCGCAGAGCGATTAAAACAAGAAAAAGACATCTGAATACCAAATAAATTACATGCGCTTAAAATGGATTGTAGGCGCATTTAATACAGGTTTGAGAGGGTGAAAATTAGGCGGATTCGCCTTATCAGGGTGTAAACGGTATAATAGAATTGGGTCACTATTATTATTAGTCAGACCGATACTTATACCTTACAGGTAAAAAAATACCGCCAGTGTCGGCGGTATTGTTCTTTGTGCGGTGATGTTACTCATCATCCAATGTGTACTTATCAAACTTAATCACTTCTTCACCTAGCCAATCATTAATCTGTAATATCTTGCTTTGCAGTGGCGCCAACTCATTACGAAAGAAAACCTTTGCCGCTTTTTCTACGTCACCAAAGCCACCGGTATTCTGTGGAATGATCCCCATCATTTGAGGCGGTACGCGGTGTGCTGCTAACATATCGTCACGGCTAACATTCTTGATATTAAGAAATTCATCTTTGGCCGCAATCTCACTTAGCGGAATAACTTGTACGCCGTCTTTCTTGCCATTCGGTGCGTGGATAAACAAGTTACGGAAATTGCCGGGACCTTTTGAGTTTTGCATTGCTTTACGGATTTTATCAATATCACTTTGGTTTTGTGATGCGTCACTGACGTATAAAATAAATCCGGCATGGCTACCATTGCGATAATACTTAAGGCGGAACAGAGTAGCCGCTTCATTAAGTAACACTGACATGGTGGACGCCAGATATTCCGGCAAGCCGTATAACTCTTGATTTAAATCGGGTTCATATAACTGAAACACGCTACCGGGTTTAAACTCATAAGGTTGTGAGTCATAGCCGTAACGCACAAACCAATAACTATCATCGGCAACACCACGGCGGGTATATTTGGCAAGGGAGGGTGTGAGCTTTAATAAATTACCCGCCATGTTATTACGACGTTCAAGATAGGCATTACCAAAAGTTAAGAAGTCGAGCGCAAACCGGCTAAAGTCTAACTTAGAGAGAAAACGGTTAGGTTGGAAGGTACTCACTAAGATATTACGTTTCACATAAATCGCACTGCTATGATGAGTCGCCGCACGAAACAGTTTTGATAACCCATCAAAGCTAATCGGTGGCTCATACCAATTATCAATTTGCGCACACTCCAGATAATCAAAAATTTCTCGTTTATCTAATACCGGAACGGGATCACCAAAGGTAAAGGCTTCCATGCTGTTATTGGCGGTTGCCGTTTGTTGTGCTTTAAAACTTTTTTTATTTTTACGGCTCATCAATAAATCTCCACAATGTTATTACTGTTCTCGGTGGTGCCAGTTAATGGTTCGTTGAATAGGGCGTGCATCGTTGCCCATGCAAGGTCAGCATGTCCGCTTTCTTCACTGCGTGAGGCTTCATAAGTAGGGCGGTTACCGCTTCCGGTGGTGGTACGACGAATGGAAGTAAAAGACTGAATGATATCAACGCACTGTGCGTCGAACTCTAAACGCCCGTGACTAATCACATCATAGGCTTTAATGACTAAGGCATTTTTGACATTCGGGTTATAAATAAACTCACGCGCAGCAGGAAAAAACTGAATGACATTCTGATAAACACCATGACCCAAACCAGTGGTATCAATGCCCATATATTCAACATAGAAACGTTCAGTGATTTTTTTAATGGCGTCAGCTTGCGCGCGAAAATCCATACCACGCCATTGATGGCGTTCTAATATGCGGAATTTCCCTCCTGGTACTTTAGGCGGAGCGATAACCACACAACCGGCACTATCACCATTTTCACCACCTTTGCTTGGGTCATAACCTACCCAAACCGGATCATAACCGTAAGGGCGTAGCGCTAATGGTTGAATGTCATCCCACACCTCCCAACTGTCCACCATGCAATTTTGCATCATGTTAAAGTTGAATAGGGATTCGATATCATCCATAAAGTGACACATTAACAGGTTGTTATATTCGTCTGGGCTATACTCTTTTTTGAGTTGCTCTAAATCGAATAAATCACAACCGCCCCGTAACGCATCTTCAATATTGACGATTTGTCGCCATTGTCCATCCTCACATAAACGCCCATTCACTAACGCTTCATGTGAGATATCAATATCAACTCTGTCTTCTTTTTTGCGTCCGCGGTTATACAGTTTGCCCGACCAAAAGGGGTACGCTTCATGGCTCATGGTTGACGGTGTTGAAAAGTAGGTTTGTCGCCAATGTTTTTGTATGGCCATACCCGAAGTGACTTTGCGTAACTCCTGAAATTTAGGTATCCAAAAGGTTTCATCAAGATATAAATTACCATGATAACTTTGTGCTGTGCGGGCATTGGTGCCAAGAAAATAGAGCGTTGCACCGTTACTTAACATCAGCGGGTCACCTTTTAACTCAACATCAACCTCCAATGCCATTTTGATAATGTATTCACGGAACATATAGGCTTGCGCTTTACTGGCGGAGAGGAAAACCTGATTACGTCCGGTGGTCAGGGCATCAATAAAGGCTTCTCGCGCAAAGTAGAATGTTGCGCCGATTTGACGGGATTTTAAAATATTGCGGATGCGGTGATGACCGGCGCGATACCACACCTTTTGATATTCAAACAACGTATCACGAAAGATATCTTCCAGTTTTTCAACTTGTTCTTCTGAAAAGAAATTTTTCTCTGGCTGACGGCGTTCGCCTTTGTTTCGGTTAGCAATCTTAGGGTTAAGGTCTGTTTCATTACCGCCGTTTTGATATTTTCTGATCCGCGCCATGCGTTCAAGTTGACGCCCTAACAAGTCGATTTCTTTAAAATCTTTGCCTTCTTTGCTCTCTTTTAAAATCAGATTGCAATAACGTGCTTCAACGGTTAACTCTGCGCGCTCGGTAGGGTTAATTTCATCCCAATTATCACGACGTTTCCAACTGTGAATAGTGGACGCCTTTTCGCCGAGCGATTCCGCTATGCGAGCAATGCGATAACCTGAAAAATACAGGTGCATTGCTTTTTTTCGGTTATCAAATGTTTCTGTAATAGCCATTGCACAATCACTGTTTCTTGCTTAAGTTACGGCGAGTCTATCAACCGTCTGGAACGGATCCGCTGGCTTCCTTTTGTGCCATTCCTCAAACAAGCCTTATTCATTGTTTAACGCCCCTTTTAACCGACAACATACAGACCAACGAATAAACGGCAGTCTGGAGTAGTGCATGTCGAAGAAATCAAAACCGGTTCGTCTTTGTGTTGAAGGGGCGACAACGGACGGGCGTCGAGTTGACCGTGAATGGTTAACCCAAATTGCGAAAAACTTTGATCCCGCGGTTTATGGTGCGCGAGTTAATATCGATCACTATAACTATTCATGGGCACCACGCTTTGGTGATGTGGAATCGGTGTATACCGAGGAAATCAAAGAAGGGGCGCTGGCGGGTAAGTTGGCATTATATGGTGTGATCAATCCGACACCTGATTTAATTGAACTCAATAAAAAACGTCAAAAAGTTTATACCTCTGTCGAAATTAATCCGAGTTTTTCAGATACCGGCGAAGCCTATCTGGTCGGTCTTGCTGTGACCGATAACCCTGCCAGTTTAGGCACTGAAATGTTGCAATTTAGTGCCAATGCACAAAGTAGCCCGCTTTCAGAGCGCAAACAAAGCAAAGATAACGTCTTTACTGCTGCAGAAGAAACGCATCTTGAATTTACTGACGAAAAACCTGAAAACGATAAGCCGGGTCTTTTTAGCGTTATTAAAGAGATGTTTTCTAAAAAGCAACACAGTGATGATGCGCGATTTACCGATGTGCATCAGGCGGTAGAGTTGTGCGCGCAAGAAGTACAAACCCTTTCAACAGAAGTGACCGCATTAAAAAACGCAGACCAAAGCGAAGCGGTAAAAGCACTTACGCAACAACTCACGGAATTAAAAAACCAATTTGAAAATACAGACGCCTCGTTCTCACATCGCCCGCCGGCAACGGGTGGCGAAAATAACGGCGAAGTGCTGACGGATTGCTAAGGTAACTAACAAACCATGAAAAAAGAAACTCGTTTTAAATTTAATGCGTATATGACGCAACTCGGTAAAATTTACGGTGTTAGCGCCCAAGAGTTTAGTGATACCAAAGTACCGATTGAACCGTCTGCTGCTCAAAAATTAGAAACTACGATCCAACAATCGGCGGAGTTTTTAACGCACATTAATATTGTGCCAGTTGATGACCAAGTGGGTGAAGCTATTGGTTTAGGTATCGGTTCGACTATTGCAGGAACCACTGACACAACAGCAAAAGACCGTGAAACAAGCGATCCGATTAAGCTGACAAAGAACAGCTATCTTTGCCAGAAAACCAATTACGACACCCATCTGGATTATTCAAAAATTGATATGTGGGCGAAGTTTACCGACTTTCAAACCCGTATCCGTGATGCGATTATCCGCCGTCAGGCATTAGACCGCATTATGATTGGTTTTAATGGTACGCACCGTGCCGATAACTCTGATCGTAAAAAATATCCCTTACTGCAAGATGTGAATTCAGGTTGGTTACAGAAAGTCCGTGAGCGTGCGCCTGAACATGTGATGGGCAGTATTACGAAAGACGGTACAACAACAGCTGAACCGGTTTATGTTGGTGAAGGGCGTGCGTATCAAAATTTCGATGCGTTAGTCCAAGACACCATTGATAAGGCAATTGATCCAGAATATCAGGACGATACGGGGCTTGTTGTAATTTGCGGGCGTAAATTGTTAGCAGATAAATACTTCCCATTGGTCAATAAAGACCAAAACAACAGCGAAAAACTGGCGGCGGATACCATTATCAGTCAGAAACGTATCGGTGGTTTACCAGCTGTACGTGCGCCGTTCTTCCCTGATAATGCCTTTTTTATTACTCGTCTTGATAACTTGTCGATTTATTTCCTTGAGGATTCTCGTCGTCGCCAAGTGCTGGATAATGCAAAACGCGATCGCATCGAAAACTACGAGTCAGTGAATGAAGATTTCGTGGTTGAAGATTTCCGCGGTGTGGCATTGGTTGAAAATATTGTTTGCAAAGATGCCGAAGAAACACCACCCGAAACCACTGACGGTACAGACAACAGCGCAGTAACAGAAGAAGCATCGGCTGAAAATAAAAAGGCGAAATAATGGCGTTATCTCCGTGGGAAAAACACCGCATGAGCCTAAGCGCGCAACAGTCCACCCAATTGGGTGGGCATGTGAGTCGCAACACGAAAGGCTATCACATGATGCTGTTACGTCTTGCGACAGATAAAAAAGAGCTAAAACATTTTCAGTCACGCGAACGCAAAGAAGCTTATAAACGCAAGATATTAGCCAATTATCAACCGTGGGTTGATGGGGCGCTGTCCGGTGGCAGTGGTGTGCAAGATGATGTCTTAATGACCATCTTGCTTTGGAAAATTGATGCGGGTGATTATGAGGGGGCGTTAGATATTGCCGTTTATGCATTAGCTAATCGTTTAGTGATCCCCGGTGTTAACCGCACCACGGGCACCGTGATTGCAGAAGAAATTGCCGATTCAGCCATGCGAGCGTATGCCGTGAAATCACCGGTATCTTTAGCAACGTTAGAGCGTACACGCGCCCTTACTGATGATGAAGATATGCCCGATGAAGTGAGAGCAAAACTCTATAAAATCTTAGGGTTAGTGCTACGCGATAATAATCGACCACAAGAAAGCTACTGCGTATTAAGTCGAGCCTTAGAGTTAAATATTAATGTCGGAATAAAAACCGAATTAAAACAACTTGATAAAGTGCTAAAAGCCCAGCGTGACGCTGAAAAAGCATTGTGACACCACGTCAGGGCGGCACGGAAAAAGCCACTCGCTTTCTTTCGTCCACCGCCCACCTATTTTAAGGTTTTCTTATGGATTATGTTTCTGCTAACCCTGTGCCACAAAAAGACGAAACCATTAAAAATAATGGCTTTTTTCCTGATATTCAAACTCGTGATTTTCAATTGCAAACTCGCGTCGATGGCACAGTGACTCCAGAACGACTGAAAAGCACGTTACTGAACGCCATGATTGAAGTGAATCGCGAGTTGTATCAGTGGCGCATTGGTCAATCTGCGAAAACATTAAAAGACGTGCCCGCTGAACAAATTAATGGTGAAAGTGAACTGATGATTTTATATCAGCGCGCGGTGTTCTGTTTTGCAAAAGCCAGTTTAATCGAACGTTATCGCGATATTGATACTACCGCACAAGGTAATAAAAAAGCCGACACCATGACGCCAGTAATTGATGAAGTGTGGCGTGATGGTCAATGGGCTTTACAACGTATCAAAGGGGAAACCCATAACACGGTGGAGCTTATCTAATGCGGATCTACACCCAACAAGGGGATACCGTAGATGATATTTGTTGGCGTTACTTTGGTCAGTCATCCGGCATGATTGAGCAATTGTTAGAAGCTAATCCGGGGCTGGTTGAATGGGGGGCAATATTACCCACCGGCACCGCGATTGAGTTACCTGATACGCCCAAACAACACAGCACCACACCGATTTTACAACTTTGGGATTAACCCCTTTAAGGGGGAAGGTATGAAGAAGATGCCCTATAAAGATCCAAGTAATATTAATTGGTTTACCGCCTTAATAATTGCCGGCATGGCGGTTTTTGGTGGTATTGCCAGTTATGCCAATAAAATAGTGAAAGGGGAGCCGTTCCGCTTTGCCATTTTACTTGCACAAATCGTTGTCTCCATGTTTTCAGGGGCATTGATTTTATTCGGTGCAAGTTATTTTCAGTGGCAACCTGAGATTGCCGGCGGTATAGCGGGCATGGCGGGTTGGATGGGGTCTGCATTTATTAGCGCAGTCGGAAAGTTATTCTTAAGGAAGGTTGCCGGTGAGTAAATTTATCTTCAGTCAGCGCAGTGAAAATAACCTTATTGGTGTTAACCCGCTATTAGTAAAAATTGCTTATCGTGCATTAGCCATTTCTACGGTGGACTTTGCGGTGACAGAAGGTGTCCGCACACTTAAAAAGCAAAAAGAAAACGTTAAAAAGGGCGTTTCCAAAACATTAAACAGCCGTCATTTAACAGGGGATGCGATTGATATTTTACCTTCTGCGATTAAAC
Source organism: Proteus sp. CA142267 (assembly GCF_003336825.1). Classification (NCBI taxonomy): domain Bacteria; kingdom Pseudomonadati; phylum Pseudomonadota; class Gammaproteobacteria; order Enterobacterales; family Morganellaceae; genus Proteus; species Proteus sp. CA142267. Next base: position 179,483 of record NZ_QPMG01000001.1, on the reverse strand, counting down.
CGGGGATGGAATGGCAAGCACATTTTTTTGAGCCGGTCTTAATGGCGTTTAAACAAGCCGCAGAGGAAGAAGGGGTGATATTACGTTTTGGTAAAAACTGGAAAAGTGATCCCAGCTTACCCATTGAAACTCGTTTCCCTGATTACCCTCATATCGAGATCCCACGATGAAAATGAACGTACTGCTTATTATTGTCGCGGGTGTGATGGGCTTGCTACTGATATTTAAGTTTGATGCCTTGCTCACTGAGAATAGCCAGCTTAAGGGTGACAACCTCGCCCTTAAACAAAATGTTATCAGTCATCAAGACGCTATTGAACGCTATCAGAAAGAACTTACCCGTTTATCCGAACTGGATAAACAACACACAAAGGCGCTAACCGATGAAAAAAATAATATTAGCCGGCTTAATGATGAGTTGCACAATAATACTAAGCGGGTGTACATCAAAGCCGATTGCCCCAACCCCGATAATCACACCACCGCCACCGCCGGCATGGGTGATGCAACCTCCGCACGACTTACCGAAACAGCTCAACAAGATTATTTACGTCTCCTCGAAATGATGGCGGAGAATAAGGCACAAACAGAATATTTAATTGATTATACAAACCGATTATTACAATACATCAATGAGTTAAACCATGAAAAAGCCTGCAAACCTACGTGATACTTTAATTAAAAAGGTCGCTTATTTAGGCGAAAATCCCGATAGGCTATACACCTTTATTGATGGTGGGGCGATTGTGGCAACGGGTGCAAGCAGTCAATCTTATGAGTATCAATACAATCTCAATATTATTATTGATGATTATCCCGGAGACCAAGATGTGTTAATGGCGGTGATCATTGGTTGGATTGAACAACACCAGCCTGATATTTTCCTCAATCCCGATAAACGCCAAAGCCATTTTACCTTTGATGCCTTTATTGATAGCAACCAAACCGCCAGTATTAGCATTGATTTAAAGCTGACTGAGCGTGTCCTCGTTAATGTGCAAGCGGGTAAATTGGTTGTCGGTGCAGTTGAAGAGCCGACTGATCCGTTTGAGAGTTGGGAGAGTGTGGCTCATGAACGCCGATGATTTCAGCCCGTTAACCCAAGCATTAGCCGCCATGTTGGCAAAAGCATCACCCAATGAACGTAAAAAATTAGCCCGTGAAATTGCCCGTGATTTACGCAAAAGCAATTTACAACGTATTCGTGCGCAAAAAAATCCCGATGGAACCGCATTCACCAAACGCAAAGCCTCAACGGTTACCGTATTGCGAGGAATGAAATTTGTCTGGAAAGGACAACCCCGCAGTTTAAAAAATTGGCGATTGCGTAAAACGAAAAAAGGTGAGGTGATCACCGGTTACGATTTGGAAAAGAAAGCCGAACGCAGTTTTTATAAGCGCGATATTCTGCGTTTTATTGAAGTAAAAAAAGACAAAATCAGCACCGCAAAACCCAATAAACAGACTCGCATGTTTAAGCGTCTAGCCACCGCCCGTTATTTGCGAATGTCAGCAAATGATAAAGGTGTGGATCTCTTCTTTGCCCCTCAAGTTGCGGGCATTGCTGCCGTGCATCATTACGGTTTAAAAGAGCGTGTGCGGGGTAAGTCATTAGAAATTCAATACCCTGAACGAAAGCTATTAGGCTTTTCACCGGCGGATATTAAACATATCGAAAATCAATTACTGACATTCCTCACAAATCACTAAGTCAAACTGGAATAAATTTTTCTTATCCTTATATTGATAAATGTTTCTAATTAATAAAGGGTGATAAATGATGTCTATTGAAAAATTTAATGCTAATGTTCAATACGATGATTACAAAGGTACAACGGCTGCTGATAAACAAGATATTAATGATGTTTATAAATACTTGGAAAAGAAGCAACAAAGAAATAAAAATGAGTTTATCGTGGGTATTTCTTTATACGCACATGATCTAGCTTTAAATCCTGCCTATGAGTTATCTGTTAGATTTTTTTTATCCGATTTACAAGGTGAAAGTGATGTTCCAACACTAATAAAATCAAAAAATCCATTGAGTGTAAAAGAAGTAAAGATTGATATGTCATATAGGGAGTTTTTCCAATTATTTAAACGATTTAATTTAACCTTATCTCCTAAAGCTTTATTAGAAAATAAAGAGATTGATATTATTTAATACAAAAATGGCTCTTTAATAATAAGAGCCATTTTTTGTATTCCTTTCCCGTTAATTGTCCTGTCTTTGAAACAATCCCAACCCCGTGAATTTTTTTATTTCCCGTTGCACATTGCGAGTATGAATATCGCAGAACTTATCCGAAAAATACAAAACTTGATCCGTACTGGCGTTGTGATTGATGTCAGCGCAGAAAAAGGGTGTCGAGTTAAAACGGGCGACAATGAAACCGACTGGCGCCCGTGGCTTACTGCACGTGCTGGTAATTCGCGTTCATGGTGGGCGCCCAGTATTGGCGAACAAGTGTTATTACTTTCTATTGGTGGTGACTTAACTACCTCGTTTGTGTTACCGGCAATATTTAGTGACGATTTTTCAGAGCCATCAAGCTCATTAACCGCCCATCGTCATGAGTATGAAGATTGTGCCGTGATTGAATATGAGCCAGCAACCGGGGCGCTAACGGTTACAGGAATTAAAACTGCCGTGATTGAAGCCAACGAGTCGGTCACGGTCACATCCCCCGACATTACGTGTGTCGCGACAAGCAAAATCACCCTTGATACACCTACTGTTATTTGCACCAACAACTTAACCACGGGATCACTGACAGTACAAAAAGGTGGCACGATGACTGGCAATATTACCCATAGTGGCGGACAAATGTCCTCTAATGGCGTGGTGGTCTCAACCCACACACACGGTGGTGTGCGTACCGGTGACGGTAATTCAGGACTACCGCAATGAACTATCTCGGCATGAATGCACAAACCGGTGAACGCATTACCGATATTGAGCACGTTCGCCAGTCGGTGAGAGATATTTTTAACACCCCCATTGGTAGCCGATTGATGCGCCGTGAATATGGCAGTTTGCTTGCCGATTTAATTGACGGCCCTGTTAACGCCAAGATGCGATTGCAATTAATGTCGGCGTGTTACACCGCAGTTTATCGTTGGGAGCCACGTATTGTGATGACTGCCATTGATATTCATAGCCAACACGAACAGGTGATTGTGGATATCACCGGCTATTACGCCCATAACCAACAACCGATTAATTTCTCTCTACCGGTGAAATAACATGCCTACGATTAACTTAAGCCAATTAACACCGCCCGATGTGATTGAGTCATTAGATGCAGAACAATTATTACGTGAACGCAAAACGGCGTTGATTGCCTCGATGCCCGTCCATTTACGTGATGCGGTGGCTAACACGTTATCGTTAGAGTCTGAACCGTTAACCAAACTGTTAGAAGAAAACGTCTATCGTGAGTTGCTATTACGCCAGCGTATCAATGAGTCCGCGCGTGCGGTGATGGTGGCGTATGCGAAAGGGGCAGATTTAGACCAATTAGCCGCAAATTATAATTTATCGCGTTTAGAGTTACGTCCCGCCAATAACAACACTATTCCGCCCACACCGGCAATTTTAGAGTCTGATGATGATTTGCGTTTACGCATTCCCGCCGCTTTTGAGGGGCTAAGTGTTGCGGGGCCGGTGGGCAGTTATGAATTTCATGCCCGTAGTGCCGATGGTCGGGTGTCGGATGTGTCCGCGATCAGTCCAACACCGGCAAATGTCACTATTTCCGTGTTATCTCGTGAGGGTGACGGCACTGCATCGGAAGAATTACTGCGCATTGTTGAACACGCGTTAAATGATGAAGATGTGCGACCGGTTGCTGACCGCATCAAAGTGCAATCCGCCAAAATTATTCCCTATCAAATTGATGCGACGTTATTTCTCTTTCCGGGGCCTGAGTCGGAGCCGATACGCAAAGAAGCTAATCGACGTCTGACGCAATACATCACAGAGCAACACCGCTTAGGGCGTGATATACGTCTGTCAGCGATTTATGCCGCGTTGCATGTGGAAGGAGTACAACGTGTGGAATTAAAACAACCCACTAAAGACGTGGTACTGGATAAAACTCAAGCCTCGTATTGCACCCAAAGCACCTTAACGATAGGTGGCTCGGATGAATAGTTTATTACCGTCAGGCAGTAGCCCATTAGAAAAGGCGGCCGCCATTGCCTGCCAATCCTTGCAAACGTTGCCCGTGCCTTTACGCCAATTATGGAATGCCAGCACATGCCCCGTTGATTTATTGCCGTATCTGGCATGGGCATGGTCGGTTGATCGATGGGATGAAAACTGGTCAGAGCCTGTTAAGCGTCAAGTAGTACGGGATTCGATGTTTATTCACCGCCACAAGGGCACCATTGGCGCACTTAAGCGTGTGGTTGAGCCATTAGGTTACATCATCAAAGTCACTGAATGGTGGCAAACCGGCGATCCGCCGGGCACATTTCGCCTTGATGTGGGCGTGCAAGAAAACGGTATTACCCAAGAAATCTATGATGAATTAGAGCGTTTGATTGCCGATGCACGCCCTGTTAGTCGGCATCTCTTAGGGTTATCCATCAACCTTGATTCACAAGGTGAGTTTTATCTTTCTGCCGCGACGTTTAGCGGTGATGAGTTAACGGTTTACCCGTATTTTGCAGAAGAAATTACCGTGTCTGGTGCGCCATTAACGGCGGTCGGAGTACATATTATTGATAAAGTTGAGGTCGCACATGAGCGCTAAATTTTTCGCCTTATTAACGGTGATTGGTGCCAATAAATTGGCAAAAGCCACCGCATTAGGCACCACCTTAAAAATTACCCAAATGGCCGTGGGTGACGGTGGCGGAATATTACCAACACCCGATACACAACAAACTAAACTCGTCGGTGAAAAACGCCGTGCGGGATTAAATACCTTATTTGTTGATCCGAAAAACAACAGTCAGATTATTGCTGAACAAGTGATCCCTGAAAATGAGGGGGGTTACTGGATACGTGAGATTGGTTTATTTGATGATGAGGGCAGTTTAATTGCCGTAGGTAATTGTCCTGAAACCTATAAGCCACAATTGCAAGAGGGAAGCGGGCGAACACAGACTATCCGAATGATATTAACCGTTAGTCATACCGAATCCGTTGAGTTAAAGGTTGATCCCTCGGTGATATTGGCGACTCGTGAATTTGTTAATGATGCCATTGAAAGTGCCTCAAAACAGACAATGGCAGAGGTAGCTAAGATTTATGCCACTAAAACCGAATTAAGTACGGGTTTAAGTAAGGTACAAGGATCAGCGGATGATGCTAACACGAACGCTAATAGTCGCGTACCTAGTACCCGTAAAGTTAATAATAAACCCCTGAGTGCAGACATTACTTTAACGGCGGGTGATGTAGGTGCTGCAACACCGGCACAAGTGAATGAAGCAAAGACGGCCGCAGGCAATGCACAGACTGCGGCTAATAATGCTAACACTAATGCCAATAGTCGAGTGCCTAATTCGCGTAAAGTGAACAATAAACCATTGAGTGCAGACATTACTTTAACGGCGGGTGATGTGGGCGCAGCGACGCCAGCACAAGTTAACGAAGCCAAAACCGCCGCAGGCAATGCACAGACTGCGGCTAATAATGCTAACACTAATGCCAATAGTCGAGTGCCTAATTCGCGTAAAGTGAACAATAAACCATTGAGTGCAGACATTATTTTAACGGCGGGCGATGTGGGTGCTGCGACGCCAGCACAAGTTAACGAAGCCAAAACCGCCGCAAGCAATGCACAGACTGTGGCTAATAATGCCAACACTAACGCTAATGGTCGAGTGCCTAACACGCGTAAAGTGAATGGCAAACCACTAAGTGCTGATATTAGTTTAACTGCCGGTGATGTAGGTGCTGCAACACCGGCACAAGTGAATGAGGCAAAGGCTGCCGCCAATAATGCCAACACTAATGCCAATGGGCGAGTGCCTAACACGCGTAAAGTGAATGGTAAACCACTAAGTGCTGATATTAATTTAACTGCGGGTGATGTGGGGGCTTTAACACAAACACAGGGTGATGTGCGATATCAAAAAAAAGGAACAGGTCAGAACTTTAGAAAAATTTGGTCTGGGGATAATTGGACAAAAGGTGGCACAATCACTGTTTCGGAAGATGTACGAGGAAAAACTATTTATATTAAGGGTACAGGTTATCTTGGCGGGGGAATACAAGTACCGAATCAAATTAATATAGGTATTGTTATTAATTGGTATAAAGAATTCCATCTCTTTGTCGTGACGTCTTCAGATGGGAAAAATTTACGTTGTGATGATTCATCGTGGGGAATAAAGGAGATCTGGTTACAAGATTGAGTCGTGTTGTATCACCCCTCAAACAATCCCGCTTTCGTGCAATTTTCTCACTAATTTTTCATGCTACACGGACACAGTTATAGGAGTCCGTGAGCATGGCACAAGATTATCATCACGGTGCGCGCGTTATTGAAATTAACGAAGGCACCCGCACAATTCGCACTATCAGCACCGCTATTGTTGGCGTGGTTTGCACCGCTGATGATGCGGACGAAAAAACCTTTCCTTTAAACAAACCCGTCTTACTCACCGATGTGTCACAGGCTATCGGTAAAGCAGGGAAAACCGGCACCTTAGCCAGCACGTTAAAGGCGATTACAGATCAGGCTGAACCCATCACTGTTGTGGTGCGTGTAGAACAAGGTGAAAGTGAAGCGGAAACCACCACTAATATTATCGGTGGCACCACCGAAGAAGGGCTAAAAACAGGGTTGCAAGCGCTGTTAGCATCACAAACCCAACACGGTATTAAGCCTCGCATTATTGGCGTGCCCGGTCACGATACTTTAGCCGTTGCCAATGAGATTGCGGTGATTTGTCAAAAACTCCGCGCCTTTGGCTATGTGTCTGCTTATGACTGTAAAAATATCAGCGAAGCAATCAAGTACCGTGACAACTTTGGTCAGCGTGAATTGATGGTGATTTTCCCTGATTTTACGTCATGGGATAGCACAACTAATAGCGAGACGACGGCTTACGCCACGGCGCGTGCGTTAGGTCTGCGTGCCAAGTTAGACAATGATATTGGCTGGCATAAAACGCTGTCCAATATCACCGTTAACGGTGTGACGGGCATTTCTAAGGATATCTATTGGGATTTACAAGACCCCGCTACTGATGCCGGTTTGCTGAATGAAAAAGGGGTGACGACACTTATCCGCCGTGATGGTTTTCGTTTTTGGGGTTCGCGTACCTGTTCGGATGATCCGCTGTTTGCCTTTGAATCTTATACCCGTAGCGCACAAGTCCTTGCTGACACCATGGCTGAAGGGCAAATGTGGGCGATTGATAAACCGTTAACGCCATCTTTAGCGCGGGATATCGTTGAAACCATCAACGCAAAATTACGTTCACTGGTCAGTCAGGGCTATTTGTTAGGCGGTGAATGTTGGTATGACCCGACATCAAATAGCAAAGAAGAACTTAAAGCCGGCAAGCTCACACTGGATTATGACTATACGCCAGTGCCACCAATGGAAAATCTGATGTTACGTCAGCGTATTACCGATAAATACCTGATGGATTTCGGTAACAAAATCAAGGGGTAAATCATGGCGTTACCACGCAAGCTAAAGAATTTTAATTTATTTATGAATGGTGCCAATTATGTGGGCGTTGCAGAAGAACTCACATTACCCAAAATCACCCGCAAGTTAGAAGCCTATCGCGGGGGCGGTATGAATGGTTCGGTGCAAATTGATATGGGCCTTGATGACGGTGCGCTTGATAGTGAGTTTACTCTCGGTGGTGCTGATATTGACGTTTACCGCCAATGGGGCGCATCCACTATTGATGCGGTTCAATTGCGTTTATGTGGTGCTTATCAGCGTGATGATACGGGGGAAATATTAGCCGTTGAAGTGGTTCTGCGTGGTCGTTATAGCGAAATCGATCCGGGTAACTGGAAATCGGGCGATAACACACAAACCAAAGTCACCGTAAAACCCACTTACTACAAGTTAGTGATGGACGGTCAAGAAATCATTGAGATTGATATCGTCAATATGGTGGAAAAAGTGGACGGTAAAGACCTGTTACAAGCACAGCGTGATGCGCTGGGGCTTTAATTAAATGCGGAAAGAGAACATGAAAGAGCCAATCGAAGAACAAAACAAAGAGCAAATTGAGTGGGTTGTTGTGAATGGTGACCAAGCCACGGTGACATTAGAACAACCGATTATGCGCGGTGAAACCAAAATCGACAAAGTGACCGTACTTAAACCCAATTCAGGGGCATTACGCGGTGTGCGATTACAGCCGTTAATGGATATGGATGTTGATAGCATGATGCAGGTGCTACCGCGTATCACCATGCCGACGCTGACAAAGCAAGATGTGCTGTCTTTAGCCGCGGGCGACTTGGTAAACCTGAGTGTGCAGGTGGTCAATTTTTTATTACCGAAGTCGGTTATGCCCGATTCCCAAGCGAATTAACCACCGATGAACTGGCGGCAGATATTGCCGTCATTTTTCATTGGTCACCGGCAGACACCGGCAAAATGAGCCTTTCAGAATTATTGTCATGGCGCTATCAAGCGGCGAAACGTAGCGGACAACAGGATGAGTAATAACTTAAAATTACAAGTTGTACTGAGTGCGGTTGATAAATTAACCGCACCGTTTCGCAGTGCGCAAGAAAGCAATAAACGACTGGCGTCCGCTGTGCGCCAGTCGCGTGACTCGTTAAAAACACTGAATCAACAAGCCTCACAAATTGACGGCTTTCGCAAAATTAAACAGCAATTAACCTCTACACAGCAAGCGTACCAATCCGCCACACAACGTGTTGCCACCCTCGTCAAAGAAATTGCCAACAGTGAAAACCCTACTAAAAAACAGTTAGAGGCGTTTAAAAAAGCGCAACGGGAAGCGGGGCAACTCAAAACCAAGTATGAGCAATTACAGCAGTCGGCACAGCGACAGCGCTCAGCATTACAAGCCAATGGCATTTCGACTAATCAACTCGGTCAAGCACAACGGCGACTTAATGGTGATATTGAACGCACCACGCAACAGCTCCGCCGGCAAGAAAACCAGTTAAGGCGCAGTGCTGAACAAGAACGGCGCATGGCGGCGGCTAAATCGCAGTATCAAAAGACGCTTGATGTGCGTAATAAAATGGCGGGTGCTGGTGCCACCATGACGGCAACCGGTGCCGGTATGTTGTATTCCGCGAAACAAACCTTAATGCCGGGGTACGAGTTTAATGTCGGTATGTCAAAAGTGCAGGCATTAACACGCTTAGATAAAAACTCTGATGAATTTAAGATGTTACGTGAACAAGCGCGAGAGCTAGGCGCAACCACAGCATTTACCGCCAACCAAGTGGCACAAGGTCAAGCATTCTATGCCATGGCGGGTTTTAAGCCTGAGCAAATTAAAAATGCTATGCCGGGCACACTGGCAATGTCACTGGCGGGTGATATTGATTTAGGTACTACGGCGGATATTGGTTCCAATATTTTAACCGGCTTTAAACTCGATTCGGATCAGATGGGGCGAGTGAGTGATGTGTTAGTCGGTGCCTTTACCCGTTCAAATACCAGCTTAACCATGCTTGGCGACACCATGAAATATGTTGCACCGGTGGCGTCAGGCTTAGGGGTTGACTTAGAAACGGCAGCCGCCGCAACGGGTAAGTTAGGGGATGCAGGTATTCAAGGCTCAATGGCGGGTACCTCATTACGCGCGATTTTAGGGCGTCTTGCCGAACCGCCGAAAATGGCCGCTAAAGCATTAGAAGAACTGGGTATTAAAACCCGTGATGCCAAAGGCAACTTACGTGATTTCCCTGAATTATTAGCCGAGTTGGATAAGAAAACCGCCAATATGGGTAATGCGCAACGGGCGGGATTCTTTAAACATATTGCCGGTGAAGAAGCTTTCTCGGCGTTATCGGTGCTTGCCGAACAGGCGGGTAAAGGGGAGTTGCAAACCCTTGTTGCTGATTTGAAGAAAGCCAAAGGCGAAGCCCAAAAAGTCGCGGGTACCATGACGGACAACTTAAGCGGGGATATGAAAAACCTGCAATCTGCATGGGAAGATTTAGGCATTCAGATTTTTGACGGCATTGATAGCCCGTTGCGTCAGATATCACAAAGTATTACCCGTGTGATTTCTAATGTCGGTGTGTGGATGAAAGAAAACCCTGAGTTGGCTAAAACACTGACTATGGTTGGCTTAGCCATTGCAGGCATTATTACCACACTTGGTGTGCTCTCGTTATCCATTGCTGCCATGTTGGGGCCATTAGCTGCTGCGAAATTAAGCCTATCAATTTTAGGCATTAAAGGCGGTGGCGCGTTAACACTGTTATTAAAACCAATTAAATTATTAGGCAGTGCATTTTTATGGTTGGGTAAGGCCATGTTAGCTAACCCTATCTTGTTAGCTATTGCCGCTATTGCCGGCGCATTTTATCTGATTTATAAAAACTGGGATAAGATTGAGCCGTATGTCACCAAGGTGTGGGAGTCTGTTAAACAGCGTACCGCTATCGCATGGCAAGCATTAAAAGAGACCATTTTAAAAGTATGGGAAGGGATTAAATATATCTTCTTTAACTGGACAATACCGGGCTTAATTGCAAAACATTGGGATAGTATTGTCGGCTATACCAAAACTGCATGGGCGTCTGTTAAATCTGTAATTTCAGGTATTTGGGAAGGCATTAAAACCTTTTTCATGACACAAACTTTACCGGGGATTATTTATAGCAATTGGGATCAAATCGTTAAGTACACCCAAGAAAAATGGGAATTCCTTAAAACAACGATATCGACTAAATGGGATGAGATTGTCGAAGACACCAAAGCGTTACCAGCTAAATTTTTACAGTTTGGTAGCGACCTGATTGATTCCATTATTCAGGGAATAAAAAATAAATGGACGGACTTTAAAAATAGCATTGGAGAATTGGCAACCGCCGCCAAAGAAGCATTGACACCGGAGTTTGCTAAAACCTCCGATCCGAAAGTGCAGTCTGCGTTAGATTCTTACAACAGTAATTTTGCCGGTATGTATGATTCAGGCGGTTATATTCCCCGTGGTCAGTTTGGTATTGCCGGTGAAAATGGCCCTGAAATTGTCGAAGGCCCTGCAAATATCACCAGTCGTAAACACACCGCGATGTTAGCGACAGCCGCATTATCGCTAGGCAGTGCCTTTTCATTACAGGCACAAAATGCGCCATTGCATCCGCACAGTTTGCCAGTTGAAAACTATCGCCCGGCACCGGCTAATGTGAATATTCAACATCAACGTTATCAAGGTGCGCCGGCACATTATGAAATTAATATTCATCCTCAATCAAACCAATCCGCGCAAGATATTGCACAGCTTGTTATTGCTGAAATAGAACGCCGTGAGCGTGACAAGCAAGCACGATTAAATAGCCGTTATCAAGACAGTGAGGTGTGGTAATGATGGCAGCACTTGGGGTATTTGTGTTTGAGTTACGCACTGTACCTTATCAATCCCTACAAAAACAACAAACATGGCGACATGGTTTTACTCAACGTGTCGCGCGCCGACCGGCACAACAATTTATTGGCCCTGATACCGATGTGATCACTTTATCGGGGGCGCTTTATCCCTCATTAACCGGCGGTAAAGTGTCGTTGTTGGCATTGGAATTAATGGCGGATAGCGGTAAAGCGTGGTCGTTTATTGATGGTACGGGCACCATTCACGGCATGTTTGTGATCACCGATTTACAACGCACTCACACCGAATTTTTCCAAGACGGTGCCGCCAGAAAAATTGATTTCTCGCTGACATTAAAGCGTGTTGATGACTCTATCAGTCAGATGTTGGGAGATTTAAGCGACCAATTAGGCATGATGGCGAACGGTGCCGGTGAAGCGATGAATGGGGTTTTATCATAATGTTGCCAGAAATGATCACCGGTAAAAGTAGCACACCGGCTTTCGTGTTAATTGCCGGTGATGAAGATATCAGTGCCAAAATTCAAGGGCGATTAATTTCGCTTTCATTAACGGACAATCGGGGCTTTGAAGCTGACCGGCTTGATATTGAGTTAGATGATTCTGACGGCGCATTAATGATGCCAAAACGGGGTGAGGTATTAACCTTACATCTTGGTTGGCAGGGTGAAAATCTTATTCATAAAGGCTCGTTTACGGTCGATGAGATAGAGCATTCAGGTGTACCCGATAAAATGACATTGCGCGCTCGTAGTGCGGATTTTAGGGCAACACTCAATGTTCGCCGTGAAATGTCTTACCATCAAAAAACATTAGGCGATATCGTCAGAACCATTGCAGGGCGTAATAATGTCATGGCGGTGGTTGATCCTGGTCTTGATACAGTGAAGATTGAACATATCGACCAGACCAATGAGTCAGACGGCAGTTTTTTAACGCGCTTAGGGCAATTAAACGGTGCCACCGCCTGTGTTAAAAACGGCAATTTGCTGTTTATGGTGCAAGGGGGAAACACCACCGCCAGTGGTCAAGCATTACCTTTAGTGCAAATCACCCGGAGTGTGGGGGATGGGCACCGTTTTTCATTAGTAGATAGGGGCGCTTATACTGGCGTGACTGCCAATTATTTAAATACCCGTAAACCGCAAGAAAAAACACAATCACAAATTCGACGCAGAAAACCCACTACCGATAAACCGAAAAAAGAAGAAGAGAAACAAGGGGAATATCTTGTTGGTGAAGAGGGTAACGTGATGGTGTTATCTCATACTTACGCGAGTAAAACCAATGCTGAACGTGCCGCGAAAGCCGCGTGGGAAAAAATACAGCGAGGCGTTGCTTCATTTAGTATTACCCTTGCGAAAGGGCGTGCGGATCTCTTTCCAGAATTGCCGGTACAAGTGAGAGGGTTTAAGCCTGAGATTGATGAAGCCTATTGGACATTGGTCACGGTGAGTCATTCATTGAACAATAGCGGATTTACTACCTCGTTAGAATTAGAAGTTAAAAGCAGTGATATAGATATGGATAAGGAGTGATCCAAATAGCACTCCTTATTTAGGATCAACTATTCATCATATAATGGACTATCATTATCGCCAAAAATATTTTCACTGTTATCAAAATACTCTTCATCAAGTTCATTAAATTCAAATTCTTCTGATATATCATGATCACTATTTAATAATAAGCTTATATCTTCAATAGGGAGAGGCGTTTCAGAACTATTAAGAACTTCATATTCTTTTCTATTAAATAATAAGGGAGGGGGGGTATTTTCATCATAAAAAGATACTCCATTTTCTAATAGTAACTTAAATCCTTTATCTTTTTTTATAAAATCTAAATTCTCATTTCCTAACCAATTTCTTTTTCCTGCTTCATAACTTACTAACCAACCGGAATTATTTAGCTCGTCAGTAGATATAAACTTACTCAATAATTCATCTGGGATGTGTTTTTTGTTTATTAATTCTTTATTTACCATATCCAACAAAATAATAAGAGATATATTATTATCCATATCTAAAACTTGATTGATAGTTCTTTGATATGGTTTTATAGTTAGCTCTTTAGTTAACCAGAGCAACCAACATACTTCATTATGATGAGATGAATTAGAATGCTCCTCAAGTAAACTCGTGATAAATCTTTTTATGTTACGCTTGTCTAATTTATAATTAAAATAATTATAGGTTACCAAAAACCTAGAGACAATTTCTATGGTATTCGGAAATGCATAAGCAATTTTTAATAAATATGACTCTAAAATATCCCAGTTATCTTTCTTAATTATATTTGATGAAAGTTGTTTCATTGAATATTTAGCAATGCTTTCATCTTTATATTTCTTTTCTAAAGTAAATATAGATGAGAAAAAATTATGAATATCATTTCTTTGGCTCTTTATCTCAGGTGATATTTTTAATTTTTTTATTCCATATCTCCAAGATTCCTCAATTAAATCTTTTGTTTCCATTATTTTTGTTTTTGATGCATTTATATTTAATTCATAGTTATTAAAAATTGATGTTAATATAGCTAGTGTTTTTTCTGCTTCTGCTTTATTAGTAAAGAATAAACAAAAGTCATCTACATACCTAAAACCTTTAGGGTAAGTGCTTAATCGTTTAATTAACTCTAAATCAATAGCCGTACCTATTATTTCAGAGATAATATGTGATGTATCACTACCAATAGGTAACCCAACAGTTTGCCCATCTTGGGCGTTACGGCAATATAGGTCTATTTTATCACCTAATAGAAGGGGTCCTTTTATGTTACTTTTTGATACCTCTTTACTATGTAATGCCCATGGAATTGAATGAGTATAAATGGAAGGGAAATAGCTTGATATATCAGTTATTAATGCATATTTATAACCTGATGAATCAAGGATTTTTTTTTCGTATAATTGACTAAATTTTGTTAAGGTTATTGCTCTTATGGATTTTTCACCAATAATAGGTTTACTTAAACTTAAATCACTTTTTTTAAAATGAATATTAATCTCATTCCAGTTATCAGCTATTAATTTAGCAATAATAAAATAACTCAATGGATTTAAAATATTAGTAGTTCGCCTATAATAAGATGATCTAGCAACACTATATTTATCGGTTCTTGTCCATTCTTTGTATGGATTTTTTTTATTATCAGCAGAAAAAATTTTGTTGATACCTACATTTATTTTCTCATGATTTTTACCAAAAGAATTTGAATTAAAATTAGGAGGGAGTTGTATTGGGAAAAAACCTTTGGTTAGTAATTCTTCTAAAATATTCACAATCGAATCTCATTATTAAAAATAATGTATTAGATGTTATTCTAATTACCAAGTTAAGAAAACTGTGTATAATTACAGGTAATTTCCACATCATAAAGAGGTAAACCGTTTATGATGATTTGTCCTGTTTGTGGTCACGCCGCGCATACTCGCAGTAGTCAGCAAATATCTTCCGATACCAAAGAACGTTATAATCAGTGCCAGAATATCAATTGTGGTGCGACGTTCGTCAGCCATGAAACCGTAACGAGGTTTATTTCAAAGCCTCAATTGATTGAACGGGTAGAGCCGCATATTGATAAGTATTGCCAACAGGCATTAGCGATTTGATGAAAATGCCCGGAGTGTTCCGGGCGTTGTTTATATCTGAAATGTTCTATTTTTTCTTTGTCTCACTTTCATCAGTACAAACTCGTTTTGATTTACTTGTGCTTCCATCATTACAAATAAATTTACCATTCTCACAGTGAGATACACCGCCTTTTTTACCAGAACAAGGGTAGTTTTGAGCTGATACAGTATTTATTGAAAACAAGCTGAGAAGTGTAATTATTAGGGTGGAAATAATAACTTTGTTCATTACAAATATTCCTGTCAGTAAGGTTATTTGAGATAAGTTGAAGAATTATTATTGTAGTATAAATTTTGCATGTTGGAGATGGAGTGTTATCAATATACTTGTACGAAATTACTTTTAACATTAAATTTTTCTAATTTTATTTTGTTACTATTAGATACAAATACTAATAATAAAATTTAAATATCTTGATAGGAGTCTATTAATTTTCATTAAAATCCATGTACGCTAAATAGATATTAATATCTTATTTGGAACAGAAAAATATGATGATAAGAACATTTCACCCTATTGGGCAAGGTGCATTTTATACAGAGGAATTTGATAATTTTACCTTTGTTTATGATTGTGGCACAGATACAGATGGTAAAAAGAGAATAGGAAAATATGTAAGTAATCATTTTGATATAAATGAGGAAATAAATTTTTTATTTATATCCCATTTTCATAGAGATCATATTAATGGACTGGAATATTTACTTTCAAAATATACTGTCAAACGTATTTTTATTCCTCAGTATGATATTTATGAGCGAGTAATTGAGCTTTTTAATACAAGTAATGAAGGCGATTATGAAAAAATAGACATTAACTTATTCGATAATAAATTAATTTTAGATCCTATTGAAACAATAAAATCTATATCAATAGATACAGAAGTAACTTTAGTTAGACATGACTATGGTGATAGTATCATTGAAGATGATATCAATGATTATGAAGTATCTCCAGATAACTATCTGAATAGTGGTGAAATATTGTCTTCTCCAATTCCTAATTGGATATTTATTCCTATTAATTATAAGGATAAATCTCGATCACATGTATTTAGTGAAGAGCTTAAGAAGTTAAATATTGAATTTAGAAATACTGATGATTTTGTTAAGGTCTGGAGTAGAAAAGATAAAAGAAAGAATGTCATTAACACATTCAGAGATTTATCATATAGTCCAAATGAAAACTCAATGGTGGTGTATTCTGGCTCTAGTATAAATAATTATTCATTTAGTAAAATTAATCATATTTCTCTCACTGAAAAAGAAATCGAAGAAGATGAAATTAATTTTGAAAGAAATGTTTTGGGAATGAATGAAAGTAGTTGTATATATTTTGGTGATTATGAGGCTAAAAATAAAGGTGCATTGGAATTAATTAAGAATAGATTGAAAGAGTATTATAACTCTGTTTGTACTATTCAAATACCTCATCATGGTTCATTTGAAAATTATAGTAAAGACATAAACGAAAGACATAACATCTATTCTGTTATCTCGTATGGAGAAAAAAATAGGCATGGCCATCCTAGCCCATGTACAAGAAAGCTTATTGAAAAAAATGCTGGTATTTTGTTCGAAGTTACAGAAAAACCATCAACAATATTACGTTTTTTTATAGATGAAAGATAACTTAAATCACAATTACATATTGAAAAGCATTCAAAATAAAAAAGCCTCTCTTGCAAGAGGCTTTCCGAAATGTGGTCAATATGTGGACATTGACGTTGATTAAATCCTTTTATATCAATCTATTAAATCGGTTTTAAAAGCCTCACTTAGCGCCTTTGATTACTTGATTCGTACGAGTGCAAAATAAGTAAATCAAAGATAATCAATAGGTTATAGGGAAAGGCATCTTTTTTAAGATGCCTTTTTTTGTACATAAGTTATTAGCTAATTAGATACTGATACAATTAAACAAAGTAATATTCGATTCACCAATGAAGAAATTAAATGGATCAATAAACAAGTTAGATAATTATTGGTTTTCAAGTGAGTTGCTTTAATAATAATCCGCTCTTTTATTTAATTGATAAAAGAGTGGTGTTTTTTATTTAAAAATCAATATAGTTAACCTGAAAATTCATCACATAATTCTTGGAGTTTATTAACCATTCTAGCTATATGAAAACCATCACATGTAGCATGATGCACTTGGATAGATATTGGTAATAAAAATTCGTCATTTTGTTGAGTATATTTTCCCATAGTAAAAATAGGGGGAAAATAATCTTTGGCATTAGCTATATTTAAATTAAATCCGTCAAAACTTACCCATGGGATCATCGAAATGCAGAAATGATTTTCTGGTAAATTACCTTTAGCGGATAGACTTAGATTATCTTTATATTTTTGATAGTCTTGATTATATCCTTCTAGAAAAGAACGCCAATCCTCAACGTATTCGCTCCATAACTCTGAAAAAGTCTCAGTCTCTGGATGAAAAATTGTGTATGCGGGATTGATATAATCCCAAATAACTAATTCATCATCTTTGATTGTCATTCTAGACTCAGAGTAGTTATTAACTGTTTTCGCAATTAAATAGATCATTGCAGGGTAAAGCTTAAGATTATTTTTAGCTAATACTGTCTTCAAGATAGTAATATCTATTTTAGTTGTTAAGCTAAAACCACACTGTAGGTTATGTCGATAATGTAAGAAATGTTCTTTTCTATTCCATTGTTCTAATTTGATTTTTTCATAATTCATTTTTAAAGCCCTTCTTGTTAAGTAATAAGGTTGTTTTTAACGAAGAAGGGCAAAACGGGTTGTTTGAATAGGTAGCATAGTAGCTCCTTATATATTTAATATTTTAGTTAGATCAAAAAAAGCAAAATAATAAGAGCCAATTGTTACACTAAATATCAAAATTTGAAGGTATTTTTGTGCTGTTATCAGATTGTTATACCATTATTTTGGAGATAAATATTAAGTGTATTATGATAAAAAAGATAGAGATACACTTTAAAAATGAAGGGATTTATTATGCAAGCTAAACTTGCTTATCAATGGAAACAACAAAGACGTGGAAGACTCTCTTTTTTAGGCCTAGAAATTGCTTGGACAATTTTCTTCTCTATTGCAGAGAACTTAGCAGACCGATGGTTTATATCACTTTATCCCGAAAAAGCAGAGTTGGTTACTGAAAATTATTTTTACTACCAATTCTCTTTCACATCTTATGGCCTAATGGAATTAGTGTTTTTAATAATACAAGTCTACATATTTACGCTTATTTTATCTCAACGAATAAGAGATATAGGTATAGGTTATCCTATTGTTATTTCAATTATTTTAACGGTTAGTCCTATCTTGTTAACACCATATTTACTCTTTAATGCACCATCTATGTTAACGATATTATATGCTATTTTATTAATAACTGGGTTGGTCGCTTTACTTGCACCATCTGCTTATAAAGTTGATATTAATAAGGTCTCAAAAGAGAAAGATAACAACAGTAAAATGGATAGTTAAAAAGTCAGTAAAATAAAAAAAGAAAAGCATCGTTTAGATGCTTTTCCTGATCTAGCGGTGATAATTTTCAAGTTATTAGGATAAAATCTCAATTATGCCTTTTTGTCCATCGACTTTCACTTTTTGCCCATTTTTTAAAATATTTAAGATATTGCGAACCCCCATTACTGCAGGTAATCCCAATTCTCTAGCAGTAACCGCACCATGAGATAATGGCCCACCGCTTTCTGTAATAATGCCAGATGCGCGATAAAAGAGAGCTGTCCATGCAGGATTAGTTGTTCTTGCAACTAAAATGGCATTCTGTGGAAATTCGGCAAAATTCTCTGGGCCATAAACAAGATAAACTTCGCCTTCAATAATACCTGCACTACCAGCTAAGCCTTTTAATTGATGCTTATTTGTATTCAGTTCATTACAACTATCTTCACCATAGATCCATTGTGGTGTGACTGATTTTGCTTTTAGATATCCTGCTTTGTTTTGGTAGATATGATGACGTAACTGATTCCACTCAGTAGGATTATCTGCAAGAATTGCATCAGCTAAAGGTTGTTCATTAGCAAAATAAATATCCATTGGGCAATCTAAAACACTACGGATAACTAATCGCTCTCCTAACGCTTTTAATCCGCGACGCATAGGTAAGGCTAATCGAGTTGTTTGATAATGTTCTAAGTCATCAAGTGCAGTATAGACACGAGCTAATCGAATAATCTCTTGTAAGAAAAAGCGCAACTCTTCTGGGGCGTCAGAGATAATTGAAAATTCAGTTTCTGACTGTAGGATTTTTTTGCCTAACGGATCATCTGTTTGTTTATCATTTGTTAAATCTGCCATTGCTTTAATTTGAGTTAATACAATATGTGGGGCATCTAACCAAGTAGGATGATATGCATCAAAATCTAATTCTCTATGACCATGATTAGCTAAGAATAAGATAAATTGCTGGTAAAAATGAGGATCACATACCTCAATTTCTTGCATAATACTTTCAGGAATAATGGATGTTATAAGTTTGAGAAGTTGAGGGTGCTGTCGAACATAACGAGAAAGAGCCCAGAGTTCCGTATTCACTTGTCCAGTTTTAGTTTCAGACATAGCAATTAAATTGTCGAATGCTGTATGTGCATATTTTTCTTCTTTAAAGAAGAGTTTTAGCAATGCCATCAATGCAGAATAGAGTGAGCGCTGAGTCAAGGATATGGCAATGTTAGGTAAAAAGTAATCAGCACCTAATTTATTAACTCTTTGCACATAATCCCATAGTTGAGGCAAACTTTTATCCTGCAATGGTTCATTCATCAATGCGCCAATAGAGATTAAATATTTATCTAAATCACGCATCCAAGTGATAGGTAATTCCTGTACCCAACTGAATTTTTGTGCAATTTCAGGCAAAGATTTTAACAGGGTAGGCAAATCATTCATCATCGATGTAGGGAGACGATTACTATACAAGGAAACCGCATTTTGGTTGCCGTAAATATAATAATCTTGCATCCCGAACCATTTGCCATTAAATGAAGGAAGTCCCATAAGATTAAGGCTAAAGTTTAATGATGAATGAAAACCCGCTTCACACATATCCCATGTTAATGGCGTGATAGGATTAGGAAATCTTTCGGCTGATTCTTCTCTTGTCCAAATTGGGGCAATTTGTGTCACATTACGTGATTGCAAAAGCCATAATTTTCCATCATGAAATGCCCATTCTATATCTTGTGGGAAATCAAAATATTTTTCTGCTGAGATAGCAAGTTCTGCCACTTGTCTACACTGGTCTGCTGTCAGCGAGGATATGGATTGTTGAGCAGATTTAAGTGGTAAGATTTTAGTACCATTATCAACCATAACAATGGCATTTATTTTTTGAGCAATTGTTTTTTGTTTTAATGTGAAACTCTCTCTATCAATAAGAAATTCATCAACAGGATCTTCACCAGCAACAACAGTTTCACCTAATCCAAACGCAGCATTAATTAATACAGTAGAAAGAGAGCCTTGAACTGGATCAACAGAAAAAGCCACACCTGCAGCTTCATTTTCTTGGACGTTAATCATTCTTTGTAGCACAACTGCCATTGATGCTTGAGTATGGGGTAAATTTAAATGTTGGCGATAGAGCATAACGTGCGTGTGCCATAAAGATGCATAACATTGGCGAATTGCGTCCAGTAAATTAGGCAAAGTTTTAATACCTAATACCGTATCGTGTTGCCCTGCAAAGGCGGCTCCAGGCATATCTTCCAATGTTCCGGAAGATCTTACGGCTAAAGCGGTATTATTTAATTGGAGTTCATTTAATCTTGAACTTAAAGAATGAATTAAGCTCTCTGGCATGGATGCTTGTAAAATTAAATGACGAATGTTTTTACTAACGACTTCAATTTCTTGCTTTTTTTCTGATAATAAGCGATTAATTTCAGGTAGTAAGGGGGTGATAAATAACTGGTAAGCTTGGCAAGAGAGGATTAAGCCATCAGGGACGGGCAGTGATTGAATTGTTTTTGCTAAACTCGCGCCTTTACCCCCACTAATAGATACTTCAGAAGCAATAGGCTCGTTAATTTTATAAATGAGTTCCATATTCGACCTTATTATTTTTACAAGCGATGTAAAGCACCAATGATGCAAGCAAAGCACCGACAATAACATCAATGCCATAGTGATAATGTAAATAGACAGTTGCTAAAACAAGTCCCATTAAGATAGGAGATAAGCAATACGCTGTTTTTCGGTAACCTGAAAAATAGAAAAAACCAACAATATAAAGAGTGATCCCAGTATGCAATGAAGGAAAGACATCCATTCCTGTAATTCCTTTATTAACAAGATCAGTCAGAAATAATGTCATGGCACCAGAGTAAACTGGATAGTTAAAATCAGAAGGAAAAGCAGAGTAAGGGCCGGCTGCGGGGATAGAAAAGTAACCAATAAAGCCGAAAAAATACATTAGCATTAAGCCGAAAAAATAGTTTTTAGTCAGTATATTATTTCGGCTAAAAAAGAAGAAAAGGGCACTGCCAATAATCAAGAAGTAGAAACTAAAATAGCAAAAAGAAAGAAATTCACTTAGCCAGCCTGACTGTAAATAAATTGTCCATTCTGGCAAGCTTTTTCCAACCCATAGGAATTTATCTAACTTATATAAAATATCATCAAAACTCCATTGATATAAACCATAGCGAATCGATTTAAACAGAGGAAAAATAGTCCAACAAGCAATCAGTTGTAATAAACCAAACCAATAGAATCGAGAATAAGAGGTTGCTTGTTGTGTTTTGTACCCAACAAAAACGAGTGTTACCCATAAAAAAGAGCCTAAAAATATGGGGGGCAACATTTCTGTTGCATTCGTTAACCAACTTCCGTAAGTTCCTAATGCCCAAATAATAAACAGTTGTAGAGAAAATAAATGGTTAAAAAGCACTCTGGTTTTCATGGTTAACATATTTGAGCGCCTTTCTTCCTTATTAAGATAAAACCGAATAGCGCACTAGCTAAACTTATACCAATAAATATAGGGAAAAAGAATAGGAGCATGATTAAGATTGGGATCCAAATTGCAGCCGCTATTGCGCCTCCTAATATTTTGAAAAAGCTAATGGTATTACGGGCATCAGCAAAACGAGATGCAATAAATGACGATAATAATATTGGAAATAAAATATACATAAATAAAAATGAAGTATAACGCCAAAGTAATATAGAAGATTGAGAATTTTTTTCTATATTTTGATTGTCATTATTTGATTGATATAGGTTATTTTGATAGTCAGTAAAGGATTCAGCATAAGAATGACCGTCCTTATTTTTATTAAAAGCATAGGCTGATGCCTTCTCAAAAATATCAATGTTTGGACAATTAACGGAAATTTTATTTAGTGCTGTAGAAACTTCAGTATGAATATTTTGTTCCCACTCTCTGGTTGACAAATTATCTTTTTGTGAATTTATAAAAATATTTTCGCCAATATAAACTTCAACTTTTGAACTGAATTTATCAGGGGCTATATAAAACAAGCCCATAGGGATAATATCAAAAACTACTCCCTCACTGATTAGTGTTCTAATAATTCTTGCTGCCCCTCGTTGATAAGGTAATGGCTGGAAACCCCACTCACTACTGCCCTCAGGGAATAAGAGTAAGTTTCCACCTGCTTTTATATGCGCAATTGCAGCATCTGAAGGACTTGAAAATGTATTTGCATTTACACCTAAACGTTGTCTATCCTTTTTTCTAACTACAGGAATACCTGTAAAAAAAGTTCTCATTAAACGACTATTTAATAATTGAATTGATGCTAAAGCTTGAGCTTGAGGAAATGCCTTTAATGCAATGTAGCCATCAAAAGCACTGTTCCGATGACTACATAGAATTAACTTTGGATGTGTATTTTCAGCTTGATATCCATTATGGTGAATAAGTGAAATTTTGGAAAAGTAGATTTCTCTAATTGCACTTGAGATGCATTGATAATAAAAAGGGAGCGGAGAACCCGCAACAAACGAGGAGGTTTTTTTTATTGAAGAAGGTAATATTGAATTAGGCATAAGATTTCCTTACATTATTCCTTCTGCAAAAACATATCACGCTCTTAAAAAAAGTAACACTAAAAAATTAAAATTTAAAATACATTGTTAGAATAAATCATTTTACTAATTTGAGGCTCTTAATTCTAATGAATAAGATGGAAATGAGTATGATTCAACTTAGACTCGCTGAACCACAGGAAGCCAAAAGGTTGTGGTATTTACGAAATCAAGCACTGCGATTTGGTTGTGAGAATGTTTATCCATCAGAGATTTTAGCCGCTTGGACTCCTGATGAGATGCCTGAAGGATATCGGCAGGCTATTATTGATAATCCATTTTATGTGATTGATTATCAAGAATACAATATTCCTGTTGCTTCGGGTTTTTTAGATGTTAAAACGGGTTTTGCTGAAGCCATTTTTACATTACCTGAATACATGGGAAAAGGATTTGCAGGATTAATTTTAAAGCAACTGAAGCATGAGGCAATTAAAAGAGGACAATCCAAATTATTTTTAGATGCAACACCTAATGCAGTATTATTTTATTTAAAACAGGGTTTTAAAGCATTAGAAGAGCATGATTATTATTCTGATTTAGCGAAAGCAAGTTTACATTGTTACCGCATGTACATTGATTTAGATTAGTTGCTTGTATTTCGACGATCTTAAAAGGATGGTTTTTTTATAATGGACTAATAATAAAAAAGCTTTTCTTAAAATGCGGTATAAATTTATTTTTATCATTTTTTGAATTAGCTTTTATATTAATAAGATAAAATAGCAATCCTCATGATGTTGCGATATTGTAAAGTATCACGGTATCTTTGGGATAAATATTATGCAAAATGTGTTATTAACGTTATGGCCGTTATTTGCGTTAATTGCGCTAGGTGCAATTTTAAGAAGAAATAAAACGTTTGAACCTGCATTTTGGGTTGGGGCTGAAAAACTTAACTATTTTTTACTTTTTCCAGCCTTATTGATTAATAGCTTGGCAAATGCTCCTTTATCTGATCCACAATTACCTCACCTTGCTGGTACTATTTTTTCTGTCGTTTTAATTGTCACTATATTATGCATTATCTTGAAAAAAATAACAGGGTGGTCTGCTGGTCGCTTTGGTGCTATTGTTCAAGGCAATATTCGGTTTAACACATATCTAGGCTTAGCTATTGTTGCTGATTTATTTGGAGTTGAAGGTTTGGGAATAGCGGCTTTGATTCTAGCAACACTAGTTCCCCTATCAAATGTGACCTCGGTACTTTGTTTAACAGCAGGGCAAAATGTGACTTCGCGTCAGCTGATACTGCCTATCATAAAAAACCCTTTAATTATCTCTTGTGTTATTGGCATCATAATAAATTTGTCAGGGATTGGGCTTCCTTTTGGTAGTGATCAATTCTTGAAATTGTTAGCTGCAACGAGTTTACCTTTAGGCCTTATTTGTATTGGTGCAGCATTGCATCTATCAACACTAAAAGCAGAAAGCAAAATGATTGGTATTAACACTGTTACCCGTTTGCTTATAGTACCGATAATCGCGTATAGCGTTGCTTATTTTCTAGGTCTATCTTCATTAGTTATGATGCTTTTAGTTATTTTCTTCTCTATTCCAACAGCACCAACTTCTTATATTTTAACTCGTCAATTAGGGGGGGACTCTGAGTTAATGGCGGGAATTATTACATCTCAGACAATGTTTGCTGCAATTACATTGCCTATCGTATTAAGTTTTTTAATCCCATAACTTCAAGGAAATACGACTTGTTTAATTTATATTGGATGATTTTTTATAGAATAATTTCAATAAAAATGTTCTTCTCTTAATATAATTTAATTATTTGAGAGGAATTTTCTATGAATATGAAAATTAATAAAAATGATATTTCTACTTCACAAATATTAAGAATATCACAAGGAAAAAAAATAAAAGATGTTATGTCTTTGTGGGATAAAATAAAAGATTGGTTCCAATCAAACAAAAGAGAAAAAGCACTAAAAATAGTTGAAAATATTGTGTCTAAAGAACAATCGAATGATAAGAACTATTTTAAAATGGCATATGACTTTTTAATGTTAAAAGCTATGTCCTCAGATGCATATAAAGAAAAGATAGGAATTAGGATTGATAATGGTTTAGATAATAAGAAAAATATTACAATTTTAATTGATGATTATAATATTTTTATAAAGGATGTAGATGATAAACAAATTAGTAAAATATTAAAAATAATTAATATATTTAATCGACATTCATCAATTTTTTCCAATGAAGTTGCACTAAAATGTCTATATGAAAAATTAGAACAAAATGAGAGAGAAAGTAAGAATGATGAACTGATTTTTGCTGAGTTATATCTTGAGCTAGATAAGAAAATAAGTTCTGGCGAAATAGATTTAGAGCTTAATAAAATTAATTTTAATCAAGTTGATTTTTATGCAATAAGCAGGCTCATAAACGTAAACGAAACAATAGATAAGAATGATCCTAATTTAGATATAAAAAAGGCACTCAGAAACGATATAAATAGAGATACTTATATTGTCAATGGTGAAAAAATAAAAAGCAAAAATCAAGATGAGGCAATGCAACAATTTGAATCTTTAATACAAAATTTATCAGAGAAAAATAAAAAGGCAATCTACTATTTACTAAATCAAGAAGGTATCACCTTAATTAAGTCATATAATACTGATCTTGATTACTACACATTGACAACATCTTTTTCAGGCGATGATATTATTAAGCAAGAAAAAGTTTATAGTATAAAGAGTCTTTCTGATAATCGAATAGAACTAAAAATAAAATATTTAAAAAAAAGTAGCGATAAAGAAAATAATAATATTATCTTGGCTAAACCATTTGAAAGTAAGTTATATAATTTTATGTATGATATGGTGGCTATTAATAATAACCTAGAGCCAAATAATGATAAAGGCTTAGATAACAAGATCCAAGAGATAAAAAATCAACTAAATGAAAAAGAACCAAACCTAGGTAAGAAATTCCTAGATCTATTGTATCGAAATAAAATAATTAATGAAGATAGTATTGACATCTCGCTACAATTAAATAATGGAGAGCTATTCTCTTTAGATGGAGAATGCACATATAGATTTTATTAATCTTATTCTTTGGCAAATCTGGGCTTCTTGCTATTATGGTTATAAATTAATAATAAGTAAGAGGCTCTTTTTTATGTCGCAACCTCATCACCTTGAAATCCAAGCAGTTATTACCAAACTAAAAGAACAATATCAAAATGCTGTTGATGCATTACGTAATGCAATTGTTGATTACGCACAAGATGGAAAATTACCCGATGTAAAACAAAGAGCTGAAGGATTATTTGCTTATCCTCAATTAACGGTATATTGGTTTGGTAAAACAAAAACAGAAGATAAAACGAGAGCTTATGGACGTTTATCTCGCTCAGGAACTTATTCTACCACTATTACTAATCCCGCTTTATTTGAGAATTATTTGTCAGAACAATTGCAACTTATTGCTGATGCTTACTATACAACTTTTGAAGTCAGCGCCTCAAAACAAGAAATTCCTTATCCTTTTGTCATTGATGGAACAGGCATTGGCTTTGATAGAAAAATGAGTGCTTCTTTAGCTAAATATTTCCCGACAACTGACTTATCTAAAATTGGTGACGAAATTACTGATGGATTAATTTGTGATAGGGATGTTTTACCACTTTCTCATTTTGATGCTTTGCGTACAGATTTTTCATTGGCTCGTTTAAAACATTACACAGGTACATTGCCTGAAGATGTTCAACCTTATATTTTATTCACTAACTATAACCGCTATGTTGATGAATTTGTTCGTTGGGCTTGTGAACAAGTCGCAGACAAAAATAGTCCATATTGCGCGCTTTCTTGTGCTGGCTTTCAGCAAATTACGGCTGAAACTGTTGATCCTGAAAAGTTAATATCCGATTTAACTTGGAAAAAATATCAAATGCCAGCCTACCATTTAATTGCAAAAGAAGGTCCAGGAATAACATTAGTTAATATTGGTGTAGGGCCTTCAAATGCAAAAACAATTTGCGATCATTTAGCTGTTTTACGCCCTCATGTTTGGTTAATGATTGGCCATTGTGGTGGTTTACGTGAAAGCCAACAACTTGGCGATTATGTATTAGCGCATGCATATTTACGTGATGATCATATTTTAGATGACGTATTACCACCTGATATTCCAATTCCTAATATTGCTGAAGTGCAGCGCGCGCTTTACGATGCAACAAAAATAATTAGTGGAAAACCGGGGCATGAAATAAAACAAAGATTAAGAACAGGAACTGTTGTAACAACAGACGATCGTAACTGGGAATTACGTTTTTCTGTCTCAGCTAGACGATTTAATTTAAGTCGCGCCGTTGCTGTTGATATGGAAAGTGCAACAATCGCAGCACAAGGTTATCGTTTTAGAGTTCCTTACGGCACATTATTATGTGTATCTGATAAACCTTTACATGGTGAAATTAAATTACCCGGTCAGGCTAATCATTTTTATGAAGGTGCAGTATCAGAGCATTTACAAATTGGTATTGAATCTATTGAATTGCTTAAACAAGAGGAGGGTAGCTTACATTCTCGTAAATTGAGAACTTTTAATGAACCGCCTTTCAGATAAATTTTAAGTAAAAACAAATCCCAAATTATCATTAATTCAATGGCTTGGGATTATTATTAAATTTTATCAAAAGTAAGTTATTTAAAAAACTTAAAAACGTAAATGTCTAGCTGCTTTTCTTAGTCGATCATCGCCACGCCTATCGTAACGTTGAGTCGTCATAATACTGGCATGTCCCATGGCATCTTTTACAGTGACAATATCTTCACCATTATCAAGCATTGCAGAAGCAAATGTTCTTCGTAGATCATGAGGAGCAAATTTATCAATACCACTTTCTTGTTGTCGAGTTTCTAAAATATAGTAAATAGCTTGATCGGTGATCCGCTCATCGGTGACATCATCAAATCGGCGAATACGAGTGAAAAGAGGACCATCTTGTGTGCCTCTTATTTCATCAATCCATAGTTGAACGCGATCCCAAGTATCATCGGGCATATAAGATATACGTTCTTTATTACCTTTACCTCTAACAAGAAAAGCTTGATCTCGAAATTGAATGTGCTCGTAATTGATAGCCACTATTTCTGAACGACGTAATCCACAGCCTAATAACACACTTAATATTGCAGCATCTCTTAAACCTTTCGATGAATTGTCTTTTTCACAACTTCTGAATAAAGCGCGAATTTCACTGCTAGTGAGTGCTCGGCCTTTAGGTAATCGACTTCCTCTTACCGATTTAACTTGGCGGATATGCTGATAACTTTCAGTATCCATTTGTTTCATTGCCCAAGCTTCTAAAGCGACACCTTTTAACGCAGCAAGATAAGTATTGATAGTGGCAGGGGCCTTATTGGCATCAGATAACATATCAATAATAGCTTGAATATGATGACGACGAAGTGCTCCCCATTGGCAATTTTTAAGAGAAGAAAAACCGATCATCTTAGCAACAATAGTTAAAAACGATCCCATTGTTTGACGACTACGTTTTGAACCCAAACTCATTAAATATGCCATTGCAGGATTGGTATGAGCAGGCGAGGTGAATGTTGCATTCAGATCCAATAATGCTTGTTTTTCAGACAAAACTAGCGATGTTTCAGGTGTTAACTCCTGATCGTCGTGGTGAAATTCCACTGTGATTTCCTTATTCAATCAACATAACCATAATGAATATTCTAACAGATCCAAAAAAGAAAAAAGCTACTTTTTCAAAGGATCATTTTAATAAGTAGAAACGATCTTGTTTGTTTTGCCATCAATTTGATTGTTTGGTGAGCGCCTTTGGGGTAAATAACCATCAAGTTAAGTTAAGGAAAAAATAGCGTTAAATAACGTTAAGAAAAAAAGTAAGGAATAATAGGAGGAAAAGGGAGATTATGCCATTTTCGCACCCAAATTTTCACTTTTTATCGACTTGAAAATAATGAAGATAGCAGTAAAAATTGGGTGCAAAATAATCAATAGATGTTTAAATCACTCTTTATAAATTGCGACGACAGGTTTTCCGTCATTACCAATTGTGCCACGATACATACCTTCAGAATTAAAACTCATTGTGTAGTTACCTGTTTTATCTAATACGATAACACCACCACTACCATTAATGGCTTTAACTTCATCAAGTGCATTTTGAGCGGCTTCTTTTAAAGGTAAATTTTTATATTTAACTTGGGCTGCAATATTGAAGGCAGTCAATGTTCTGATAAACATTTCACCAGATCCTGTAGCAGATACAGCAACGGTTTCATTATCAGCATAGTTACCCGCACCAATAATTGGGGAATCGCCAACTCGGCCATAACGCTTGTTTGTCATTCCTCCCGTAGAAGTTCCCGCAGCCAAATTACCATGTTGGTCAAGAGCGACTGCACCTACGGTGCCATATTTATAATCGTACATCATAGGATCAATAAAAAGGGCGGCTGTTTTACCATCATGGTCTAAGACAACTTGTTCTTTTTCTATCGCTTTTTGAAGTTGTTGCCAACGATGTTCAGTCCTAAAATAGGAAGGATCAACAATAGTAAGTCCTTGTTCTTTAGCAAAAAGGTCAGCGCCATTTGATACCATCATAACGTGTGGACTTTTTTCCATCACCGCAATGGCCGCGTTAATTGGGTTTTTAACCGTAGTTACACTCGCAACAGCGCCAGCTTTACGGGTTTTACCATCCATAATAGAAGCATCAAGTTCATTACGACCATCATGGGTAAAAACGGCACCTTTTCCTGCATTAAATAATGGTGAATCTTCCATAACATTAATGGATTTTTGGACGGCTTCTATGCTAGTGCCTCCACTATTTAAAACAGCATATCCAGCATTTAATGCTTCGGTTAGTTTCTCTTTGTACTCTTTTTCTTGTTCTGGCGTGATGGTGTCTTTAGTGATTGTTCCTGCACCACCATGAATAACAAGGCGAATTGGTGTATCGGTATTTGCAAAAACAGAGGTAGCAAATAGAGTGCAAAGTGTCATTGTGGCGAGTTTATACTTTATATTATTCATATAATCCTTCTTGTTTTTAATTAAAATTGATTTGATGTCATCATCTGGATTTTACGATCTTGATCTTAAATTCTAATTAATTGCATCAACGTACTTTGATAACTAACTGCAATAATCACTATATAAAAAGTTTAAGACATAAGTGGTCTGAACACTCAAATTTCTTTTTAATTTGTCGATCTTCATCATGTAATAGTTTGCTTTTATTTTTTAATTAAAGAAAATCAATACTTTGTATTTTTTAGTGTTTTTTTTCTTAATAAAGGGAATAAAGATAAATTGCAGCTAATAATATTTTTTTAAAAACAAAAATAATAATGTCATTTTTACTTTTTGTTTTTATTTTATATGATGAGATTTAAAATATAAAATTTATTAAATTATATGATAAATACAGTTTATGATAATTTTAAATTAGAAAATAACTCAATTTAAAATTGAATTCTTATGAAAAAATTAAGTAATATTTTAATATTAACGAGCAATTGATAACGATTTGTTACTATTTCATTTGTATTTGAATGTAACGAGAATAGATTTTCTATATACAATTTGTGTGTTTCCTCGAATAATCAAAAATAGATGGTGGATTATGTGATAAAAGTACTACATTAATTTGAGTTAAAGCTCTATTATAATGACATAACATTTATAATTCATAAGGTTAGGATTTAAAATTTTATTTTTTTATAGTGAGTGAGTTAGCTTTATCAACACAAATGAACTATTTTTAAATAGATATAAAATAAAAAAACTAATACGTCTCATTGTTTAACTATTTTCTTACATACAGCGGATAAACATATTTTTGGTATTCTTTTATGGCTAAAGGAAGGTTAAATAATTTATATGAAAAATCAAAAAAAGAGTCGTTTTTTTGTTTATAGCATCATTCTCGTCGCAGTTGTTGCTGCGGGAATTTTTTGGTGGAAATCTCAAGCGCCAACACTTCCTTCAGGATTTGCTCAAAGTAATGGGAGAATAGAAGCAACAGAAATTGATATTTCAACGAAAAGTCCGGGAAGAATAGACTCTATTTTAGTTCAAGAAGGTGATTTTGTTAAAGCGGGTGAAGTGCTAGCAAACATGGATACTCGAACACTTAAAGAACAACTTCATGAAGTTCAAGCTCAATTAAACCAAGCAAAAAGTAGTGTGGTCACTGCGCAATCTGCATTATCACAACGTAAAAGTGAACAACTTGCAGCCCAAGCTGTCGTTCGTCAACGTATTGCTGAGCTTGATGCTGCACAAAAAAGACTTAACCGTTCTCGTGCATTAGTAAAAACGAATGCCATTTCTATTCAACAATTAGATGATGATATTGCAAGAACAGAAGGAGCAAGAGCAGCGGTTGAAGCCGCTAAGGCTCAAGAAACCGCGACTATTGCCGCAATAGAATCGGCTAAAGCGGGGATCATTCAAGCCAATACAAAAGTGGATGCAGCAACAGCAACCGAAAGACGTATTCTGGCGGAATTGGATGACAGTATTTTAAAAGCACCGCGTAACGGTCGTGTTCAGTATCGCGTAGCAGAGCCTGGTGAAGTTTTAGGTGCTGGCGGTCGTGTATTAAATATGGTCGATCTAAGTGATGTGTATATGACTTTCTTTTTACCAACAGAAGCCGCAGGTAAAGCTGCATTAGGAAGTGAAGTTCACATTATTTTAGATGCCGCACCTCATATCGTTATTCCTGCTAAAACAACCTATGTTGCCAGTGTCGCTCAATTTACACCCAAAACTGTTGAAACGGATAATGAGCGATTAAAACTCATGTTCCGTGTAAGAGCTCGTATTGCACCTGAATTACTTGAAAAACACCTTGAATATGTCAAAACTGGTTTACCTGGTCGAGCTTATATTCGCTTAGATAACAACCAATCTTGGCCAACTGATTTAGAGGTGAAATTACCACAATGAGTCAAACAATGAGAACGCAAAGTCATTCTCATATCATTGAATTGACTCATGTATCCCAACATTATGGCGATACCAAAGCGCTTGATGATGTGACATTGGCTATTCCTGCGGGAAAAATGGTCGGGTTAATTGGCCCTGATGGCGTAGGAAAATCGAGTTTGATCTCTCTTATTTCTGGTGCGAGAGAGATTCAAACAGGACAAGTAATTGTTTTAAAAGGCGATATGAATGATGTTGAACATCGAAGAGCCGTTTGTCCTCGCATTGCTTATATGCCTCAAGGGTTAGGTAAAAACCTTTATCACACACTTTCTGTTTTTGAAAACGTTGATTTCTTTGGCCGTTTATTTGGTCAATCAAAACAAGAACGGGCAGAACGCATAAATGACTTACTTGAAAGTACCGGTTTAGCGCCATTTAGAGATAGGCCTGCGGGTAAACTTTCTGGAGGAATGAAACAGAAACTAGGTTTATGTTGTGCGCTTATTCATGATCCGGAATTGTTGATCCTTGATGAACCTACTACAGGGGTTGACCCATTATCACGGGCACAATTTTGGGAATTAATTAATCGTATACGTAAGCGTCAAAAAAATATGAGCGTATTAGTTGCGACCGCTTATATGGAAGAAGCTGAACGTTTTGATTGGTTGGTGGCTATGGATGCCGGAAAAGTTTTAGCTACGGGTCATGCCAATGAATTAAAAGCACAAACTCAGACGGATGAATTAGAAGCAGCTTTTATCGAGTTGTTACCTGAAGAAAAGAAAAAGGATCATCAAAAAGTTATTATCCCGCCAAGAGATAAAAGTGACGATGATGTGATTGCCATTGAAGCTAAAGATCTAACCATGCGTTTTGGTCAGTTTGTTGCCGTAGACCATGTTAGCTTTCGTATTCCTAAAGGAGAAATTTTTGGTTTCTTAGGATCGAATGGTTGTGGTAAATCAACCACCATGAAAATGCTAACCGGTTTACTAGAAGCAAGTGAAGGGCGAGCATGGTTATTTGGTCAAGAAGTTGATCCTAAAGATATCGAAACTCGTCGTCGTGTTGGTTATATGTCACAAGCATTTTCACTTTATAGTGAATTGACTGTACGACAAAACCTTGAGTTACACGCCAAGCTCTTTCATATTCCAGAAGAAGAAATTCCTCTACAAGTTAAGGCAATGAGTGAGCGTTTTAATTTAACCGATGTTGAAGATGTTCTTCCTGATGGTTTGCCATTAGGTATTCGTCAACGTTTGTCGCTTGCTGTCGCTGTTATTCATAAACCTGAAATGCTGATCCTTGACGAACCCACTTCAGGAGTTGACCCCATTGCGCGAGATATGTTCTGGAACTTGATGGTTGATCTATCTAGACGTGACGGTGTCACTATTTTTATATCAACTCACTTTATGAATGAAGCAGCGCGTTGTGACCGAATGTCATTGATGCATGCTGGTAAAGTATTAGTGACAGATACACCTGCAAACTTAGTTAAAAATAGTCAATTTGATACGCTTGAAGAAGTCTTTATTGATTACCTTAAAAAGGCATCAGGTGAACAAGAAGCACCTGAACTTGATGAAAAAAGCCTGCAACTTCCTGCATCTAGTGATGAAAGTGCAGAAAAAGCATTAAAGCAGCGATTTAGCTTACGACGCTTATTTAGCTACAGTATTCGTGAAGGTATGGAGTTACGCCGAGATCCTGTGCGTCTTACTTTAGCATTATTAGGTACGGTGATCCTGATGTTTATTATGGGTTACGGTATTAGTTTGGACGTTGAAAACTTACGTTTTGGTATCATGGATAGAGATAAAACAGGGCTAAGTCAGGCATATAGTCAAAACCTTTCAGGCTCTCGTTATTTTATTGAAAAAGCGCCAATCACAGATTATGACCAACTAGAAAAGCGACTACGTAGTGGTGATATTACAGTTGCGATTGAAATTCCACCCAACTTTGCACGAGATGTTGCTAAAGGTCATACGGTAAAAATAGGTGTTTGGATTGATGGTGCAATGCCTAATCGGGCTGAAACTGTTCGTGGTTATATTCAGGCAATGCATTCAACATGGATGCTCGATATGGCTATGCGTCAACCCACTAATGTGGTTGATAAGTTGGCACCTATTAATATAGAAACTCGCTATCGCTATAACCCGGATGTAAAAAGTTTACCCGCAATTGTACCCGCAGTTATTCCACTTTTATTAATGATGATCCCTGCGATGTTAAGTGCGTTGAGCGTCGTTCGTGAAAAAGAGCTTGGTTCTATTATTAATCTTTATGTTACCCCCATCACCAAAGCAGAGTTTTTATTAGGTAAACAATTTCCTTATATCTTATTGGGCATGTTTAACTTTTTTATGCTCTGTGCGCTTTCGGTCTTTGTATTTGGGGTGAGTTTTAAAGGGAGTATGTTAACGCTTTCTTTAGGGGCATTACTCTATATCACTATTGCCACAGGAATGGGATTACTTATTTCTTGTTTTATGAAAAGTCAGATTGCTGCAATTTTTGGTACTTCAATTATTACCTTAATTCCAGCAACACAATTTTCAGGAATGATTGATCCTGTTTCGTCACTGGAAGGTATCGGTAAATGGATAGGGCATATTTATCCTACATCTCACTTTTTAACTATCTCAAGAGGGACATTCTCTAAAGGATTAAATCTTTTTGATTTACCTTGGTCTTTTATTCCTTTGCTTATCACCATCCCAATTGTTATTGGGTTGAGTATCTTTTTCTTGAAAAAGCAGGAGGCTTAAATGTGGCACACAATTCAAAATGTGTTTAATTTAGGTGTAAAAGAGCTACTCAGTCTCACTCGTGATAAAGCGATGCTGGCATTAATTGTATTTGCTTTTACGGTATCAATTTATTCATCAGCAACTGTTACGCCTGGCTCATTACATCACGCGCCAATAGCTGTTGCTGATCAGGATAAATCACAGCTATCTGCACGTATTGTAAATAGTTTTTATATGCCTTATTTCTTGCCTCCAGCTGATATTACGCCTGAACAAATTGATGGTTTGTTAGATAGAGGGGCTTATACCTTTGCGCTCGATATTCCACCTAATTTTCAGCGTGATCTTTTAGCCGGTCGTAAACCTGAAATACAAGTTAATATCGATGCAACGAGAATGAGCCAAGCTTTCCTAGGTAATAGCTATATTCAAAACATTGTCATGGGTGAAGCAAAAACCTTTTTAGCGAAAAATAGAACCAACGATCCTCTGCCTGTTGATTTGGAAGTTAGAATGAGTTTTAACCCAAACCTAACACAATCTTGGTTTGGTTCTGTTATGGCAATTATCAATAATATCACTATGTTATCGATAGTATTAACAGGGGCTGCATTAATAAGAGAGCGAGAGCACGGCACCATTGAACACTTATTGGTTATGCCTGTAACTCCTTTTGAAATTATGCTTTCTAAGATATGGTCAATGGGATTGGTTGTATTATTGGCATCAGCCATTTCTTTGGTATTAGTCGTGAAATCTTTACTTCATGTTCCTATTGAAGGCTCTGTTTTACTGTTTATGTGTGGTGTTGCTTTAAGCTTATTTGCGACAACCTCAATAGGTATTTTTTTAGGAACCATGGCACGCTCAATGCCTCAATTTGGTTTATTGATGATTATGGTATTATTGCCATTAAATATGTTATCTGGAGGGATGACATCACGAGAAAGTATGCCTCAATTTGTACAGGATGTAATGCAAACAATGCCAACCACACACTTTGTTAGCTTAGCTCAAGCTATTTTATATCGTGGTGCTGACTTCTCTATTGTGTGGCCACAATTTATTATCTTAATTGTTATTGGCTCGGTGTTTTTCTCATTAGCATTATTACGTTTTAGAAAAACCATTTCGGCGATGGCCTAATAAATTTAAATATTAATCGATAAATTAACCTATTTTCTTCTATTATTAAATATAGAAGGGAATAGGTTTTTTATTAATTTAATTATCTAATATTGGTGTTTTTACTTAACGATGAGATTTCATAAATAATATTCACGAAGGTAAATAATACATTTAAGATAAGATATTAAGTAAAATCCAGTAATAAACAACCTTATCCATCATTAGAGTAATGAGATTAATATATTTTTATTGATTATCTTAAATATACTTTAAATAAGGCTAATTTTATGAAAATAATGAAAATATTAAAAAAAGTAATAGGATAAAGGAAATTTAATAAAGAATAAAAAATTGGCATAGATATAATGGAGATATAATGGATGTTAAACCAATTAGAGATAATTTGTTATTTGGGCATCAACGTTTTTTAGATAATAATACTGGTTTAACAATAGATAGAAGTAAACAGCATTTTGTTTTTAATCCTGATGGTGTTTTATCAAATAATAGACGAATATACACAACCTAATGGTGATGCAACAACTGAAGGTCAATCTGTGATACTCAAAGAGAACAGTAAAATGATGGTGGGTTTTTGGCTAACCAACAGCGCCCCTGATGACACCTTCATGAAAACAGACTGCCTAAACGAAGCATAGACTATTTTTAGGAAAAGTCACTGAAACATAAGAATCAGTTACGGCATAAATCGATAACCGATCCCCGTTTCTGTAATTAAATGTACAGGACATGCGGGATCGGTTTCTAGTTTTTGGCGTAAATGGCCCATATAAATGCGTAAATAGTGGCTATGTTCAACGAAATTAGGCCCCCAAACATGTTGCATTAAATGCCGTTGAGTAAGCACTTTTCCACTGTTATTAACCAATTCACTTAGCAAACGAAATTCAGTCGGTGTTAAATGAATAGGTTCATTTTGACGAGTAACAATACGATTAACCCAATCAATCGTAATATCGCCAAAAGTAAATTGTGTGTTTTCGTTTTCTTGTTTAACAAAACGGCGTAGTGATGCTCTAACTCTAGCTAATAACTCACTAATACCAAAAGGTTTAGTTAGATAATCGTCCGCTCCTGCATCAAGTGCTTTCACTTTATCTTGTTCCGAATCTCGGGCTGAAAGGACGATAACGGGTGTACTACTCCATTGACGAAAGTCTTGAATAAAACAGAGTCCATCTTTATCAGGCAAGCCAAGATCAAGAATAACTAAATCAGGCTTTCTTGATGCAGCTTCAATTAATCCTCGTTGGCATTCACTGGCTTCATAAACACGAAATCCTTCGTTCTCTAAAGCAAGCCGAACAAAGCGTAAGATCTCTTTTTCATCTTCAATAATTAAAATGTTATATGGAGTCACTGTTTTATTTCAATCTCATCAATATCAGGGAGTGATTTTAAAGGTAAAACAAAGTGGAAACTTGCTCCACCTTTTTTATTGTTTTCAGAAAAATTATTGTTTTCAGAAAAATTATTGTTTTCAGCCCAAATTTCACCCTCATGTAAGCGAATAATCGCGCTACATATCGCTAAACCTAAGCCAACACCAGGAATTGCGGATTCTTTTACTGCGCGTGAAAATTTATTAAAAATAAGTTGTAGTTGGTCAGTCGGAATGCCATTGCCTTCATCCCACACCTCAACATGAATTTTAGAGGCTTCAATATAGGCTCTTACTCCGAGCTTTGTGTTTGGAGTCGTATATTTTACTGCATTTTCAAGTAAATTCGTGATAACCCGTTCAATTAAATTACCATCACAATAAAGCAGTAAATCAGCAGGAATATCAATTTGTAATGGATGTTTATCAAGTAAATAAGAGAGTGACCGAATGGCACTGCCTGTAATTTCTTGAAGTGAATTCCATTGTAAATTCACTTCAATACCACCGGATTGAATACGTGCCATATCAAGTAGATTATTGACTAACCGCGAGGTTGTGAGGATCTGCTGTCGAATTTGGTTAACTTGTTCTGTATGGGATGAACCTTCAGCACTTAAATCGAGAAGCAAAATTTCTGATTGCCCAAACAGCACAGTAAGCGGTGTTTTTAAATCATGAGAAAGCGCCGCTAATAATGCATTTCTTAATTGCTCCCGTTCGATATTAATTCGAGATTGTTCTGCAATTTCAGCTTGTTGTAATCGTTCGAGTGCATTAGCAATCAAACCATTAAAGGTTTGCAATAGTTGCTGTTGTTCTGGAATAAGCAATTGGCGAAGATTATTAGGTTCAATAGCTAAAATAGCTAAAACTTGTTGAGATGCGGTAATAGGATGTAATTGGTAAGGTACACTTGGTAACGTATCTGTACCAGCACCTGCAATTTGATCTTTATCACAACACCAGCGCGCAATGCCATTATCAATAGGTAAATGCCCCATACCTTCGGCATGAAAAGGCATTAATTCACCTTGTTTGTTGGGGAGCAATAAGCAAACTTTTGCATCAAACGCACTCGATAAAAAATGGTAACTGGTACGAACAACGTCTTGTAATGTTACCGCGCGTCCCAGCTCTCTTGTCATTTCAAATAAGTGACGAGTGCGTTGCTCTCTATAACGAGCAACGCGTGTTTGATAACGCATACCCGCAGTTAAATTACCGACTACCAATCCTACAATAAGCATGACTGTAAAAGTGATCAAATACTGCATATCGAGTACAGCAAGTGAAAAGTGAGGCTGTACAAAGAACAAATCAAAACTAATGACATTGATTAATGCTGCAAAAATAGAAGGGCGACGACCAAAAAAGAGAGCAATTAATACTACACCCAATAAATAGAGTGTCACTAAATTGGCTTTATCAAGTGCTAATAGAAATGTGCGAGAGAACAAGGTGATCGCTAAACATATTCCTATTGCTGTAAGATAGCCTTTTATCTCTTGTCGCCATTTTTCATTTTGCAGTGGTGCTGTTTTGGTTTTATAACGGATATCCTCATCATTAAGAGCAACGCTAATAACATGAAGATCGGGTGCATAGCGAGCTAGTTTTTCTGCAAACCGCATCCGTATCCAGCGTTTTAACCATTGCCATTTTTGATAAGCACGCTGACCAATAATCACTTTTCCAAGATTATGTTCTCTGGCGTAACGGATCACTGCTTTTTCAGCTTGGTTATCAGAAAGGATCGCGGTTCTTGCACCTAGATGTTGTGCCAGTTTTAAAGAGTGCAAAATTGCTCGGCGTTTGTGCTCACCAATTTGATGAAGTTTAGGGGTTTCAACATAAATAGCATGCCATTGGCAACCAAAGGCGGCAGCATAACGAGCTGCCGTGCGAACTAATTTGTCGTTACCACCATGAGCACCGAGACACACCATTAGACTATCTGTGGTGTGCCAAACAGGGGATGCTCCTTGGCTATCTCGAAACTCTTTAACTTGTGTATCAACTCTATCTGCCATACGACGTAAAGCTAATTCTCGTAGTGCGATTAAGTTACCTTTACGAAAAAAGTGTTCGATGGCTCGTTCTGCTTGTCCGGCTAGATATACCTTGCCTTCATGCAAACGTTGTTGTAAATCATCAGGCGGTAAATCCACCATAACCACTTCATCAGCACTATCAAAAATATAGTCAGGGATCGTCTCTTGAACACGAATTCCTGTAATGCTTCCCACAATATCATTAAGACTTTCAATGTGTTGTACGTTTATTGTGGCAAGTACATCAATACCGGCATCCAATAGTTCTTCCACATCTTGCCAGCGTTTAGGATGTCGGCATTTGTGTGGATTACTAAATGCCAGTTCATCCATTAAGATCACCGCCGGATGTCTGGCTAATGCGGCATCTAAATCAAATGCTACAAGCTTTCTTCCATGATGATGAATACGCTGTAGTGGTAATAAAGGCAATCCATGAAGTAGCGCGGCCGTTTCTTGCCGTTGGTGCGTTTCAACAACACCAGCAAGCACATCAATACCTTGCTGGTGGAGGCGTTGAGCCTCTTGTAACATGGCGTAAGTTTTCCCTACGCCAGCACAAGCGCCAAAAAATATTTTTAGGCGTCCACGAGTTGTTGTTCGCGTTGAAGCGAGTAAATCATCGGGTGAGGGTCGTTGCCACTGTTTTTCGAGTTCCATTTTATTGAGTACTCACTTTCTGCTGTTTTTCTGCACTTAATTTATCTAGTGCCTGATTTAGCATAAACACATTCACAACAGGTTCACCCATAAACGACAGTAATGGTGATGTTGTATTGTTTTTTATTAATTGCTCAATTTCATTTTTAGTGAGTTGGCGAGAATATGCAATATTTTCAATTTGATAATAAGCTGCTTGTAATGAAATATGAGGATCAAGCCCACTTCCTGATGCTGTGACTAAATCAACAGGAACAACATCTTGAT
This sequence comes from Proteus sp. CA142267, assembly GCF_003336825.1. Classification (NCBI taxonomy): domain Bacteria; kingdom Pseudomonadati; phylum Pseudomonadota; class Gammaproteobacteria; order Enterobacterales; family Morganellaceae; genus Proteus; species Proteus sp. CA142267. Next base: position 138,996 of record NZ_QPMG01000001.1, on the reverse strand, counting down.
TATCCGTTGTTTTTTTCCATGTTTGGATACGTTTAGTTATCTCATTAAGAAGTAATGGATTTGATGTTGCTAGCTGGCTAGCTCCTGATGCCAGGCTGTTATAGGGCATTTCTGACGTCATTGATGGACGACTCTTAAAATAATCATCCCGCGTAAATTGTTGCCCAATCAATTCAGAGCCAATAAGTTTATTATCTTGATACACGAGAGAGCCGTTTGCTTGCCATGGAAAAATAAGGTTGGCTAATCCTGTAACAAGTAAAGGATAGGCGAGCCCAGTTATTAGTGTGAGTAATAATAACATCACTAAAGATGAACGAAATAGATGCATATAAAACTCCTTAAAACCCAATAAACGCTAAGATCATATCGATGATTTTAATGCCAATAAAAGGGACTAATAACCCGCTGATCCCATATAAAGAGAGGTTACGGCGCAATAATGAGTGCGCAGAAACAGGGCGATAGTGAACACCTTTAAGGGCTAGGGGGATCAAAAAGACTATAATTAAGGCATTGAAAATAACGGCAGATAACATTGCAGATGCGGGTGAATGTAAGTTCATGACATTAAGCATATTGAGTTGTGGGTAAGTGACTGCAAAAGCCGCAGGAATAATGGCAAAGTATTTTGCGATATCGTTGGAAATACTAAATGTAGTTAAAGCACCTCGTGTCATTAGCATTTGTTTACCAATGTGCACCACTTCGATTAATTTTGTTGGATTAGAATCTAAATCAACCATATTTCCCGCTTCTTTGGCGGCTTGAGTACCCGAATTCATCGCAACAGCGACATCAGCTTGTGCCAATGCAGGAGCATCATTAGTACCATCGCCGGTCATTGCGACTAATCGACCTTCAGATTGATATTGACGAATTAATGCCAATTTTGCCTCAGGTGTTGCTTCAGCCAGAAAATCATCAACACCCGATTCTGCTGCGATAGCCGCTGCCGTAAGATGATTATCGCCAGTGATCATGACCGTTTTTATACCCATTTGGCGAAGTTGAGCAAAACGCTCTTTAATTCCACCTTTCACAATATCTTTAAGCTCAACAACACCTAAGATTTTCTGATTTTCGACCACCACCAGCGGTGTTCCACCCGTTCTTGCCACTTGTTCGACTATTGTGGTTACTTCATCAGGAAAATGACCGTGACTGACTTCAATATGGCGACGAATAGCATCAACAGAACCCTTGCGGATCAAACGTTCACCTAAATTAACGCCACTCATTCTTGTCATTGCAGAGAAGGGAATAAAAGAAGCGCCAATTGACGCTAAATCGCGTTCGCGCAAATTGAAACGCTGTTTAGCGAGGATCACAATGCTTCTGCCTTCAGGTGTTTCATCTGCAAGCGAACTTAGCTGCGCGGCATCCGCAAGCTGTTTTTCACTAATACCTGAAAGAGGAATAAAACGAGATGCTTGGCGATTACCCAGTGTAATGGTACCCGTTTTATCAAGAAGCAAGACATCAACATCACCTGCAGCTTCCACAGCGCGTCCACTGGTTGCAATTACATTGGCATCAAGCATTCGGCTCATACCCGCCACACCAATCGATGAAAGCAATCCACCGATCGTGGTAGGGATCAAACATACTAACAAAGCAATCAAAGTTACTACTGAAATAACAGCGCCATGTCCTTGAAACTCGACAGCAAAAACACTAAATGGATAAAGGGTAATGCAAGCCAACAAGAAAATCAGTGTCAGAGCGGTTAATAGGATAGTTAAAGCCACTTCATTTGGCGTTTTTCTACGTTTAGCGCCTTCCACCATCCCAATCATGCGATCGAGAAATGAATTACCAGCTTCCGCAGTGCAACGAATAATCAGCCAATCTGACAATACTCGAGTTCCTCCCGTTACAGAAGAAAAGTCACCGCCTGACTCACGGATCACAGGCGCTGATTCCCCTGTAATCGCACTTTCATCAACAGAAGCACCACCTTCAATCACTTCACCATCACAAGGAATTACTTCACCAGCATTGACTAAAACGATATCACCTTTATGCAGTGAGAATGAGTCCACGGTTTCTTTCGAGGCATTAATATCTGCATGATGTAAACGTACTGCTTTGGATTGTTGTTTGGCGCCACGTAAGCTCGCTGCTTGCGCTTTACTTCGACTTTCTGCTAATGACTCAGCAAAATTGGCAAATAGCAATGTCACCCATAACCAAATCATTACTTGTGAAGTAAAGTGATTATCATTAGGGAGATAACCTAACAGTGAAGCAATCCAAATTCCGCTAGTTAAAAGCGCACCAACATAAACAATAAACATAACAGGGTTACGCCATTGTGCTTGAGGTGTGCATTTTTTTATTGCATCAAAGAAAGCCGACATCACGGTTTTTCTGTCAAAAAGTTGCGTTGTTTTCATGATACGTTTCCTTATTTAGCCCAAAACAGTTGTAAATGTTCTGCTATAGGGCCAAGTGCTAATGCCGGAACAAAGGTCAGAGCGCCGATCATTAATACAGTGAGGATCAATAACAAAATAAATAGCGGTGAAGTGGTAGAGAGAGTTGCCAAGCTTTCTGGCTGACGTTTTTTCACGGCTAAACTACCTGCAATAGCTAAAACCGGTAACATGACACCGAAGCGACCAATCAACATGGCGAGCCCTAATAATAGATTGTAAAAAGGTGAGCTGGCATTAAGTCCAGCAAAGGCACTGCCGTTATTATTCGCAGCAGAAGTAAAGGCATATAGCACTTCACTAAAACCATGAGGACCTGGATTTAAAATGGCCTCGCGACCAATATCAGTAAATAAGGCGAGGGTTGTACCTAATAAAACCACGGCTGGAGAGATTAAAATAGCAACCGCTACCCATTTCATTTCAGCAACACCAATCTTTTTACCGAGGTATTCAGGTGCTCGCCCAACCATTAATCCCGCGATAAATACAGCTAATAATACATAGAGGATCATGCCGTAAAATCCTGATCCCACACCGCCAAAGACCACTTCTCCGGTTTGCATTAACCACATTGGCACCATGCCACCTAAAGCTGTTAATGAATCATGCATGGCATTGACTGCACCACAAGATGCCGCGGTTGTGACAGCAACAAAAATCGCGCTACCGATTATGCCAAAGCGTGTTTCTTTGCCTTCCATATTCAGTGAGCTATCTGTACCAGCAAAGATAAGCTCTGGATTTCCTTGCCATTCAGCCCAAGTGATCACAGCAACAGCAACAATGAAAATTAACGTCATAGCCCAAAGTAAGGTATAGCCTTGGCGTTGCATCCCACTTAAACGACCAAAGGCAAAACATAAGGCAGTAGGAATAAGAAATATGGCAAGGATCTGCAAGAAGTTGCTGAATGACGTTGGATTTTCGTAAGGATGTGCAGAGTTTGCTGCAAAATAACCACCACCATTTGTACCCAAGAGTTTAATTGCTTCTTGAGATGCAACAGGCCCCATTGGTAACCATTGTTGGTGTCCATCAAGACCTTGACTTAATACCGCAGGATGAAAATTTTGTATAACGCCTTGGCTAACAAATAACAGCGACCAAATAACTGCTAAAGGCAATAAAACATATAACGTAATACGCCCAATATCGATCCAAGCATTCCCTAATGAGGCACAAGAAGATTGAGTTAATGCTCTAATTAAAACGAAGGCAACAGCAATACCTGTTGTTGCAGATAAAAAATTTTGTACGGCAAGCCCCGTCATTTGACTTAAATAACTGACAGCCGTTTCACCGCTGTAAGCTTGCCAATTCGTATTTGTGATAAAGCTAATTGTGGTATTTAACGCTAAATCCCAACTCATATTAGGGGCAAATTGAGGATTTAAAGGTAAATAGCCTTGGTTAAGCAATATGACAAATAATAGAATTGCGCCCATTAAATTAAAAATAAGTAGGGCGATCATATAGTGATACCAGCTCATCGGCTGGATTGTTTTTCCTGCGGGTTTAAAACCACAACAACGCCAAATAACATGTTCAGTTTGAGTAACCCAATGAGGTAAGTCACCTTCAATAAGGCGAGCTAAGTAATGTCCAAGCATTTTCCCCATCACAAATAATGTGATCAGAAAAACAGCAAGATATATCCACATCGTTGTTGCCATTTTTAAAATGCCTCTGCGTTAAATAACACATAGATAAGATAAGCAGTGAGCAAAACAACTAATGCCACAGCACCAAATATCAGCATCAGAACAATCCTTTTACTATTTAGATTGAATGAGCGTACTTAATGGGCTGTAAAGATGTTGATAAAAAAGGGATGGGCGGTGTAAAAATAGTATAAAAATGATAAAAAAAGATGAACGTTCAATATGTTATCTAAAAATAAAATGATAAAAAAAACCAGCCATTAAGGCTGGTCTATTAATAACACTATTTTGTTATTAGCAAAATAATTGCTTTTCAGCAGGGGTGACATTTAACTGAGATTGCCAGTTTTTTAGTGTTAATGTCGCCAGCATGGCTAGGCCTTCATAATAAGGGAATGCGCCTTGTAGAGATAATTTCTCTAAATAACGATAAGCCCATGGCAGAAGATGTTCAGCTAATAGCTCATTTAATTTTTCAGGGCGAGTTTCTGCAATCCATGCCACCATCATCACCATTAAACCAAAGTGATCTTCTGGCTCATTTTGAGTTAACGCAATATCAATGCCGTTTTCTAGCATCCATTCGCGTAAATCTAATGTTGAGTTACCGAATAATACATTTTCGTGATCAAGATAAACAGAGCCCCAAGGTGGCGCAGGTAGTGCGTAAGGGCCGACAAATAAACGTTGATATGCCTGTGCTAAAGTTTCTTCTGCTAATGTGGTTTGTGAAAGAAGGTTAGCAATGCATTGATTTTCTTCATCACTGCCATAAGGCCATTCTTCAACCCACTTTTGACTAGACAGCAGCTCGACAATGTCACTTTTCTCTGTAGGTGCGTAATAAAACGCAGCGCCTAAAATACGGGCAGTGAGAGAAATATCAGTAATAAGTTGTTGTTCCATAATATTTTTATAATCCGCTTAGATTTATTGTCTTTACTATATGCGATTTTCTATCTAAACATAATGACGAAGATTAAAAAAGAGCGATACCGTAATATAAAAGGAAAACCGCCATAACAGGTAAAAAGAGAGTGCTTTTTAACTATTACAGCGGTTTAAATGGGGAAGGAATTAACCAACCACCGCCATACCGACAGTCATATGTAAACCATAGAACACACCGCGTCCTATAAACTCACCGGCAAACACTAAAATAAAGCCCAATGCTAACAAAGCAACAGAAGGGTTATTTTTACGTAACAGTGGAGCAATCCAGCAACTTAGGCCTAAAACTAAAGCCACTAATTTAATGCCCATTAAAGCACCATAGTTAGGAACTAAATCTACCGCTTTTTGCACAGAAGTTTGAATAGAACCTAATTCAAAACCTTGTGATGTTGCCACAATGGCACTCACAACAATCGCGATAACACTTAATAATGGCAATGCACTGACACAATTGAGGTTAAAACCCGCAATGCGTAGTAAAAGTGCCGCTAAAATAGGGCCACCAATAAAGGCAGTCAGCACAAAATTAAATGTGGTGTAGCTGTTATACCACGTTGGAACAGTATCAATTTGGTATACACGAGAGATCGCCATAATAAATAATGCGGCTAATACCATAACCAGTGCGACCCATAATTTACCTAATGTAGCTGGCATTTTATTAAGTACAGCTAGTAACCAGTAAATACCACCTAGTGCAAAGAAAATTGAACCGCTGGCAATTTCATTACTTAATGATGAGTGACCTAGACGAAGTAATGAGTTAAATGCACGTAGTGGCGTTCCCATATGCATCATGGAGAGCAAGAAACCAATTCCCATTAATGCCCAGAGTCCAAACATGCTGTAATGCACTTTTCGGTTCATTTCTGCAGAGAGCTTACCCGAAAGAATAGCGCATCCCATAATAATAAAAGCACCAGCAACACTTTGACCGATAACGGTAAAAAACATTAGTGGCCATTCATGCAATCCCACCATCTTACACCTCCTCTGGGTTTGCCAGATGACCAGTGGTATCACCCACAGGACGGCTATTGGCATTTAATTTAAGGACAATATTTGGCTTGGTGTATTTTGCTGAAGGAAGTGGGGCGATTTCAGCTAAATCACCATATTTAGCGCGTAACTCTTCAATCGGTGCCATATCTAATGCACGTAGTGGGCAAGATTCGACACAAATCGGTTTTTTACCTTCCGCTACACGTTCATAGCAACCATCACATTTGGTCATATGACCTTTGACTTCATCAAATTGCGGTGCGCCGTAAGGGCAAGCCATGTGACAATAGCGACAACCAATACAAATATCTTCGTTAACGACAACAAAGCCGTCTTCACGTTTATGCATCGCACCACTTGGGCAAACTTTGGCACAAGCGGGATCGTCACAGTGGTTACACGAAATAGATAAGTAATAAGCAAAAACGTTCTGTGTATAAACGCCATCTTGCTCTGTCCAATCACCACCCGCATATTCATAGATACGGCGGAAATTAACTTCTGGGGATAAATTTTTAAAATCCTTGCACGCCAGTTCACAGGTTTTACAGCCGGTGCAACGACTTGAATCAATATAAAAACCATATTGCGTTGACATAACCAGACTCCTTACGCCTTGACGACTTCAACAAGATTACTGTGAGAAGGATTACCCTTAGCGAGAGGTGAAGGGCGTTGTGTCGTTAACACGTTAATGCTACCCGCGTGATCGATACGGTTGCTATCTGGGTTATACCAAGCACCTTCACTTAAACCGACAACTCCCGGTAAAATACGAGGTGTGACTTTCGCATTGATTCGAACCTCACCACGATCGTTATAAATACGCACTAAATCACCGTGTTTGATACCGCGTTTAGAAGCATCAACAGGGTTGATCCACATCTCTTGAGGGCAAGCAGCTTTTAAAACATCAACGTTGCCATAAGTTGAGTGAGTGCGTGATTTATAGTGGAATCCTGTCATTTGTAATGGATATTTCTCCATTGCCGGATCGCCATAACTTTCAAAGCCAGCGGAATAGATAGGCAGTGGATCAATCACATCGTCAGACGCCAGTTCCCATGTCGCTTTAATGTTGGCAAGCTGAGAAGAATAAATCTCAATTTTGCCTGATGGTGTGGTTAATGGGTTACTTTCAGGATCTTCACGGAATTTGCGATAAGCAACGTGATGGCCTTCAGGATCGCGTTTTTTAAAGATACCTTGAGCACGGAATTCTTCAAAAGTCGGCAGTTCAGGTAAGTTTTGACGAGATTGCTCGTAAAGATGACGTAACCACTCTTCTTGAGTGCGGTTTTCAGTGAATTTTTCACCTACACCCATACGTTTTGCAATTTCGCTTGTCATTTCATAGATATTACGGCTTTCAAAGCGCGGTTTGATTGCCTGATCAGCGAAAATAACATAAGCCATATTACCTGCTGAAGCATCCATACAGAAATCCATCTGTTCTGATGCAGTGCAATCAGGAAGTAGAATATCGGCATATTTAGCAGATGCTGTCATATGGTTATCGATCACCACAATCATTTCGCATTTTTTATCGTCTTGCAAAATGTCATGAGTACGATTGATTTCAGAATGTTGGTTAACTAGGCAGTTACCCGCGTAGTTCCATACCATTTTGATAGGTACATCAAGCTTGTCTTTACCACGAACACCATCACGGGTCGCGGTCATTTCAGGGCCACGTAAAATGGCATCCGTCCACATAAACATGGAAATGCTGGTGGTGACTGGATTAGTCAGCGTTGGCATACGAACAAAAGGAATACTGTAAGAGCCTTCACGAGCACCAGTATTACCGCCGTTGATCCCCACATTACCTGTTAAAATAGAGAGCATCGCAATAGCGCGAGAAGTAAGTTCGCCATTAGAACGGCGTTGAGGTCCCCAACCTTGTGTAATATAAGCCGGTTTTGCTGTTGCAATTTCACGCGCTAATTTAACAATACGTGAAGCGGGGATACCGGTGATCTGCGCTGCCCATTCTGGAGTTTTTGGCTGACCATCTGCGCCATCACCTAAAATATAGGCTTTATAGTGACCATTTTTGGGCGCACCTTCTGGCATAGTGGTTTCATCGTAACCAACACAATATTTATCTAAGAAAGGCTTATCAACTAAGTCTTCTTTGATCATGACATAAGCTAATGCATTGACTAATGCCGCATCTGTTCCCGGACGAATAGGGATCCATTCATCTTCACGGCCTGCACCTGTATCGGTATAGCGTGGGTCGATAATAATCATTCGTGCATCAGATTTTTCACGCGCTTGCTCAACATAATAGGTGACACCGCCACCACTCATACGTGTTTCACCCGGATTATTACCGAACATCACGACAAGTTTGGTGTTTTCAATATCTGAAGGGCTATTACCATCTGCCCAACCACCATAGGTATAGTTTAAGCCAGCTGCGATTTGCGCCGTACTATAGTCACCATAGTGATTAAGATAACCACCACAACAATTCATTAAACGTGCAATTAATGTTGCACCTGGTGGCCAAGACTTCGTCATGGTGCCACCTAAAGTACCTGTACCGTAGTTTAGATAAATAGATTCATTACCATAATCTTTGATTAAACGTTTCATGGTATCTGAAATAGTATCAAAGGCTTCATCCCATGAAATACGTTCAAATTTACCTTCACCCCGTTTACCTACACGTTTCATTGGGTAACGTAAACGGTCTGGATTATAAACACGACGACGCATAGAACGACCACGTAAACAGGCACGAACTTGGTGTAATTCTTCGTAGACATCATTGCCAGTGTTATCAGTTTCGACGTACTTAATTTCGCCATCAACCACATGCATACGTAATGGGCAACGGCTACCGCAGTTTACAGTACAGGCGCTCCACACCACTTTTTCGCTATTGGTTGTTGTTGTTTCTGAGGCAACGGCTTGATTAAAGGGGAGTGATAATCCCCCAGCAGTCATTGCTAAACCACCCGCTGCACCTGTTTTGACAAAACGACGGCGAGATAAAGGAGTGGAAAGTAACGCCATCTCTTTGATGTTTTTCATACATTACTCACTTGATTATTTACATTTTTAAGAAAAGCAGAAGCTAACAAGCTTATAAAGAAATAATTATTGTTATTGTTGTTAAAAAATAAGCATTTTAACGTAGGCAATAAAACCCAACTGTTAATGTGGATACTACGTATTTTCTAAAAGTTGTAGTTGCTTTACATCAAAGAAAAGTGATTTATTACAAGCGTTACCAGTTTTTGAGGTTAAGTTAAGTTTTTGTATTAATTAAATTTAATCATTTGATTAAGTTCAATATATAATAAAGTATATAGCGATTGGTGAGGTATTGTAATGTTACGGATAACAGAAAATAGCAGAATAATAATGTGCTATCTATTAGATTTAAATGGATTATTTACCAATAAAACTAATGAATGGAATATATTTTTCTAAAATTAAATTATTTAACATTATATTAATTTATTTAGCTAAACAAAAAATAAATCGTTTAGCTTTTCGTTTATTTTCATTTCTCTTTTACTGTCTAAATAAGACTAATTATCTGCTTTTTTGTCGTTTAGATCACAAATAAAACGCTTTTATACGCATATTTATTGCCATCTAAGATAGGTTTTTATTTAATCAAGTCATTAGCTAAACCGTTTTAGTTTTTTATATTTGCTATTAATGATCGTTTATAAACGAAGTAAGAGTTACTGAGGCTATGATGAATATTGAAAATATTGCTCGCCAACTAGTGCCTTTATTGGGAGGTGCTGAAAATATCGCAAGTGCAGCGCATTGTGCTACGCGCTTAAGACTTGTTCTCGTGGATGACTCAAAAGCAGACAAAGAAGCAATAAACAAATTAGAGGGTGTGAAAGGGTGTTTTAGTAATGCAGGGCAAATTCAAGTGATTTTTGGTACTGGTTTAGTCAATAAAGTACATGCTGCATTTATTGCGGCTGCTGGCATTGGTGAATCAAGCAAATCTGAAGCCGCCAATATTGCGGCTAAAAAGCTCAATCCATTTCAACGAATAGCAAGACTGCTTTCTAATATCTTTGTTCCCATTATTCCCGCCATTGTGGCGTCAGGCTTATTAATGGGATTACTGGGATTAATGAAAACTAACCAATGGGTAAGTCCTGATAATGCACTCTATATCATGCTTGATATGTGTAGCTCTGCGGCATTTATTATTTTACCTATTTTAATTGGTTTTACAGCCGCAAAGGAGTTTGGCGGAAATCCATATCTTGGTGCAACACTCGGTGGAATTCTAACGCATCCCGCCTTAACTAATGCATGGGGTGTTGCTGCGGGTTTTAACACCATGAATTTCTTTGGATTAGAAGTCGCCATGATTGGTTATCAAGGCACTGTTTTCCCTGTATTACTTGCCGTTTGGTTTATGAGTGTATTGGAAAAACAATTACGTAAAGTTGTTCCTAATGCCCTCGATTTAATTATCACTCCATTTTTAACCGTTATTATTTCGGGATTTGTCGCGTTATTAGTCATTGGCCCAGTCGGTCGTCTTTTAGGTGATGGTATTTCATTATTATTAAGTACCTTAATTACACAAGCGGGTTGGATTGCGGGGCTGATTTTTGGTGGACTCTACTCTGTGATTGTTATTACAGGTATTCACCATAGTTTTCATGCCGTTGAGGCAGGTTTATTAGGCAATCCTAATATTGGGGTTAATTTTTTATTGCCAATTTGGGCGATGGCAAATATTGCTCAAGGGGGGGCGTGTATTGCTGTTTGGTTTAAAACCAATGATGCAAAAATTAAAGCTATTACGATCCCTTCAGGCTTCTCTGCTATGTTAGGCATTACTGAAGCTGCTATTTTCGGGATCAATTTACGTTATGGAAAACCATTTATTGCGGCTTTAATTGGGGGTGCAACTGGAGGCGCTTGGGTTGTAGGCTCGCATGTTTATATGACAGCCGTAGGGTTGACTGCCATTCCAGGTATTGCAATCGTGCAAGCAGGTTCAATTATGAACTATATTATTGGCCTTGTGATTGCCTTTGTGACTGCGTTTGTTATCTCTCTTTTGCTGAAATACAAAGTGGAGTCTGCATAAATGAACACAAACGAAGGGCTATCTGCGATTTTACAAGCGGTTATGCGTAATAATGCTAAAGCTGTAAAAGATAAATACTACCCATGTTGGCATTTAGCGCCAGTAACTGGGTTGTTAAATGATCCCAATGGATTTTGTTTTGATGGTGAATGCTATCATCTGTTTTATCAATGGAACCCTTTGTCTTGTGAGCATAAACATAAATGTTGGGGGCACTGGCGCTCAAAGGATTTGATTACTTGGCAACATCAACCTATTGCTTTATTACCTGATGAATTTTATGACAAAGATGGCTGTTATTCTGGTAGTGCGGTGATCCATCAAGGGCAATTAACCCTTTGTTATACTGGTAATGTCAAATTTGAGGATGGCTCTCGTACGGCATGGCAATGTTTAGCCGTTGAAAATCAACAGGGAGGGTTTGATAAGTTAGGGCCTGTATTAGGGCTTCCTGATGGCTATAGTGGTCATGTCCGTGATCCGAAGATTTGGCAATATAATGATGTCTGGTACATGGTATTAGGCGCACAAAACTTAGATAAACAGGGTAAAGTTTTACTCTATCGTGCATCTCACTTATATCAATGGCAATTAGTCGGCGAGTTAGCGGGAAGTTATTTAGGCGGATTAGCTGATGCGGGTTATATGTGGGAATGCCCAGATCTCTTTGAATTAGATGATCGCTTTATTTTATTAACATGTCCTCAAGGTATAAAAAGAGAGCAACAACGATTTTTAAATTCGCATTCTAGTGCCTATTTAATAGGGGATTTTGATTATTCAACATTGCAATTTCAGCATGGTGATTTAATCGAACTAGATGCAGGTTTTGAGTTTTACGCACCTCAAACAACATTAGCGAATGGTAGGCGTTTATTATTTGGTTGGATGGGAGTTCCTGATGGTGAAGAGATGTATCAACCGACCATTGCTAATGGCTGGTTACACCAAATGACTTGCCCTCGCGAATTACATATAAAAGAAGGGAAGCTTTATCAGCAACCCGTAAAAGAGTTACAGCAACTCAGACAAAAGTCATCATATTGGCAAGGTATTGCTGATGATGCACCAGATATCAGCGGATTTTTATTTGAACTTGAAGTAGAACTCTTCGGCTCTCTTACTATTCATTTTTCTGATACTCTTGTTTTACTTATTGAAAATAATCAAGCCGTACTAAAACGCTGTAGTGTTAAAAACGGGGAATGGCAATCACGTTTCTGGTCTGGTGAGATAAAAGATCTTCAAATATTATGTGATAGCTCAAGTGTAGAGATTTTCTTTAATGGTGGTGCTGGCGTAATGAGTAGTCGTTTTTTTCCTTCAGAAAAACGGACTATTTGTTTTTTGGGAAAAGACACCATAAATCTTACAACTTGGCAATTAAAGAATACATTACTCAATTAAATACAATTAAATACAATTATATAAACAATAAAACAGTTTAAGTTTAGAGAACGGAGCATTAAGTAGAATAATAGTGAAAAAACAAAAACGTATCACGATCACCGACATTGCAAAATTAGCGGGTGTTTCAAAAACAACGGCAAGTTTAGTATTAAATGGCCGTGGTAAAGAGATGCGTGTATCTGATGATACTATCGCGCGTATTACGACTATTGCTGAACAATATCAATATCAGCCTAATATACATGCTCGCTCTTTACGTGATAATCGTAGTTATGCATTAGGATTGGTTATTCCTGATATTACTAACTATGGTTTTGCTTCCATGGCGTATGAGCTAGAAATATTGTGCAGAGACGCGGGTATTCAATTACTTATTTCCTGTGCTGATGAAAATGCAGCTCAAGAAACACTGGCGATAGAACATCTGTTATCACGACAAATTGACGGTTTGATTGTGGCTTCTTGTTTACAAAGTGATGTTGAATATCAGCGTTTGAGTAAACGAATACCTGTTGTGCTATTTGACCGGTATTTTGAAGGAACAACATTACCTTTTGTTGTCACCGATTCAATAACGGCAACACAACAACTTATTGCAGAAATTGCTTCGACAAAAGGCATTGATGAATTTTATTTTCTAGGTGGGCAGTCAACACTTTCACCGACTAAGGATCGTCTTTTAGGTTTTGTGCAAGGGCTTTCACAAGCACAAATCAATCTAAAATCAGAATGGGTCATTCATGGGCATTATCACCCAAGTTCTGGTTATGAAATGTTTGGCTCTTTGTGTGCATCACTAGGGCGAGCGCCTAAGTTTGTTTTTACTTCTGCTTGTGGCTTATTAGATGGAGTGTTGCGCTATCTAAGTCAAAATAAACAGATGCAAAATGAAGTCTATTTAGCCGGTTTTGATGATCACTACCTTTATAATTCATTATCAATACCCATAGATACTATTGCTCAAAATAATCCTGAATTAGCCTCACACTGTTTCCGACTGATTATGGGATTAATTAACCAGACAAATTTAGGATCTCATCAAATTTTTGTTCCAGCAAAAATTCATCAACGACATGAGTAAGACTGAGCAATTTTATGCAATCATCAGTATAGTGTTTATGATAAAAGCTGATGATTTTTACTGTTGATGGAGTCAATATTCAATGTGGCAAGAGCAGGCTAAACTCATTCACCTTCCTGAGCTTAATAGCCTTGCTTATCTGCAAGCTGAATATTTACATCAAACTTTCTCTCGCCATACCCATGAAGGCTTCTGTATTGGTGTAATTGATAATGTTACACAACTTTGTGGTTTTTCAGATCAAAGCCATTTTCATCGCCATTTTAAAAATGCCATTGGTGTCACTCCGGGTAATTATTTAAAAGGGCTTCGATTGTCATCCTCTTTAAAATCTCCTTTATTGTCGTAAAAAATAAATGACAGTAAAAAAGTACAGCGTAATAAAAAAACAAAATAGCAATTTTATACAATCCCATTTATCTTTACTGATTGATAATCATTCTCCATAGAATTAATGCATTAGAAGTGAAGACAGGTAAATGGAAAAAATCAAAAATAATAATGAAGATAGGCAAGTAATGCGTGCTTTCGGCCTTGGTGCCTTGCATGTTTTGCCTTTATGCCTTGCAGTTATTCCTTGGGGAATATTAGCGGGATCAATGGCAGTTGATGCAGGGTTAACCTTTGCTCAAAGTGTCGGAATGTCTGCAATTATATTTGCAGGGGCAGCACAACTAGTCACGTTAGGATTAGTGGTTTCTGGTGCAGGAATGCTGACTATTATTGTTTCTGTCTTTTTTATTACAGCACAACATCTTTTATACGGATTGACCTTACGTCCACATGTTGCCCATTTAAAATGGTATCAACGTATCACGATAGGTTTTTTATTAACGGATGAGCTTTTTGCAGTTTCAGCACAACCGAAAGTAAAGCTCACACCTGCTTATATGATAGGTGCGGGATTATGTTTTTATTTAGCGTGGGTAGCTGTCAGTATTGTTGGCATTATTATGGCAAGTCAAGTTTCTGACTTATCTCGTTATCATCTTGATTTTTCTATTGTTGCTACTTTATTAGCGATTGTTATTCCGTTAATAAAAACATTTAGTACATTAGTCGGCGTTATTGTCTCTTTTTGTCTCTCGATTATTTTTAGTTGGTTGAATATAGAAGGTGGCGTAGTTATTGGTGGATTAACAGGCATGTTTATTGCTGTTTGTGTCGCTAGAGCAAGAGGAGAACAAAAATGACATGGTCATTATTATTAATTTTGGCACTGGTCATTTTCATGTTGCGTTATTTTTTTCTAGAACCAGCGATCCCCATTAAATTACCGTCAGTGATCAGACAAGCATTAGGATATGCTGCACCTTGTTTATTAACAGCAATCTGTGCGCCAATCGTGCTGTTAGAAAAGGGCGAATTTAAAGGTATTTTAGATAATCCTTATCTTTGGGGAACCTTATTATGTGTAGGATTAGCGCTTAAAATACGTAATACCTTAGTAGTGGTTTTACTCACATTAGTGGGTTTTTATCTGCTAAATGCCTTGTTAAACTAAATACCAAAGTGATTTATTTAACATGATATTTACATTTTAAAATTATCATTTCTGTAATAATATAAGTTGTTATTTTATCAGCCGTCTTTGAACGGCTGATTCTACCTCTCTTTTCTTAATCACCATTCTTTATTCGACTCGTTTCACCTCTCACTTTTAACGTATACCAATTGATGTTGTGTTAAAAAAATGTGATCTAAATTGCTTTGATTTGGTTTTGCTTTTGCTTTTGGTTTTTTGTTTTGAATACCATCGCAGAATCACTGACCTAATCTCCTTATTCTCGTTATCAATGATACGGAGGCACTTTATATGTTTTCAGAAGAACGGCGGCAGGAAATTTACACCATCATCAGGGAACAAAAGAAAGTTAAAGTGGCTCAGCTTGCGGAAAGATTCAGTGTCACATTGGAAACTATTCGCAGTGATTTGAAATACCTTGAAGGAGAAGGGTTGATCAAACGTTGTCATGGTGGCGCCATACTAGGGAAACAAGAAATTAAAAAAATAAGTAAATTTAGTGATAGTTTTGATATTTCATGTTTATTGCACGACTTATTGATCGTGAGAGAACGTAAAGATAGAAAGCCTGAAGGCAAAGTCTGTGTGCTTGGGTCGTTTGTGGTAGATATTATTGCCAATGTTGATTCTTTTCCAAAAGTTGGTGAGTTAATTAACTCTAAAAGTAATTCGATAGGCCCTGGTGGAAAAGGAACAAATCAGGCAATGGCTGCCAGTTTTTCTGATGCGAAAGTACACTTAATAACGAAAGTGGGTGAAGATCATTTTAGTAAATACGCTTATAAATATTTACAAGAAAGTGGGATTGATTCTTTTACTATTTTTCAAACAGAAATAGAACCGACAGGTAGTTCAATTAGTTATTTAGCAGATAAAACACAAAATAATATTACAGCGACTTATTTAGGTGCGAACAATACATTTTCAGATCAAGAGATTGATATTTCTTTACCTTATGTAAGTGAAGCGGATGTGTTATTGCTCCAAGGTGAAATTAATATAGAAGCCAATATTAAAGCCGCACTATTTGCAAAATCAGTTAATAAAACAGTCGTACTTAATGTTGCACCTTATAACGAAAACCTAAAGCAACTTTATTCAAACCTTGATTTTATTACCTTAAATGCAAATCAAGCATCACATTGGGCTGATCTTGAAATAAACGATATTAATGACGCTAAACAGGCTATTGATGTTATTTCAGGTGATGAAAACAAGAAAGTCATTATCTATATGGATGAGCTTGGTGTGGTTTATTTTGATGGACGGGCCACATTTCATATACCCCCTATGCCATCGTTGCGAGTGGATACGATGGCAGCCACGGATGCTTTTAATGGCGCATTTGCTTCAAAAATAGCGGCGGGAGGCACAATGCATGAGAGTGTATTATTTGCCAGTGCTTTCCTCTCTGCGTTTATAGAACAAAAAGGCGTAACAGCAATGCCTGTGCTTTCTCAAGTTCAGGCTCGCCTTAAATCAAGGCTCGAAGATATTCGACCACACATAATCTGCAATGAGAAAAGGTGCATATAATGAAAAAAACACTTCTGGCATTTACCCTATGCAGTTCCATTTTTACACTTCCGGCTTTTGCTCAATACCCTGAAAAGCCGATTACTATTGTTGTTCCTTGGGCTGCTGGAGGTAATACTGATACAGTTGCACGCCTAGCAGCTAAAGGGCTACAAGAAGAATTGGGCGTGACTGTTAATGTGGTAAATAAAACTGGCGGTAGTGGAGTTGTAGGTCACGACGCAATTAAAAATGCAAAACCCGATGGCTACACGCTGGGGATTGCAACAGTTGAAATTACCATGATGCATCATCAGGGAATGACGAATTTAACTTATCAAGATTACACACCGATTACACGTCTTGCCGTTATTTATGGTGGATTACAAGTTGGAAAATCTTCGCCATTTAAAAATGCACAGGAAATTATTGATTACGCGAAAGCAAATCCGGGCAAGTTAAAAGCATCGGGTAGTGGCTTAAATTCAATCTGGCATCTCAATACGATTGGTATGTTGCGTGCCGCAGGGTTACCTGATAACGCCATTCGCTTTATTCCATCACAAGGTGCAAGTGCTGCATTACAAGAGCTTGCTTCTGGTGGTGTTGATATTGTGACTTCTTCATTAGGTGAAGCGGACAGCATGGTAAAAGCTGGATTAGTGAAACATATGGCAATTATGTCAAATGAGAAATCGGCTTTTTATCCTGATGTACCGTTATTCAAAGAAGCCACACCTTATAATTGGGATCTGCAAGCGTGGAATATGCTAGTTGCGCCAAAAGGGCTAGATAAAGAAGTACAAGATAAACTCACTGCGGCAATGAAAAAAGTGTATGCCTCTGGTGAATTAGCCGAGTTTGCAAATAAACAAGGTTTTGAAGTTATCGAATTATATGGCGATGATGCCACTCAATTTATGGCCAATGAAGATAAAAAGTTTGGTGAAATTATAAAGAAATAACTGAGGAAACGGCTGAACAACAGCCGTTTTTATGCCTATGCTAAATCGTCATATTATATCGCTAATATTTTGTTGCTTTGGTTTATCTCTTATTGTTTATAGTGCGTATTCATTAGGTGATTTTAGTAAATATGGTGCCGCATTTATGCCTTCCATTATTGGCGGTGGCATGATTATATTTTCATTAATCGATATATTTTCACGTGATCAAGAAAGTGATATTCCATTAGTTTCATGGCATGAAATCAAATTTGTTTTATTAATTATTGGCATTATTCTTTTTTATGTTTTTGCATCAGATTATCTAGGTTTTATTTTAACAGGTTTAATTATTACAGCACCGCTAATGATGAAGTATGCAATAACAAAACCTATATACAGTTTTATTATTTCAGCCAGTGTGGTGTTAGGTGTGTATTACTTATTTACCGCTGTACTGTTAGTACCGCTACCTCAGCTATTTTCATAAATAGAGAACAACAGTATGGATATATTAATTAGCGCCCTTGCTTATATTGATTACACAACAATACTTGTTATTATTGGTGCTTGTTTATTTGGCTTATTTGTTGGTGCAATTCCTGGGTTAACATCAACAATGGCCATCGCATTAATGGTGCCATTTACTTTTTTTCTTGATCCCATACCTGCATTAGCCTTAATGATTTCTGTCGGAGCCTCTTCTATATTTGCAGGCGATATTCCTGGTGCCTTATTAAATATTCCGGGTACGCCAGCATCGGCAGCCTATACCAATGATGCGCACTCTTTAGTTAAAGAGGGCAAAACAAACCGCGTACTGGGCATGTCATTAACAAGCTCTGTCATTGGTGGCGTTATTGGTACGATTATATTAGCGTCCACAGCACCAATTTTAGCTGAGTTTGCTTTAAAATTTAGCTCTTATGAATATATGTGGCTCTCTTTAATTGGGCTTAGCTGTGCAACCATAGTTTCAGGTTCACATATTCGAAAAAGCTTATTAGCGCTGTTCTTTGGTATTGCATTATCCACCATTGGTTACGATGAATTTACCGGACAAGCTCGCTTTACTTTTGGTGAAGTCTCTTTAATGCAAGGAGTAAGCTTTATTCCAGCAATGATAGGATTATTTGCAATTTCGGGTGCAATTAAATATTACGTTGAACGTTGGAAAAAAAAGCAAATTACGCTAAACGAAGCGAATGCCGAAAATAACTCTTACAATATTTTTAAAGGAGTTGGTGGCGTTGTTCGCCAACGTAAAGGCGGTATTTTCCGTAGCGGAATAATAGGAACATTAATTGGTGCTTTACCGGGTGCTGGCGCCGATATTGCGGCATGGATCTCGTATGCTGTTTCAAAGAAGCTTTCTAAAAAACCAGAGAAATATGGTCATGGCTCTGAGGAAGGTATTGTTGATGCTTCAGCGAGTAATAATGCAAGCTTAGCAGGAAGTTGGATCCCATCTTTAGTCTTTGGTATTCCCGGCGATTCTGCGGCCGCAATTATTATCGGTGTATTGTATATGAAAGATATGCAACCAGGGCCAACACTGTTTTTATTCAACCCTGATAAGTTGTATGCCGTTTTTATTATTTTCTTTATCGCTAACCTAATTTTATTACCAATTGCATTTATTGTTGTCAATTTATTGAAAAAGATTGTTGCTATTGATAATGCGATTATCTATCCAGCAATTATCTTATTTAGCCTTGTCGGCTCTTATGCAATCACAAATACGATGTCTTCTATTGTTGTTATGTTGGTAATGGGCGTTATCGGCTATTTCCTTCAAGAACGAAAATTTCCAATATCACCGATTATTTTGGGCATGATCTTAGGGCCAATGTTAGAAAAGAATTTACTCTCATCATTAATGAAATCTGATGGTGACTTAATTAATTTCGTTAACAGACCTATTTCGATGGTATTAGCAAGTGTATTTCTACTCATTGTAGTAATGCAAATTAGAGGTGCTTTTAAAGCTAAATAAATAACCTATTTAATACTCATATTTATTATTAAACATTTAATCATAGAGAGATACTTTTTTAAGTATCAGAGAAAGCTCACCTTAAATAAAGTCAGTTTATTTAAGGTGTCAGAAATCAGCAGATAAATAAAAATATCGGGTGATCACATGAAAAAAATATTAAATAAGCCAGAAAATTATGTCGATGAAACATTAGCGGGTTTATGCCTCGCCCACAGTGATATTTATCGCCAACCACAGCCAAGATTGATTACTCGTTCTAAAAAAGCAGATAAGCCCAAAGTGGGTATTGTAACTGGCGGTGGTTCAGGCCACTTACCTGTATTTACAGGATATGTCGGTGAGGGATTACTCGATGCCGCCGCTGTAGGTGATGTTTTTGCTTCACCTTCAGCAGATTTAATGGCAGATGCCATTCGTGAAGCCAACAACGGGTTAGGCGTATTGCTACTTTATGGCAACTATGGTGGCGATATTATGAATTTTGATATGGCGACTGAAACGGTTGATTTTGAAGATGATATTCGTTGTACAACTGTTCTAGCCGCTGATGATGTGGCTTCAGCAAAGCCAGAAGAAGCGCACAAACGCCGTGGTGTTGCTGGGATGATCTATGGTTTTAAAATGGCAGGCGCCAAAGCAGAAGAAGGGGCAACGCTTGATGAAGTCACGCGTATTGCTCAAAAAACCATGGAAAATACCCGAACTATTGGCTGTGCGTTGACATCTTGCACCTTACCCGCAGTAGGTCATCCTACTTTTGAAATTGGTGAAGATGAAATGGAAATGGGGATGGGTATTCACGGAGAGCCGGGAATTTGGCGTGATAAATTACGTAGTGCAGATGATATTGCACAAGAGATGTTTGAGCGTCTACAAACGGAATTATCATTAAAAACAGGGGATAAAGTCTCTGTATTAGTTAACTCTTTAGGCGCAACGCCATTAGAAGAGCTTTATATTCTGTACAATAAAATTGCACAACTGATTAATAAAATAGGTGCGACTATTGTGCATCCATTGGTTGGTCGTTATGCCACATCTATGGAAATGACAGGGGCAAGCTTAACATTGTGCAAATTAGATGATGAGCTAGAAGCCTTGATGAATGCACCAGCTCATTGTGCATTCTGGAGAGTATAACGATGAATATTACACTTGAAATGCTCAAACAAGCGGTTGTGCGTATCGCCATCGCTTGTGAGCAATCTCAATCTATGCTTTGTGAAGCAGATAGTCGCCTAGGTGATGGGGATTTAGGGATCACCATGCAAAAAGGCTGGCGACAAATTGTCGACGATTCACTAGATTGGCCAGATGATCTCAGCAAATCACTTTTTCAATGCAGTAAATCATTACAAAAAGCCTGTGCTTCTTCTTTTGGTACATTGCAAGCAACGGCTTTTATGGCAATGGCAAAATATTGCAAAGAAAACCAGCTTCAAGAAATATCGCCCTCCGACATTTCACCGCTATTAACCGTTGCCTATCAAAGCATGATGGCGAGAGGAAAAGGGGAATTAGGGCAAAAATCTGTACTCGATATTCTCTACCATTTATCTGAAGCGTTAAAACCCATTTTAGCTATCGATAATCTAAAAGCAGTAGCCTTACAAAGCGTCGATAGTACGCTTAATGAATACCGCCAAAAACCTAATTTATTAGGTCGAGCTCGTATGTTCCCAGAAAAATCTATTGGTTTAGATGATCCGGGTATGTTGGCAATTAAAGTTATTGTTGAAGCAATCTGATTTAATAAAGGTCTTTATATGAAAAAATTATTTGGCGTTACAGTGGCAATGGTTACTCCGTTTGATTTGAACAATCAAGTGGATATTAAAGCGTTATCTGCATTAACTGAAATGTTAGTAACCAAGGGTGTTGATTGCCTTTATCCTTGTGGTACAACAGGTGAGATGTTGCGTTTATCTGCGTCAGAACGTAAAAATGTTGCGAAAACCGTTGTCGATACAGCGAATAAACGTTTACCTGTCTTTATTCATGTTGGTGCAATGACATTAAATGAAACCATTGAATTAGCCAAACATGCCGTTGAAATTGGTGCTGATGGTATTGGTGTGGTGACACCACAATTTTTTGGTGCAACGGACAGAGAATTAGAAAACTATTTTGTGACAGTGGCAAACAGCGTACCAGATAATTTCCCTGTTTATCTGTATAACATTCCACAATGTGCCGCAAATAATATCAAGCCTGAATTAGCGGCAAAAGTACAACAACAGTGTAAAAATGTAATTGGCATTAAATACAGTTTTGCTGATAACAATACAACATTAAGTTATCTTGCGGTTGCAGAAGGTTTTTCAGTTCTTCACGGCTACGACAAATTATTCTTAGGGTTATTAGATGCAGGTTGTGATGGTACAGTTTCAGGTTGTGCTTGTGTGTTCCCTGAGCCATTTGTGAATATGTATAAAGCCTATATTGCAGGTAACTATCAAGAAGCGAAACATTGGCAACAATTTTGTGTGAAATTTAGTGATGCACTTAAGTCTGGTGCAAATATGGCAATATTTAAATCAGCATTAACTATGCGTGGTTTAGAAGGTGGTCATATGCGTTTGCCACAACTGGATTTATTATCTGAAGAAAATCAACAATTAAAAGAAAATCTAACTCAACTATGTAAAGAAGCAGGTATCACTTTTTCACTTAGTTAAACAGTGATCAAATAAACGTCCCCGTTATTTTAGTTGATTGGTTGTATGTTGATCCTTTTAAGCAGTATAGGCTTTTCTATACTGCTTTTTTAATATCAGGACATACATAAGGCGCAATGGTTTATTGAGCTAAAAAGTGGCCATATTGCGCGATATCGACATTACCGCCACTGATAATAATACCGATTTTTTTACCTTTTAATTTATCACCAAATTGACGCGCAGCCGCTAAACTTAAACAGCCTGTTGGCTCTACAATTATTTTCATTCGCTGTGCGTAAAACTGCATAGCCGAAATTAACTCTTCATCTGTTGCAGTTAAAATATCGTCCACATTGTTGCGAATAATCTCAAAAGTATAATTGCCTAGGTGCTGAGTTTGCGCGCCATCTGCAATTGTTTTCGGGGTATCAATATGAATGATTTCTCCTTTACGTAATGATTGTTGTCCGTCATTTCCAGCTAAAGGCTCAACACCGTATATTTTACATTGCGGTGAGAGGGCTTTGGTTGATAATAAAGAGCCAGAAAGTAAACCACCACCACCTAATGGAACAAATAGCATATCTAATTCACCGACTTCATCGAACAGTTCTTTTGCAGCAGTACCTTGCCCCGCAATAATATGAGGGTGATCGTAAGGTGGAATTAATGTTAGGCTTTCTTTTTGTGCTAATTGTTGCCCAATATCTTCGCGATCTTCCGTATAACGATTATACGTGATCACGCGACCACCATAGCCTTTTGTTGCTTCCATTTTTGCCTTTGGTGCATCTTCAGGCATGATAATTGTTGCAGGAATACCTAATAGCTTTGCCGATAAGGCAATTGCCTGAGCATGATTACCTGATGAGAAAGTCACAACACCATTTTTACGTTGTTGATCATTAAATTGAGATAACGCATTCATCGCACCGCGAAATTTAAACGCCCCCATTCGTTGAAAGTTTTCACACTTAAAATAAAACTGTGCTCCTGTTAGCTCATTAATCGTGCGAGAGGTTAAAACAGGTGTTTTATTAAGATAAGGCAGAATGCGTTGATGGGCTTCTGCAACATCTTTATAGCTAGGAATAGACAACTTATTCATAAGATTGCTCCTTGATCACCACGGCTTCAATTTCAATTTTGCTTTCAAAATGTAATTCTTTTACGCCAGCGACTAATCTTGCGGGTCTATGTTCGCCAATCCATTTTGCATATAACTCATTAACAACGGGCCATTCATTAATATCAGTCACATAGACTTTTATTTGAGCAATATCGGTTTTCTTTGCATTTATTCCGAGAAGACAAGCATTTAAATTTTCAAGTACTTGTGTGATTTGGGCTTCAACCGGCTTGTTTGCCAATGGATTTCCTTGTTTATCTAAAGGCAATAGTCCAGAAATAAACGACATATTATTTGCAGTAACAACATGAGAGTAATGCCCACCAGGGGAAGAGAGGGCATCAATATTTTGTAGTGTAAGATGTGATGTCATTGTATTATCCTATTTTCACTTAAATTAGACGTTATGTATACCTTTGTTATACACAACGTCTAGTTTTAGATCAATAGTTTATTTTTCACAAAAAGTTAAGGTAAGAGCAGGATAAAAAGAAGAGTGAACAGATGTATTTTCAGATGTTTTAAACAGTCGTTGAGCAACTTCTTTAATGGCGTATTTTATTCCTAAAAAACCAACTTCATTTTCATTACCGGATAAAAAATTGTAGATATTTTCAGCTAATAAACAATAGACTTCATATTTTAAATATGAATTATCAGAAATTCTCAAATCATCTATTACTTTTACTACTTCAGGAATATCTTGTAATTGCTGGATCAGCGTACTTTGAGCAACGTTACTATCTAGTTCTAGATTAAATTCATGAGATATTAAAGAAAATAAACGTTGCTTAATCTCTTTATTCAAAATAATCTTTTCATCACGATATAAATTGTCAATCGTCCGATTAATTATTGAAGAAGGGAGAACTTTCTTTTCACTTTTCCACCAATCTAAAATATCGCTATCTATTTTTTTATAAGCCTTATTTAATAATTCTATTGATTTTGCTTTGTTTTTTACATCAACTCTATAAGAGGATATTTCTTCTGGTGTATAAAGTTCTCGTATTTTTGATATTAATTTATTACTAAGATTTGCAATATCTACAGTAACCTCTTTTCCTTTATTATCACCCTCTATGGAGAGATCTAAATAGGTGTTTTTAATATTTTTTATATTATTTAAAAAATTACCATAATTATTTAACGATTCTTTATTAAAAACTTTATTCGAGTCGTTATTTACAATTGAAGGCTTTGAGAAAATATTTATCATAAAAACTCCTTTATCATTAAAAGGTATTTTGACAGAATGAAAAATAAGATCTTTCACAAATAAAACCAACGATTCCAATAAAAAAGAGGTGAAAATATATCACCTCTTTTGTTTTTATATCACCTTAAAAATAAGATTCAATAAGAACAACGCGTTATTTTCCATGCAGTGTAAATCGCCATTAACGGTGCTAATGCTAAAAATAAGAATAGGGCTGATGCCGAAGTAGAGAGCCCTTCAGAAGTACCACTATTAAAGCCATTTAAATTAACTATCATACCTGCAAATGCAGAGCCTAACGCGGTTGCAAATAGTTGTACAGTTGTGATAGAGGCACCTGCAATATCTTTATCTTGCGTGGAAGCCGCTTGTAATATACGTGTTAATAGGTGGGGCCAACCAAAACCAATGCCATAACCCACTAAGAACAAAGCAAATAAAATAATAAAAAGACTAACCACGTTTTCCGATTGCAGTAATGGGTTTGGAATAACAAAAGCCAACACAAGCAAACCGATAAAAACAATAATAGGGCCGCTTAAAATACTAAAACGCATTTTAGCACCTTGCCAACTTGCGCTAATTACTTCAGCAACTGTCCAGCCTAATGCCATTAATGCACTCATATAACCTGAAGCTAAAGGCGTTTGCATATGTAAACTTTGTAGATAATAAGGGACAAAGATCTCACAAGTCATGCCAATGGCTAATAACGAAATAGTTAAATACAAAAGGGCATGTAAAGAGAGACTTGTAAACGTATTAGTGGGTAGCAACCGAACAGTAAGGCGTTTCTCACAAAAAATAAGTACACCAATTAAACCAAACACAACCACGATACTCAGTAAATTAATGGTAAGTGAGGAAGAAAGACTACCAGATGAAATAAGCAGAACGGCGGCTGTTAAAATTATTAACTGAAGATAAGGCAAGCTTTGTGATGTTGATTTTAGAGCGTCATTGTCATTCTTGGGCAAGATAAACCACAGATAAATGCCATAAAAAAGCATGATAGGTAACATAATACCAAAGGCATAACGCCAAGCATCTAATTGAGCAAAAATACCGCCAATAGCAGGGCCAATTAGTGTAGCAACGCCCCACATACCTGAAATTAATGCCATTGCTCTTGGCCATAATGCTTGATCGTAAACGATATTTACCATGGCGTAAGAAAGCGCAAATAAAAGTCCACCACCAAGTCCCTGAACAAATCGACCAATTAGCATCACTTCCATTTTAGGCGCAATTGCACACAACAAACTACCAATAAAAAATAATACTGTACCGGCTAAATAGGCACCTTTAGCGCCCAATAAACTGAGTAAGCGAGCCGATAATACCGAGCCAATAATTGATGCGGCTACAAATAGCGTGGTATTCCATGCATATAATCCCATTCCACCAATATCAGTTACAACAGAAGGCAAAATAGTGGTTGCCATTAAAATATTAATCGCGTGGATCACAACACCAAAAGAGAGGGCAAAGGAGATTGCACCATTCCGCCCTGAAAAGAGATCACGCCATTGGCTATTATTATTTGGGTGCATTAGAAAAAATATCCTTCTTTTATTGCTATTACGACATAGCTTCGTTAAATTACCAAGATAAAACTTGGATAAATAAATACTGAGACGTTTAATATGTCAAGAAAAAACTTGGAATATAATTATCCTGCACAACGTACTGTTGGCGATAAAATTCTATTTTTAATTAAAAAACATGGGCCTATGCAAGCAAATAAGGTTGGGCAACTTCTTGGTACAAGTGGTGAAGCCGCAAGACAACAATTTGTAAAACTTGCTAATACAGGACTTGTTGAAGCGATAACTGAACCAAAAGGTGTTGGAAGACCTATTCAATATTGGCATTTAACCGAATTAGGACAGAAACAATTTCCTGATACACATGCTGAATTAACCGCTCAGATTTTACTGACTATTCGTGAAGAATTGGGTGAAAGTGCTATCGAAAAAATTATTTTAGCACGAAAGAAACAGAGTTATCAGCGCTACACACAAGCAATAAAAGACGCGGATGAACTAACAGACCGTTTAGATATTTTAGCCACACTGCGTAGCCAAGAGGGCTATATGGCACACTGGGAGCAAGTAAAAGATAACGAGTATCTTTTTATTGAAGATCATTGCCCAATTTGTGCAGCAGCTAAAGTGTGCCAAGGTTTTTGTAATACAGAGAAAGAGCTATTTTCTGAAACACTAGGGGTAGAACTACAACGTGTTGAATATATCTTAGAAGGTGCAAGACGTTGTGCCTACCGTATTAAAATCTAATTTTATTAAACTGCCTTAAACAATAAAAGCAAAAACCGCGCAATAAAGCGCGGTTACTGTTCTGTCCTTAGAAATTTAGCTTAGTTTTTACAATGTAATCGCAGAAGCTTTCCAAATTCGTTGCATATATTCTGTCACCGCACGATCCGCAGAAAAATAGCCCATTTGGCAGATATTTAACGCAGATTTTTTCAACCAAGCATCTTCATCTTGATAAAGCACATCAACATTATCTTGCGTATCGATATAGCTACGATAATCGGCTAATACCTGATAATGATCACCAAATTCAATTAAGCTATCGAAAATTGATTTGTATTTATCAGGGCAAGCTGGATTAAAGAACCCATTAGCGATTTGATTAAGCGCAGTGTGTAATTCGATATCTTCATCGTAATAACGACGAGGGGAATAACGTTGCCTTAACTCTGCCACTTCTTGTGCATTGTGACCAAAGATAAACATATTATCAAAACCAACATGCTCACCAATTTCAATATTAGCACCATCAAGCGTACCGATGGTTAATGCACCATTTAGGGCAAATTTCATATTCCCTGTACCAGAAGCTTCTGTTCCTGCTAATGATATTTGCTCCGATAAATCTGCTGCGGGGATAATGTGTTGCGCTAAACTTACGCCGTAGTTAGGAATAAAGATCACTTTTAGTTTATCTTTAATACGCTCGTCATTATTAATCTTATTGGCAATATCGTTGATAAGATTGATAATTTTCTTCGCATTATAATAAGCTGATGCAGCCTTACCTCCAAAAATAAATACGCGAGGTACCCAGTTTTTCTCTGGATTTTCTAAAATGCGATTATAGCGAGTGATAATGCCTAACACATTGAGAAGTTGGCGTTTATATTCATGAATACGCTTGATTTGTACATCAAACAGCGCATCAGGGTTAATATCAATATTTAAATCTTCCTTAATGATCTGCGCAAGATTTTGTTTATTGATACGTTTTGAATCTTTTAATTGGCGCAAGAAATTTTTATCTTTCACCAATGGCATTAATTCACCCAACTGCTCTAAATTGGTTCGCCAATTAGTACCAATATGGCTATCAATTGCTTGAGAGAGAGATGGATTTGCTAATGCCAGCCAACGACGTGGTGTGATCCCATTGGTAATATTGCAGAATTTCTTAGGATAGATCATCGCAAAATCAGCAAATAAAGATTGCACCATTAATTGGCTATGAAGCTCAGAAACACCATTAACCTGATGACTAATAATAACCGCTAACCATGCCATACGAACATTACGGCCATTTTCTTCATCAATAATAGAAACACGACGTAATAAGTCGTTATCGTTAGGGAATTGCTCTCTAACTTGTTTCAAAAATTTATCATTGATTTGGAAAATGATTTGTAAATGACGAGGAAGCGAACGACCAAGCATATCAACAGGCCAAGTCTCTAATGCTTCACCCATTAATGTATGGTTGGTGTATGAGAATATATGAATAGTTTGTTCCCATGCTTCATCCCAACTAAATCCATGATTATCAATTAGCTGACGCATTAGTTCAGGAATAGCAAGAACAGGGTGAGTATCATTAAGATGAATTGCAATAAAATCTTTTAGATTATCAAAGCGTTGATGCAGATGATAATGGCGTTGCAAAATATCTTGAACAGAAGCACTGACTAAGAAATATTCTTGTTGTAAACGCAACATTTTACCTGATGTTGTTGAATCATCAGGGTAAAGAATACGAGAGATATTTTCAGAACGATCTTTAGCCTCTGTTGCCTCTAGATATTCACCTTTATTAAATTTACCTAAGTTAAACGCCACATTTGATTTAGCTGACCATAAACGAATGGTATCTGTCGCTTGTGTGTTATAACCCGGAACAATAGAGTCATAAGGTTGTGCCATTACGTTGAAAGTATCAACCCAATAATTTTTCTCACCTTCTTGCTGTAAACGCCCGCCAAAATCTACTTCAAATTGCAGATCATGACGAGGGAATTCCCAGGGGTTACCTTTTTCAAGCCAGTTATCCGCAATTTCATGTTGTTCGCCATTCTGAATTTGTTGGCGGAACATTCCGTATTCATAACGAATACCATAACCCGTAACGGGATAACCTAATGTGGCACAAGAATCAAGGAAACAAGCAGCCAAACGACCTAAACCACCATTACCTAAACCTGGATCGGGCTCAAGTTCAATTTGTTTTTCAAGATCAAGACCTAACTCTTTTAATGCCTCTTTAACTTCGTGATAAACACCTAAAGAGAGCATGGCATTGGTTAAAAAACGCCCCATAAGAAATTCCATCGAAATGTAATAAACCTGTTTTACTTTCGGTGAAAGCTCTGCTTTGGTTGATTTTAACCAGCGTTCAACTAAACGGTCTCTAATGGCATAAGAGGTTGCATTTAACCAATCTGTTGGTGTTGCATATTTTGGCGACGTACCAACAATAAACATTAGTTTATAAACAATAGAACGTTTTAATGATTCAATATCCTTATCAGGTGATAAATAATCAAACTCACATAAATTTTTCATTATAAATCTCTTTTTGTTATCCACTGGCTCAAATAGACTTCATGTCTATAAATGTTGATACAGTGTTGCATACGTTTTTGCAGCGGTTTCCCAACTAAAAATAGTTTGATTCATGCCGTCAGTTTGAGCTTGTTGCCACTGTTTAGGCATACTCCATAAGGTAAAGGCACGATTAATAGCCTGACGCAGAGAGCCTGGTGTCGCTTCATAGAAAACAAAACCAGTAGCTTGGTGATGTGCTAAATTTTCTAATGAACAATCATTAACCGTATCGGCTAATCCGCCCGTGTGTCTCACTAAAGGTAGGGCTCCATATTTCAAGCCATATAACTGAGTTAATCCACAAGGTTCAAAACGACTAGGCACCATAATCACATCAGCACCGGCGACAACTTGGTGTGAAAAACTTTCGTCATAACCAATATGAACCGCTACATTTTGAGGATACTGTTGTTGTGCGTGTAAAAATGCCGCTTCAAGGTGACTATCGCCAGTACCTAATAAAACAAACTGACCACCTTGTTCAACGATATCAGGAAGCGTTTCAATAACTAAATCGAGCCCTTTTTGCGAAGTTAAACGACTGACAGCCGCAAAAAGAGGAGCATTATTTTTGACAGGTAAACCACATTTTTTCTGTAATGCAGTTTTGTTTTCTAAACGCTTATTCAGGTTTTTAACATCATAACGACGTGTAATTAAGCTATCTGTTGCAGGATCCCAAATCGCCTCATCAACGCCATTTAAGATGCCACTTAATCGCTGTTCATAAGCACGTTGACGCAATAATCCCTCTAAACCGTAGCCAAATTCTTGAGTGGTTATCTCTTTGGCATAAGTTGGGCTGACTGTCGTAATGTGGTTAGCATAAAAAAGACCTGCTTTTAGGAATGAAATTTGTCCGTAATATTCCAGTCCATTAATTAAAAAACTGTAATCAGGTAATTCAAGTTGATGCAGATGATAAGGTGAGAATTCACCTTTATAAGCCAGATTATGAACAGTAAAAACAGATTTTGCTGAATAATGTTTAAATGCTAAATAGGCACAAGCAAGTCCTGCATGCCAATCATGGGCGTGAACAATATCAGCTCGCCATAAAGGATCTAATCCCGCTGATAATTCGCTTGCCACCCAACCTAATAAAGCAAAACGAAAGACATTATCACCATAAGGATGTTGATGTTGATCGTGATAAGGACTACCAGTACGTTGATAAAGATGAGGTGCATCAATAAGATAAATATCAACACCTTGGTATTGTCCATAAAGCAGAGAAATATTACCTGCAAAGGTATCGATATTAGTCACTAATTTGAGATCGGGGATATTATCTTTGATAGCAGGAAACGCGGGTATAACAACCCGCGCATCTAAACCTATCTTTTTTTGAGCTAAAGGCAAAGAACCCATAACATCCGCTAATCCCCCTGTTTTTAGCAGAGGGAATAGTTCAGAACAACAATGAAGGACATTCACGAAAATGCCTCCTCATTTTGAGGTTTTTGTTCTGCATTTGTTTCAGTTGGGTTTTCTTTTTCATTACGTGCGAGTTGCTCAAGCATTTCTCTTGTTACAAGCACAATACCTTCTTCAGTACGGTGGAAACGTGCAGCATCTTCTTCGGCATTCATCCCAATAACAGTACCTTCTGGAATAGTACAGCTACGCTCAATAATGCAGCGTTTTAAGTAGCAATGATGGCTCACCGTCACATCAGGTAAAATCACGGAATCTTCGATATGGCAGAAAGACTCAACGCGAACTAATGGGAATAAGATAGATGAATAGAGTGTTGATCCATTGATAATACAACCGTCAGCAATCAACGAGTTCATCATTTGTCCATGTTCACCGTGATTATCTTGGACAAATTTAGCTGGTGGTAATGGTGTCATAAAGGTGCGGATTGGCCAGTCTTTCGCATACATATCAAGCTCTGGTGTTACAGAGGCTAAATCAAGGTTAGCAGACCAATATGCTTCAATGGTTCCTACATCGCGCCAGTACGGTGGTACTGAAGGATCTGAACTGACACAAGAAAGTTCAAATGGGTGAGCAAGAACATCGCCACGTTCAGTGATTTTAGGAATGATATCTTGGCCAAAATCATGGTGTGAATTTGGATCACGACTATCTTCTTCTAATAAATCAAAGAGGTAATCTCTATCAACCACATAAATACCCATACTTGCTAATGAATGTTCAGGATCATTAGGAATACAAGGTGGGTTTGATGGTTTTTCTAAGAAATTGAGTACTCGACGATTTTCATCGATATCCATAATACCAAATTGGAATGCATCTTCTTTAGGAACACGAATACAAGCCACGGTGAATTTTGATTTGTTTTCAACGTGATCAAGTAATAAACGGGCGTAGTTCATTTTATAAATATGGTCACCAGCTAAAATAACGACATATTTTGCTTTGTAGCTACGAAGAATATCGA
Organism: Proteus sp. CA142267; assembly: GCF_003336825.1. Taxonomy (NCBI): domain Bacteria; kingdom Pseudomonadati; phylum Pseudomonadota; class Gammaproteobacteria; order Enterobacterales; family Morganellaceae; genus Proteus; species Proteus sp. CA142267. Next base: position 107,077 of record NZ_QPMG01000001.1, on the reverse strand, counting down.
GGTTTTGATAGATAGCATCAGCGGTACCCATATACCAATGTTCGGTATTACAACGTTGCTGAGCCGGTAATAAATCAACAAACTCATTCATATCTTCGTTGAAGAATGACCAACCACGCTGAATATGTTGAACTAAAGAGTGTGACTGATATTGGGTAATTACACCAATACGACGGATCCCTGAGTTAAGACAGTTTGATAGCGTAAAGTCGATAATTCGAAATTTCCCACCAAAGAAAACCGCCGGTTTGGCACGTTTTGAAGTCAATGCTTTTAAGCGTGTACCACGACCTCCCGCTAAAATGAGTGCAATTGCCTCTTTAGGAAGTTGTTGTGCCAACATTAATTTTTGGCCTTGTTCTGTTGTCATCATAGTTATAGCACTCCAATCAAATTACTTAACTTGGGAGGAAATAATGGGTAATTTTTCAGTAGAAGACTGATTATAAAAAACGCTATTTCGCCAAAGGGTGATACTGTTAGGTTGTACTTCACAATGCTGAGATTGTGTTGGGTGACAATCAGGCCAGCTAGTCGTATCAAGCAAGCAAGACCAAGCCCCTTCAGGTAAAGAAAAAACAGCGCTGTTTCTTAATGGGTTAAACATTAAGATCCATTGTTGCGCTAAAAGAAGTTGTAATGGTGAGGGGGGAAGTTGTTGCCAATCTTCATGACTCATAGGTTGAGCATTCTGATTGAACCAAATGACATTTTGGCTATCTTCTTCCCACCATTTAAGCGAACTTAAAGGTGTAATTTGGTGACGTAATTCAATAAGGTGGCGAATGTAATCAGTTAAGTTGTAAGGCTGTTGAAACCATTTTATCCAACTGACTTTATTATCCTGACAATAAGCGTTGTTATTACCATATTGCGTATTACCCACTTCATCACCGGCGAGTAAATGAGGTGTTCCTCTAGAAAGCAGTAGCGTTGCCAGCATGTTCCTTGTTGCAAGCAATCTGTATTGATTTATTTTTTCGTCAACTATCAAACCTTCTTCACCAAAATTCACACTGTAATTGGTGTTGTGTCCATCTAGGTTTGATTCTCCATTCTCCTCGTTATGTTTATTCTGATAACTCACTAAATCCCGTAGTGTAAAGCCGTCGTGGCTAGTTATCATATTGACGCTAGAATAGGGCGGTCTGCCATTTTTGTGATACAGCTTTGCTGAGCCTGTAATATTGTCTGCAAATGTCGCAATAGAGACATCACGCCATAACCAAAAACGACGAATAACATCACGATAACTATCATTCCATTCTGTAAATGGAACAGGAAAATTACCGACTTGATAACCATCAGAGCCTAAGTCCCAAGGCTCTGCGATAAGTTTAATGCGTGACAATAGCGGATCTTGTCGAATAGCCGTCAATAGAGGTGATTGAGTATCAAAATAGGGAACCCGGCCAAGACTTGTCGCCAAATCAAAACGAAAACCATCAATATGAAATTCTGTCACCCAATAACGCAGGCAATCCATAACCCACTGCACCGTTTCTGGGCGACTTAAGTTGAGCGTATTACCACAACCCGTCCAATTTTGAGCTTTGTTTTCGTCGTTTAGCCAATAATAGCTTTGGTTATCAATACCACGTTGCGAAACAATATAACCTTCGAATTGATCACTTAATTCCGCTGTATGGTTAAATACCACATCTAAAATTACTTCAATATTGGCTTTATGTAGGCATCTTACGGCTTCTCGAAATTCATCAATAATATTGCGACCTGAATTAGAATAATACTGTGTCGATAAAGCGAAAGGCGCTAATACGTTATAACCCCAATAGTTTTTTAAACCGATTTTATGAAGATGAGGCTCTGTTAAATGATATTGAACCGGCAATAATTCTAATGCTGTAATACCCAATTTTTTTAGATGTGAAATAAAAGCAGGATGCCCTAATGCCGCATAAGTACCCTGCAATTTCTCAGGTATTTCTGGATGCAGTTTTGTCAGTCCTTTTACATGTCCTTCGTAAATAATGGTTTCTGACCACGGTGTATTTAAACGCTGATAAGTGCCTTTTTCTTTATAAGAATGGCAAAAACAGCCGCTATCATCTGTGATAACTGCTTTAGGTGTAATCGCACTATCATCATGCTCTAATGCATTAAAAACAGGAGAGGTGTAAGGTAATGTATTATCAACAATACCCGTCACCTGTTTTGCATAAGGATCTAATAATAGTTGCTGAGGTTGATAGAACAATCCTTGCTCAGGTTCCCATTCACCTTCTACACGATAACCATAATGTAAACCGGGCCCTGCACCGGGCAAATACCCATGCCAAATTGAACCAGTTTTACCCGGTAATGGGTAGCGGATCTCTTTGCCTGCTTTATCAAACAGGCAAAGAATGACTTTAGTGGCATTTTCACTAAAGAGTGTAAAATTTACTCCATAGGCATCATAATGACTGCCCATAGGAAAAGGGCGACCATAATCTAAAGACATATTAATCCTTCAATCTTAAATACAGCGTCGCAAGTGGGGGTAATGACAATGACAAGGAGTGAGGCTTGCCATTAAATGCACTTGCGGTTGTCTCTATTTCACCTAAATTTCCTACATTACTGCCGTTATAAAATTCAGAATCACTGTTGAGAATCTCTTGATAAGCGCCGGCTTTATTTACACCGACAACGTAGTTGTGATGAACAACTGGAGTGAAATTACTGATAACAATAATTTCATTGCCTTGTGCATCTTTACGGCAAAAAGCAAAGACGGAGTTATTGTGATCATCAACGATAAGCCACTCAAAGCCTTCACGTTCAAAATCACATTCATAAAGCGGAGCATTAGCTTGATAGGAAAAATTCAGATCTCGGACAAAGTGTTGAACACCTTGGTGCGGACTATTAGGCTCTTCAAGAAGATGCCAATCTAAGCTACTGTCGTGGTTCCATTCACGCCACTGTGCAAACTCACATCCCATAAATAGTAGTTTTTTGCCGGGATAAGCCCACATAAAGCCAAGATATGCACGTAAATTGGCAAATTTTTGCCAATCATCGCCCACCATGCGACCAATTAACGAACCTTTACCATGCACAAATTCATCGTGAGAAAGAGGTAGAACAAAGTTTTCGTTATAGGCATAGAGCATGCCAAAGGTCATTTGGTTGTGATGATATTTACGATAGATAGGATCACGTTGCATATAAGCTAACGTGTCATGCATCCAACCCATATTCCATTTGTAATTAAAACCTAAACCACCATCATCAGGCGGTAATGTCACACCTGGAAAATCGGTAGACTCTTCTGCAATTGTGATAGTACCTGGGCAAGTTGTACCCAGTAATTTATTAGTATGACGAATAAAATCAATGGCTTCTAAATTTTCACGTCCACCATGTTTATTGGGGATCCATTCGCCTTCTTTTCGGCTGTAATCACGATAAAGCATTGAAGCAACAGCATCGAAGCGAAAACCATCAAGCGCAAAATGCTCATGCCAATACAATAAATTACCAGAAAGGTAATTCAGCACTTCATTGCGGCCATAGTTATAAATCAAAGTATTCCAATCAGGATGAAAGCCTTCACGTCTATCTGCATATTCATAGAGTGATGTGCCATCAAAATTACGTAAACCGTAATCATCCTCAGGGAAATGACCAGGAACCCAATCTAATATGACTTTAATTTCTGCTTGATGCGCCGCTTCAATAAAGTCACGGAAATCCATAGGAGAGCCAAAGCGACGAGTTGGTGAATATAACCCTAACGGTTGATATCCCCATGAGCCATCAAAAGGATGCTCATTAATAGGGAGCAGTTCAATATGAGTAAAGCCCATCTCTTTAACATATGGAATTAACTGTTCAGCTAATTCGCGGTAACTTAACCAGCTTTGATTGTCAGTATGTCTACGCCATGAACCTAGATGAACTTCATAAATAGACATAGGTGCATTGCGTTGATTCGCTTGCTGACGCGATAGTGGCATCGGTTTGATTGGGGGTAATGTATTGATAATTGATGCAGTTTCAGGGCGTATTTGTGTTTCAAAAGCATAAGGATCAGCTTTTAATCGACGTTCACCATTCGCATCAAGAATAGAATATTTATAGCAATCACCAAGATGAGCCTGTGGAAGGAAAAGCTCCCATATTCCACTTTCACGACGTAATCGCATTGGAAAACGTCTTTCATCCCAGAATGAGAAATCGCCTACAACGCTTACACTTTTTGCGTTGGGTGCCCATACAGCAAAAGTAATACCATCAATATCCCCCAGTTTTGTAGGATGCGCGCCTAAACATTGGTAAGGGCGGGAGTGATGGCCTTGTGCTAAAAACCAAATATCCATTTCTTGCAATAAAATGCCAAATTGATAGGGATCATCAACGACACCTTGTGCATTTTCCCACGTTACATCTAAACAGTAACTAAAACGACGTTTACGTCGAGGGATAGCGCCACAGAAAAAGCCACTAGGATGCTTACGCTCTAGTGTTGCTACATTTCGACCGTTTTTTCTATCAATGACACTGACTGCAACTGCATCTGGTAAAAAAGCACGAACTTCTAAACCTGCCGAAGTTTCATGCATACCAAGAAGTGCAAAAGGATCAGACTCATATCCATTAATTAGTTTTTCTATTGCTTTTTTTGTCACAGCTACAGACATCTTATCGTCCTTCGTTGCCAGCAAATAAATTAATAAATTTTATATATAAATATCAGCATAGAACGTTAATTTAAGTTAAACAATAAGTGTTTATAACAGATTATTTAAAATCAAAATAATTTACATAGGTTAATGTACTTATTTATTGATTTTAATAGCTTGAATTTAAATAAATTTAATGGAGGAGGTAGAGGAAGATCGCGAATTATTAAAACAGCACGATTAGCGTTTTCACCTATTCATAAAAAGAATATTATCATTAGATATTTTTAATTAAATAGCTAGAAACTAGTTTTAAAAAATGTAATTAATAAGATTAGAATTGCTGTTTTTATGAAAAACAATCGCTTATTTCATTAGTAAAATTAACTTTTCTGTTGGGTAAGCCATTGTTCAAAATCAAGATGTGTTTTGGTTTTTTGTACACCTAATGGCGTTAAAGCGTAGTAACTCATCGGTGCAATTTGGATATCTGGAAATAACACTTTTAAATTACCGCTATTTATTTCATTCGATAAAATCGAAATAGGGCCAATGCCGAGACCTAATCCTTCAATAATTGCTTGCAGAGAAATATGAAAGTGATCAAAGCGATAGTGGCGTGAGAATGAGCGCTGAGTATTGAGATGAGTCGCGTTTAACCATTGTTGCCAATGTCCGGGACGAGTAAGTGTATCGATAACAGGGCAGCCAAAAACATCCTCAGGCTCGGTGACGCTGTAACGTTTTAAGAGTTTTTCAGAAGCAATTAAACAATGTTTATCCTCTAAAAAAACAATAGATGAATACTCTTGTTGCTGAGATTGAGGACGAATTATCAGATCATCATGACTAATCAAATGAAATCGCTCGCTATTTGCAGAAGCAATTTGGATATTTGCATTAGGATATTGAAGATAAAAATCCTCCATTCGCGGAATAAGCCATTTTAAACAAAGTGTTGTCGGAACACTGATATTTAAAATATCGTTTTTTCCGCCATTACCATACCGAAAACCAATATCATTTAATTTATCAAAAACTTCACTCAATTCTTGCGCCAACGTCAATGCATAGGGGGTGGGCACTCGACGTAAACCTTGTTTATTAAATAAAGTAACGCCAAACCATTTTTCTATAACTTGAATATGACGACTAATTGCACCATGAGTGACACATAATGTTTGTGCGGCTTCAGTATAACTTTGGCTATGGCAAGCGACTAAGAAAGCTCGTAATGAAGGCAATGGAGGAAGATTTCTCATTATAATTTTCTCACTATGGTTTACGCATCATAAATAAAACGGGCTTTCTGATTAAAACTCACAATATCGTGACATTTTATCACAGGTAAAAATAAAGAAGGTGGGTATGATACAGCATCTTTAACTTATTGAACTTAAAGGATGATAATGAGTTTTATCGCGGTTATTTTGCTGGCAGTATTTTCTGGTGTGATCAGTGGCGTTGTAGGTACGGGCTCTTCTATTTTATTAATCCCAGCGTTGACCTATGTTTTTGGTGCTAAAGAAGCTGTACCTATTATGGCGTTAGCTTCAGTGATGGGAAATTTATCGCGTATTTATTTATGGCGTCACAGCATTCGCTTTAAACCACTATTTTATTACCTATTACCGGGTATTCCTGCCGTGGTTCTTGGCGCTAATACATTATGGATAATGCCAGAGAAATGGCTAAATATTGGTATAGGAATGTTTTTCATATTGATGATCCCCGTGATCCACTTATTACGCAAACATCAAATCAAAATGAAAACTTACCAAGTTATTATTGCTGGCGCGGTTATTGGCTATTTAACGGGGGTTGTATTTTCTACAGGACCATTAACTATTCCTATATTTTCTGCATATGGTCTGACACTAGGACCATTACTTGCGACGGAAGCTGCTGCTTCATTTGTTATTTATCTCACTAAAGCCTTAACTTTTAGCCAACTAGGTGCGGTTAATAGCTTTATCTTAATTAGTGGTGCATTAGTGGGCTGTGGTTTAACTGTAGGAAACTATCTTGGTAAAAAACTGGTCTTAAAACTAACACCAAAACTTTTCCAATGGCTGTTAGATGCTATGCTGATTTTTGCTGGTGGCTCACTGCTTTTTAATGGCATTTATTCTTAATAAAAATGGCTGTATTAACAGCCTTTACTTTAGTTATTATCTGATAAATAAGGTATTAATAAAGTTTGTGAAATATCAGCAAATGGCATCAATTCATTAACGCTGGCTCCCGCTCTTGCTCTCAAAGAAATTGAATGTAAAAGAGCAACTACACCCAATGCAATGGTGTGAACATCCGTTCCTTCTTTTAATTCACCTGCTTCTAACGCTTCTTGTAAGGCATCTTCAACTTGCTGAGTTTGCGCGTTAATGACTTGATTTAACATCATTCTTATTGCCGGATCTTCAACTTCAGTCACCGCTGTTGAAAGCACCATACAGCCTGTTAATCCTTCACTATCCGTATAAAAATGGATAGCTGAAATCAGATAGCGCTTTACTCTTTCTGTCACTTTATCTCGAGCTGATTGTTTTTCAAGTTCATGTCGATAACGCGTGGAAGCAATATGATTAAAGCGCTCAATCGCTTTTTCATATAATGCCGCTTTATTGCCAAATGCAGCATAAAGGCTAGGCTTATTCATTTGTGTTTCAATGACTAAGTCATCCATAGATGTTGCTGTAAATCCTTTACGCCAAAATAATGCCATTATTTTTTCAAGTGCAGCATCACTATCATAACGGCGAGGGCGACCTTTCTTTTTCATTTTGTACCATTTAGTAAGAAATATATTTACTCAGTATAAAACAAATGCCATTATTTTACTAATCAGTACAAAATAGGAAAATCAAATGAGTCATAATGAAATGCTGTATGGAAAGAATATGCCTTCAATCATTAAGCTTGTTGAAGAAGGGCGTGAGCAACAAGTCAAACCTCTTAAAGTTGGTATCTTTGTTTGTCCTGGCTTTATGCCTATGGATATTAATGGTGCTCAATCAGTATTTACTATTGCAAGTGCAGAAATCTATTTTATTTGGAAAAAGAAAGAGTTAGTTGAAGGCTATATTGGTTGGCCGACAATGCCAACCATGACTTTTGAGGAGTGCCCAGACGATCTTGATGTATTAGTGGTTGGAATGGTACCACCAGAAATTGTTGAGGATGAACAAACATTGGCATTCTTTGCCAAAATGGGTAATAAAACTCGTTATGTCATTGGTACATGTTATGGCTCTTTAGTTTTGGGTGCGGCTGGATTATTAAAAGGTAAGAGAGCAACCAGTAATTCGAATGTCGTTCCGATGTTACCGGATATGGGTGCCATCGCAGTAGAGGGAAGCGAGGTTGTTATTGATGGCAATATTTATACCTCGGGGCCAGCAACTGGCTCATTCGACGCTTCATTATTAGTATTAGAACAACTGTTAGGTACCTCTTTTGCTCAATTAGTTGAATTAGCAATTGAGTATGATCCTCATCCTCCTTTTGGTACAGGCTCACCTACTTTAGCGGGGCCAGAAATGACTGCTATTTCACAAAGCCTAACCGCTAATTTAAATGCTCAATTTCATCAAGCCGCACTTAATGGACTTAAAAAACACCGCTAATTTAAGTTAATTAACGTTAGAATAAGGAAATAAATATTGATGTTTACCTAAACTGTTTTATTTCAATTTCGGAGTATTACAATGACAGAATACGAAAAAATGGTATCAGGTCATCTTTATCATGCCAGTAAAGATGATAGTTTAGAACCACTTAGAGTAAAAGCGCGTGAAATTATTTATGATTTTAATATGACGCGTCCTTCTGACGTTGAAAAGAGAAAGGTATATTTAAAACAGCTTTTAGGAAAAACAGGAAATAATTTTACTATTGAGCCACCATTTCATTGTGACTATGGCCAGTTAATTGAAATTGGCGAAGCGTTTTACGCTAATTTTAATTTAACGATATTAGATTGTGCATCTGTAAAAATTGGACACAATGTGATGTGTGCACCTAATGTCAGCATTTTAACTGCAACTCATCCTATTGATCCTGAAATACGCAGTAGTGAACTTGAATATGCATTACCTATTACTATCGGCAATTCGGTATGGTTAGGTGCAGGATGTATTATTTTACCTGGTGTAACTATTGGGGATAACTGCGTTATTGGTGCGGGCAGTGTAGTAACAAAATCTATTCCCGCTAATTGTGTTGCCGTTGGCAATCCTTGTCGTGTAATAAGGCAAATTAGTGATAAGGATAAACAAGACGCTGAAAAAAGACTTAGCCTTTATTAATATTTAAAAAATAGGCTCAAGAAACACGATGAGCCTATTCATACAATTGCTTTTATTCTTTAATAAAGCTGAGATAGTTAAAGAGCGATTTAAAGCCAAATTTACGGTATAGCGCTAAACCATCTGCTGATGCATCTAAGAAGCAACGTTCAACGCCTTGTTCGCGGCAAAACTCTAAAACATGCTTAATCAAATGTGTCGCATAACCATTACCTTGATAGGCAATATCTGTCCCAATATCATCAAAACGCGCTAATTTATCGTGCAGTGTTAACGTTAATGAAGAAACTGGCTGACCATCAACTAATAACGCGTAATGGAAGATAGCAGCGCCATTATCTAATGCTTTCTGGTGATAACGAATATACTCATTAACAATCGTATCATCACTATCATCTCCCACAGGGAACGCCGTTTTTAATGGATGAGCCCACTGTTCAAGGTTGTGATTAGTTAAAATAATATCGCAAGGATTATTTTTATAAGAAGGGAATACTGCTTCAGATAATGTTAAATACATTGCGGTTGTCATACCATCACCGGTATAACCTGCATTTTTTATTATCTCTTCAAATTCAGGTAATAATGACTCAGGTAATACCAAAATATGATTTTTTTTCTGCGAAGTAAAAAGGGTACTGGCTTGCTGGAATGAGCTTTCTGTTGCACCTTGGCGCAAATAAATAAAGTTAAAAATGGCAGCATCCATTGGTGTCATAAAGCAGTGAGTATGATCACCAATACGAATATTATTTTCACAAATTTCTGACCAAAAGGCTTTTTCTACTATTTTAAATTCTTTATACAGTTGTGCATCCATAATGGTTCTCTAGCTGAATCGTGATACGCGATAAGGCGTTAATAGAGGTTCTGCTTTTTCGTAAATAAGCTCTTGTGCAACTAATTCACATAATAAAGGTGACAATGTCACGATAGCGTGCATAGTAACAAGATATAATCCCTGATAAGGAGATACTTCTCCAATAATTGGCATTTCATCTTTAGGCATAGGTCTTTCACCAACAGCAACCTGTTTTATTATTAGTTTACCTGTTTGTGTAAAATTATCATAAAAAGTCGCTTGTGCATGACATGCAATACGCTCAGGGTGATGTTCATCACTATTATCAATGTAATCTTCAGCTGCAATAATCTCATTTTGAGCAAAGTGGCGTAACTCCATTTCTGGTGTGGAGATGATGCAAGGTAAAAAAGGGCGTTCTGCATCCGTCGTTAGTTTGAGTAAAATACTTGGCGATGAATATAAAGGTAAATCAATATCTTTTTCAGATAACAACGCTAAAGCACCAACACCTATAGAATAATGGTTTTGATAAATATAATCTTTTTTATCCTCTCGCTTTTCGTGCTAATCAACTTATTAAATACGAATAAAAACACTTATTTTTCATAAAATTAATGAGTGAGGCAGTTTTAATTTTAAAAGTAACATATCGCTCAAGAACACAAAAAGAATAATGAACCATAACACAAAATAAACAATAGGCTATTGCATCTGAATTTAAATCATAATGCAGTTTATAGTTCCATAAAAAGTATATTTTTTAGATATTAAGTTTGTATAAATTTTAATTTCAGCATCAAACTATAACGCGCAATCGAAACAGTTTTTCAATCTAAAATTTAACATTAAAAAGGACTTATAAACTGCTTTTAACACTAAAAAGCAGAACAATTTACTTATCTTTTGTTTGTGTAAAGATTATTGTTTTACAAAAAAATTATTATGGATATGATAGCTCACATATTCAGCATGTTATTTTTTTAAAAAAGGCGTCGTATGTTAGAAAGTATCGGTATTTCAAATATTTGGACATACCTTTTAGGCGTTATTTTTATTACTTTAGTACCAGGTCCAAACTCGATTTTCGTCCTTACTTCCAGCGCGAAGCATGGCGTAAAAGGGGGGTATAAAGCCGCTCTTGGTGTTTTTACGGGTGATGCATTATTAATCTTTTTGGCATTTTTGGGGGTTGCTTCATTAGTCAAGACTTCACCCGTCTTCTTTATTGTCATTAAATATGCTGGTGCTCTTTACTTAACCTATTTAGGGTTGAAAACGTTATATGCAACGTTTCAAAAGAAAAAAGAAACACCAGAGCAAGTAGCTGAAGTAACAGTAAAAGCAAAAGATGGTCTTTATGTTAAGGCGTTATTTTTAAGTATGCTTAACCCAAAAATGATCATTTTTTATGTTTCTTTCTTTATTCAGTTTATCGATCCTAAATATGAAAATGCAGGTGTTCCATTCTTTGTATTAGGTGCGATTTTAGAAACATGCAGTATGCTTTATTTATCAGTTCTTATTTTTGGCGGTGTTGCTATTACTAATAAGGTAAAACATAACAAACGGTTAGCTTCATTATCAAATAGTTGTATTGGTGCAGTGTTCTTACTTTTTGGCGCCAAACTGGCATTAACTGCATAGTCTTTATTTAAACTAAAAAGCCACTTTCGAAAGTGGCTTTTTTTTGCGACAAATAAATGACTATCTCTATCCCAATAGATTATTTAATAACGATCTCTAATATTGAGTTGTAGGTTTCTGTTTTAATCACTTTATTAATTTTTAAATCCGCTTGATCGAGTAAAGCAATAAATTCTGCCTCTGTACGTTCACCTGATTCAGGAAAAGCACACATACAGAGAAGATCCATATATTTCGCCATATCAGGTACATTCTTTTTAAAAATAACCGGTTCAATAATAAGTATTTTTGAGTTGGGTTTCATTGCGTTGCGGAAATTTTTAAAAATTTTAATAACACTTTCATCATCCCAGTCATGAATAATATATTTTATTAAATAAATATCAGATTCGGGGTACTCTCCAAATAAATCTCCTGATATTAAACTCCATCGACTATCATTATTTAATTCAGTCAACAACGTTCTTTCCAACACATGAGGCCTATCAAATAATTGGCCCTTTAAAGTCGGATTTTCTTTTAATACGTTTAATAACAGTCCTCCCAATCCGCCAGCAATATCTGTAATGGTTACATTTTCAGGAAATTCATAATGTTTTATAATAAAATAATTTTCTATCTTGGAAAGTGAGCTCATGCCTGATTGAAAATCATGATCTTTTCTTACATTATCTTGCCAATATTGATAAAAGCTTATGCCATAAAGATTTTCAAAGGCTGGATTACCTTGCACGGACTCAGTGATATCACCGACAGGGCCCCACAGTGTCTCATTTGTCAGCATTAAAATGGCATCACGTAAGCTATATTCATGATCACTTAATAAAAAAGCGCCCATAGGAGTAAGTGAGTAACTTTGATTTTCTAATTCATAAAATATTTTCTCAGAGGCTAACATTCTTAATATTCTATTTAATGCAGATGGTGATGAATTTGTTTTTTCTGCTAATTCACCCACATTTTTAGAACCGTTTTTTAATAAATCCGCGATATTTAATTTTACTGCAACTCTTAATGCAGCAGGAATAGTAAAGCTCATTGCTTTCTTCATTACTGCCAGTGCATCGGCTTTGTTTTGTAAATTGAGTGTATAATTTTTCATATTAAATCCTGTAATTACAGAATAATTAAGAATTGACCTAAGTAAAAACTCAAATAAAGTATAGGTGGAAATTTCAATTTGGTATTTTTATATTTCTATAATCTTTAATATTAAATATAAAATTATAGTTTTTAAATGTGATGATATTTTTAATTAACTACCTTTTGCTAAAAAAGACAATTAATCTATTTTGCTAAACATAACCTTTGTTACCTATGATAAAAAACAGAAAGTTCAGAAATAAAGCAAGAAATGGAGTGCGTGGTACACTTGTTTTCACGTTATACTGACATAAATATTCTATTTAATTTAAGTTAACTTATGCACTTTCAGTATGGCGAAACAGAGATAAACACATTAAAAAAATGTGATAAACGTTTAGCGGAACTCATTGAAAGAATGGGAAAAATTAAACGTTTATTAACACCTGATCTATTTACAGCATTAGTTAAAAACATTATTGAACAACAAATTTCGGTTTCTGCGGCCATAACCGTTAATCAGCGGTTGCTCGAATTATGTGAAGGTATTTACACGCCAGAACGCATTGCAAAACTATCGGAGCAAGAGATACAACAGTGTGGCATGACAATGCGTAAAGCAGGTTATATTATCGGTATTGCTGAAGCCGTCATTTCAGGAAAATTAAATTTAAATAAAATCCCTAATATGACAGATAAAGAGGTTATTGATACTTTAATTCAATTAAAAGGTATTGGGGTTTGGACTGCCGAAATGTTATTAATTTCCTCACTTAATCGCCCAGATATTTTAAGTTGGGGAGATTTGGCTATTCAACGCGGGATCATGCGCCTTTATCGTCATAAAACATTAGATAAAACACGCTTCGAACGTTACCGAAAACGTTATTCACCTTATGGTTCTACCGCGTCGCTTTATCTATGGGCATTATCGAAAGAGACAGAGTAATTAAGCAATAAACGGAGTTCTTTGTTCATTATGTTTTTCAATAATAGCCATAATTCCGCATTCAAAGGACTACCATAATGGAAAATAAACATAATCAACTTATTGAGCAAGCTTGCCGTTTTATTGAAAAAAATAACGGTGATGTGTCGCTTACCTGCATTGCAGAGCATGTTATGGCAAGTCCGTATTATTTTCATCGCTTATTTAAATCAACGATGGGGATCACGCCAAAAGATTATGCTAATGCTTATCGCCAAAAATTAATAAAAAAAGCATTAGCTCAAGATGGCAGTATTACAGATGCGATTTATCAATCAGGCTTCAATGCCAATAGCCGTTTCTATGAGAATGCAACAGCAATATTAGGAATGACGCCAACAAATTGGCGTACAGGTGCTAAGAATATTGCTATCTTTTTTGCTATTGCTCAGTGCTCTTTGGGCAGTATTCTCGTGGCGCAAAGTGAAAAAGGAATTTGCGCCATTATGTTAGGGGATGATGCCGAGCTGTTATTAGAAGACTTACAAAAACAATTCCCTCTGGCTGAATTAATTGGCGCAAATGAAGAATTTGAGCAAGTCATAGCACAAGTCATCGGTTTTATTGAATTACCCAAACAACCCTTATCTTTACCTCTTGATATCCAAGGTACTGTATTTCAACAAAAAGTTTGGCGGGCATTATTAGATATTCCTTTTGGTAGCACAATGACTTACCAAGAAATAGCAGAAAAAATTGGAGCACCTAAGGCATATCGCGCAGTCGCTAATGCCTGTGCAGCTAATAAACTTGCAGTTGCTATTCCATGCCATCGTGTTATTCGACAAAATGGTGAATTATCTGGCTACCGTTGGGGGATTGAGCGTAAGGCTAAGTTGCTTCAGACGGAGGCATTAAATAACTCACCAACGGACAAAAAAAATAAAAAGTAGTTTTATTGCATGATAAGATAATCAGCAAGTTATTAATAAATTTATGAGTCAATATTATGTCGGTAGTACCAACAGAAATTACTTTTTTTGAACGTTTAATTCCTTCCATTCTTGAAGAAAAAAAAGTGATTACTATCCGAGATGAAAGTGAAAGTGATTACAAGCCAGGAAGCATTGTTGAATTATTTGCTAATGAACATCGTACTCATTATGGAAAATTGAAAATCATAGCGGTGTCGCCTTTACATTATGATGATATCAATGAGTATCATGCACAGCAGGAAGGTATGACACTTCCAGTTCTGAAAGCACTTATCAAAGATATTTACCCGGCAACGCAATCTTTATATCTGATTGAATATCAGTTGGTAAAATAAGAACAAATAAAAAAGGATCACATTGTGATCCTTTTACTTAAACAAAATCTCACCTATCTTAAATTAACTTAAGTAATTGCTTTAGCTGGTTAATTTCTAATTTCCATTGCACCTGCAAAGCAGGTTTTTGATGATTAGTTTTACGCGCTAAATCAGCCTCTAATTTCTCTTCTAGCTCAATTAACTTAAAGAGTTTTTCATCATCATCATGTGAAATCAATGGAGCTGATGGGATATCCTGCAAATTATTAAATTTATTCATTAGCAAAGTTTCAGGCATTTCTTTTTCTGAAATAAGCTGATAAATGGCTTCTATATCATGATGTTCTGTTAAAACACCGTTGTGAATATACCAAAAACGATTACAGCTGTTTTCAATCAACTCCCTATCATGGCTAACTAATAGAACACCACCAGGAAATTGACTAATTTGCTCAGCTAATGCCTTTTTACCTTCCATATCAATATGGTTTGTAGGTTCATCCAACATTAATAAAGAATAGTTTGCTAAACTCAAACCAACGAATAATAAACGTGCTCGTTCACCACCGCTTAAAGTACTCACTTTCTGCCCATGACGCGTATAAACAAAGCCAGCACTAATAAGTGCCATTTTTCTCTGTTCATCCGTTAATGGTGCAAACGGTTTTAATGCATCAGAAAGGGTATCATTATCAATTAATTGCGCAATTTTTTGATCGTAATAACCCAGTTCAACTCGGGGGTGTAGCTTTATTGCATTTTGTTCACTTATTTCAGCTAAACTTAATGACCAAATCATCTTTAATAATGATGATTTGCCTGTTCCATTGGCACCAATTATTGCTACTCGATCACCACTTTTTATACGCTGATTTTCAACAGTATATAAAATAGGGGCATTTTCAGCAGGAATAACAGCAAGTTGATTTAATTCGCAGAGCCTATCAGCTCGTAATGCCGTTCCAGAAAACTGTAGTACCCATTGATTTCCAACCGTCACTTCAGTTTGTTCATCTTTTAAACGAACAATATGTTTTTCCATCTGTTTGGCTTTACGAGATAAATTCTCGTTATCATAAACGTGCCCCCATATTGCGAGTTGCTTCGCACTTTGGGCTATTCTATCTATCTCTTTTTGTTGCGCATCATGACGGTGTTGCGCACTAATATCTTGCTCTTCTTGTGCAATTCGAGCTTGAGAGCAGGGTAATCGAAAGATAGATAGCGATTTATCACGAATGATCCATGTACAATTCGTCACGTTGTCTAATAACGTATTATCATGTGAAACCAAAATGAAGCTACCACGCCACTGCTTTAAAAATGTTTCCAACCATAAAATAGTGGGTAAATCGAGGTGGTTACTTGGTTCATCAAGTAATAATAAATCAGGCTCAATAATTAACGCTCTCGCTAATAATAAACGAGTATGTTGACCACCACTTAATTGCGAAACGAGTAGATCTTTTTCGTGAAGTTTAAATCCCATTTCATTCAGCAATAACTCAGCTCGCCAACCTTCAGATAATCTGTATTCTTCTGGTAATTTATGAAGTACAGCATCCATTAAAGTCATTGACTGTAATTTAGCGGGTAAGTGCTGTTCTATATATGCCATAACCGTTTGATTAGCGACGGAAATAGCACCTGAACTTGGTGATAATTGATGTGAAAGTAATTTTAATAAAGTACTTTTTCCACAACCGTTATAACCAATTAAACCAATCTTCTCGCCTTTAATCAGTGCTAAAGAAATATCGTTTAATAATAAACCGTGATTATTATGGAAAGAGAGATTTTGTGTAGATAATAATGTGCTCATAGCTTACTCATTTTTTAGGCATAATAATGCCTTGGGTAATATCAAGCGATAACCCTGTAAGCTGAGGAGAGGTAATAGTTAACGTCGCTCAGGCAGGTTAACGCAGTAAAATACTGTGAGAGCCTGAGCTGTGGCGATTACCAAAGAAGTGTGAGTATTCAATAAGATCACACAAAAACATAATTAGCCTCCTTCTCTAAGTTTAAAAGTTAATCGGTAATAAAATTCTATCAAGATATAATTCCGATATGCAATCCTGTAAGAAAAACAAAAGGTGTCATTTTGTGTGAAAGCCCGCAATTTAAGCGGGCTTAAGATAATTATGAATAAATAAAGAACACATTTATTGGTCATAAATCTATAAGATTGCTCTATTGTGCCGAAACAGGTAAATACTTCCGCAGTTTAATTGCTGTCAACAACACTCCCGTTGCAACAGCAATACCAACAATATTAGTGCTTTGCCAACCGATTAAATAGAAAGCAACACCACCAGTAATACTTCCTTTCAGGCTTAAGGCTAAGATCTTTTTCTACCTTATGACAATAGAATTGTTATCGTTATTGAGCCGTTATATATTGAAATAGTGACGTTTTAACACTCTAAATCATAGAATTTCATCATTTTATCGTAATTTTTCCCAGATAAGAACTATCTACCTACATTGGGGGTTTTTATCATGATATATTGCTACCTATTCGCTATAGCTGTCCTATAAAAGGTTAGAAAATGAGTAAATTAAGAGTCGCTATTATTTTTGGTGGTAAATCCACAGAACATCAAGTTTCATTACAGTCAGCAAAAAACATTATTAATGAATTAGATCGAACGAAATTCGACCTTTGCTTAATCGGTATTAATGAACAAGGTCAGTGGCATGAATATTCAGAAACTGACTATTTACTAAATAGCGATAATCCTAAAACCATTTCATTAAGCAATCCTTTAAGAGCAGTTGCTATTATTCCTGGTAGTGTAAAAGGCCAATTTATTTCACTTGAAGATGGTCAAGCGTTACCTCAAATCGATGTTGTATTCCCAATTGTTCATGGTGCGTACGGTGAAGATGGTACACTTCAAGGCTTGTTACATATGATTGATATGCCTTATGTAGGACCAAATATCATGAGTTCAGCAGCTTGTATGGATAAAGATATTACTAAACGTCTGCTTGATGGTGCAGGATTAGCTATTGCTCCATTTATTACCATTATGGCGCATCAAGTTAATGACATTCCTTACAACGAAATGGTTCGTCAATTAGGACTTCCTTTATTTATTAAACCAGCGAACTTAGGTTCTTCTGTAGGAATTAGCAAAGTTAATAATGAAGAAGAGTTTAACGCGGCATTAGAAATGGCCTTTGAGTACGATCTTAAAGTGATTGTTGAAAGTGCGATTGTGGGCCGTGAAATAGAGTGTGCTGTTTTAGGTAATGAAGCTCCAGAAGTTAGCCCTTGTGGTGAAATCGTGTTAAACGATTCTTTCTATGCTTATAACACAAAATATATTGATGAAGATGGTGCTAAAGTCGTTGTTCCAGCAGTAATGGATGAAAATACGAGTTTGCATATTCGCCAAGTTGCTTTAAAAGCATACCGTGTTCTTAATTGCTTAGGTATGGCTCGTGTTGATGTGTTCTTAACACAAGATAATCGTGTTGTGATTAATGAAATAAACACACTACCTGGTTTTACCAATATCAGTATGTATCCAAAATTATGGCAAAGTGCAGGTTTAGGTTATCAATCATTAATTACTAAATTAATTGAGTTAGCACTAGATCACCATAGAAAGACGGCAGTTTTAAAAACAAAGTGTGAGCTTTAATTAATATATAAAAAGTGAGAGCCTGATGAAAATTACACACCTTGACCATCTGGTATTAACTGTTGCTGATATTCAGATAACCTGTGATTTTTATCACCGTGTATTAGGCTTTAGCATTATTACGTTTAAAGAAGGGCGCAAAGCTCTCACTTTTGGTTCTCAAAAAATAAATCTTCATCAAATGGGAAAAGAGTTTCTTCCCAAAGCGGCAAAACCAACCGCAGGTTCGGCTGATTTATGTTTTCTAACACAAACACCATTATCAGAGATTATTGAGCATTTAAATCAACAGGGTGTAAAAATAGAAGAAGGGCCCGTTCCTAGAACGGGTGCAACTGGCGCAATTATGTCGGTTTATTTTCGTGATCCTGATAATAACTTGCTCGAAGTTGCCAATTTAATTGAAGAGTAAAACACGCTAAATATGGTTATTTAGCGTGTTTTTAGTTTTAAATATTTGATTTTAATTAGGCATATTTTCTTGAACCAGCAACACAAGAAATAACGCCAATAAAGAGCTATGTAAAAAGAGGGCGATACGTGCACTTTATTGTATTCCTACACTGCATAATCCAATGGGATGGGTATTAACATTAAAACAGCGACAACAATTAATTACTTTGGCGAGAAAATACCATTTTTTATCTTAAACTTGTATTGTCAGTTTCACATTTAAAATCAACATAATCAGAAGGTATTGCTACATCCTCAGTGATCCACGCTGTTAAGTAATTTAGAGCACCAGAAAAATAGCTATCTCGTCCCTGATAAATAAAAAGCATCTGTTTCCACCAAGGCCATTGATTCTCTAATTGATAATTAAAGAACGGTGCTTTTAATAAGCTATGTGAGGCATTAGGGAATAGGGCAACGGTTTTATCTACATGTTTTCCTAATAGGGTTTTATATAAACATGCATTTTTTGATGCATCGACATTAAGATCTAACTCACCAAACAGAGCCAGTACTCGTCCATTCATATGAGGTAAATCTTTAGATGAATCACTTAAATAGTTTTGGATGACAAAATAGAAGCGATCATCAGACATATCTCCCTGAGCTGAAATATCATGGCTGCCATTAATGCCAAATACACGATCATTTTGTTGCAGTTGCTCTGAGACTCTTCGAGTAATTTCCTTATCATCAACATCGTCGGCTTTTAAACGCACTTGGTGATAGTAAGCACCTTGAGCTCGCCAGTTTACAGCACCACCAATAATAACGGAAAAATCAGGTTTAGATTGTGTCGCTGCAATAGGGATAACCCATCCAGCCTGCGAAAACCCTAAATAACCTACTTTAATATCAGTATGGATAAATTTCTTTTGAATAAGCTGTAAGGCTATTTGTGCTTCATCTGCTCTATCTTGCATAGATTGAAGCAACCAATTTCCTTGGCTTTCGCCCACACCAGCTTTATCCCATGTATACACACCAATGCCTGCATCCAACAAACTATTAACTAATGGTAAATATCCACTATTAGAAAAGCGATCTTGAGCGCCATCGCCATGAATAAAAATAGCAACAGCTTTTATGTTGTTCTGATCCGGTAAAATTAATGTTCCAGATAAAGTATCTGTTTTAGAAACAAAACTAATCGGTGTTATCACTGATGCATGATCATCCAATTCAAAATCAGAATACTGACCACCACTAATGATAATTACAAAAATAAGTGTGATAAGCCCCGAATAAAACCAAATTGATTTGAAACATTTTTTCATAGCTTGAAAAATCCATGATGGGTATAGCCCTGTAAGTATTATAAATAAATCATTTATGACCATATTTATATAATATGTATTAATTAGACTCATTAGTCTAATTAATTGAAGTGATTTTATTAAAATTTGCTTAAATAGAAACTGGTAAGAGGAGTTTCTTATTAAAGTGAAATTAATTAGACATTTTTAATAAAAATGCCTCAGTACGAAAAAAAACAAATAATAGAATACGACCACTATTTTACTTAATTTTTTTGTAAATGATATTTATTGTTAAAGAAAAAAGATATTGAGTTATCACTTTTTTAAATTTGTATTAAATAAATATTTTCTCTAAACAAAGTACAAGTATAATTACTAAAGGTTAAACATTTCAATCCAAATTGGACTATCTGAAATAGAGCTATTTTGAGTTGTCTTCACGTAATTGTCATATAAGAAATTTTGCTAAACTGATAAAGAACTTACTTTGTTTTTATCTTTTAAATTAAGTAGTAAAGGAATGAAGTAAATATCTTTAGCGATATTTTTAATCAAAAAATGGACGGTGTGATGAAAAAACTTATCCTATTCGGTGCAATATCTGGCGGTATACTATTTTGGTCTATACATTTACAAGCAGATAATTTCGATTGTCGGAATGCTGCGACTCAGACTGAAATTAACCAATGTGTATATCAAGATTTTCAGCAAAAAGATGAAGAACTTAACCATATTTATCAACAATATTATGCCAAATTAGAAGGTGATCGAAAGGATCAACTTAAACAAGCCCAGTTAGTTTGGATTAACTTTAGAGACCTCTCTTGTCAATATGAAGCTGACTATTATCAAGGTGGTAGTTTAGCCCCAATGGTATATAGCAGTTGTTTAAAAGATAAAACAAAAGAAAGAATTAGCGATCTTAAAAATTACATTGCTCTATATTAAAGCGAAACATTAAATCTAAAAAATATGAATATTAAAGATATATTCTTTTTATAATAGTCAAATAAGTATAGTGATTAGCATAAAAATAATTTATAAGTGATATAATTGTAATTTTTGTATTATTTTGAAACATAAAATGCCTTGACTAATCACTGCTACAAAGTAGTCTGATGCACAAGTAATAAGCAAAAAAAAAGAAGTGAATACAATGAATAAGATATTAAAACTTGGGCTAGGATTACTTTTTTTATCGCTACCATTGGCTTCAACATCAGCAGATATTAAACTCAAATATGGAGTAAATCTTATCGATTTTAATGGTGACGGTGTTCCTGATGTTGTTGTTAAGTCTAGACGACCATTAAATGATTCAACATCTGTTGATATGGTAACTGTTTATATCAAAGGAAGTGATCAAAAGGTTTATATTGTTCCGTCCATATACGCTAATGCTTTGAGCCTTTACAACAATAAGATTAAAGGTACAGATATCACTATCTCTGATTTCAAATTCATTGAGAAAAAAGACCACGTTGTTTTGTTAAGTGCGGAAAAAGTAGGAAACAACTTACAAAAAATCACTCAAATCCGTTTCTCTAGTTATTCTATTTTAGAAAATAAGAAAGGTGATGAAATTCAGTTTAAATGGCAATTTAATAGCTATTGTGTAACTGAATTATCCTATCTTAGCGTAGAAGATGCATATTCTGATAATTGTATAAACAAAATTATTAATGAATAAATCTACAATTAAATAACAAACACATCATATTATGATGAGTTTGTTTTTGTTTTATAAAACAATGCATTGTAAAAATATAAACAATAATCTTTTCTTTATATGCATTGGGTACTTGTATCATTTCTTGTTCCTTGTTATTAATCTATTGTTAGGATATTTCTTAATCAAAATGATTTTTATGGCGCTGTTTTATCAAGATCTGTTTAAGAGGGAGATATGAAGGAAATTATTACAGGTTTACTTCTAGCCTCAATATCACTATTTACTGTATCTTGCTCACAAGAAGATACGCATAGAGTAAAAGTGGCAATTAATACAGGGCCTGATCAAGTGATTTGGGATGAAGTTATTCGTTTAGCGAAATTAACTGAAGGGTTAGATGTTGAGATTGTTGCATTCAATGATTATGTTCAACCTAATAAGGCATTGAACGATAAAGAAGTTGATGCAAATGCGTTTCAATCCATTCCTTATCTTCAATCTCAAATGAAAGAGCATGGCTACCAATTTCATATTGCCAGTAAAACGTATATCTTTCCTTTAGCCGCATACTCTAAAAAAATTAGCGATATAAATGAATTAAAGCCCGGTGATGTTGTTGCAATTTCAAATGAAGTTAGCATGAAAGGGCGTGCACTTTTATTACTAGCAGAAAATCATCTCATTACTCTTAATGATAATGTTGGTTTCACACCAACAGTAGACGATATTATCTATAACCCAAAAGAAATTACTTTTATTGAAGTTGAAACACCTAAACTTACCGAAGCATTAAATGATCCAAATGTCACAATGGCTATAATCAACAATAATTTCTCATCCCAAGTTGGACTAATTGCGACTCGTGATGGATTGATCTTAGAAAATAAAAATTCACCTTATGCTAATGTTATTGTTACGCGTGAAGATAACAAAAATGATGAAAACATAAAAAAACTGGTTTCAGTTCTGCATTCAAGACAAATCGAGTTAAAATTCAAAGAAATGTATAAAGGTGATGCGGTAAGAGCTTGGTAACATCTTTTAACTTAAAGGTAAAAAGAGGTGTTCATTCTTTTTATCTTTAAGTTTGTCCTACTTTTTCCTTTCTTTTTAACTAGAATAATCAACTTTTATTTAGTTGAATCGCCTTAATTAAACACCACTGAATGGATAGAACCTTTTATTTCAAGTTATCTTTATTGTTAGAGCTCGTTATTTTTATATAACTACTGGTTTTTATTCTATATAAAACATTCTAACAACATGAATTTTTTTCAGTATGATAAAGATCCTTCATTAAACATAAGAAATAAAAAAATGACTGACTCTCAACTGAAAAAACAATATATCGGTGAACATAAATTATCACCAGAAACGCTAATGATGAGCTATGGCTATGATCCATTACTCTCTGAAGGCTCAGTTAAACCACCTGTCTTTTTAACATCTACCTTTATTTTTAAAAGTGCTGAAGAGGGTAAAGCTTTTTTTGATACCGTAAGTGGTAGAAAACCTTTACCTGAAGGCGAAAAAGCAGGTTTAGTTTATTCTCGCTTTAATCAGCCTAATAGTGAAATTGTTGAAGACAGACTGGCTATTTATGAAAATACACAATCTTGTGTATTATTTTCATCAGGAATGTCTGCAATCACTACAACATTAATGGCATTAACGCAGCCCGGTGATGTTATTTTACACTCACAGCCACTTTATGGCGGAACTGAGACATTAATTGCCAAAACACTGGCTAAATTTGGTATTCAAGCAACGCCATTTACTGATGGACTTAACCGTTCACTTATTCAAGAACAAGCAGATAAAGCCAATCAAAAAGGGCGTGTCTCCGTTATTTTTGCAGAAACTCCTGCAAACCCAACTAATTCCTTAGTAGATATTGCAGCATTAAAAAATGTTGCTGTTCAATTAGAAAAAACACAAGGCTATCGTCCTATTATTGTTTGTGATAACACATTACTTGGCCCTGTATATCAACACCCAATAGAACAAGGCGCTGATATTTCAGTTTACTCTTTAACTAAATATGTTGGCGGGCATTCAGATTTAGTTGCCGGTGCAGCTATGGGCTCTCGTGAACTGATTAATCAAATCAGATTACTAAGAGGCGCAATAGGAACACAACTTGATCCACATTCTTGCTGGATGCTAGGCCGTTCTTTAGAAACGTTACAAATTAGAATGGAAAAAGCCAATCAGAATGCGTTATTAGTTGCAGAATTTCTGCGTGGACATGAAAAAGTAAAAGCAATTCATTATTTACCTTTTGCTGATACAAATTCTGTTGAAGCTCAGGTTTTTGCCAAACAATGTACAGGTGCAGGATCAACGTTCTCTTTTGATATTGTAGGCGGAGAAAGTGAAGCTTTCCGTTTTCTTAATGCAATGAAAATTTTTAAACTTGCAGTAAGTCTGGGGGGAACAGAATCTCTAGCTTGTCATCCGGGTTCAACAACACATTCGGGTGTACCTATGACATTACGACATAGCATTGGCATTCAAGATACGACAATTCGTTTATCGATTGGTATAGAAAATCCACAAGACTTAATTGCTGATTTATCCCAAGCATTAGCAAGTGCTTAATTAAATAGCCGTGTTAATGTAAAAAACACCAGATAATGTGAATTTCACAGTCTGGTGTTTTTGTTTTAATCGGTCTGTTTTTGGATCTCAACCCATTCATCTTTAGTTAAGCGACAAATATTTTCAACTTTCACTTCATCTAAAAATTCTGCGTATTGTTCTTCAATAACATGATGAAATTTAAATCCGCATTTCTCTTGTGCTTTTTGTGACCTCTCATTATCAGCGAAGTAACCACACCATAAATTATCCAACTCCAATGTTTCAAAACTATGTCGACTAATTTCTTTTACAGCTTCAGGTATTAAACCTTTACCCCAAAATGGTACTCCAATCCAATAAGAGACTTCAGCATCATTATCTCCAATTGGGAAATTACTCTCATTTGCGAAAGATAATCCGACCAAGCCGATAGCTTGGTCATCATTAATTAACGTAACGGCATAAACTTCGTCGCGCATAAATATAGCGCGAATAATTTCGGCACTTTCTTCAACACTTTTATGTACTGGCCAACCTGCAATTGGGCCAACACGCTCATCTTTTGCATATTGATACAAACTTGACGCATCAGAAAGTTTCCAAGGGCGCAATACAAGTCTTTCTGTTTTTAATGTTTTCATTTCAATGACTTCTCTTAATTTTTAAATATTTTGCAATTTATCTTACGTCTTTAAGATGTGTGTATTCTAAAGAAAAAGAATAAAAAAACGAATGTCATAAAAGAGGCAAAATCGGTACTTTTGACAACTAAATAAAGGGAAATACTTGTTATTAAGTTCAATATCGTCAAATATAAAAACAGCAAATGGGCTAGATAAAATTAAAAGAGGGTAATTGATTTATGTTGAGTCAAGTGTTGCCACAACTTAATGCATCATCACAACATGTCATAATAGGTGAAAGTGATATGACGAATGAAATCGGTTACCCTCTACCACTATCTTATATTGTGGTTATGATTTGTTTAGAAGGCAGGGCTATAATCAATATAGGCTTTCAAAAGCAAGCAATCAAAGCGAATGATATTCTTATATTAGGCGATGATATGATGACAATTTTGAGTCAAAAATCAGCAAACTTTCGCTTATTTTATTGCTTTCTTGATAAATCTTTTGCCTCAGAAATTGCTTATTCTCTTTCTAATACTTTATTTGCTTTTCTCCATGAAAATCCTGTTTGCCACCCACAAAAAGAGCAATATGAAGCCTTAAATAGATGGACTCAACAACTAAAATATATAGATAACCGTTATTCTGAACACAGAAAATTGATGTTAAAAAATCACTTACAAAATCTCTTTTTTGCTATTACTGAATTAATACCTGCTCATTTTTCTATTGCTAAAAAAGAATTCAGCCGTAAAGAAAAGCTTTGTTGGCAATTTTGGGAATTGATTGGAAAACACTGTTTAGAGCATAGAGAGGTGGCTTTTTATGCAAATAAGCTTAATATTACACCCTTTTATTTATCACAAATAACAAAGCAATTTTTTAATGATGCACCTAAGACCTTGATTAACCGTCAAGTTACTCTTGAAATAAAAGCATTATTAATGCACACTTCGCTTTCGGTAAATGAGTTATCAATAAAACTTCATTTTGATGATCCCTCTTATTTATGCCGATACTTTAAAAGAGAAACAGGTAATTCTCTATCTGGTTACCGTAAACAACATCAACGACAATAAGACAGATAATATTGTGCTTATCGTTTAATTTTTAACTAAAGGAGGAAATTATTTTGAAAAAATATCACTATACAGACCGAGGGAAAATATTTTCTTAAGGTTGAGAATTCTATTACTTATTAAGAAATTACTATGATTTATTTTACTTCTGATACACATTTTTGCCATTCAAACATCCTCAATCTTTGTGATCGCCCATTCAATAGTGTTAGTCATATGAATGATACTCTAATTCATAATTGGAATGCTTACGTCTCTGATAATGACGAAATCTACATTTTAGGTGATTTTCTTTATCGAGGAACAGGGCGAGATGCCAATCAAATCTTGCGTCGATTAAAAGGTAAAAAGTACCTTATCCGTGGAAATCACGACAAATTTCTAGACGATCCGGAATTTGATGCATCAGCATTTGAATGGGTAAAAGATTATTTTGAGTTGGATTATAAAAAAAGAAAAATTGTGATGTTTCATTACCCTATATTGGAGTGGACAGGTTTTTTCCGTGATTCTATTCATTTATATGGCCATGTTCATAATTCACAAAAAGATCCCTCTCAACGTAAACGTTTAGATGTTTTAGGAAAAAATGCAATTAATGTCGGTGTCGATGTGAATGACTTTTTCCCCATTAGCATTGAAACCATACTAAGAAGAACATCTAAATAACCTTATTATTAGTAGCCGTGGTTTACTCGCAAAGAATTCCATATAAAAAAGACATCCATCAGGATGTCTTTTTTATTTATGCTAATTAACCATCCAAACTACAGTGCAATGGCTCTTTTTTGACTTACATTCATTCCTTGGATCATACAAAACCAAGCAAGACCACAAATCGCCATTAAAATCGCAAATAAAGAGACAGGAGGAAATGAAGTCAAAATAAAACCACTGGCTAATGGATTAAGTGCGGCACCTAACCAACCTAATGACTGAGCCGAAAAATAACTTGCTTTCATTCCTAATGGGGCAATGTTGTCAATCATCATATACTCACCAGGTGCATAAATTAATTCACCCAAGGTAAATACAGCGATAGCTAATGCCCAAAAGACTAAATTGTTGCCCGCAAACATAAAACCAAGTAAGCCCATCATAAAAAATAGCGTACCAAGCGTCATTAATTTACGTAGCCTTTCGGCTGTAACATGTTTACCGACAATATATTGTAGAGAGACGACAATGGCTGCGTTTACAGGTAATACAACCGCAATAACAGACTCTGCCAACTTTGCATCGTAAACTACTAAAATATATTGTGAAATACATGACGCAAAAGAGCCAAATGTTAATGTACCGAAAAAAGTTGAGAGTACAAACCAACTTAATGCTCTGTCTTTTAGCATTATTTTCGGGTCCCACTTCACACTATTTTCTTCACCCGCATTTATTGCTTTAGAACGCTGAACAAATAACTGGATCATAAAAAGTGGAACACTAGCAGAAATAGCCGCAAGCCAGAAGGGTAATTGAGTTCCATACATTAATAATAAAGTGCCAATCGGAGGACCAACCGTCCATCCCATATTAATAAAGGTATAGTTTAAAGAGAATATTTTAGGTTTCGCTGAAACCGATAAAATTTCAGAAAAATAGGCCTTTAACACAGTTGAGAATACTAAATAAGAGCAGTTAATCACCGAGAAAAAGATAACCACTAAAACAGTGCTATGAACCATCGGTATTGCGGCAAAACCAAAGATAAACGTTATAATAGATAGTAGCATATAACGTTTTTTCTCAAATTTATCAGCAAGCATTCCAAAGCCAAGGCTGAAAAAAATACCTGTTGTTAATGCAATAGACATAGCAATACCAATATCATCGACAGGTAATTGATACTCCCGCGATAAATAGATCGCCATAAACGGTAATGTTGCACCTCTTCCTATTGTGAGAAGAAGTGATGAAAATAGTAATGCAGTTGTTGATCGTGTTTTTTTTGAGAACATATTATTTTTTTCTAATTATTTGTATTTTATGGAGTGTTTTATAATTTATGCGTTTTCTACGGGTGAAAAAAGAACAAATTCACACTGTATATTAATACATGACTTACTAATTACTGTATAGCTTTAAGTCAGCAAAAAAGCTCTTTTTGATCTTGTATTTTTTCTTGCTGATCTTGTAGTAATATTTAATTATCCCATTTTTGATAATAGTATTTATCAAATTCCTCTCTATCACCACATTATTATTTTTTCTAAACTAACCTAATTACTGTTTTATTTGTTGCACTAAATCTGAGGTCATTATGTCTTTTATTCATCTTGAATTTGAAAAACCTATTGTGGAATTAGACGAAAAAATAGATGCATTGCTCACCTTTAAGCAATCTCAAGATGAACCAACAGGTATTAATTTAGATGAAGAGATTGCACGTTTAAGGCAGAAAAGCCTTTCGCTAACAAAATCTATTTTTACTGATTTAGGTGCTTGGGAAATTGTACAACTCGCTCGTCATCCTATGCGCCCATATACTCTTGACTATCTTAAAGCGATTTTTACTGATTTTCAGGAGTTGGCGGGTGATAGAGCTTATGCCGATGATAAAGCGATTGTTGCGGGTTTAGCGCGTTTAGACAAAATGCCAGTCATGGTAATTGGGCAACAAAAAGGCCGTGATACAAAAGAAAAAATTCTTCGTAATTTTGGTATGCCATCGCCAGAAGGTTACAGAAAAGCATTACGTTTAATGAAAATGGCAGAGCGTTTTCATCTACCTGTCATTATTTTTATTGATTCTGCAGGCGCTTATCCTGGTGTCGGTGCTGAAGAGCGCGGACAAGCAGAAGCTATTGCTCGCAATATTCTTGAAATGTCACGATTAAAAACACCGATTATTTGTACTATTACGGGTGAAGGATTCTCCGGTGGTGCATTAGCCATTGGTGTTGGTGATAAAGTTAATATGTTGCAATACAGCACTTATGCAGCAATTTCACCAGAAGGGTGTGCTTCTATTTTATGGAAAAGTTCTGATAAAGCACCAATTGCAGCAGAAACGATGGGAATGACTGCTCCTAAATTACAAGCATTAGGCATTATCGATGCCATTATTCCCGAACCATTAGGTGGAGCCCATCGTGATCACCAACAAGCTGCAGAATTTCTTAAGCAACAGTTATTAACTGATTTAGCATTATTAAAAAGCTACTCAACCGAAGAACTTTTAGATAAACGCTATCAAAAACTCATGTCTCATGGTTACTGTTAATTATTAACGAGAGAAAAGAGAATGAATGATACACTGCCTATATTGAGTAATAGAAATACCGTAGACAGTGAATTATTTATGCAAATCGATCTTAATTTATTACGTATTTTTTCTGCTGTAGCAGATCAAGGGCAATTTGCAGCCGCTGCTCGGCTATTATCTATGCCTACCTCAAATATCAGTCGTGCAATTAAACAGCTTGAACAGCAACTCAATTGTAAACTTATTGATAGAACAACTCGAAAGATGCGCCTTACTGAACAAGGCAGAACACTCTATCAACAAGGAAAGAAAACCTTAACCGAGTTGGATAATGTTGTCAGCAATATCACTAGTGATGGGCCATTAACGGGCACTTTTCGTTTAACTATTCCTAGCGAATATGGTAGTGAGCTACTTGGTGATATTTTAGCTGACTTTGCTGTGCTTCATCCTAATTTACTTATTCAATGTGATACCCAATTAATGCCAAGAAATATCATCGATGATGATATTGATTTATTATTAACTTTTCATCGTGGAAATTTAGCAGATAGTAGCTATCACTCTCGCTTAATTAAATCATGGCGCAGTATTGTTGTGGCATCTAATGAATTATTAGAAAAAACAGGAATACCCACACATATAGAACAATTAAGCAAATTGCCTTGTATTTCTAGTTTAAGCGCACTAGAAGGGCAACCTTGGATATTTATGGATGGAGATAAAAAACCGATCAAAATAACCATTAACAGCAATTACCGAGTAAATAGTGCCATATTGGCAAAATCAGCGGTATTAAAAGGGTTGGGATTTGCTATTTTAGCCGAACATTGCTGTCTTGATATGATTGAAGCGGGAAAATTACGGGCTATTGAGTTTCCTCAACAACCCGCAACAATTAATTTAGTGGCAATATATGCAACTCGTAGCTCTCTTTCACGTAATATTGAGTCTTTTCTTGAGTTTCTCGCTCAGCGTTTATAAATATTAATCTGTGATTTCTTGAGTAAGTGCAGTATGTTTTGCTTTAACAGGAAAAAGCACAATAAATAGTGTCACAAAACATGAGATCCCGGCGGTTGCAATCGCATAAGCAAATCCAGAATTAAATGCCTCTGGTAACAAAGTGACAAATCCTTTGTCTAAATTATTTATCGTATTTTCAGTCACTAAACTGACAATATCGATATAATTTACAGATATTCCCAATACTTGGCTTTGAATAACCATATAATGGATTGCTTGTTGCACCATCAATGTACCTAATAAAGCAATTCCCATTGTCATACCGGTTTGTCTTAATGTATTCATAGTTGCCGACGCCATACCAGAGCGAGATGGTGGCACACTTTTCATCACTAAAGCACCTATTGCTGGCGTTGATAATCCCATTCCGGCACCTAATAAAAAGAGGTAGCTTCCTGTTATTCCATAGTAGCTATTAGTTGCTAATGTCGCTAATAAACAAGAAGAAATGGCGATAAATAAGAAACCACAAATCATCAATTTTCTGACTGAGAAATAAGAAGAGAGTCTCCCAAAAGACATAGAGAATAGCGCCATTGCAATAAACTCTGGCGCCATTCTCCAACCTGTTTCTAATGCACTCCAGCCTTGTGCTTTTTGCAAAAAGAAAGCGATAAAAAATACATTACTATATGTGGCAAAACCCAAGGTAAAAGAAGAAAGATTATATTGAAAGAACGTGCGATCTTTAAATAAAGCCAGTGGTAATAATGGACGTTCAACACGTTTTTCTATTATTAAGAAAAGGGTAAGAAGTATAACACCTACAATCAGTGTTGATAGGGTTCTATAATGTATCCACCCAACAGAGCCAGCTTCAATTAAGCCATAAGTCAGCAATCCTAATCCCAACATACTGGTTAATTGACCGAAGGGGTCTAAAGCAACATTTTCAGGATCAGCACTCTCACTTAATCCATACCAACCTAACAATACGGTAATAATGCCAATAGGAATATTAATAAGAAATATACTCGCCCAACCACTAGTATGAACTAAAACCCCACCTAAAATAGGGCCAATGATGAGTGATAACGCACTAGCGGAAGACCAAATTCCGATGATACGAACGCGTTCAATATCAATAGGAAAAGCGTGAGTAATTAAAGACAATGCGCCTGGAATAAGTGCAGCGGCGGCAATACCTTGAATAATACGTCCAAGGATTAGTATTTCATGTTGCTGTGCAATCGCACAAATTATTGAACCTAATGTAAAAATAATCACACCCCATAGCCACACTTTTTTTCGTCCAAAACGATCACTTAAAGGGCCAGATGACAAAATACAGGCTGATAGACAAAGCGCATAAGCATCAACAATCCACTGTAAGGTTGCCATATCAGCATGAATATCATTTTGAATAGTTGGTAGAGCCACATTGACGATACTAATATCAAGAGTTGCCATAAAAGTGCCTAAACAAATGGCACAGATAAGTGACAGTCGTTTTAAATAAGTCATAAGTTTTATTGCCTTAATGATGAATAATATTGGCATAATAATACTCGACTGACCGTCGGTCAACTGTTAATGATAATGAGTTTCATTTATCATCATTGTGAGTAGTTTTAATATAGAGTACTCTTTACACGCGACTTTGAGGGAGATAAGCATGTCATTAGAAGAACAAACAACAGATAAACCAAGAACAAAACCCGCAGAGGTTCGTTTAGAAGAATTAATGAATTCAGCAGAAGCGTTATTTCTTGATAAAGGTTTTGATGCCACAACCGTTAGCGATATCGTAAAAAAAGCAGGGGTAGCAAAAGGGACGTATTATCACTATTTTTCTGCTAAAACAGACGTTCTTGATGCGCTCAGAACACGCTATATGGATTGGTATTTAAATAAAATAGATAACGCAATGAATGCCTGCTCACAACAAGATCATCATGAAAAATTAAAACAATGGTGTGAAATCAGCGTTATTGCTTATGTTGAAAAACAAGAATTACACGATATGCTTTTTCATCAAGTTTTTCATCAAAGCAGTAATATTCATGAAAATAGAGCATTACAGCAAATTCAATCACTGTTAATTTCAGGTACAGAAAATAAAACCTGGCACGTTACACAACCAGAATTAACCAGCACATTGATTTATCATGGTATGCATGCAGCTGTTGATAATTTAGGTCATAGTGAAGAATATACCGCAAAAACATTAGGTAATATGCTATATCAGCAATTTACTCAGCTACTAAAATAGACCAAAGCTTATCGTGACAACGTCACATTATTGTGTATCTAAAAGAGAAAAGGGTTCTTCAAAATTAACACCTTATAAAACACAATCTGTGATCCGTTTTTCTCTCGTAAAAATCTTAACTGTTATTATGATTTTTATGGGCGTAATTGTAGGTACCATTGATATTTTTAGTGTGGCTTTTGCTAATGCTCAAAAAACACCCGCAGGTGCAAGCCTTATATTATCAGCCTATGCAATAGGCTCTTGTTTTGCCGGTTTATTCTTTGGCACATTAAAATTATCCACACCATTACACCGTTTATTATACTTAGGTGGCATCGCAACATTCCTTACTATTTTGCCTCTTGTTTTTGTAGGCTCTATTTATAGCTTAAGTTTAGTCGTATTAATTTCAGGGATCTTCTTTGCACCTATGATAATCGTGACAATGTCACTTATTGAGAAGAGTGTGCCCGAAAATCGGCTTACAGAGGGAATGACATGGTTACTTGCAGGATTAAATGTAGGTACAGCAATTGGTGCAATATTAACAGGACAACTTGTTGATTACTCTGGAGTTCAATCTGGTGTTTGGGTTGCAATTGGAGCGAGTGCCTTAGTGATGCTAACTGCATTTTTAGGCTTTCAACGCATTAATCATAAAAGCAATAAAAACAGTAAAAGTTATGCCTAGTTAATAATAATCAAAGCCTAAGAATATCAGTAAAAATTAGTGTAGATATCTTAGGCTTTTCAAATCAACGGCTACGATTTAACAACATTAAACATAGGAAATAACTACCGCCTAAAATCGCCACTAAAGTTCCTGCTGCAATTTGTGCAGGATAAATAAATATTTGCCCAAGCCAATCAGCCCAAACCATTAAGGTTCCACCGATTAACCCCGAAACAATCAATTGTGATTTAATTTTTTGAGCACCAAGTAATATCGCCATATGAGGAGCAACTAAGCCAATAAAAGCGATAGGACCTACTGTTGAAGTCACTAAGGCACATAACAAGGACACAATGATTAATAAAATAATACTGGCACGCTCTATGTGTAATCCACGAGCTGAGGCAAAACCTCGACCAATTGATATTAAGGCAAGCCAGCGCGTTAATAAAAAAACGCTTCCCACAATCAATGTGACCGCAAATGCAAAATAGAGAGCCTGTTCACTGTTAACGCGATAAGTCGAGCCAGATAACCACAACAGTATTTTATAGCTACTTAAAGAGCCTTTAGCTAAGAAGAATTGAATAAAGGCTTCTAAACTCGCAGTTAATGTAATACCCGTTAATATTAAGCTAGCAGGTGCATATTGGTGCCTTCTACCTAGGACTAATAAAATAATCATAACAACACAGCTACCTAATAGTGCAACTCCCCACTGTGATGTTTGTAAGGTACTCCCTAAAATTAAGCTCGAAAAAACCAATGCGAAAGTAGCGCCTGATGAAACACCTAAAATATCTGGGCTAGCTAATGGGTTATAAATTAAACGCTGTAAAATAACACCAGCAATAGACAAAGCAATACCCGCAAATAACGCAGTCAATAAACGAGGAGATCGTAATGCCCATTGATAAACAGAAGGCATTTCCCAAAACCACTGTTGCTCATTAATATGAATAAAAAGCGTAAGAGCCAATCCGATTATTAATAATGCAAATATTCCTAGCACCGTATATTTTGATACTGTTTTAGTCTGAAAATTAATAGAAATCGAAAGCTGATCTTGAGCCCGCATTTTTTTACGACTAAACCAAATTAATGCAGGTGCGCCAATTGCGGCCGCGGTAACACCACTTGGAATAACGGTATTAATCCACTGACCAACCCATATCGCCAAGCTATCCGTAATAAGTAATAAACATATTCCCATTAGGCCACTTGCAATAAGCTCTTGGCGAGCAGTTCTTGCGCCTAATGTTCTAACAATATTAGGTGCAAGTAATCCGATAAAACTAATCACCCCAACAACGGTAATAGAGACAGAAACTAGCCAAGTACTTAATATAATAAAAAAGGCAAATGCAGGTAAAACAGACAGCCCTCGAGCTGTTGCGCCTTCATGACCTAAACGTAATAGTGTGAGAATGCGAGGCGCAAAAATAAAAATAAGTAAAATAGGTGTAATTCGAGGTAATAACCAAAAAAAAGTATCCCAACCATCTTGAGCTAAATCTCCAGCTCCCCACATAAATATATTTTGAGCGAATTGAGAATTTAACGTCACTAATGCGGTTGCAATAGCACCTAATAATATATTCACAACCATACCGGAAACAACGAGAGGTAAGCCGGTCATATTGCGAATACTGGCAATAATAATCACGAGACCAAACGCGAATAAAGCGCCCATTGTCGCAGCTAATGCACTGTGATCCGCAACCCAATCGGTGAACCAGATATTAACAATAACTAAAGCTAACCAAGCTCCTGATGAAGTTCCTAATGTTAATGGCGATGTCAGGTTATTTTGCGTTAATTGCTGCATTAAACTACCGACAACACCGAAGATCCCCCCAATAAGCAATGTCATTGCTAAACGTGGTAATTGTGCATGAATAAAAAAAACATCAGCAAATGGAGCGTGTATTTCTGAGTTTCCCAATAAATACCATTGGCGAAATAATGAAAGAGAATTATCAATTTGTAAGCTGATAATGCTTAATAAGATGATTGCCAAAAAATAGAAAGTATATTGCTTAATTTTCATTATTCGGTGCCATATCTAATAAGCTTTCGGTAATTGCTTCTGCCATTAACGTTAACGATGTTACTCCACCATAATTCCATACAGGTTTCACTGAATGAAAATGTCCATTCTGAACAAATGGCATGGCTTGCCATAACACAGATTTTTGCAGTTTACTTTCATCGGGGAATGGCAACATATAAAGGACATAGCCTTGTTTAACCTGCTGTAATACATTCATTCTTCGCTGATCAATTCCCCAAGGTTGAGGAGATAAAGATATTGCCGATTTCAATCCCAGCTTATTAACTACATATTCAGTTGTTGAGTTTTCTGTGTATAAAAAGACGGATGTTAATGTAGAAAAACGGATCACTTCTACTTCTGGCAACGTAATAAATGACTGTTGTATTTTTTCTTTTAATTGCGCAAAAGTACTCTCCATCTCAGCTAATTTTTGTTGGGCAATCGCTTCTTTTCCCAAAAGGGTAGCGAGGGTATTAAAATGCGCTAAAGCAACCAGAGCTGCATTATCTTGACGAGAAAAATTAGGTAAATACATAACGGGAGCGATAGTTTGTAATACAGGTAATAAATCTTGTTGTGAGCTAGACGCTAAAATAAGATCCGGCTTTAACGATGCTATTTTTTCTAAATTAGGCTCTGCCCGCATACCCACTTCTTCAATAGAATTTGGGGCTATAGGGTGAGCTACCCATTGGTTATACCCAGCAATTTCCGTTGCACCTACGGGAATAACATCCAGCGTTAATATTTGTTCCAGTAAATCCCAATCTAAAACAATAATACGTTGTGGTATTTTGTTGTTATTTGGCGCAGCATTAACAATGGGAGTAATAAATAAAATAGCCAGATAAAAAAACAGTGATTTAACTATTTTTTGTAATATTACACGCATACCACTGCCACCTTATGTTGTTGTGAACCTTGATTATCAGGGTGCTCAATCAGCTTTATTGGTGTTTCATAAAGAGCAGAAAGTCGCTCATCATCAAAAAGTAATGAGGCCTCACCTTCAAACGCAATTTCGCCTTTTTTAAGTGCGATAATATGAGTGGCATAACGCAAGGCGAGGTTAAGATCATGCAAAATAATGATAATACCAACATGCTGAGTCTGGTTTAACTCACTCAACAATTCCATTAGTTGATATTGATGATGTATATCTAGTGCTGATGTTGGTTCATCTAAAATTAAAATAGGTGATTGCTGAGCGAGTAACATTGCAACCCAAGCTCGTTGACGTTCACCACCCGATAAATCATCGGCGAGTGTGTCCGCAAAAGGAAGAACTCCCGCTTTTTCCATTGCTATAGTGATAATTTCATCATCTTTTTTATTCCAACGACCTAATGTTCCACGCCAAGGAAATCGTCCTAAACGCACTAATTCTCTGACAGTTAATCCAGCTGAAG
This sequence comes from Proteus sp. CA142267, assembly GCF_003336825.1. NCBI lineage: Bacteria > Pseudomonadati > Pseudomonadota > Gammaproteobacteria > Enterobacterales > Morganellaceae > Proteus > Proteus sp. CA142267. The sequence continues at coordinate 70,479 of NZ_QPMG01000001.1, read as the reverse complement.
CGGGAAGCTTTTGGGGGAGAAAGGCTATCTGTTTAGCCAGATCGCGGGGCTTATAATGTGAGATATTGCTGTTATTTAGTGTAATAGATCCACTATCTGGAGCTTGCTGACCTGATAATAAACTGACCAAAGTCGATTTACCTGAGCCATTATGACCAAGCACAATGGTTAATCCTAGATCTGAAATACGCAGTGAGGGAATTGATAGAATAGTGCGTCCACCGCGATCCATTTGAATATTTGAGAGTTCAAACATGGTCACTCATTTATAAAATGATATTCCGCCTTTTATTGTATGGTTAACAACAAAAGACGGAATAATAAAGAAAATTACCAACGATATTTAGCATTCAATAAAACAGAGCGAGATTGCCCGTAATAACAGTAATAATCACAACCAGAAAGATATTCTTTATCTAGAATATTGTTGATATTTAACTGTAATTGCAACTGTTTATTGAAATTATAGATTGCAGCCATATCCCATAATGTTGCACTAGGTACGGTTAAATCACTGTTCTTAGGATTATCTTTAGATTTACCTAAATAACGCACACCCGTTCCTAAAGTTAAATCTTGGGTTCCCGTAATTGGAATAGTGTAACTACCCCAAGCAGATGCAGTATGTTTAGGAATTAAACCGGCTTGTTGTTTACCTCTATTTCCAGTGTCATCGGTTTGCATATCGGTATAGGTGTAATTGGTTTTTAATGCTAAACGTTCCGTTAATTGCATTTCACTTGTTACTTCAACACCTCTTGATGTCACTTTACCAGCTTGTGTTGAAACAGAAGTCATTGGATTTGCAACTAGTGCATTCTTCTGTGTGATATCAAACCAAGCAATATTAAAATAACCATCCATAAAATCAGGTGTATATTTTACCCCGGCTTCAATTTGATCACCTTTTAATGGTTTATACAGATCTTTAGTTGCAGGATCGATAGTACTCATCACCTCAAAAGATTCGGAATAACTCACATAAGGAGATAGACCGTTATCTGCTAGGTACATTAATCCTGCATTGAGGCTAAATTCACTATCAGTGCGTGATTTATCCTCATTTTTTGCTTGAGCTTTATTTTCTGTTTTCACCCAATCTTGACGTATACCCGCCATTGCAACCCAGCGGCTATCAAATTTAGTTTGATACTGTGAGTAAAGGCTATATTGAGTTTTATCAATGGTACGATTGATATTATCAGCAGGGTTAAGTGGGGTATATTTGCCGTAAATAGGATTCCACGGATTAATCGTACCAAAGCTGTAATTATCTTGCTCATCACCTTTGGTTTGGTGATACTGCAATTCAGCACCCGCTAATAAGGTATGTTCGAAATTATCCGTATCCCATTCACCAACAACGTTATTATCAAAAGAGATACTTTGGTTTTTACCATCACGGAAAACGATGCCACGACCAAGTTCTGTTGCCGTAATATCTGAATTAGGGAATGCATAGACACTACGCAATAACAGATCGTTATAGCCATAGTTTAGACGTTGAGAAAAACACCAAACATCGTTGATGTTACTTTCTAATAAATAACCTGCTGAAATTTGAGTACGTTTATATTTATCGTATCCCGGTTCACCTAAGTTAGTTGACGGTTTAATTTTACCAAAAGGAGATGAAATTAATGTACCGGCAGCCGGGAAAAAAGGATTAGTCGGTGTACCATCATCATGCAAGTAGGTTGCCATAAAGGTCAGTGATGTATCGTCAGTTAGATTAATCGCAACACTTGGCGCAAGATAAATCCGCTCACTATCAGTGTGAGATAATTCCCCATCTGATTTTTTCATTAAGCCAACAAGACGATAACGCACACGTTTATCATCAGTTGTACTTGAAACATCAAAGCCTAACCCACGCTGATCATTATTTCCGACCTCAAGAAATACTTCATTTTGAGGCTTAAAGCTGGGTTTCTTTTGTACGACGTTAATCGCACCACCGGGTGTCGATTCACCAAATAATACAGCTGATGCACCTTTTACCACTTCAATCTGTTCAAAACCATAAGGCTCAAGTAGCCATGTGTAATAACCATCACGAAAAAGGCGACTGTTATCTAAATAAGTTGCAGCTTCAAACCCTCGCACACGAAGCCAGTCAGTATCGTTATCGGCACCAAAGGGCTGAGAAACAACACCAGAGGTATAACGTAAGGCTTCATCAAGTTTTTGAGGGGCATGTGTTTCGAGATCTTTTTGGGAAATGACAGAAACGGATTTAGGCGTTTCTTGCAAGCTGGTATTTACTTTTAGCGCTTGAGCACTAACGACAAGCTTCTCAACTTGTTCCGTTTTTGCTTTTTCTTCTGCAAAAGCCTGTGTAGTCAAAATAAAAGGAAGGGTGGCAGAGCAGAGTAATGCCACCGGTTTCAATTTAAATGCATAAAAATCAATCACAATAAGTCACCGAATAATAATGATTACTATTAACACTATTATTCATATAATCGATACTAAGGTAAATTAATTTATGCAAAAATGTCTATAAATGATAACTTCTTGGGTTAATTAACTATTTCGTAACGGAAGGTGTTTTTCTTGGTATAACCCTTGAATGCCACCTGCAAAGCAGGTGGTTTTATGTTTAAGACGCTGACGCGACTTAAACTGGCTAAAGCCAAAATAAAAAAGCTCGATAAATAATATCGAGCCTTTTTACTATTTATTACTTTAATTTGGTTATGAAATTAAAGTGTGACACCTTTCTTCGCAAGGAACTCATCGTAAGTTCCTTGGAAATTAGTCACTTTTTCAGGTGTAATTTCAATAATACGGTTTGCTAATGAACTTACGAATTCACGGTCATGAGAAACAAAAATCAAAGTACCTTGATAAAGCTCTAATGCCATATTCAGTGATTCGATAGATTCCATATCCAAGTGGTTGGTTGGTTCATCCATAATCAGAATATTTGGTTTTTGCATCATAAGCTTACCAAATAACATTCTGCCTTTTTCGCCACCCGATAAAACTTGAACTGATTTTTTCAAGTCATCTTGAGAGAACAGTAAACGACCTAATACGCTACGTACAGATTGCTCGTCATCTTCTGGTTTCATCCATAAGCTCATCCAATCAAACACCGTCATATTGACTTCAAAATCAGTTGCATGATCTTGTGCGTAATAACCAATGTTTGAGTTTTCAGACCATTTTAAACGACCAGTATCCGGTGTTAATTCACCAACTAATGTTTTGATCATTGTCGATTTACCCACACCGTTGTTACCTAAAATGGCAACTTTTTCGCCCACTTCAAGCATCATATTGACGTCTTTAAACAGTGGGGCATTATCATCATAGCCTTTGGAGATATTTTCCACTTCAAGCGCATTACGGAATAATTTTTTCTCTTGCTCAAAGCGGATGAATGGGTTTTGGCGGCTAGATGCTTTAACTTCAGCTAATTGAATTTTCTCAATTTGCTTAGCGCGAGAGGTTGCTTGGCGTGATTTAGAAGCATTAGCACTAAAGCGACTTACGAAAGATTGTAACTCACTAATTTGTGCTTTTTTCTTTGCATTATCGGCTAATAAACGTTCACGCGCTTGAGTTGCAGCAAACATATATTCATCATAGTTACCCGGATGAACAGCAAGCGCACCATAGTCTAAGTCAGCCATGTGCGTACATACCATATTTAGGAAGTGACGGTCATGGGAAATAATGATCATGGTACTATTACGTTCATTTAGCGTTTGCTCAAGCCAACGAATGGTATCAATATCCAAGTTGTTCGTCGGTTCATCCAGTAACAAAATATCCGGATCAGCAAACAGAGCTTGTGCAAGTAACACACGTAATTTCCAACCCGGAGCCACTTCACTCATAGGGCCATTATGTTGTTCTAATGGAATACCTACGTTTAGCAATAATTCGCCAGCACGAGACTCAACAGTGTAACCGTCCATTTCACCAAATTTCACTTCAAGATCGGCAACACGTAAACCATCCTCTTCGCTCATTTCAGGTAAGCTATAGATGCGTTCACGCTCTTGCTTCACTTCCCAAAGTTCAGTGTGCCCCATAATCACGGTATCAAGCACAGTAAACTCTTCATAAGCGAACTGGTCTTGTTTTAGTTTACCAAGACGTTCATTAGGATCGAGGAATACGTTGCCACTACTTGGCACTAAATCGCCACCTAAAATTTTCATAAAGGTTGATTTACCGCTACCGTTGGCACCGATTAAACCATAGCGATTTCCGCCACCAAATTTGACAGAAATGTTTTCAAACAGTGGCTTTGAGCCAAACTGCATAGTGATATTATTGCTGATTAACAAGACGAATACTCATTATTAGTGAATGACAAAAGGTAATGGGGCGGCATTATGCCACAAGTTACCCCTATTAAGACAGTAAAGTGACGAATGTCTGTTAAGGAATTTTGGCTGTAAGAGAAAAACTCATCGTATTGTGAGTTATTGCCCATAATAAAAGTAAAAAAAAGAGATAACGCAAATACGTTATCTCTTAATGGTGAGCTTAACTTGAAACGTAATATATTCACCACGCACGCAACGACTTGGTAACCACTTAGTAACTATTTAGAAGGTACTAAACCCGGTTCAACCACAGCATAAACTTGGTCATCTAGAAGCTCAGCCTCAAGAAGCTGAGTCACTAAACGCGCAACATCTCGGCGATTCACTAAACCATGAGTCTCTTCATATTGATAAAGCTGAGCCTTGCCCGTTTCTTCACCATTAAGTAATCCACCCGGTCTTACTATTGCATAATCAAAACGGCTGGTTTGCAACCACACTTCAGCCAATGATTTTTCTCTTACGGCTTGACCAAATGCTGCTTTTGCTCTGTCAGATAAGGCAACCCAACTATCACCACATCCTAAAGATGAAACCATTAACATACGTTGAAAACCCATTTTTTCCGCAATATCAATGACTGTTCGATGAGCCAGATAATCATTTTCACCACCCATTGTGGAAATAATATCTGCTTCTTTTCCTGCTAATGTTAAAACAGCTTCAACAGCTTTAGCATCAATCGCATCACCGATAACGGTTTTTATCCCTTTGTCTTCTAAACGATTAACCGCTTCCTCGGAACGGACTAAAGCCACAATAGGGCGTTGTTGTGTAACACCAATATCTGCAATATATGCGCCAATACCTTTACCGCCAGCGCCAAAAATAACCCATGTTTTCACGCGCAATTATTCCTTATTTAATTGTTGTGCTAATTGACGGAAGGCTGATAATTGCTGTGGCAATAATTGACGATGTTCATCTCTACCGAGGAAGATTTTAAACATTGCAACGCCTTCTTGATTGAAAAATAAGATAGAGGCGGTATCCATTCCCATAAATTTACGCTCGATCATTGCAATATATTGGCAATTTTCGGCTTTAATATGGCCTGTCATTCCTTTTTTGCCACGTAAGTTAAAATAGCCATGACGATGAAAACCACTCGGTAATTCGCCACTAAATTCTAAGATAACATCTTGAGTATGCACAAGTGTGGTGACATTACCCCATTTCATCACGTTATCCCACACTGTATCGAATTGCTCACCACTCATTAATGAGCGTGATGGCAAATGTCTCACAACTTCCAACAAGGTTGTATCAAATTGCGTAGCGATAGTTTCCAGCGTTCCATCAGGCTCAGTCATTAAAAATTGTTGTAGTTCTATATTCATGATGTTGTTTCCATCTTTTAATTAATATTTAGGGTAATAAAATTAGCGAGGTGTATTTAATTGCAAAATTAATTGCTGTAAGGATGTCAGCAAATTACTTGCCCAAAACCGACCTTCATTAGTGAGTTTCATACAAAGAAAATCATCTTCGATAAGACCAGCTTGATACCATTGATTTAATAAAGGGGAGAGCAGAGTCGCTTGCGGACTTAATTTTGCTAAATCAACACGCCCGCACTCAATGCCAGCTTGTAATTCATGGCGCCAACGAAAACCACTGTCAGTTGTACGACTCATCATCATTAAAGGCTTTTGGTTATTTGTAATTTTTTGATAATAGCTATCCAGTGAACGCTCAATCATCCATGAATAGCCATTAACCGAACCACCAGCACCAGAGCCAAAGGCAAGGCAATCCGCGCCTTGTTTAATTAATAAATTATAGAGATTGCGCTCACGAGTTGTTCTAGCCCAATGGCTATTACTTATCTGACGCCAACCCACATTCTCCATAAAATCACAGCCTTGAAGATATAACGCACGCCGTTCTATCGGCGTTGGCACAGTGACTCGCTGATTTTCAACCGCTTTACCTAATGGTGTATTGGGTAGCAAATTTAATGCGTACAGATCGACACCATCTAAACCAATATCGTGAGCAATAGTGAGATCTTCTTGCCAATTCACCGCATTTTGTCCCGGCAATCCGAATAACAGATCGCACACCACGGCAGCTCTATCACGTAAGCAAAGCCCTTTCATAAACTTAGCGGCTTCTTCACCCGTTGATGTTCTTGCCATTCGTTTACGAATTTTGCTGTTAAAGGTTTGAATACCAATAGAAAAACGGTTTGCACCTACATCTAAACAAGCATCAATTCGATTATCATCAAAATTTAAAACACGGCCTTCAATCGTAATTTCACAATCTGGTGCTAAAGGAAGTGATTGGCGCAAATGCGTGATCACTCGATAGAGATCTTTTGCTGATAATGCAGAAGGGGTTCCGCCACCAAAGTAAACAGCATGAATTGGTGCTGACTGATAAAGTAAGCTATCTGATTCAGCCGATATCTCACGCAATAATGCGTCGGTATAGCGCGTGCAGGCTTCTTCATGGTAGTTATTTTGATAAAAGCCACAAAACGTACAATGAGTTGCACAAAAAGGAATGTGGATATATAACAAACGTTTACACGCAGGGGTTTTGCTTTCTAATAAAGCTTGCCATGTTGATTGGTGCTCTTCTTTTGCAATAGGTACAGAGCCTCTCCATGGCATTGTGGCATGTCTATCGCGAAAAGGGCTATCACCCTCAAGTGCAAAATGGGGAGTAAGATCGATTTCAGTCGAAGATTGCATGCTATGTGTTGCGACTAACTCTTTCATTATTAAATCATTCCTACTTATTATCATTAACAGGATCAGCGGGATAAAACTGTTGATGCAATAACTCCACGGCATCCACAATACGAGGTCCCATTCCCAAAATAAGGGATTGATCAATTTCAATAATGCGTTGGTTTTTCCATGCTTGGGTCATTGAAACACCAGGTACAGAAGCAAGCCCTTCAAAGGCTCTTAATCCATCGGCTTGGGTTTTCTGACTTTGTGTTGTAATAACAATTAATTCTGGATTAGCAGCAATAATCGCCTCAGCACTATAAATACGATAGTTCTCGTGCGTGGCAATATTTTCTCCGCCGGCTAAATGAAGAATGGCATCAGCGACACTGGTTTTCCCTGCAACTTGAGGAATTCCACCTCCAGGTGAAAGAAAGAACATCACTTTTACTTTTTGCTTAATTTGATTATTTTTAGCGTTGATCTCGGCTAAACGAGATTGAAGAGAATCAATTAATGCTTCTGCTTCCTTTTGTTTATCTAATGAAATCGCTAGTGTACGAATATTTTTAAGCATCAATTCAAATGTGGCGGGTGTTCTTGGTAAGGAAATCACCTTTACGTTATGCTGTGCCAGTTGGCGTAATACCATTTTAGGTTCAGCATCATCCCAAGTTACAAAAGTAGAAGGGCGTAAAGACAAAATTCCTTCTGTACTTAGCTGTTTCCAGTATCCGATATGAGGCAATGCTTGCGTTTGTTCAGGATAAGACGTCGTTTCATCAACGCCAACAACCTTATTGCCAGCACCTATGGCATAAACTAATTCTGTGATAGAGCCACCGGCAATAACCCAACGCTCACTATTATTGTTATCTTTTGCCATTAAGTTAAAAGGTAACAATAATAAGCTGAATGCGATCACTATTTTTTTCATAATTAAAATGCCCATGTCAGACCAACTGCAGCATTAATACCCGTAGCAGGGATAGATTCATGAGCCGTTTGATAACGTTTATTTAAAATATTATTTAAATCAAAGTTGATACGGTATTGATCGTTATTGCCAAATTCCGTACTCAATGAAAGATTAACCGTTGTCCAACCGGCATAATGCTGTTTGTTTTCGGGGTTGCTATGATCTTTCGCTTTTGTTGCTGCTCTTAAATACAAATCTGACATTAAATTCATATTATCGAGCAATAATAAATGTTTAGCGCCAAAGCGAGTCGTTAATGTAGGTTCGCCGGTATCCCATGTTTTCAATGTTGAACCAATAAATTGGCGGCGCATCACATTGGCAGAAACATAAGGCGTAATTGACCAACCTTGGTATTGGGCCATCACTTCCATCCCATAGGTTTTAGCGCGGTCGATATTGTCATAATAGAAATAATCTGCTCGTCCTGTTTTGCTATTTCCTTCGCAAATTGATTCGCCTGCACAGGCAAGAGATGTGATGTAATCTTTGGCTTCAGAATAATAAATCGCGCTATCGATATACCAATTATTCCCTTTATAACGCGCACCAAATTCCACATTATTAGAGTGTTCAGCGTCAAGATCTCGATTACCGTAAGTCACCGCACCGCCAGCAGTCGTGTTCATAAATTGCTGGACAAGCGTTGGGAAAACATAACCTTGTGCAAACGCGAGACGTAATTCTGTATCTTTGAATCCAGAATAACGTAAATTAGATGACACAATAAATGCGTTATCTCTTACAGGATCAGAACCCAATGTCTTATAACTTGTTCCTGTTCTATTATGATGAACAGTTTCATCACCATCTTGTAATTCTGATTTCAACCAATATTGCCTGGCGCCCATTGTCCATGACCAATCCTCTGTTATTTTCCAATCATTTTGGGCAAAAACAGACACATTAGTTTGCTGACTACGATTATGTAACAGAGATTTTTTTTCGTAATTTACGGCTGGAGGGAAGCCTGTTGTACTATTTGAAGATGTTTGACCAACAGAGGTTTGTTTTACTTTATCTTGTTGATATTGAACGCCTAAAATTAATTCATTATTTGCAGGTAACGTAAAGTTTGCCTGCATATTCATGCCATAAGTATTCTGTGTATCTTCCGATTGGGTTCTGTTTTTAACCGTCAGGTTCCCAATCTTTGGGCTACCTGTTGGTGTAACAATACCCACGCTGTTTTCAAATTTTCGCTCTATACGCTGTGTGTAAGCATCAATATGAAGTTTTTTGAAATAATCAGCATCCACATCATAGTCATAAAATAAACCTACTTTTTCACGCTCAAGTTTAGGCACTTTAACGCTAAACTCTTGATACTTTCCTTCATCCGCGTAATAAGATTGTGTCGATAAATTATAACGATCGAGTGAAAGGCCAAACTTATGTTTATCCACTTTATAGCCTAACCATGCACCTTGACCGTTATTTCTAAAATGCGTATTAGGTAAACGCCCATCAGGCGTATATCTGTCGCCATGGTCGGCATAACTTCCATTAAGGCGATATTCAAAATCACCGATAGTACCTGAAATTAACGCAGACTCTCGCCATCCCATTGTGGCTGAGTCATAAACAACTTTCACATTTCCGCCAAAAGGCTTATCGCCACCTTTTTGAGTAATTAAATTCACTACACCGCCAATAGCTTGTGAGCCATAAAGCACAGAATAGGGGCCTTTAACCACTTCAATTCGCTCTAGTGCAGATTCATCAATTAAAATACCGGCACCAAAGTTTTGACCACCTCGCTGATAGGTCACTTCTTGCCCATCGACCAACAAAAGCACGCGTGATGAGGCTTCTCCACGAATGCGGATCTGTTTACGGCCAGCAAGGCTATTATCCGTGACTTCAACACCTGGGATATCACGTAATTGGTCTGCAATAGAAGAAGATGTCGATTGAGTTAATGTTTCTTTATCGATAACTTGAATGGTAGCTGGGCTATTCCATAACGAAGATGCGCTACGTGTTGTAGTAACAACCAGTGTTTCTTCTTTAGGTGAAACATTATCAGCAATAGCATATTGAGAGAGTGAGAGTGTTAAAGCAGATAATACGAAGCAAGACTTAAATTGAATACACATAATTGCGGATCCTAATGAGATCAATAATGATTATCATTCGCTTTATAATTTAAGTTTTGGTATTCATCAACCACAAAATAGCAAATAGAATATACCTTTGATTTAAATCAAAGTAAAAGTGTGATTTCATGCATATTAGATGCTTAAATAAACAAAAATAACACAAATAGAAGGGTTTTTAAGCAAGTAAAGAAAAGAAGGTAAGTAAAGACACTCAGTCTATATTCTTACCTTCATTATCGAGAAAGTTAGGTTAAATGAGAGAAAATAAAAACGGATAAAATACTATTCTAATGTTTTAAGAAAAACTTTAAGCAATTGGTTTTTAGAGGGCTTGCATTATTAGGACTAAGTTCTGTGGCTTCATTAGGCTTTTTAAGTCCACTAAGCGCGGTTATTTTAGGCTGGTGGACATTGTTAGGGCAACAATTAACGAGCTTACAAATTCTAGGCATGATCGTAATATTACTCAGTATCTGGGCTAATCAACAGTCAGAAAAACGAGAAAGAGCAAAGCTTCAATCACTTAGTTAGGATTAATGTGTTATTTTAAACACCATAAATACAGACCATTTAATACCGAATAATCAAGAGAGTGTTGTTATGCCTATATGGGTTGATGCTGATGCATGTCCAAAAGTAATCAAAGAAGTGTTATATCGTGCAGCAGATAGAGAAAAAGTGATTATTACTTTTGTTGCTAATCAACGATTAATCGTACCCGCATCACCTTTCTTACGTACATTACAAGTTTCTGCTGGGTTTGACGTTGCTGATAACGAAATTGTTCGCCGTACTAATAAAGATGATTTGGTTATTACCGCTGATATTCCATTAGCAGCCGAAGTCATAGAAAAGGGCGCAGTCGCTCTAAATCCAAGGGGCGAACGTTATACTGAGGCAACTATTCGGGAACGTCTAAATATACGTGATTTTATGGATACGATGAGAGCAAGCGGTATTCAAACTGGAGGTCCCGCAAGTTTAAGTCAACGTGACCGCCAACTTTTTGCCAATGAATTAGATAAGTGGCTTTTGCAACAAAAAAAGCGCGCTCAATTTAATCAGCAATAAATGCTTTTAATAAATAAAAACGGGCATAGATATTATTGCCCGTTTTTATTTAAGATAAATTTTAGATTATTTCTTTTTTATAATGAGATCAGACATAACGCTTAGTGCCTAAAATACTCGGTTTCTTCCCTTTAAAAACATGAGGGCCGTCCATTGTTAATTTAAGCTCATTGCCGTTGCGCGTTAACCAAGGTGTCGCTTCACTACCAGCTCTTGATGTTACACCTGATGGTTTTAATGTAATACTATCTTGATCAATTTCAATAATACCAATCACATAGGTATAAATCATATTATTGAAAAATCCTTTCTTATACTCACAAGAACATTCAACCACTTGATTGCCATATTCCATACGCATTGTTGGTTTTAATGAAGCAACAGAAACACAACCGTTACTAATCGCAGAGTAAACACTACAAACCAATGCCACTTTACCGCCCATTAATTGGGAAATGGCGGGGTTTATCTCAACGGTTTCGCAACCGGGTTGTTCTTGACTCACACTCACCACATCACCGGTGTGGAAAACAAAAGGATCAGAATTAAAAGCACCGCTTTTATCTGGCGCTTGAATAAGTGACATTTGACCATTCGGGCGTAAAATTCCCACACGGAGATCTAAATCATCATTATCTTTTCCATCACCATTATCTATCCATGTTGCACTGACTAAAATACGTTTAGGTGCATCATTACCTTTTAGTAATGAAACACGATGACTACTATCGGGTTTAGTCAGTTTCACTACACTTTTTTGTATATTTACAGGAGCAGATGGTGGTGTAACAACTGGAGTTGGCTCTTCAACTTCAACACCATAAAGGTTACATAAGCCTGCAAGTCCAGAAGCAAAACCTTGCCAAACCGAACGGACTTTATTCTGACCATTTCGAACATAAAGTTCTAAAACGATGATACCTGTTTCTTGTGAAAATTGGCTTGGTGCTAACTCAATAATTTCATTATTTATCAGCACTTGTGCTTTTAATTGATTAACAACAGCAAAACCGCCAGCACTGCCATCTTGCGTTAATGTAATTGCTATTTTAGTAATATTTGTGGGTAAACGAGAAAAGTCAAAATCAATACTATGAATAACTGTTGAGCCTTGAGTTATCGGTGAAATAAACGAAGCTGCACCAGAAGCATGATGAGGAGCATTAAAAAAAACCATATCGTCATCATTAACGACTTTGCCTGATCCTGTTACTAAAAATGCAGTCAGATTAATATCAAGATTATCGCCTACTGCATGAGAGACTTTAACTTGTCCTTTATTTTCGCTGAGTGATGTATTTTCACCCGGTTGCAACGTTTTACTCATTAAACCGCTCCTTGATTGATAAGACTAACTGCAAAAAATTTAGACAGCGAGTGTGATAATAACTTTAATTAATTATTTATTCGGTGATCTCATTCACTTTCGGTTGATATCAAAAGCCGATGAATTTATTTATAATCTTAAGAAAATTTTCCCATCAAGACGAGAGGTAATGATGTCATTTTCTAAATCTATGCTTGCTTTGGCTGTTATGGCGGTCTCCTTTTCTAGTTATGCGGCAAAACAGGCTGATTTGATGATAGTTGACGGTACTGTTCTAACTATGGATCAGCAAAATAAAATCATTGAACAAGGCACTGTTGTCGTAAAAGAAAATAAAATTATTGCCGTTGGTGGCCCTGAGCTTTCTAAAGAATATCAAGCCAATAAAGTGTTAGATGTTGATGGTGATATTGTGATGCCGGGTTTAATTAATACCCATACGCATGGTTCGATGACTGTATTTCGTTCATTAGCTGATGATGTACCAGACAGACTTCACCGTTATATTTTCCCACTCGAAAGCAAAATGGTTTCTCGCGAAATGGTCAGAGTGGGTGCTGAACTTGCAAATATCGAAATGGTAAAAGGTGGCGTAACAACTTACGTTGATATGTATTACTTCGAAGATGAAGTAGCTAAAACTGTTGATAAAATGGGTAATCGCGCAGTATTAGGAGAATCTGTTATTAATTTCCCTGTTGCAGATGCGAAAACACCAGAAGAGGGCATCCAATACGCAGTAAACTTTATTAAAGAATATAAAGATCACCCTCGTATTATCCCTGCATTTGCACCACATGCTCCTTACACAAATACCACAGAAAACCTTCAGAAAATTGCTAAATTATCAATAGAACTTGATGTTCCTGTCATGATCCATTTAGCTGAAACTGACCGTGAACAAGAAGAAATTGCTAAACGTACTGGCGGTAAAAGTCCAGTTCAATATATGGCAGATATCGGAGCGCTAAATAATAAAGTTATCGCAGCTCACGCAATTATGGTCGATGATAAAGATATTGATTTACTGAAAAAATATGATGTTGGTGTCGCTCATAATATCAGTGCAAATACTAAATCAGCAAAAGGTGTATCGCCTGTCGTCGCGATGTTAGAAAAGGGTGTTCGTGTGGGCTTAGGGACTGATGGTCCAATGTCGAGTAACACGCTAACGACCATGAATGAGCTAAATCTTGTGGGTAAAATCCATAAATTAGAGAATAAAGATCGTGCTGCTATGCCACCATTAACCGTGGTAGAACTGGCAACAATAGGTTCGGCGAAAGTATTACATATGGAAGATAAACTAGGATCTTTAGAATCAGGCAAACTTGCTGATATTATCGTTGTTGATACTAAATCGCCTAATATGGTGCCAATGTATAGTCCTTATGCAGCATTAGTGTATGGCGCAAATGGCAGTAATGTTCGCCACACCATTGTTGATGGAAAGATCTTAATGGAAGATCGCCAACTATTAACCGTTGATGAAAAAGCCATTATTAAAGAAGCACAAGATTTCTCAGATAAAGTTCGTAAAACCGTTATCGACAGCGGTGAAGTTGTTAAATAAGAATCGATAAAAATATCTTTATTCTAGGCAGTTTGTTTTTAAACTGCCTTTTTTATTGTTATTGCTAGAGTTCATTGATCTTTTCTGCTTATTTTTATCTAAACAAGACTATATAAAGCTAATAAAAGCTAAATATTGCACCATCATTAAGATAATCCTTATCATTTAAATACTCATTTAATTTAAAACACTAACACACTGTTTTATCTGTTTTTTCTCCTTCACAACCATTAGATCTTTAAGTTTATTCTGTTATCTAATTTATTAGAGATGCAATACTATCTAAATATACTTGTGCAACAGTGCATCTCTATTTTGCAGTTCTCACTAATACTGCTCATCAACTATGGATAGAATGAAAATGATGATTAAACCCAATAAATTAACGCTATCACTTATTACATTATCTATCATTAGCGCAACTAGTGCTTTTGCTAATGAAATCAATTCAGTAGATCTTACTAAATCACTTAATTATGATATAAAACTCAATCAAGCAACGATTTTTTTACGGGGTGCTGAACTTGAAAATAACGTCACTCTCAACTTACCTGCAGGGCAGAGTGAAGTTGTTTTATCTAATGTTGCAAACAATATTGATCCTAGAAGCTTATCAATTAGCATTGATAATGAAGATGTGATTATTAACACCATTAACGTTAAAAAAATTCCTATTGCCCCTAGTTACCCTTCTGACATTGCAGTATTAATGGAAAAACAGAAAGACATTAATAAGCGAATTGAAGTATTAAACATCAATATTAATGTGGGTGATGAACAAATTACTTTATTAAAAGACCAATCATTTTTTGGTTATGGTGAAACTCAGTCATTAGAGCACTCATCACAAAAATTTGATTTTATTAGCCAAAAAATGACATCAATTCTAAATCAGCAAAAAATAGCGCGTGAAGAAATTGCTGAATTAACAGAACAATTAGAAGAGTTAAGTCGACAATTAGAAATTGATATGCCAATTATTGCGCAAGAGAAAACGCAAATTGTTTTATCTTTAGGCACATCAAAAGATCTAACCAGTAAAATGCGTATTTCTTATATAACACCAGATGCTGGATGGTCACCTGCTTATGATATTCGAAGTCAAGGAATGGATAAGCCAATATTACTCACCTACAAGGCAGATGTTATTCAAAATACAGGCTTAAATTGGGATAAAGTAAAACTGATTTTAACATCCACAAATCCATCTTTAAATATTACTGCACCAACCTTATCACCATGGTATCTCGCTCTTTACAATGATAATGCTAAATTTAGAAGTAAAAGTATGAGTATGGAAATGACTTCTCCAGTAGCACCATCTCCTGCGATAACAATAGAAGAAAGTCATGAAAAACAATTAAATAAAGGTGTAACACGATATGTAACAACCAATAATAATGGGATTAATTTAAGCCATGCTATCGCATTACCTTACACCTTAAAAAATAGCACGAAGCCTAATACATTAGTGATTAATCAAAAAGAAGTTGTTGCGGATTATCGCTATTTAACGACGCCTAAATTAGTTGAAGAAGTTTATTTACAAGCTGAAGTTAAAGATTGGGAAAACTTAAATTTACTTAATGGCCGTACGAATATTTACTATATGAATAGCTTTGTTGGTAATAGTTATATTAATACTAACGAATTAACAGAGTTACTTAGTATTCCATTTGGAATAGATAAAAATATTCAGATTAGCCGTATTAACAATGAGAAAATAAGAAAAGAGCCTATCTTTATTGGTACAACGATTGAACAAAAAGAGAGTTATACTATTAAAGTAAGAAATACTTATAATTCTCCTGTAAAAGTCACTATTTACGATCAACTACCACTTAGTCAGGAAAACAATATCAATGTAACAGATGCAGTTTATAAAGATGGTGTACTTGATAAAGATACTGGCGAAATTAAATGGGATATCACATTAGGTGCCAAAGAGGAAAAATCACTACCATTAAATTATACCCTTTCTTATCCTAAGAATAGACAAATTATGGGATTATAATTTCTCTTATCTAAATTTAAAAAATAGAATAGGGTGCAATAGCACCTTTTTCTATTCACAGAAGAAACTAAATAAATAGCAGTAAAATTTTTAATGGCCATTTTTCTGCATAAATTGATTAACATTATTTTTGATAGTTTCTCTTAACCACAACACTTTAGAGTTATACACATGGCGTTTATGCCACAGTAAAATAAATGAAATATCAAGCTGTTCAGAAACACTATGTGGCAGTGGTAGAGGTAATGTTACTAAATTAGGTAAAGCCCTAGAGATATAATGTACACAATATCCGGGCAAACAAGTAATAAGTTCATGATTAGGTTGAGATATCATGAATAAAGTTTGCTCAAATGACGTGTAAGTCATGGCAATATTACGTAAACGTCCATGCTCTGCCAAAATATCATCTAATGCCCAATGAGGGCGTTTATCATATTCTGTTGAGATGTGAGAATAGCGCAAAAATGTCTCTAAATTCCAAGGCTCTTTTAATAACGGGTGATCTTTTCGCAAATAAACTAATGGTGTATCGCGAAAAAGCTCTTCACAATCGATGACTTCAGGTAATAAATGTAATGCTTCTTTAGAGCCTGAATAATATTCACGACCTAAAAAAGCAATATCAGCATCACCATCAATAATGCTCGAGAGTGAATTATATTCCCAATTTCGTATTTGCACCATTGATTGCGGATAATAATTCAATAATAGCTCTCTTGTGATCCCATTCCTATTCTTAGTTGGGTTTACACAAGGTATGATAATGACCCCCATGCTTAATTTAGCATTAGCTAAAGTTAAATCCGAATTTGTTGGTATTGCTTTAGGATTAACTGCAACATTGCAACAAGTTGGTGCCGCTATAGGGGCAACTTGTGTTTCAATTATTTTGCAATTTAGTCTTAATCATACACTTACAACAAATATGATTTAACAATATAAGATTGCATTTAGTTTTAGTATGATTTTCAATCTTATTATGGCTATATGTGCCACTTTGCTATTAAGAAAGATAGTTATTAAAAATAAATAGATATATTGTTATACATAAAAACGCCATTAATGTTCTCACCATTAGTGGCGTTTTTGTATTAATGACAATGAGCTATTTTAATCTTAAAAATCGTTGTGATATCAGATAAAGCTTAGCTAATCTACTGATATACTCATTTTTTGTTATTCATCTTTATATTATAGAGATATTCTTATGCCGTGGACTTTTTCACATCCTTCTATTGTTTTCCCCATAAAGCAGTCCCGAATAGGAAAAAACCTTAATTTACCTGCATTAATTGTGGGAAGTACTTCACCTGATTTACTCTATTCTTTTGGTTTATATCAATCAGCGACAACGGCACATGATTTATTGGGCTGGTTTTATACTGCATTTCCTTTTTGCTTACTGGTTTTTATTCTAAATTATTTACTACGAGATCCATTAAAGTGCGTATCGCCAATCCCTTTATATAAGCCAATAAAACCCAATATTCGAGCATTAAGCTTATTTGTTTTATCTCTGTATATTGGTGCAATAACTCATATTATATGGGATTCTTTTACCCACGAAACAGGAACTGCTGTCAGATTATTTTCTGTACTACAAGCACAGTTATTACAAGGAATGACCGATAGTCAAGAGATTGCTATCTATAAATTATTACAACACTTAGGCTCTGTATTAGGGTTGCTTTATTTGTGTTGGAAATACATTCAATACCAACGCAAACAAGATGTGCCAACACAAAAAGAAAATCGTACTAAGTTATATCGCTTAATTAGGGTCGGTTTTCTGTCTGGATTATGTGCTTTGCCTTTAGCTTTACAATTCTCAAATAAAGGGCAGGGAATTAACATTAATCGGTTTATTTTCCTTGAGCTCTCTTTGGCAGTACCTTTTTTCTTTGCTTTAATAATAATCTTAGGAGTTTGGTTATACCGAACTAAAATTTTAGTAAAATAAACCCAAAAAAGCCCCGCAACATATATTTACGGGGCTCTTCTTTAATATACACTGTATTTAATACAGAAAATCCTAGCTATTTATTAGTTTTTAAACCACTGCATGACTTCTTCATAGCTTCCTTGGTAAATAATCTTATCTTCCTTTTTACTTAATTGATAACGATACATCGGATCGTAATATTCTTTAAGTAAGGGAGTTAACCAAGAAAAATGTGCTTCTGTATTAGACTCTTTTTTCTGAATTTCTAGAGCATCATCTAGCAACTGCGTTAATTCCATTGCTCTTTGAGAGCCCAATCGACGGCGGATAGCAAATAAACCATGATGTAAATAATCACTGTAAGCTTGCCAACCTTTTTCTTCGCCATACGCTTCCAGATAATCGTGCGTCATACGATCAAAATATTCTGCTTTCAAACGTTCTATCCGTCGCTCTAAGGGATCATCCACAACAACTATTGAAGCACCAACCATTTTTGCTCGCAAACATTCAGGTAATCCATTAGCTCCAATAGCACGACCTTCATCCTCAAGCACCCATCGTGTATATTTCGGTGATTTTTTCAACATTTCAACACCAAGATGGTTTTCAAATGTGGCCTGAGGAAATTGCTCTTCTACTGTACGACCAAAAGATGAACCTCGATGGTGTGCAATACCTTCGAGATCAATACCTTCTGGTAATGAACGCACTAAAGTCGTTTTTCCATTACCAGTACATCCACCAATTAAGATTATAGGGCGTTGAACTAATTCATTTGTCATTTCAATAACAGTCTGTCTTAATGCCTTATATCCACCTTCAATTAATGGATAATCTATACCGTTTTCTTTAAGCCATTGCTGAACAATATGAGAACGCATTCCTCCACGAGCACAGCAAATATAACCATTTGGAAATTGCTCACAAGCATCACGCCAAGCTGCAATACGGTTATCACGAGTTTCACCACTTACCAATTGATGTCCTAAATCAACCGCTTTTTGTGAGCCTTGTTGTTTATAACAAGTTCCTACAGCAGCGCGTTCTTCATCATTCATTAAAGGCAAATTAATCGCATTAGGGATTGAGCCTTGATTAAATTCAATAGGTGCACGCACATCAATAATAGGTGTGTTATTAGCAAGAATATGTCGAATATTTTGAGCAGAAAACGCTGATTCCATAATAAAAATTGTAATATCTAGTCGGGCTGAAAGATTAGCTACTATACTCTTAAAATCATGTAACGCCCATAATTACAGTCATATTTAAAAATGGAGTCCTTCTTTCAATAAAAAAAATTTAAGATAAGGATGTAGATTGATAGATAAAAAACATCTAACATCTGTTTGATGGGATGTTTTAGATTAATTCATTGATTAAATACTATAAATAAAAACACTATCGTGTTGAAAACGAACCATAAAATTCATCGTAAAATGACGAGTGCATTACCTTGGACATAATAAAAAAATATTATCGTATTACTAGCTTGAGCATAATGATGTTGCTGTTATCAGGTTGTTCTCGAGGCCATTCTCCTTTTATTAGTATGTTAGGCGCCTATTTCCCATATTGGATGTTATGTACATTTATCGGCTTATTAGGGGCTTTTGTCATACGTGTGTTACTTATCTATTGGGGTATTGATGATAAATTGCCACTTCCTTTAATCTTTTATTTTGCAATATTGTTATCAATTTCTTTAACCATCTCTTTATTTTATTTTTCTTATTAAATTATGGATAAAAAAATCAAAAAAAAGCTGGCGCTTATAATCACTGTGATCGTTTTTGTGATTACACTCATCTTATTGTGGAAAAATATTCAATTGTCAGCGTTAAATCCACTCAGTGAAGATGCAATAATTGATGCTAACAAAATTAACATATCATCAACTGTGCCGGGCCGAATTAGTGCTATTTACGTCAAAGAAAATAGCAAAGTTAATAAAGGGGATTTACTGTTTACTATCGATCCCACTATGTACGCATTAAGAGTTCAGCAAGCAAAAGAACAGCTCATGATTGCTGAAGCAACATTAAGTAACAAACAACGTATTATTATTGCAGAAACATCAAATTCAGAAGTTGCAGAAGCACAAATAAAACGTGCTCAAGTCAATTTGTTATTAGCGACTCAATCACTCAATAGATTAGAACCATTATTAGCAAAAGGATTTGTGACCGCACAACAAGTTGATGATGCGAGAACATTAAAACATGATGCAGAAGTCACATTAAAACAGGCACAAAAACAAAATGTCGCCTCAGAAGCCCTAATTAATAATACAGATTCAGAAGTAGCATTAGTGAAATCGTTAAAAACCTCATTGGAAATGGCTGAATGGGAATTAAGTAATACTGAAGTAAAAGCGCCAAGCAATGGTTACGTTGCTGGATTAGTGCTATCACCAGGTGAATTTATTATTTCTGGACAGTCTGTATTTACCTTAATTAATACTGATACTTGGTATGCTTCAGCTTATTTTAAAGAGACCGATTTAAATAATATAAAAATAGGTAACTGCGTCGTTATTTATTCAATGATTGATAATAAGCACCCCATTAAAGGCAAAGTAGAAGGTATTAGCCGAGGGATCATGTCGACTGATCTTATTAATATTCCAAGAGACTTACCTTATGTACCTAAATCATTAAATTGGGTTAGAGTTCAACAACGGTTTCCTGTTAAAGTCACTATCACCAATCCACCAGAAGATCTTATGCGGGTTGGCGCTACAGCAACTGTCAATATAATAGCTAACGACGATGATTGTTAAACCCTCTCTAATAGTGAAACAAGTCAAAAAAGACTTGTTACCCTTTGATTTTCGTTTAGCAACTACTTGGCGCATTGCATTACTTTGTGCCTTAATGGCTGCTATTGCGATGATTTATGAAATTCCCGAATCTGCAATAAGTTGCTATTTAATTATCTATTTAATCAAAGCTGATGCTGTACAAAATATATTATTATCTGTTGGCGTAATTATTTTATGTTCTATTGTCGTGTGTATTATCTTTGTTCTTTTTAACCTCACGATACAAAACATTATTTTACGATTCTTCTTTATGGCTTTGTTTTCAGCTGTTTTTATGTATTTAGCATCGGCCAGTAGCCTTGGTGACATTGGTAATTTAGTAGCTTTAGTTATCGCCTTTTTAATGACTTTAATTGATGACATCCCTGTAGGAGATGTTGCAACAAGAGCATTACTTTATGCATTACTGATGGCAGTATCTCCAATGTTATTGGTTATTTTATTTAATTTCTTTGTTGGCATTAGCCCAAGAAAATTACTGTTAAACAGGATCGCCACACGCTTTTCTATTGCAAGTGATTTCTTTTTAGGAAGAAAAGAAAGCCAACTAGAAATTAGTGAATTACTGAGTACACAAACAGAATGTAAACGTTATTTAATGTTTATTAAAATGTTTTATTTACGGGGAAGAGAAGACATTAAATGGTTAGAAAATATTATTGATAACTCTTATCAAATATTAATTATGTCATTAACTTTTGATAAAAACACACCAACTTCTATACGTTTTCTTCTTTCTAAAAGATGTTTAGAAATTGCCGATTGTTTTACACACCATCAAATAGATAAAATAAAAGATAAACAACAAGCTCAATATACAATAAGTAAAATTCACTTATTAAATACTTTTAATAAGATTTTATCTAATAAAAGAGAAATTAAACCGGTACAGAAAAAAACACCTTTTTTTGTTAGTGATGCATTTACAAACCCTAACCATAAGTACTTCGCTTTAAAAACCACTATAGCCGCTATTCTATGTTATATCTTTTATGATTATTTTAAATGGCAGGGCATTCATACTGCAATGATCACTTGTTATGTTGTGGCATTAACATCTGTCGGTGAAACAGTTCATAAATTAACATTGCGGATCACCGGATGCCTAATTGGGGCACTAATTGGCATGATTTCATTGCTTTATATTATCCCTAACTTATCTGATGTTTTTGAATTAATGGTGCTGATCTTTTTCTGCTTATTACCTGCAGCTTGGGTTGCTGTTGGCAATGAACGTATCTCTTATGCCGGTGTACAAGTCGGTTTAGCATTTTTATTAACAACATTACATGGATTTAAACCTAGTTTTGATATGGACGTAGTCTCTGATCGCATTTTAGGCATTTTGTTAGGTAATATTGTGATGTACATTATTTTCACAAAAGTATGGCCTTCAAGTATTGTTAATACGATATACAAACAAATCACTTCTATTTTAGATAATTATATAGACCTAAGATATTCGACAAATAAAAACGATATGTTAATTTTAGTTTCATCCGTAAATGAAGCTATTACACAATCAAAAGACAATATAAACTTACTCATTTTTGAAAAAAAAGATAGAGAAAGAAATAAAAATCTAATGCTTTTTTTTAAGGAGTCATTAAATAAAATTTCTTATATTAGTTATCATAATTACGCTCATAAATTTATTTTTGAATATAATCTTGCTTATTCAAATGTCGATGAAAATTCAAAATATGAATTTAAAAAAAACATCCTTAATGAAGAAATGAAAATATTACCGGCAGATGAAAGAGAACTTGTATTTAAACATTTAATAAGAGAAAAACTATAATGATAAATTTAGTCATTAATAATAAGAAAAACATTCTGTCATCTCTGTTAAGCCTATTACTTGTTGGTTGTGTTGACACAAACAGTTCATTTAAGCAGTATTCTCAAGAGCCTATCGCTTATGATAATACTCAATATCTTTCCTCATCGGCTGAGCAATACTTATCGCTTCCTCAAGAACAAACGGTTAAATCTCGCTATGCTTTAGCTGACCTGATAGATTTAGGACAACAAAATAACCCAGACACTCGTATTGCATGGGAATTAGCAAAAAAATCAGCCACTGATATTGGTATGGTAGAAAGCACATATTTGCCAATTATCACAGCAACAGCACTCGCAGGATATCAACATGGGAAAATTGATTTACCTAAAAATCCTATTGTTGATGATATAAAAACATCTAGTAGCGCTTTTATTCCAGCTCTCACATTTAGATGGCTTATTTTTGATTTTGGTAAACGAGGGGCATTAGTTGATGCTGCCAAACATACTTCATTAGCAATAAATCTTAATTTTAATCTGATGCATCAAAAAATTATTCATGATGTTTCGGTTGCCTATTTTAGCTATGGTGCAGCACAAAAAAAGGTGAATATTACTCAAAAAGCCCTTCAAAGAAGTAAAGATATTTTATATGCCGTTGAGCAAAAACGAGTGAAGGGATTAGCGACCGTATTGGACGTGGCATTAGCAAAACAACAAGTTGCACAAATTGAATTACAAAACGTGTTAGCTAAAGGTCATGAAAAAGATCAATATCAAATCTTATTGTCTGCTATTGGCGTTTCACCTTTTGAAAAAATAACCATTAATTATGCCGATGATAATTTTCTTCCTGATGATATTTCGCCGTTAACTCATGATGTAATAAAAAAAGCACTTGCACAACGTCCTGATGTTTTAGCGCAATATGAATTACAACAAGCCGCAATTAAGGCTGCTAATTCTGTCGAATCTGATTATTTCCCTAAAGTATATCTTGCTGGTGCACTTGCAGGAGGAACAGGTAGCTTTGATGTTCAGGGACTTCCTGATATTAGCCAAAGAACGTCATCTTCTAATATCTTGATTGGAGTCAGTATTCCATTATATGAAGGCGGAATACGTCAATCTAGAATGGCAAATGCACAATCAGAAATTAGGCTAGCTCAAGAAAATTTACGCAAAAGCCAAGATCTTGCAATAAAAGAGATTTCAATTAGCGAAAATGCTCTCAAATCAGCACTTGAGGCAAATAAAGCGTCTAAAAATTTAGTAGAGACAACACAATTAACATATACCGCCAGTGTAGAATTTTATCGCAACGGACTGGGAACAGTAACCGAAATTAATACCGCAGAGGTTGCATTATTAAATGCACAAATGTCTCAGATTGATGCCTATACAGGATCACAGATTGCAGCCGTTGATTTAGCATTTGCATTAGGTGAAATAGGTAGGGTGTTGCCTAATTCAGCACCACATTAGAAATATTTCTTTTGTATATTGTTATTTTAGTAGAGGTGGCGTTAATAATAAATCGCCAGCCTCTAACGCAACGATGAAAGATTATTTATTCAAGTTAATCTGTTCAAAAGCAGGTTTATTTATATCTTTAAACTGTGAAAGAGAATATTCGGTATAGTTGATATCGTTATAGCCTCTTATTTTCATTGTACCATTCGTCAAATCAGATAACGTTGTCCAAACAGTGTATTCCGTTTGCAGTTGATTACTAGTGCTTTGACTTTCGCCCATGATATCAGCCGTGATATTTTTTGTTCTATCAAAGCGATTCATAATGTGCGCTAGGGTATTCATCGCTTCGGGTGTTGATTCGGCTGTTGGTGCGTAGGTTGAAAAATAAACCGCGCGGATAAAACGGCCGACAGACGTATCTGATGAAGGTAATTGAGATGTTGCAATGCCACTATCAGGCTGTACGACATTGATATTAGCCAATTTACCTGAAGATTTATCAATATTAGTTAATTGGCTATAATTATTGAGGTTAGTTAAATGCCAAGGAAAGTCTGGACCATTTGTCATTACACGGGTTGGATTTTGATAAACGTGTAATTTACCGTTTGTAGCTTCAACGACAATACTTCCACCTTTTTTATCATAAAAAGCATAGTGAAAAGGCGATTTTAGATTGCCAAAGTTTTTTAACACGGGAGCCCAAAAATAACCTGACTCAACCGCTTTTTGCACTTCTTCAACTGTTGAAAAATTAGCTAAAGCCCATTCACCTATAGAAGTAACGGGAATGGCTTTATCATAATCCTTTTTATCAAGCGGTGATAATTCAGCTTCTGTTATCATATTGGCGCTAAATGACAAACCCGCACTATTTAAACCTTGTAATAGGTTATGATCATCACCATCAAAAAAGATATCTGTTGTAACGGCTAATATGTCATATTTATTGCTATAACTTAGGCTATTTTCACCATTAGGAGCTTTTTTTGTGAATTGTGTATTTTTAGGATAAAAAGTAACCCATGAAGGTAAATCTGCCGTCAGTTCAAGTGTTCTACCTTGGTAAACGTTATTATTTTTATCAAGTATAGCCAAACTAGAACAGGCTTCACTCGCTACTGAAACAGCGAGTAATGAGGATAATAAACCAACCAATATTTTATTGCGTTTCATTATGAATTCCTTAATTAAAAAAAACTCCTTTAAAGTTAGTTCAAATAAAGAATACGACAACTATTTGGTAATTAAATAACAAATATTTTTAGAACATTGGAGATCTTGTGATACTTGAAATTGTTAGAACATTTTTACACTATAGCTTGCATTTTCTGGCACCCATTTTATTAGGCTATCTTTTCTGGCGTAAGAATTGGAAGATAGCCTCACTTCTTATGATAGGAACAATGGCCATCGATATTGACCATTTGTTAGCAACACCTATATTTGATCCCAACCGCTGTAGCGTAGGCTTTCATCCATTACATACTGTTTGGGCTGCCTTGATTTATTTAGGGATATGGTTTTTACCCTCATGGAAAGTAAAAGCCATTGCAGTAGGGTGTTTATTTCATTTATTTACCGACTCAGTTGACTGCTATTTAGGTGGATTAAAACCCGATCTAACAATAACGATGAGTTGTGATAAAAATTACTTTATGTCTACTTTCAATAATAAATTTATTGCACCCAAATAGTAGGGATTTTAATTATTCCTTTATTTTTTATTTAGATTGCTTAGTAAATTTTATTAACACACCACCAATAATCAGCAAAACACCTATTATTTGCAATAGTAGGTTATTACTTTCAATACCACTGAATATATCAATAACTAGACTTGAGATCATTTGTCCGCAAATGGCTAAAACAGACGTTAACATAACCCCCAATAACGGTAGAACATAACTATTAATGACAACGAAGAATGCACCAATAATACCACCAGCAAAGGCAATTAAAGGGATCGTAGTTAGTAAGGAAATCCAAGGTGTTGAAGAGAAGTTAGGTATACGCCTATTTCATAGAACAACAAGAAGTGTCAGTTTAACCGAAGAAGGCATTGTTTATATTGGCTATATTCGAGAGTCTTATAAGTTAGCGGTAATGGCAGAAGAGGCTGTTTCACAATTTAGCGATAAAGCCAAAGGTAGGATTAAAATTTCAGCGCCCATGTCATTTGGTACGTTACATCTTGCTAAAATAATGCCTTTATTTATGCAGAAGTACCCAGAGCTTGATGTGCAACTTTTATTTGATGACAAAGTAACGGATTTAGTCACAGAAGGATACGATCTTGCAATTAGAATTGGTGAATTACCCGATTCCTCATTGATAGCACGTCAATTATCACCTTGTCATAGCCAGCTTTATGCTTCTTCAGAATATCTTGATAAATATGGTGAACCCATGCAAGTTTCTGAGTTAAAAAACCACAATTGTTTATCGTATTCATTATATCAAGCTGGCATGGAGTGGGTTTTTTATCAAAGAGGTAAAAAATATAGTCACATTCCTAAAGGTAGTTATCGTGCCAATAATAGTGAAGCATTATTACAAGCCGTTTTACAGGGAATAGGTATTGCTTTACTCCCTCATTTCATTACTCAAACAGCCTTATCAAATACAGATAAAAAGCTTATCCCTATATTGACGCACTTCGATTTACCTGAGCACTTTATTTATGCGGTTTATCCTGACAAAAAAAATCTTCCGCGCAAG
Organism: Proteus sp. CA142267; assembly: GCF_003336825.1. NCBI lineage: Bacteria > Pseudomonadati > Pseudomonadota > Gammaproteobacteria > Enterobacterales > Morganellaceae > Proteus > Proteus sp. CA142267. Next base: position 43,629 of record NZ_QPMG01000001.1, on the reverse strand, counting down.
ATAACGCTATTTGTTGATTTCTTAAAAGAGCAATTCGGTGTTAATAGCGACTATCAACACAATATCGAAAAAGAATAATCACAATAAACGGTTATCATCGCCGAAAAAGTCATCTGCTAACCACTGCGTTACGATTTTAGCATTAATTTGAAATGTGCTAAAAAATAGCAACTAATCCAATCATTTTTATTGTCGCTTTAAGGGATTTTTCTCTCTTTTAAACCTTATAATCTGGTGGTAATTGCAAAAAGCTTGATGTAGAGTGCTCAGTCTTTTTTTAATGAAGTCTATTGGGGAGGCTGAATGTTTATTGGCTTTGACTACGGAACATCAAACTGTTCTGTTGCAATTATGAAAGAGGGGAAACCCACTCTTTTGCCTTTAGAAGGTAATGATGTGTATATTCCATCAACCCTTTGTGCGCCAACCCGTGAATCTGTTTCTGAGCACTTATTTCGCCACTTAAATATTAAACCTTCCAGTGAAGTTGGCGAACAATTACTAAGAAAGTCGATTGCGTTTAATCGAGAAGAAGATATTGAATTAGTTCCTGAAGATATTCTTTTCGGACAATCTGCACTAAGTTTATACCTACGTGACCCTCGTGATGTCTATTACGTTAAATCACCTAAATCCTTTTTAGGTGCTTCTGGCCTACATGATATACAAATTAGCTTCTTTGAAGATTTAGTTTGCGCCATGATGGCAAATATTAAGCACCAAGCAGAAAAAAGCACACAAGAAGCGATCACTGATACCGTTATTGGCAAACCGATTAACTTTAATGGGTTAGGTGGCGAGGCTTCAAATAGACAAGCTGAAAGTATTCTTATCCGTGCAGCTAAAAGGGCCGGCTTTAAGAATATTATGTTTGAATTTGAACCTGTTGCTGCTGGGCTTGAATATGAGTCAACGTTAACTAAAGACCAAACTGTATTAGTCGTTGATATTGGTGGCGGTACCACTGACTGCTCATTAATTCAAATGGGGCCAAGCTACCAAGGTAAAACTGACCGTTCAAATACATTACTTGCCCATAGTGGACAACGTGTTGGTGGTAACGATCTTGATATTTACCTTGCTTTTAAACAGCTTATGCCATTATTTGGTATGACAGGATTAACGTCTTCAGGTATTAAATTACCTCTGAAACAGTTCTGGGATCCTATTGCAATTAATAATGTCGAAGCACAAAAAGATTTTTATTCTCGTCAAAATCTTGCTGCATTAAATCAGCTAAGACGAGACGCTAAAGAGCCTGAAAAAATAGCGCGTCTTATTGAAGTCTATAATGAAACATTGGGCTATAGCATTGTTAGACGTGCTGAAGAAGCTAAAATCGCTTTATCAGATTCCCCTGAATATATTGCTAATATCGCACTATTAAGTGAAACCTTAGAATTAACTATCGAACGCGATCAGATGGTTGAAGCTATTGAATCACCAAAAAGTAAAATGATTGAATTAGTTAATGATGCCGTTTTGCAAGGGGGAATAAAACCCGATGCTATCTTTATGACGGGAGGCTCTGCGCGTTCACCTATTTTATGTCAAGCCATTGAACAGCAATTGCCTAATATTCCGATTGTTAAAGGTAATGACTTTGGATCGGTTACCGCAGGTTTGGCGCGTTGGGGCGAGGTCTGCTTTAAATAATGAGTATTAAATAATCGGTTTTAAATAACTGATGTTTTCAATATATTAAAGCGCTTTACATTCAATCTTTGTATTGATTAGATGTAGAGCGTTTTGCTTTATAAAACACGATAAAAACACAACATTCGACAGGAGAACACATGTACCGCTTCCAAAATGATTATAATGAAATTGCACATCCTGCGGTCATGAAGGCAATCACTGATACAGTGGGGCAACGCTATGATGGATATGGTATGGATAAGCTTTGTCATCAAGCTGCTCAATCAATAAAACAGCGTATTCAACAACCTGATGCAGATATTCACTTTTTTAATGGTGGTACCATTACTAATTTAACCGCTATCTCTCATTTTTTACGTCCACACCAAGCCGTTATTTCTATCAGTACTGGGCATATTGCTACACATGAAACAGGGGCTATTGAAGCAACAGGGCATAAAGTTATCACAACATTTTCCGCTGATGGCAAATTAACACCAGAGTTATTAAAACCTATTCTTGCTGAGCATAATGATGAACACTGGGTTCAACCCAAACTTGTTTATATAACGAATGCCACAGAAATTGGTACGGTTTACCGCAAAGCGGAGTTGCAAGCGCTACGTAACTACTGTAACGAACATAATTTATGGTTGTACCTTGATGGTGCTCGTTTAGCAGCAGGATTAATGTCCGCACAAAGTGATCTGACTATTGAAGATATCGCCAGTTTAACGGATGCGTTTTATATTGGTGGTACTAAAATCGGTGCAATGTCAGCTGAAACGCTCGTGATTTGTCATCCTGCACTAAAATCTGATTTCCGTTTTAGCTTAAAACAAAAGGGCGGGTTACAAGCGAAAGGTTGGTTATTAGGTGCGCAGTTTGAAGCTTTATTTAAAGATGATCTCTATTTTAAATTAGGCAAACACATTAATGAAATGGCATCACAATTAACCGAATTCTTTACTGAACAAGGCTTTGAATTTTTAGCTCCGCCTGAATCCAACCAAGTTTTTGTTATTTTACCAAACACAATTGCGGAAAAATTAACACAACAATTTGTTTTTCATCGTGTATTACTTGAAGATCCTAACTTGAGTTGCTTACGTCTTTGTACTTCTTGGGCAACAACACAACAAGATATCGATGGATTTAAAACGGCATTTCTGCAATTAGTTTAAATTTTCCGTTTAAACTTATCTCTTATTGTTATGCATTACACGCTTATTACGTGTGTAATGCATTTTCAATATAATCAGAATTTAATTACCTTAAATCTAAATATAATGCTGGAGAGGTGCATTAATAATGTTATATTGATTACTCCTCTCTCAACATAGGTAGGGTAAAAGAATGAAGAAATTGACACTCCAAGAGATGACCGATGCCCAAAAAATGCGAGTAAAAACCAGGATAGGTCAAGAGAGAAAGAAATTAGGGCGCGAATTAACCAATGCCGAAATGAATAAAGTCAAAGACTCCATTATTACTGAAATCTCCCTCGAAGTTGAAAAAGCCACCAAAAAAGCACAAGCCCTCAAGAAAAAACAAAAATTAGCCCCTAGCAATGAAACCTATAGTTGGTCAGCTAAAAACCATCGTAGCGGGTATCGTTAATTTTTTAATTCGCCCTGATATATTTATTTATCAGGGCTAAGCAATTAATTTCCTGCACTCTGAACAACTACACCCAATAAAGCACCTAATGGTGCCAGTAATACATCACCAATTTTTTCATTTTGCCTTCTTATCTATTATGTTTTACCAATATAGAGATCTCATAGTGCATCTCATCTTACAGCTATAAGTGAAAAATAAAACCACCCTTAATTGAGTGGTTTTAAATAATACCCTGATATTGACGCAATATAGTTATATTTCCATCTTATCAATCAATGAATATAACTTTTTAAAGGCATGATATTTTTTTTCGTATGTTTTATGTTTTTCTAAATCTGGTGTATGGCGTTTTTCAAGCTTAGGTTGAGAAAGAATAACGTGTGATGAATGAGCAGGATTTACTGCTAATTGTGCCAGTCTTGCTGCACCAAGAGCTGGGCCAACATCGCCACCTTGGCGATAATCGAGTTTTTTTCCTGTAATATCTGCAAGCAATTGTCTCCAATATTCACTCCTTGCACCACCACCAATTAACGTAATGTTATTAGCTAATTGACCTGCATTTTCAGCAACTTCAATCCCTTGTCGTAACGCAAAGCTTACACCTTCAAGAACAGCTTGGCATAAGTCAGCACGTTGATGTTCATGGGTTAATCCCCAAAAGACACCTTTCGCATTAGGGTTGTTATAAGGCGTCCGTTCGCCTGAAAGATAAGGTAAAAATAGGAGAGGGCTATCAGTAAAAATTGCGTGTTCAATCTCTTCAAACATCGCACCCACACTCTCAATTCCTGTCAATTGACACACCCAATCAAGGCACGATGCGGCACTTAGCATCACAGACATTAAATGCCAAGTATTGGGTAATGCATGACAAAAACTGTGTACTGCATTGTCACTATTTTGGAGAAACTTTTCGCTAACAACAAAATAAACACCTGAAGTACCTAGAGAGAGCATCGCTTGACCGGGTTGATAAACGCCGACACCAATTGCACCCGCTGCATTATCGCCACCACCAGCAATAATAGGCACTTGTTTCATCTGCCATTTTTTAGCGATATCAGCCAATAGATAGCCGGTTATTTGATTGCCTTCAAACAACGTCGGCATTTGACGACGCGTTAATCCTGTGGCATTTAAAAGCTCATCACTCCAATCTCGCTTTTGCATATCTAGCCAAAGCGTACCTGCTGAATCCGACATATCACTGGCGAAATTACCGCTCATCTTCCAACGTAAAAAATCTTTAGGTAATAAAACATGCGCAATGCGTTGAAAAATTTCAGGCTCATTTTCAGCAACCCATTGTAGTTTTGGTGCAGTAAAACCGGGCATAACTAAGTTACCCGTAATTTTTTTAAACTGAGGATATTGCGCATCAAGTGCCTGACACTGTTTAAAACTACGGCCATCGTTCCATAAGATAGCAGGACGCAACACCGCTTGTTGAGCATCAAGCAAAACGGCACCATGCATTTGCCCGCTTAGCCCAATCGCCTCGATTTGATCCATTGGATAACTGCGTCCAAGCTGAAGAATGGCTTCTTCTGTTGCTTGCCACCATTGCAGGGGATCTTGTTCTGACCATTGAGGGTGAGGGCGTGATATTGCTAAAGAAACGGAATGACTGGCGATAACGTCACCTTGCTCATTCATAATGATCGCTTTAACGCTTGAAGTGCCTAAATCTAGCCCTAAATACATAAAGTTATCCCATGACCTGTATCTAATTAATAAACACAGCGGAAAACCCGCTGTGCTATTACATTTATGCCATTAGCCAAAAATATAGCGATTCACTAAACTTTCTAGCATTTCTTGGCGTCCACTTTGTAATTGTGGCGCTAAGGTGTTGCTTTGTGCATATTTTGCCACTTCTTCAAGGCTTAATTTACCTTGTAAGATATTTTGACCAAACTCTGCACTCCAGCCTGAATAACGCTGCGCTGTAAATTTATCAAGACCACCATCTTGGATCATTCTTGCTGCAATGCGTAATGCCATTGCCATTGTATCCATTCCTGAAATATGTCCGTAGAAAAGGTCATATTTATCATTACTTTGACGACGAACTTTAGCATCAAAGTTTAAACCGCCTGTTGTAAATCCACCTGATTTAAGAATTTCATACATTACTAGTGCATTTTCTTCTACGCTATTTGGGAATTGATCTGTATCCCAACCTAATTGTGGATCACCACGGTTAGCATCAACAGAGCCTAAAATACCTAACGCAATGGCAGTCGCAATTTCATGATGGAAGCTATGTCCTGCTAACGTTGCGTGGTTGGCTTCAATGTTTACTTTGACTTCTTTTTCAAGACCAAACTGTTTTAAGAAACCATAAACAGTCGAAGTATCGTAATCGTATTGATGTTTTGTCGGCTCTTGTGGTTTTGGCTCAATCAGTAATGTGCCTTGGAAACCAATTTTATGTTTATGCTCAACAACCATCTGCATAAAGCGACCAATTTGCTCTCTTTCTTGGCGTAAATCTGTATTTAACAGCGTTTCATAGCCTTCGCGTCCGCCCCATAATACATAGTTTTCACCACCCAGCGCTTTTGTCGCTTTCATCGCTTCACAAACTTGTGTCGCAGCCCATGCAAAAACATCAGGATCAGGGTTAGTCGCTGCACCCGCACCATAACGAGGATTGGTGAAGCAGTTTGCGGTTCCCCATAATAGCTTAACGTTGGTTTCTTCTTGTTTTTTCGCTAATACATCGGTTATCGCCGCCATATTAGAGATATATTCATTGATGTTATTGCCTTCAGAAATAACATCGACATCATGAAAACAGTAGAAAGGAACATTGAGCTTATGAAAGAACTCAAAGGCAACATCTGCTTTGCGTTTTGCTTGCTCTAATGCTTCACCTGGCGTTTGCCACGGTCTATCAAAAGTACCGATACCGAACATATCAGAACCATTCCAGCAGAAGTTATGCCAGTAGCAAGCGGCAAATCTTAGGTGATCTTCCATGCGTTTACCTAAAATAATCTCATCTGGATTATAGTAACGAAACGCTAGTGGGTTATCGCTTGTTGTGCCTTCATATTGAATTTGTTCAATTTTATCGAAGTAAGACATGGAACCGTCCTTATTTAGTATCAAGTTGTAATTCTGAATGTGATTCAAGCTCAGCAGTCATCTCTTCCTGCTCTTCTGGTGTTAGTTTGGCAATGCCAAAGCCCGTGAAACCCCACAGCATGGCGAAGAAGATGCCACTCCAGCACAATACAGCCCAAGGTAAGTAACTTAAGGTTGCAACACCTAACGTACCTGCCATATAAGCGCCTGCGGCTGTCCACGGTAAAATGGGTTCAAAGATTGTGGCGGAATCTTCTACAGTACGAGCTAAGTTTTTAGGGTGTAAGCCTCGTTCGATATAGGCACCGCGCAACATTTCGATAGGAATAAGGATTGAGATTTGTCCATTACAGGTCACACCAATCATGGTTAGTCCGCAAGCAATTGTGGCTAAGATCATTGAACCGGTTGAGTGAACCATTTTTAACAATGCATGGACAATTACTTCTAATGCGCCACTTAACGATAAAGTACCGGCAAAAGAGAGGGCGCAGAAGCAGATAAGCAGGGTACTCATCATTGAGTTCATGCCACCACGATTTAATAAGTTACCTAATAATTCAGGAACTTCTTTCCCTTGGATCATTGAGACATTGAAGCCATCAACCGCGCTTTTTACGATGTCATGTAATCCAAAACCTTGAATAAGATAAGCATTAAACATCGCAATGGCGGCAGAGGCTAACATCACTGGAATAGTCGGTTTTTTCGTTACTGAACCATATAAAATCACTAATACAGGAATGAGAAGGATTAGATTGAAGTTATAAACATTCTCAAGACCATTGGTAATTAATGTCACTTTTTCTGGCACACCTTGTCCTGCTAAATCACCGTTCATTCCATAAACAGTCATCACAATCGCGGTTAAAATCAGCGAAGGCAGTGTGGTGTAAAGTAAGTGCCAGATATGTTGATAGAGGTCGATCCTTGCAGCCATTGCTGCAAGATTAGTATCACCTGATAGCGGTGAAAGTTTGTCACCGAAATAGGCACCCGCAACTACGGCACCGGCTGTTGCAGCGAGGTTTGCATCCATACCGACAGCAACCCCCATAAAGGCAACACCGATGGTTCCTGCTGAGCCCCATGAAGTTCCTGTACAAACTGACACTAATGATGTCACCAATAATGCCGTAACATAAAGCATTTCTGGGCTGATCATTTTTAAGCCGTAATAGATCATCAATGGAATGGTACCACCAATCATCCATGTGCCGATTAACAAGCCTACGCTGATTAAAATCAGCAAGGCTGGCATGGTTTTAGCAATTTTTTGTGAGATTGCCGTTAAGATCTCGTCATAGCGATACCCTAATCGCTTGACCAATAGTGCAGCTACAACTGTAGACAGCACCATTAAAGGCTCTGGTGGTAAATCAAAAGCGGCGTAGCCTCCTCCTAATAGCACCACCATGGTGAATATAGGAAAGAGTGATTCGAGTAATGTAGGTGTTCTCGGGCTGTTTATCGTTTGCGTTTTCATTGTAATTTATTCCAAACTGGCGTGAGGTAAGGTACGAATAAGCCGAGTGAAAACGGTTTCTAATATTGAACGAGGTGTCGCGATATTAATGCGGAAAAAACCATCCCCAACCGCACCAAAACCACGCCCCCAACTCATTTCCACTTCGGCTAATGAAACAAACCAATGTTTTAGTTGTTCTTCAGATAACTGCATTTTTTGGTAGTTAATCCATAGCATGTAGGTGCCATGACTTTGAGTGATAACCCAATCAGGAAAGTAACGTTCACATTGTTCTTTTACCCATTGTCGGTTATCAGCAAGATACGTTTTTAATTCACCAACCCATTGTTGGCCCTGTAAGGTGTAAGCTTGTAAAAAAGCGGGAACTGAGAAATAACCCGGATTATGAATACCCGCAGCAATTAAGCATTGTTTGAATTTTTCACGATATTCAGGATTGGCAATAACGATATTGGCAACTTCGAGTCCGGCTAAATTGAATGTTTTAGCGGGAGAAGTACAAATAAAAGAGTGTTGTTTTACATAACTATTTACTGATGAAATAGGGTGATAAGTTGCTCCATCAAAAACAAAATCAGCATGTACATCATCAGAAATAATAAAAACCTGATATTTCTGTGCGAGTTCCGCTATTTTTAATAGCTCACTTTTTTGCCATACCGTTCCTGTTGGATTATGTGGTGATAGTAAAATAAAGCAGACAGACTGTTTAAACTTACTTTCTAAGTCATCAAAATTAATTTCATAATAACCGTCACGATACATCAACGGGCTTTCTAATAGCTCACGTTGATTGACACAAACCGCATTACTAATAGGATGATAAGCAGGTGATAAGGTTGTGACTTTATCACCAACGCGTGTGAAGTTTTGAATATAAAGCGAGACTGCTTGAATAATGCGAGGGCAAAAAACAATAGATTCAGGCTCAACAACCCACTGATATTGCGTTTTAAACCAATTTACAGCAACGTTATTCCAGTCATGGCTAAGGTCGGTATAGCCATAAATTCCTTTGAGATTAAATTCAGTCAATGCATTAATAATAAAATCAGGCGCAGGAATATCCATATCTGCAACAGATAACGGAATAACATTGGCGTTACTATTACACCATTTTGCGCTATAGGTATTTTGCCTAGAAATTAATTTATTAAAGTTATTCTGATACATGAAAAATCTCCTCGGCAACCGTGTTTAAAAACAAAATACTCGTTGTTATTAACATTGGTTATTCCTATTTTTTACTTTGCTATTACGAAATTTGGCTTGTGTGATAGTAATCACATAGCGATGAAAGCAAGTTCTAGCAAAATTAAAGCTGTGGTTTAATGCCTAGCAGGGTAATTAGGTAGAATAAAATGAAAAAAGATAAATACTTTCGTATTGTGCTGTTATTCAACGCTAATAAAGTCTATGACCGACAAGTGGTTGAGGGTGTTGGAGAGTATCTTCAGGCATCACAATGCCATTGGGATGTATTTATTGAAGAAGATTTTCGCACTCGGCTTGATAATATAAACCATTGGATTTGTGATGGTATTATTGCTGATTTTGATGATCCGATTATTGCTAAGCATTTAAGCCAATCACCATTAACGGTTATTGGTGTCGGAGGCTCTTATCATCAAGAAGAAAATTATCCTCCCGTTCCTTATATCGCTACTGATAATTATGAATTAGTTCAACAAGCCTTTTTGCATTTAAAACAGAAAGGACTTAAGCATTTTGCTTTTTATGGTTTACCGGCAAAAGATCATCCCCATTGGTCTAATGAACGAGAGCATGCATTTCGACAATTAGTTACCAGCGAAAAATATCCAGGTATTGTTTATAACGGCATGGATATTACACAAGAGAATTGGCAACACGCACAAAATCGTTTATCCGATTGGATACAAACTTTACCACCACAAACTGGAATTATTGCGGTCACCGATGCAAGAGCACGACACTTACTGCAAGTTTGCGACAATTTAAATATTAATGTGCCTGAAGAAATAAGCATTATCGGTATTGATGATGAAGATATGACACGTTATTTATCTCGCATTGCATTATCTTCTGTTGTGCAAGGTTCACGACAAATGGGGTATTTAGCAGCCAAGCTATTACATCAAACGCTGGAAGGGTATCCAACCAATAAACAACAAAGAGTGTTGGTTCCACCTGTTAAAATAGTCGAACGCCGCTCAACCGATTTTCACTCATTTAACGATCCTACCGTTGTGCAAGCTATGCATTATATTTATTACAATGCCTGTAAAGGGATAAAAACAGAGCAAGTTTTAGATGCGGTTAATATGTCGCGTTCTAATTTAGAGCAACGGTTTAAAAAAGAGATCGGTAAGACAATTCATACCGTTATTTATGAAGAGAAACTCAAACGCGCTCAAAATTTATTAGCCACCACAACACTCGCAATCCAAGAAATATCCGTGATGTGTGGCTATCCTTCATTGCAATATTTTTACTCTATTTTTAAAAAAGAATTTGGTATGACGCCGAAAGAGTTTAGGGATGAGTAAAGAATTATATTAAATATAATTAGTTTACTTTCGAAATAATTTAAAAAATTAATATTTGATTTTAAATTAAGAATATATAACATTCATAATTATAATAAATAAACGTTAAGGAATGTGATATGTTTAAAGCCTTTCATCCAGAAAAGGATATCTTAATTAATGATAAAGAATATATTGAATTCACTCTAGAAAGAGGATATCAAATAGTTAAGGATGCACCTAAAGCACGTTGTCCGATCTGTAATCAAGAAATGAACCTAATAGCAGGAAAAAATAAAGATAATGGCCATTTTCGTCACAGAGAAAATTCCTGCTGTCCTACTATAGAAATAAATAATGAACGATATCTTTACCTTTTCAGAGGCGATAGAAATGATGAAGTCCAAATAGAAAACAAAGATTTCACTAAAAGAAACATTCGCAATATATATAGTAAGGTTAAAGAAATCACACCGTTTTTAGATTATCAAGAATTTATGGAAATTCTAAAAGAAGCAAGAAGAATTAATATATATGGATATGCAAAATTAAATCCTGCATATCTTCCATATATTTTTGTCACTTTAATAAACTTCTTACCTAATAAAAGCTATAAAAAGCAAAGAAAACTGAAATTTATATTTTTTTATAAATCGGGAATTAATAGTATTGATGAATTATGGATTAATAGAGGAGATTTATCTAAATTATTCAGGATTTCATACCAAAATAACACCGCAAAAAAAATAACTAGAATAAACATTAATACTGATTATTTAAATGAAAATAATGAATTCCTAACTGACAAACAAATAGAGTATTTAAATAAATTTATTTAATAAAAACTAACGCTTCATATTTTTTAATATCAAATGAAGCGTTCTAAAAAAACCAATCCCTCAATTTCTACGGCTATTCGCCCAAGGATCACAATCAGGGTGATCGATAATTTCAATCAAATCATCAATATCAGCTTCGAGAGAATCAAGATAGAGCGCCTCCACTTCAGCGCGTGCCCAAGGGGTTCTGCGCAAAAATTTTAAACTTGATTTCACGCTAGGATCACTTCTAAAGCAGTTAATTTTGATAAGTTGACCTAATTTAGCCCAACCATATTTAGCCACCAGTGCATTGACTTGCATTTCGAGAGTAACGCCATGCAAAGGATCTTTAGAAACGTGTCCGGTCATTACTATTACCTACAATGAAATAGAAGAAGCAGTGCAGAGTACAAGAAAGCCGTGAGAGTGGCAATAAAATCAGCTGAATAAAATAGAGATGATGTGTTGTCATCCAGTATGACTCGTAATATAAAAGATTTCCCATTTGTTTGTTTTGGAAAACTATAAGCAAACAGATAGCCAGAAGCGGGGATTTCTTTTATTAATTAAAAATCATAAAATAGTGAACGTTGGGAATTTATAGGTCGAAAAGCACCTCAAGATATTCGCGATCGCTATGTTGGAAAAATAATCAATTATAACCGTAGTTATAGTAGTCCATTTGTCAGAATTGGAAAAAACAACTAATTTCAGATAAAGAATAAAATAGAAATATAAATAGCAATTTATATTTCTATTTTGATCACCAGTCAACATCAGCTTATTGTGTTAGGGCTACTTAGTGGTTAGAAATTGCCTATCAAGCTGGTGGAGAATTAAGCCTACGCAGTCTTGTGAAATTCGAAGTGAATTTAATCAATGGTATTTTTTCGATAACGCCACATATGGGCAAGTGCAATATCGCTGTTAATCAGTATTGTGGTTTTAATTCCACTTTTATTCACTTTTAAAGTGCCTAACCCTAATTTCAGTATCAAAAATAAGCAGGCTATACGCTATTTTTTTAAAATAGATAATTGCACTCATTTCAATGATTATCGAAGTGTTTTACCTTTTTTATCAATACACTCATAATCACCCAATAAAGGAGAATACTAATGATTGCAGTAATATTTGAAGTAAACATTAAACCGGGAAAGCACGATCGTTATTTATCTTTAGCGGCTGATTTAAAGCCATTACTAAAGGATATTGAGGGATTTATTTCAATAGAGCGTTTTCAAAGTTTATCAACCGAAGGAAAATTATTATCACTTTCTTGGTGGGAAAATGAAGAGGCTGTTTTGCAATGGAAGAAAAATATTTTACATAAAAGAGCGCAACAAGAAGGACGAGAGTCTATTTTCGATTTTTACAAAATTAGCATTGTTTCTTTGGTGCGTGAATATTCATTTGATGCAGAAAGTCTGTAATTAAATAGACTTATGAGCTTACTACAATCACATTATGACACCATTAATAACATGCTATCAAAGGGCTTAAATTTAAAATGGCTAAATCAGAATATCAACACACTGTAGAGTCAGCAATCGCTGCTGTGGGTACTGCGATTGCTGATATTTCCAGAGTCAAAATACTCTGTGCATTAATGGACGGAAGGGCGTGGACAGCGACTGAGCTGGGTATTGTGGCTGATATTTCTGCCTCTACAGCAAGTAGCCATTTATCAAAACTACTCAGTAGTAACCTTATTTCTGTCATATCCCAAGGTAAATACCGTTATTTCCGATTAGCTAACGATGAAATTGCCAACGTTATTGAAAACTTAATGAGTTTTTCAACCGACCATATTTCACAAGCCAAAATCACAACACCTAAAAACTTAAGAAAGGCACGAACTTGCTATAATCATTTAGCAGGTGAAGTTGCTGTCGATATTTACCATTCACTTTGTCAGCAAAAATGGATAACAGAAGATGGCTACGCTATTACAACACTAGGTCTTGAGCGATTTAAAAATATGGGGATTGAATTTCAAGCAAAGCATTCTCGTAATATTTGCTGCCCATGTTTAGATTGGAGTGAACGTCGTTTTCATTTAGGTGGACAAATTGGTACTTCTTTTCTTAATTATGCAGAAACGCAGGTATGGTTAACACGACATCAAGGATATAGAGAAGTGACTATCAGCGAGAAAGGTTATAAAGCGTTGGCTCAACACTTTAATATAGAAAAGAGATAGACTGTATTTGAAAAATAAAAAAACCGGTGACTCAAATCAGGTAAGGGTACTTATCCAATGAAGCATTTGATTCTCTTCATGGTGATAGGAGATAACCACATTTAGTAATTTTATCTACCATCAATGTTTGGGTAATAAACTAAAATATATGTGATTGTAAGCTATGTACTATAAGCGTACGATCATTGATTTAGGTGGCAAATTTAATGAATAATGTAGATCTTTTATTTAACAGATTATCCAAATCAACTTTTCGACAAAAGTTTAAATTAGGGCCAAAAGAACGACAATACTGTATTGATAAAGGCTCTGATACCATCGATCAACACGCTTTAGATTTTATTCAAGAACGCTTAGCTGCTAAAGAACCCAAAAATGATGGTAAGCAAACTCCAATGCGAGGACATCCTGTGTTTATTGCTCAGCATGCCACGGCGACTTGTTGTCGTGGATGTTTAAAAACCTGGCATGGTATAGAAAAACATCGTCAATTAACGGAAGAAGAGCAAACATATATTGTTCAAATAATTCATCGTTGGCTAGTTAATCAAATGAATTCTTAAATTAATCAATAGAGTTAGATAATACGTTTCTTAACACGTATCGGAGGCAAGAGGGCTTTAAAAGCTAAATCCTTGAAAAGAACCATCTCATGATGGTTGTTTTATTGGCTATTATATTCAATTTAACATAATATACATTATGCGAACCTTGGTATCTAAATATGGATAGGCACTGAAATCTCTATTTTAGGCTGGTTGATTATGTTGGTTGATTCTTAACTTAAAGCTTATTCATCAATGCTTTTGTTACAAACGAACTTAGACTGGTTATTTTATTTGATAAACAACGAGAGATTTTAAATTTAAGACGAGATATCAAATATGACCGAGAAAGACCGTATTTTGATCATTGGCGCGAACATATAACAGATGGTAAAAATGTAACAAAAGATAAACTAAGCTCTATTAACTTTATAATAAATAAGAAAAAGAAGAAAATCAAAAAATTAAAAAATTAAAAAGAGATAGAAAAGCACTAAAACCTCTGTGAGAGAAGTAAAATCCCCTCCCCATATCCCTTTATATTGTCATATTCCTATCCGTGTTATTGATGGGCATTTGACACCAAACAAAAATATTGCAGTGCATTACTTCTATAATTACCCACTTATTTATTTACACAGATGTGGTCACATGGTTAACAAACTGAATCTTAACTGGCCTGAATTTTTAGAAAAATACTGGCAAAAGAAACCTGTTGTATTGAAAAATGCATTTCCTAATTTTGTCGATCCTATCACACCAGATGAACTGGCAGGTCTGGCAATGGAGCCAGAAATCGACAGCCGTCTTGTCAGCTTAACTGACAACAAATGGCAGGCAAGTCATGGTCCGTTTGAAGATTATAGCGGATTAGGCGAAGAAGGATGGTCGCTACTAGTACAGGCCGTCAACCATTGGCATATGCCGTCAGCTGAGTTAGTGAAACCGTTCCGTGTATTGCCTGAATGGCGTCTTGATGATCTGATGATCTCCTATTCAGTACCCGGAGGCGGTGTCGGACCACATATTGATAACTATGATGTTTTTATCATTCAAGGAATGGGACGCCGTCGCTGGCGTGTCGGTGATGCCCTGCCAATGCGTCAGTTCTGCCCACATCCGGCATTACTACATGTTGATCCGTTTGAGCCAATTATTGATGTGGAAATGGCGCCGGGAGATATTCTGTATATTCCACCTGGATTCCCTCACGATGGCTTCACTTTCGAAGATACCATGAACTATTCTGTCGGCTTTCGTGGACCAAATGGCCGTGATTTACTGAGTAGTTTTGCAGACTATGCGCTGGAGCAAGATCTGGGCGGGATAAATTATGGCGATCCTAACCTAACTGTACGTGACAATGCAGGAAGAATGGAAACTTATGAAGTTGAACGCCTGCGTGCCATGATGATTGAAATGATCAACAAGCCCGGTGATTTTGAACAATGGTTAGGCCGTTTTGCCACTACACCACGTCATGAACTGGATATCGCTCCAGCAGAACCACCATATCAGCCTGAAGAAGTATTGAGTGCTCTGAATGATGGTGAAAAACTGATCCGATTGAGCGGACTGCGCGTCCTACGTATCGAAGATAATTTCTTTGTAAATACAGAATCTTGGACTACCAAAGAAATGAAGGGAGCAAATGCACTATGCCAGTTTACAGAAGTTGGAAAAGATGAACTCGGTGAAGCACTGATGGACTCAGCCTTTGTTGCGGAATTAACTGAATTTATCAATCAAGGGTATTGGTACTTCGAAGAATAGGCCTTATCTGCGGAATATGATAAAACACCTGCTTGCGGGTGTTTTCTTTTATCGTTTCCGCCCTTCTTCTTTCTCAAATCAGATGGTATTGGCTTAATTGCAACAAGAAAACCTCGCTTTAACGAGGTTTTTATTACCGTAAAAATAGAGTTAATAGACTCTTTTATACCAGCCTATTTCCTTTTTCATCGACAACATTTTGCCCATCTTCTTTTGAAAAGGCACCTTTCTGTGCTTGTGAAAGAATATCTAAAACAACTTCAGAAGGTCGACATAATCGCGTTCCCAATGGTGTCACAACAATAGGTCTATTGATTAATATTGGATATTGCAGCATATAATCAATAAGTTGCTCATCAGTCGCATTAATATTATCAAGATCTAATTTATCATAGGGTTCAACATTCTTTCGTAGTAATGCCCTAACCGAAATTCCCATATCAGTGATAAGTTTCTCTAAAACATGCTTAGAGGGTGGCGTATCAAGATAAAGGATAATTTCAGGCTCTACACCACTGTTGCGTATCATTTCAAGCGTATTTCGTGAAGTACCACAATTGGGATTGTGATAAATTACAATGCGATTCATATTGTCACCACTAATTCATTAATGTCAGTCTAAGCACTAATGCAACCAATGTTACTGTTAGCACTGGGATGGTCATAACAATGCCCGTTTTAAAATAATATCCCCATGTAATGGTCATATTTTTTTGCGACAAAACATGCAGCCACAATAATGTCGCTAAACTTCCTATTGGCGTAATTTTGGGGCCCAAATCTGCACCAATTACATTGGCATAAATCATTGCCTCTTTAATTAAACCCGTAGCATTACTGCCTTCAATGGATAAGGCACCAACAAGAACCGTTGGCATATTGTTCATAATTGATGATAGAAATGCGGTGATATATCCCGTTCCTAAAGTTGCAACCCATACACCTTTGCTTGATAGGAAATCGAGAATTTCTGACAGATATTGAGTCAAACCCGCATTACGTAATCCATAAACAACAAGGTACATGCCAAGGGAAAAAATCACGATTTGCCAAGGCGCTCCTCGTAAAACTTTTCGAGTATTAATCGTCTTTCCTTGTGCTGCAATAAACCACAAAATTACGGCACCACCTGTAGCAATGGCACTAATTGGAATACCCAAAGGTTCCAATATAAAAAAGCCAAATAATAAAAGAAGTAATACCAACCAACCTGCTTTAAATGTTTTTACATCTTTAATTACTGTCGCAGGTACCGCTAATTTAGAGATGTCATATCGCTGAGGAATATCTTTGCGGAAAAACCAATGCAACATAATTAATGTCGCGATAATAGCGGCAATATCAACGGGGATCATCACAGAAGCATATTCTGTAAACCCGATATTAAAGAAATCAGCAGAGACGATATTGACTAAATTTGAAACAATTAAAGGTAAGCTTGCTGTATCTGCAATAAATCCTGCAGCCATAACAAAAGCTAGTGTTGTACCTTTACTAAACCCAAGCGCTAACAACATTGCGATCACAATAGGTGTTAAAATAAGTGCAGCACCATCATTGGCAAAAAGTGCCGCAACGGATGCCCCTAGCAGGATAATATAGCTAAATAAAAGACGACCTTTTCCGCCGCCCCATTTTGCAACATGAAGCGCAGCCCATTCAAAAAAACCACTTTCATCAAGAATAAGGCTAATGATAATAACAGCAACAAATGTCGCGGTTGCATTCCAGACAATATTCCAAACCACAGGAATATCTTGGAGATTAATGACACCTAGTAATAGTGCGATTAATGCTCCTATTGTTGCACTCCAACCGATCCCCAATCCTTTAGGCTGCCAAATAACAAAAGTAATTGTTAGAACAAATATTAATACTGCAATAAGCATAAAAACCTCTCACAGAAGACCTATCATACAGATATGTCATATCTGTTTTTTCATATATGTTTAATTAAAAAATTTATTCAGAACAACAGATAGCCGTTTCTTTCTTTTCTATAGATTGAAGCAAACCTGCTATTTTATTTTTCTCTGTCTCATAGGTGACTTCAATAATATTTTTCACCCAAGGTAATAATGTTGGAGACAAACGATAGTGAACCCATTTCCCATGCTTAGAATCAAGTAATAGTCCGCTTTCCCGTAACATAGCTAGGTGACGAGACGTTTTTGGTTGGGATAAATTTAGGGCAGTATAGATGTCACAAACACACAACTCACCAGATGCTTTTAGTAGCAACACAATATCTAGCCTTGTTTGATCACTTAATACCTTAAACAATTGCAACGGTTCCATATTTGCTCCTTTTTTTGATAAGCTCCAACCTACACCTGAAATATATATCTGTCAAACCGTATGTGTTTTGTTCGTTATTTTTACTTAACTCCCCCTCTTAAAGAAAGCACATCCTGTTGACTTATATCAAACTAACCAAAGTTAAACGAATCGATTCACCTTATTGATTCGTTACATCCTTGACTTAATAACCTATGGAGGGAAAATGCACTAATACTTTAATTTATCTAAATAATAATCTGATATTGGAAGGTTTATCATGAGCTATCGTATGTTTGATTACTTGGTACCGAATGTTAACTTTTTTGGTCCAGGTGCTATCTCTGTTGTTGGCGAACGTTGCAAATTATTGGGTGGTAAAAAAGCCCTGCTGGTAACGGATAAAGGTCTACGAGCAATAAAAGATGGCGCCGTAGATAAAACTATCGGTTATCTAAAAGAAGCGGGTATTGATGTTGTCGTATTTGATGGCACTGAACCTAATCCCAAAGACACTAATGTGCTTGAAGGTCTCGCAATGTTCCGCAAAGAACAATGCGACATGATAATTACTGTGGGTGGCGGTAGCCCACATGACTGTGGTAAAGGTATCGGTATCGCTGCGACTCATGAGGGCGATCTTTACAATTATGCAGGTATTGAAACACTAACAAATCCACTTCCACCGATTATTGCAGTGAATACAACTGCCGGTACAGCAAGTGAAGTCACCCGCCACTGTGTTCTGACCAATACCAAAACTAAAGTTAAATTTGTTATTGTAAGCTGGCGTAACCTCCCTTCTGTTTCTATTAACGACCCACTGTTAATGCTTGGCAAACCAGCAGGACTGACTGCTGCAACGGGTATGGATGCATTAACTCACGCAGTTGAAGCTTATATTTCTAAAGATGCAAACCCTGTCACTGATGCTTCAGCGATCCAAGCAATTCGTTTAATTTCTCGTAACTTGCGTCAAGCTGTAGCCTTAGGGACAAATCTAAAAGCTCGTGAAAATATGGCTTATGCTTCACTTTTAGCAGGAATGGCATTTAATAACGCTAACCTTGGTTACGTTCATGCAATGGCTCACCAATTAGGTGGTTTATATGATATGCCACATGGCGTAGCTAATGCGGTGCTATTACCACATGTACTGCGTTATAACCTGATTGCTAACCCAGAAAAATTTGCAGATATTGCTGAGTTTATGGGTGAAAACATCACAGGGTTATCAGTGATGGATGCGGCTGAACGCGCTATTGCAGCTATCGCTCGTCTATCTGCAGATATTGGTATTCCACAACATTTAGGTGAATTAGGTGTGAAAGAGTCTGATTTCCCATATATGGCAGAAATGGCACTTAAAGACGGTAATGCATTCTCTAATCCTCGTAAAGGTAATGAAAAAGAGATCATTGAAATTTTTCGTCAAGCATTTTAAGGTTTCAGTATATGACCCGTTAATAATATTGTGTTAACGGGTTTTTTAACAATTTATACATCACAAATCCTATCCGTTTAAAATTCTTTCCATTTTATTTTATATTCTAATGGCACTAATTCTTTGTTAAAAACTCTCTCGTGATAAATAACCCTTCCATCAAGTCGCCGTTGAGGCACTGTTGCAACATCGGTATCAAAAGTGGCGTGACTCCAATCTTCTTTGATTAAGCCTCGCCGCCATAAGCGGTAATATCGATTTGCTTGTGACTCTAATTTATTCTCTTTTAAAATAACTGATAGTGGTGCAAATAGTTGTTGTGAAAGATGATATTTTTCCATCAACCAGCGTTTATTTCTTTTAATTAACTTTCTTTTCATCGTTATTAGCTCTGTTTCCCTTTATACTATTCTTATCTTAAAATAACTTATTGAAAAAGAAATGAAGATTTGTATTATGGGCCCTTCTGGAGCAGGAAAAACAACATTATCTAAGCAACTTGCAACCGCGTTGTCTTTACCTGTATATCCGTTTGATGCCATTTATTGGGATATGACTGGAGATGAATTTCATAAAAATAGTGAGGACTTTATAACATCTCAAGTAAGTGCCATTAAAGAAACAGATAAATGGATCGTTGAAGGTGCTTACGACAAACGTTTATTACCCTTTCTTAATGACTGTGCTGTTATTTTTAGAATAGACATTCCTTATTGGAGACGTGTTAATTACTTAATGAAGCGTTTATTTATTAATAGAATTAAGCGCCAATTACCTAAAGAAACGTTAGTAAATACGTGGAAACTTCTTCGCTTTTCAAAGCAATATAATAAACGCTTAGATGCTTTTTTTAATAATCATCCTGAATTATCTTCAAAAGTGATTGTTATTCATGATATTTCTTTATGTGTGGAAATATGTAATAAGCAACTTGAAAATAAAAAGAGCCTAAATAATTTTGTTTAGGCTCTCTTTGTTTTTATGTTTATTAAAGTGCTTTAGATGGACAACATAATTGTTTTAGTCCTTTAAAAACCCATAATAATGAGTGCCAAATCAGTAATAAGATAATTAAATTAGCAAAGATAAATAGTGCTGTTGAGAGTAACTGCATAAAATGACTATTAGATGTCATACTCATATTTAATGAAGCTTTTGCCAATGCAGATACACCGAAAGAGAAACTCCAAAAAGGTAATGAAAAAGGCTGTTTAACAAACCAAGGAATTAATCTCACCATAAATAGAAGCTGTAAAAGGCCATAGCCTAATAACATTTTAGCGAAGAAATCGATATGATTGTCATTGATAGCCAAATAAGCGCTACAAGCAACTAAAGCTGGTGCTAATTGAATACCAAATGATAGCCGTGATTTTTCATCCATTAGCCCTTCACTGCGTATTCTTTTTAAAATAGCAGGTTCTAAACTTAACCAAGAAAATACACCGGCACCGAAAAATAAAACACCCAGATCATTAAAACCCAATGCACCACATGCCATAGTGCAAATAAAATTATTCGCAACTGTGGGTAAATATAAGACCGGTGTCGTCGCCATTTTAGGATATTCACCCTTCCATTGATAACCAATTAACCAACTGGAATACCCTAACTGAGCAATTGCTCCGATGCTAAACAGTATCAGAGAAAATAACGGTAAATATGGGCTTAGTCCTATCGAGACTAAGACTGTCGTTGCGGGAAATAAGCTAGTAAATCCACTGGCAACAGGATGTTTAATTTCATCAAGAATTGCTTGTCGATGAAATAGCCATTTACTCAGTAAAAATAGTGTAAGTGTTAACCAAACCAAGCAACCTACGCCAATAAATATTTCTCCAATATAAGACGGATAGCTGTGCTCCTTTGCTGCATAGCGCCATGCCATCCCAGTACCAATCATCCCTAATACAACACCAAAATAACCCGATGCAAATTGTGAAGAGAGTATTTTTAATTTATTTATCAATATCATATTGTTAAGTTAACTCATATAAATGACATAATACATTGATGCTTTTCTTCTGAGCATCAAATAATAATATAGATAATAAAATTTATTTTGATTAAATGCATTTAAAATATATGTTATGAGTATTCACTCATTTTAAGAGTTTTCTCCCCGTTGTTCCCGAATATTCCGATCCTAGTATAAATACGATAGGTTTATTTTTATATTGTCCTTTATATCGGAGTTTATAAAAATGAATATCACGTTAAAAAAGATTGGAACACTGTGTGTCGCTTCTGTTCTGCTTTTTTCACTTGCGGGCTGTTCTAGCATGACAAAACGCGACCGTAATACCGCAATTGGTGCCGGTGCAGGTGCTATCGGGGGCGCTATTTTAACTGATGGTAGCGCATTGGGCACCATTGGCGGCGGTGTCTTAGGTGGCGTTATTGGCCATCAAGTTGGTAAAAAATAACCATTCTTTTCTTATTCTGCTAGACTGAGTTTACATTTTTTCGACTCAGTCTAGCAACGAGTCACAATAAGATAATCTGTATTTATTTTGGTGTGATATGGACAAATCGTTTCTCTCTCAATAAAAAAACCATCGTAGTTTTATATACGTCGTTTAGCGATTTGATTCATATCGTAGTGACCTTTATTTTGTGTTACTTCTGTTTTCTTTTATCACCCACACTGGCGATTGCTGTAATTGGTAGCATCATTATTATTATCACTATGTTCTGACTGAGTTTATTTGTTTTACCGTGATACCACGGCTTGAGCTTTATCTTCCTTATTTTTAATAGAAAACAACGAAATAACCACCTCTTGTTCTGTCAGTTAAAAACAAAACTACAGGTTACTATTAAAGAGAAAAATCTTTCGTATAGGAAAAGCATCTTGTTTTTAGCCTGATTTATCACAAAGCCGATTTTTAAACTTGACTCTTTCTAGTGATAGCCTTTTACTTTCAATTATTATAACTATCGAGGGTAATTACATGATTATTTTTATCACGGGTGCATCCGCTGGCTTTGGTGAAGCCATTGCTCGTCATTTTATCAGCCATGGACACAAAGTTATTGGTACTGCTCGTCGTTTGGATAAACTTAATAACTTGCATAAGGAGCTGGGTGAGCAATTTTATCCATTACAGTTAGATGTTACAGATAAAAAAGCAGTCAGTGAGATTTACACTCAATTACCTGAGAAATGGCGTGAAATTGACGTGTTAGTCAATAATGCAGGCTTAGCCCTAGGTTTAAATACCGCCGATAAAGCTAACCTTGATGACTGGGATACGATGATCGAGACAAATAATAAAGGTCTGGTTCATGTCACTCGCGCTATTCTTCCTTTTATGGTTGAAAGAAATAAAGGTCATGTTATTAATATCAGCTCAACAGCCGCCTCTTGGCCTTATATGGGCGGTAATGTTTATGGCGCCACTAAAGCGTTTGTTAAGCAATTTAGTTTAGGATTGCGTGCAGATCTCCAAGGTAAAAAAGTGCGTGTGACCGATATTGAACCGGGTCTTGTTGGTGGTACAGAGTTTTCATTAGTTCGTTTTAAAGGTGATAGTGATAAAGTTGAGCAAACTTATGCCAATGCAAATGCATTAACGCCTGAAGATGTCGCAGAAGCGGTATATTGGACAGCGACATTACCTGCTCATGTGAATATTAATACCTTAGAAATGATGCCTGTGAGTCAGTCATTTGCAGGGTTAAGTGTTCATCGTCAAAACTAAACGCACTGAAAACACATTTTTTATTAAGGTATCAGCTATAATTATTAAGATATAATAGTCATTGAGAGTAATAGCTACATAACTTTAGAGGATAGCAACCATGATAAACACACTAACTAAGAAACAAGTCATCAGAACCATGGTGTTCTCCTTATTTCTTGGTTTATCAGTGTCTTCTTTTTCTTCTGTTGCCGCTTCAACTAATGTAACCATTAATGGCGATGGCTATGACAATGTCTTAGATAAAGAACAAGCTCGACAAATGAAAGAAGACTGGGATCAAAAGCGCGAGCTTCGTACCCAAGTTAATCAGCGAGAAAAAATCGAATTTAATAAAGTAGATAAAGCCATTGATGAGCGAGATGCTTGTCTAAAAAGTGCGAATGTCTATGCATATTGGGAGCCTGAAACGCGTCGTTGTTTAGACAGCAATACTGGCCGCCCCGTTAACCCGTAAGAAAGTTGTGTAAAACAGTGATGTTTTACTCCGTAAAACAAGGAGAGAATGATATGAAAAAATATATATTTGCAGTAATGGCCACTCTGGTTGCGTTTGCACCTTTAGCCGCGAATGCGGGATGTGATGAAGTTGTTGAGTCTATTCAACAAAAAATCGTTAATAATGGTGTGCCAGCCGCTAACTTTACGTTAACTGTCGTTGAAAACGACCAAGTTGCACAAGCTGATGGTAAAGTTGTCGGAACTTGTGAAAATGATAGTAAGAAAATCATCTATACTCGTCATTAATCTATAGTTGATAAAATCTTGTGATTAAAAAAGGGCGCAATATAAGCGCCCTTTTCTTTTCCACTGTTTATCAATAACTATTTATCTGCATTTTATCTGATTCGTTTTATCTTATTTAGCTTCAATTTTGTGTGCTATTCTTATCATTAGTTATACTTGAGGCAAAATCAGAAAAAACAAAAACACCCAATGAATTTACTCATCAGGCGTTTAAAAGTAACAAGTTTGGTATCGTTTAAAAACAGATAGCAATCCACTTCGTTACTTATTTATATTCTCTCTTAAGCAGGTACAGCGATTTCCAACTGACTTAAATCGAGGTAACAAGAGAGATCACGTTCTTCAGGACGTAACAAATACGGGATTTCACCAATCAGCGGTGCAGGAATATGCTGAGACAGCCTTTCCACAATTTTCGCGTAATAAGGTAATCCTGGATTTATTCTGTTCGCAACCCAACCTACTAATTTTACACCATCGTTGATAATAGATTGTGCTGTTAATATTGAGTGATTAACACAGCCTGGTTGAATACCGACAACCAAAACAACTGGAATTTGTTCTTTTACCACCCAATCAGAATAAAAGGTATTATCATCGAGCAAATAACGCCAACCGCCATTACCCTCGATAACAACACACTCTGCTTTTTTACTTAAACTGTCGAGCTCATTTGAAATCTTATTAAAATCAATTTCATTTTCGCTAACATAACAATTATCAAGCAAAATAGGATTAATTTCGTCGTAGCGAACTTCAACTGGCGATGAATTATGAATAATCATAGCATCACGATTACGTTCACCATCAGCCGTTTCATGTAATTCTGTTGCAATAGGCTTATAACCCACTGCCGTTGACCCGCCACGATTTAATGACTGAAGAAGTGCTCGGGTTACAACAGTTTTACCCACGTTGGTATCTGTCCCCGTAACAAAAAAGCGTGTTAACATATAATTTACTTCCGTTATGACAGATAAATCAGGTTCATAAAAAATGACAGAGATTAGAGTTTAGGGTAACACTGTTTCTGGTGGCTTGAGATAGCTCAATTTTTTAGTTAATTGGTCGAAAATAGAGAATTCGTTAATGATCAATTGACAGATTTACGCTTGAAAAACACTTTTGTTACGATTTTTTCACTTAATCTAGCCTTGCATCAACTCAATTAACAAAGAGCCATTGTAGAGAGCTTCTTTTACAAGCGAAGCCGCAGGCAATGTTCCTTTGTTTCTTAACTCTGTTTCTTCAATAATTAAAGACTGCGCATAACGTGGCATAACGTGATGTTGAACTTGGTTCAAGATTAAAGGAAAAAGAATGGACTTGGCTCGACAAAGCGGTGAGCCAATTAATATTTTTTGCGGATTAAAGACATTAATCATGACCGCCAAAATAAAACCTAATCGTTGAGCAACTAAATTAACAATTTCAAGTGCTGGTTTATCGCCAACTAATATTGCATCACACAATGTTTCTACAGTAATAGGATATTTGTTCAGCAACGAAGTCGGATCTTCTTGAGCTAGTAATTGAGCTTTCTTAATTAATTGAGGAATAGCAATTTCTGTTTCTAAACACCCTTTTGCCCCGCAATAACAGCTATTTTGAGAGTCGATAACTTTAGTATGTCCAATTTCAACGGCGCTATGGCTGTTAGAGTGTAATGTTTTTCCATTGCTTATCACCCCAGCACCGACAATATCATCGATAACAATTTGCAGAACGTCTGAATTGTTTTTTGCCGCACCATATAACGATTCGGCCATTGTCCATGCAGTTACACTATGTTGTAAAAATACAGAAACACCTGTTTTTTCATGGATTTTATCGGCAAGTGGAATGTCTTTAATATTATAATAAGGTGAGCTATAAATAACGCCACTAATGGGATCAACAATGGCATTCATGGTAATGCTAATTGCCGTCAATCTTTCAACACGAGATTGATAACGTTCGAAGAATTTATCAATTGCAACTAAAAAGTGATTAAGAAAATCATCGCTATATTCTTTAGGGAAATCGAATGTATCCTCAGTAACCAATTTGCTATCTAATTCTCTTAAACTAAAAAGCAAGCTACCTTTATTGACACGGATACAGAGAAATTGCCAGCCTTGGCTTTCTAATTTTAATCCGACCGCTGGTCTACCACGAAATCCCACATCTGGGAACTCTGTTTCATGAATAAGGTGTGCTTCAACTAATTCTCGTGTGATCTTAGTAATACTTGCTGGCGCAAGCTCTGCCTTTTTTGACAGTGAAATACGAGAAATGGGGCCATGTTCATCAATCAAGCGAAAGACTGTGCCAAGATTAAATTGTTTTACGTGATCGATGTGGCTAGGTTGGTTCCCCATTAAATGCATCCTTAATTAAGGAGCCATAATTAATTCGAGGCTCCAAATAATTCATTACCGATTATGTCGTCAATTTGTGATAATTGTACAATACTTACATAAAAAGCGTGATCAAAAACACAGATAAATCAAGATTTTTGGTGATCTAAGATATTTTTTAATAGTAATTGCGTTAATCGATTCGCCGCCGCTGGAATGGCTCGCTTATTATGAGAAACTAACCAAACCTCAGAAAACGCCTGAGAATTTGCAAAGTGTAGATAATGCACGCCATCGACTTTCATTCGCGTAAATGATTTTGTTACGATCGAAATACCAAGCCCTGCGGCAACCAGTCCTAAAATCGTCATGGCTTCACCCGCTTCTTGTGCAATAGTTGGCGTAATTCCTGACAAACTAAGCAATTGAATAATCTCATCATAAAGAGCCGTACCAACATCCCTTTCAAAGAAAACAAAAGGATATTGCCCAATGTCTTGAATATTGACGCCCGTTTCTTTGTAAGCAAGTAAAGGATGCCCTTCATAAACCGCTAAAATAAAAGGCTCACGAAACAATAGCTGGTGGTGCAAATTTTCGGGTAACGTCGTGTTTCGCATGATCCCCAGATCAATACGTCCTGTCAGTAACGGCGATATCTGTTGTTTTGTATTCATTTGATGCATATGAATACCGACTTCAGGATAGTTCTCTCTAAATTGTCGCAAACTCAAGGTGACTAAATGCATAAAAGGTGTCGTTGAGGTAAAACCAATTGAAATTTCACCTAACTCACCTTTTTCCATTCTAGCGGCACGTGTTGCGGCTGCGTTGACCTGCGCCATAATTTGATACGACTCTTTTAAAAACATTTGTCCTGCAGGTGTTAACGAAACAGAACGGTTAGTTCGTTCTAATAGCCTAGCGCCTATTTCACCTTCAAGCGCTTGTATTTGTTGGCTTAAAGGAGGCTGAGAAATATTTAATCTTTCTGCGGCTTTACCAAAATGAAGCTCTTCTGCTACGGCAATAAAGTAACGTAAATGCCTAAGTTCAATATTCATATTTCTCTCATATTGTCATTGATACTTTAAAAGTCTTATTTCTAATGATTAATATATTAGACAAAAAAATCAAATATTTCTAACATTGACATAAATCAAATTTAAGTAATGGAAGTTTAATCAATATGGATACTCACGAAATAGACAGTAAAAGTATGAGCTTAGGCACTGATATTTCAGACAATACATCAAGTATAGAAAAGCCTGCTCATCGCCAATCTAACCCTAAGCACTATATTCAGCGTGATGATGCGCTGTATATAAAAGTGACAGTGTCATTTTTTATGGTCGGTTTAGCGACATTTGCCTTACTCTATTTTGTGCAACCCATATTGCCGGTGTTATCTAACGAATTTTCCGTTAGCCCTGCGACCAGTAGTCTAGCACTCTCCCTTTCAACCGCTTTAATGGCATGTGGATTATTGATTACAGGCCCACTGTCAGACGCTTTTGGGCGTAAAAATGTCATGGTCATTGCATTGTTTTGCGCTGCATTTTTTACATTATTAAGTGCAACTATGAATAGCTGGACAGGTATTTTAATTACACGGGCTTTAGTTGGACTTTCATTAAGTGGTGTAGCCGCAGTGGCAATGACGTACTTAAGTGAAGAAATTCATCCTGCTTATCTCGCATTATCAATGGGTTTATATATTAGTGGTAACTCTATTGGAGGAATGAGCGGACGCGTTATTACAGGGGTATTGAGCGATTATTATTCTTGGCGTTTATCCGTTGTTATTCTCGGCATTTTTGCCCTTTTTGCTGCGATTACTTTCTGGAAGATATTACCTGCTTCACAGCACTTTAGACCAACAGCATTAAAACCTCGTAATCTTCTTATTACCACTAAATTGCATTTTAGAGATAAAGGACTGCCTTTGTTATTTATTGAAGGTGGTTTATTGATGGGCGGTTTTGTCACTTTATTTAACTATATTGGCTATCGTTTATTAGATGCTCCCTATTCATTAAGCCAAACCACAGTAGGACTGATTTCTATCGTCTATTTAAGTGGTACTTATAGCGCATCCAAAGCAGGCTTATTAACGACTAAATATGGATTAGGTAAAGTCTTTATTGCTGGGATTTCAATGATGTTAATCGGTATATTGATTACCTTGATTGAATCACTTCCCGTTATTTTTATTGGGATGCTTATCTTAACGACAGGTTTCTTTGCTGCACATGCTGTTGCAAGTAGTTGGGTTGGTCGTCGCGCTAAACGAGGACGCGCCCAAGCCTCTTCACTTTATCTCTTTACTTACTATGCGGGCTCTAGCCTTGCAGGTACAGTAGGTGGATTATTCTGGGTGAGTTTCGGTTGGCTGGGTGTAGGATTATTTATTGCCCTTTTAATGTTAACGGCCTTATTAATCGCATTACACTTAAACAAAGTTGCCCAGTAACGTTATTAATAATTGATTTTATTGATAATTGGTAAAGTGCAAAAGCGGATTAACGCGGTTTAATATTGTCGATTTTGCACTCCTTTCTTAAGGTATAGACTTATTCTTTAAGAAGGAACAACAATTATGCCTATCATAAACTTATCTATTACTCTGCTGTTTCTCTTTTTTAGAACACAGCCCACCAACAAAACCAGATTGTGATGTTATTCATAGTTCATTAGTACAGCTGAATGAAAAACAGACCAAAGTTGATTTAAAAACCATCAAATAATTCTCTTTTAGGAAAAACATCATCCAAATATACCCTTTTCACGGTATACTGTATAAATAAACAGTGTGTCGTGTTTTTGGCATTTTCCCCTGTTAAGCAATGTACTTTTCACTGAAGTTAATGTATTGTTTTAAACAAAGGCTAGTTGTATGTTGTAACTAAATAAGGATATTAAGATGAGTCGATATGATTTAATTGAGCAATTCAATCTCTGTTTTCAGCAATTAGAAGCTGAGATTAAAACGCTAACTGATGTGTTGAAAAATCTAACCTTATTGCCATCAGCCGTCTTTGAATTACCTGAAGTGAGTAAAGAAGAAGAACATGATGAGGTTGTTCGCGTTACAGTGTCACCCTGTTATGATGAAGAAGCTAGAGATCTCACTTTAAAGCTAATAACAAATCTCTTTATTTATGACAATGCCCCACACATCAGTAGTAAACGCGCTATCCGTTTACCCGGTGTACTCTGTTTTAGTACGGATAATAAAAATTTTAAGTCTGTAAAAGAACACGTTGAGAAAATTAATTTATTAAAAAAACAGCTTTCAGATATTGTCACTAAAGAGTCTGGTATATCGAAGGAAGAGCGTTTTGATTTTGTCCATAATCAGCTAAAAGGTTTAATTACGCTGAATGCTTATCGTACCCTCACCCTTTTGTCTGATCCGGATACTGTGCGTTTTGGTTGGGCGAATAAGAATATTATTAAGAATTTAACACGTAACGATGTTTTGGCTCAATTAGAAAAAAGTCGCGAAGCCAATCGCGCTGTGCCACCTTATACTAGTGAACAATGGGCTGAGCGTATTGATAAAGAGATCATTACCCTTTCACAATTACCCGAAAATGCAAAACTAAAAATAAAGCGTCCTGTCAAAGTGCAACCTATTGCTCGAGTTTGGTATTCAGAACTTCAAAAACAAGTGCAATATGCGTGTCCCTTGCCTTTATTAGCTTTCTATATTGATAAAGAGAGCAACTTTAAACCTGTTATTGGCGAGCTTCCTGATTATGATGCCGATAATATTCAAATTCGCCATCGCCCTAAAGCTAAAAAACTGCAATTAATTATTCCAAGAATGCATTTGTATATTGAAAAATAGATAATATCTTATTTTTCAATGAGTTTAATTGAACTGCATTGAAGGATTTGGAGAAGATAATCATTAAGCTGAGCAAAGTGATTGTCTTCAATATCTAAATAGATCGTTATCACCACATTGTTTTTTAGTGCAAGGACAATATTTTTTCGATCAAGAGTGATTTTTTCAAGCGTATTAATAGCTTCAACATCAGATAAATGAGTCATTAAACCAATCGAATTATCAATATCTTCATCTTCTTCGTCAAACCTTGAAAGAATAATGAAATGATCAGGAGAAACTGCATCATCTCCTATTCCAATAATGGTGACATCATCTTCGACATAGCAATTAACTTCTGTCGCAGTAAACGTAATTTCTTCAATCATTATTTTTTCCTATAAGATCTAAAAATCCCGCCATGAAAAATGGCGGGATTTAATATCGGCTAACTAAGTGTATTTAACACTTATTTTTTCATGCTACCAACCATATCTTCTGGACGTACCCAGCTATCGAACTCTTCCGATGTAAGGTAGTTCAGTTTCAGTGCGGATTCTTTTAGCGTTAAGCCTTCTTTATGCGCTTTTTTCGCGATTTCAGCGGCTTTATCGTAACCGATATGAGTATTTAACGCAGTAACTAGCATTAATGATTCATGCAGTAGTTTATTGATACGCTCACGGTTTGGTTCAATACCAATTGCACAATGCTCATTGAAACTACGCATACCATCAGACAGTAAACGGACTGATTGTAAGAAGTTATCAATAATCATTGGACGATAAACGTTCAGTTCAAAGTTACCTGATGCACCACCAATATTAATAGCAACATCGTTACCCATTACTTGAGCACATAACATCGTTAATGCTTCACATTGTGTTGGGTTAACTTTACCAGGCATGATTGAACTACCTGGTTCGTTTTCTGGAATAGCGATTTCGCCAATACCACAACGAGGACCAGAAGCTAACCAACGCACGTCGTTAGCAATCTTCATTAATGAAGCTGCTAAACCTTTTAATGCACCATGTGAATGAACTAATGCATCACAGGTTGCTAATGCTTCAAATTTATTAGGAGCCGTTACAAAAGGCTGGCCTGATAATTCAGCAATACGCTTAGCAACACGAACAGCATATTCTGGATGGGTATTTAATCCCGTACCCACTGCTGTACCACCTAGCGCTAATTCACAAACATGAGGAACGGAATCATCGATATGTTTGATGCTGTGCTCAAGCATAGCAGCCCAACCGGAGATTTCTTGACCTAATGTCAGTGGTGTCGCATCTTGCAGGTGAGTACGACCAATTTTAACGATGTCATGGAAAGCTTCTGCTTTCTCTTTGAATACTTTCAGTAGTGATTTTAATTCTGGCAGTAAATCCTGACGTAATGCAATAACAGCAGCGACATGCATGGCAGTTGGGAACACATCATTTGAACTCTGACTTTTGTTAACATCATCATTCGGATGGATTTTGCGCTCCATGCCACGGATACCACCAAGTATCTCACTACCACGGTTAGCTAACACTTCATTCATATTCATGTTTGATTGAGTGCCAGAACCGGTCTGCCAGATTGCTAATGGGAATTCAGTTGGGTGCTTACCTGCAAGCACTTCATCTGCAGCTGCGATAATTGCATCAGCGCGCTCTTTTGGTAATAAACCTAAATCCATGTTAACACCAGCGGCTGCTTTCTTCGTGATAGCAAGCGCGTGGATAAGTGCAACAGGCATTTTTTCAACTGAAATACGGAAGTGTTCAAGAGAACGCTGCGTTTGAGCTCCCCATAACTGGTCAGCTGGTACTTCGATTTGTCCCATTGAGTCTTTTTCAATGCGAGTGGCTGCCATTTCAATCTCCTTAAGTACACAGAATAATTGATTAATTCCGAATCACTTTCTAGTAAATAACTCGGATTCCAGTATCATGCCATAAACAGAATAATAAATATGAGAGCTAAAGCGAGCTTATGAAATTTATAACAGAATGAAATCTGTTGATTTTTTGGGAAAAGTACGATTAGCAATCTTATTTTATTGCCAATGTTATTATTTAAGCTTTCATATTTATATCCACACTTATTATGAGCCTTTATTATTCATCATAAATAGAATTACATCACAATTAAATATTGTCTAAATCTAAAAATGAGTAAAAAAAGCGTGTTTTAATGGTTATTTAAATTATCTTATAAATCATATCCATTTTGCTTTAAACTCATTATGTTAGCGATTAACTCAGTAAGTTCTGATTGCGATTTTATTCCACTAAATCTATATTTACGGTTAATATAGATGGCGATGTATATATGTGGATTATCTATATTTAAATTTAGTAAAATTTATCACCAATTTATCGGGTTGTTTAAGGGTTACAAAACAGCCTTTATAACGTACATCGCCAGATGTACACAGAGGATGGACTAGAATTATGAAGAAATCGCTTGTCGCTGTTGGTGTTATCGTCGCACTCGGTGTTGTTTGGACTGGTGCGTCATGGTACATGGGCAGCAAAATTGAAAGTCGCTTACAGGAAGAAACGAAACTAGCTAATGTCCAATTGGCGCAACTTGCTAAAAATGCACAATTTGGTGCTGATGTTAAACTTGAAATTCGTGACTATAAGAAAGGGGTTTTTACCTCTAATGCAGACTTTGCTGTCGTGATTTCACAAGATGCTAGTGATGCAGACCAAGAGAAAAAAGTAGAAGAAGTTGTCTTCTCTACTGATATTGACCACGGTCCATTCCCTCTTTCTGATCTGGCTAAATTTAATTTAGCGCCAAAATTAGCTGCAATGAATAATACGTTGGTTAATAACAACACAACAAAAGATTTATTCAAGCTAACTAAAGAAAAATCTATTTTTAACGTTCACACCTCTTTAGCTTTCGATGGCTCTGTATCTGGTGATGCAATATTAAATCCTATCGATTTTGCTGAAAATGGTGGCACAGTTAAAACAACACCATTAACTGTTGAGTTCTCATCAGATAAAAATGCAACAAACTTTTCAACCAAAATTAAAGGTGATCAAGTTGTTGTGACTAAAGATGGTGAAGAAACTTTCACAATCAAGAATATTTCTGGTGCTATTGCTGGAACAAAAGTTAATAACGATCAATACCTATTTAATGAACAGCTATTAAGTTTTGCTGAAATTGCGCATACCAGCAAAGACAAAGCATCTGATTTCTCACTGAAAGATTTTTCTCTTACAACAAAAAGTGATATCAAAGATAAGCTCTTTAATATCTCTCAAACTTATTACTTTAAGTCACTGAATGTTGCTGGACTCGAATTTGGTGCAGGTAAATTTGGCTATTCGATTGATAAAGCTGATCCTGATGCAATGTTGTTATTAACCAAAGTTTATAACAACTCATTGTTACCATGGAATAAAAACCATTTTGATAATTCAGAAATGGTTGAACAAGCCGTTCGTGATGTTCTGGAGAAAGGCTTAGTTTTCCGTATCGATGAAGCTTCTTTAACCAATAAAAGCGGTGCAAGTAAGTTAACCTTTAACTTAGATTTAAATGCTTTTAACGTTAAAGTATTAGAAAGCCAAGAGAAATCACCAGCCGAGTTATTTAACTATCTGTTTAAAAACATTGATTTCAATGTTGATTTATCTCTTCCAATGTTAGCTGAATTCCGTAACACCACTCAATATCTTGATGCGGCTCGTTACCAAGAAACCGCATTAACCGATGCTGAGAAAAAAGAGATCGAAGTAGCAACAGCTGCTGACGTTGAGCAGTTAAAAATTGAATTACAACAAAATATCAATCAAATCTCTCAAGATGAGAAAGATGCATTACCACTGATGTTACTTGCACAAGACGGTAATGCATTAAGCATGAAACTGAACTATGCTGCTGATAAATTTACCATGAATGGTAAAACCTATACTTTTGATGAGTTTATGGATGTCACTCAAGCTCCTCAAATGTTAGGTTTAGCTGCAATGTTATTCGGTATGGGCGCATCATCTTACGATTACGATGACTCTGATTATTCAGAGGATAGTTATCAAGAAGAGATTACTGAAGATCCTGCTATCATCGAAGAACAAGAAATCTTAATTCCTGAGCAACAACCAGAATAAGCTCACGAATTACATTTCTATTAGAAGCGTAAATAGAACACCCCATTGTAAATAGCACTGGGGTGTTTTTTATATTACCGTTTAATTAACAATCACAATCTTTAGCGGGAATATGGTGATTTTTCCATTCATCCTTACAACATGAATCAATGGTTTTGTTAATTATTCCAGCAAGCGTATTTACTGTTGAAATAATAGAGGTTAATTGCTCACAGACATGGCTACAATTGGTCTCTTTCTCATGGGGTTTAGGAATATTAGGCGGTGTTAAGCTATCACAGAGGATCTCTTGCAATACTAATGAAAACTTAGCAATACCTGTTGTGTAGATATAAGAACGCCCTCCTGTTTGCTTCGCTAAGCGTACATACTCTTTTGTGATACTGTCTCTATCAGCAATACTTGGGAAACGATCTAAATTAGTCATTCTATCGTCAGGCGTACCTTGATAGGTATACACTTTAACTTTCTCGTGCTGAGCAACAGCAATCGCTTCATTATTTTTTATCTTCGCCGCATTGGTAAGAACACCGCCTCCACCTTCCATCCCCTCATCACCCAACACAAAAATGGCACGACGCGCACCATCACGCCAATCAAAATACTTACTTAAATCAATCACAGCACGGCATAAATCCTCTTTATTACCCGCATGATCACGACCGTCAGCCTCTTTAAACGGTTTTCTTGCCTGTAAACGATTTTCAGGAACACCCAATGCTTTTAAATAATCACTGGCTGATTGATCAAATTTAGTGTCATCCCATGTGCCTTCTATACCTAAAAATGTGACCCGAAGTTTTGATGGGCATTTTTCTGATGCTTCTTGTATTGCTGCATCAACTTCTTTGCTCAAATCCGTGGATTCATCAGACATCGAACCACTGGTATCAATAACAACAACCAAATCCAATGCAATCGCACCATCGCCAGTAACGACTTGAGAGCCATAAGTAAGATTATTTTCTGATGAAGGAGGAAGTAAGGTTGAAGCCAACAGATTTTTGATTTTATTATTTTTTTTTTCAATATTTAAATCAGAATTCTCATTCATAATTATTATCCTTAAATTTAAATAATAAATTAATATTAAAAAGTCATAATGAAATGACTCCATTCAATTAAATAATTCTATTTAACGAAGAAGTATTATGGCTTTAATTTGTTTTCCTTTATAACTTATTTAATAATATGGACATTTCATTATTTATTTTATTTTTATTTTATTAAAACCGAATAAATTTAAATATTACTAAATTTTGATATTATACTTTTATGAAAAACATCTTAAATATTTCAGCTAATAAAAAATACAAAAAATAGGTAATTCATTGAATAACAAAATAAAAAAATAACATCTTGACTATTTTTTCTGTCCGTTTATCCCTGAGTAACCTATCAAAATAATTGACAGGATATTTCAATTATAATGACAGCCCTATTTTTAGATCAAAAACCAATGTATCAGTTAGTTTGATAATACACGTCAATTACATTGAATATTCTAGCTAATAAATAGGCAGTCCTATTTTTCATTTTTTACTTTTTAACTTAAAACTGAGAAAAATAGTCATTTTTAGCTTCAGAAATAACCAATTTATGTTTATTTGTTAGTGAATAAAATAAAAATAAGCCATAATAACCCGCAACTATTTTATAACTTACCGATTATAAGAAAATCACTATAAACGATAGATTTTCATTATTTCTATTAAAAGGAAAATAACACGTGATTGACACACAGTTGCCTTTAACCGATTTACATCGCCATTTAGATGGTAATATTCGTCCTCAAACAATTCTAGAGTTAGCAAAACAGCATAATATTGCGCTACCAGCTTATGAATTAGAAGCATTGCGCCCTCATGTGCAAATCACAAAGAATGAGCCAAGTCTTGTTAGCTTTTTACAAAAATTGGATTGGGGTGTGGCGGTTTTAGCCGACTTAGATGCATGTCATCGTGTTGCTTATGAAAACGTGGTGGATGTGGTTAATGCAGGTATTGATTACGCTGAACTGCGTTTTTCTCCTTACTATATGGCAATGAAACATCAACTTCCTGTCGAAGGTGTAGTGGAAGCTATTGTTGATGGCGTACAGAGTGCATTGCAATCTCACGATGTAGACATTCGTTTAATCGGTATTTTAAGCCGTACCTTTGGTGAAAACGCCTGCCAACAAGAACTCAATGGCTTGCTAAAACATCAAGATAAAATTACTGCGCTTGATTTAGCGGGTGATGAATTAGGTTTCCCTGGTCATTTATTCCAACCTCATTTTAATCGTGCTCGTGACACTGAATGGAATATTACTGTTCACGCAGGTGAAGCTGCGGGTGCAGAAAGCATTTGGCATGCTATTAAAGAATTAGGTGCAAGTCGTATTGGTCATGGTGTTAAAGCTATTGAAGATCCACATTTAATGGACTACCTCGCAGAGCATCAAATTGGGATTGAGTCTTGCTTAACGTCGAATATTCAAACCAGTACTATCAATTCGTTAGCAGAGCATCCTTTAAAAACATTTTTAGAGCATGGCATTATCGCCTCTCTTAATACCGACGATCCTGCGGTTGAAGGTATTGAGCTAAAACACGAATATACCGTTGCGGCACCGGCTGCTGGATTAACGCCAGAGCAAATCCGCCAGACTCAGATTAATGGCTTAAAAATGGCATTTATTAGCCAAGCAGAGCGTGACGCATTAATTAAGAAAGTCAGCTCACGTTGATATTTTAATAGCATATTGATTAAAACCATCTGTTAATCAGATGGTTTTTTTATATTTATTGAAAACAGATGGAGTTATTAATGACTCTTAGACTAAAATTAATTTTCAAGGGGTTACTTATTATGTAAGGAAAATCTATGTGGAATATTCATCCGACAAGAGGTCAATATAGATTATTAGCACAGTATCTATCACCACTTGATGCCTCTATTGAAGTGGGCTTTCTTCAGTCAGAAGGCATTGATGCTATTCTTTTAGATGAAAATATTGTTTGGAATAACCAAGTATATGCTCAAGCTACTGGTGGCGTAAAACTACTGGTTAACTATAAAGAATTTGAGCAAGCGCAAGCAATACTTAATGAGCTTTACCAAGGTAAATATAATATTAACGACCAGCTAGAACCCATTGATTGTGAATTAAAAGTTGATGTGAAAAATAATAAATCCGACTATTTAAATATGGGTTTTGTTTTCTTAATTTATCTTGTATTCGGCTTACCACTTCCCTTTAAATCTCAACAGTATTCATTAACAGATGAAAAAGAAAATAGTAACCATAACAAGAATGATGATCTTTATAACAAATAAAAAAGCACCGATAAAAAACTAAGTCGATGCTTTTTTTATTTATCTAATTATCAATATTTGATTAATATTATTGATTATCCACCAGCTTAAATACATTATTTCTTTTTAGCTTCTTTAGATTGATTAGCATAGCGCTGTGCTAACACAGCACAAACCATTAATTGGATCTGATGGAATATCATTAATGGTAATAACATTATCCCAACCGTCGCTGCAGGAAATAACACATTCGCCATAGGTACACCATTTGCTAAGCTCTTTTTAGAACCACAAAAAACAATGGTGATTTCATCTTCTTTATTAAAACCAAGCAGTCTAGCACTGTATACGTTCACGAAAATGACAATCGCTAACAAAATACAGCTCACTACTGCAATCGTTAGTAGCGACCAACCGTCAATTTTATGCCAAATCCCTTCAACAACTGCCTCACTAAACGCAACATAAACCACCAGCAAAATAGAAGAGCGATCCGTTCTATTAACTAATTTTTTATGTTTATCAACCCAACGCCCAATTAAAGGTCGTGATAAATGACCAATAATAAAAGGTACCATCAGTTGCAGTAAGATTGATTGAATAGCCCCTGCCGTGTCGAAATCATCCGCAGAGCCTTGTGTTTGCATTAAAAAACCGACTAATACCGGCGAAAGAAAAACACCAAGAATACTGGATGCAGATGCACTACAAATAGCAGCAGCTACATTTCCCCCAGCCACAGAAGTAAAGGCAATGGCAGATTGAACCGTTGCAGGTAACGCACAAAGGTATAAAAAACCCATATAAACTGTTGGTGACATCCATTCAGGGACAATAACTTGTAATCCTAGCCCCAAAATAGGGAAAAGAATAAAGGTACTAGCAAATACTGTAAGATGTAAACGCCAATGCCCAAGCCCTGCCAGTATCGCCTCTCTAGAAAGCTTGGCACCATGCAAGAAGAACAGCAGAGCTATCGCACCGGTCGTAAGATATTGGAACAGGACTTTAATATCGCCTTGTGCGGGTAGTAGCGTTGCTAGCGTCACCACACAAATCATAATCATGAGAAAAGGATCAAGTTTTAGTTTTTGCCACCAAGACATTAGATTTAACGCTCCCTTTTGCTTATAGCGTAATAGTTTGTTTTAAACGATTAGAAATTTCGCCAGCTTCAATCAAACGCATAATGGCTGTTGCTTGTATTGGCGTAACGGGGTTTTCTTCACCCAATGTAATTGCACGATAAATTTGTTGATAGTAAGCGGGATAATCACCAGAAAGTGTAGTGAGTGTGGTTGTCTCTAACTCACCAGATTCTGATAGCGTTGTTAATTCACCATCTTGACTATCCATTCCCCAATTATAAGTTTGATTAGGAAGATAACCGGCTTTTAAGGCGTCTTCTTGGGTATCTAGACCATATTTAACATAACTGCCTTTTGTTCCATGAATAGCAAAAATAGGTGTTGGAGACGCAACTAACATAGACGCATGAAGAACGACTCTAAGATTGTCATATGCTAGTAATGCATGAAAGTAATCGGCATTTTTTGCATTAGGACGTAATTGAGCAATATCTGCAGTAATTGCTTTAGGTTCACCAAATAGGCAAATCGCTTGGTCAAGAACATGAGGTGCGAGATCGTACCAAAGCCCACCACCAATTCCTGCATCTTCTCGCCAACGTTGACGTACTGTTGGACGGAAACGATCAAAATGCGCTTCATATGCACTGATATCGCCCAGTGTTTTATCCGCTAAAAGTTTTTTAACGGTTAAGAAACCGGAATCCCAACGACGATTATGAAAAACAGAAAGGAGTTTACCGGCATTTGTTGCTTGCTGAGTTAATTTTTCAGCTTCTTCCAGTGTCAGTGTAAACGGTTTATCAACAATAACATGTTTACCTTTTTCTAGAGCCTGTGAAGCCAGTGAATAGTGAGTATTATTCGGCGTTGGAATAATGATTAAGTCTATTGAGGGATCATTAATAAGTGCTTGAGGGTCTGCATAAACGGTAATGTGGGGAAAATCTTGTTTAACTTTATTTTCATCAGAGCTTGAAATTGCACTAAGATTTAAACCTTCGGTTGTTGTTATTAGCGGAGCATGAAAGGTTTTACTTGCATAACCATATCCGATAATCCCAACATTGAGTTTAATTGCCATAACCCTATCCTATTTTTATATGCTTTTTTATTAACAAAAATCACTTTCACTTTTGTAGCTAAATAAATAATAACAAAGTTTGTGATAATATCCCGTTTAGTTCTATACATACGAGTAGGAATAATTAATTAATGAAATTTGACCTCAAAGCAAACACGCAGAATAACCTTTCAGGAAAAGCGCCTATTACAGGGTGGTTACTTGCGCCACTGGCTTATATGATCTTGTCAGTGATTGGTTCTGGGTTGATGTCTGTTTTGTATATTATTAAATATTTTTCAGACTTTTCGATCCTCCACCAGCTTCCTTTTCATTTGATCTCAAGTTGGTATCTCTCCGCGTTAACAACGTGGGTAATGTTTAGTTTTACACTTTATCTACTAAGACAATTTTTTTATCGCGCTAAAAACTTCCCACGTCTATTTATTTTTTGGTTGCTTATCAACTTACTATTAGCAATCAAGAGCTTTGGTTTTGCACCTGTTGACGACCAAACAGCATTGCAATCCCTTCTATGGTCTGTTTTCTCGACCGTCTGCTTTGTGCCTTATATCAAGTACTCTAAACGTGTTCGTGAAACTTTCACACAAGTTCGATAACTTCACGCCTTTACCCTTGATATTATATACGCTTGTTTAGCCTCTTTATTTCAGGAGGCTTTTTGTTTCTCTGTTTAACAATTTTGGCATAACAATGACTGATTACTTGCTTCTATTCGTCGGCACCGTATTGGTGAATAACTTTGTACTCGTCAAATTCCTTGGTTTATGCCCATTTATGGGTGTATCAAAAAAATTAGAAACCGCGATTGGTATGGGATTTGCGACAACCTTTGTTATGACTCTCGCCTCGATTAGTTCTTGGCTGATGGATAATTTTATTTTAGTTCCTTTGGACTTACTTTATTTACGCACACTGAGCTTTATTTTAGTTATTGCAGTAGTTGTACAATTCACGGAAATGGTCGTAAGAAAAACAAGTCCGACACTCTATCGTTTATTAGGGATCTTCTTGCCTTTAATCACTACAAACTGCGCTGTATTAGGTGTGGCATTATTAAATATCAATCAAGCCCACACATTTATGCAATCTGCCGTTTATGGTTTTGGTGCAGCCGTCGGTTTCTCTCTTGTAATGGTCTTATTTGCTGCTATTAGAGAACGCTTAGCCGTCGCCAATGTACCCGCACCATTTAAAGGTGCTTCAATTGGTTTAATTACCGCAGGTTTAATGTCTCTCGCCTTTATGGGTTTTAGTGGTTTGGTGAAACTGTAATGAATTCTTTATGGATAGCAATTGGCGTACTTGGTGCGCTAGGTCTTATCTTTGGGCTAATTTTGGGATATTCCGCACGCCGTTTTAAAGTGGAAGAAGATCCTATTGTCGAAAAAATTGACGCAATCTTACCGCAAAGCCAATGCGGACAATGTGGTCATCCTGGGTGTCGTCCTTATGCAGATGCTGTTGCAAACAATGGGGAGATGATTAACCGTTGTGCGCCAGGTGGCGAACAAGTGATGTTAAAAATAGCTGAATTGATGGGTGTTGATCCTCAACCACTTGATGGTGACGAAGAAGCATTAAATCCAATTAGAAAAGTCGCCTTAATTGATGAAGACAATTGCATAGGATGTACTAAGTGTATTCAAGCGTGCCCCGTTGATGCCATTGTGGGTGCCACACGTGCTATGCACACCGTTATTGAAGACTTATGTACTGGATGTGACTTATGTGTGCCTCCTTGCCCTACTGATTGCATAACTTTGGTTCCTGTCAAAGTCACAACCTCAAATTGGAAATGGGATTTAAATACAATCCCTGTAAAAAACATTCCAGCAGAGCCAGAAGAAACACCTGAAGATGAACCGTCATTAAAGACGGAGGATAACGCTCATGTTTAATCTCTTTTCACTATTTAAAAAAGATAAAATCTGGGATTTTAAAGGCGGTATTCATCCTCCTGAAATGAAATTACAATCAAGTCGTACACCAATGCGTATCGCGCAATTACCTGATGAAGTGATTATTCCTATTCATCAGCACTTAGGTGTACCGGGTCAACTTTGTGTCAGCGTAGGCGAGCATGTTTTAAAAGGCCAACCGTTAACAAAAGGGGTTGGTAGAACATTACCTGTTCATGCATCTATCTCTGGTACAGTTACAGCAATAGAACCATTTCCAAGTGCCCACCCTTCTGGATTACCTGAAATTGCGGTAAGAATTCAATCTGATGGTAAAGATGAATGGCGAGAGAAATCCCCTATCATCGATTACCAATTAGAAAATAGAGATACATTACTTAATCGTATCCATGAAGCTGGTATTGCAGGATTAGGGGGCGCAGGATTCCCAACTGCATCAAAATTAAAAGGTGGTGGTGACCTCGTTAAAACACTCATCATCAATGCAGCGGAGTGTGAACCTTATATCACAGCAGACGATCGCTTAATGCAAGAACATGCTGATGAAGTGATTGCTGGATGTCAGGTCTTAATTCACATTCTCTCTCCAGATGAAGTATTAATTGGTATTGAAGATAATAAGCCAGAAGCCATTGAGTCATTAAAACACGCTTTAAGTGCTGTACCTGATGAGAAACGTATTTTCATTCGTGTCATCCCAACTAAATACCCATCAGGTGGTGCTAAACAACTTACTAAGATCTTAACCGGTAAAGAAGTCCCATCAGGAGGACGTTCGTCTGATATTGGCGTCTTGATGCAAAACGTAGGTACAGTTGTTGCCATCAAACGTGCCATTATTGATGATGAGCCATTAATTGAACGTGTTGTCACGGTCACAGGTAATGGCGCTAAAACACCGGGTAACTTTTGGGCTCGTTTAGGTACACCTATTTACTCATTACTAAAACAAGCTGGTTTTGTTGCAGGATCTGAGCAGATGGTGATTATGGGTGGACCATTAATGGGATTTACCTTACCAGACTTAAATGCTCCTGTTGTTAAGATAACTAACTGCTTACTTATTCCTTCAGTCGAAGAGATGGATACAGATAACCTTGAAGAAGCCTGTATCCGTTGTGGTCATTGTGTTGATGCTTGTCCTAGTGGTTTATTACCTCAACAACTTTACTGGTTTAGTAAAGGTAAAGAGCATGAGAAAGCGCAACAACATAATTTATTTGATTGTATTGAATGCGGTGCTTGTGCGTTTGTTTGTCCAAGTAATATTCCGTTAGTTCAATACTATCGCCAAGAAAAAGCAGAAATACGTGAAATTGATGCAGAAGCAAAACGCGCGGCTGAGGCCAAAGCACGTTTTGAAGCGAAAAAAATACGTATGGAGCGTGAAAAACTGGAGCGTGAAGCTAGACATCAACGTGCCGCAGTTAAACTTGATGATGAAGCTTACGGTGAAGTTCAATCTGCACTTTCTCGCGTAAAAGCAAAACAAAGTATTGGCAAAATTATTTCTGTTAAAGCGGGTGAAGAGCCAGATAATGCAGCCGCTATTGCTGCACGTAAAAAACGTAAAGAGGAAGTTAGAGCAAAACAAGCTGCTAAATTAGCACAGCAAAAAGCCCTAGAAGCTTCGAGTGAGAATATAGCGAGTGAAAGCGAAGAAGTCGATCCGCGCAAAGCTGCCGTTGCCGCTGC
Organism: Proteus sp. CA142267; assembly: GCF_003336825.1. NCBI lineage: Bacteria > Pseudomonadati > Pseudomonadota > Gammaproteobacteria > Enterobacterales > Morganellaceae > Proteus > Proteus sp. CA142267. The sequence goes on along the minus strand of NZ_QPMG01000001.1, from coordinate 375 downwards.
ATTAGCGCGTGTTAAAGCCAAGAAAGCACAGCAAGCTACTGAAACATCTTCAGCCGTAGAAGCGCCTGTTCAAAATACTGAAGCGGAAGAAGTCGATCCGCGCAAAGCAGCTGTCGCTGCCGCTATTGCTAGAGTAAAAGCCAAAAAAGAAGCTCAACAAGCTCCAGCAGAAACAACAATTGATGAAGCCCCTACTCAAAATGCTAAAGCGGAAGAAGTCGATCCGCGCAAAGCAGCTGTCGCTGCCGCTATTGCCAGAGTAAAAGCCAAAAAAGAAGCTCAACAAGCTCCAGCAGAAACAATTGATGAAGCCCCTACTCAAAATGCTAAAGCGGAAGAAGTCGATCCGCGTAAAGCAGCTGTCGCTGCCGCTAT
>NZ_QPMG01000019.1:0-4760 GCF_003336825.1 Proteus sp. CA142267 | reverse complement strand
TGATCGAATGCACGAGCAGAACCACCGTAAGTTTTAGCTAAAACTGTAGTGATTGCAGCAGTCAGAGTTGTTTTACCGTGGTCAACGTGGCCGATAGTACCAACGTTAACGTGCGGTTTTGAACGTTCAAATTTTTCTTTAGACATTTAAATTGTCCCTCTAAGACACGGAATCGGTGGTTACACCACATCAACCAAGCAGTAAGTAAATTAGCGATTTGCTAGTGCTTGTTAAGATTTTTAATCAGGAAGGCAAGAACATGAAGGAGTGGTGCTGATAGGCAGATTCGAACTGCCGACCTCACCCTTACCAAGGGTGCGCTCTACCAACTGAGCTATATCAGCACATCTGGAGCGGGCAGCGGGAATCGAACCCGCATCATCAGCTTGGAAGGCTGAGGTAATAGCCATTATACGATGCCCGCAGAACTCGGCTACCTGACTTAAAATCAGCTTTGTATTCTACTTAAGTGTTTACTAATTTAAAACACTTAAGTTAGGAATTAATGGTGGTGGGAGAAGGATTCGAACCTTCGAAGTCTGTGACGGCAGATTTACAGTCTGCTCCCTTTGGCCGCTTGGGTATCCCACCAAACCTAATTTTTAATGGTGCCGGCACCAAGAGTCGAACTCGGGACCTACTGATTACAAGTCAGTTGCTCTACCAACTGAGCTATGCCGGCTAAGTGGTGCGCATTCTAGGAGGACTTTCATCATGATGCAACAAAAAAATTGCGATATTTGTTCTTTTGCTTAGATTTTGTTCACTTTTGATTGAATTGTTGATTTTTTAGGAAAAAAACGACCAAAATGCCAACAAAAATTCATGATAGATTAGCAAGCTAATTTATCTATTCAGTCCCCAATTTATTAATCATCAATAAATTTTTAGAAAAAAATTAATTGCACTCTCATTAGTCTACGCTAAAAAATTATTTTTATGACTATTTTTTGTACTTTTTTTACAAATTTATTCAGTTCGTGTCAAAAAAAGTAGAAAAAATTTAAAAAATATCTACGCCTAAGAGGCATCACTCGTTATGATGCTGTTTATTTTTTATCGGATACGGGTGTTTTAAACAGCCTGTCCAACCTGCGAATATTAGGCAGATGTTGGCTTATGAATAACAAAGAACGCTTTATAACCCCTTATTTAGAATTTGACAGAAAGCACTGGGCAACGTTAAGAGATTCCGTTCCTTTAACGCTAACCGAAAAAGAGATTGCCGATTTAAAAGGGATTAACGAAGAAATTTCTATTGATGATGTCATTGAGATTTATCTCCCTCTTTCAAGATTGCTCAATTTTTACATAAGTTCTAACTTACGCCGTCAAGCCGTCTTAGAGCAGTTTCTTGGAACAAGAAGCGCCAAAATTCCTTATATTATTGGTATAGCTGGCAGTGTTGCTGTTGGTAAGAGCACCACAGCTCGTTTACTACAAGCACTTCTAACCCGTTGGCCAGAACATCGTAAAGTCGATTTAATTACTACTGATGGTTTTCTTTTACCTAATGCGGAGTTAAAGAAACGCGGGATAATGAAGAAGAAAGGATTTCCTGAATCCTATGATATGCATAGCCTTGTCTCTTTCGTTTCTGATATAAAATCAGGCAAGAAACAAGTAACAGCGCCAGTCTATTCTCATTTAGTGTATGACATCATCCCGGATAAAAAACAGGTTATTGAACAACCTGATATATTAATTCTTGAAGGATTGAATGTATTACAGAGTAATCAGGATTATCCTCATGATCCGCATAATGTTTTCGTATCAGATTATGTAGATTTCTCTATTTATGTTGATGCTGATGAAGAATTACTAAAACACTGGTATATCAGTCGCTTTTTAAAATTTAGAGAAGGTGCATTTACTGATCCTGAATCGTATTTTAATAATTACTCTAAATTAAGTAGAGAAGAATCTATTGAAATAGCATCTTCAATTTGGCAAGAAATCAATGGTTTGAATTTAAAACAAAACATATTGCCGACGAAAGAAAGGGCGAGTCTTATACTAACCAAAGGCCAAAATCATACGATCACCAATGTTCGATTACGTAAGTAAATCTAAACAATTAGTGGTACTTGATCTCAGTATCATTGTATTTCAGTTATTCAAAATAATATCGATAAACAAAAAGCTTTCCAATTTGGGAAAGCTTTTTTAGTTTTAGATGTTCAATGCAATTTAAAGCATTACGATGCAATTCTCAGTGAAATTTCACCACCTATATAAGGTATGATTTTTCCATCTTGTTCCAAAAGTAAAGCACCTTGGTCATTGATACCCTTGGCAATACCAAAGATCTCTTTTTCACCAATAATAAGCTTCACTCGGCGATCCATAAAATTATCTAAACGTTTCCAACGCTCGATAAACATAGATAACCCTTGTTTTTCAAACTGAACAAATGCTTCCCTTAGTGCATTAGTAATTTCACAAGCAAGTTCATTTCTATCAATTTTGATACCAACTTGCTCTAAATTAATCCATTGCTGGTTAATGGCTTCAGTTTGATTTTTACTCATCGCAATATTGATACCAATACCCGTAACAATATGAGCAACATCACCAGTTTTCCCTGTTAACTCAACAAGAATACCTGAAAGTTTTTTATCATTTAAATAGAGATCGTTAGGCCATTTAACTTTAACGCCATCTGCACCAAGCTTTTGTAATACCTCAGCCATAATAACGCCGACAACCAAACTCAGTCCTATTGCAGCAGCAGGTCCTTGATCGAGCTTCCAATACATACTCAAGTATAAATTTCTACCAAAAGGCGAAATCCATTGGCGCCCTCTTCGGCCTCGCCCAGCTGACTGGTATTCAGCAATACAGACATCACCCGATTTTAATTCGCTAATACGCTGTATCAAATACTGGTTAGTAGAATCTATAACAGGAATAACGCTGGCTGGTTCACCTTTAATGTTTTTGTTTACACTATCCGCATTCAACAAATTCATAGGAGTATCTAATTGATAGCCCTTTCCTGCGACAGTTTGAACATCTATACCCCAACTACGCAATGTCTGAATATGTTTATTAATACCTGCGCGTGTCATTCCTAGGCTTTCGCCTAGTTGCTCTCCTGAATGGATATTTCCGTCAGCAAGAATTTCAATTAATAATAAGGGAGTTGGTGTTTCTTTCATGAAATAGCGTCCACTGCATTGATTTCGCCATATTGGCCAATAAAACGGACTTCTGGCTCTAATTGTACACCGAAGCGCTCAAAGACTTTTTGACGTATACATGCTGCTAAATTAACGATGTCTTTGCCTGTTGCTAGACCGTCTTTATTGATAAGAACAAGTGCTTGCTTCATATGAACAGCCGCACCACCAATCTGATGACCTTTTAGACCACATTGATCAATCAGCCAACCAGCAGCAAGTTTTACACCATCTTGTTGAACATATTGCGGACAGAAGGGATATTCTGCTTTTAAATGTTGTGCAATACGAATATCAACTATTGGATTCTTAAAAAAACTACCAGCATTACCTGTTATGGTAGGATCTGGTAGTTTGCTCGTTCTCATAGAGCACACAGACCCAAACACATCTTTTGGCGTTACTGTTTCTAATGATAATTTTGATAAATCGCCATAGGTAAGAATAGGCTCCCATTTTTTGCTAAGCTGTAAGCCTACAGCAACAATGGCAAAGCCTTGCTGATAATGATGTTTGAAAATACTATCTCGGTAACCAAACTGACATTCATTATTAGTTAATCGATGAACATGACCTGTACTTAGTTCAACAATATCTACATAAGCGCAAACATCTTTTAATTCTTTACCATAAGCACCGATATTTTGTATTGGTGCTGAGCCTACATTTCCTGGGATCAGCGCTAAATTTTCCAGTCCATAGATGTTCTTTTCTAACAGAAATTCAATAAGTGCATGCCAATTTTCGCCCGCACCAACATGAACAGACCAATATTGCTCATCTTCAGTAATTTCAATACCAGCAATACAGTTGCGAATAACAACGCCATTAAAATCTTCTGTAAATAGTACGTTGCTACCACCACCTAGAATAAGGGTGGGCAATTTCTGTTCATGGGCATTTTGCCAATATGTACAAAGCTCATCTTTATTATTTGCAGTTTCTATTTGGTGAGCTTTTGCTCTCAAACCAAATGTATTAAATGCTTGCAATGAAACCGATTCTTTCATGAAAGTCTACCTCATTTAGCTGATGGCTTAGTTTAACAGCCAAGTATCGCCGAGGATAGCAAAGTGATAGGTGATTAGTGTGGAGATATTACATCTGTATTTTAGATGTTGTCTTAGAATGCAAAAAAGCCAACCCATTGGGTTGGCTTTCTCGTCTTATTTAATGCCTGGCAGTTCCCTACTCTCACATGGGGAGACCCCACACTACCATCGGCGCTACAACGTTTCACTTCTGAGTTCGGCATGGATTCAGGTGGGTCCGCTGCGCTATGGCCGCCAAGCAAATTCTGTTTTTATAACTATCTGTTTATGTAGCTATAATTAATTTTTTATGGTGCTGATACCCAGATTCGAACTGGGGACCTCACCCTTACCAAGGGTGTGCTCTACCAACTGAGCCATATCAGCACTAGTGGCTTATTGTCACCGGCTGACACAGCCTAAATTTGATGCCTGGCAGTTCCCTACTCTCACATGGGGAGACCCCACACTACCATCGGCGCTACAACGTTTCACTTCTGAGTTCGGCATGGATTCAGGTGGGTCCGCTGCGCTATGGCCGCCAAGC
>NZ_QPMG01000018.1:0-7151 GCF_003336825.1 Proteus sp. CA142267 | reverse complement strand
GCTAATGAAGTGAAAAACCAAATTCAAGGCAACAGTGTTGAAAGTGATATTCAGCGTACGATAGCGCACGGATTACTCAATGCAGGCCTTGCGTTGGCAAAAGGTGAGAATGCAGTAGTGCAAGCTTCTGGCGCAATGACAGGGGAAACAGTGGGTATTTTATCGCACTCACTTTATGGCAAAACCCCCGAAGAGCTGACTGAGACTGAAAAGCAGAATATAAGTGCATGGGCAACGTTAACTTCTGGGATTGTCGGCGGTTTAATCAGCGATAATAGTGCAGGTGTTGCCAATGCCGCCCAAGCCGGAAAAGTGGTGGTTGAGAATAACTTGATGGGTGGTACTGAAGATGGGCAAGTTAAGTTTGCTCAAGCCCATGTCAGCGATGTGATGTCTTGTTCAAGTAGTCCTTCTGGTGATGCTTGTATTCGAGGGCAAGCGGTTGATAATGCGTTAAAATTAGCGTTAGTGTCTGGCTTAGGATCAAGTGCTCTAATTGTTGTCGCGGATACAGCCGCCGCAGGTTGTTTAGCCAATCCTGTACTTTGTGCAAATGAAGTTGGTACCTTCATTATTGAAACATTAGGCGCAGAGGCAGCACCAGCTGGCATAGCAATTACAGGAACAGCCGGATATACAGCTAAACTGACAAAAGAACAACTTGTTGAACTTGCTACTTTACAGGCTGTCGCTAAAAAAGAAGGTGTTGAGGTTGCGCCTGAAATTGTGAATAAGGTAATTTCAGGGAAAGTGAATCAGGAAATATCTATTGGATCTTTAACTGGTTCACAAACTAAATTACCACCTAATGCGACATCCGAGAATATACGTTCTTTAGTAAGGGAGAATGAAAGTGCAAGAATACTCTCGGAGAATGGTTTCCACGTTGAACAAAACCCAGTTACATCAGGAATAAAAAATCCTGATTATAAAATCAATGGTGAAATTTTCGATAATTATGCTCCAAGCTCTGGAAATATTAGGAATATATGGAGAGAGGTAGAGAAAAAGGTTGAAAAAGGACAAACAAATAGTGTTGTTATTAATCTGGCGGATACAAAAGTAAGTGTTAGTGATTTACAGAAACAATTTAGTGATTGGCCTGTTAAAGGATTAGATAAAATTATTGTCATAGATCAATCAGGTAAGCCAGTGAGAATTAAGTAGGAGAATGGGATGGCAATTGATATTACATGTTACACCAAGTTAGATGTTGAGTCATTACAGCCTAAATTAGATGTAATTAAGTTAAATTATGGTTATTTATTTGAGCAATCATATCTTATGTATGCAGCTAATGAAGTGTTAGCACATGAACAATTGAAATTTATTGAGGATCGAGTTGAAAAATATAAAAAGGAAACGGATTTGCTAATAGCGGAAGAATTTGGGCTTGAAGAACCGAAGTCATATTTTATGATATCAGTAAATGATAAATCCTTCTCTGAGTTAAACACTTCTGAAGTAGCAGACATACTTAGAAATGAGTTAGGGAAGGAAAATATTATTGTGCTTTTAAATGGTGAAAATCTAATCTAAATATTGTGATAAATCCCAGCTAACTCTTGGAAACAGACTCCTGATTCTAGCCCGATCGATTGAGGCATGTACATGTATAAAAAATTTGATTTATGTATTACTGATTTTAGTAATGATAATGAACCTGGAGATTATTGGTATGATTGCGGTGTCGTTGAATCTGCTAAAATTTTAAGTAAATTCAATGAGGTAGGTTGGATTTACCTATTTGATGAGTTAGTGCATAAATCTATATTTTGGAAAGCTAGATTGGTTGAATGCTTGGGGGATTTAAAAAATAGTCATGAGTTAAATATTATTTTAACGCTCATTGATACTGAGGATTATGACTTATTTATTAGTTGTGTCGACTCGTTAAGGTCTATGGATATAAAAAGTTTTCAAATATTTTTGATCTGAGTTTATTAAGGAAATTATTACAGGATTATACCAACCAATCCGATTTTGGCACGGGGGGTAAATACACCCGCGCAATCCAAGTCATCACCGCATTTGCGCAAGGTGTCATGGGCAACAATATTGTTACCGCGATTGCTAATGGTTCCGTCCCTTATCTTGCTAATGAAGTGAAAAACCAAATTCAAGGCAACAGTGTTGAAAGTGATATTCAGCGCACCATTACCCACGGCTTACTGAATGCCAGCCTTGCGTTAGCAAAAGGTGAGAATGCAGTAGTGCAAGCCTCTGGCGCAATGACGGGCGAAACGGTGGGTATTTTATCGCACTCACTTTATGGCAAAACCCCCGAAGAGCTGACTGAGACTGAAAAGCAGAATATAAGTGCATGGGCAACGTTAACTTCTGGGATTGTCGGCGGTTTAATCAGCGATAATAGTGCAGGTGTTGCCAATGCCGCCCAAGCCGGAAAAGTGGTGGTTGAGAATAATTGGTTGAGCACCAATCAACTAGAAAATTTTGCACATAAAGCAAGAACTTGTGTCGGTGAAGAATGTCAGCAAGTTATTCGTGATATGGTTGATGCCAATATTCGGCAACAGGAAGAAATAAAGCAAATTTGTTCAACCTCACCAGAGCAGTGTAAACAGCAGTATGGATATTTAGTTGAACAATGGAATGCTTTCGATACAGCAATAAAACATCTTGCCGCAGATAAATCGTTGCCTGATGATTTTCGTGATTATTTGCCTGCAGTGTAGTTGAGTATGGATGCGACAGGGCTCACAGTCGAACACAAGTGGGCTAAACGATTTGAGGCAATGGGGCTTGAACCAGAAACAGCTGGTTTGATAGCGATGGCACTTCCCGGAATGATTAATGGTGGAAGTGGTAAAGGTAATCATGGAACAACAGATAAACGAATCAATAACAGCAAGTTAGAATCAGAAAAAAATGCGCTAAATAGAATTGGCGAGAATTCAAACAATACTAAAAATTTTGGTCAGAAAGAAGCTAACTCAGTTTATAATAAACAGCTGATTATAAATGCAGAAAAAATATCAACGGCGAAGCCTGGACAACAAACAGCAGTACCACGGGATCTTAATGAGCAAACATTTTGGAAAGAGGTTCAAGCTAATCCAATTCTGGGAAGTAAATTACTAAATATGAATAAAGATCCTCGTTTCCCTACTAGCGCCGGTTTTCAAAAAATGGAAGCAAAACATAAACTCCCAGATGGACAAACAATAACTATACATTATCAGTTTAATTCAACGACTGGTAAGGCTTATGATATGAAAATCACGTCACCTCAGAGGATGCAACAAGATCCAAAACAAGTGGTGGATACAATAAAGGATAATGTTAAATGAAGATACAAGAATCAGATGGCTCTATTGTTGATATTTTTGCTATTTATTGGTTTGATGATGAAACATATTTTTATGGAATGCCTATTAATTATGGTGGATTGCAAACATATAAAGCTGATGAAGTAAAAATCATTGATAATCAATTAGATTTTAAAACAGTCTTTTTTTCAAATGATGATGCAAAGAGCGTCCATCATTGGGCTTTAATCGAAGAATCATTATTAGATGACTTGCTTGAATTAGATGAAACCGCCTATAAAAGATTTTTAGAGATATTAAAATCTGAAGGCCAGTTAGACGATAATTTTTATTGATAATAGATCCCTGCATTCACAGGGGTCTCCCTTACCCCCTCACTTCTTTGCCAATCGGATAATCAACTGTCCGGTTTTCTTTAATGCAGCAGGAGGAGCATTGACGAATACGATAAATGATGAAAGTGCAACAATGGGGGCAATCACGACAGGAGGTGGAGCATTAATGGGGCATGGATTAGGTAATTTTATAGTAAAACCTGTAACTAATTGGGTTGGTAAAATAATAACAAAAGGCAATAATCCCGGATTTAATGAAGTGTTGAGAAAATATTCAGAGTCAGAGGTTAAGGGAAAGTCTTATATTATGCAGGAAGTATCCGAAAGTAAAATTTCTTCTGGAGCGGATAATATTGGTGGTAGCGGGGCTGCGGAAGTTAGTGCAAGTTATATGCAAGACATAATTAATGAAACTGAAGAATAACAATGAAAAGAATATTTCATATTATTGTACTTATTATAGCATTAATGATTTTATTTACTTTATCATTATTGATTGTTGCAATAGTTACTTATATTAGCATAGATTTGTTCTTTTATTTTTATGCAGAAAGACCTATTTTACTTAGTTTAATTGAATTTAAACGAGCGTTAAGAATGAGCATAGGCGGAGGTATACCCGCAGGGATTGGCTTTGGAATTCTCTATATAAAGGAGAATAAAATATAATGATTTTACACTATTTGGTAAAAGTTTTATTTTTAATATATCACCTTGAGTCTAGCTTTAGACGAAATTAATTATAATATGAATATAAAAATCATCGAATATTTACACTCAGTTTATCTAGAATTACCTATCGATGTTAGCTATATGCGAGGTTATTCTGATGATGAAATAAAAAAAATCGAACGTTTATATGATATTGAAGTTAAAGGTCAGTTATATGATTTTTTAACCAGTATAGGGCGTTGTAGTGGTGGTCTTTTTGGCGATGATCCTCTTCTTTTTTATAGAAATCAAAAAACAATAAGAGGAAGTATATTGATGCAATCAGGAATGAGAGAGGAACTCTCTGCTATTCAACAATATGATTTATTAGATAAAAAACCGTTTTTTATTGCAGTGGAAAGTTATACTCAATACTTTTTTGTTTTAACAGCATCAGTTACACCTAATATCATTTATCAATATGATGAGAATGAAGAAATAGTGGAAGCTACTGATTGGGATCTAAAAAATTATTTGAGATATATAGTTAATGTTTATACTCGAAATTACGACGTTAAGACATCTTTCGATCAACATGGTGAACTAATTATTATTTAAATAGTATGACTAGTCCTGATATAGATTGACAACTTTTCAGGCATAAAACGCTCGATGTACTTCATCGGGCGTTTTATAGTTTAATGATAATTGTGGCCGTTTTTCATTATAGAGTTGAATTGATTCTTCTACTAATTTTCTTGCTTGTTCCAGATTACTGGGTTTTATCAGTAGATACTCCATTTTTAATATTCCATTAATTCGTTCTGCTAAGGCATTTTGATAACAATCATACCCATCAGTCATAGAACATTGAATATTATGCTCTTTATGTATTTTCTGATATTCCGAAGAACAATACTGTATCCCTCGATCTGAATGATGGATTAACGAAGTTGTCGAAGTCCGTTTTTTTAACGCCTGAACCAACGATTTCTTCACTGAACTTGTTTTCATATTATCATCTAAATGATATCCCACGATTTTTCGTGAATACGCATCCGTAATTAAGCTCAAATAAGTATCACCTTCATGTGTCGATAAATAGATAATATCCGCCACCCAAAGCTGTTCTGGTTGTGTGGGAATAAATCCTGACTTAATTAAATTTGGATGCCGATGAAAACGATGATGGCTTAAAGTTGTTCGATGATAAGCCCGTTTATTAGGCACCAGTAACTGATGTTTTTTCAATAAAGAAAATAGCCGATCACAACCAATAACCATCTGTTTTTGCTTTAAAATAAAATGTAATTTACGTCCACCTAGTCGAGGTTGTAAGACTCGTTCAGATTTGACAACGTCAATAATGGCCGAATCGGTTTTCTTTCGTTCCTCAGTTCTATCCAGTCTCTTGTAATAAGCCTGTCGGCTGATCTGCATAAAACGGCAAGCAATTGTTACGGTGAGGTTTTTAACCGTTTTTTCTTTAATAACTCGGTTTTGCACTTTTTTGACAACCGCACTCCAAAGTCTCTATCCATGACTTTAACCACAGCTTCGAAAAAATCGGATTTAAGCCGAGCTTCTTCAAGTTCCTTTTCAAGGCTCTTAATGCGTTGTTCCGGAGTTTGTTGTTCAGAAGATTGAGTCATAGCTGAACCGCTATAAAAAAGTATCAGGGGTACCGTTTGACCAATCTAACCTACCATGCTTACGAAGCCAAACTAAAACAGTAGAGCATCCTTGTATACCGTAGTGATCTTGGGCTTGTTTATAGGTCATTTCGCCTTTTTCAACTTGGTCAACAAGCTGTAATTTAAAAGCGAGAGAATAATCGCGTTGAGTTCGTTTAGTGATTGGTTTCATTACACTCTCCAATTTCAGATTGGAAAAGTGTCAACCTTATTCAGGACGGGTCAGTCATATCTAAAAAAGATCCTAATTTAGGCTAGGATCTTTTTTATTTATTTTCACGTTTTTTTAATAAAACAGGTAAATCAGTATTTTTTTGACTAGACACTGTTTATGACAATCTCTATCTATCAAATTCTATAGATGCGATGAAGTTTAGAGCGAGTCTTGCATTACAAATTAGAAATATTCCAGATGGTGCAGGAATTTCTATTGATACGAGAAACTAGTTATAGAGAGTAATCTCAGTTCCACACAGAAGTCTTTTGAGTTGATTTATTCATTCTCCACCCGTTGAATAAATAGTTATTCGACTGGGAGAATGAACTGAATTTTAGTGTAAATCTGAGTTCTCTCAGCGAAATACAACAGACAGCAAAAACGAAAGTAAAAGCGCTTCTGTTGGCGTTGGTGTGACAGTGGGCTCTGGCGGTGTTGGCGTTAACATTAATGCCAATGGTAGTCGAGGTAAGGGATTTGAAGAGGGCGATCACACCTATTACACCAATACGACGCTAAATGCAGGGCAAACTCTCACCTTACAAAGTGGTCAAGATACAACCCTAAAAGGCGCACAAGCTCAAGGTGATAAAGTTATTGCGAAAGTGGGTGGGGATTTACATCTTGAAAGCCAGCAATCCATTGATGACTACAAATCGAAGCAATCGAGCGAAAGTGTGGGTGGTAGTGTCAATGTGATGGGCACACCGGGAGGTTCAGCCAATATCTCGTTTAGTCGCGATAAAATGGACAGTAAATACCGTTCAGTGGAAGAACAAACCGGCTTATTTGCAGGCAATCAAGGATTTGATCTTACCGTGGGTAAACATACCCAGCTTGATGGTGCGGTGATCAGCAGTAAAGCTGATGCAAAAAATAATCAGTTAGATACAGGTACATTAGGCTTTAGTGATATCCATAATTACGCAGAATATAAAGTTGAGCATCAATCTGGTGGTGTAAG